>CAWDFW010000032.1:0-31244 GCA_963801595.1 Terriglobia bacterium | reverse complement strand
GAGGACAAGGTTCGATGGCTCTCGGCACGACGGTGATACCTACCGCGGGCCCTCACGACCTCGATTTCGTGCTCCAACTCTCACGGGATCACCGTGGCATTGATCCAATGGGATTGATTCGATCTTTGTACGAATTTCTGCGACAGAACGGAACCTATCGTCCGATGACGTCGCTGAAAAACCGTTGCGTACGTATCGAATACGCGGACGAGTTTTACATGGACGTGCTACCTGCATGCCTGAACCTTGCTGTTGGCGGAAGCTCCATAAAAGTTCCTGACCGCGCGGCGAAAGGATGGTGTGATAGCAACCCCCTCGGCTACATCGAGTGGTTTAAACAGAAGAGCAGACAGTTGCTGATCGATCGACTGCTCGAAAAGGCGGCGCCGATCCCACCGCAAGAAGCCGTCGCGGAGAAGGACACGCTCCAGCTCGTCGTGCAGCTGATCAAGCGATGGAGAGATCGATACTATACCGGCTATGACCCAAAGTTGGTTCCAATCTCAATCGTCCTGACCACTGTCTCGGCGCTCGCATATCGCGGGGAACAGTCAGTGAGCAGTGCGCTCACTTCGGTGTTGGGCGGCATCGTGAATCTCATCGAGGTCTCTCGCCGGGCTGGCGAAAAGCATTTGCGCCTGTTGAACCCATCCAACCTCGCTGAGGATCTGACAGAACGCTGGGATTCGAACTACGGCGCGTATGAAGCATTCGAGGCGGGCATACGCGATTTCCAACGTCGATGGTCGCAGCTGATGTCGCGAGGCGAGAACGTGAATGCCGAACTCGAGGAGCTATTCGGTGAGCAAGTCAAAACAGTTTTGAGAAAACGGGCGAAACAGCTCCAAGAATCGAGAGTGGCACGCAAGTTGGGTGTGACCAGTGCTGGCATTATCGCGTCGGTTGGCCCAGGGGTCACATTCGCGAGGCCGAACACTTTTTATGGGAAAGAGTAATTACCTTTCGCAAAGGCCGCTTACGCCTGTGCAGCAGGCGTATTTTCTGAAGCTGGCTTTTCCAGAGTTCCATGTGGTCACCGCGAGGAACGACCTTCGATGCTCCGGGATACTGCAACCATCACCGACCAGCGACAGATACACCGTCGGACTTGAGTATAAGGTTCCGACACGTCCGAGGGTTCAAGTGCTGCGACCACGCTTGCGGTTAGCGCCCGGGTGCACCAAGCTTCCACATGTATTCGAAGGGAACGATCTTTGCCTGCATCTGCGGACAGAGTGGCGGCCCGATCAAAGAATTTCTGAATTCATCGTGCCCTGGATCTCCTTTTGGTTGTTTTTTTATGAAATATGGCTCGCGACAGGCGAGTGGTTTGGTGAAGGCCACGAGCCAGCGAGCCCGAAAGAATGAGCCAATTCAAGATCCTTTCGATAGACGGCGGCGGTATCAAGGGTGTGTTCCCCGCGAGCTTTTTGGCGGAGATCGAAAACACATTAGGTTTGCAGTCGGTCGCGCAGTGCTTTGACCTCATAGCCGGTACTTCCGCAGGTGGGATCCTGGCCATCGGATTAGGCCTCGGGCTCAGCGCGCGGGAGATGGCGCGCTTCTTTGTCAAATTGGGTCCGGGCATCTTTCCGGGTGGCCAAGAGCCCACACTACGACTCCTGCTGGGCCTAGAAAGGTACGACCCTGGCCCGCTTCGCGCCGCGCTGGACGACGTGTTCGGCACTAAGACGCTGGGCGACTCCCGCGTGCGTTTGTTGATCCCGTCATTCGATGCGAACAAGTCCGACATTCACATCTTCAAGACTGCACACAGCAAGCGCTTGATGATGGACTACAAGGTGGGAGCCGTCGAGGTAGCCATGGCAACTGCAGCCGCCCCAACTTACTTTCCTGCGTATGATTCGGCGAACCACATTGCACTCGTCGACGGTGGCGTGTGGGCAAACAATCCCGTGAGCCTCGCCGTTGTAGAAGCGATAACCTTGCTGGGCCAGCCAGCGGAGGACGTCGACGTTTTAAGTCTCGGATGCACGGAGGAGGCTCTCGACCTCAAGCAGAAAGGACATAGTGGGGACTGTTTTGGCTCAGGCGCGGAATATTCGCTGCTATACGTGGACAGTCGCGATCAGCGCTCGGAATGGCACGCCACCTCACGGGAAGGGACAGGGGAATGGAGAAGGTGCTGAGGGTGGATCCCCCCGCCCCGACGGGGCGCTTCCGTCTGGACGGTGCGAAGCAGATCGCTGAACTCCAGGGTCTGGGCTACAGCGAGGCGAGGCAGGCGTTACCCTATGTGCGTGACCGGTTCTTTGCTGAGCAGTGCAAACCGTTTGAGCCCGCCTATCGATAGACCGGGCTGGGGCGGCCTATTCTTGCGAGTTCATGGGGCAACTCGGGGAAAGAGGGCGACGTTCCCCATTCTTGGGCAGGTAGCGCACTCTTCCTGGTACAGTCTTCCCGTTTGAGTCTGATTGTTTCTCACGCGAACCATTCAGGTACCGCGAATTCCGTTTCGCTGCTATTCCTTTGTTGACAACGGCAGGCCGCGCTATCATCATCTCGGAACAATAAATTGACCGTTTTGGGTCGTATCAAGAAGGTGCCTCATGTCGGAAGAACTGGACAGACTGATTGAAATGGCGAGAAAAGTGGAGATGACAGCCGAGCAGGCTGAAAGCCAGCGGCGCAGTTTTGCCTATGGCAATACCAAAATCGAGAACGATTCCATCACTTGGGACAGGATTAACCGGGCCGCGGAGCAACTAAAAGACGAGAAGTGAGCGCTCGCTAGTGCCACGCCCAGCTTATCAACTTTACGACACGCTAGAACAAAAGGCCGACCTCGAATCGAGGAACGGCCTTTTGCAATTTGACGCGGTAAAGCAGATGGTCACCGAGTTCATTCCTGAATTCAAACTCAAACCACAAATCCTTGCCCGCCTTCACTACTTGGCCATACGCGACATCTATGGCTGCGCCGGCAGTTTCCGCATGGGTCCTGTGTATCTAAGCCGCGCGGGAACTGCTGACGATACGCTTCATCAGCCTCCGCCTTGGGAACAAGTAATGCCTCTGGTTGAAGAGATGTGTTCGTACGTGAATAGCAATTTTGGAAGCTCAGCGATCCACCTCGCGGCTTATGTGATGTGGCGTCACAACTGGATCCATCCATTTCTTGGAGGAAACGGCAGAACCTCTCGTGCGGCTTCTTACTTGGTCCTCTGCGTCAGGCTCGGGTATAACCTGCCTGGCGAACCGACCGTACCACAGCAAATCGCGGACAATCCGAAGAGCCGTGACCGCTATTTTCGCGCTCTGCAGGCCGCCGACGCATCTGATCGCAACGGGAGACTGGATGTTTCCGCTATGGAAGAATTGGTTTCGGATTGCTTAGCGGCTCAATTGCTGAGTGTGCACAATCAAGCGGGGAAGGGTGGCTAGGGCTTCAGTTCACGCTACCGGCACAGACATCTACATCTGCATTCGACGCAGGATCCCTATGCGTGCCTGTGACGATGCGAGCAAACAGCGGGTCCCCGTTCGACTCCCCCTCGTCGGCACTCGGGGTTCGCTCAGGGCAGGCTCTCGACTTCGCTCGGGAGGACAGTGGTTGGGGAGGTCTGAAGCTTCGAGGTCAAAATCCCCACTCTAATTTCGCAAAAGGCGCGAAATTAGAATGGGGCACCCGCCGAAATCAGGATGGGCACCCGGCTGGTGGTTGGCCTGGGGTTGTCAATAGGGAGAAATTACAGGAATGACGGTATCGTGAGGGAACGGTGGGAGATATAAAGCGGGCTGGGGTGTCCCATTTCTGGGCGTCGGGTTGATAAGATTGAATTAAGGCATCGAATGTGCGCGGCCCATGGTGGCCGCGTTTTCTATTTGGGGGTGACATTTCAGATGTGAAGGAGTGGGCGTGAGAAAAGACATGGGCTCGAAGAAGACTTGTAAAGAACGCGGCGAGTGGGCGGAACTTTGTTTTATGGCGCGGGCGGCGGACCGGGGGTTGAATGTGTCGCGTCCGCATGGGGACTCGGCCAGTTATGACGTTGGGGTGGAACAGAATGGGAGGTTTCTGCGGATCCAGGTGAAGTCAACGACGTTTTGCCGCAAGGGATCGTACACCTCCAATATCACCGGGCCGAAGCATGAGCGCTATGCGCGCGGGAAGGTGGATTTCTTTGCGGTGTACCTGGTGCCGGTGGATGTCTGGTACATCATCCCGTTTGATGTGGTGGAGGGGAATTTGTCGTTGAACCTTACGCCGAGGAAGGGGCATAAGTTTGCGCAGTATATGGAAGGGTGGAATCTTGTTGCGCGGCGCGGAGAAGAAGGTCAAAATCCCCGCTCTAATTTCGCCAAAGGCGCGAAATTAGGATGGGGCACCCGCGAATTCATTTTCTGGCAGGTGGGTGCGCGATTGCCGTCACGGATTACTACGTTTGCATTCGGCGCACGATTGCTATCCGGGCCTGGGACGATGCGAGCAAACAGCAGGTCCCCTTCGACTCTCGCTCAGGGCAGGCTCTCCACTTCGCTCGCTGCGCTTCGCTTCGGTCGGGATGACAATGGTTGGAAGTTCTGAATGCTTCCAGGTCAAAATCCCCACCCTAATTTCGCAAAGAGACGCGAAATTAGGATGAGGCACCCGGCGACGTACCCGATCCTTTCCTCGAGACGTCAGTCACTTAGTCAAAGACTGGTGGTCGAAGCTGATGACGCGGGTGACCTTCCACACTCCGTCCTGGTTTTGCCAGAGATGAATGAATTTGGCCTCGCCGACGGAGCCGGGTTCCTCGTGTCCGGGGTGATGGAAACGGTGGATGCCGATCTCGACCGCGCCATAGTTGGCAATGGGATAGACCTCGAGCGTGCCGGGAACGAGTTCCCGGGTTACCTTGCCACAGATATTGTTCTTGATTGCCTCGACGAGAGCCGGGCGTCCGCGGCTGAGGCCGGTCTTGTCGTGATAGAACTCGATATCGTCGGCGATCAGCGATCCGAATTTCTCGAGATCGCAGTGGTTGTAGGCGTCGAAGAGTTGGGTATCCAGAGACTGGATGGTTTTGAAGAGCGCGTCGGGGGAGGGTGCGGCTTGGGAGTGGGCGAAGGGTGTGCTGAGCAAAGCTGCGACGAGGATGGCCTGCACAAGGACAGTGACCTTTTTCATTCGGGGATCCTTTTTGTCCGAGGTGTACGCACCTGGTGTTACGCAGCGGACGGGGAAGATTGTTCCATGGGCGGGGTGCGCACCCTTTCCCCCGAATTGAGGTTGCCCCATCCTTTCGCGTTTTGTGCGAAAGGGTGGGTGCGCGACTGCCGTCACGGACAACGACGTTTGCGTTCGACGCACGATCCCTGTCTGCGGCTGTCCCGACGGGAACAAACAGCAGGTCCCTCCACTTCGCTCGGGATGACAGGGTTGGGGAGGTCTGAAGATTTAAGGTCAAAATCCCCACTCTAATTTCGCAAAAGGCGCGAATGGGGCACCCTCGGTTATCCCTTTGCCAGATACTTTCCGACTAGGGCGGCGCAGGCTTCCACGAACTTCTGCTCGGGTTCGGTGAAGGTGTTGGCAAAATAGCTCTCGATATCAAGTTCAGCCACGAGCTTCTTCTTTACGAAGATAGGGACCACGATTTCACATTTCACCATCCACGATCCCGAGAGATAGCGCGTATCTCTGGAGACATCCTGCACGACTACGACCTGCCCGCTGGTGGCTGCAGCGCCACAGAGTCCCTTGTCGAGAGGAATGCGAGCATTGGGGGTAAAGCTGCCGACGAAAGGTCCGACCAGGAGAATGCCCGGGTCCGCTGGGTCCACGAGATAAAAGCCTACCCAGTTATAGCGCGTCATTTTTTCGTGCAGACGCTGCGAGATGCGCTCCATGACTGATTTGGCGGTGGGAGCGTCCAGGGCAAATTCCTGAAATTCACGGAGAAGTTCTTCGTGTTGACGATTCATGCCGTCCCCCGTGTCCAGTAGTTTACGTGGGTAGGGGCGATCCGTCGAAATCAAGCGCGGAACCCAAGCAGGGGAATGCGAACGAGAAAGACGAACGACGCGAACGATTTTAATGGGCGCTGGGAGCGCCCAGGTTGCGTTCAGAGATTTCCACGCACGAGAAAAACGATCAAGAGAATTACCAGAACCGTTCCTGCCAAACCGTAACCTAACATAGAACCTCCTGTTTAACTGTCAGACATACCAATTATGCAGGCAATGACGGCTTGTGGCTGGTCAGTTTAGCTCACGGTGGGTTGGGGGTCCTGAATCTTCAAGGTCAAAATCCCCACCCTAATTTCGCAACAAACGCGAAATTAGGATGGGGCACCCTCATCGTCCCGTTATACTTCGGGTCTATGCATAGAATGCTCGTTGCACTTTCGCTGTTGTGTTGGCCGCGTTCTCGATGGCGCAGACTTCTGGATCGGCACAGACCGCGGTACTCGCCTCGATCAATCAGTTTGTAGATGGCTTCAACAAGGGCGATACGAAGATGGCCGTGGCGGCTTGCGCGGATGAGACATCCATCCTCGATGAATTTCCGCCGCACGAGTGGCATGGTGCCGGGGCCTGCGCGAAGTGGTTGAGCGACTTTGACGCCGATGCTCGAAAGAACGGCATTACCGATGGAGTGGTGACGCTCGGCAAGGCGTCGCACGTGGATGTCAGCTCCGACTATGCCTATGTCGTCGTTCCCGCGAACTATACGTTCAAGCAGAAGGGGAAGCCGGTGAGCGAAGTCGGCTCGATCATTACGCTTTCCCTGCACAAGAGCCCCGACGGGTTGGCGAATCACGGGATGGGCCTGGGCGAAGCATTGAGCGGAGGGAACGGCAGTGACGAGGGACGAAGCCTGGAGTCTGGCTAATCATTGGGTTGGGGCTTGGAACGCTCATGATCTGGACTTGATCATGACGCACTATGACGATGCCATCGAGTTGATCTCGCCCGTGGCCGCCCGTCTTTTGGGGGCGCCGGACGGCAAGGTAGCAGGGAAGGCAAACTTGAGAGCTTACTTTCAGCGCGGGCTGGACAGCCTATCCGGAACTCCACTTTCGCCTTGAGGACGTGCTCTGGGGGATCAACAGCATGGTGCTCTACTACACCAATCAAAACGGAATCCGCACGGGGGAATTCATGGAACTGTCTGCCAGCGGGAAAGTGGTGCGAGTTGTGGCGAACTACAGTTCCTATTAGACAATCGTTGGGAGGGTCAAAATCCCCACCCTAATTTCGCACAAAACGCGAAACTAGGATGGCGCGGCGCCCTCGCGTTTCCGCTTCCCCTCAAAACGAAGCCCCCGCCGGAGCGGGGGCTGGGATAATCCGTAGATCGGCGGCGTTACTTCTTTGCTGGTTCTGCCTTGGCGTACTTGCGGCGGAAGCGCTCCACCCGGCCGGCGGTGTCCATAAGCTTCTGCTTGCCGGTGAAGAAAGGATGGCAAGACGAGCAAATTTCTACGTGGATGTCGCCTTTATGCGTGGATCGAGTGGTAAAGCTGCTGCCGCACGCGCACATGACGCGTATTTCGTTGTAAGCGGGATGAATCGCTGCCTTCATGGGGTCTCCAAACTTATTCGAGACATTAGATTCTAAAGGATTAGTGCAGGATTCAGCAACCCCTGGAGGGTGGCCTGGGTAGTGGGTCAGTCTGTAGCAGATACGGCACTGCATAAACCACAAGGGCACGAAGTATCACGAAGGCGTTGTTTTCCAGGGTTTCCCTCGCGTGACTTCTTGCCCGTCGTGGTTCATCGTCTCCAAAATGACCAGCTATCAGGGCCTTGTTTTAGTAGAACCGAGTCCGCCAGCTGTCTCCTGGCTCGGCCTTCGGAGGTGAACGGGTCATGTTAACCCGTAACCCTAGCCGAGCCCTGCTCGCCTGATGTCCCATTCGCTACACAATCCATCTGTCCCCACGATAGTCTGTAAAAACAAAAACGGCAGGACCGACCTCCTGCCGTTTTCGGTTTGAGCTGTGGGCCTACTTACCGCGGTTGACCGCTTTCTTGAGTTCGGCTCCGGATGAAAACTTGGCGACTTTGCGGGCAGCGATCTTGATGGTGGCGCCGGTCTGCGGATTACGCCCGTTGCGGGCTTTTCTCTGCGAGACCGAGAACGTGCCAAAACCAATCAACGCTACTCGATCCCCTTTTTTCAGAGCAGAAGTGATGCTGTCGACAGCAGTGTCGATAGCCGTGGCTGCCGTGGCTTTACTGATGTGGCAGCTAGCTGAGATTCGGTCAATGAGATCGGCTTTATTCATCGTCTCTCCTGGCAGGTTTCGTTAGTCCCCCAGCGCGCACAGGGGAGGAAAGAATGGACACTCGCTGAGTGGGGAAACCCGACGGCCTTATTTAGCTACCGTCTGAAGAGAATGTCAACTGTGGAAATCCGCGCCGGATGCCGAGTCTGGGTCACCCTGGGAAATCGCACCCGTTCCCAGCCTGAGAAAGAGCCTGTTCTCCGCGGCAAGGCCCGGAAAAGTGGCTCTGCCAGCCCTGAAGAGACTCATCGGCGATCTACATCCACCCCGGGCTGTATTTCCTCAGGCCTCCACAAATCCTTCCTCCACTGCACAGGATGTACACAGGCACACCGGCTTTGGCACTTGCGCAAAGCGCGCCGGCGAGTGCAAAGTCTAGATAAGGAAAAGAACCCAGGTCATGAAAGTTTCCGCGGACGTGTGCCCTCTGTGTGAAGGTACTGGCTGGAAATCAGTCTCTATCGGCTCCGATCGCCGGGTGACGCGTTGCGACTGCCGGCGGCAGGCGCGTACCCAGACCCTGCTCGCCGCTGCCCGCATTCCCAAACGTTACGAGCACTGCGAGCTGTCGAACTTCGAGTTCGACGGTCCCCATCGGGCGCTGGCTTCGTCCCGACTGGCGGCCTGCAAGTTCGTGGAAGAGTATCCGGTGGACAGCACCGGGTTGCTTCTCATCGGCAGCATCGGCGTGGGCAAGACCCACCTGGCGGTTGGCATTATCAAGGAATTGGTCCTCAGCAAGGGCATTGCCTGCCTGTTCTACGACTACCGCGAACTGCTGAAGCAGATCCAGAATTCTTATAACGACTCGGTAAAGGCCACCGAACTGGACGTCCTGCGACCCGTGTTCGAAACCGAGGTGCTGGTGCTCGACGAACTGGGCGCGGTCAAACCCACGGAATGGGTCTGGGACACGGTGAGCCTGATTCTGAACACGCGCTACAACGACAAGCGTACGACCATCATTACGACAAATTTTTCGGACGATGTGGGTCAAGATCCATACGCGAACCCCACCTCGGAGTTTGCCCGTGCCCAGCGGTCCACCCGCCGCGAAACCCTGGGAGACCGCATTGGAGAGCGTATGCGCTCCCGCTTGCACGAAATGTGCCGCATCATCAAGATGGAAGGCGAAGACTTCCGCCAGAAATTCCGCAGCGCCAGTTTCAGATAAATTCCTGGCCACGGATCTCACGGATTAACACGGATCAAACATTTGATTTTTTAGATCCGTGTTATCCGTGTTTATCCGCGGCCTCGTTTCCTGCATTCCGTGGTTAATT
Organism: Terriglobia bacterium; assembly: GCA_963801595.1. Lineage (GTDB taxonomy): Bacteria > Acidobacteriota > Terriglobia > Terriglobales > Acidobacteriaceae > JAIQFF01. The sequence continues at coordinate 21,721 of CAWDFW010000032.1, read as the reverse complement.
CAAACTAGAATGCCTAGGTGCTGACCGAGCATCTTGAGTTCGCCCCCGATCGTGACGCCAGAAATTCCGCACCGCCAGTTTCAGATAAATTCCTGGCCACGGATCTCACGGATTAACACGGATCAAACATTTGATTCTTTAGATCCGTGCTATCCGTGTTATACGTGGCCGCGTTTCCTGCATTCCGTGGTTAATTCAAACTAAAATGTCCTTGTGCTGACCGAGCGCCTGGAGTTCGTCCCCGATCGTGACGCGGAAGCATTTGCCGCAGCTCCGGCGGGGCCGGCAGTATTCCTGCTGCGCGGAAACGATGCGCAGGCCGAACCCTATGTCAGCAAGACCGCCAACCTGCGGCGCCGCCTGCAACGCCTCCTGGGCCCTCCGGAACAGGCGCGAAGACTGAATCTGCGCGATCGCGTGCATTCCATCGAGTACACCGCCACCGGCTCCGATTTCGAATCCGGCTTCGTACTGTATGGCGCGCTGCGCGGGGCTTTTCCCAAGACCTACGCCGACCGCCTCCGGCTGCGCTTCGCCCCGCTGCTCAAGCTGCACCTGGAAAATGAATACCCACGGGCTTCGATCACCACCCGGCTGGGCCGACTGGGCGGGCGATCTCTTTACTACGGCCCCTTTCCTTCACGCACGGCGGCGGAAAAGTTCGCCAATGATTCCCTGGATTTCTTCAAGATGCGCCGCTGCGTGGACGATCTCCATCCCGACCCGCAATTTCCCGGCTGCATCTACTCCGAGATGAAAATGTGTCTCGCCCCCTGCTTCAAAGGCTGCACCGACGAGGACTACCACGCGAAGTCGCCCGGGTGCAGTCGTACTTCGACAGCAGCGGCGACTCGCTGGTGCGGGAGATAACGGCACAGCGCGAGCAGGCATCGTCCAGCCTGGAATTTGAAAGCGCCGCAGCCCTGCACGCCCGCGTGGAAAAACTCAAGCCCGTGCTCGGCCAGCTTCCCGAAATCGTGCGCCGCATCGATCAGTTGACCGCAATCATGGTGCAGCCGTCGGCCTTTCCCGAATCCGTGGCATTCTTCTTTATTGACGCCGGCGTCATCACCGGCCCGCTCACGTTTCCCGATCCAGGCCGCGGAGCACACCAAATCACAATCCATGGAGTCAAGAGTGCAGGCCGCGCTGGCCACGCTTCCGGCCGTCAACGCCAGGACCGCTCTTGAAACCATGGAGCACCTGGCCCTGCTCAAGCGCTGGTTCTACCGCAGCACCCGCTCGGGAGAAATCTTCTTTGCCGACCCCAAGAGTGGACTTGCCCCTGCGCCGCCTGGTGCGCGGTATCGCCCGCGTCTATCGCGGAGAGAAACCCGAGGCCAATCCGGCGAATATCGACGACCGGGTGAGCGGTACTTCCTGACCCGAGCAGGCCTGACGCGAGCGGGCCGCCGCCGGGTGATAGACTGTCTTCCCGAAAATCATCAAGGAGAAATCACAATGGCAGACGCCAAAGTTCTATCCAATCAGAAAACAATTCTGTCCAACCAGGCGACCATCGTAAGAAACCAGAAAGCCATCCTGTCCAACCAGGGCGCAATCGTGAAGAACCAGAAGACCATCATCGCCAACCAGGGTGTCATCAAGAAGAACCAGGCCGCCCTCGAACGAAATCCTGAAAAATCAAAAGCTGATTCTGGCGGCTGTAACCCGATAGCGCTGCTCCGCCACAGGCCGTGTGGAACAAAGGGTGCCCCGCCCTTCTTCGCGCTTTTGCGAAGAGGGTGGGGATTTAGCAGCCCCTGCTTTTGCGGGGGCCCTTGTTTTTGGGGGACAAAGGTAGAATAGGGACGTGCGTAAGTATTGGGACAATTCCGGGCCGGACGCGGGCGAGTGCGCCCGCGCCACACAGACCACTCGAGCCGCGCCGGTTCCTGCTTCGCTGACGATCGGGAAGGTGCGCATTGCTCCGGCTACCGTGCTGGCTCCCATGGCTGGGGTGACCGACACCGTGTTTCGCCGCTTCATTCGGAACCTTGGCGGGTGCGGGCTGATCATGACCGAGTTCACCTCGGCCGACGGCATCCTGCGCTCGAAGGACCGGAAGGCCAAGCTCTACCTGCACTTCTACGAGGACGAGCATCCCATCTCCGCGCAGCTTTTTGGCAGCGATCCCAAGGTCATGGCTGAGGCGGCCCGCATGGTCGAGGGGCTGGGTTTCGACCTGGTGGACCTTAATCTGGGGTGTCCGGCGAAGAAAGTCGTGAAGTGCAACGGAGGCTCCGGCCTGCTGAAGGACTTGCCCGCGATCGGGAAGATCTTCGAGGCGGTGCGGGCGGCGGTCACGATTCCTTTCACCGTGAAATTTCGCGCCGGCTGGAATGACGACAACATCGTTTGCGTCGAACTGGCGAAGATGGCGGAAGACTGCGGACTGTGCGCAGTGGCCCTGCATGCCCGTACCCGCGAGCAGGGGTACAGCGGCCAGGCCCGATGGGATTGGATTGCCGCGGTCAAGGATGCGGTGAAAATTCCGGTGATTGGGAACGGCGACATCCGCACGCCGCAGGACGCCTGTGCCATGGTGGCGCAGACGGGGTGCGACGCGGTGATGATTGGGCGGACGGCGCCGTCGAATCCCTGGATATTCAGACAGATTGAGCAGTACTGCGGCCACGTAGGGGCGGGCGTCCTCGCCCGCCCAGCCGAGCAGGGCTCGGCTTTGATTTCAGCCGGCGAAACAAATCTCTGGCGAGCTGCGCTCGCCTACCCGGACGAGGGCGTCCGGGGCTACGTGGATCGTTCGGTGGGTCGTGGTTATGACGAGCCCAGCGAAGCTGACCGCTACCAGATGATTCGTACGTACTTCGAAATGTTGATCGAAGAAGAGATGCCGGGCGCTGAAGGCAAGATGAAACAGTTTGCCTCCTGGTTCACGCATGGCGTGGCGGGCGGGGCGGCGTTGCGCAAGGCAATTTACGAATCGAAGAGGCGCGTAGAAATCCTCACCAGCGTTGAGGCCTTCTTTGAGGATCGCCTACGGCCGTGTGGCGCGGGCGCCCTCGCCCGCGAGGTTTTGACTTCCAGTCCTTAAGGTCTTTTGCGAGGAATTGGTGTAACCCGCCGGGCCAAGTGGGCGGGAACCGGCGTTCTGCCGGCCCACCGCCCCCGTCCCACGCTACCGAAATGGCTTTGAGTCCGACTGTTATTTGCCCTTCACTAAGGAGCAGTGAGTTGAAGCCGTTTTCCATGTACCCGAATCATTCACCCAGGTGTCGCTGCAAAGGACCGTTCGCGCCCGGTGCTTGCCCTGAAGTTCAGCTTCGTAGGTGAAGGTGTAATGTGAAACCGCGGTGTTCGGACCGAAGGTCGCCACCTGCAGGTCGCTGATGTTGCCGCTCTTCCACTTGTTCGTGTTGTTCTGCAGATCCTTGATGAAATCGTCCTTCGTTTCCCAGGCCCCCCAGCTGTTTCCTGCCATGAATCCGTCAGCCAGATGCTGCTGCGCCCACGACACATCGTTCTTCATTTGCGCATTTCTGGAATCCTGCTGCAGTTGTTTGATCTGCTGGGCGACATCGCTGTCACCCTGGGCGTGAAGGTTGAGGGATAGAGTAAGACCACAAAATACGGCTAAGACAGCAATAACTGTTGTTCTTGTCATGGTTGAGAGTCCTCCTTGAAGAGTGGCTGGAAGTTTACACCGCCATGACCTCTTGCGCTTGCCGAACTGCTGTCAGGCTGTAGGAGGGGGAGGTCTTCGGGGCGAGGGATATGACCGTCGCCACGGACGGCAAGTCAATGAAGGCCGAAACTGCCGGCAAGAACGCGGGTACAACGATGGCCTATATAGCTCAGAAGCAGCAGCAATTGACGTAACATCGCCGCTCCAGCAACTGGCTTCGGAGCTCTTGGTTACCTGCCAGTCTATTCGGTTTGCACATCAGGCGAGCTACGCTCGCCCGCACGGGCGAGGACGCCCGCGCCTCCATTTTTGGGCGGACGTCTTTTCGCCTATGTGGTTGCCACTTCCGCTCACGCCTGAGACAGGTGAGAGCCGTGCTGGAAGTGGTATTGCAGGATTTTCGCGGCCAGAGTCGGGCTTACGGTACCGGCTTCGGTCTTGACCGCGCGCACGACCTCGCCCCGGCAGACTACTTCTGCCGCGGCCAGGCCTGCGATTTCAGCGGGCAGCACGAGGTTGATCTCGAGCTGCGCGTTGGCTGGGATCGGTTCTTCCGCCTGGAACAACATTCCCGAGCGGCTGATGTTTTCGGTTGTGCCCTCACGCCATCCGCTTTCTCCCACCAGCCGGTATTTCAGCGGCAGGTGAAGATCGAAGCGGGTAGCGCGGAAGGGGGAGGAAATCTTGTTTCGGGTGCGAGCCATTGGAGCGGGTTGAGCTAAGCGAGCAGACATGTGTATCTCCTGAGGGAGTGGGGTATCGAGCACCTCCCGCACTTTTGCCTTCAGGGCGGGGAGGGTAAAGGGCTTCTGGAGCAGGGTGATGCCCTCATCCAGCGTGCCGTTGTGGCCAATGTGGTTCTCCGTGTAACCCGACATGTACAGCACTCTCATCTCGGGGCGAGTGGGGGAGAGCTGGTTGGCCAATTCACGCCCGTTCATTCCCGGCATGATGACGTCGGTCAACAGCAGGTGAATGGGGCCTTTGTGTGCCTGGGAAATCTTGATAGCGGCGGCGCCGTCGGGAGCGTCGATCACCCGGTATCCCTGGGTTTCGAGGGACTGGCGTGCCAGACGGCGCAGATTCTCTTCGTCTTCGACGAGCAGGATGGTTTCGTGGCCGGGGCTGGGCTGGTCCGCATCCGCAGCCAGAGCAGGCTGCGTGGCCAGGGCTTCTCCGGTGGCGCTGAAGCGTGGCAGATAGATCTTGAACGAGGTGCCTTTGCCGGCTTCGCTGTACAGCCAGATGTAGCCTTCGCTTTGCTTGACGATGCCGTACACCGTGGACAATCCGAGCCCGGTCCCCTTCAATCCTTTGGTGGTATAGAAGGGCTCGAAGATGTGGGCCTGGGTCTCGGCGTCCATGCCCATGCCAGTGTCGCTGATGGCGAGCATGACGTAGTCCCCGGGCTTCACCGGGGCATGGAAGCGGGCGTAGTTGGCGTCCAGGGTGACGTTGGCGGTCTCGATGGTCAGCTTCCCGCCGTGCGGCATGGCGTCCCGGGCGTTGACCGCCAGGTTCATGATGACCTGCTCGATCTGGCCGGGATCGGCTTTGACGGCGCCGATGTCCGGGCCCGGTACCATGACCAGATCGATATCTTCCCCGATCAGGCGGGTCAGCATTTTCACGTTTTCCGTGACCACGCCGTTCAGGTCAACAATCTTGGGAGCGAGCATCTGCTTGCGGCTGAAGGCCAGCAGCTGACGGGTGAGAGAGGTGGCGCGATCGGCGGCGTTGGCAATCTCCTGCGCATGAGCGCGCAGGGTGGAATCGGTGCCCAGGTGCTCCAGCAGGAACTCAGAGTATCCCGAGATCACCATCAGCAGGTTATTGAAGTCGTGGGCGATGCCGCCGGCCAGACGGCCTACGGCTTCCATCTTCTGGGCCTGGCGCAGTTGCTGTTCCAGGGCGCGGCGCTCGGTGACGTCCTCGGCAAACAGTTCGAAGAAGATGGTGCTGGCTTCGTTGCGGAAGGCGCGTCCGGAGAGGCGCACGCTGATGATGCTGCGGTCCCGGCGCGCCCAGTCGGCATTGAGGCCGTGGAATTTTTGCAGGGAGCGCAGGTAGTCGGCCAGGCCGAACCACTGTTGCGAATCGGCATACAGATTGGCCAGATTGCTTCCCACCAGTTCCGCGCCCGAGGGGTAGCCCAGCATGGCGACCAGGGCCGGGTTTACGTCGAGCAGGATGCCGGCGGAGTCGCAGCGGCATACCCCGTAGGGAGCATGAGTGACCAGGGACCGGAAGTTGATTTCAGAGCGGCGCAGTCCTTCCTGGGCGGAGCGCAGCGCGGCATTGAAGGAGCAAATCAGACCGGCCACGAACACGAACAGCGCCAGATGTATGATGGCGCGGCGGTAGTCGGAGGGATTGTGCGCCCCGGCCAGCGAGAAATACGCGCTGACAGTAAGGGCGAATGAGGTAGCGACCAGGCCCGGCTTCCAACCGCCGTACCAGGCGCTGACCATAATGGCAACCGCGAACACCACCAGGCGGCTCTCCACCACGTCGGAGAGCAGAAAGGCCGGAATCAGGGCAAGAATAATGCTGAGAACGGCGACGCCGTATCGGAGGACTGGGGCCCGAGCCGGAGCGATGTTGCGGTTGCGAAGAAGGGGGAACTTCGCTCGCATGAGTTAAATTTAATTCCCAGAATGGGATGGCGCGAGTTACGGGAGTACATAGAGGCTACGCTTTCGGGCAGATGAACGAAAGATTCGTGAGCCTTGGGCAACCCCGGAGGCGGACGAGCAACGGCTTTTCGAGTTCCCTTTTGCGTCCTTTGCGGCCATCCTTTGCGAGTCTTTGCGGTAAAGATCTTAGAATCTTAAACCGCAAAGGACGCAAAGGAACTCCGCAAAGGTCGCAAAGTTCAAAGCTTAATCCCCCTGCAGGACTTGCGCGCGGCAGTAGAAAAACGGGACACTATGCTGATCGGCAAATGATCTACGCGATTGGGCGGCGCCGCCCACATCCATGAATATCGGTCTGCTGGGCGGGACCTTCGATCCCATTCATCACGGACACCTGGCGCTGGCGCGGGCGGCGAAGGAGCGCTTTGATCTGGGCCGAATCCACTTTGTGCCGGCCAATGTTCCGCCCCACAAGCAGAGCCGGACGGTCACCCCATATTTTCACCGCTACGCCATGGTGGTGCTGGCCACCATGGGCGAGAAGGCGTTTGTCCCGTCGGTGTTGGAGGCTCCCGGAGTGGTTGAGGTTCCCGCCTCCGGCAGCAAGGGGCGGCCCGCAAAGGACGTTGTGCCGGGGGCGAACTACAGCATTGACACGGTGAAGCGTCTGAAAGAATCGCTGAAGAAAATCGACCGCGTATTTTTTCTGATCGGCATGGACGCCTTCGCCGAGATCGCGCACTGGCACCAGGCCGAGGCGTTGTTTCGCGAATGTGAATTCATCGTGGCCAGCCGTCCCGGATATTCGCTGGCCGATGTGGCCAATGCCCTGCCGGAGAAAATACGGCCTCCACGGAACGTGAGCCAACCCTTCGCCAAACAGCCGGCCAAGGGCGACCTGGTGCTGAGCGGCGCGACCATCCATTTGCTGGAGAACGTGCACCAGGCGGTGTCGGCCACGGCGATCCGGGAAGCGGTGGCGGCGAAGAAACCGCTGCGCAAGTTCGTGGATGCGGCGGTGGAAGAGTACATAAAGAAGGAAGGGTTGTATGGGTAGTCGTCAGTCTTCGGTTGTCGGTCGTCAGAGAATCGTCGTTGGTCTTTGGTTGTTGGACTTTGGCCAAAGTCATGGCTGGCGCCGGTGATTCCGGGACCTCAGCTACAATGGATTGGCCAACCAGTGACCAACGACTAACGACTAACGACCAATTACTGATGATAAAACTACAAGTCTCCGAAGCCATCCGTGCCTGCCTGGAAAAGAAGGCGGAAGAAATCACCATACTGGAACTGGAAAAAGGGTCGGGAGCGTTCACCGACTATTTCGTGGTGTGCAGCGGGACCAATCCGCGCCAGGTCCAGGCCATTTCCGACGAAGTGGAATTGCGCCTGAAAGGGGCCGGGCTGCGGCCAACTCACATCGAGGGCTACAAACAGGCGGAGTGGGTGTTGCTCGACTACGTGGATTTTGTGGTCCACGTTTTCTCCGAGAAGGCGCGCAAATTTTATGACCTGGAGCGGCTGTGGAAATCGGCGCGCCGCATGGAGCCGGCCGAACTGGTCGCCAGCCCGGCCAGGCAAAAACGGGCCCCGGCGCGCGGCCTGAGGAAGAAGCGAGCCTGAGTTTCTGTTCTAAGACCTCGGCCCTTCAGACTATTTCTGGCCCATTGTTCTCTGTGCACCCCGTGTTCTCTGTGGTTGAATCCCATTGGTGAAACTCAAAGTTGCGTGGATTGGCAAGACCAAAGAACCCGCCATCCAGTCGCTGACGGATGAATACCTGAAGCGTCTGTCGCGCTACGCCGAAGTCGAAGGCACCACGCTCAAAGACGAGGCGTCGGTATTGAGGCTGTGCGCGCGCGATGCCCGGCCCCGGCATACGCTGGTGCTGCTCGACGAGCAAGGCAAGCAGCTTTCCTCGGAAGAGCTGGCAAAATTTCTGGGCGGCTATCAGGACCGGAATCCGCTTCCGCTGCTGTTCGCGGTGGGCGCGGCGGACGGTTTCACCGACCAGGCGCGACAGGCGGCCACGCTGGTGCTCTCCCTGGGCAGGATGACGCTGGCGCACGAACTGGCGCGGGTGGTCCTGCTGGAGCAACTCTACCGGGCGTTCACCATTCTAAAGGGTCACCCCTATCACTTGGGGCACTGAGACCAATTCGGGAATTCAGGCGTGTACCTTCGTGATGTTCCCAGATTGGGCTCTGGAAGCCTAGAGTCGAGATGGCAGCAGAATAACGCTGTGTACTCAGCCCTCCCCTTTTAAGGATTGATTGCGATGAAGAATCCATTTGAAGTCTTGAAGACGAAAGAACAGGAAGTCGCCAAAGTCAAGAAAGAGATCAACGCCCTGCGGGTCACGATTCAGCTGATCGGGGACGAGAAATCCGCCACTGACCAGAAAGTGGACCTGCACTCTGTCATCGAAATGCCGTAAGTCCGCAATTTCTCGCTTAACCTCCGAAAAATCATCGATGGAGCACGGGCGTCACCGCCCGTGCTTTTTCTTGCCTGGCATCTGGTTTATCGCCAAAATGGCCACGTGGTTGCCGCCGACGGCTGTCCAGTCGAGCGCAGCTCGACAGGGGTTGCCGACACGAGAAATAGCGGAGCTTCGCTCCGCCGGACTGCCGAGGGCGGCTTGTCCCCACGTGGGTCGTACACCCAGCCAACTAATCAGGCACGGTGCACGAGCGGGGCGCTCGCGCCTACATTCGGCGGGAACAGATACAATTAAAGATTCGCCGGTATGCCGGACATCCGCCGTGGTCTCATCATCGTGAATACCGGCCCGGGCAAGGGCAAAACCACTGCTGCCATGGGCACGGCTTTGCGGGCGGTGGGGCAGGGCATGCGCGTCCTGATGCTGCAGTTTTTGAAGGGCTCGTGGCACTACGGCGAACTCGATGCGGTGCAGGCGTTTGGCGACAAGTTCGTCATGAAGCAGATGGGCCGCGGCTTCGTGAAGGTGGGAACGGAAAAGCCCGATCCGGAAGATGTCCGCATGGTGGAAGAGGCGTGGGCGGAGGCTGCCCAGGCGATCAATTCCGGTGCCTGGGACCTGGTCATCCTGGATGAGATCAACTACGCCATCAGCTACGGTATGCTCGACCCCGCCCAAGTGGTGGAGACTCTGAAGAGCAAACCTGAAATGGTGCACATTATCTTGACCGGGCGAAATGCCCATCCGACAATTGTCGAGGTCGCCGACACCGTGACCGAGATGCGCCAGGTCAAGCACGCCTACGAGAAGGGCGTGATGGCGCAGAGAGGGATCGAGTACTAGAAAACCGGTCGTCAGTCTTCGGTCGTCGGTCTTCGGCCTTCGCCGCCGGAGACCAAACACGGCTAGTAAAGGTTTTGACCTTCGACTGAGGACTGACGACCGACGACTGACGACTGACTTATGGCATGGTTCAAACGACAAGCCGGTGAGCTGGATACTTCGGGCGAGCGCAAGGTGCGCACCGAGGGGCTGTGGGTGAAGTGTGAGACCTGCCGCCAGATCATCTGGAAAAAAGACCTGGAAGAGAACCTCAACGTTTGTCCCAAGTGCGACCGGCATTTCCGCATCGATGCGCGCACCCGCCTGGCCCAGTTGCTGGATGACAATGAATACGAAGTCTCCGATTCCAACCTGACCTCCACCGACCCGCTGAAATTCGTGGACCTCAAGGCGTACTCGGCGCGCCTGAAGCAGGCGCAGGCTGACACCGGCTTGAAAGACGCGGTAATCAATGCGCGCGGCAAACTGAATGGGCCGCACGGTGATCGTGAGTTCGATGGAGTACGCGTTCATTGGGGGAAGCATGGGAGCGGTGGTGGGCGAGGCCATAACCCGGGCCATCGAGCAGGCCACCGAAACCCGCGTGCCCATCGTGATCGTTTCCGCTTCGGGCGGGGCGCGCATGATGGAAGGCGTGATCAGCCTGATGCAACTGGCCAAGATTTCGGCCGCCCTGGCGCGTCTCGATGAAGCCAAGGTACCGTTTATCTCGATCCTGACCGATCCCACCACAGGAGGCGTGACCGCTTCCTTCGCCATGCTGGGCGACCTGAATATCGCCGAACCCGGCGCCTTGATCGGATTCGCGGGCCCGCGAGTGATTGAACAGACCATCCGCCAGAAGCTTCCCCAGGGTTTCCAGCGCAGTGAATTTCTGCTCGAGCACGGCATGCTGGACGCGGTGGTGCATCGCCGGCAGTTAAAGTCATACATTTCGCGGGCGTTGGAATTTATGGACCAGTCGGCGGCATAGCCGTCGCAGCCGTCAGCTCTCAGCCGTCAGCCCTCGGCCAGTCTTAACTCGATTTCGTGCTCCATTCGAGGCATGTTCGCTCAGGTTCAGCCCTGCAGCGCGATCACGCAAATCCGAATCCAAAGTTGCAAACTGATAATCTGAAAGCTGATAGCTGAAGGCTGACGAGCTATGTCCTCCTACGAAACGGCCATCGCGCGCATGTACGCATTGGGCCATGAACTGGCCCAGACGCCCTCGCACAAGTTCGATCTGGCGCACATGCGGGTCTTGCTGGCCGCGCTGGATAATCCTGAGCGGCATTTTCCCAGCGTGCTGATTGCGGGGACGAACGGCAAGGGATCGACCGCAGCCACCCTGGCTTCGATCCTGGAGGCTTCCGGGTTGCGCTCCGGGCTTTATACCTCTCCCCATCTGGTACGGATCAATGAGCGCATACAGATCGACGGGCAGCAGATCGGCGACGACGATTTTGCCCTGGTCCACGATCTGGCTGGACCGCACCGCGGAGCGCCTGGTCAGCGAGGGCGAGTTGCCCTGGCATCCCAGCTTTTTCGAGATGCTCACGGCAATTGCATTCGAGCACTTCGCGCGCCGGAAGCTGGACATCGCGGTGCTCGAGGTCGGCATGGGCGGGCGCCTGGATGCAACCAACGTGGTGGAACCGCTGAGTCAGTGTCATCACCGATATCTCGCTCGACCATCAGAAATTTCTGGGAAACACGGTGGCTGAGATCGCGGCCGAAAAGGCGGGGATCATCCGTCCGGGCGGCGTAGTGGTCACGCTGCCGCAACAGCCCCAGGCCAATGACGTGATCGGAAACAGGATTCTGGAGCGGGGCGCGCGGGCGGTGAATGCGGTGCCGTATGTGCCGCCGGTGAGTCCGGCCAGTGCCCAGTACATGGCGACCGGTGGCGGGAAGAGTCCGGTTTCACGTTATCCGCTGCAGGTGATGGGCGAGCAGATCCTGGTCGAAACTCCTCTGATCGGGCGGCACCAGTTGCGGAATGTTGCTCTGGCGATTGCGGCCGCCGAGGAACTGGGCCGGCAAGGGTTTCCAGTGACGGCCAGCTCGATCGAGCGGGGTATTCGCGGAACCTATTGGCCGGGACGCTTCCAGGTGATGCCCGCCAGCGCCGGCGAGCCCGAATATGTATTCGACGTGGCGCATAATCCGGCGGGAGCGTGGGCGCTGCGCTCCACCCTCTCGGCTTGCTATCCGGAGCGTCCCCTGATTTTTATTTTTGGTGCGATGCGCGATAAGGCGATTGGAGAGATGGCGGAAATCCTGTTCCCCCTGGCGGAGCGGGTGATCGCGACCCACGCCGACAACCCCCGGTCGGCCGCGGCCGAGGACATTCGACAAGCCGCGTCCCGGACTGCAATCCCGATCGAAGATGCCGCGGACGTGGCTACCGCCTTGAAACGGGCGCGAACGCACGCCCGGCCGGATGCTGTGGTGGTTATTACCGGATCGATATACATTGTAGGAGAGGCGATGCGACTGCTCGGAGCGCGCATCTAAGAAGCAGTGCCAGCGGCGAAAACACCTATCGAGATGGACAGCGCGGCGGAGGCGGCGGAGGCCACCCCTCGCCTGAAACCCTCGCAACCCGCGACGGCAGCCGTTTCCCGGCGCTACGGGTGGGCCAGCCGTCTGCGCTCATATCTCATTTTCGATCCCCTCATCTGGATGTACACCGTCGTCCTGGGCATTGTCTCCATTCCGGTGTCGTTGTTCGGAAACCAGGGGCGCATCCTGCATGGCTTTGCACGCTTCTGGTCCTGGCTGATCATGAAGACGATTGCCTCGCCCACAAAAGTGACCGGGCTGGATGCGATCGACACCTCGAAGCCCTATGTTTACGCGGTCAATCACGCTTCCGCGCTCGATATTCCCGTGTTGTATGTTTATTTGCCCTTTGAGTTCCGCATTGCGTTCAAAAAAGAATTGCTGTCGTATCCAATTGTGGGGTGGCACCTCAAGCGTTCGGGGCAAATCTGTGTGGACCAGCAGAACCCATCGCGCTCGATCGGCAGCATCCGCGCCGCGCTGAAGAGCCTGAAAAGCGGCGTGCCCCTGGTGATCTTCCCCGAAGGGGGACGCACGCCCGATGGCAAGATCAAGCCCTTTTTACCCGGTGCTTTATTTCTGGCGATCAAAGCGCAGGTCGATATCGTGCCGGTGGCGCTGGTAGGCACCTTCGAATCTGCTGCCGATGAACACCTATCACATTAAGTGCCGGCCTTTGGAAATGCGGGTGGGACAGCCGATTTCGACGGCAGGCTACACTTTGCGGAACATGGAAGCGCTTTCGGACAGGGTGCACAAGGCAGTTGAAGATCTGTACAAGAGGGGCTGAGTTGGACCGGAACTCATTCCAAGTGGGATCTGAATAAGAACAGCTCTCAGTTGTGGGTTCTCAGTTCTCAGAAGGTTCGGGGCTGGCGGATTGGGAACGAAGCTCTTCCACTTTGTCTGCGATGGCGTACTTGAGATCATCGATCCCTTTGCCGGTCACGGCGGAAATGGGAAATAACTCCAGAGTTTTTCTTCTTGCAATAGCGTTTGAGCTTCGCGAGTTTCTCTTTGTTGGCCACGTCGATCTTGGAGGCCACCATGATGACGGGCTTTTCGTCGAGATGAGCTCCGAAGCTGGCCAGCTCTTCGGCGATGACCTCCACATCTTTGACCGGATCGGGCCTGCCGCTGGCGTCGGAAACATCCACCAGGTGGACCAGCAGGCGATTGCGTTCGATGTGGCGCAGGAACTGCGTGCCCAGTCCGGCACCGGTGTGGGCGCCTTCGATCAATCCTGGAATGTCGGCGACGACGAAGCTTTTCTCGTCCGGCGGTTGGCCGACGACCGCCACGCCGAGGTTGGGCTGTAAGGTGGTGAAGGGATAGTCCGCGATCTTCGGCCGGGCCGCCGAAATGCGCGAGATCAGCGTGGACTTGCCCACGTTGGGATAGCCGACCAGGCCGACATCGGCGAGCAGCTTCAGTTCCAGGCGGAAGACACGCTCTTCGCCGGGACGGCCCGGGCTCGTGCTCGCGCGGGGCCTGATGAGTCGATGTGGCGAAGCGCGCATTTCCTCGACCGCCCCGGCCTCCGCAAGCGATGACGATACGGTCATCCGGGCGGGAGAAGTCGTGCACTTTCTCTCCGGTTTCGTCGTCGTACACGATCGTGCCCACCGGCACTTTCAGAAGGACGTCCACGCCCTCGCGGCCGGTGCGGTTGGAGCCTTCTCCGTGGCGTCCGCGTTGCGCTTTGTATTCCGGATTGAAGCGGAAGTGCACCAGCGTATTGTGGCGCTCGCTGGACTCCATGATGACGTCGCCGCCCTTGCCGCCGTCTCCGCCCGAAGGGCCGCCGCGCGGGACGTACTTCTCCCGGCGGAAGGCCATGCAGCCGTTGCCGCCGTCGCCCGCTTTGACCCGGATTTTCGCCTCGTCGATGAACACAATCGTCAGTCGTCGGTCGTCGGTCGTCAGCCCAGCCACGAACCACGTGGGGACAGCCGCCCCCGGCTGTCCTGGCCGAGCAAAGCTCGGCGGAGATTTTGCGCTGAGAGCTGATGGCTGAGAGCTCGACAGCTTAAATAAAAATGCCCCGGCCCGCGCCGAGGCTTGGGGCCGCGTATCTCTCGGGCGACCCTCTGATTGATTTCCGAACGCTACTTCGCTTCCAGCGGTTCGATCATGACGAACTTGCCCATCGAACCCTTGTCGAGAAACTTGATGCGGCCGCTGATCTTGGCGAAGAGGGTGTCGTCCTTGCCACGCCCGACGTTGAGGCCGGGTTTGACCCGGGTGCCGCGCTGGCGCACGATGATGGTGCCGCCGGGGACGATTTGTCCGCCAAAAGCCTTGAAGCCTAACCGCTGCGCGTTGGAGTCGCGTCCGTTTCGTGAACTGCCTAGACCTTTTTTATGTGCCATTGATTTTCAGTTTCCAGTTTCTGGTTTCAAATTCTGCTGCAGGCCCGTTAACCGGGCCGGCAGGATGTCCGCCGGATTGCCGGCGAGATGCCTGCGTACTTTTTCTTTTTCGGCGCCGACTTCTTGGGCGCTGCTTTCTTGGCTGCTGCTTTCTTTGCCGGACGTCTTTGCCGCCTTCGCCTCGACTTTGGGTGCGTGTTCTACCTCGACCGGCTTGACCTTCTTTGGTTTTGCTTCTTTCTTCGGGAGGTCGGGAGCGGAGAATTTCTGGCCGTCGTAGGCGATCTCGGTGATGCGGACCGCGGTATATCCCTGGCGATGTCCGCGCAGCTTCTTGTACTGCTTTTTGCGTTTGTAATGGAAGACCAGAATCTTTGCGCCTCGGCCCTGTTCCACGACTTCACCGGTCACCAGCGCGACTGGATTCCGGGCGCGCGATCTGGCCGGGCTCGCCGGAGACGGCCAGCACGTCGTTGAACTCGATTTTCCCGTCGGTGCCGCTGCCCTGATTCTCCAGCCGAATCACATCGCCGGGCGCCACCCGGTACTGTTTACCACCGGCGCGGATGACCGCGTACATACTTATGCCTCCGTCCAATCTTGTGCCCGTCGCGGCCTGGCGCGATTGCCGGGAACCTGCTGAATTTCCTGTGCTTGCTTTCCGCGTCGGCGCTTTAGGCAACGAATGCGGGACGGCTCCAGAACGGAGCCGTGAGTACAGGCAAACTCAACCATTTTAGCGTGTGCTGTGGAAAAGCGTCAAACGAGGAAACCGGGGTGACCACGTGGGGACAGCCGCCCTCGGCTGTCCTGGTCGAGCAGAGCTCGACAGCGGCTTGCCGGCACGAAGAATAGCGGAGCTTTGCTCCGCTGGACAGCCGGGGGCGGCTGTCCCCACGTGGTTCGTGGAGGGCTTTGAGCTTTCCGCTCGCCTGTGCGACAATTCCTCGCCGCATGGGAGGAACATCAATGTACAAGCGCGTTTTGACCACGTTGTTCTGTGTGCTCGCACTCAGCTTTTCGACTCTGGCTGCACCCAAGCCCAAGAAGACAACTTCATCCGGCGCTCCGGACAAGGCCTATCTGCAGAAAATTCTGGACGGCTGGAGTGCGGGTAACGCCGCCGACATGGCCCAGTACTACGACCACGGCGACTACAACTTCTTCGACATCGCGCCCCTGAAGTACAGCAATTGGGCCGAGTACGAGAAAGGCGTAACCGAACTGCTGAAGGGATACAAGAGCCTGAAGCTGACGTTGGGCGATGACACCCAGATCCACACCGACGGCAATCTGACGTGGACCACAACCACGGTCAAGGAAGACGCGGTTACCACCGCCGGCAAGCACGAAATGGCCACCCTGCGCTGGACCCTGATCTTTGAAAAGCAGGCGGGCAAGTGGATGATCGTGCACGAACACATGTCGGAGCCGTTGCAGTAGTCGAAGCAGAATGCGATTGGAGATTGCAGATTTCAGGTTGAGCGATCGGGGGCGGACCGGCAAATCTGAGATCTGCAATTCCTACGCGTAGGCCCTGACGAAGAAGTACACCGTCATGCCGGTTCCCACCAGAATCACAAATGCACGCACCCAGGACTGGGGCAGCTTTTGCGCGTAGTGGGCCCCGAAATACCCGCCCACCAGCGCGCCCGCGATCATGACGATGGCCTGCGGCCAGTAAATCGCCCCCTTCACAATGAATACGAGCGCGGCCACGCCGTTGATGGCGATTCCGAGAATGCTCTTGAGAGCATTCATGGCATGAATGCTGGTCATGCCCACGGCGGCCAGCATGGCCAGGTTGACGATGCCAATCCCCCCGCCGAAATAACCGCCGTACACCGCAACTACCAGTTCAAAGACGGATGCGAGCACGATGACCGTGATGGTGGCGTCATGCGGAACACCCGGCGAACGGCGGCGTGCCAATTTACCGCCAAAAGTAAACAGCAGGGTAGATCCCAGCATCAGCCAGGGCAGCACTCGCATGAAAGTGTGGGCGGGGGTCCCGAGCAGAAGAAATGCTCCGATAATTCCGCCGCTCAGGCCGGCGGCCAGAAGGGGCGCCAGCATTCGGATGGGCACGTCAAGATGGTTGCGATAGGCCCCTCCGCTAGCGGCGGCGCCGGTCCAGAGAGCGAGCGCATTGGTGGCGTTGGCCAGAATGGGAGGCACGCCCACGAATAGAAGCGCGGGAAAGGTTACGAAACTGCCTCCGCCGGCCACCGAGTTCTGGGCCCCGCCCAGAGTGCCAGCGATAAAAAGGAAGATGGCTTGATCGAGCCTCAAGGGTAAAGGTTTATCACAAGAGTTGATTGGCCAGAAATCTGGGAGCGCGAGCGGTCGAACAAACTGCAGAGTTTCGCGCGGGACGGCCGGGCCGGCTGTCCCCACGTGGTTTGTGGTGTCAGGTGCCGGTTCGCTACCGTTTTTCCTGCATCGCCGTCTGATGGCAAGGACATCCGCGGAGGAGCCATGACCCTGATGTGGAGAAATTGCCGAATCGCCCTGATTCTTCTTATCCTGACCTGCATGGCCGGCGCCCGTCAAGGCAACACCGCAGCGCCACCGAAGCCCTGTTCAGAGCCGGAACAGAAGCAACTCGGCTTCTGGGCAGGCGAGTGGGACCTGACCTGGCCGGGAAATAATCCGGGCGAGACGGCCCACGGAAGCAACAGCATCCGGCGAATTCTGGACGGCTGCGTCGTCGAAGAGAATTTCTCCGGCGGCGATGCCATGCACCTGCGGGGACGAAGCGTTTCCATTTTCGACGTGCGCGCGGGCAAATGGAAGCAGACCTGGGTGGACAATGAAGGCGGCTACCTCGATTTCACCGGCGAATTCCGGGACGGGCAGATGATTCTGGGGCGCGAGGTCAGGCGTCCCGACGGCAGCAAGGGCCTGCAACGCATGGTGTTCAAAAACATCAGCCCTGATGAGTTCGATTGGAGTTGGGAAGGATCGAAAGACGGCGGCAAAACCTGGTCCGTCGTCTGGCCCATTCACTACAAGCGCAAGTGAGACGGACGTCGGACCTCGGACGCCAGACCTCGGACTTCGGCATTGCTGTAGGGCTGGCACCAAGCGAGGCTCGCGGCGGATTGGCTTGACGCTAGATCCGCCGACTATGATCCGCCGGGCTGATGTCCAGGTCTGAGGTCCGACGCCCGAAGTCTGGTGCCCGAGGTCCGACGCCGTTTTCTATCCTCCGAAGGTGCCGGTCGCGGCCTCCCGTGACGAGACGCGGTCGCGGATGTCGCGGGCCTTGCTGGCGATGTTGCTCCGAGTCTCTTCTCCACTGGCCGGAGCAAGCAGCAAACCGAGACCTACGCCGATGCCCAGTCCCAGCAATCCAGCGACGGCGGTACTCATCACGTGGCTGTCCTCGCCCCGGATGATGTCAGTAGCCCGGCTGACCCGATCAGCCGCGGTTTCATAGGTATCCTGCGCTTTTGACCGCAGGTCTTCCACCGTTCCGCCCATACGATTGCGCCAGGAATCCAATAAATAGACCCCCGTGCCCAACAGAATATTCATAAGAACCTTGTCTTTGCGCGATCTCATTGCCTTTACCTCTTCTCTTCTTAAATATAGTTGCTGTTATCAAGATGCCAGACTTGAAGGGGCGGTTGGCAGCCTTTTTTGCACAGGACTGCAAGGCGGAGGTGAAGATGGGCCACGATACTTTTTCGGGAATCAGGCTGGGCGACTGTTGTATAGTTGCGATTGCTTACTTTTTCTTTCGTTCTATTGCTATAGGTGCAAGCCGCGGAAGACTGGAGGTTTCCATGAGCTCGAGTACCACGTTGGTGCTGGCGCTTCTTCTCGGTGTCGCGGGAGCCCGGGCACAGACTGCAGGCCCGGCAGCCGCGCAGCCGCCGGCGGCGGCATCCGCCCAGATCGGCTACAAGGCGGCTGCCGACGCCGAGCAGAAGAAGACGCTCCTGCTGCGGGATTTCCATCCCGTCCAGATGCTGCACGTGCCGGCGCACCAGGTCCCCCGGGCGAAGTTCTATGTCATCGACGTGCACAATCACGTCAACGATGCGGCCGGAATTGATGAACACATGGACCCGAAGCGGGTGGTCGAGGTCATGGACAACACCAACGTGAAAACCGTGGTGATTCTGACCGGCATGTGGGGCGACAAGTTGCAGCACGTGATCGACGAGATGGTGAAGCCCTATCCGGGGCGGTTCATCGTCTTCACCCAACTGGACTGGAGCAAGGTTGACGACCCGGATTTCGGCCAGGAGATGGTGAAGCAGCTGGACGATGCCGTGGCCAGAGGTGCTCGCGGGCTCAAGTTTCTGAAAGACCTGGGACTGGGAGTGCGGCTCAAGTCCGGTAAGCTGCTGGCCATCGACGACCCGCGGCTGGACCCGGTCTGGCGCGAATGCGGGCGCCTGGGCATTCCGGTTTCGATCCATACCGGCGATCCGGAAGCCTTCTTCCTTCCCACTGACGGCAAGAATGAGCGTTACGAGGAATTGACCGAGCATCCGGACTGGAGCTTTTACGGTCCGCAGTATCCCAAGCTGGAGGAGTTGCTGGAGGCGCGCAATCGGGTTTTTGCCCGCCATCCCGAGACCCGTTTTGTTTCCCTGCATATGGGCTGGCCGGAGAATCTGCCCTGGGTATCGCGCATGCTCGATGAGCATCCCAATGTCATGGTGGAGTTTGGCGCGCGGGAAGCTGAATTAGGCCGGCAGCCGCGGCAGACGCGCGAATTTTTCCTGAAATATCAGGACCGCGTGATGTTCGGCACCGATAACGGGATGGATGAGGAGATGTACCGCAATCACTTCCGCTGGCTGGAAACCGCGGATGAGTCGTTCGATCCCTGGGGATTTCCGGGGCAGGGGCGGTGGGAGATATACGGCCTCGATCTGCCGGATCCGGTGCTGGAAAAAATCTATCACCTGAACGCGGAGAAGATGTTCAGCCGGTTCAAGGGCCTGGGTTTCAAGGGCATGGGCAAGGGAGCGAAATGATGAACACTGAGTGCAGGGAGAAAGTTTCGCCGCAGCGGACAATCATTCGAGGTGTGTTTTTGTCGCTCACCGCAATCTGCTTGCTGAGCGCGGGCTGCAGCCGTCCGCCCGCCCGGACAGAAAGCGCGGCGCCGGAACCACCTTCGCAGATCAAGGTAGAAGTGAAGCCGGGCGGGCCGATTGTGCTGACCACAAGTGCCGCCGAGTTCCAGATACTGCCGTTGGGCTACATACAGGCAGCGCTGCTTAAGGGCGACCAGAGGCTCACACTGGACCAGGTCGGCGCCGGTGGCAGCGATGTTCTGGTGCTTGATGGCAAGCCGGTTCAGTTCACGCTGGACCTGGGTGCGTCCAAAGTCGAGGACAGCGTGGGCAAGCTGGGCCGGGGCAAGCGTCTGGAAATCCCGGCGCAGGCCTCTTCCGGCTCCAGCATCCAGCGTACCCTGCAGGTCGAAGTCTATGACGCGTTTCCCACCCTGCTGCTTTCGAGTGCCGCATACAAAAACGCAGGCACAGAAGACATTCACATCGACAGCGTCGTCGAGCAGCAGCACAAATTCGATGCCGGCCTGGCGCAGAAGAATGCCAAGCCTTATGACATGTGGAGTTACCTGGGGGCAAGCTACGACTGGGGAAAGGACGATGTCGGTGAAACTGGGCCGCACTTTCGCACAACCCAACCTGATGGGCGCGGCGGTGAAAGGCGGCTATGGCGGCGGGATTCCGGTGGTGGCGTTCTGGACCGGCACGGTTGGCGAGGCCGTGGGCCATGTGGAAACCCTGCCGCTGACGCTGTCACTGCCGGTCAAAGTGGGGGCGGATGGTGGCGTCAACGCGGGCGTGGACATTGCTGCGATACCACGCTCAAACCTGGTGAAACTTATTCCACGCCGCGTAGTTTTGTCGCCGTGTACTCCGGTGATTTTTACGAGCCGCTGCATTTGTGGTCGAGCGTGCTGCAGAAAGAAGGATGGGAGATTCCCAAGCCCTCGAGCGAAGCATACAACGTGAGCTGGTGCGGCTGGGGTTATGAATTCAACGTTACGCCGGCAGAGATGCTGGGCACGGTCCCCAAGTTAAAAGAGTTTGGCATCAAGTGGGCGACGCTCGACGATCGCTGGTTCGACACTTACGGCGACTGGAATCCGCGCGCGGACACCTTTCCCGGCGACTCCATCAAGAAAATGACGGATGACTTCCACAAGCAGGGCATGCTGGTGCAGTTGTGGTGGCTGCCGCTAGGCGTGGAAGACGGCCAGGGCAGATGGGAGTCGCACAAGTACATCGTGTCGAAGATTGCGCAGGAGCATCCCGAGTGGCTGATTCTCGACAAGAACGGAAAGCATGCGCGCATGACGCGCGACCTGGCGGCGCTGTGTCCGGCGGTGCCTGAGGTGCAGGCGTACTTCAAGAAGCTGACCGAGAAATTTATCGGCGAGTGGGGATTCGACGGGTCGAAGCTGGACAATATTTACAGCGTGCCCATGTGCTACAACCCGGCACACCATCACAAGTCTCCGCAGGATTCGGTCAACGCGATGGCCGACGTGTACAAGACCATCTTTCAGACCAGCCGCGCCCTGAAGCCGGAGAGCGTGACCCAGAGCTGTCCGTGCGGCACGCCGCCTTCGCTGGCCTGGCTGCCGTTTATCGACCAGGCCGTGACGGCTGATCCGGTGGGCGCGGTGCAGGTGCGCCGCCGCATCAAGATGTACAAAGCGCTGCTGGGGCCGGAGTCCGCGGTCTATGGCGATCACGTCGAACTCTCCGACCATGGATCGCATCGGCAACAACTGGCGCGAGCACGGAGAGGACTTCGCCTCGACCATCGGCGCGGGCGGCGTGGTGGGAACAAAGTTCGTATGGCCCGATCCCGGACCGAAATACAAGGCCGTGGCCCTGACTCCGGAGAAAGAAGAACACTGGAAGAAGTGGATCGGCATCTACAACCAGAAGATGCTTTCGAAGGGAACGTTCCGCAATCTCTACGTTTACGGGTACGACACGCCGGAAGGTTACGCGATCGAGAAAGATGGAAAGATGTACTACGCGTTTTTTGCTCCTTCGTCCGCACCGTGGAAAGGCGAGATCGAACTGCGCGGACTTACCCCCGGGAGCTATCACGTACGCGCCTACGCTGAAGACAAAGACCTGGGGACGGTAGAAGCCACGGCAGATGCCGCTCCCCGGCTCAAGACAGAGTTCAAAGATCATTTGCTGCTGGAAGTGAGCCGGTA
>CAWDFW010000031.1:0-60551 GCA_963801595.1 Terriglobia bacterium | reverse complement strand
GGTGCGGGTTGACGACACGCACAGTTACCACGGCTGGAACTGGGTTCGCAACCGTTTCCTCTCCATGGACAAAGGCACGACTCGCGAACTGATCGGGGCCCGCATTTTCAAAGTGCAAATCCGCGGCCGCAACGGACCTGAGATCGCGGAATTTTCACCCGCCGGCCTGGACCTTGCACGGGTAAAGCAGACCTGCGATTTGACTGCCAAGAAAACCAGCAAGGATTAGTACAGCTGCCATGTGTGGTTCGGACACTCTTGTCCGACGCCTTTTGATTCTGACTATGGGTTTGACCTTGGGTTTGATCCTGAATTTGACTTCGACTTTGCGTACCATGCCGGGCAGTCAACGACGTCCACCCAAAACCGAAGTCAACCTCGAGAGCGTCGGACAGGAGTGTCCGACCCACACTGCGCTGACTGCTTCCTTGTGACCATTCCAACTTAAAGTGCGGCAGATCAGGCAGTTCCTGCCGCTTCCCTGGCCGCCGGGGCATCGCACCATGGTTACTTGTCTCCCGGGCGGTTTCGCTATGGAATGACAGGATAAGGAGGGAGCCATGGGTCGAGCCTTAGGCTTCTTGGGAATCGTCATTGTGATGGCGGTGGGGATGTATCTCTACTCCATCCAGTTGAAGGAAGCGTCGGCGCCCGGCGGGGCCGGCACTCCAACCGGAACGGCGAACATAGTGGGCGTGAAGAACGATCTCATCAGCATCGCCAACGCCGAGCGGGCATACTTCGCCACGGAACAAAAGTACGCATCTCTTGATGAATTGACTGAAGGGAAATACATCACCATCGAGAGACAGCGGCCGCCTTACACATACGACGTAGCGACTACTTCCAGCGGCTTTCGTGTGACTGCCACCCGCGACAGCGCCGGTGCACCGGCCCAGTTCTGGATCGATGAAACCATGCAGGTCCAATCGTCGAACTAAGAGTCTGCTCACAGTCCTGCCTCTGGTCGATTTGTTCCTGCTTATTCTGCGTTGATCACACGTTGCTGACTGCGATTTGATGCGCGCTGTATGATCTACCGATCAGTATGGCCAGACCCATGAAGCGCATCCTGGTTGCCGGAGCCGCGGGCAAGGTGGGCAGCCATTTCATTGCCCACATTCTGCAGTCGGACCACGATGTGAGGATTCGGGCGCTATGTCATAACCGGATGCTGGAGCCTGAGGAGCGCCTGGAAGTCGTGCGCGGAACGATCTCGGACCGCGCGGTTGTGCACTCGGCCATGCAAGGAATCACCCACGTTCTGCACTGCGCCACCTGCAAGGAAACTCCCGATGACGTGATGGACGTGACCGTCAAGGGCCTGTTCTGGCTGTTGGAAGAGTGCCGTGCCAGCACCGCATTCAAACAGATTATTCTCATCGGTGGCGACGCCGCGCTGGGACATTTCTTTTACCCTCATCCCGTGCCAGTCACAGAACAACAGAAACACAGCGCGTATCCCGGCTGCTATGCGCTCTCCAAGGTTCTCGAAGAAGTGATGCTGGAGCAATACTTCATCCAGTACAACCTCTCGGGTTGCTGTTTGCGGGCGCCCTGGATCATGGAGAAGGACGACTTCAAATATTCTTTGTCGTTTGGCGAAGACGTTTTCGGAGGGCCACGATGGCGCGACCTGGTGGGCGCGAAGCGCGCCGACGAGTATGTGAAGAGCGGAGCGGTACCGCTCATGCTCGACCCGAAAGGGAAGCCGGTGCAGCGCAACTTTGTGCACGTAAGCGACCTGGTGGCGGCCATCGTACGCGCCCTCGATCATCCCAAAGCCCACCAGCAGACTTTCAATATCTGCATGGACGAACCGGTGGATTACCGGCACGTGGCTGACTATCTGAAGGAGACCCGAGGGCTTCCCTCGGTGGAGATCGAAACACCCTTCTGGTCAACCTGGCTGGACAACAGCAAAGCGAAATTCCTGCTGGGCTGGCGGCCAGCCTTCGATCTGAAACGCCTGATTGAGGAAGCCTGGACTTATCAGCGAGACGAAGCCGACCCACGCCGGGTCTGGTATCCGGGCTAGTGTTTGAAAAACTTGACCGCCATGCACATTGACGCTCACCAGCACTTCTGGATCTATGATCCGCGCGAGTATGACTGGATCGACGATTCGCTGGCAGCGCTGCGCCGTGATTTCCTGCCTGATGCGCTGCAACCCGAACTGGAGCGGGCGGAGTTTCAGGGATGCGTTGCGGTACAGGCGCGGCAGACGATTCAGGAGACGCGATGGCTCCTCGAACTGGCCGCGTCGTCGCCATTTATTCTGGGCGTCGTGGGATGGGTGGATTTGCAGTCTCCAGACGTGCGATCGCAGTTGCAGGCTTTTGCCCATAATCCCAAACTGGTTGGCGTTCGCCACGTGGTGCAGGGGGAGTCCGACGAACGATTCCTGCTGCGGCCGGAATTTTTGCGCGGCATTTCTGTTCTGGAAGAGTTCAATCTGGCCTACGACATTCTGATTTACCCAAAACATCTGCCCGTAGCGGCCGAGTTCGTGCGTCAATTTCCCCGCCAGCGTTTTGTGTTGGACCACCTGGCCAAACCTCCGATCAAGAGCGGAAGGCTGCAGCCCTGGGCGAGAGGAATTCAGGAATTGGCAGCGTTTCAGAATGTCTTTTGTAAATTGTCGGGGTTAGTGACGGAGGCGGACTGGCAGCGGTGGAAGCCCGAGGACATAGCGCCCTATCTGGACGTTGCCTTCGAATGCTTTGGAGCGGAGCGCCTAATGATTGGATCTGATTGGCCGGTGTGCACCGTGGCTGCGTCGTATGCCAGGGCGATAGGAGTGGTGAAAGATTATATGGGCCGCCGGTCGCTCCCGGCGCAGGAAGCGATCCTGGGAGGGAACGCGCAACGATTCTGGAAGTTGAGATCGCCGGTGCGTGGCTGAGATTTTTTCCGCCGGTCAGCCCTGATTCACTACTCTTGGCGTCCTTTGCGGCTTTCCTTCGCGAACTTTGCGGTTTAAGATTTTTGAACGATTCAGACAAGATCAAAGTCTTACCGCAAAGGGCGCAAAGGAGGCGCAAAAGGACGCAAAGACAACCAGCACTGTCAGGACACGAACAGGGATCAAAGAGATGAGTTCATCTGTGCTGTTCTACAATAGACGGCGATGCCCGACCGGGTCCTGCAACTCGATTCCAGGGACAATGTCCTGATTGCGCTTACCGACCTCAGCCAGGGTGAGCAGATTGAATTCGCCGGCAGCACCTACACGCTGGTTTCGAGCGTGCCTGCCAAGCATAAGTTCGCAACCCAGGACCTGGCCGCCGGCGCCGCCGTAATCATGTACGGGGTGCTGGTGGGCAAAGCCGCGAAACCCATTCAACGGGGCGAGAGGCTGACTACCAGCAACGTTCAGCACCAGGCTTCTGATTTCCACGAGCAGTCGGGCCAGTACCGCTGGCAGGCGCCTGATATTTCGCGCTGGAAGGAGAGGACGTTCGCAGGTTATGCCAGGCCCGATGGCCAGGTGGGCACGCGCAACTACTGGCTGGTGGTTCCCCTGGTGTTTTGTGAGAACAGAAACATCGGCGTTTTGAAGCAAGCCTTTGAAGAAGAGCTGGGTTTTGCGGCGCCGCAAATCTATCGCCGGCAGGTGGCCGAGCTGGCGAAGCTCTACCGGGAAGGCAAGCTGGATGCGGCCGGGGCGGGCAGCTCCTCTGGAAATGGCTCCGAGCCGCAGCGCTCCCGCGTGTTTGAGAACATCGACGGCATCAAGTTCCTGCTGCATGAAGGCGGGTGCGGCGGGACCCGAGAAGACGCCAACAATCTGTGCGGGCTGATTGCGGGATACATCAACCATCCCAACGTCGCGGGAGCTACAGTCCTCAGCCTGGGTTGCCAGAACGCGCAGATTGGAATCCTGCGCAACCAGATCGAGAAGCGCAATCCGAATCTCAACAAGCCTGTGGTTATCCTGGAACAGCAACAAAGCGGCACTGAATCGGCCATGCTTTCCGATGCCATCCGGAAGACATTTCTTGGATTGGTCGAAGCCAACAAGGCCAGACGCACACCGGCGCCGCTCTCCCGTTTATGCCTGGGTTTGAAGTGTGGTGGTTCGGACGGATTTTCCGGGCTCTCGGCCAATCCTGCTATCGGACATACCGCCGACCTTCTCGTGGCCCTCGGGGGCCGGGCGATTCTTTCGGAATTTCCGGAATTGTGCGGAGTAGAGCAGGAGTTGATCAATCGCGCCACGCGAAAGGAAGTCTCAGACCGGTTTGTGAAGTTGATGCGAGACTACCAGGCGCGCGCCCGATCGGTGGGTTCCGGCTTCGAAATGAATCCGTCGCCGGGAAACATTCGCGACGGCCTGCTGACCGACGCCATGAAGTCGGCCGGCGCGGCCAAAAAAGGCGGGACTTCACCTGTGACCGCCGTGCTGGACTATCCCGAATACTCCACCGAACCGGGACTGCACTTGCAGTGCACGCCGGGAAATGACGTGGAATGCGTGACCGCGCAAGTGGGCGCGGGAGCGAGCGTCGTGTTGTTTACCACCGGCCTGGGCACGCCGACGGGAAATCCCATCGCTCCCGTGGTCAAGCTCTCCACCAATTCATCCCTGGCGCGGCGCATGAATGACATTATTGATATCGACACCGGCGGCGTAGTTTCGGGCGAGACCACCATCGAGCGCATGGGTGAGGAAATCCTTGAACTGGTCATCAAGGTGGCCAGCGGCGAGATCAGGACGAAGGCCGAGCTGAACGCTCAAAATGATTTCATCCCGTGGAAGAGAGGCGTCTCGCTCTGAGTCAAGCGCAAGCCAGTACCAATCTCAGACTCGACGGCAAAGTTGCCCTGGTGACCGGGGGAGGCAGCGGCATCGGACAGGCCATTGCCGTGAAGTTTGCCGCACACGGGGCCACGGTGCGGGTGCTGGATGTCAGCCTGGGCGCCGCGGAAGAGACTTGCCGGCAGATTATTTCTGCAGGAGGAAAAGCATCGGTCTGCGCCTGTGACGTCACTGACCAGAAACTGGTCAAGGAGATGTTCACCCAGCTGGCCGCACACGGGCCGCTGTCGATCCTGGTGAACAATGCGGGCATCTCGCACATTGGCACGGTGGAGAGCACGACAGAAGAGGATTTCGACCGTGTGTTTCGCGTGAATGTAAAGGGTTACTACAACTGCATGCAGGCCGCGGTTGCCTCCATGAAGGCACAGGGCGGGGGCGTGATCCTGAACATGGCGTCCATAGCGGGTTCGGTTGGGCTTTGCCGACCGCTTTGCCTATTCCATGAGCAAAGCCGCCGTGATCTCGATGACTTATTCGGCCGCACGGGATTGCCTGGCTTACAAGATCCGCTGCAATTGCATCTCGCCGGCCCGCGTGCACACTCCCTTTGTCGATAACTACCTCCGCAATACTTATCCTGGGCGCGAACGGGAAATGTTCGAGAAATTGTCGCAGACGCAGCCGATTGGAAGAATGGCGGAACCGGGGGAAGTCGCTTCACTGGCGCTCTTCTTGTGTTCCGATGAGGCGTCGTTTATCACTGGAGTGGATTATCCGATCGATGGAGGCTTTTTCAATCTCCACGGTTGATGGGCGGACCTGAAGCGGCATGGACCTGGAACTGAAAGACAGAGTCGTCATCGTGACCGGCGGGGCCAAGGGAATCGGCGCGGCCATCGTGCGCTTGCTCGCCGCCGAGGGCGCGGTGCCGGTGATCGTCGATCGCGACGCCGAAGCCGGCGCGCAGCTGCAGAACGAGGTGCGCAGCCAGAGCGCGGCCTGCGGCCTGGTCACGGTCGAGCTCGCGAATCCCGAGGACTGCTCCCGCGCGGTGGAGCAGACGGTCAAAACATTCGGACGCCTTGATGCGCTGGTCAACAATGCAGGCCGTAACGACAAAGTCGGCCTGGAGCAGGGAAGTCCGCGCGAATACGTGGCATCGCTCGAACGCAACCTGGTGCATTACTACAGCATGGCGCACTACGCCCTGCCCCATTTGAAGCGGGCCCAGGGAGCGATCGTCAATATCGGATCGAAAACCGCAGTCACCGGACAGGGCGGCACTTCCGGCTACGCGTCCTCAAAAGGCGCTGTGATGGCGCTCACGCGGGAATGGGCCGCGGAACTCCTGCCGTACAACATCCGCGTCAATACGATTCTTCCGGCTGAAGTGATGACCCCGCTCTACCGGGAGTGGCTGGCCACGTTTCCGAATCCCGAGGAAAAACTCAGCGCCATTCTTTCGAAAATCCCGTTGGGCAAGCGCATGACGACTGCGGACGAGATTGCCGCCATGGCGATTTTTCTGCTCTCGGGCAAATCCGGGCACACCACCGGCCAGCATATTTTTGTGGACGGCGGTTATAGCCATCTGGACCGGGCGTTGACCTGAGAGCGGGCGTCGGACTTCGGGCGTCAGACTTCGGACCTCGGGCGTTCGCGTGCGAAGGTCGCAGATTGGCTACGGTTACGTCCACAAATTCTTCGCGGGAGGCGAGTCTATGGGAAAGTTGGGATTGGTGAAGACGTACCGTTTGGGCAAACGAATCTTCCAGGTTGCCATCACAGGATGTCTTTTCGCAGTGTTGGTACAAACGTTAGCGGCGCAGAACGCTTCGACCGCGCTGTACCCTTCGTATCCCAGCGAAACGCCGAACCAGTTTGAGCCCAGGACCGACAGCTTTGACTACGTCAGGCGGGAAGTAATGATTCCCATGCGCGACGGAGTGAAGCTGTACACCGTCATTCTCATACCGAAGGGAGCCAGGGGCGCGCCCATCCTTCTTACCCGCACGCCTTATAGCGCGAACGAGCTTACCAGCCACGATCCGCGCGGCGGAGAGGAAACGAACGCTGCCCCCAGTTCCCACCTGGGCTCGATCCTGAACGGCTATGACAACGCCACTGAGGTGATCGTCGAAGGCGGCTACATCCGCGTGGTGCAGGACGTACGCGGGAAATATGGCTCCGAAGGCGACTATGTGATGAACCGTCCCTTGCACGGGCCGCAGAATCCCACGCCCGTCGATCATTCCACCGACACCTATGACACCA
Source organism: Terriglobia bacterium (assembly GCA_963801595.1). GTDB lineage: Bacteria > Acidobacteriota > Terriglobia > Terriglobales > Acidobacteriaceae > JAIQFF01. The sequence goes on along the minus strand of CAWDFW010000031.1, from coordinate 53,512 downwards.
TCGACTGGCTGGTGAAAAATATTCCGGAAAGCAACGGCAAGGTCGGCATCCTCGGCATTTCGTACGATGGCTTTTTGCCATTGATGGCGCTGGTCAATCCGCATCCGGCGCTGAAAGTTGCGGTGCCGATGAATCCCATGGTTGACGGCTGGATGGGCGACGACTGGTTTCACAATGGCGCCTTTCCGCCAGCAGAATATGTCGTACATCTACGAACAGGAAGCCACGCGCAAGAACGACGCCAAGTGGTGGAGCAGCAACTACGACGACTACGACATGTTCATGCAGGCCGGATCAGCCGGAGAACTGGGGCGCATCCGCGGACTCGAGCAGGTTGGATTCTGGCGGAAGATTCTTGAGCATCCCGCTTACGACGCCTTCTGGCGCGACCAGGCGATGGACCAGATTCTTGCGGCCCAACCGCTGAAGGTGCCGGTGATGCTGGTGCACAGCCTGTGGGACCAGGAAGACATTTATGGCGCAATCGCGGTTTACAAGGCCATCAAACCGAAGGACACAAACAACGATAAAGTGTTTCTGGTGATGGGCCCGTGGCATCACGGGCAGGAAATCGACGACGGCAGCACGCTCGGCGCCTTGAAGTTCAACAGCGATACCGGACTCTACTTCCGGCAGAACATTCTGCGGCCGTTTCTGGACCAGTACCTGAAAGATGGCGCGCCTAAAGCCGACATTCCGCCGGTGGCCGCGTTTGAGACCGGCACCAACACATGGCGGCGATTGTCCGTGTGGCCGTGCCGGCTGCGCCAGCGGTTGTACTGTGAAACCGACGCCGCTCTATCTCACTGCGGGTTTGAAGCTGGGTTTCACTACACCAAAAGCCGGAGACGCCGAATTTGACGAGTACATCTCAGATCCGGCCAAGCCCGTGCCCTTCCGCGCCCGCCCGATTCAACCTGTCGGTTACACCACCGGCTACACCTGGGCGCAGTGGCTGGTGGACGATCAGCGCGAGGCATCCGGACGTCCGGATGTGCTGGCCTTCGTCTCCGATACCTTAAAGGCGCCGGTAAAGATCAGTGGGCAACCCGTGGCCAATCTGATCGCCTCGACCAGCGGCACCGACTCCGACTGGGTGGTGAAGCTGATCGATGTCTATCCCGACGAAGTGGCCGGCCAGGCGGCCATGGGAGGGTATCAATTAATGATCTCGGCCGATGTCTTTCGTGGCCGCTATCGCGAGAGCCTGGAGACAGCCAAGCCGATTGCCGCCGGCAAACCGCTGCTGTACCGCTTCGAGCTGCCCACGGCAAATCATGTCTTTCTGCCCGGACACAAAATCATGGTGCAGATTCAGTCGAGCTGGTTCCCGCTCTACGACCGCAACCCGCAGACTTTCGTGCCGAGCATCTTCTGGGCCAAACCCGGGGACTACCGGAAGGCGGTGCAGCGTGTCTATCATGCCAGCGGCGAGGCGAGCTTCATCGAATTGCCGCTGGTCACGACGCCTTGACCGGCTACAGCATTCCGCCGGTCTGAACTTCCAGGATCGCGAGCGCCATGCTCCAGCTTGTGGATGGCTTGCCCGATTTCGGGATGTTCCGCAACCTTGCCCTGCAGAGTCTTGAGCAGAGTATGAGCTCCGGCCACATGTTCCGCAGCTTGCCGTGGACTGGAGTCTGGTTTTGATTCGCCTTGGGTTTGCATTTGCGTCCTCTGTTCGATTCTAAACCCTGGATGGGTTCGGAAATCGTTCGCCAGGTTCGCATGTGTGGGTCGGACACTCCTGTCCGACGCTTTTGACTTTGAGTTAGTGCAGGCCTGTCGAAAATCGAAATCAGAATCAAATTCAAAGGCGTCGGACAAGAGTGTCCGACCCGCATGTTGCTCCTCGGGCCAGGGCACCAGCGCCGGGCTGAGAGCATGCTGAGAATGTCCTTCAGGCCCTGGCGAATATATTTCAGCTCAGAAGTGGGACGCGCCGGGAAGGGCAGGGGATCCTGCTTCTTGTCGGTCTTGATCTCGGTCCGGAGATGCTGCCGCGCGCCCGGGATGGTGAATCCCTCTTCGTACAGCAGTTGCTTGATGCGCAGTACGCTCTCGACGTCCTTGCGGCGATACATGCGTTGACCCGTGCTGCTCTTTACCGGCTTGAGTTGGGGAAATTCGGTTTCCCAGAAACGCAGCACGTAAGCCGGCAGGTGGCACAGGCGGGAAACTTCTCCGATGCGGAAATAGAGCTTTTCAGGAATCAGGACTTCGATCGCAGCGGACTTGGCTTTGGCTCGGGTTCGTGGGCTCATCTTAAATTTCCAGAAGCCGCATTCATCGCACCGGCGTTCTTTTTCCCATCCGCGTTTCTAGCATGACCTGCGCCTCCGGGACAACCACATTCTAAAGGATTCCAGCGTTCCTGGCCCCGGCAGAGCGGGAAATGGGCGGAAAATGAGCGCCGCGACGGCCTTTGGACGGTGACGGTTGAGCGGTATCGTACACTGGCGGCAGATTGGTCATGATTCAACTTATGCGAACCGATCCCATCGAACTGGAAATCTTCAAGAACATTTACCACTCCATTGCCGAGGAGATGGGCGCCGCCCTGCGGCGGACCGCGTTTTCTCCCAACATCAAGGAGCGGCGCGACTACTCCTGCGCCATCTTTGACGCTCACGGCGAAGTGATTGCCATGGGCGATCACATGCCCGTGCATCTGGGTTCGATGCCGATGTCGGTGCGCGCGGCCATTGATAGCGTTCCGCTGGGGCCCGGCGACGTGGCCATGCTGAACGATCCCTTTTGCGGGGGGACGCACCTGCCGGACATTACATTGGTGGCGCCGGTGTATATCGGGCGCAAACGGCGAGGGCAAGATGCCCTCGCAAAAGCCGGCGGGGAGACCGGTGCTACGGGAAACCATCCCGACTTCTATGTAGCTTCGAGGGCGCACCACGCCGATGTCGGCGGGACTTATCCTGGGTCGATGGGGCTGTGCCGTGAAATTTATCAGGAAGGATTGCGCATTCCGCCGGTGCGGATCATGCGCGAGGGGAAGATGGACCGTGATGTCCTGGCATTGCTGTTGAACAACGTTCGTACCCCCAAAGAGCGCGAAGGCGACCTGGGGGCGCAGATTGCCGCCTGCCACACCGGTGCTGAGCGCTTGCGCCAGGTTTGCGCGCGTTATGGGCTGGGGCGGGCGCAGTCGGCATCGCGCAGGCTGCTGGACTACTCGGAGCGGATGATGCGCGCGTTTCTGGCGCAGGTGCCGAAGGGCGCGTACCGGGCGGAAGATTTTATGGACAGCGACGGAATCAGCGACCGCGCGGTGAAGATTGTAGTGACCGTGAAATTTCAGGAGGCTCGCGGGCGAGTCGCCCGCGGCCACCCGGTCACCGTGGATTTCAGCGGTTCCGATCCGCAGGTTCAGGGCAGTATCAATGCGGTCGAGGCCATCACTTACTCGGCCTGCTTCTACGTATTCCGCTGCCTGCTGGCTGAAGATGTGCCGGCGACCTCCGGGCTGATGCGCCCGATCCGGGTGATTGCCCCGGCAGGAACGGTGGTGAATGCGCGGCCTCCGGCGGCCGTGGCGGGAGGGAATGTCGAGACCTCGCAACGGATCGTGGACGTGCTGCTGCGAGCCCTGGCGCAGGCTCTCCCCGGGCAGATTCCGGCTGCGGCTTCGGGAACCATGAACAATCTCACCATCGGAGGAATGGATCCCCGTAGCGGCGAGCCCTTTGCCTACTATGAAACCATCGCCGGCGGAATGGGTGCGCGTCCGACCAAGGCGGGTGTCTCGGGTGTGCACACCCACATGACAAATTCGCTGAACACGCCGGCGGAGGCGCTGGAGTATTCGTACCCGCTGCGGGTGCGGCAATATTCCCTGCGGCCGGGAAGCGGCGGCGATGGCAGACATCGCGGCGGGGACGGAATCATCCGGGAGATAGAAGTGATTGACCGAAGCCGAAGTCACGCTGCTATCCGACCGGCGTGTACGTGGACCCTGGGGACTGAGCGGCGGCGCGGACGGTTTGCCCGGGAACGCATCCGTGGTCCGGGCGGACGGTTCGATGGAAAAATTGGCGGGCAAATCCAATGTGCGGCTGAGCAAGGGAGAACGGATTCGGATTGAGACTCCGGGCGGGGGCGGTTGGGGAAACTCAAAAGATCAAGATCGACTGAAACAACAGGAGGCGTGATGCAACGGATAAAGTCAGTGGGCATTCTTTCCTGCGCCAAGATGTTAGGGGTCTTGTACGGCTGTCTGGGTCTTCTCTTTATTCCCTTCGCCCTGATCGCCGGGCTGGCCAGCATGGCGACGCAACAGGCCAATAGCGCCATCGGCGGCGCGGCCATGCTGGCCCTGGGGATCATCGCACCGTTCATCTATGGCGCGATGGGCTTCGTGTTCGGCGCCATCGGGGCATGGATCTATAACCTGGTCGCGAAGTGGCTGGGTGGCATCGAAATCCAGCTGGAACCGGTTCCTACGGTCGCTCTCTCGGCGTGAACCGTTTGTCCGTGCTCTTCCGCATCCCGAACGCAGTATCTGCGTGGTGTTAAAATAAAGAGTTTGGCTGCTCATTTCGGAACCCCACGGGTTGTCTTTCATGCAAAAAACGATGCTCGCGGTGGTCAAGCCGGAAGCCGCGCCGGGCGCGGAGATTCGCGAAGTCAAAGTTCCGGCGTTTGGCCGGAACGAGGTACTGGTCAAGGTAAAAGTCGCTTCCATCTGCGGCACTGATCTGCATATTTACGAGTGGGACCGCTGGGCGCAGAACCGGATACATCCGCCCCTGATTCCCGGCCATGAATTTTGTGGCGAAGTGGCGGCCTTCGGCGACGAGGTCACCAGCGTGAAAGAGGGCGACTTCGTTTCCGCGGAGATGCATGTGGCCTGCGGCAAGTGTCTGCAATGCCGCACCGGAGAGGCCCACATCTGCCAGAGCGTGAAGATCATCGGCGTGGATGCGGACGGGGCGTTTGCCGAATACGTTGTGATTCCGGAATCGAATATCTGGAAGCTCGATCCGGCCATTCCGCAGGAGTACGCGTCAATTCTGGACCCCTTGGGGAACGCCGTGCATTGCGTGCTGGCGGGTGAGATTGCAGCCAGGACAGTCGCCATCACAGGTTGCGGACCCATCGGGCTATTCTCGATTGCAGTGGCGCGCGCAGTGGGAGCGACCACGATTTTTGCCATCGAGGTGAATGAGCATCGCCGCCGCCTGGCTCAGGAGATGAAAGCCGATTTCGCGCTTGATCCTTCCAAAGACAACGTGCGCGCCATCGTGATGGAGCAAACCGGCGGACTGGGTGCGGACGTCGTGCTCGAGATGGCGGGCCATCCCAGCGCAATACGGACCGCTTTCGACGTTGTCCGGCGCGGTGGGCGAATTTCGCTTCTGGGGCTGACCTCCAAGCCCATTTCCCTGAACTTCTCCGAGGACATCATTTTCAAGGGCATTACCGTTCAAGGCATCAGCGGACGCCGCATGTATCAGACCTGGTACCAGATGACTGCGCTGCTGAAGGCTGGGAAACTCGACCTCCACCCTGTGATCACCGATCGCATCGCGATGAAAGATTTCTCCAGCGCCATGGATAGATTGAAGACGGGCGAGGCGAGCAAGATTCTGGTCTATCCCAACGGTACGAAGTAATTCAGTTGTCAGTTGTGTGTTCCCGGTTCTCAGTCAAATCCATTCATCGGATACAATTCAGAACCATGCTTCGTTACTTCACTGCCGGGGAATCTCATGGCGAGGCCCTGGTCGCGTTTCTCTCGGGCTTGCCTGCCGGGCTGAAAGTGGACCAGGCCTTTCTGGACCGCGAACTGTGGCGACGGCAGCAGGGCTTTGGCCGCGGCGGACGAATGAAGATCGAGACCGACAGAGCACATATTCTGTCGGGAGTGCATCACGGGGCAACCATTGGATCGCCGGTCGCGGTCCTTCTGGAAAACAAAGACTGGAAGAACTGGCAGGAATCGCTTCCGGTGGAAGAAGGAGATTCCGCCAAACACAAGCGCGTGGCTTCGCCTCGTCCCGGTCACGCCGATCTGGCGGGCGCGCTGAAATACAATTTTTCCGAAGCCCGCTACGTGCTGGAGCGAGCGTCGGCGCGGGAATCCGCGGCGCGTGTCGCCATCGGGGCCCTGGCAAAGTTATTCTTGCGCGCCCTGGGAATCGAGGTGTTCAGCCACGTGGTGGCAGTTGGCGGCGCTGTATTGAAGAAGGATGTGTCGTGGGAACAGATTCGCGGCCTCGCGGAGCGCAATGATGTGCTGCTGAATTGCGCCGATCCCGAAGCTGAGCAGCAAATGAAAGAAGAAGTGGACAAGGTGCTGCGAACGGGAGATTCGGTCGGCGGCATTTTCGAAGTGGTGGGACACGGTGTCCCGCCGGGATTGGGCACGTATGCCCAGTGGGATGAACGGCTGGACGGCCTGCTGGCCGGCGCCGTCATGTCACTGCAGGCCGTGAAAGGCGGTCGAAATCGGAGCGGGAGTGACGGCGGCGTCCTCGCCGGGTTCTGCCGTGCATGATGAAATAGGCTACGGCAGCCAGCGACTGGATTTACCCGCAGCAGAAATAATGCCGGAGGAATTGAAGGCGGAGTTTCGAACGGCGAGGACATCGTGGTGCGCGGATATCTGAAGCCGATTTCCACCCTGCGCCGCCCGTTGCAGTCAGTGGATTTTGCCACCCGGGAGCCGGTCAAGGCGGCTTACGAGCGCTCGGATGTGTGCGTGGTGCCGGCCGCCGGCGTGGCGGCCGAGGCCATGGTGGCATTGACTCTGGCCGGCTGCGCGCTGGACAAATTCGGCGGTGATTCCATGACCGAAACCTCGCGAAACTTTAAGGGATATCTGGAGCAAGTAAAGAATTACTGAGGCGCTCGACTAAATCTGCATGATCTATCCCATTGTGAAGTTTGGAAATCCGGTCCTGGAGAAACCTGCCGAACCGGTCACTGCCTTTGACGGACGATTTGAAGAAGCTGGTGGATGACATGTTCGAGTCGATGTACGCGGCGCACGGCGTGGGGCTGGCGGCGCCGCAGATCGGTATTTCGAAGCGGCTGGCCGTCATCGACGTGACGTTCAAGGAGGATCCGGACGCCAAGCTGGTGATTGCGAATCCGGAAATCATCCGGACCGAGGGCCGTCACACCCAGAACGAGGGCTGCCTGAGCATCCCTGAATTTCGCGAACCGGTGACCCGCGCGCGCAAAGTCACCATCCGGGCGCAGGATGTTAACGGAAAATGGTTCGAGAAAACCGGCGAAGACCTGCTGGCCCGCGCCTTCCTGCACGAAACCGATCATCTGAATGGCAAGCTGTACATCAGCCACATCAGCGCGCTCAAGCGCGACTTCATGAAGCGCAAAATCCGCAAGCTGATGAAAGCGGGAGAGTGGTAGGGAAAGCAGGCGCCGGGCGTCAGACCTCGGACGTCGGCGAAGCGATTTGGGTCTGAGGTCTGACGTCCGATGCCCGCTTCTCTCAATCTCGTTTTCTGCGGCACCCCGGCATTTGCCGTGCCTACTCTCGAAAAGCTGGTTGAGGCCGGCTTTTCCGTGCCTCTGGTCGTGACCCAGCCGGACAGGCCCCGGGGCCGGGGCATGGAACTCGCGCTCTCGCCCGTGAAACAGCGGGGACTGCAACTGGGATTGCAGATCAGCCAGCCGGACAAGATCAAGAAGTAACGAAGAGTTTCGCGAGCAGCTTGCGCGGATCGCGCCTGACGCAATCATCGTGGTCGGATACGGGCGCATCATTCCGCAATGGATGATCGATCTGCCGCCGCTGGGGAACCTTAATCTACACGCCTCCCTGCTGCCGAAATATCGCGGTGCGGCGCCCATTCAGTGGGCCATTGCCCGCGGCGAAAGCGTAAGCGGGGTCACCACCATGCGAATCGACGCCGGCCTCGACACCGGAGACATTCTGCTGCAGGAAGAAATTCCAATTGCGCCCGAGGACACGGCGGTAACGCTGGCGCCGCGAATGGCTGCGATCGGTGCCGCTCTTATGGTTGAAACCCTGCGCGGGCTGCAGGCTGGCGTGGTTCACCCACGGCCGCAGGACCACTCCAAAGCGACGCTGGCGCCCATTCTGAAAAAAGAAGATGGCCAGATCGATTTTCACCTCACAGCGCGCGAAATCCTGAATCGCCTGCGCGGCTTTCAGCCCTGGCCGGGCGCGTACACCACGTTTCGCGGGAAGAACCTGCACCTATGGGAAGCGCAGACTGTCGAACGCGTGCCGCGGCGGCAGCTGAAATCATGGTCGAGAGCGGTCATCTGTTTGTAGGTTGCGGAGCGGGCGCCGCTCGAACTACTCGAAGTGCAACTCGAGGGGAAGAAGCGCATGCCAGCCGCCGACTTCATCCACGGCCATCAGCCCCGCAACGGCGAGAAGCTGGGTCACTGAGAACCGGGAACTAATCACTGTCAACTGATGTTTTGAATTCATGTCCATTTCTCCCGCGCGCACCGCTGCCTTCGATATCCTGCTTCGCATTGAGCAGCAGGATGCATACGCCTCCGAGCTATTGCACTCGAGCCCCTACGCGAAACTCTCGCCCGCCGACCATGGCCTGGCCACCGAACTGGTGATGGGAGTGTTGCGATGGCGGTCGCTGCTGGATTCACAGATCAACCGATTCTCGGACAAACCGCTCGAGAAGCTCGACATTGAAGTGCTCACCGCGTTGCGGCTTGCGGCATATCAATTGTTATTTCTTGACCGGATTCCCAGAGCGCGCCGCGGTGCACGAGAGTGTGGAGTTGGTTAGGCGCGCTCGCAAGGTTTCGGCTGCTCCCTTCGCGAATGCTGTGCTGCGCAAGTTGACAGGAAGTGCAGTAGCGGTCAGAGCTCCAGATCCCGCTTCGGTTCTGGACCAACCTCCGAATCGTGATCCTGCCGGGCTTGGAAGCACTTCAGCGCTGTCAGGGAAATTAGCGCATCCGCTATGGCTGGTTGAGCGCTGGGTGCGGCAGTTTGGTCTGGAACGGGCACACCAGATTTGCATCTACGACCAGCATCCTCCAGCAGCAGCGATTCGTTTCTCTGACCCCGGCACGGAAGCGGAATTGAGACGCGACGGGATCGAACTTGCGCCCGGCCAGTTACTGGCTTCGGCGCGCCGGGTTCGAGCCGGAAGTGTTTCCCGCACTCGAGCTTTTGCTGAAGGCCGGCTTGCGATCCAGGACGAAGCCTCGCAGTTGGTGGCGTTGCTGGTGGGCAAGGGGGCGAGAATCCTGGATTGTTGTGCGGCGCCCGGGGGAAAGACTCGCGTATTGGCAGAGCGGAATCCCAAGGCCAGCATTGTTGCTCTGGAGTTGCACGCTCATCGTGCCCGGCTGCTGCGGAAACTGGTTCCGGCCGGGAATGTGGAAGTGATCAACGCCGACGTGCTCGATTTCACCGCGAGTTCGAGTTTCGATCGGGTGCTGGCCGACGTTCCCTGCTCCGGCACCGGCACTCTGGCGCACAATCCTGAGATCAAATGGCGATTGCAGCCCGGAGACCTGGCTGACTTGCAAGGGCGGCAGCTGGCGATTCTTCGCGCGGCAATGCATCGTGTCGCGGCTGGAGGAAGGCTGGTGTATTCCACCTGTTCGCTGGAGCGCGGAAGAGAACGAAGAGGTCGTGGAGAAGGCGCTATCCGGCCAGACGGAAGTTTCCGTGTTCGATTGCCGATTGGAGCTGGAACACTTGCGGGCAGAAGGCGAACTGGCGTGGAACGATCTGGATTCGTTGGCGAGCGGGCGTTTTCTGAGGACCATTCCTGGCGTGCATCCCTGCGATGGCTTTTTTGCTGCGATTCTGCAGAGGAGCTGACTTTCGCGCAGTTGGTTTAGTGGATCCCATCCTCTTTACTGAAAGTTAATCCTCGCAGCGCAGCGGGAAAGATGCCCGCCGGACAGCCGGCGAGACGCCGGCGCTACGAAAAACCGCTAGCGCACTTCGAAGTTTACGGTTGCTCCGGTGAGGACTTTCTCCCCTGCCGGCGGATTTTGGGTCACGATCGTGCTGCCTGGGAATGGGGGCGACACGGGCGTTCCCGGGGAACCTTGGGGAGGCGGGGCCGTGGTCACACTTCCTACTTTCATTCCGGAATTCTGTACGGCCTGGATGGTGCTGCCCAGTTGCTGTCCCACGAAGCTGGGCATGACGAAGGCCTGGGGTTGCGAAGCTGTCGCGACCAGCAGACTGATTTTGGGGGCGGAGACGCCGCTCGCGTTCGGAGGCGGAGCCTGAGCCATGACCTGGCTGTCCGGGGTGTCCGGCGATTGCATTTGTGCGATGGCGCCTACATCCAAACCGCGGCGCCGGATATTGATGTTGGCGGCGCGCTCGGTCTGGCCGATGACATTGGGAATGGCGATGCGCTGGGGGCCGAGACTCTCGGCCACGCGTACCTGCCAGCCCTGACGCACCTGGCTTCCGGCGGGCGGAAGCTGGGACAGGATCTTTCCTTCCGCGACCGTGGGGCTGTAGTACTGACGTTCTACATTCAGTTCCAGTCCTTTCTGCTCAGCGATCATACGGGCTGCGGCCGGGCTCTCGCCCACCAGGTTGGGGACGGTGACTTCGTGGCCGTGGATGGCCAGGCGCATGGCGGTGAGCGCGGAGATCAGCGCCACCACCAGCAGGACCAGCGCCAGCAGGACCAGGCGGAAGAAAGACTTCATCAAGGCAGATTATAGTTTGGCGACGGCTGGCGCGGCAGCTTTCATCGCAGTGCCGCCCGCGACGCATCCCCACGACTCACAGCAGCCGACCCGCATGAGCGGTCCCGATTCAGGATCGAGATTGCACGTCACCATCTTTCCGAACCCGCAGCATCTATACTGGTTCCCATGTCTGCGGTGAACGTGACGCCGGAAACCGAGCTTCTCAGCACCCTGCGGCGTCACTGGGGATACGATTCCTTCCGGCCTCTGCAGGAGCGCATCGTGCGCAGCCTGCTCGAGGGTCGCGACAGTTGTGTGGTGATGCCGACCGGGGGCGGGAAGTCGCTGTGCTACCAGTTGCCGGCCGTGATGCTGGGACGGACCGCGATCGTCATCTCGCCTTTGATTGCGTTGATGCAGGACCAGGCGGCGCAGCTGGCGCAGATGGGAATTCCGGCCGCCGTGCTGAACAGTTCTCTGTCCGGTGAGAAGCAGACCCAGGTCATACGCAAGGCAGCCGAGGGCGAATATCGGTTGCTGTATCTTTCTCCGGAGCGGCTGGCGCGGGCCGATACCATTGACTGGCTGCAACGGGTCCCGATCGCTTTCTTCGCCATTGATGAAGCGCACTGCATCTCCGAGTGGGGCCATGAATTTCGCCCGGAATACCGGCAGCTGAGCCGGTTGCGAGTGCATTTTCCGGATCGTCCCATCGCCGCTTTTACCGCCAGCGCCACCCGGCGCGTGCGTCACGACATTCTTCACCAGCTTCAGCTGCGCGATCCGCACAAGTACATTGCCAGCTTTCACCGCTCGAACCTGCGCTACCTGGTAAAGGAATGCGAAGGACGCGAGCAGCCCAGCCTGCTTGCTGCGCGCCTTGCGCAATTACGAGGACCGCAGCGTCATCGTTTACGCACCCACCATTGCGCGGGTTGGGGAGACGGTGAACTATCTCAAAGAGCAGCAGATATCCGCCATTGGATATCACGGCAAAATGGAGGCAGCCGAGCGGCGGGACAATCAGGAGCGCTGGATGTCGGACGAAGTGCGCGTGCTGGTGGGCACGATCGCCTTCGGTCTGGGGATCAACAAAGCTTCGGTGCGAGCCGTGGTCCACCTCGCCCTGCCGAAATCGATTGAACAGTATTATCAGGAGGCGGGACGCGCGGGGCGCGACGGACAGCCGGCCGACTGCATTCTGCTGTGGCAAAAGCGCGACGCTGCCTTGCTGGCGTATTTTGCCGACCAGATCGTCGATCCGGCGGAGAAGGAGCGGGCGTGGCAGCGCTACCACACCATCCGCCGCTTTGCTGAATCCGACGGCTGCCGGCACCGGCAGATTTGCCTGCATTTCGGAGAGAGTCCGAAGTGGACGACTTGCGGCGCCTGCGATGCGTGCGGCTGCGAATCTGACTGGCTGGTGAAGTCCACCAAAGCGGCGCTGCCGAAGGTGAGCCCGATTGCGGTCCCATCACGGCCGGCCAAGCCGATGTCCGCTGGAGTTGCAGACATCGATCCTGCGCTGCGTGAATACTTGCGGGAATGGCGGCGGGCCGCGGCAAAGCAGCAGGGCGTTCCTGCTTTCGTGGTGATGCACGATTCCGCTCTCGACGAAGTCTGCCGCAAGCGGCCGGGTTCGATCCTCGAGTTGCTCGAGTATTTCCGGATTCGGCGAATACAAAGCCGCACTCTATGGCCCACGGATTTTCGAAGCACTGGAGCAATTTCGCAATGGCGCCCGCGCTACTCCGTTAGATGGGACAGACGCGACGCCGCGGCCGGCCAAGCAGGCCAGTGGTTTATGATGGTGAGTCTTGAGTAAGATTCACATTCCCGATTAGGCGTTCTGCCTGAGGTCCAGCATGAGCACAACCATAGTTCCAGCTGAGAAGTCGCATCTGACGCGCGAAGAGATCAATCGCAAGCAGAAGGAATATATCTTTCCTTCGGTCTCAACCTACTACTCCGATCCGCTGCCCATGGACCATGCCTCCATGCAGCATGTGTGGGACGTCGAAGGGAAAAAGTATCTCGATTTCTTCGGCGGCATTGTGACCATCAGTGTCGGCCACTGCAATCCGCGGGTAACTTCGCGCACCAAGGAACAGATCGATCGCATGCAGCACGTTTCGACCTGCTTCCCCAATGTGCCGATGGTCGAGTTGGCGGAGAAGCTGGCGCAGATCACGCCGGGAGCGTTGAAGAAGTCTTATTTCACCAACAGCGGGACCGAAGCCAACGAGACCGCAATCCAGGTGGCGCGCATGCACACCGGAAACTTTGAGGTTGTGGCGTTGCGGCACGGCTACAGTGGGCGCTCGTCGCTGACCCGCGGCCTTACCGGTATGAACACCTGGCGCAAAGGCACGATTGAAGTCGGCATCGTGCATGCCATGAATCCGTATTGCTATCGTTGCCCGCTGGGGCTGAAATATCCTTCCTGCGAAGTCGCCTGCGCGAAAGATATTGAGAGCGTGATTCAGTTTTCGACGTCGGGACGCATTGCGGCTTTCCTGGCAGAGCCGATACAGGGTGTGGGCGGCTTCATCACGCCGCCGAAGGAATATTTCAAGCTGGCTTTCAGCATCGTCAAACAATACGGCGGCGATTTTATTTCCGACGAAGTGCAGACCGCCTGGGGACGCACCGGTCATAAGTGGTTCGGCATCGAACATTGGGAAGTTGAGCCCGACATGATTACCGCAGCCAAGGGGCTGGGCAACGGCACGCCCATCGGCCTGACCGTGGCCAAGCCTGAAATTGCGGATTCGTTTCAGGGAATGACGATATCGACCTTCGGCGGCAACCCTGTGACCAGCGTGACCGCGCGCGCGGTCATTGACATCATCGAGGAAGATGACCTGCGGACGAATGCAGCGGTGGTGGGAGATTACTTCCGCAAGAAGCTGGAAGAATTGCAGGCGAAGCACGCCACTCATCGGCGACGTTCGCGGCATGGGCCTGATGCAGGCCCTGGAACTGGTTGAAGATCGCGAGACCAAGAAGCCGGCGTCGGCGGGCACGAATGCCTTGATGGAAGAAGCTCGGAAGCGTGGGTTGCTGGTGGGCAAAGGGCGGGTTCTACGGCAATGTGATCAGGATGTCGCCGCCTTTGAATATTGGCAAAGCTGATGTGGATGAGGCGGCGCGGATTCTGGATGAGAGTTTTGCGGCGCTGAAAAAGTAACAAGCTTCAGGGCTGTTCGGAGTCTCCAGGCTCAAGGGCATCGCGATCCTGCCACCGATGGCCACAGGATCGGCACGTCCACGCCTTTGTATGCAGCGGGATCGGCACCCCAAGCCATGCGGAGGTGTAGGCAACCTTCTGATTTAGCTGTTCGAAGTTGACATCGAAAGATTGGCACTCAGGACATCGAGGTTGTTGATACTCTCCGACACCTTCGACATCCAATAGCTCCGGCGTGGGTTCATCCAGGATGGCGGTGGCTGCTACGGCGTCTTCCTCGTTCACCAGGAGCTTAACTCCGCCCAACAAGTTGGATATAAACCAGTCCATTCGCACCATGTTGTCGTCGGTAAGGAAGCACTCGATTCCCGACGACTCGAGACTGCCTTTGGCCAAGAGTGCTTCCGGCAAGTCCCGGAAGCGGCGAATCGATACCAAGTCCCGCTCTTCGATGATTTTCCCGCCGACTTGAGGCAAATCTACGCTGATCGCCAATCCCCTCCGACTCAGTTCCGTTCTTAGGGTTTCACGAGCCACATCGGTAAGAGATGCCGCGTCATCGGCGACATTCTCCAGTTCTTCGGGAGTCATTCCGGAATAGAACTCGGTCAGCCGCTGCCGCTCTTGTTCGGGATCCAAAGTCATGGCCAGGAATCATACTCGGCAATGCCTGAGCCTTCAAATTGCCGAGCGTTGCTCGGCTGGACAGCCGAGGGCGGCTGTCCCCACGTGTGCTCAGCTTTGTCCTCCTGAGCGCAGAAATGCTGCCCTTCCCGAAGCCATTTCGCAGTCGAAGGACCCCTACCTCACCGCAAATGGCTGGCTGCTCTCAGTCTGGACAGTCAACAAAACTAAGGTTGTGTTGTAGGAAACCTAGCCGAGCTGCACTCGGCCTGGACGGGTCCCTTCGACTTCGCTCAGGGCAGGCTCCGACCCGTCCCCCCGCACGGTCTCCGGTCCCACACGGGCAGCGGCTTAGTGAGCTTCATCTCCCGCCGGCGCTGTGTCTGGCGTATCCACCTTTTGTGCCGACGGGTTCGGCGTGGCGTCTGGGGGCGGCTGGAATTCTCCCGGGTCTTTTCCGGCCAGCGCGGCCTTCATGAAATCCATCCAGATGGGTAATGCGGCGCGGGCGCCGGTTTCTCTTGCTCCCAGAAATTTCTTCTCGTCGTAGCCGACCCAGACACCACAGGTGATCGAAGGTGAGAAGCCGACGAACCAGGCATCGGTAAAGTTGTTGGTGGTGCCGGTTTTTCCCGCCAGTGGATATTTCAGCGTTGACGCGGCGATGCCTGTGCCATGCAGCACCACCTCCCGCAGCATGGCCGTCAAGGTGCGCGCGGTGCGGGCGCTGACCACGTCCCTCACGTCGGGAAAATTCTCTTCCAGGGTGCGGCCTTCGTAGTCTGTCACTTTGGTGATGTAGCGCGGCGTAATGTGCACACCGTCATTGGGAAAGACGCTGAAGGCGGAGGTCTGCTCCATCGGCGTCACTTCGACCGCGCCCAGTGCCACCGGCAAATAAGGCGGAATGTTAGAAGTGATGCCGAAGCGATGGGCGTAGTCGATGACGACCTTGATCCCGAGGTTGTCGGCCAGTTTCAGCGCGGGGATGTTGCGCGACTGGGCCAGGGCGCGCCGCAGGGTAATGGTGCCTTCAAACTTTTCGTCGTAATTGTGGGGCTCGTACGCCGGACCTGTTGGCATGGGAAACGAGATGGGCGCGTCGAGGATGGTGTCATCCGGCGTGGCGCCGCGGTCGATGGCGGCGGTGTACACGTAAGGTTTGAACGAAGATCCGACCTGGCGCAGTGCCTGGGTGGCGCGGTTGAACTTGGAGAGGTTGAAATCGCGTCCGCCGACCATGGCCTTGATTTCGCCGCTGGCATTGTCGATTGCGACCAGCGCGCCCTGCACGCCGGAGTCTTCTTCCAGGCTCACTCGCGCTTTCCCGTCGGCATTCAGCGCCAGCACTTTCACGTAAGCAATATCGCCGGGCTTCAGGATGGCGGACAGCCGGTTTCGGGTCCAGGCGACGTCGGCAGAGGTGAGGGTTGCCGAGTAGCGGCCGAATCGGACGCTCGCGAAAGCCGGCGTTGCGGACGTGACCAGGACGTGGACGTAGCTGTTCACCTCGGGGTCACTCTCCCAGTCCGGATGCTGGTAGTTGGCCAGCGTCACATCGCCGGTCAAGACATTCTGCAGACGGCCTCTCCAGCCATGGCGGCGCTCATAGGCGGCCAGGCCGTCGAACAGGGCGCGGTTGGCGGCGCGCTGCAGGTCCATGTCGAGCGAGGTGTAAACTCTCAGGCCGCCTTCGTGGACCTGGTCGCTGCCGTATTTGCCTTCCAGGTAACGGCGGATTTCCTCGACGAAATAAGGCGCCAGCGAATCCGGATCATGAGCGAGATCCAAGGCGGATAGGCTGATCGCGGGCCGCGGCCGCCTGCTGCGCGGTGATCTCGCCATCCTCCAGCATGGAATTGATGACCAGGTTGCGGCGCTTGAGAGCATGGTCAGGATGCGTGATGGGCGAATAGTAGGTCGGCGATTTGGGCAGGCCGGCGAGCAACGCGGCCTCGTCGAGGGTCAATTGTCTTCGCCGGCTTGCTGAAATAAAACTGGGAGGCGGCCTCGAATCCGTAAACCCCGTGGCCGAGATAGATCTGGTTGGCGTACAGGGTGAAGATCTGCGGCTTGGTGAAACGGCGCTCGATCTGGACGGCCAGCAGCGCTTCCTGAATCTTGCGATGAAATGACCGGTCGGGCGAGAGAAAGAGATTGCGCGCCAGTTGCATGGTCAGGGTGGAGGCGCCCTGCACGCGGCCGCCCGAGCGAATGTCGCGGTAAGCGGCGCCGGCGATGCGCCAGACGTTGATGCCCCAGTGCCGGTAGAAATCTTTATCTTCGATCGAAATCAGCGCCTGGCGCATGACCGGAGGATAGTCGTCGTAGGTGGCGACCACCCGGCGCTGCAGCGCGAACGACCCGATGGTGCGTCCCTGGTCGTCGTAGAGTTCAGTGATCGAACTGGGGCGGTAGTGTTCCAATTGATCGACCTGCGGCAGGTCAGTGGAGTAAACCAGAAGCAGCCCGGCCGTGGCCCCCACCAGGGCAGACACCAGCACCAGCAGGCCGATTATCAGGCGGCCCACCATTTTGTTCTCGGCGCCGGTGGACGCCGGGGAGTCTTGCAACTGAAATTTCACGAGAGATCGCGTTCAGGATATCAGGAGCGCGGTAGGTTGGACGGTAGTTGTTACTCAGCACTCAAGTCTGCGGATTGCCTCGCGGGTACATCGGACAGGCCAGGAAGGAGTGAGCATTCTTGCTCAGAATCATGGCAAGCCAATCGTTAGGCTGAAAACAGAAGACCTCGCTGGAGAAAATACCAATGACTACCGCTGAACTCGAACTTGCGACCACGAAGGCGACTCCCAGCACCGGTGCCGTGATGAAAGCCCTGGTTTACCACGGGCCCGGCAAGTATGCGTGGGAAGACAAGCCACGGCCTGCGATCCAGGATCCGAGCGATGCGATCGTGCGAATTACCACTACCACGATTTGCGGAACTGATCTCCACATCCTGAAAGGCGATCTCCCCGCGGTGACCGATGGACGAATTCTCGGCCACGAGGGCATTGGCGTGGTCGCAGCAGGTCGGGACTGGCGTCTCGGAGTTTCATGTTGGAGACAAGGTCATCATTTCGTGCGTCACCGCCTGCCTGAAGTGCGACTTCTGCAAGCGAGGCATGTATTCCCATTGCCGTCACGGCGGCTGGATTCTGGGCTACACCCTGGACGGAACTCAGGCGGAGTATGTGCGCATTCCCCAGGCTGATGGAAGCCTCTACAGTTTTCCCGCGGGAGGAGACGAAGAAGCCCTGGTGATGTTAAGCGACATTCTGCCGACTGGCTTTGAGTGCGGCGTGCTGAACGGGAAAGTGAAGCCAGGCGATACGGTGGCCATCGTGGGCGCGGGGCCGGTGGGGTTGGCGGTTCTGCTGACCGCCCAATTCTATTCACCGGCGGCAATCTTCATGATTGATCTGGATGACAAGCGCCTCGCGGTCGCCAAACAGTTCGGCGCAACCCACCTGATCAACAGCGCGGATGGCCATGCCGCCCATCACGTGATGGAACTGACCGAGGGGGCTGGCGTCGATGTCGCCATCGAAGCAGTCGGAATTCCTGCCACCTTCGATATCTGCCAGGCCATTGTGGGGGCTGGCGGGCACATCGCGAACGTGGGTGTCCACGGCAAACCCGTGGAACTGCACATGGAGAAACTCTGGGACCGCAATATCTCGCTCACCACACGATTGGTGGACACGGTAACCACGCCGATGCTGCTGAAGGTGGTGCGTTCGGGCAAGCTGCAGCCCAGCCAGCTCGTGACTCACGATTCGCGATGAACGACATCATGAAGGCCTATGACACCTTTGGGCACGCGGCCAAAGAGGGCGCCCTCAAAGTAGTTCTCACCAATGCCGGCCCTCGGGGATGAGGTTGATATCGGCGCGGTCAGCCCGAGGCTCTGAGCCCTAAATAAAATCGCGCGCCCGAGAGCGCGCGATCAAGACCAACGACGACCGAGCCAGCGACTAGCCCGCCTTGCTCTTCAGCACCTGAATCGCCTTGTGCAGCTGTTCGTCCTCCTGCGGAGGCTTGGTTTTGTCTTCCTCAGCCGGAGCGGCGTTATCGTCATCATCCGGGAAGCGCGGCATCATCGTCACTGTCCGCGATCACAATGTTCGGAGTGACCGCGCTGTCCTGGATGGCCTTGCCGCTGGGCGAGTAATACTTGGCGATCGACAGAATCAACGCCGAGCCATCGGGGAGTGGAATAGTTTTCTGGATCGAGCCATCGCCGAAAGTCTTGTCGCCAACGACATCTCCGCGGGCGTTTTCCATGAACAGCCGCAGCTACTACCTCAGCCGGTCCAGCCGTGCCCTTGTTCACCAGGACGACCAGGGGCAGGTTGGTGATGGCCTTCGATGCGTCCGCGTTGAAAGCCTCGCGCGGATACTTCTGGCCCTGCAGATAAGTAATGGTGCCGTGGTTGAGGAACAAGTTGGCTGCGGCGATGCCTTCCGATTCTTCGCCCTCGGCGCAGTTGCGCAGGTCGAGAATCAGCTTTTTAGCTCCGGATTTCTGCAGCGCGCGAACCTTGGCTGCGACTTCCTGCGCCTTGCCTTTGTTGAAGGCGTCCACCTGGATGTAGCCGATGCCATCCTCGACCATCTTGTCGGTTACCGGAGGCACGGTGACGATATCGCGAGTGATGACCATTTTCGTGGGCTCAGCGCGCCGCGCCCGCACCACCGAAACATTCAGGTTCGAACCAGGCTGGCCCATCAGCAGATTGTGGATTTCCGCGAGTGACATCTCGCGCGTGCTCTTGCCCTCAATAGCTTCGAAGATATCGCTGGCCTGTATGCCGGCCTTGTCAGCGGGACCGCCGGGAATTACCGAGATGACCGCGGCATAGCCAAAGCGCTTGGACACCGCTGCCCCGATCTCGCCTTTCGCCTCGGTCTGATTGGCCTTGTACTCTTTGAACTCGGCGGCAGTCAGGTAACTGGAGTTGGGGTCGAGCGACTCCAGCAGACCGTGCAACGCGCCATCGGTCACCAGCGGGATGTTGGGCTCTTCCACATACTCGCTGCGCACCCGCGAAAGCACTTCGCTGTAAACCTGTAATTGCCGGTAAGAGCCATCGTTGTTGGAGGCGCGGACGCCGTCCAATCCGCCCACGTACATGAACAGCAGAACAGCGGCGGAGGAAACTACAATTGCGGCCTTGGTCTTCATGGACATCGGATTTAATCTTCTTTGGAAGGAAATTAGTCCCTGCGCGTTACGGGAAATATTATATCTGCTTTGATGCCGGATTACTGCGCTTTGCTTCGGGCTAAAATGATCTTCAGTAACAGGCCCGCGCTGGTTCTGGACTCACACCCGCCTCGCGCTCCGCAGCCATTCACCCAAAAGGACTTACCTCGTACCTTCCATACAGCTGTTTGGTGTATATTTCTCCCGGCTCGAAAGGTGCAAATAATGCGATTTCATCTGGCATTGATCATTGTGGTTACGGCTGCCCTCATGGCGGGATCGGTTCCACAGGCGCAAGCCCAGTCGGGAGAATGGAAGCAGCTGTTTGATGGCAAGGACCTGGTGGGATGGAAGCACGTCGGCCCCGGCGAAATGACGGTCGAAGATGGGCTGATCCGCACCCACGGCGGCATGGGACTGCTCTACTGGACGGGTGGGACGCTGGGCGATTGCGTGATCCGCGTCGTTTTCAAGATGCGCGATCACAACGATAACTCCGGAATCTACATCCGCATTCCGATCGAGCCTCGCGAAGCCTGGATGCCGGTGCATTACGGATATGAAGTGCAAATCGACAACGAGCCGGAAAAATCCAACGAAGACGACTATCACGCGACCGGCACCCTGTATTCGCTGACCAAGGCGCTGGCCCGTCCCGGCAAGCCCGGGCCGGAGTGGAACACCATGGAGATCACGCTGGATGGACCGCACACCAACGTGGTGGTAAACGGCGTGAAGGTGACCGAGTTCACCGAAGGCGATCCGGTGCCGGCCAGGAAATTCGACTTCGAACCGCAACGCGGCCCGCGCCCGCAGGAAGGTTATATCGGGCTGCAGAATCACAGCGACAATGACATCGTATTCTTCAAGGAAGTTGCGGTGAAGATGTTGAAGAAATAGCAGTCGTCGGTCGTCAGTCTTCAGTCGTCGGGACTGGCTGACGCCCGAAGCCTGAAGACCGACGACTGAAAGATCTGATCGGGAGGCTTAATGAACAGAAACCGTTTCTCGCGGCGTGAATTCATCGGATTGGGCGCAGCAGCCGGCGCAGCGCTGGGGCTGAAGACCATCGTCCTGGATCCGGACCCGCTCTGGGCTTTGCCCCAGACCATGGCGGCCAGCGACCGGGTGCGGTTTGGCATGATCGGGATCGGCATGCAGGGCTCGGGACTGCTGAGCAATGCGATCGAGCTGCCGGGAGTGCAGTGTGCAGCCGCCTGCGATCTTTATGATGGCCGCCACACTCTGGCGAAGGAGATTGTGCGGCCTGATCTGCCCACCACGCGGCGCTATCACGAATTGCTGGAGAACAAGGACATCGATTGCATCGTGGCCGCGGTTCCTGACCACTGGCACAAGCAGGTGGTGGTGGACGCAGTCAGCGCGGGCAAGGACATCTACATCGAAAAGCCCATGTCGCACACCGCCGAAGAAGGCGTGGAGATGGTGGCGGCCGCGAAAAAGACCGGGCGCATCGTGCAGGTGGGCTCGCAGCGTGTGAGTTCCGTGATTTGCGCCAAGGCCAGGGAACTGGTGGCGCAGGGAGCGCTCGGCGATCTGATGCTGGTGGAAGGCTCGCTCGGCCGCAACGATCCCACCGGGGCCTGGGAGTATCCGCCGCCCACCGATCTTTCCCCGCAAACGCTGGACTGGGACACCTGGCAGGGAACCGTGCCCAAGCGGCAGTTCGATCCCCTGATCTTTGCCCGCTGGCGTTGCTGGAAGGAATACGGCACCGGCGTGGCCGGCGATCTGCTGGTCCACCTGGTGAGCGGAATGCAATACGTGCTGGGCATTAACGAAGCGCCGAAGCAGGCCATGGCCATGGGCGGAATCCTGCGCTGGAAGGATGGCCGGAACATGCCGGACGTGCACTGCACGCTGTTCAAGTACGGCGAAATTCCGGTTTATCTGCGACTGAATCTGGGAACCGAGATGCCTGAAACCTATCGCTTTCAGGGTTCGAAGGGCATTCTGGAACTGACCGAATTCAACCTCACCTACACTCCGCAGGCGGGCGTGGATACCGGGCCCAGCTATTACGCATCGGGCTTTCCCAAGGCCATGCGGGAGGAATACTTCAAGAAATGGCATGAAGAACACGATGCCGTGCCGGGCAAGGAACCGGCCCTGGAGGGCGTGAACTATCGCAGCGCGTCCTGGGATGACGTCAAGCCCCACCTGTGGAATTTCTTCCAGGCGGTACGCACCCGCAAGCCGGTGAGTGGAGGACGTCGTATTTGGCCATCACGCGGCGCTGGCATGCCACATGGCGAACCAATCGTACTTCCGCAAGACCGCGGTGACCTGGGACGAAGGGTCGAAGACGATCAAGAGCTAGAGGCAGTCGTCAGTCGTCGGTCTTCAGTCGTCAGGCTTTCGGGCTTGCTGACGACTGAAGACTGACGACCGACGACTGATTCCAACTGGCGTAATGCCATAACTGTCCGGCCCATCTCATTCTCCTGGAACAGCCGAATGCCTGCGATTCCGGCTGCGCCTGCCTAATGCAGGC
Source organism: Terriglobia bacterium (assembly GCA_963801595.1). GTDB lineage: Bacteria > Acidobacteriota > Terriglobia > Terriglobales > Acidobacteriaceae > JAIQFF01. The sequence goes on along the minus strand of CAWDFW010000031.1, from coordinate 31,318 downwards.
TTCCGCATTTTCCAGTGTGACGCCGCCCAGCGCGATCACTGGGATCTTTTCCTGACAAGCTTCATGCAAGGCTTCGAGACCCGTGGGTCGGGTGCTCCGCCCTGCCTTGTACTTTTCAAAGACTGGTCCGAAGACCGCGAAATCCGCGCCTTCTTGCGCCGCTCGGGCGACCTCGGCCCGGGTGTGACACGAGACGCCAATCGTCTCGCGGGCAACCGCTCCGGATTGGGACCAAATCGTTCTGCGCTTCGGTCGGAGAAATGTCATCCGAGCGCAGATGCACGCCGTTGGCTCCGCAGGCGAGGGCAATGTCGGTGCGCGTATTTATCAGAACTCCAGTGTTCAGTTTGTTGTTCTCTGTTCTCAGTTGGACGACTTCGCGGGCCAGGATTTCGAGGTCGTGGGCGGAGAGATCTTTCTCGCGCAGTTGGATGTAGTCCACGCCGCAGCGAGCCGCTTGCGCCACGGTTGCGAGTAACTGGGAGCGGCGGGAATCTTCGTCACCCGGGAACTGGGAGCGATCGGTGATGTAGTAGAGAAGCAAGTTCAGTCGTCGGTCTTCGGTCGGCAGTCTCCACCTGACGGCTGAAGACCGACGACTGAAGACTGCTTACGGATTGGTCTTCGCAATCTCCGGCATGGCCTCAGGCGCCTTGGGCTGGGGGCCAAGATGGTACTTGACCAGGCCGTCGCGAAGAAACTCAAAGCCTTCTTCCGGCGAATCGACCATGCGGAACAGCTCCAAATCAGCGGCCGAGATAGTGCCGGCATCGATCATGGCGTCAAAGTTGATCAGGCTCTTCCAGTATGCGCTGCCATAAATGACGACCAGGATCTTCTTGGCCAGCTTCTGGGTCTGGGCCAGAGTCAGGATCTCAAAAAGTTCGTCCAGTGTCCCGAAGCCGCCAGGAAAGATCACCAGGGCCTTGGCCAGATAGGCGAACCAGAACTTGCGCATGAAAAAGTAGTGGAACTCAAAATTGAGCGACGGCGTGATGTACGGGTTCGGGATTCTGTTCAAACGGCAGGTTGATGTTCAGCCCGATGGTTTTTCCGCCTGCTTCCTGAGCGCCCAGGTTGGCGGCTTCCATGATGCCGGGTCCGCCGCCCGTGGTCACGACGAAGCGCCGCCTGCGGGCGGGAATCTGGGCTGACCACTGCGTCAGCAGGAAAGCCAGCTTGCGCGCGTCCTCGTAATAGTGCGCCATGTCCACCGAAGCCAGCGCTTTTTTCCGTTCCGCAGTCTGCTGCCCTGCCGGTCCCTTTTCAAGTTCGGTGAGATTGTGGTCGGCGTCGGAGCGGCTGTGAAAGCGAGCTGAGCCGAAGAACACAACCGTGTCCTGGATCTGTTCCCGCCGGAAGCGGGAGAGCGGCTCCATGTACTCGGAGAGGATGCGCAAGACGCGCCCGTCCGGGCTATTGAGGAAGGATTCGTTCTCGTACGCCAGGGGCGCGGACTTGAGTTTGCCGTCACTCATGTTGAGCTTGTCTTTCTGTCAGGGCCGGGTTTCGTCGTGGAAGTGAACTGCCTCCCAGAATCCGATCCAGATGTCGAGCAGTCCCAGGCCGCTGCACAGGCCGCGAACAAAACCGTTGGAAACGAAAGTCCGCAAGCCGGGAGAAGCCAGCAGGAAGTAGTTGTCCGTCCACTCCGGCCGCCAGGGCAGAATCACCAGCAGCACGCCCACGGTGGCACAGAAGAAAACGAACAGCAGCACCAGAACCCGGTGCAGCCAGAGTTGAAAGCCGGTCCGGTGAAGCTCGGCGCCATTGCCGGGCGGGCCTTCCAGGTCGCGTCCGCCAAGCGCTTCATCAGGCAGGGACTCGGAAGGAACTTTGTTGATGGAAGAATCCGGACTTGCGGTCACATCGCGCTCCCATGGTGATCGTGAATGCGACCGGCTGGTGCTCTCCCGCGTCCGCGGCTCCCAAGCATAGAACGAAACCCATTCCGTCATTCTACGACTTCAGAGCTTTGATGCGCTCGCCTACATCGCGATAGTCGATATTGGTGCCGTAAACCTCCGTGAAATAGTTCAGGGCTGCGGTCTTGTTGCCGGCAGCTTCGTAGGAGGAGGCCAATTCATAATTCAGGGCGGTGCGGGTCTCTTCGTCAATGTGGGGCAGCTTGAGGGCCTTTTCGTACCAGCGGATCGCCGCCTCGGCCACGCCCTTGTCGAGGAAGCACTGGGCCAGCCAGGTATAAGTCTGCATCAGTTGCGGGAAGCTGTGACCGCGATCCACCGCCTGGCACACCTTCTGCAGTTCGCCGATGGCTTCATCCAGCAATCCCATTTCGCGGAAGGCGACGCCGAGATTGTAATGAGTCTCGGGATCTTCCTGGGCACTGGCGGAGTCGTCTTCCAGTTCGTGCTTCAACTCGCCGAACATATCGGCCAGGTCCACACTGGCGGCGGCCGCCTGCGGCGCTGCCGCTGCGACTTCGGGAGCGAGAGTCCGTTTCTTGGTCGGCTGATAGGTGAAAGTGGGAGCCGGAGTGGCGGCCGGAGCTGGACTTTCCTTGGCCGGAGCCGGCGCTGCTGCGGCAGCGATGTGGCCGGGAGTTGTCGCCCGCGACTCGTGTGCCACCGCAGGTTGCTCATGCGGAGCGGGCGGTGCGGGCGGTGGCGGCAGGAAACCGTCGCCCAAGGAGGCTTCCAGGTCGGACACGAATTCGCCCAACACCCCGGCGGGCTCGGCTTGTGGGCTGGCCTGGGCGAATTCCGTCATGGCCGGTGCAGGGGTTGGCGCAATGGGGCGGACCGGGACCTTGAATTCCTCGTGCCGCGCGGCAGGAATTTCATCCGCTTCGTCCACGGAAAACTCTTCTACCACTTCAGGCGGTTTCGAACTGGTTTGAGCCTCGGCGACCTCAATTTCCTGCTGTACGGCCGCCAGTTTGTCCGCGCCGGGCTTCAATCTTTCCAGTTTGGCGAAGACCAGGCGGGCCTGTTCAACCATGGAGTGCGCGAGGTAGAAACGCAGCTCTTCGATCGTCTCCGTGATGGTCTCGGACCGGGCATGGTCGGCGTCCGCGTCAGAAACTTCCGCACTTTCGGCGAAGGCAGCCGGCGTCGGCTCCTCAGTCACCTCGCCATCCCACTCCGCGGAAATGTCAATTTCGCTTTCCGGGGCAGGCGCTTCGGAACGGACCTCAAACTCGCTCGATGCGGGTGCGGCAGACGATCCCGTCTGGTGAAAAAAGAGTCCGGAAGACAAAGGTGCAGGGGCGGAAACGGCGGGCGCTTCCGCAGCCTCAGCCGAGTCGAACTGATCGATGGCGGGCGTAGCCATGGTCGCGGGCGCAAACGGCATTGCAGCCGTCGCTTCGCTCTCTTTGTGCGACTTGGCAGAAGTGCGTTCCTCGTACTTGCCGGCCAGATCGCTATAGCGGCTGGCTTCGTCCGGGTGTCCGGCATCGTGATAGAGCTGTTCCAGATTGCGGCAGCAGACCGCGGCTTCGCTAAAGCGGCCGGCGCGGGTGTGCAATGCGGCCAGGCGCTGGTTGAGGCGCAGGTCGCGCGGGGCCTTGGGCAAGGCGGACATCAGAGGTCCCAGGGCCTTGGCCGGCATATTGTAAGAAACGAAGAGTTCTGCGTCGGTCAGCGCGGCCCGCACTGCCAGGGCGACGTCGTCGGCGTAACGCTGGTCGATAAACGGAGCGGTGGCTTCGAGTTCCTCCACCAGCACCGCGCCCTCTTCCGGAGTGATGAGCTTGGAGCCGGATGCGCCTCCGCCCTGTTTGGCCACCACCTGCTCATAATTGCGCGTGTGCAGCTGGTTCTGGGGTTCCAGTTGGGTCAGCTTCAAATAATAGTCGCGGGCTTTCTCCAGATTTCCGGACTGCACCGAGGCGTGCGCCAGCAACTCATAAAGTTCGGTAATGTGAGTGGTGTCGCCGGCCTTCTGCGAGAGATCGAGCAGAACTTCCAGGGCAGGCGCGTTTTCCCGCATATGCCCGATCAGCGAATGCAGGCTTTCCAGCACCTTGCCTGAGTCCGTGGCCACGAGCCGATCACAATACTGCTGGTAAACCTGCAGAACGTCGGCAAACTGTCCCGCGGCCATGAGCGCGTCGGCGTAAGTGGTGATCGCTCCCGTGTCGTTGTGGACGGTGCACAATTTAGCTGCCAGGGTGCCCGCATCCGACAGACGTCCGCTCTGCAGGTAAGCCTGCATCAGGGCGCGAAGACCGTCGGGATGGCTGTCGAGGTCGGCCACCTTCTCCAGGTTCTTGATTGCCGCCGGCATGTCGCCGGAATCGAAAGCATTGCGGCCGCGCAGCAGCAGCGCATGACTGTTGCTGGGATCCAGCGTCAGCATGCGGTTCAGGATTTCTTCCGCGGGCCCGAGTTGGCCGCGTCCACGCAGGCTGTCGGCGGCGGCGGCGAAAAGCTGCCAGGCTTCCGTTTTCTTGTTGAGCCGGATATAAACCTCGGCCAGGCGGGTGCGCATGGCGACGTTTTCCGGATCCATCTCCAGGGTCTTCTGGAAAATCCGTACTGCCTGTTCCAGTTCGCCGGAGCGCAGAAATTCTTCCGCTACCTGCAGGTATTGCGCCCGCGCATCGTTAAAAAGTCCCTGTTGGGTATAGAGTTCGGCCAGTCGCAGTACGCTCTCCAGCGTGGGCTTCAGCTTGGTGAGCTTCTTGTACATGGCGATGGCTTTGACGGTGAAGCCCTGCGTGGCATAGGCGTCGCCCACGCTCTTGAAGGATTCGACGGCCTTGTCGGCCTGGCCGAGACGGGCGTAGAGGTCTCCAATGGTGTTGGAGACAGTGAGTTCCTTGGGGTCAGCTTTGAGAACTTTTTCGTACTCAGCAATGGCATTTTGCAGCTTGCCCTGCTGGACGAACTTCTCCGCAGCGCTGAGAGCTTTCTGTTTGTTGAAGCCAAAACCGAACGCCATAAGATTGCTGACTCCAGCTCCCGGTTTATTTCCCGCCAGAAAACATCTCCGTGAGAAGGTTCACCGACGGGTTGGCCATCCGACCGGCCATGTCTGCCGATCATACGAGGGATGGTCTTTCGGACAAGGGTCATTGTAAGACGGGTTACCCAGAATCGTATGGTTACTAAGGGTTACCGAAAGGGAGTGTACGACCGAGTTACGTCCGGAACCGCCCTGCGCGGAGATGGAGAGTTTGGCGCGGCGATACGTCCCGTCCTCCAATTCCGTGACTGGGACGCCGGGTTCTCTAAGCCGTCACTACAACTGGCAGACTTGTTCTTGTAAGATCATCTCCGGCAACATTCAGCGTCCCGGGGGGGCACGCTGGGTGGGGAAAACCTCGCTTCGGTACATTCGCCGCATTCCTACCAGGAAGTAAAGAACGTGATCGGGCCCAGGCATTCTTTACCCCCTGCGGCAAATGAGGGAGAACCATGGGCAGATGGCTTACATGGGTATCGCACCAACGCCTGACTGGATGGGCGTGTTCCCAGTGCGGCTGGACCTTTCCGGTGCCGGCGATGCTGACCGATCAGGAAGCCAAAAGCGCCTACGACCGGCTGGCGGCGAGCAAGTTTCAGGACCACGATTGCTCGGTGCACGGCGAACCGGCGGTGCTGGTTGACTCTGAGAGTTTTGCGGCGCGGGCCAGAAAGCTGGTCACCCGGGGCTTCAAACCCAAAGACGCCGCCCAGATTACTCTGCAGGAAATTACCTTCGAGAACCGCAACGATCCCAACGCCGCCAGGAAAGCCCAGGCGGATGCGGAAGACTTTCTGCGCCGGGTGAAAGACGGGCTGATCTGACGGCTAAGAGTCCGCCACTACCTCAAGCGCGTGCGATAGCCGCCAGCACGAATAAAGACAATAACAGGATCAGGGGTTTAGGCAGCTTCCGGAGAACTTGCCATACCACGATGCTCATCGAGCCATCCTTCCCGCGATCGAATCCGCGAACGAACCTGCCCATCCAAGCCAAGCCTTGAATAACGGATTTCCAGTATTGGCACTCCTCCCGCGTTCGGTATAGCCTCAAACTCGACCGCGGCATTTTACGGCGGGAATACCCATGAAAGGCAAGCCCTTTTTATGACCTGGATCCGCACCATTCCGGTCTCCCAAGGCGACGAAAAGCTGCGCCAGGCAATGGAAGGCCAGAAGTCGCTCTATCCAAAGGAGTACGCCACCCCGGTGCATCCCACGGAAGGCGGGGGGGCGATGATCACCGAATCCCACAGCCTCATTCCCGAGGCCCTCTACCATGCCTTCGCCACTTTCGGGGTGCTGATGTCGCCCGACCTGCCGCTCTCCCGGCGCCAGCACGAGATGATCACCACCGTGGTTTCGGTCACCAACCGGTGCGTTTATTGAATTGACTCACACGCAGAGTTTCTGCGTCGCGTCACGTTGGATACGGCTCTGGTCGATGCGCTGGAAAAGGACTACACCACCGCTCCCATCACTGCCCAGGAGCGGGTCATGCTGGACTACGTAGTGAAGATCACCAAAGATGCGACCAAAATCTGGAAAGACGATCATGAACGGCTGCGTTCCGCCGGCTTCGACGACAAGGCGATTCTGCAGATAACATTGATCGCCTCCTGGTTCAACTACATCAACCGCGTAGCCGACGCGCTGGGAGTGGGACGAGAGTAGCTGGCCAAGGAGATTGTGTGGGGCCGGGTCTTCGACCCGGCCAGGCCGAGCTCAGCTCGGCCAGTCTGCCGGGGCCAACAATCACTTGAGGCCCACCACCAACCAATACACCGAGCCGAGCTTCGCTCGGCCTGACCGGGTCAGAGACCCGGTGCCACACAGTCTGTGACGCCTGTTACTGCTTTCCTGCTTGTGGCTGCGACAAAAACTCGCTGTCTCCACCTAGCAAGCTCGCACCGTCCCCGTGTTCCGCAATCCACTTCCAGACCCGGCGCCCGCCCGTGTCCAGTGAGCAGCGGGCTTCGCCGTAGTCGGCCAGCCGGTTCAACACCGTCGTCACCGACGCGATCGGGTCCTTGTGGCGTTCCAGCACCTCCGGAAACCTCTGCTGCAGCGCCTGGCAGACCAGCCGGGCGCCGAGAGGCCTCTTTGCGTCCATGAGCACCACTCGACAGGCGCGCGTGAAACCTGGCTGCCGGCTGGCTGATTTGCGATCGAGAAAGCCAAGCAACTGGTCGCTGAGCACGCCGTCGCCGAAAATATTCGCCAGCCCCGCCAGGGTCTGCTTGATCGTGCCGATGCGCTTCATGAGTTCCGCCCGCCGCTCGAGCAGTTCGTGAAGCTCCTTTTCCGCGGAGCGGATGACTTCCTGCAGGTGCGGGTCAGCCGCCTGCGATTGTCCGTTGCTTCCATTCGTGCTGGTTTCCATTGGGCCCTCCCGGGCGGCGCGTTTTGTCAGGTGTCTAGCGTGGATTGCCGGCCTTTGCAGTTTGGACGTCTCCGGAGCGCTTTCGGACAGCATCACTGCCCCACTTTGACTGCAGAATTTGCTGGCCGATGGCCTGGTTCTCCTGCCAGACCTGGGTCAGCACATGACGGCGGTCCTCGCTCTCAAACACCAGCTTGGGCCGGTCTGGCGCGTTTGAGGTTTGCACAGACTGGGTCAGGAGGTTGACCAGTACGCGGCCGTCGGAATCTCGCAGTTCGAGTTGCCAGGGCTCGCTGCGCACCAGCGAGTAGTGTCCCGCCGGGAAAAATCGGCTGCCCACCGCGAAGTCGAATGGGATGTTTGCCTGAATGATCTGCTCGCTGCGTTGCCCTTGGGCGGCCGAGCACAGCGCCAGGATGCTCAGAAGAAGTGAAGTAACGATGCGTCCAACCAGGTTTTTCATAACACTCTCCCCTTGTTTGTCTAGTTCGTGACTACTGCGTTTCGCGCGGATCCTGTTGAATGTCGAAGCCGAGTCTGCGGCACACTGGACCTGCTGGCTATCCGCTTCTTGCCGTCAAACCGTTTTCGGCGCTCGTGAGGAGTTGGACGTCCCGAAATACCTATGAGATTTATTGTTTGTTTTCATCCAATCGATGAACTACACTCATACCGAAAATGAGTCCGAAACTGGAAGTCCGCCACCTGAAATTGCTGGTGACCGTGGCCGAAGAAGGCAGCGTCACCGAGGCGGGAAAGCGTCTTCACCTCACGCAATCCGCCCTCAGTCACCAGTTGCGCGATGCGGAAGAAAAACTGGGCACGGCGCTGTTTCTCCGGCTGGGAAGAAAGATGGTCCTCACTCCCGCCGGCGAGCGGCTGATTGCATGTGCGCGCCGCGTTCTGAGCGAACTCAGCGATACCGAGATTCAGATCGAGGGACTCAATGGCGGCGCGCGGGGCGAGGTCCGCCTGAGCACCGAATGCTATACCTGCTATCACTGGCTGCCCCCGGTGCTGCAGAAGTTTCATGGCAAGTTTTCGAAAGTTGAAGTAAACATCGTCGCCAGCGCGACTTCGAATCCGGCGGCGGCATTGCTTGAGGGCAAGCTGGACGTCGCGATCATCAGTTGTCCGCCGCGCAACAAGAGTCTCCGGATTACGCCCATGTTCGAAGATGAACTGGTACTGGTGATGTCCCCGAAGCACCGCCTCGCGTCTGTGAGCCTGGTGCGGCCGAGGGACCTGGAGACGGAAACGATTCTGATCTACCCTCCGCGGGAAGAGAGCACGCTGATTAACAAACTGCTGAAGCCGGCCGGCGTGGAGGCGCAGCGGGTGATCGAAGTCCCGCTCACGGAAGCGATCGTTGAGCTGGCTGGCGCGGGCACCGGCATTGGCTTCCTGGCCCGCTGGGCGGTGGCGCCCGCTGTGGAAGCGGGCAAGGTTGCCATCCGGCCGTTGAACGGTCGCGGATTCAAGCGGCAATGGTACGCGGTGACCCTGCGCAATCAGCCCACCGCGCCGTTTCTGGCGGAGTTTCTGAATCTGTTGTCCAACTTCTGTCCGAAAAATGCACGGCGCATGTCGGCGTAGTCGAAATATCCTCCTTGTCATCCTGAGCGCAGCGTGCACTTCGCAAAGCGAAGTGCGTGCGAAGTCGAAGGACCCCTATAAGTGCGATGCCGCCGTTTGTGTTTAACAAGCTTCGTCAAAATACCCCCAAGCGTTTTGCCGGGTATAGGGGTCCTTCGACTGCGTAACTGCTTCGCTTCGCGAAGCAGCTCCTCCGCTTGATTGCATAACGACGTTGGCTCGTCGCGAGTAGAGTGGTATGCGATGAACACGACCAAGGCTCGTGAGAGGAGCCAACGTCATGCTGATTATAGGCTGTGATTTTCATCCTGGGTTTCAGCAGGTCGCGATCTTTGACAATCGAAGGGGAGAGATAGAAGAAAAGCGGTTGCAGCATCGCGCAGAGGCGGAGGAGTTTTACCGGTCGCTGGCGGGCCAGGAGGTGCGGGTGGGGATGGAGGCCTGCGGGCACTATCCCTGGTTCGAGCGGTTGCTGGCGGAGCTGGGCATCGAGCTGTGGTTTGGCGATGCGGCGAAGGTGCGGGCGTCGGTGGTGCGCAAGCAGAAGACGGACCGGCGGGACGCGGAGCACTTGCTGCAGTTGCTGCTGGAGAATCGGTTTCCGCAGATCTGGGTGCCGAGTCTGGAGGTGCGGGATGTGCGGCAGTTGCTGGTGCATCGGCACAAGCAGGTGCAGGCACGGACACGCACCAAGAACCAGCTGCAGGCCATGGCGCTGAGCCATGGGGTGCAGAAGAAGTACAAGCTGTGGACCAAGGCGGGGCGCGAGGAGTTGGAGCAGTTGCCCTTGCTGGCGTACGCGGCGGAGCGGCGAAAGCAGTTGCTGCGGGCACTCGACGGACTGGAAGCGGAGATCAGCGAACTGGACCGGCGAGTGGCGGACGAAGCGCGGCAGCGGCCGGAGGCGGTGCGGCTGATGACGCATCCGGGAGTCGGTCCGGTGACGGCCTTGGCCATGGTGCTGACCTTGGGACCGGCCGACCGATTCGCATCGCCGCAAGCAAGTGGGCAGCTACTTCGGGCTGATTCCCAGCGAAGATTCCAGCGGCGGAAAACAGCGGCTGGGCAGGATCAGCAAACAGGGCAGTTCGTTTCTGCGCTTTTTGCTGGTGGAAGGAAAGCGTGGGACGCCTCCAAAGCGATAACATCCTGAACATGGAGCGCCGCTCCGTGGTCGAATACCTCGAAAGTTTTCTGCGACGAGGGCGGGAGTGCGCCTACGTTCAGCTTCGCGGATACCGTACCGTGCGCTGGACCTATCGGCAAGTGGCCGAGACTGCCTTCAGCTTTGCCCGCGAACTGGAAAAACGTGGAATCGGTAAAGGCGAGCGCGTCCTGCTGTGGGGGCCAAACTCGGCCGAGTGGGTGGCGGCGTTTTTTGGTTGCGCCCTGCGCGGCGTGATCGTTGTCCCTATCGATGATGCCGGTGCTGCAGACTTCGCCCAGCGCGTTTATCAGCAGGTGGATGGAAAGCTGCTGGTGTGTTCGCGTGAGCATGTTCTGCCCTCAATCCCATCTTTAACTTTTGAAGATTTGCAGGACGCATTGTCACCTCACGCCTCCGCACCTTACGACGCCGCGGCGCCAGGGTCCGCGGATATTCTGGAAATCATTTTTACCTCCGGAACTACCGCTGAACCAAAAGGCGTGGTGATCACGCACGGCAATGTGCTGGGCAACATCGCTCCCCTCGAAACCGAAATCCAGAGATATTTGAAGTACGAGCGCTGGGTGCATCCCGTTCGCTTCCTGAACCTGCTGCCCTTGAGTCACGTGTTTGGTCAATTCCTGGGAATATTTCTGCCGCAACTCCTCGGGGGCACGGTGATATTCCAGGATGCGCTCAAGCCGGGCGAAGTCATTCGCACCATACGGCGCGAGCGCGTGTCGGTGCTGGTGGCGGTACCGCGCATGCTGCAATCGCTGAAAGAAAAGATTGAGCGTGATCTGGAGGGCGAAGGCCGTCTGCCGGATTTCCAGCGGCGCTTTCAAGCGGCGGAAGGGAAGCATTTCCTCCATCGCTGGTGGATCTTCCGGCGCGTGCATCGCCAGTTCGGATGGAAGTTCTGGGCGTTCATTTCCGGCGGAGCCGCGCTCGACCGCGTGACCGAAGAGTTCTGGGGACGCCTGGGATACGCCGCCATCCAGGGCTACGGGCTCACCGAAACCACATCGATCGTCAGCGTGAATCATCCCTTTCGACTGGGCAAGGGATCGATTGGCAAAGTACTGGCCGGGCGCGAAGTCAAACTGGCTCCAGACGGCGAAATCCTGGTCCGCGGCAGCGGCGTGGCTGCTGGATACTGGACCGGGCACGAACTGCAGCCCATGACGCGGAACAAGGCTGGTACGGCACCGGAGACATCGGTGCGCTCGATGCCGAAGGCAATCTCTATTTCAAGGGCCGCAAGAAGGATGTGATCGTCACCGCCGCCGGGATGAATATCTATCCCGAGGACCTCGAGGCCGCCCTGCGCCGCCAACCTGAAGTGAAAGACTGTGTGGTAATCGCGCTGCCGCGAGACGGGAACGCCGAGCCGTGCGCGGTAGTGATCATGCGCGATGGCAAGTCTGATCCTGAACCGGTGGTAAGGCGCGCCAACGAAACTCTGGCCGAGTACCAGCGCATGCGGAACTGGTTTCTGTGGCTGGAGGACGACTTCCCGCGCACCTCCACGCAGAAGCCGCGAACCAACGCGATCCTGAAAGTTGTGCAGGCGCGGCTGGGACCAGTGCCGGCCGGGCAAGCCGGACTGAGTCCGCTGGCCGAATTGATTGCGCGGGTGAAAGGGAAAACCGCGGGAGAGTTGGGTCAGGAATCCAATCTGGAAACTGATTTGAATCTGAGTTCCCTCGATCGCGTGGAATTGCTGGGCGCTCTCGAAGACCGCTATCAGGTGGATTTGAGCGAGACCCGGTTCGCCGCGGTAAAGACGGCCGGCGATCTGGAGCGCATGCTGCACGGCAAGCTTCCGCCGCGCGCGCCTTATCACTATCCGGCATGGGTGCAGCGTTGGCCCACCACCTGGGTGCGGCTGATCATTCATTATCTGCTCTTGCGTCCGGCCGTATTTCTGTTGGGCTGGCCGCGTATCGCGGGGCGCGAAAATCTTCGCGGCGTGCGCGGGCCGGTGTTGGTCGTGTGCAACCACATAGACGACGTGGATGTGGGTTTTGTGCAGACCGCGCTTCCCGCCCGCTTCCGGCATCGGCTGGCCACGGCCACAGGAGGAGAAGCGCTGGAGGCGCTGCGCACTCCGCCCAGCGGTCGAAGTTTGTCTGGGCCGATGCCTATGACCGCGTACAGTGGATCCTGGGAGTCTCGCTGCTCGACCTGTTTCCCCTGCCGCGCGAAGCCGGTTTCCGCGAGAGTTTTGCTTTCGCCGGGAGATCCGTCGATCGTGGCTACAGCATTCTGGTGTTTCCCGAGGGGCACCACACCACGGACGGCAAGATGCGTCCCTTTCGCGCAGGCGTCGGACTGCTGGCTAACAACCTGGCGATACCGGTCGTCCCCATGCGGATCGACGGACTCTTCGAATTGAAAAAGGCGAAGAAAAAATTTGCGCGGCCGGGGAAGATACAGGTGAAAATCGGGGCGCCGGTGCGGTTTCCGCGCGGACAGGGCTCCGGAGTGGATTGCCGCCGAGTTGCAGAAGGCGGTGGAAAACTTGTAGGCCGCGTAGCTTCGGCCTTGTTTATCGATCTTGTTACCGTGCGAACAAACCTGCCGAATGGGCTCCGCATCAGAGTGTGAGCGTGTAGTATTTTTGCAGGTGCCGAGATGGAATCGGCATGGGCGGGAGTGTCTCGTCCGCGCAGTCAGTCGCAAGTAAGAATCTCAGCGGAGGTCGCAAGACATGCATTTCGATATGAAGCAGTTATCCCGAGTGGCAACGGCTTTTGTGCTGGCCACGATTTTCGTCCGTTCCGCAGAACCTGCTGGCAGAAGGGGCGGCGCACGTCGTGAGTCCTTCTGACCTGCAGCGGGCGGCGGTGCAAGCCTCGAACCTGCGGCAGCAGAATGTGGAACAGGTCAGGCAATTCTTCTCCTCCGAGAAGGCGGAACAGGCATTGCGCTCCGCGCACATGAACCCGGAGCAGGTGAAGAACGCCGTTTCCACGCTGGACGACGCGGAACTGGCCCAGCTGGCCCAGCGAACGCAAAAGGCGCAGGCTGATTTCGCCGCCGGCTCCCTAAGTGATCGCGACCTGATCATCATTCTGGTGGCGGTTGCTGTTCTCATTCTGATCATTGTTGCGGTCCGCTAGGTCTTCAACGATGTTTGGCCGCGCGGTCAGGATCGGGTGTCTGCTGCTCGCGGTCTGCGGCATGCTGCTGGCCGCGGACCTTCCGGGCGTCTGGCTGGATGTCCCTTTCGTCAAGCAGGAAAAAGACGGCTGCGGAGCGGCCAGCATTGCCATGGTGCTGCAATACTGGCAGGCCCAGCAGGGTCAGTCGCCGAACCCCGCTTCCGACCCGACCCGTATCCAGCGCGCACTCTATTCGGCCAAAGCCCACGGCATCTATGCTTCCGATATGGAGCGCTACTTCCAGGAGCAGGGGTTCCGCACGTTTACAATTCGCGGAGAGTGGGAAGACCTCCAACAGCATCTCGCCAAGGGACGTCCCTTGATCGTTGCCCTGAAGCCCGCCGGCGGCGGCTCTCTGCGCTATGCTCTGCACTATGTGGTCGTCGCGGGACTGGGCCCGGAAACCGTGATGGTCAACGACCCGGCTCAGCGCAAGCTTCTGCAACAGGACCGGTCGAGCTTCGAACGGGAATGGAGCGCGGCCGGAAAATGGACGCTGCTGGCACTGCCTCAAAACCAATCGCGCTGATCCCAGCCTTTGTCTTTCTTTTCTTCTTGAGCTTTGCCGCCCAGGCGGTCGCGCAAACCTCGGACCGTGCCTTGCTCGAACGCGCTCCGGCAATTGACTGCGCAACAGCATTGGCAGGAAGTGATAGTCCTCGCCGAGTCCGCGCACGCCCCTGCGGCTGACATCGATTTCTATTACGGCACGGCATTGGCCCAGGAAGGTCGATGGGAAGAGGCCCATCGTGCTTTTGCCGCCGGAGCCCGGCTGCAGCCGGGCGACAAGCGGTTTCCGCTGGAGCTGGCGGGCGTGGCATTCAAGCAGAAGCGGTATCCCGTCGCGGCGCGCCACCTGCGGCGGGCCTTGCGTCTCGATCCCACCGATGCCTACGGCAACGATTTTCTGGGCACCGTCTATTTTCTGCAGGGAAACATCGCGGCTGCGCTGAAGTACTGGAACCGCGTAGGCAAGCCGCAGATTGTCGGAGGTACGAAGCCAGCCCACGCCGGAAGTGAATGCCGCCCTGCTCGATCGCGCCCTGGTTTTCGCGCCGGCCAGCGTTCTGCGCCTGCCCGATCTGCTGACCACCGAAGCCCGCGTCGATGGACTGGAAATATTTTCCCGCTACCAGTTTGATTTGCAGGCCCGCGACGACGGCAAGTTTGACATTCTTTTCCGCAACCGCGAGCGCGACGGATGGGGACAGGGCACCCTGGAAAAACTGTTTCTGCTGTTTCGCGGGCCTGCCGTTTCAAAGCATCACTCCGGAGATTTACAACCTGCGCCATCAGGCCATCAACTTTCGTCTCCATGTATCGCTGGGACGCGGAGAAGCGCCGGGTGCTGGCGCGACTCTCAAGCCCGTTTCAGGCCAATCCTAAATTTCGCTACGGACTGACTGCCGATCTGCGCAGTGAAAACTGGGACATCAGAAATTCGTTTCAGGGTCCGGCCCCCGTGCTGGAAAGTTTCAACATGCGGCGGGAAGCCGTGGGTGTGGACTTCGCCTGCGTTCGAAAGCGGGCGCTGGCAGTGGTCTGCGGGGGCCGAAGTTTCGCATCGTGATTTCCGCAGCGTGAGTGCGGGAACTGCGTACTGACTCCGAGCCTGCTGACCAAGGGATACCAGCTCAAGCAAATCACGCAAGGTGAATGCCGGGCTCTGGCGATTGCCGGAGCGCCGATTGACCGTCGAGGGCGGCGTGTCGTCACAGCTGGGGCGCATCTGGTCGCAACCCTCCCACTCGTTCGAGAAGCTGCAGGGCTCGCTCCGGCTGCACTGGCTTCCGCAATCGCAGGGCGACGACTATGAAATACAGCACCGGATCAGAGCGGGCAAAACCTTCGGAGAAGTTCCGTTCGACGAACTCTTCATGCTCGGTCTCGAGCGCGACAACGATCTGGAGATGCGCGGACACATCGGAACCCGTGACGGCAGAAAGGGCAGCGCGCCCCTGGGCCGAAATTATTTCCTGTCCAACTGGGAAGCAGACAAAAATCTTTATCGCAACGGGATCTTTACGGTCAAGCTGGGGCCATTTCTCGATGTCGGCAAAATCACCGACCCCTCCGCCGGATTGGGTTCGCAGAAATGGCTGTGGGACCTGGGGGCGCAAGCGACAGTGCGCGTCTTCGGAGTCGGAGTGGCGTTTTCCTACGGCAAAGATTTGCGGTCCGGGAACAACGCTTTTTATGTCTCCATGCGGTAGCAGCACGAACCACGTGGGGACGGGCGCCCCGCCCGTCCTGGTCGAGCGCAAGCTCGACAAGCTTATTGCCTCGAGTCAAATCTCGCGGAGCTTCGCTCCGCCAGGACGGGCGGGGGCGCCCGTCCCCACGTGGTTCGTGGCGGTTAAAGATGCGCGCTATAATGTGGTCATGAAAAACGGATCAATTTCTTCTGCCATTGTGCTGTGTTTCGCGTTTCTCGCCCTGTCGATCGCGGCCGCGGCCAAGACCACGGTTGAACTGAAAGATGCGCAGGGCAAAAGCGTAGGAACGGCGGTGCTATGGAGCAAGGGAGCATCGTCGGGCGTATCCATGGAACTCAAGCTGCATGACCTTCCGCCCGGGGTGCACGCCTTGCACTTCCATCAGAAGGCGCAGTGCGACGCACCGGCCTTCACGTCAGCCGGTCCGCACTTTAATCCTGAGGGAAAGAAGCACGGCCTGGAGAATCCCGAAGGTCACCACGCCGGCGATATGAACAATTTCACCGTTGACGCCAAGGGCAAAGCCAAGTTTAAGGTGGTCAACAAGGACGTGAGTCTGGGCGACGACAGCCATTCCTTATTCAGCAACGGCGGAACAGCGCTGGTGATTCATGCCAAGGCGGATGACATGAAGTCTGACCCGGCCGGGAATGCAGGCGACCGGATTGCCTGCGGCGTAATCACGAAATAGCTGCAAATAACACAGTTTGAACAGGTTATGCACAGTTAACGGACCCGAAAATACAGTGAAGACCCTATAGACCCTGTAGTTCAGGTCCCGAGTCGCACAGGCGCGGTTCCTGGGGGTTTCACTGCTTTTTGAGGGTGATTTCGACCCGCCGGTTTTTCTGCCTTCCATCCGGATCGTCGCTGCCGTCGGGCCTGGTGTTCGGAGCCACGGGTTTAGTGTCGCCAAAACCCTGCGTGTTCATCTGATTTGACGCCCCGCGCCCCGCCAGCCACGCCTTCACGGAATTGGCTCGCCGTTCGGAGAGTTTCTGGTTATATTCCTTCCCGCCCTTGCCGTCGGTGTGGCCGCCTATGGTGCACCGGTAGGCTGGATACGACTGCATCACAGTCACTACCTTGAGCAGGCTCGGAATCGCCACTGGCCGAAGATCGCTCTTGTCAAAATCAAACAGCACATCACTGGAAAGCTCAATTTGAACTTCGGTGTCGGTGGCGCGCGCACCCAGGTCTTTGAGTGCGGCATTCAAGGCATCGACCTTGCCGGCCACCGCCAGACTCAAGCCTTTGAGGTCGGTGACGTCTCCATGGAGAGGAAGCACCTTGCCGGTCGCGCCGGCAGGGATAGCATCGTCGACCTTGTATTTCTCAGCCTCGGCGGGACGCTGTAGGCACAGCACCGCCAGCAGGCAGAAACAAACCGGAAATCCGCGCTTGGGGACTGTGCCGATCACAATTGCTTCCTCACTGCGACACAGGCACGTCTTCAAAAGGCATGAATTTTGGAATGAAGACGGTAATTTTGGTCGAGGTAGCAGGCGGCGCGGGAAATTTGGCCCAGTTCAGGCGCTGCTCTCCGGGGGCCAGGTTTCCCCAGAAAACATCCAGGATTTTGGCGCCCTCGGAATCCGTCAGGAAAGCATACTTCTTGTTCTCCGCAGGATCGGTATAGTAAAGCTCCGGCCAATTAAAATCATAATGGGCCGGCTTCGGGGCGGTCGCGGCGAGTCCGCCTCCGGCTTGCGAGCCGGCAGTGTTAATCACTCTCCAGCGGACCAGTAAGGCGCCGCCACTGGTGCGCTTCACTTCCAGCAAGTCACAGCGCACATTCGGGTCTCCGCTGAACTGCGCGCTGGCCATCGCAGTGCCGGCGCTCATGGGTGCGGCGGCAGGAGCGGTGGCGGGCGCAGAAGGGGCTGCCGCGAGGGGTTGAGACGCCGGAGCCGCGGTCGAAGACTCTGGTTGGGTGGGAGCTGTTTCTGGTTTCGAACAGGCCAGCGTTCCAAGCACCATGCACAGAGAGGACAAAAGGAGAAGTCGCGCGAGCAGGTCCCGTGAGTTCATACGTTCCCTCCGCTTGAGCGGACGAATCTTATGCCCAAGTCATGGTTATTTCAAGGGACTCCAAGCCGGACCTCAGACGTCGGACCGTCGGCCTCGAATCTCTGGCCAAGTCTTTAAGGTCCAACGTCCGGGATCCAGGGTCCGAAGTCCGACGTCCGAAGTCCGACGTCCGGGTCCTCAGTCATAGCATCCCTCCACCTGCCACTGCCCGTTGAGCAAATCCCGGACCAGGCGATAGAGCGTGATGCCGGTGGCTTCCTGTAACGCGATGTCCCACTCGTCGCGGGCCCATCCTTCCTGCTCCCACCAGTCTCCAGAGGTGCGCCAGGGACCCGCGGCCCAAAGGATTTCCCCACAGATGTCCTTGCGCCTGGGGCAAGCAATGCGCGCCGGCCTGCCTTCCTGCAGGGTTACCGTGGCGCGCACCGGTGGGCGGAAGATGCGCATGGCGGTGACTGCGACTTCGTTTTGCTTTTGAGGTTCCTCGCGCTTGCCATTCCGGGATGCCTTGGGTTTGCGGGCCGCCTGCTCCTGCCTGGGGTCGGGGGCAAAATGCTGCATGCGGAATGCTTCCGGACGGTGTGTGTCCAGCAGTTGCAGCGATCCCACTTTATTTTGGCCGACAATTCCCGCAATCCTGGCCAATGTGAGTTCGAGTTTTTCCGGTTCCGGAGAAGGAGGCAGGAACAATCCGCTCTGCGCTGCCCGCGGCCGCACCGGTTCCGCCGACAAATGGATCCTCACGATGGGAGCGCCGGGCGGGTGCGCATTCAAATCAAGCTGCAGCAGTTTGAGAAAGACTTTGGGGTCCAGCAGGGGAACAGGCAGGCGCAGGGTGCGGTGGAAACTTTGTCGAGCTTGCGCTCGACCAGGACGGGCGGGGGCGCCCGTCCCCACGTGGTCTGGGGCGGTGCAATCCAGGGTCAGGGTCAGGTTTAACTCCTGGGTGGCCAAAGCCCGCGCGCCCAGGCGGGCGCATAGCTGATCCAGCAAACGGCCCAGCAGAAACGCCAGCGGTTCGAGCAGCACCAGGGGATATTCCAGTTCGATCGCCTCTTCGAAAACCAGCGGCGGCTCGACTGGAACCAGCGAGCGCGAACTGCAGCCGCGCGCCAATTGTTGCAGGCGAATACCTTCCTGCCCCAGGCGCTCGCTCAGGGCGATTTCGGGCAACGCGGCCAGAGCGCGAAGATTTCGGATGCCCCAGCGCTCGAGCACGTCCAGAGTCTGGAGATCGTGACCTCCGGTAAACAACACTTCCAGGGGAAGATTGCCCAACTGCTCCGCTTCTCTTCCCTGGGGAATCACAACCACCCCGGAAAAGCCGAGAGCGGCGAGCACGGCGGTGTCCGGATTGGAGGCCACGGCAACGTTGGTTTCGAGGCCCAGATCGGAAGCACGGCGCGCCACATCCCGCGCGATTTTCGGCAGCGGACCGAAAAGCGGCTCCAGGCCGGCGAGGTCGAGAAGCACAGTGTCACAACCCGCATCTTGCACTCGCGGTGAAAATGACTGGGCGCAATCGAGCAGGGCAGCGTGGGCGGCAGCCTCCTGTAATAAAGATCGTGGACGCAGTACAAGATCAGGGCAGGCTTCCACCTGAAGTTTTGTCATTCCCGCTGAAACTCCCGCGTGGCGGGCCTTTTCATTCAAAGCAAAAATAGTTTGCAGCGGCGCTTTGCCTTCGAGCACGGCCAAAGCCTGTGAACGCAAGTTGGGTTCGGCGCGCAGCAGGGCCTCGACCGGAAAGTCAGGAACGAAGATGCAGGCAAAGGCAGTCATTTATGGTCGTCAGTCGTCAGTCGTCAGAAATTCGTAGCGCCGGCGTCCCGCCGGCTGTCGCGAGGGCGTCTCGCCCTCGCAGCGGAACCGGCCACGTAGGGACAGATGTCTGCATCTGTCCAGTCGAGCGCAGCTCGACCAGGTTCTGCATGCACCAGACTAGCGGAGCTTGCTCCGGGCAGATCGAGGCACTGCCCCGCCAGCTACGCCATCCGCACCGCTTTGGTGGCGAACGCCGTAGTGATGCCTTGCGCCGGTTTTCGCTGCAGGCGCGAACGCAACAGCTCTCCTTCCACGCGCAATCCATCCAGAAGTTGTGCGTGGGCCGGCGAAAGTTCTCTTTTGACTGATGGCTGAGAGCTGATAGCCGAAAGCTGCCTCCCCGCCTGCAGCCTGATCAGCAGGGAAGCGCAAGTCGGAGCGCAGGGCGCCTGGGCCACCACCAATAGCACCGTGGCAGTGGGTTCGACGGCGCGCTGAAAGCGAAACCAGGAAGCCAGCGGAATCCGCCGCGCCACCGCGTCCGGCACATCCCCAAGATCAATGGCCACCAGGCCAAAGCCCCCGCTTTGCAGGAGCAGGTCGGTGACACGCAATGCCTGCTCGAGAGGCGGACGTCGGGCTGCTCGGACGTCGGACGTCGGACTTTCGGACTCCTGACCTCGAACTCGACCCCGAGGCTCGAGGTCGGATGACGTCTGACGTCCGAGGTCTGAGGTCCGAAGTCCGACGTCCGGGCTACAGCGTATCCACAGCAATCTTTCCAGCTCAACTCCGGCGGCCGCAGCCGAGACCGCATCGAGCGCGTCCGTGGTGTCCACCAGGGCGCAGACTTCCTGGCGCCGGGTAGCTGCCGCCAGGGCGGCCAGCAACACGCTGGTGCGTCCGGAAGAAGCGGGTCCGCAAATTTCGCTCAGACATCCCCGCGGCAGCCCACCGGCAAGCTCATCGATCTCGCGAATTCCGCTGGAGACCATTTCCGGCGCCGGCCGCACCTCCAGCCGCGAGGCCGCAGTCACGCCCGCCAGCTTGGGCAACGCCGCCAGGTGTTGTAAAACCTGCGCCGGCTTCTTCCTGGAAGCAACGACAGCAGCACCGCCCGCTGGGGCGGAAAAGAGTGGGGAAGCCATAAGGACCTCAAAATTTTCAGGGAACGCCGAGGCGGCTGGCCGAGGCTGCGAATTGCAGTTTCGCTTTTTATTCGCTAAAAGGAATTTAGCTCCGGGAGGGAAAGACTGTCAAGAGGTAAAGGTGACGGCCCGTGTGGGCGACAACCTAGCGCCGGCGTCCCGCCGGCTGTCTGGGCGGCGTCTCGCCCGCCCATCGGGCCGGCCAGAGGCTGGCGCTACTCACGACGGCCTGGCCTGATTTGCTTTGTTATAATGACTGCTCTCCGGCGGCGCTATCGTCTAGGGGTTAGGACGGAAGATTCTCAATCTTCAAACACGGGTTCGATTCCCGTTAGCGCTACCAACTCTCTCCTGCTATCTCGTGTTACTTCCTGCACTTGCTGCCGGCGCTCTCTTGTCAGTAGCCCGGTTGGTCCTACCAGGTGCCCATGCGGAGCACCAGGCCGGTAGTGAACTGCATTCCCCTCTGGTAACTGACTCCGTTCAAATCACTCGTCCACGACCGGGTATAGTCAAGGCTTGCCACTCGAACCGCGAGTGCGTTATTGAGTTTGTAGTCGACTCCGACTCCCGCCGCCAAGGCGAAGCCGTTGGTTTCATAGTGCCGCGTGTATTTCGTGTGCAGTTCATTTAGGCTGTCTGTCGGTTTGGCCGCTGCCAGCACTTCCTTCCGCTGTTCGGGGTTGGTCCGCTCCTGGGTGAGCTTAGTTCCGCCGACCAGCACATGTGCGTGGGGTGTCCAACGACTTGAAATCCGCGGCGTCCATCGCGGGCCTGTCATGTAGCTGAACGAATCGCCGGTGAGGTTGGGCTTCAGACCGAGCAGCTTGCAGCCATTGACATCAACGATAATTTGCCAATCGGTACGCCAGCCGAAGTGCGGCAGAACTTCCCCCGCCTGCACAGATCCTTGCGAACCGCTGCCGATGTATTGGCGAAAATTCGGAGTAAGCGTGAACTCAAAGGGAGCGACTCCAGGAGGTGGATGCACCTCGACTTTCTGGTGTCTGCGTTCCATATGAGCCAATGCCAGACCCTCAGGGTAAGGACGGAAAGGGCTCGGGCGGTCATCGCGCTCCCACGGATACCGGCCTTCGAACATGTTGGCAAAGGAGCGCGCTGGATTCAGTCCGCGCGACAGCGCACGGAGATAGGAATTGCGGGTATGAGCTTCGATGGTGCGAATCAAATACCTGTCCAGCACGTCTTCGAGGATGGTCCATCCCATACCGATGGCAGGAGTGACCACGTGATCCACGAAACCTTGCGCAGGATACTCGGCCTGGATATGGCCTATCGAAGCTTCGCTCACAGGACCAATCTCAAATTGCACGCTAAACACGTAGGAAAAGGCGGCGCTGCGGAGTTTGGCCTTCCAGTAGCGCGTGTTCTTGCCGAACACCACATCCCGGTAGGCTCTGTCATTGTGCTGCCATATAAACCCTGTAACCGCACCTTCCATCGGGATGACCGATGTAGTTCACCAGGAAGTCATCGCCATCCGCCCATCCGTGCATGTTGCCGAGCGAGTTCGCATAACCGCCGAAGAAGGAGTCTCCGAAGGCATCTCGAGTTCCTTGCTCGGTTGCGCAGCGGAAGGCCTGCGAAAAAACCAGAAAAGCGCCGAGCTTAAGAGCAGGTGATGCCAATCCACTCCCCGAGGTGGTGGCGGCGCCGGAGAGATCACGGGAGCAAAGGCGTTTTCCCCCGCACCGGGCCTTGAACGATAAGAGCCTGAGAACGCTTCACCTGGCGCGGGCTCATGCCGGCTAGATATTCTTGTGCAGATGTGCTCGGCGATGTGGCCAGGACAGAGAAATGCGATGCCGGCAGTCACCACCCGCCGTATGCTTTGCGTCATAGCAAGGCCGCACCCAACATGTATTGCCGGAATTCCCGAATCACCTGGGTCATTTGCACAAGTGCCTTTACCTCGGATCAGTTGTTCCGGTCAGTCTCACTTTATGTTTGGGAAAACTTCGCGACTACTGACAAGCCTGACAGTGCCGGATTGCTGGCCTTGCTGTTCTCTTTACGGGATAGGTGTGAGAACCTCTCCCGCTGGTCCAAATAGGTTGGCTGGGAGACGAGGCTACAGGTCTGCAGTTTCGAGGGTTGGGCGTTCTGCGACGCACTGAGCCATGGAGCGAATGGAGCGATTCACTCCTCTGGCTATCTTTGCTGCCTACATGTGGACCTGCAGAGTTCTGGTCCGGTCGCAGTCGGAGGGCAATGCAACCACAGAAATTGATCGCGGCTGGACAAAATTCCTCGGCGTACTCCACAAGGACCAGCGCGGCCAGGCAACGGTTAGCCTCATTGACCCGGAGTACCGGGCGAAACAAACGGCGCAAACTGGTGAGAACCCCTGTTTACGACAGTTAGCCACCTTGGGATTGACATGCTGAGGTGAAGCTATTGATTGAAGGCTTTGAAAAACAGGTTTGTCCCCTCCGGCAAGCAGTAGAAAAGTGCTTGATGATCAGCTTCAACGGGCTTGCTGCTGGCCTGCACGAACGAGATCGCAATGATTTCGTTTTTATGGTACTTTCGCCCCTCAACCTTGAGAGTTTCCTCTCGGTAAAACACAGTGACCACCATACCGACCTGCACCTGAGACAAGGGCAACGGCGCGGTCGTGGTCTTGGTTACCGGCATATGACAGCTTGCAGGGGTGTGCCCCACAAACCTGTCGGTTTTCCTTCCGTGTGTGTATACCAGAGTGATGGTACCGTCGCTTGTTTCCACAACGTTCCACGTGAATGTCTCTCCGCTGTATCCCATCGGATAAGGGGCGGGTGGCGCAGTACCGTACTGGGCCAAGGCGGACTGTCCCAACCACAAGCCTAGGGATGCGACTCGGAGAAGCAAGCCGACAGTACGTCTCAAACCGTAGCGACCTGTTAAGAGCCTGGGGTTACAACCTGGGCAAGTCATATGTCAATCGACCCGAGAAGTTAGCCTAGTACCCAGCAGTCGTCAAGCGAAGACGGCAATAGGCCAATGTACTTGGCGATAAATCGCGATTACACTCACAACGCGCCAAAAAGGGGACAATTTGGGGCACAGTTTCCAGCTGGCGTAGTGCAAGCCATGAAAGCACAGGGCATATCGATAGATTCTCAATCTTCAAGCACGGGTTTGATTCCCGTTAGCGCTACCAAACCTTTCCCTTTCGACGTAAGCAATCGACGTTCCGACGCCGCCTACAGTGGCACCGCATGGCGTGCAATGTACTCATCCAGGGAGTGGTCGGGCCCGATGTAGTGAAACTCTTCGGCGTAGTCGAGGCCGTATTTTTTGCCGGCGGCCCGATCTTTGGTTTCGACCGCCATTTTCGTAAACTCGTCGATGGCGGCACTGTCGGCGCCGGATAAGGCTGGCATCCGCTGTTTCTGTTCAACCATAGAAGCGTTCAGTTCCTTGATCATGTGGGTCATCATGGTCCGGCATGCCCGCAGGCAGGCGAGTTTGGTTTCGACCGTAGGTCCGATATCCACCACACGATTCACCAGCTGCGGGCCTCGAGCGAAATAGTATTTCTCGGATACGCTGTGTGGCTTCAAACCCGCGGCGAAGTGTTCCGGCATATCCAGATGGCCGCCGGACATCCAGCAGGCCGCTTCCACGGCCTGTGCGGTCACGTAGTGGTCCGGATTTTCCTCGTAATGTCCCCAGGGATCGTAGCTGAAGATGGTGTCAACCTTTAGCAGACGAAACAGAAAAATGAGCCGTGCGCGGATTTCGGTGCGCGCCAGGTCGTCCATGCGGTGATTGCGATAGCCGAGGTCGAACGTCTGCTTCAGGCCCGACGCCTGCAGGAAGGCCTTGGCGTCCTGTTCGTTGGCAAGCACGGTTTCTCCCAGAGTGAGGTCGTAGGAGTCTTTTTCGTCGTTGCTGGTCCGGATGAAGTAGCCGGTATAACCCTCCCGCAGGAGTTTGGCGACGGTGCCGCAGGCAAAAAACGGTCCGTCATCCAGGTGAGGTGTGATCACGGCCAGCGTTTTTCCCTGGTGCGGAGTTCCGGAGACAGCCCGCTCGATCACGATATCCGCGGACGGGTTAGTGTGTGACGGCAGTTGCGGCGCAGCAAGCAAACCTGCAGCCGCAGCACCTTTGAAGAAATCACGCCGTTCCATCGGAACCATCCCTCCATGATCAGCGGCGATCTCTGGCCTCGAAATCCCGATAGTGGGTCAGTCTGGAGACCATGAACCACGAAGGTACACGAAGGGAACCCTGGAGAAAGCCTTCGTGATACTTCGTGTCCTTCATGGTTTATGCACTTGCCGTCTTATCACGAAACTGCGCACTACCGAAAGCTCGCCTGAGTTCCGCGCGGCAAAGCCAGCGCACCAGCCGGGCTTTGCCCGGCGGAGCGGGTGAGCCACCCGCCCCTACGTGGTTCTCGAATCCTGGGGAGGAACCGCGACCCGCATTCGACCCTACCCACCGTCGATCATAAGTCGAAGACCAGCAAGCCCGTCCGAGCGATATTGGCGGCATAGTGATGCATCAGGTTCCGGGCAAGCGGAGGCTGGCCCCAACGTCGCTCCGACCCGGCTCCGCCCTTTTGCACGTCCTTCCTTATCGAAGTCGCATATTTTGCGAACATTAGTCGATCCCGGCTGGTCTGGAGGGCATTTTCGGGTCTTGGCGATGGGGTGGCGGTGCAATGACAAGTCCCTTTTTGTGCAAATCTCTTCACATCCGGCCTCTCGAGGGGTGCCGGCCCCATGATTCCATGCCCTTGCTGGTTTGGAAGCCGGCGTGCACTTTAAGGGGTTGCCAAATGCTATTTTCCTCCCCCCGAGCTTGAAACCACAGATTTCATTGAGGAGCACTTGAGAGACACCAGCTTAAGCATGGTTCGCCATCGTCGTCCCCGGCGCAGCCGGAAGCATGCCGGGACCAAGTTTCTGGTAGTGCTGTTATTTGCAGCAACGGCAGCGATAACCTGGCAGTTTGCCCGGCAACCGGTGTCGAGTTCGCGGTACGCATCTTTGAACCCCAGTCCGATCGGCCTGAACCAGGCCGTCCCCTCTGGTTTGGAGAGTCAGGAATATGACGCCTTCATCGCGGGTCGGCCCAGCCGTCCGGCATACCTGTATTCGGTGATTCCCGGCGGAGTCGCCAGCGTCGAAGAACTGCGACAGGCCATGGAGCGCGATCCCGTGGTGGCGAGGGAATTTCAGGGCTTTGATTTTCAGCGGGCCCACCTGGTGCAGGTCTCCGAAAAGCAGGCGATGCATGTCGCCTACCGCATGGGCGACAAGGTGTACTGGACCCGGAAGAAGGTGGTGTTGCACCCGGGCGAAACCCTGATCAGTGACGGAAAAATTGTGGCCCGCACGCGCTGCGGAAATCGCATCGCGATGGCTGCACTCGGTCCGCCCGCGATGGTGGAGCCGGTAGAAGCAGACTTCAATCAGCCGCTTTTTTCGAATGACCTGGTGACCCGCGAAGCTGAGCCCGAGCTCGATACTTACGCGGCGGCCCTGCCGGTACAGGCCAATTCACTGCAACCGGTGCCGGGCACCGACGCATCGCTCCATTTTTCCTCCTGCCGTTCTTCGGGTTGCCCGGCGGCGGCGGTTCGTCCCACACTCCTTTGGCGGTCACTCCTGAGCCCGGCACCATGCTGCTGCTGTCCTCCGGGCTGGTGGGAGTGTACTGGAAGGCCCGAAAGTCGAGGCGCAAACCATAAGTGCGAACTCTCGGGTCGGCCATGCTTAGCCTTTCCAATCCCAATATCCTGAAAACCCGTTTCTTGAAACCCGGTTTCCTGAAAGAAGATTTCCGGGGACCCGGCTTCTGGTTTACGTCCAGGCTTCGATCCTTTTTGCACTGGCGGTGTGGCTGTATGCCCCGCTCGCGCATCGGCCTGGCGAGTCTGTGGTGGCACGACCCGAACTACACCCACGGTTTCTTTGTCCCGGTGTTTTCTCTTTTCCTGGTCTGGGAGAGGCGCGCTAAACTGGCGGCGCTCCGAAGCCAGCCAGCCTGGTCGGGTCTGGTGATTCTCTTGTTTGCCTTGCTGGCACTGGTGTTGAACACGATCAATTCAGGATTCTTCCTGTACCGCATCTCGCTTCTTCTTTTTATCGCTGGACTGGTGGTCTTTCTCGCCGGGTGGAAGCATCTGGCGGCGGTTTCGTTTCCGCTGGCCTTTCTCGTCCTGATGATTCCTTCCTCCACATTGTTGGGCGAGATCACCCTTCCGCTCCAGATTGTTGCCTCCAAGGCCGCAAGTTTCCTGCTGATGCTGGTGGGAATTCCCGCGGTTCGGGAAGGCAACATCATTCTTCTGCCAACGGCGCGGCTGGAGGTGGCAGAGGCGTGCAGCGGGATCCGGTCGCTGTTCTCACTGATTACACTTACCGTCATTTACGGGTATCTGGCGGAGACGAAAATCGAGCCTGCGGGTCCTGCTGGTTCTTATAGCTGTACCGGTTTCGGTCCTGGCGAATGCCCTGCGCATCGCGGTTACCGGAGTGGTGGTGGAATATTGGGGCATCGAAGGCGCGCAAGGGACGCTTCACCTGCTTGCGGGATGGCTCATCTTTGCCGGCTCACTGGCGCTTGTCTTCCTGCTCCATCGCTTCTCCCGGGCCCTGTTCTTTACCCGGGACGAGGCCGGAGTGCGGGAGGAATACGCATGAACTCCTGGAACGCTCGAGTCACGATTGTCACTTTACTGTTGGCCGGGACCGCCTTGTTTCTGCAGGCCCGGGCCCGCAGTGAGTTTGTCTTGCCGCAGACCGCGCTGGCCACATTTCCAGTGGAATTGCAGAACTGGGTGGGGACTGACGTTTTCCTTGACGACGAGAGTCTGAAGACCCTTCGCCCGGGAGATTTTCTGCAGCGAACCTACCGGGACGAGACGGGCGGCACAGGTTACGTCGATCTGTACGTGGCGTATCTTCAGAATCAGCACGCGCTGTTCCATCACCTTCCGCAGGATTGTCTGGAAGGCTCAGGCTGGTCGCCGGTGGAGTCAGGAACAACCACGCTCGCGCTTCCCGGCGAGGCGCCTTTTCCGGGCCAATCGCTACCTGATCGCCAAAGGAGACGATCGCCAGCTGGTTCTGTTCTGGTATTCGGCGCGCGGCCGCAGGGTCGCCAGTGAAGACTGGATGAACGTTTACCTGGCGGTGGATTCGCTACTCTTGAACCGCACGGACAACGCGCTGATTCGAATGAACACCGAGTTGCAGCCGGGAGAAAAGCCCGAGGACGCGGAACGACGGCTGCTTTCGTTTGCCGGACTCGCGGGTCCGCTGCTTAAAGACTACATTCCGCTTTAACCCCCGGTACCACGTAGGCCCGGACGCCCCGTCCGGGCCGGCTAAACTCGCCTGAGTTTCTGCGCGACCAGGCAAAGAACCAGCCGGGCTTTGCCCGCGGGTGAGGGCACCCGCCCCTACGTGGTTCCCGGCCGATCAGCCATCAATTGGTTCCTTTTAGATATTTATCGAACCACTCGACCGAGCGCCGGATCGAATCGATCTGGTTCTCGCGCTTTTCGAAGCCGTGGCCTTCGTTGGGGTAGTAATGCGCATCCACGGTTTTCCCGTCTTTCTTCAGGAGTTCCACTACCTGTTCTGCCTCTTCCTTGGGAACGCGGGGATCGTTCTCTCCTTGAAGAACCAGCAACGGAGCCTTCACGTTGTGGATGTACGTGATGGGAGAAGCCGCGTCATAGATGGCGCGATCCTTTACGGGATCTCCCAGCAGGCTCTTTTCATACTCCTGCAGCATGGCGTCCTCATGTTGCAGCATGGTCATCCAGTTGATAATGCCGAAAAGCTCCACGCCCGCCGCCCACACATCCGGAGATCGGCCGATGGCCATCAGAGTCATGAATCCGCCGTAGGAGCCACCCGTGATGCCGATCTTTTTCGGATTCACGTAACCAGTGGCCTCGAGAAATTTGGCTGCGTAAACTTCATCCTGCAGATCGCCGCCGCCCAGGTCTTTGTAGTTGGCTTTTTGGAATTCAATGCCGTAGCCGGTCGAGCCGCGCACGTTGGGCGCGATGCAGATGTATCCCCGGGAGACGAAGGCCGCGATGCGCGGGCTCCAGTAATCCTGGGACTGCCCGGTGGGGCCGCCGTGGGGCAGGACCAGTGCGGGGTTCGAGGCGTCGCGCTTAAGATTGAACGGCACCCACAACAATGCGCTGATGGTCTTTCCGTCGAATGATTTGTAGCTTATGACCTGCGAAGGAGGCCGGGGCGCGGCCTTCAGGCTGGCAATCACGGAATAGGTAAGCTGCCGCGGTTTTCGCGAGGCCAGATCATAAACCCAGAAGTCTGCGGGCTCGACCGAACTCTCGTGCGACAACAGCAAACGCTCTCCGGAGAACGAGGTGGGGTAAGCAGCAAAGGCGTTCACGCCGCCGGGAACGGGGATTTTCTCCGACTTGGTCGTAACGGCGTCTTCGAGATAAACATCCGAGCGGCCGTCGGCATTAATAGTGTAGGTGAAGCGCCTGCCGTCCGGCGAGAAGTCACCCGCACTGGCCTCCCACTTCGTATCTGTCACCCACGTGATCTTTTTGCTGGCTATGTCGAGGAGAGCGACGTTCTGGTAGCCGCTTCTGGCGTTGGATGTAATCAAAAGCGTCCGCCCATCCTTGGACACTGAAGATGCCGTGTTAAGAGATTTTCCCTGATGTGAGGTTAAGTTTGTGGCGCTTCCACTCGCGACATCAATGGCGTAAATATCGGCATCGGTAAAGCTGACTTCCATTCGGTTGGCGTAAAGTGTCTTTCCGTCAGGACCCCAGGCCACCGATTGCCATAAGTGGTCGGGCGTACTTTCGTGAGTGAGCAGTGTCACTTTGCGCGTGGCCCAATCCATCAGCGCAATGTTGTAAACCGTGGCGTCCTTGGGCTTATGGTTCAGGGCGATGGTCTTGCCGTCGGGCGACCAGCGTGGGTTCTCCTCGCGGACCTCGGGAGTGTTGGTCAGATTGATGGCTTCACCGCCTTCGCTCGGAATGGCGAAGATGTCCCAGAGTTCGTTGCCGGCAGTGTCCTGCTGAAACAGGATCCACTTGCCGTCGGGCGACCAGGTTTCGCTGTATTGCCTGTCATCCGATTGCGCCAGTTGAATCGGCCATCCCCCATTTGCGTTCACCTTCCACAAGTTCGATCGGCCGGATATGTCGGTGGTGAAGACAATCTCGTTGCCATTTGGCGACCAGGATGCGCTGGATACAGAACGCGTGAAATAGAGATCGTCAATCGGAATGGGTCGGGCATTTGGATTGGTGGCTGAGGTGATTGTTTTGGCGTCGGTGATTTGGCGCGTATCCGGGCCTGAAGACTGGGCAGCCGCGAAAGTGCAGGCATAGAGAAAAAAGAAAAGAAGGCAGGTGCTCGGCGCTGATTTCATGTGCGACCTCGTTTGAAAGCTGACATGGGGCAGTTTCCGCTTGGAATCTGCGGTCGGATTGTACACCGGGGCCAAAAGCTTCAACCACCAAGGACACGAGGGTTCACTAAGGAATTTCTTCGTGGCCCTTCGTGTCCTTGGTGGTTGATGTTTTGTTGGGCCGCTATTTACCTTTGAGTCTGTCCATTCCAACGATGCCGCTGCCCTCGCGGATGGTAAGTATCTGATTGGCTTTCACTTGGGTGAAGCGTTCAATCTTCTGCGTGGTCGGCCACTTGACTTCGATGACATCCACGGTCTGCGCCTTGCCCAGACCGAAGTGAAGGCGCAGATCGCATTGCGACATCACGCTGGAGCCGCTGTGGACTTCGTCCATCTGTGAATGATTGCCGGTCACCACACGTACCCGGGCGCCGATGGCGGTGCGATTGCATTTGGTGCCGATCAGCTTGATCTTGATCCAGTTCTGCAGGTTGCCGCCGTCGTTGCGCAGCAGCGATGGCAGGTCGTTCATGTTCAGAATCACGGCGTCGATGTCGCCATCGTTGTCGTAGTCACCGAAGGCGGCGCCGCGACTGGAGAAGAGCTCGGTGATGCCTGGCCCGGATTCCGCTGAGACATCTTTGAATCGCCCGTTGCCCAGGTTCTTATAGAGCAGGCGCGGGTTCTTGAAAGTCTGCCCGATGTCGTGGCCCTCAATCTCGGGATAGACGTGTCCGTTGATCTGCATGAGGTCGGACCAGCCATCATTGTCGAAATCAAGGAAGCCGCAGCCCCAGGCGACGTAGCGGTTGTTGATCCCGATGCCGGATGAAAACGTAACGTCGGTGAAAGTCCCGTCGCCGTTGTTGTGATAGAGGTTGCAGGTGTCGTCAGCGAAGTTCGTCTTGAAAATATCGAACCAGCCGTCGCAGTCATAGTCGCCGACCGCCACACCCATGCCGGCCTGCTCGTGGCCGTTGTCACTGTAGGCACATCCAGCGAGCACGGCGATATCGGTGAAAGTGCCGTCGTGGTTGTTGCGGAACAGCATGCTGGGTTGCGAGTCCACCGCCACGTAAATATCCGGCCAGCCGTCGTTGTCAAAATCATAAGAGACGGCGGTGATGGAATAGCGCGGGCCGGGCTTCAGAATGCCCGACTTCTCGGAGACATCGGTAAAAGTTCCGTCACCATTGTTGTGATAAAGCACGTTGGTGTCGCCAGGCAGGCCGCGGGGACCGCACATCACCGGAATCCCTTTCCACTGGCAAGGGGATCGTTGGCGGAAGGCGCTTTCGCCGGATCGAGCCTTATGTAATTGCATACGAAGAGATCGAGGCGCCCGTCGCGGTCGTAATCGAGCCAGGTGCAGCCGGCTCCCCAGCGGTATTGTTCGTCGTAAACCCCGGCCTTGCGGGTGACGTCGGTGAAAGTTCCATCCCCGTTGTCGGGCAGAACAGGATGTTGTGGTCCCCAGAACGAGCAGAACAGATCGTCCCAGCCGTCGTTGTCATAGTCGCCGACACAGATGCCAGTCTGCCAACCGGTGCG
>CAWDFW010000030.1:0-193089 GCA_963801595.1 Terriglobia bacterium | reverse complement strand
GACGAAAAGATGGAAGTATGGCACGACGTAGGCGCGGTGCTGGCGGACAAGTATAACGGCCGCTTTCACAACTTTGTGAAATCCTGTCCGCCCCGCCTGTATGACAACGGCGCCGGAATCATCGATCGCATGGTGAAGGAGTTTCCCCGCTTCAACGACGTGAGCCCCTACGACGGCGCGACCATCAAGTTTTACAAATTGCCGCAGCTGGGGATCTGGTTCGTTTACTCCAACCTGAGAAAGAACAATCAGTTCCCTCTCGACGATCTGGGAAAGATGACCGCGTTTGCCGACTACATCGTTCCGGTGGCATTGCGGATTCTGGGAATCGTGAGTTACTCGCCCGAACTGGAGCATGCCATCAACACCTACCAGATGGTCCCGCGCGACAGCCGGCAGGAAGTTGAAATCCGGGCCCACTGCATCTACGCCACCGCGCTGCTCTGCGAAGAGGTCAATAACATTCGCCCCAAGAACCAGCAGATCATCATCCCGCAGATCGACGCCCGCCTGTGGACGCACTATCACACCACCTGGTGGCCGCATCATTTGACCAGAACGATCATGTACTGATTTAGTAGCGCGGGTTTTCGTAGCGCCGGCGTCCCGCCGCGCTACAAAAACCAGCGCACTTCCGTGCCCTGTACAAAGCCAGACTGTTCGTATAGAAATTGACCCCAAGAGCTCGCTCGATGGTGCTTTTGCGAAGTGCGGTGGGGAGCCAATAGCTTGTATTCCAGGCCCAGAACGCTCGACGAAGCGGTTCATGTGTTGACCCGGCAAGGCGGCCAGATTCTGTCGGGAGGCACCGATTTTTTTCCCGCGCTGGGTGATCGCCCCGCCCCTGATCGCGTGGTTGACATCTCCGGTCTCACCGAAATCAAAGGCATCGCAGTCGAAGCAAACTACATCCGCATCGGGGGACTCACCACCTGGAGTGAAGTCGTGGCCGCTCCTTTGCCCCGATGCTTTGACGCTCTGAAGAGCGCGGCCCGGGAAATCGGCGGGATTCAGATACAGAATCGCGGCACCATCGCGGGCAACCTCTGCAACGCGTCTCCTGCCGCCGACGGAGTTCCTCCATTGCTGGCGCTGGATGCGGAAGTGGAACTTTTATCCGCCGCCGGCAAGCGTCGCGTGCCCGTGGCTGACTTCATTGTGGGAAATCGGAAGACCCTTCGCCGTCCCGATGAGATTCTGGCCAGCGTGATCGTTCCTCGCGGGCTCGACGACGCCGCATCCACCTTTCTCAAACTCGGGGCCCGGCGCTACCTGGTGATTTCAATCGCCATGGTAGCCGCCGTCGTAAAGACAGATAACACAGGCCACGTCGCCGAGGCCCGCGTCGCGGTTGGGTCGTGCTCCGTGACCGCGCAAAGGCTCACTGCCCTCGAACACGCACTCGCCGGCGCACCAGCCCGTGCCGGGCTGGGCGCTGTGGCTTCGGCAGAGCATCTCGCACGGCTCTCGCCCATCGATGATGTGCGCGCCACCGCAATCTACCGCAACCAGGCCGCCCTGACGCTGGTGGGACGCGCCCTCGACGCCTGCGTGGGGAGCCGCTGAATGGTCACGACGACCTCTCCCCGCCTCAGTGCTCAGACTTCCATTGCATTTTCGGTCAATGGAAAAAGCGTGAACGCCGAAGTTTCTCCGGTGGAGCGCTTGTCCAAAGTGCTGCGCGAGCACCTGGGACTCATGGGAACCAAAGTCGGCTGTGATGCCGGCGACTGCGGCGCCTGCACCGTCCTGCTTGACGGTAAACCAGTCTGCTCCTGTCTGATCGCCGCCGGGCAGATCGAAGGACATGAGGTCACCACGGTGGAGGGGCTCGCCACCCGCGCCCCGATCTATGACCACTTGCAGAAATCGTTCCTGCGCCACGGGGCCGCGCAATGCGGCGCCTGCACACCCGGCATGCTGGTCTCGGCCACTGCTCTTCTGGAACGCAACGCAGAACCCTGCGAGAATGCGAGGTCATGGACGCGATCGGCGGCGTGCTCTGCCGCTGCACCGGCTACCGCAAGATCATCACCGCCATACAGGATGCTCTGCTCCGGTGCGGTCGCATGAACCATCGCCCCTGGCCGGCAACGCGGTGGGCTCGAGGCTGGTGCGGCTCGACGGCCAGCGGCAAGGTGGATGGCACGGAAATCTTTGGCGCGGACGAAATTCCGCCCGGGGCGCTGGTGGTTCGCGCCATCCGCAGCCCTCACCAGCATGCTCGCTTCCGTTTCGGCGATCTCGATGCCTTCGTCGCCGCGCATCCGGGAATCCACCGCGTTCTGACCGCCAGGGACATTCCGGGAGAGAACCGCTACGGTGTGATTCCGCGTTTTGCAGACCAGCCGGTGTTTGCCGAGGTTGAAGCCCGGTTTCGCGGCGAGGCGGTCGCCGCCGTGGTCGGCGAAGCCGAAGCCATCGAGGCTCTCGACCTCGCAAGCTTTCTCCGTCACATGGGAAGCCTTGCCCGCGCTGACTACGATTGCGGCCGCGCTCGCTCCCGATGCCGAACGCATCCATCCCAGCCGCGAAAATAACGTGCTGGTCCGGGGCCGCGTGGTTCGTGGCGACGTGGAAAAGGCCCTGGCGGAATCCGATGTCGTAGTCGAGGATGAATACGAGACCGGCTTTATCGAGCACGCCTACATTGAGCCCGAAGCCGGCTTTGCCCGGCGCGTCAACGATCAGATCGAGATTCAGGCCTGCACCCAGGCTCCGTACATGGATCGTGCCGACATCGCCAGAATCCTGGGCATCGCGCCAGAGGCGGTGCGCATCATTCCCACCGCTGTCGGCGGCGGCTTCGGCGCCAAGCTCGATCTTTCGGTTCAGCCCTTCGTTGCGCTGGCCGCATGGCATCTCCGCCAGCCCGTGCGCATGGTTTATTCGCGCTCGGAATCGATTATTTCGACCACCAAGCGTCACCCGTCGCACATCCGCCTGCGCGCAGGTGCGACCCGCGACGGAAAGTTGAAGGCCATGGACTTCACCGCCGACTTCAACACGGGCGCCTACTCTTCCTGGGGACCGACGGTGGCGGCGCGGGTACCGGTTCACGCCTCCGGACCGTACCACGTCCCGCACTATCGCGCGCTGACTCGTGCGGTGCACACTCATCTGGTGCCGGCCGGGAGCTTTCCGGGGCTTCGGTGTCCCGCAAACCGCGATCGCGCAGGAACAGCTATACGACGACCTCGCGGACCAGCTCGCGATTGACCGCCTGGAATTTCGAATCATGAATGCGCTGGACAACGAGACTCCCACCGTCACCGGCCAGGTTCTCGGCGAAGGAGTGGGAATCCGCGCCTGCTTCGAAGCGCTGCGGCCGCGCTGGACAGCGGCGCGCGCCGAAGCTGCAGCTCTTCAACGCCCAGGCCAGTGGTCCGGTTCGGCGGGGCGTGGGCGTCGCCGGCATGTGGTACGGATGCGGCAACACTTCCCTGCCGAACCCTTCCACCATTCGCGTCGGGCTGAAAGCAGACGGCCGCATCGCGCTTCACCAGGGCGCGGTCGATATCGGTCAGGGCTCCAACACGATCGTCACCCAAATTTGCGCCGACGCGCTCGGCGCTCCCATTGATCGCTTCGATCTGGTCTCCGGCGATACCTCGATCACGCCCGACTGCGGCAAGACGTCTGCGTCGCGCCAGACTTTTGTCACCGGCAAAGCCGCACAGATGGCTGGCACGGAACTGCGACGCGCCATCCTGCGACTGGCCGATGCCGGTGAACGTGCCGCCATCCATTTCGACGATGGCGGTGTCACAGTTAAAGAAGAGGATGAGCAGTGCGCCATCAACCTGCGCGATCTGCCGCTGGACAAGCACGGCTACGTGCTGACCGGCGAAGCCACTTTCGATCCGCCCACCAGCCCGCTGGACGAAAACGGCCAGGGCACTCCGTATGCGGTGTTTGGCTTCGGCGCCCACCTGGCGGAGATTGCGGTCGATACTGAACTGGGCACGGTGCGCGTGCTGAAGATCACGGCTGCGCACGACGTCGGCCGGGCCATCAATCCAACCCTCATTGAGGGACAGATTGAAGGCGGCGCTGCCCAAGGATTAGGGATGGCGCTGATGGAAGAATTTTTCCCGGGCAAAGGCGAGAACCTTCATGACTACCTGATTCCGTCCGCCGGCGACATGCCGCCGGTAGAGTCGATTCTCATCGAGGACCCTTCGCCCGTTGGCCCGTTCGGCGCCAAGGGGATCGGCGAGCAGGCCGTGATTCCGACCGCTCCCGCGATTCTCAACGCGATTCACGATGCCATTGGCGTGCGCATACGCCGTCTGCCGGCAACTCCTGATCGCATCCGCGCCGCGATGGTAGCGCCGGCGTCCCGCCGGCCCGATGGGCGGGCAGCATGCCCGCCAGCCAGAGTGCGCACAAACTTATGAAGATCACTACGATTGACGAGTTCTTGAAATACAAGGTCCTGCCGGAACACAAGCCCATCGTGGCGTCTGCTGCGAAAAATGATGCGCGAGCACGCTCCCGAGGCGAAAGAACAAATAAGTTACGGCATACTCATGTGGAAGCAAAAACGCGGGCTGGCGGTAATCAGTCCGACAAAAAAAGACATCACCTTTGCGTTCTCGCGCGGCGCGAAGTTTGAAGATAAATTCGGTTTGCTGCAGGGTGTGGGGAAAGTATCGAAGCACGTCAAGATCAAGGACGTGAAGGACGCGCCCAAAGCAGCGCTCAAGTATTACATTAGACAAGCTGTGCAATTCGATGCAACATAAATTGATTGCAAGAAATGTGCCGAGCATGACGGATCCTTCGGGACTGAAGTCCCTCAGGATGATGCCGGGAGTCTTATTACGCAAGAGCTAATTGCCCTTTCTCGACCATGGACACCGCTGAAAAATCGGCCGGCGCCATCCGCTGCGATGCCTGCCCCGTGCTCTGCTACATCAATCCGGGAAGAACAGGCGCGTGCGATCGCTACGCCAACGACAACGGACAGTTGGTCCGCATCGATCCTCATGTCGTGCTCGATCGCGCCGTGTCGCGCGGCGATTCCGTGGTTCCCTTCCTCGATCGCGATCGCGAATGGGATGGCAGCATCGTGACCGGCCCGGAGAATTTCGTCACCGCGATCGGCGCCGGCACCACTTATCCCGATTACAAGCCCGCGCCGTTCATCATCTCGTCCACCGTGCAGGGCGTGGACATGGTCACGGTGGTCACCGAAGGAATCTTCAGCTACTGCGGCGTCAAGGTGAAGATCGATACCGACCGTCATCTCGGCCCGGAGACGAATCTGGTGCGGGCCCAGGGAGAGCCGGTCGGACACGTAACCACCAGCGAATATGGTTCGCAGATGCTTTCGCTCGGCGGTGTGCGCCACCTGACCGGCGGCAGCCGCAAGGAAGGCACGGTGACCTGCGAAACCCTGCTGAACCTGTGCGACCGCAAGCCGGTGGAACTTACCATCGATGACGGCGCCACCGTGATCGTGCAAGCGGGCAAGCCGCCGGTGGTGGGCGGCGTGCAGGAAGAGCGCATGCGGGTGGGCTGCGGCTCGGCCACCATCGGGATGTTCGCCAAACAATGGTTGGGCAAAGTTGATGAGGTGGTCGTGGTCGATGACCACATCACCGGTGTGCTGTCGGAGCACCAGGCGGGAAAGTTGTTGGGCGTGCCCGCAACCGGCATCAAGATGAAGGGCCACCGCTCCACTCCCGGCCGCTACTTCCGCGTGGCCGAGCCGGGCACTGCGTGGGGCGGCACCAACATCGCCGATCCTCTTTCCATTCTTCAGAATTTCAATCCCAAATTTGCCTGGCCGAAACTGCGATTGCTCATGGTAAGCACCACGGGTGAGCACTACGCCTACTTCGAACTGGATGAAGCTCTGCGGCCCGCGGAAAAAGATTTGCCCGCTTCGCTCAGCGAATCGGTGGCCCGCATCAAGGAGAATTGTGAGCCTGCTCTCTGCACCGTCCTCTTTATGGGAGGCGCGGGAGGATCGCTGCGGGCGGGGGTCACGGAAAATCCCGTGCGGCTTACCCACTCCGTACGCGACGCGCTGACCCGCGTCACCTGCGGCGGCGCGCCAGTTTACGTCTGGCCCGGCGGCGGCATCACTTTCATGGTCGATGTCAGCCGCATGCCCGAGCACGCGTTTGGCTATGTGCCCACGCCAGCGCTGGTTGCGCCGATCGAGTTCACCCTGAAGATTGCGGACTACGCCGCCCTGGGCGGCTACATGGACCACGTTCGTTCGCTCGATTCCATCATGGACGAAAAAGGCCGCCGCCGGGTTTCTGCTAATCCAGAAAACCCCTGGCCGCTGGAGCCAGGAAAATCGTCACGGTCCGGCTCCAGGTCAGATCAATGAATACTCGCGCCCAAATAAGATTGCTGGAGGACGGCTGCCGCCTCCATCTGAATGACGGCCCCATTGACCTGATCATTGAAGCCTTCGGTGAGACTGATGAGGTCAGCGCCGCCTATAACGCGGCAGCACGGCGTTTTGTCACTGTGCTCGACGAACTCTGCGATGAACTCGCGTTTTTGCGAAAGGCCTCGCGGATCGACAGCCCGATCCCGTCAGGTGCCGTCGCGAAACGCATGGCGGCGGCGGTTGTGCCCTATTGCGAGCGGACTTTCATCACGCCCATGGCGGCCGTGGCGGGCGCGGTCGCGGAGGAAATTCTGGACGCCATGACGGCCGCAGCCAGACTCTCGCGGGCTTACGTAAACAACGGCGGAGACATCGCGCTGCATCTCGCTCCCGGAGAGCATTTCGTCGCAGGCATGGTGGAGCGGCCGGACCGTCCATCGCTTTTCGGGACGGTGACGCTCGACTCAGCGCAACCAGTGCGGGGAATAGCGACCAGCGGTTGGCGTGGCCGCAGCTTCTCGCTGGGCATCGCTGACGCGGTTACCGTGCTGGCCGACCGCGCGGCGATGGCGGATTCCGCCGCAACCATCATTGCCAACGCGGTGGACCTGCCGGGACATCCCAATATTGTCCGCGTGCCCGCTCGCACGCTCGCACCCGATAGCGATCTGTGCGACCGCCTTGTCACGCAGGAGGTTGGAGAACTTTCCCCAGCCGAGATCGCGGCCGCGCTCGACGCCGGCGAGGTCGTCGCCCGCTCGCTCCTTGCTCGCGGGCTCATACGCTCGGCAGCACTCCATCTGCGCGGAGACACTCGGGTCGTGGGCCTAAACTTGGAATCGACAATCATTGCTCTGCCAGAAAGCAGGACTCTCATTCATGCCTGAGGTCCAGGTTCGCAAGAAGTTCACGGCGGTCGAAGAAATCTTCCACGAAGGTGGTCCCCGTCTCGTCCCGCCCGTTGCGGCGCGCAGCCGCGCTGGCGGTCATTCACAATCCTTTCGCGGGTGGCTACGTGAAAGAGATCGCAGGTTTCATGGATGACCTCAAACCGCTGGGCCTGGAGATGGCGCGTTCCCTGGTGAAAGCGCTCGGCGGAGACCCGAAAGTTGTCGAAGGATACGGCAAGGGAGCCATCATCGGCTCGGCCGGCGAACTGGAGCACGGCGCCTTGTGGCATGTGCCCGGCGGCTATGCCATGCGCGAAATTCTCGGCGACGCCAAAGCCATCGTGGCGTCAACTAAAAAGGTTGGCGGTCCCGGCACCCGTCTCGATGTGCCCATCACCCACATCAATGCTTCGTATGTACGAAGTCACTTCGATGCCATGGAAGTCGGCCTGGCCGATTCCCCGCGCGCCGATGAGATTCTGCTGGCGCTGGTGATGACCACCGGGCCGCGCGTTCATGACCGCGTCGGTGGCCTCAAGGCTGCGGAGATCAAAGGAGAGGACGGATTGCGCTGATGGCCGAAAAAATGAAAGTCAGTATCCGCAAGATCGCGACCTTCGTGGAAGAGACGCGCAGCGAGATGGGACACGCTGTCGATCCTCCCACTCGACGCGCCGCCGCCGTCGCCGTCATTGAGAATCCCGTGCGCGGGAAAGTATGTCGAGGACTTGTCCGAACTGATGCTGATCGGCGAGGAACTGGGAGAGTTGCTCACGCTGCGGGCAGTCGCCGCCCTGGGCATTCCCGCAACCAGCGTGGAAAGCTACGGCAAAGCGGCCGCCGTAGGAGAAAACGGCGAACTCGAGCACGCCGCCGCCGATGCTCCATCCCAAGCTGGGCGCACCGGTGCGGAAAGTTCTGGGCAAAGGAGCCGCGCTCATACCGTCTTCGAAGAAGCGGGGCGGACTGGGCGTTGCTCTCGATATTCCCCTCGGCCACAAGGACGCAGCTTTCGTCCGCAGCCACTTCGATGGCATGGAAGTAAGGATCAATGATGCTCCCCGGGCCAATGAAATCATGGTCGCCGTCGCGGTGACGGACAGCGGGCGCCCACTGCCGCGCGTGGGCGGTCTGACTAAAGCCGAGATCAAGGGCGAAGACGGCTTGCGGTAGCCACGAACTCTGCGGAGGCAATGCTTCCGGTCGATTCACGTCGATTCCCACGTTTGGCCATATACAAAAAAGGCCCTCCCGTTCGGAACGAACGGAAGGGCATCACAGGGAATATTGTCCGCGGCACATGTCGCACTACTGCTTGTCGTAGACCGCACTGCTTTTGAGCTTATTGCCTGTCGAATCGGTCGAGGTCGTCTTGACCGTGCGGGTTTTGCCATCGGCCGACACAACGATTTCACCCGTGGTAACAACTTTGCCATCCTTCTTAGCGGTCAACTTCAACGTGCGGTCATTGATCCTCTCGTAAGACCTCGCGTCTGTATTCGGATCGCCGCTCACTGGATAATCTTTCCCGTCGAACTTGCCCGTCCACTCGTTGTGAGTGGCCTTGCCGTCTTTGTCGGCGCCGTCCACAGTGACCTTGACGTCACTACCTGCTGCCTCATAGACAACCGTCGAGTTCTTCGCCGCTCCGGAGGCGAACTTAGATTTGGCCTCGTTGAGTTTCCAAATACCCATATTCGCATCATCCGCAAAGGCAACTCCGACTCCGACAAGGCACAGCGCCAGAGTCAGTAAAATGCTTCTTGTTTTCATGTTTCCTCCTGTTCCCGAGCTCAGTACAGGGGCCTGATTGCTGGGGACCATTCTACGCGGTCCGCGTACAATACTCTCGGCAAATGCCCCCGGGGTTACGAATGACTTTCCGCCGCTCCGTCATCTTCACTCTCACCTTTTCATTCCTGTTATGCGCGCAGTTAACGGCTAAAACACACAAAGAAAAGGCTGACCTGCTCGTCACCGGCGGCACCGTAGTCACCATGGACGGCTCCCGCACCATCCTCGACGACGGTGCGCTAGCGGTCAAAGGCGACTCAATCATCGCTGTCGGCCCGCGTGCCGAACTCGAAGCCAGGTACGCAGCCGCGCAGACGATCGATGCCAAAGGCAAGCTGGTCCTGCCCGGATTCATCAACGGCCACACTCACGTCCCCATGACGCTGTTCCGCGGTCTGCACGATGACGTGACTCTCAACGACTGGCTCTACAAATACATTTTCCCGGCAGAAGCCAAAAACGTGAACGAGGAATTTGTCCGCTGGGGCACGCGCCTGGCGGCGGCGGAACAGATTCGCGGGGGCGTCACCACTTTCGCCGACATGTATTACTTCGAAGACGCTGTGGCGGAAGAAACCAAAGCCGCCGGCATGCGCGGCGTGCTGGGCGAAACCTTCATCGACTTTCCCGCGCCCGACAACAAGAGCGAAGCCGAGATGCTCGCCTATACCGAGAGGTTCCTGAAGAAATGGCAGGGCGATCCGCTCATTCATGCTGCGGTCGCACCGCATTCCATCTACACCTGCTCGCAGAAAGACGCTGCAGGACGCTGCGGCGCTGGCGCGGAAATATCATGCGCCCATTCTGATTCATACCTCTGAAATGAAAAAAGAGTGGGAAGACAGCCTGAAGAACAACGGCATGTCGCCGGTGCAGTATCTGGACAAGATCGGCCTGCTCGGCCCGGACGTGGTATCCGCACACTGCATTTTCGTGGACGCGGCCGATGAGAAAACGCTGGCCCAAAAGCAGGTGGGCTGCGTGCATAACCCGTCCAGCAACATGATGATTGCCAGCGGCGTTTCGCCCGTCGCCGAGATGCGCGCCGCGGGAGTGGCCGTCGGACTGGGCACCGACGGTCCGGCCGGAAGCAACAACGATCTCGACCTCATGGAAGAAATCGACCTGGCGGCCAAACTGGCCAAGATCACGAAGATGGATCCGCTGGCGCTGAACGCGAAGGCAGTGGTCGAAATGGCCACCATCGACGGCGCCCGGGCGCTGCACATGGAAAAAGAAATCGGCTCACTGGAGGCGGGAAAGAAGGCCGACTTCATACTCATCAGCCTGGACGAACCCCACGCCGTGCCCATGTATGACATCTACGCGCAACTGGCTTACGCGCTCAAAGGCAGCGACGTCGAAACAGTCGTCATCGGCGGGCGGGTCGTGATGCGCGACCGCAAACTGCTCACGGTGAATGAAGAGGAAGCGATCGCGAAGGCGCGCCAATACAAGAAGACGATCGCCGCATCGCTGGGCACGCCATGACGGGAGGCAATCTCCTGCTCGAAAACACAAGAAGAAAATCGGTGTAAATCCGCGCGAATCCGTGGCCAGGTTGTGACCACAAAATCTACTGCTTCACTATCTCCGCCGCCGTTGTTGCCGGCGGAGTGTTGCGGCTGCGTTGCGTGCTGACGACGCCGTCCACGATCATCATGCCAATACCCGGCAAGTCTCCGCGCTCGAATGCTCTCGAGCACGGTCCTTCCGGCCGAATGCTGGGCTTTGTCGAGCATCACGAAGCTGGCGGCGCCGGCCAGGGGCGACCAGGCCGCAATCCAGCTTTCGGATTTTCGCCGTGTTGCCGGTGGCGAAACAGACTGCGATCTCGGCCGGTATCTCTCCCAGGGACGCCAGCATCGCAATCATGCGCAGGATGCCGAGCGGCTGCACTCCCGAACCCGCAGGCGAATCCGTGCCCAGGATCACCCGGTCAAGCTGCTTCAGTTCTCTCGCCGTGCGCAGCGTAAGCAGCGCGGCGCGCTCGTTGCCGTTGTGGACAACTTCCAGCGCCCGCGTGGATTTTTCGCACAGGGTCACAATCTGATCATCGGGCAATGCCGTATGCCCGCCGTTGATGTGTCCGATGACATCGGCGTCAGCCGCGAGCACGATGTCTTTGTCAATCAGGCTGGAACCGGGAATCGAGGGGCCGCCGGTGTGGATGGTGCTCTGGATCCCGAACTTGCGCGCCCAGGCCACCATCTGCCGCGCCGTGGCGCCATCCTTCACGCTTCCCAGGCCGACCTCTCCCAGCATGGTGACGCCCGCCGCAGCCAGGTCTTTGAAATCTTCCTCGACCATGCCGTGCTCAATCACCGGCGCCCCGGCGTGAATCCTGACGCCGCCAGGTCGAAAGGCTGCGAACGCCCGCTGGGCAAAGATGGCCATGGCCTTCAGCCCCACCACATCTTTCGGGCGGCCGGGAGTGTGCACTTCGCCGGCGGAAATCATGCTCGTGACTCCGCCATGCAGATAGCTGTCAATCCAGCCAATCTGGTTCTGGCGCGGCGTCCAATCGCCGGCCACGGGATGCACGTGGCTGTCGATCAGTCCCGGAGCCAGTGTCGTGCCTTTGGCATCGATGACCAGGGTTGCGCCTTCGCTGTCGATATCTTTCTGCTTACCGACTGCGGTGATCTTGCCATCGACTGCCACCACGGTATCGGCGTCGAGGATCGGCCTCGTGAGTTCGCCGCTCAACAGCAGGCCGATGTTCCGGATCACAAGCCGGGACTGGACTTTACTCTTGACGGGCTCATCCTGGGCCATGAAGCGCACCTCTAAGTCGAAGAGTTCAATCGTGCTGGTTTGCTTTGCGAACTTTG
Source organism: Terriglobia bacterium (assembly GCA_963801595.1). Taxonomy (GTDB): domain Bacteria; phylum Acidobacteriota; class Terriglobia; order Terriglobales; family Acidobacteriaceae; genus JAIQFF01. The sequence goes on along the minus strand of CAWDFW010000030.1, from coordinate 181,216 downwards.
CGGCCTTTCTTTGCGTCCTTTGCGGTAAAGCCTTTGACTTCGCCGGACTCGCGGAAAATCTTAAACCGCAAAGGTCGCAAAGAAAACCCGCAAAGGACGCAAGGAATTACCGGGATTCCGCCATTCGCAAATCAATGTTATAAGCTTCTTTGGCCGTCCAGCCGACGACTGACGACTGAAGACCGACGACTGCTCTTCAAGGAACGCGTATGTTATCTCGCAACGTGGTTTTCTGGGAAGTCGATGCCCAGGCCGATTTCATGCTGCCGGGCGGCAAGCTCTATGTGCCCGGTGCCGAAAAATTGCTGCCCAACATTCGCCGCCTCACCGATGCCGCGCGCCAGGGCCGCGTCTTTCTGGTCTCGCACGGCTGCTATCACACTAAGGATGATCCGGAGTTCGCCATCTTTCCCCCGCATTGTGTCCAGGGCACTCCCGGCGCGAACCTGGTTCCTGAAGCGCTGACCGAGAAAGTCGTGACTGTCCCCAACGAGGCGGCAGCTTCCCTGCCTCCCGATCTTTCGCGCTACCAGCAAATCCTGCTGGAGAAGCAGACCCTCAACATCTTCGAGAGCCGTCACGCCGACGAACTGGTTGAAGCGCCTTGGTCCCAATGTCGAATTCGTCGTGTTCGGCGTGGTCACGGAATTCTGCGTACGCTTCGCAGCCAAGGGTCTGCTCGAGCGCGGACGCCGCGTCTCGGTAGTTCGGGACGCAATCGAAACCCTGAATTCCGAAGATGGGAAACGGGCCGTTGCGGAACTGCAGGCCCTCGGAGCCACGTTCATCACCACCGAACAGGCACTCACACTGCTGGACGCGGCAAAATGACAAGCCTTCTGCGGTAGTCAAAGCGCTGGCCATCACGGCAGTTGCGGTTGACACTTGATGGCGAATGGCAGTATCTTTCTGCGCGTCAGATTTTAGGTTGAACTTGCAATCCTCAGCTGATCAGTTGTCCGCGACGACAACGAGACCCAATCAACCTCGAAGTTTTGTGAAAACCGGCACAAAAAGTCTTGAATGTGGACTTCGTGTGCGGGTATCGTCGCGTAGTAAATGGGGATCTGGATTTCGTGGGGAAAGCCGTGTCCCAATCGCCACTCGATCAGGGACCGCATGGGGGATTTTGATGCTGACCAAGAAGGCGCTGCTGGTAGTTTTCTGTTCGCTGGTATTTCCCATCTGCCCACTCCTGTACGGCCAAGCCACCGCGAGTTTTTCCGGCACGGTCACGGACAAGACCGGGTCCGTAGTCAGCGGGGCGACGGTCAAGGCAACCGCACAGGCGACGGGTCTCATTCGCGAGTCTAAAACCGATGACAGCGGACACTACCTCATGCCCTTGTTGCCCATCGGCGACTACACGGTTCGAGTTGACTCCGCGGGCTTTGGTCCAGTCGAACAGCGGGACGTGCGCCTGCAGGTGGACGAGCACCGCGAACTGGACTTCACCCTCACCCCTGCGTCGGTCGCTTCGACGGTAGAAGTAAGCGCGACTGAGGTGGCGGTGCAGACCGCGAACCCAACTCTGGGCCAGGTCATTACTTCTCAACAGGTCGCCGACCTCCCCTTGAACGGCCGCAACTTCGTGCAGTTGGCGACGCTTACGCCGGGCACGGTGCAGGAAACCAATCCCAACAGTTTCTTCAATGGCGGACCCAGCAGCGAGGTTTCCACCCGCGGGTCGTACTCCCTTTCGGTGGGTGGATCGCGCCCCCAGAGCACTGACTGGCTGCTCGATGGCAACGACAACAACGAACTCACGGGCGGCGGCATCTCGATTCTGCCTTCGATCGATGCCATCCAGGAATTCAAGGTTCTGACCTACACCTACTCGGCGGAATACGGCACCCGCGCGGGTCCGACCGTGCTGCTGACCACGAAATCGGGATCGAACCAGTTTCACGGGTCGGTGTTCGAATTCTTCCGCAACACTTCGCTGGACGCGCGCAGCTATTTTGCTTCAGAGAGGGAAAAATTTAACCTGAATCAGTTCGGCTTCGCCCTGGGCGGTCCCATCAAGAAGGACAAGACTTTCTTCTTCGCGGACTATCAGGCCCGGCGGCAGCGCAAGGGAGTCGCATTTAACGGCTTTGTGCCCACCGCCGCGATGCGGACCGGCGATTTCTCCTCCGACCTTTATGGCGTCCCACTGCCCTGCGGAACCCAGGTGCTGTACAACCCTTACAGCATCGTGGACCCGACCAATGGCCGGGACCCGTTCATGTGCGACGGCACGGGAAATCCGCTCCCCGTAGCCGCCGATGGGACCCAGGCCCCCGGAACACCTTGCAACAAGATTCCCGCTGGCCTGATCAACCCGATCACCCAGCAGATCATGCTGAGCCCCAAGTTTTATCCCCAGCCCACTCCGGGCATCGCGCCGGGCTCGGGTTTCAACTTTTCCAATGTGCCGGTGCGAAAACTCGACGAAGGAGAATTTGACGTCCGCCTGGATCACACCTTCTCCAGCACGGACACCATCTTCGCCCGCTTCAGCTACGATCAGGCAACCAACTTCGTCCCCGGCGGCTCACCCGGATTCGCTGAACCCAGTGCCTTTGCCAGCACGCAGGACATCACCAACCACGGGCGCAACGTCGCCCTGTCGGAAACCCACATCTTTTCCGATCGCACCATCAACCAGATCAGCGGCGGCTACAACCGCATTTTTAACCACATCCTGTCCTTTGGTGACCGCTCCTGCGAAGCCGCCAAGCTGGGCATTCCGGGCGCCAATCTCGACAGCAGCTGTTCCGGTTTTCCGGGCGGCGCTCCTGCCGGGTTGTCGCAGTCGACAGCCGATTGTGTCAGCTGCGGAATGACCACAACCAGCGTGGGTGGTCCGTACTGGGGATTGGGTGATCGCGGTTTCGCGCCCTTCCAGGGCGGAACCAACGTCTTCATGGTCGCCGACTCGCTCGATATGATTCGCGGCAAGCACAACATCCGCGTCGGCGGCCAGTTCCGCGCCCAGCAGATGAACGTGCTCACCAACGCCTTCCAGGATGGGTTCTTCGTCTTCACCAACTTGTGGACCAATAACGGTCCCAGTCCTTCCAGGGTGGCGATAACGCCGCCGACTTCCTCCTCGGCCTGAACAGTCTGGCGATTCACGATCAGACCTTCAAGGGCGCCACCACCGGACGCCGCTGGAAACTGTTCCGCCCCTATGTCCAGGATGATTGGCGGGTGACCCCCAACTTGACGCGTCAACCTTGGACTGGCCTGGGCGTTCGTCACCCCAATCACCGAAGCCCAGGACCGCCAGGCGAACTTTGATTTCAACAGCACTTGCGGATCGCCTCCGGGCTGCAACTATCTGATTCCCGGAGCGAACTCAGACGGTCGCGTGGGCATTGAGCTCGACAAGACCGCCCTCGAACCCCGCATCGGGCTGGCGTGGAAGCCCTTTGGCAGCTCCAAGACCGCGGTGCGGGCGGGCTATGCCATGTTCCACGATTCCTCCTGGAACCAGGGCGCGCAGGGTCTGTGGGAGAACCCCCCGTTCTTCGCGGAAAGCGGCCAGTTTGCTTTCACCGTGGGAGGCTGTGCCGCTCCCACAGCGGCATGCGCAGCCGATCTTTCGTGGGACCGTTCGACTTTGGCTTGAACGTGTCCAACGGATTCCCCATTTTCACCCAGCAACCGGACCCGGCTACCTTCGCGGGAACCATTCAGTCGCAGAATCTTAATTTCAAGCAAGGCCGGGTGCAGCAGTTCAACCTCAACGTCGAACAGGAACTGCCGGGCAGTGTGGTGTTGACCGTGGGGTATGCGGGTTCTCGCAGTCATCACATTCTGGTGGACGGCAGTAACTTGAATGTGTCGTCCCCCAGCGCATGCTTCGCTACCATTCCCGACCCGGCGACCCCCGGCGGCACGCTTCCCAACCCGGTCTTCGATCCCAACTACCACCTGGGCTGCGGAATTCCCGCCGCTCCTTTTGGCCCATTCACAACCATCGCCAACATCAACGACGGGGTGACGCTCGCTACGATTCTCTTCAGGTCAAGGCCGAAACCAAGAACATTCGGCACGGACTCTACGTCCTCCTGGGTTACACCTACGCGCGCAACTTCGACAACGGATTCAACGATGGTCTTGGGTTCGAGCACAGGCGTGACCTACTTCCCCTTGCCGGGAACAACGCGCGCGGACTGGAGCTTGTCTCAAGTCCAGCTCAATCACAATTTCACCGCCAGCGTGCTCTACGATCTGCCCTTCGGCAAAGGCAAGCGCTTTGGCAGCAGCTGGAACGGCGGCCTGAACGCGGTGCTGGGCAACTGGCAAATCAACGTGATCGAGAAAATCACGTCGGGATTCCCGGTTTTCGTTATTGCCAGCAACAACAGTTCGGGCGTAAACCTGACCAACAACGGAAACAACTTTACGCGCCCCGACCAGATCTGCAGTCCCAAGGCCGACAACGCAACCTTGAGCAAATGGTTCAACACCCAGTGCTTTGTGGACCCGCAGTCCGGGGAACTCGGGAAATGCGCCCCGAGCGCCCGTCTTACGGCCCCGACTTTGTGAACACCGATTTCTCGATCATCAAGCGTATCCCCCTGTCCTTCCGTGAGGGTACCGACATAGATTTCCGGGCGGAGTTTTTCAACATCTTCAACCATGCGCAATTCGGATTGCCCGGTGGGGATGCGGACACCGGCAGCACTTTCGGGGTCATTACCAGCACCGTCAACAACCCGCGCCTGATTCAGTTTGCCCTCAAGCTTCGCTTCTAGAAGCTTGCGGAACATTGCACTCGAGCGCTGCGATCTAGAGGGCGCGGCTTTAAGCCGCGCCCTTTTGGTTGAGGACGCGGGGCGAACTATGGGAGGAACGATGACATGGCGTAAAAACCGACTGGCTCTCGCCTGTTTGCTTTCGTTCGCCATGGTGACTACCGCCGCGGCCCAGAAAATCAAAGTCATCGTCGATCAGGACGCCCGCGGCCCCGGCACCAGTGATCAGCAGGCCCTCCTGGTTTTCCTGCAGTCGGACAAATTTGATGTCCTCGGCATCACCACGGTCAGCGGCGACCAGTGGGTAAAGGAAGAGACCCAGCACACCCTGCGCATGCTGGAGATCGCCCAGCGCACCGACGTCCCGGTGATTCAGGGCGCCGAATTCCCTCTCCTTAATTCCAAGGAAGAAACCGAGCGCTGGGAAGCCCTGTACGGCAAACTGGAATACAAGGGCTGCTGGACTGACCGCTTCGAAGCCAACCGCTCCACCATCTACGACGAACCCTACCACGCCCCGGACGTTGTTCCTCCCATGAAAGAAGGCGCGCCTCACATTCAGGCCGCTCCCGGCACCGCGGCGGAATTCATCGTCAAAATGGTGCACAAGTATCCCGGTGAGGTGGTCCTCTGGGCAGGCGGGCCGCTGACCAATTTTGCCCTGGCGCTGAAGCTCGATCCCTCCGTGGCTACGCTGGCGAAAGAATTTGTCATGATGGGCGGCGGATTGTACGCCGACAAGGGCGCCATCGATCCCGGCGCGATCGACGCCCGCCGCGAATTCAACTGGTGGTTCGACCCTGAGGCCACCCGCATCGTCCTTCGCGCTCCCTGGAAAAAGGTCACCATCACTCCGATTGATATCTCCGTCAAGACGCGCTTTACCACGGAGATGAAGGCCACCATCGCCAAGGCCGGCACTCCGGTGACGCAATATCTCGACAAGTACTCGTTACCCGGCTACATGTGGGACGAAATCGCCGGCGCCGCCTTGATCGATCCATCCATCATCACCGGCCAGAAGCAGCTCTACATGGACATCGACGTTGATCACGGGGCCAGCTACGGCAAGACCCTCTTCTGGGATTCCAGGGCGCACGTGCCTCCCTACCTGCGCCTGGCCAATGTGCAATTCGACATTGACGCGGAAAAGTTCTACAAGCTCTACATCCAATTGATGACCCGGCCTCCCCGACCATGATGAAACCTGGCAGGCTTTTCCTCGCAATCACGTGCTTGCTGCTGGCAAGTTCCCTCAGCTGGGGCCAGCAGCGGCGCAAAGTGATCATCAATCAGGACGGATCCGGACCCGGCGGCAGCAACATGCAGACCATCGCATTGCTGATTCAATCACCGCAAGTCGAAGTCCTGGGAATCACGGTGGTCAGCGGAAACCAGTGGCGCGACGAGGAAGTGGCGCACACCCTGCGCCTGCTCGAAATCATGGGCCGCACCGATATTCCGGTCGTGCCCGGGGCGGTTTTCCCACTGGTGCGGCGGCGCGAAGAAACTCAGATATGGCAACAGCGCTTCGGCAAAGTGGCTTTCGCGGGCGCGTGGGATGACCGCTGGTGGCACGAGCCCTTCGTCGTCCCCCCGCTGCCGGAAGGCCAGCCCACGACCAAAGCCGCCGGCGAAGACGCCGCTCATTTCCTGATTCGCAAGGTGCGCCAGTATCCCGCACCAGGTCACGATCTACGAGGGCGGCCCCATGACCAATCTGGCGCTTGCCATTTCGATCGATCCGCAGTTTCCGGAACTGGCGCAGGAACTCGTCTTCATGGGAGGAAGTCTGGGCCCGCAGACCGACGACCCCGAATTCGTAAACAATCCCCGCCACGAATTCAATTTCTGGTTCGATCCCGAGGCGGCGCAGATCGTGCTGCGCGCCCCGTGGAAGAAGATCGTCTGCACTCCAACCGACATTTCCATCAAGACGCGCCTCACCCCCGCCATGATCAAGCAGATCGACGCCAGCGGGACCCCTCTGGCACATTACGTCGCCAGCTACTTCCGGACCGGCCAGGGCGGCGAGTACATGTGGGACGAGCTCGCCGCCGCCGCCTGGATTGATCCGTCGCTGATCACGAAGCAGGAGACGCGCTACATGGCCGTGGACCTCGACCGCGGCGCGGGATACGGCAACACACTGACCTGGACGGAGAAAGATAAGCCGAAAGTTGCCGCGCAGCCGGTTGAAGTCCAGGTCGATCTGGACACGGAAAAGTTTTATCGGATGTTCGTGGGGCTGATGAGCGCGCCCGCTCGCTGAGGATCTTTTGACCGCAAAGGACGCAAGAGAACCGCAAAGTGCGCAAATGAATTCCTTGCAGCCTTTTCACCCTTCGCGCTTAGCTCTTATTCCGGCCCTGAGCCCGGCCCCCGCAACGTGTACACAAACTGCCGGCTCTCCCGCCGCTCGCGCTCGACTTCTTCGTCTTTCTTCTTCGATATCTGGTTATAAAGTTGGAGTTCCTGTTCAGCCTTGGCTTTTTCTCCCGTCCGCTTATAGGCCTGCGCCAGTCGGTAATGCGCTTCTTCGAGTTGCGGGATTGGCCTTGATCGCGTCCTGGTAGCTCGAAACTGCTCGCGCGAAAATCTTTCGCGCTCCGAATAAAGCAACACCCAACTGCAGATAGCCAATCCCAAGCGTGGGATCGAGCGCAACGGACTTCTTCAACAGAGACTCAACCTGCGCCGAGGCTTCGGCGTCATCCGGCCCCTTGCCGCCGCTTCCAAAGATTGACCGCGTAGTAGTAGTTGGCCAGGGCATTCTCAGGCTGAAGCTTCGCGAACCGCGCCAAGACGCTCGGTCGAACATTCTGACTGCGTGGTTTCGACGCTCTGTATCTTGCCTAAGAACAGGTAGGCCTTGGGATCGTCGGGATTCAGGTCCGAGGCTTCGCAGAGCCGCTGAGCGGCCTGGTCGTACGAACCATTGCTGTACCATGCGACTCCAAGCCCGACCAGCATGCGGGCGGAGTGCGGAAACAGAGCGATTGCCCTTGCTGAACACTTCAATGGCAGGCTCCACCGCGCGATGCAGCAACAGCTCCGATCCCCAATCAAGAAATAGGGTTCGCTGGGATCAAGTTCCGCCGCCCGCTGGTACTGCCGCACGGCCTCAAGAGGATTACCCGATTTCTCTTCGATGTTGCCGAGCAAGTGATGCAGTTCGGCCTGGTCTTTCTGTGCCCGGGCTTCTGAGCGATGCCCGCGCAGCTTCTCCTGAACGGTCAACGCGCTCGTGCACTTGTACGCGCGCGCTGGTATTGACCGAGTCTGCATAAGCGAGCGCCAGCAGGTAGGCGTTTTCGTAATTCCCCGGCTCCAGCTGCGAAGCCCGTTCCAGATAAGCCAGAGCTTGCGAAGCCTTTCCGCTTAGCTACCAGCGATTTTCCCACGCGGTGATTTGCGGCGAAATTCCCCGGCTCGCGATCGGCCGTCGCGCGCAGAGAGCCTTCATCCGCGTCAGGCCTGACGGCGGCAGAGAGCCGGGCGGTTGCCTGCTCCCCGAGGCACTGAGAGAAGCGAGGTCCCTGGCCAGCGATTCTTTGGTTCGCACCACTGCATTGGAACCGTGTCCGCCAAGATTGGTCCCGTCAGTGACGCCGGCCACGGTAAATTGAGGTTCATCGAAAAACTCCGGCGTTCCCCCTGCCTCCAGCGTCAGATCGAGTTGCTTCGCTTCCTTCGGCCCAAGCACACAGGGGCCGAAGGTGGACTGGCCGAATCCCTGCGCCTCCACGCGCAACATATAGACGCCTTCGCGAAGCCCTGAAAAGCGGTAGGCTCCCGCTGCGTCAGCATGTGCGGACACGGTCTCGGCGCCGTCTTTTACCTGAAGATATACGGTCGCCCCGGCCACTGGCCGGGCCTTCGAATCCCGCACGGCTCCCTGCAAGGTCGCCGAGGCAGCGGAACTCTGGGCCTGGATCATTGCCGGCATGAGCATCGCGACTACGGCCAGGACTCCGCCGGCGATGCGGCTTGCGGGAATAAATCCAGATTGCTGTACGGTCAGGCGGAGACGGCGCATAGGAGAAACAAAAATGGAAAAGACCACAACCAGGTCATTCGCGCGCTAATGATTCTAGTCGCTGGAATGGTCATCCGCAATCCGCGCAGCGCTTCATGGGCTGAGCACCCGGTTGGCCACAGCGCCATGCCCTTGCCCCTGACAGCGCTTCCTGACGCGGGGTACAATGCTTGTTCTTCCCGGCCGGGTCGTTGGAACAATCGGTGCAGTCTTCCAGCAAATCCTGCTAAAGCAGATCAAAAACACCGAGGGGATGCGCCATGAAGCCACGAAGCTTCGCTGTCCTGCTGACCGCGCTTCTGATTCTGACCACCGGGCTGCAGGCGCAAAAGATCAAAATCATCGTCGATCAGGACGCGCGTGGGCCGGCCACCACCGACATGCAATCCATCCTCATTTTTCTGCAGTCGGACAAGTTTGACGTGCTGGGGATCACCACCGTCAGCGGCGACCAGTGGGTAAAAGAAGAGACCCAGCGCACTCTGCGGCTTCTCGAAATCGCCGGCCGCACCGACGTTCCAGTCGTCCAGGGCGCCGAGTTCCCGCTGCTGAACTCCAAGGAGGAAACCGAGCGCTGGGAAGCGCTCTATGGCAAATTCCGCTACAAAGGGTGCTGGAGCGATTTCTCCAAGCGGCCAGGAAATGTTCCACCCGCCTTTCGCGCCGGATATCACGAACCCGATGTGGTCCCGCCGCTGGTCGAGGGCGAGCCCCACACCAAGCCGCTGGACGAAACTGCCGCGCACTTCATCGTCCGCATGGTGCATCAGTATCCCGGCGAAGTGGTGATCTGGGCCGGAGGCCCGCTGACCAATATAGCGCTGGCATTGCGCCTGGATCCCCGAAGTCGCGACTTTGGCGAAGGAGCTTGTCCTGATGGGCAGCGGCATGTACGCCAGCACAGGTGGAATCAATAGTATTGACGGCCGCCGGGAATTCAACTGGTGGTTCGATCCCGAGGCGGTGCGTATCACGATGCGCGCGCCCTGGAAGAAAATCACCATCACGCCCATCGACATTTCCGTCAAAACTACGATGAATCCAGCGGTGAAGGCGGCTATCGCCAAAGCGGACACGCCCGTGGCCCGCTATCTCACGGAATACTCTGTCGAAAGCTTCATGTGGGATGAGCTTTCCGCCGCGGCCATGATCGATCCTTCCATCGTCACCGGACAGATAGAACTCTACGTGGACATCGACGTTGATCACGAGCCAAGTTACGGCGAAACTTTGTTTTGGGAGCCGGGGACCGAGCTCCCTCCCTATGAAGGAAAGGCGACAGTACAGTTCGATGTGGACACCACAAAACTGTACGATCTCTACATCGGGTTGATGACCCAGCCCGCGCGGCAGGCGCGTTAGTAATTCTTCTACGGAGAAGACAAGATGGATTCGAAGCCACTTTCGCGCGTGACCCGTCGCCAGTTCGTGACCACCTCAGCCGCAGTCATGGCGGCCGGCAGCCTATCTGCTCCTTTCCGTTCTTCAGCTCAGGCAGCGCCTGCGACAGAACAGGAGCCAGCCGGCCAGAAAACTGGACGCGGCCTCTTTCGCGTAATCATTGATACCGACCCCGGGGTTGACGACGCGCTGGCTTTGCTGCTGGCCATGCGTTCTCCTGAGCTGAAGATTGAAGGCATTACTCCGGTGGCGGGAAATGTCCCCCTTGACCTGACTCTTCCCAATGCCCTGCGCATGGTTGAAATCGCGGGTCGTCCGGATATCCCGGTTGCTGCCGGTGCCAAAGTCCCCTTGGTTCGCCGTCTGGTGACGGCCGCCTACGCGCACGGCGAAAACGGACTCGGCGGCGCAGTTTTTCCCGAACCGAAAACCAAGCCCATCGCTCAGCCCGCCGCTGAATTTATTCGCGGCATAGTGCGTAAATATCCCGGCGAAGTCACCTTGATCCCGATTGGCCCGCTGACCAACATCGCGACCGCGCTGCATCTCGACTCCGAACTTGCCGCCATGGTGCGCGGGATCGTCCTGATGGGCGGGTCGCTGTCCGGCGGAAATATCACGCCCGCGGCTGAGTTCAACATTTACGTTGACCCCGAGGCGGCACGCATTGTTTTTCAATCCGGCATTCCCATCACCATGGTCGGCCTCGATGCCACCCGCAAAACATCACTTACCGAAGAACACGTGCGCACCCTCGAAGCGGCGCAGAATCCGGTCAGCCAGGCTGCCGCAAAAATCGGCCGCAATGCCATCAACCACAACCGCGAGCAGGGTTTTTTAGTGGGCCCGAATATGCACGATTCGCTTGCCGTCGCCGCGTTTCTCGACCCTTCCATCCTGAAGTTCAAAGACTATTACGTCGATGTTGAGACTACCGGCGAGCTCACCGCGGGCGAGACGCTCGGTTATAGTCCACGCGTCGGCGACCTGCGGCGCAAGCCGGGGATGGAAAAGCAGGCGGCAACCATGAACATGTCGATTCGCGGCTCGGCGCCGACGCTTGCCGGCACCCGAACATCGCCGGTGTTGCGCGACAAGTTCGTACCCAACGCCAAGGTCGCGTTGGATGTTGATTCCGCAAAGTTCTTCGACTTGCTGATCGGACGCCTGTCCTCATCGGCGCCCGCGTAGGGGCGGGTGCCCTCACCCGCCCGGCCGGACGAAGTCCGGCGAATTTATGCAGTCCGAAAAGGCTTTGCACATTCCGAGGTGAAGAATGAAATTCGGCCGAACCTGGATTATCGCGGCGCTACTGATGACTTGCCTCACCGCGTGGGGCCAGGGAAAACGCAAAATCATCATCGACCAGGACGCCGCCGGGCCCGGCGGGACCGACCAGCAGTCCATTCTCTTGCTGATCCAGTCTCCGCAAACCGATGTCCTCGGCGTCACCGTCGTTACCGGCGACGCCTGGCTTAAGTCCGAGGTGGCGCACACTCTCCGCATGCTCGAACTCATAGGTCGGACCGATATTCCGGTCGTGGCCGGGGCAGAATATCCGCTGGTCCGCCGAAAGGACGAAACCGAACTCTGGCAGCAGCGCTACGGCTCCTTCACCTGGCTGGGCGCCTGGACTCCGCGGTTTTATCACCCGCCTGACCAACTGGGAGATATGCCGGAGGGCAAGCCCACCACCAAAGCGATCGATGAAGACGCAGCCCATTTCCTGCTGCGCATGGTCCATAAGTTTCCTCATGAGGTTACGATTTACGCCGGCGGACCCATGACGAATCTCGCGCTGGCCATCTCCATCGACTCCGAATTCCCTCAACTGGCCAAGGAGCTGGTCTTCATGGGCGCCAGTTTGAATCCGCAAACCACCGACCCGGAGTTCATCAACACTCCCGCGGCATGAATTCAACATATGGTTCGATCCGGAAGCGGCACACATTGTGTTGCGCGCGCCCTGGAAAAAGATCGTCTGCACCCCGGTGGACATTTCAGTGAAGACGCGAATGACCGCATGGGCTAATCAATCGCATCAAGGCCGGCAACACGCCGTCGGCCCAATACATCGGCAAATATGCGCGCCTGTTCGGCGAATACAATTATCTGTGGGACGAACTGGCGGCAGCGGCATGGCTCGATCCCAGCCTGATTACGAAGAAAGAAACCCGCTACCTGGATGTGGACCTGGGACACGGCGCCGGCTACGGCAACATGCTCACCTGGACCGATCACGATAAGCCGAAAATCGATGTGCAGCCCGTCGAAGTGCAGGTCGATCTGGACACAGAGAGGTTCTACAAGATGTTTGTAGACCTGCTGACCGCGCCCACCCCAAAGCCCTAACGATGAAGTGGAGGCCGGGCGTCTCGCCCGGCGGGACGGGCGGGACGCCCGTCCTCCATATTATTGCAATTGCTCGAGCGCCTTTTGCGCTTGCGCATGTCCGGGATGCTGCTTGAGCAAATCGAGCAGCACGCTTCGCGCCTTGTCCGGCGTGCCTTCCAGGGCATACACCCGGGCCAGGTTCATGTACGACTGATCGAAGGCGGGCGCCACCCGGATGCACTCTTCGAAACTCTCCACTGCTTGATCCCGCCGCCCGGTACGCAGGTAAAGCACGCCAAGGTTGTTCAAGGCCTCGGGATAACCGGGACGGGACTTCAACGCCCGCTGCAGATATTCGTAGGCCCGGTCAGTGTCGTTGAGTTGCGCGAAGACCATCCCCAGGCTGTAGTTCGCCTCCGCATCCTGCGGGCCGACTGCCACCGCGCGCTCCAGCAGTCTTGCGGGCCTCGTCCCAATTCTTCTGCTGCCGGTAAGCGTTGCCCAGATTCTCCAGCGCGATCAAGTGATCGGGATTGAGCTTGAGAGCCTCCTGGAAGTATGGAATCGCTTCGTCGGTACGCCCTTCCCGCGTAGCCAGCAGGCCGAGATTGTTCCACGAATTGGCCAGAGTGTCGGGATAACTCGCTTGAAGTTTGATGGCACGCTCGAAGCTTTGCCGCGCCTCGGCGCCTTTCTCCTGTTTCAAATAAACGCTACCCAACCCGTAGAGTGCTTCGGCGCTCTCCGGATCGTCGCGCAGTGCCAGGCGAAAAAATGCTTCGGCCTGCTCGAGATATCCCCGCTGAAAGTAAATCGAACCGTAGTTGAGATAGTTGCGATGAAATTCCAAAGTATCGCTCACGCCAGGAAACGGCAGCGCTTTCGCCATTCTTTCCGCGGCGCTCTGCGGAATGTGCCGGAAATCCTGCTCGACCCGCGACGGATTCACCGACCCCTGATAAATCTTGGCGATGTCTCCGCCACCGTTAACCAGGAATGATGTGGGAAGACTCAGGTCGCGATGCCGGTCAAAAAGATAACGATAAAGGATGTTGTAGATGCCGGCGAGATCGGCCGAACCCTGCACGATGGGGAACGAAAGATTGCTGCCACGCACGACCGATCGCACTTTTTCCACGTCGGCTGGGTCGTCGAGATTCACAGCCAGGACATGAAGATCCTGGCCTGCCCAGCGGGCATACATACGATTGAATGCTTTCAGGTCCTGTTGGCAAATGGCCGACCCTGTCACCCAGAAATTCAGCAGCACAGCCTTGCCGCGAAGCGCAGCCAGGCTGCGTGCCTGACCGTTCAAGTCGGGAAGAGAAAAACCCGGCGCAGCCACGGGCGCGAGCAGCCAGGTTTCGATCGTGGCAGGTAGCCGTTCGGATTCATCCGACCCGGGTTTGTGGAAGGGCACGGCTTCAGCCGTGCCACCTCGAGCCGCCAACGCCGGGGGCTTTAGCCCCTGAGGGCTCGCTTTGAAAGCCTCCAATCGCGATGGCGACGAACCCTCCTCCACCCACACCCTGTGGTTGAGCGGAAGGTCGCGAAGTTCCTGCACCAACCCACTGGGCCAGCGTATCGACGCCCGCACCGGGCCCTTGGCATCTCCCAGCCCGAAAAACACTTCCTTGCTGTGCTGCGAAAGGAATCCCGACCCGGCCTGTAGCATGCGAGTCTGCTTCCCCGACCCCGATTCCACTGTGATCGCCGCACCGATCGCGTCACGATTGCTCTTTCCGCCCCGGAGACGGAACGCGATCGACGGGCCAAGGTCTTTCATCACGTTCCGCAAAAGCCTCAACTGCGGGCCGTTGCGATTCTTCAGGAAAACTTCCAAGCGGCCATCATGATCGAAATCGGCGAGCGCGAACGCCCGGCCATCCTCAAGAAAGTCCATGCCGACGGCGCCGGACACGTCGGAAAAGGTTCCATCCCGGTTGTTCGCGTAAAAAACGTTGCGCTCGTACCCGCTCCAAGTGCCATCCGAGCGGATGAGTTCGTTGAGCGCATTCCAGCCCTGTTCGTATTCGGTTGAAGACTTGGCTTCGACCGGAGAATTCGCCACTACCTGCTGCCAGAAAAAGCTGTTCAAGTCATCGCGCACAGGGCCAGACACCATTCCGTTGGCGATGTAAAGATCAGGAAACCCGTCATGGTCAAAGTCCCAGGCATCGCATGACCATGCCCAGCGACCCATCTCGACTCCGGCGGACGCGCTGGTGTCCTGAAAACCATCGCCTGTCGAGTGAAACAGGGAATTCCCGCGGGCATGCTTGCGGTAGAGGGCCCGCACCCTCTCGGGCGCATCCTTCTGAAACACCTCCTGGGTCGAGATGCGGGTGCCGGCCGCAGACCACATGTCACCCACGTAGAGGTCCTCGGCACCGTCATTGTCGTAGTCGAACCAGCACACACCCATCCCTGCACCGACATCATCCACGCCCGCTTGCGCGGCAACGTCGGTAAAAGTCCCGTCGCCATTGTTGCGATAGAGGTTCTTCCGCCCGAAATCGTTTACTACATAGAGATCGGGCCAGCCGTCGCGGTTGTAGTCACTCCACCCGCAGCAAAAACTGTAGCGAGTGTTGTTCTGGTTGAGGCCGGTCTCGGAGGTAACGTCCCGGAAAGTTCCGTCGCGCTGGTTCCGCATCATAAAGTTGGGCGGGCCGTTTTCCGCGTCGTAATAAGGAGACGGATACTTGTACTGGTCCGTGCCCTGATAATAAAGATAGAGACAAAAATAGATATCCAGCCATCCGTCGCGATCATAGTCGGCCGCGGCCGCGCCGGTGAAGGTCCCCTGCGGAGGCCGGGCGAAGTGGAATGCGTCAGGCCTCTGGCGAAATTTGCCGCCGCCCTGATTCAGAAATAACATCGGCCCGTCGGTACGCACCACGATCAGGTCCTGGCGGCCGTCATTGTCAAAGTCGGCAAAGAGCGCGCACGCGGTATTTTCGAGGATGCCCACACCGGAGGACTCAGTGATGTCCTCAAACGTTCCGTCACCCCGGTTGCGATACAGCCGGTTGGGAAGACCGGCGGGCTGGCAAACATAGAGATCGTCAAAGCCATCGTCGTCAATGTCGGCGACTGAGACTCCGTTGTGTCCATAAATATCGATGCCGCACGCAGCATCGATAGTGGTTCGCCAGTAGTCGGCCCCACGGAGCAACTGGGAGGTGTAGGACGAATTGCCGGCGAAAGCCTGCGCCGTGATGTCAGCAAAGACTGGAGCAGCCGCGCGGCTCTGGGTCTCATCGGACAATCGCCAACTGAGCAAACGAAATTCAGCCGCCGACAATTCCCATTCGAGTTCCCACTGCCCCACGCGCTGCTGGCGGTAGAAATCCCTGGCCGGGCCCACCAGTTCGTAGCGCACCCCAGTCCGAACGCGGGCGGGAAGCGGGGCCAGCGGAGAAATCGGCCCAGCGTCAATGCTCGTCACCTGAAATTCAGCGGTGATGAGTCTCGAAAAGGACCCCATGGCGGCGCGCAAGTCGCGGAGAAACGCGTCCCGCCCGAGAACCGGGTCGCGCGCAAATCTGTTTTGACGGATTTCAACTGCCGGCCCGGAGCGCAGCAGCCGCGATTCCACCGGCTGGAATGAAGCACCGGAAAAACCGGGAGCCAGGATCCTTTCCACCGACCGCACGTCCTGCGAAGTTGCCAAAAGGCCCGCGCTCCAATCTGCAAGCATGGCTGCAATCCGGTCCTGATACTTTTCCGTCACAAACTGGTCGAAACCTGCCTGCGTCTTGAGCAGCGTGGCTTCGATGGGCAACTGGCCGCGATAGTGAGGATGGAGATGGAATTCGCCGGGCGAAATCAGCTTCTGAGAATCGGGGGCGAAGGGGAAAGCGAAACCACGCACACCCGGATAGATCAGCGCTGCCGAAGCCCCCTGGAAGCAGCAGAGCAGGAAATCGCGGCGGTCGCGGTCGGCCAGGTCATGGTCCGACGAATCACGACCGAGCGGGAGAAGATCGACCGCATGCCACTTCTTCCCTGTGCGACTCAGACTGATGCCCCTTGGACATTCACGTGTGAAACCGAAACTAACACCCTCGTCCGGGCCGGTCAAGATTTGGCGCCTCAGACAGCCGAACCGTTTCCGCCCTGTGGTAGGCTTACGAGTTTCAAGTTGCGCAATCCCGTTCGGAAGGATCTCCTTGACCGCTCCTCGAATTACCGTCGTGGGCAGTTACGCTACCGGTCTCACCATGAAAGTCGAGCGTATGCCGAATACCGGCGAGACACTTTTGGGAACGGGATACCGCGTGGACTATGGCGGAAAGGGTTCCAACCAGGCCGTGGCTTGCGCCCGGCTGGGAGCGCAAGTCAGTTTCATTGCCAGAATTGGAACTGATCCTTTCAGCGAAATGGCGCTGGGGCTCTATCGCGACGAAGGCATCGATATCACCCACGTAAAACAAACTGCCGGCGCGCCTACTGGCGTGGGCTTCATCATTGTGGAGGCGGCGAGCGGAAATAACTGCATCACCATCGATCCGGGAGCCAATGAATTATTGACCGCGGACGATGTTTCGCAATGTGAAGCGGCATTTCATTCGCCCGCAGTGGTGCTCACCCAGCTTGAGATTCCGGTTGCCGCCGCCGAAGCCGCCCTCCGATGCGGACGTGAGCGGGGCGCCATCACGATTCTGAATCCTGCCCCGGTGCGGCCTTTGCCTCCGTCCATCTTGCAGTGGGTCGATGTTCTGACTCCCAACCAGAATGAAGCCAAGGTGCTTGCCGGTCTCGGTCCGGGTGCAGACGCCGAACCGGAGAAGGTCGCACGGGATCTCATTCGCAAGGGCGTGAAGCAGGTGGTGATGACGCTGGGGGAAAACGGCGCGCTGATCGTGACCGCAGATTCGTCCACCCGCGTTCCAGCGCTCCGCATGGTTGCGGTGGACACAACCGGCGCCGGGGACGCCTTCAACGCCGGACTGGCAATGGCGCTGGCAGGCGGCGCGAACCTTGATGCGGCTGTGCGGTTTGCCGTAGTCACCGGTGGCCTGGCCGTCACCAGGGAAGGCGTCATCCCTTCCCTGCCCAACCGCGACGAAGTCTTGCAAACTTATCGGCAGCGAAACCTGATGCTGCCGAGCTGGTTTGCAGCCAACCCTGCCGACGGAGTATAAGCCCTGGATCGGCCGCGAATTCCGCCAGTGGCAAGTCGGTTCCTCCCTGCGGGAAAAGTTAAGACCTTGCCATATACTGCAAGCCAGATGGCGAGTGGAGGAGGTTGCACCATGAGAATTGGCGCCTGCTTGATGATCGTTTTCTGCGCGACTGTCTTGCCGGTTCAAGCGCAGGACGATTCCGAGTCTGCGGTGCGAACCAGGATCATCGCGCTGGAGAAGGCCTGGAACCAGGCTTACAAAGCGGGAGACACCCGGGCGCTCGACTCCATCCTCGACAATGAAGTCGTGCTGATCAACGACGACGGTTCGATCCAGAGCAAGGCAGAGTTCCTGGGAAGCGTGAAGGCCACCAGCAACAATTCTCAGGAGCAGCAGGTCGCGCCGGAATCCATGACTGTGCATGTATTCGGTAATACCGCGATCTCGACCGGAGTCTTCCGCGCCAAGGGCGTGGAGAAGGGGAAGAGTTACGTACGGCGGGAGCGCTTTGTCGATACCTGGATTTTCAGGAACGGCAAATGGGTTTGCGTGGCTACCAATGCAACCCCAGTCCTGCATTGAGACATGGCGGCTGCTGGCGACTCGTCGTCACGCTGGGTTCGAGAGCTGTAGGGTCCGCACGGTCCTCCTATGACTTTGCTGATCGGATTCCTTCTCGTGCTGCTGGCGGCCCTGCTGCAAGGGACCTTCGTTCTCCCCATGACGCTCGTCCGGCAGTGGTCGTGGGAGCACACATGGGCAACGTTTTCGCTGCTGGGCATGTTCGTCTTTAACTGGCTCATCACTCTGCTGCTGGTTCCCAATATTTTCGCGGTATATTCCGCATCGCCGGCAAAAGATCTCGCGGTGCTGGCGCTTTTCGGGCTGGGCTGGGGTATCGGCGCCGTCCTGTTCGGCTTGGGGATGGATCGCCTTGGCATGGCCCTGGGCTATCCCATCATCATGGGGCTCATCGCCAGCCTGGGCGCGCTGATTCCGCTGCTCGTCTTCTTCCCGCAAGCGCTTCTGACAACCAAAGGTTTGGTGTTGCTCGCCGGGACCGCGCTGGTGATCTTCGGTATCGTATTGTGCTCCATCGCCGGTTCGCGCAGAACGCCTTCCGCAAGCCAGTCCACCGGGACGCCGTCGAACGCATTCAAGGTCGGCCTGGCCATCGCGGTCCTGGCCGGCATACTCTCGTGCCTCCCCAATGTGGGGATGGCATTCGGCGGAAACGTAATCGCCGCTGCAGAGTCCATGGGCGTTTCCTCGGCTTCTTCAGGCAATACCGTGTGGGCGCTTCTCTTTACGCTGGGAAGTGTCGTCAACCTCGCATATTGTCTGTACCTGATGATCAGCAAACGCACGCTCGGGCAGTACTGGAACAGGGAGACGCCGCGCAACCTCGCACTGAGCGCAGGCATGGCGCTGATGTGGATTGGAAGTTTCTATCTTTACGGCGCCGGCGCTGCCAGGCTGGGACGCTGGGGCGCGGTAGCCGGCTGGCCGCTGTTCATCTCTCTGTCGATCGTCATGGGCAATCTCTGGGGCTTGTGGCGGGGCGAGTGGCAGAGCGCGCCAACTCTGGCCCGCCGCCTGCTGAATCGGGGGTTGCTGGTCCTGATCGTGGCCGTAATCACGGTAGCGCTGAGCAACTCGTTCTAACCTCGCGTTGGCTGGAAACAGGCCGTAAAATAGGCGGGAGCACTTCGAACCAGATGAATCCGTGCCGCCTCCTCCGTGTCCTCTGTGTCCTCCGTGGTTAGCGCTTTGGAATGAGGGGCGGGAGTCTAAGAAGAAGACAGCCATGCCACAGACGTCCGAGTTCCTGTCGAGTCCGCAGCCCAGAGCTCGATGGATGCGCTTCGATACCGCCCAGCTCCTTAAGCGCTTTTTCTTTTGCGAGCGTTCGCTGCTGGTGAGCGAAGCCGCATGGATTCCCGCTATCGCTCCCCTTGATATCAAAACCAGCCTGGCTCGCTTCATCTGGCAAAGTGCGGAAACCGCGGACGCGCTGCGGAATCGCGTCTTCGAGCTGCGCTTCCCCAGCCGCCTGCTGAAAGAGCAGGGGGCCGACCACGCCTTGATCGAGCTTTTCAGCGCCGCCAAGGATTCTCCTTCGGTGCCAGCGTTCCTATTGAGCATTGGAAGAGTTCTCCTGCCCGCGTTGCGCGATTCCTTTCAGGCCTATCTGGCAGCATCTGATGTCATCGCCGACGGGCCCACTCATCGCTTTCTGTCACTTGCACTTTCCGACAAAGCGGAGCAGATCACAGCCTTCGAGCAGTGGGGAGAGTCCGCGCTGGCCAGCAACCCGGACCTGCGCGAAGGTGCGCTGGCGTGGACGCAGGCCATCGCTAAGCGGCTTTCTGATGTAGGAGGAGTAGGAATCGGGCCATCTCCATCGACGGTTGTTTCAGGTCCCTTGCCCGACGCCAGGTCCTATACCATCCCCGCTCGGCCCGCGCGCGATTCGCGCTTCTGGCCCTGCCGTTTCTACTGGCCAGATGTGGTCGATCCTGCTTATCCCTACGGAGAAGGGATTCAATTGCAGCTGCGCTCGGCTATCAGTCACCTCAATGAAGTATGGGCCATCGAGAACGGCGGGGTGATGCTGAGCGCCTTTGCCGACATCCTGCCCTGGGAGTGGATCCACAATTCCGCGCGCTGGACCTATGACGAATCGCGCCACTGCCGCATGGGTTACGAGCGCCTCATGGCGTGGGGGCTCAATCCCGCTGAGATTCCCCTGGGAACTTATATCTACGAGAGCGCCTCCGGCGAAGACCCGATCTACCGCCTGGGCATGCTCTATTTTTTCGAAACCAAAAATATCCGCCACAAGCCGGCCCGCGCCCAACTCTTCCATGCCTACGGCGACGCCGTCAGCGAACACGACATGGACTTCGACTGGGCCGACGAAACCATGCACGCCGGCTACGGCAAACACTGGCTCAAGGAACTGCTGGCAGTTCGCGGCCAGGACCCCGCAGCCTACGATCAGATACGAGAACGCTGTGAGAGGCTGGTCAGCGACTGCGTGAGTACAGCCACGCCGGACGAAGTAGCCGCTCTCAAGAAAACAGCAAGCGCCCTGATAACCAAAGCGCGCAAAACGTAGGCGCGAGCGTCTTCGCTCGTGCAGTCGAGCGCAGCTCGACCGGGGTTTGAGGCGAACTCCTCCGCAGCCTCAGTGACCGGCGTGTCCCATGACGACTTTACAAAGTGTTCCCAGGCTGCACACGGCGCACGGGCCGGATGCCCGCACCCACATCAAGCGCCGCACATATAATGATCTTGTTCTTGCCATGAGCACTCACACCCTGCGCCGACGCATCCCGCTCTTGCTGGCCGCGGCGTTCCTTTTTTCCCTGGCGGTCACCACGGCTGCATCCCAGGCCGCAATACCCGACACTCCAGAAGCCCATCTGGGCAAGGGTTACGACGCTCTGAAGCAAGACCGGTACGATGCCGCCGTCACGGAATTCCGCGCCGCCCTGGCTGCCGACCCCGGCGTCAGCCTTAGAGCGCGCTTTCCGCTGGCGGTGGCGCTATTCGAGCTGCACAAATCCGAAGAAGCCCGGCACGAGCTTGAACTCGTGCGCCGCGAAGTCGGAGATCATCCCAACGTCTTCTACTACCTGGGAAGGCTCGACCTCGATGATCACCTGTATCCCAGCGCGATCCAAAATCTCACCAAAGCCGCAGCCCAGCCGCCATTTCCCGACACCGCCTACTATCTGGGCTACGCCTATTTCAAGCAGGGCAATCTGGCAGCCGCGGAAAAGTGGCTAAAGGAAGCTTCGCGCCTGACTCCGCGCGATGCCCGGGTTCCCTATCAACTTGGATTGGTGTATCGCAAGCAAGGGCGCGAGCAGGAAGCAGCGAAGTCCCTGGCTCTGTCGGAGAAGTTACGCCAGCGCGATTCGGAGCAGAGCCGGCTGCGAATGGAATGCAGACAGAAGCTCGATCAGGGTCTGCGCGAGGAGGCCCGTGCCGTCTGCGAACAACTTTATGATCCCGACGATGCGGACAAACTCACCGAACTGGGCACGATCTACGGCCAGTACGGAGACCCGCAGGCGGCGCTGAAGCCCTTGCGTCGGGCCGCGGAACTCTCCCCGCAATCGCCGCAGATGCAATACAACCTTGCCCTCACCTACTACCGGCTGAATCAGTTTGAGCAGGCTCGCGCAGCCCTGGCCAATTCCGTAAAGCGCTGGCCGGATTTATTTCAGCTGACCTCGCTCTACGGCGCCATTCTGTCCAAGCTGGGACAGGACCTTCCCGCTTATCAGGCCTTGCAGCACGCGCACCAACTGAATCCGCAAGATCAGGAAACCGCGAACCTGCTCTATGTCACAACCGTCGGGCTGGCGCAAAAGAGCAAGAGCGCGGGGCAATATGCCGAGTCGTTGCGCTATCTGGAAGAAGCTTCGTCGCTGCGGCCACAGGAGGCCGAACCACATCGCCGCATGGCTGAAATCTACCGCCTGACCAGCCGCCCCGCGCAGGCGGCGGAAGAAAACAAGAAGGCCGATCGCCTCACCAGTCCAGGCGGGCTTCCGTAAATCATCGAGCGAGGATTCATCCGCTACTCGGAATTGCGATTTGCAATCGCCACGCGAAATGGTGGCCTGGTCTTTTCCGACGGTTCCATCTCGTATGTCTGTTCCGTCCTGGCCGGATCATAATCCCGCCACAGCCAGATCATCTCTTCCGGAAACTCAGCCGCGCCCTGGCCCGAGTTGTGCGTGCCCTTGCCGAAGCTGAAGTGAAAGTCGTAGCCCTTCAGCTTCAGCGCGTTGGCCAGACGAACATTGGCCAGCGGCCAGCTTCCGTAGCGGTCGTTCTCCTGGTCCTCCGAGCCATCCTGCAGCCACACCCGAAGATTACGCCGCGACTCCCGCAGGACTTTCTCCTGATAGTCCTGACCTCCGTCCGGGACCGCAGGATCTTCCTTCCACTGAATGCTGGTGAAGCTTCCGATCCATGAGATCACACGACTGAACTGATCAGGCATCTGCCATGCCGCATTGAAGGAGCAGATTCCGCCCGACGAAAGCCCGGTGATTGCGCGGCTGTAAGCGTCCTTGCGAATGTTGTACCGGGACTGGACATCGGCCAGAACTTCATCCCGCAGAAAACGCGCATAGCGGTCGCTCACCGTGTCGTAAAGCGTACTCCGCATCGAATCTTTCAGGGTGCGGTGCCACTTGTCCGAGTACGCCTTTACAAAATTATAGGTCGGAGTTCCAGGCGAGCCGGTGATGTCCCCGGGATTGATGAACACGGCAATCATCACCGGAATCTTCTTTCCCGCAATCAGGTTATCCAGAACATTGAGAGTCGGATTATTGCCCTTGCGGTCGGTGTACCAGCCACCGTCCTGAATGACCATGAGTGCAGCCGGCGTTTTCGGATCATATTGCGCCGGAACATAAATCCAATATTCACTCTTCATGCCGTCATATATCTTGCTGGTGTGTTCGATCTTTTCAGACAGCGTGCCGGATGGGACGCCCGGCTGCAGATAAGAAAGTGGACCGAACGCCGGCACATCCAGCTTACCGCCGAATGCCACGCCGTTGATCATGTAGTGGAACGCGTGCAGCCTTCCCACAGGCTCGATCCGCGCGGCGGCATACCAGAGATCGGAGCCGGCCAGGTGCTGCATTGCGGGCCCAGGAGTTTCGTCAATGATCAGGGAGGGTTGTGAGGGCGCCAGCGTGACAAAGAAGAAGTCCGGGCCATGGCCCGACCAGGCTGTTCCATCCTTCAGGTCCTTGGCGTCGAAGCTGGCTGCGATACCGTCTCGCAGGCCCGGGCTATTTGACTTCGCCAGATCGATCAGTTGCGGCGCGTTCATTTTTTCCGCCGCGATGGCCGGAGCCACCAAACAGAGTAGGAGCAGTGCACGTTTCCACATGGCGCAAACACTATACCGTGCCCAGTGTGGGTCGGAAGGTGAATCTGAATGTGCAATCGACAACCGGTACCGCCATGGTTACATTACAAGGATTGGATGGCCCACCCCGCCTCCACTGCGATGACCAACCTTAGCGTAGTTGTTGCGCTCATCACGAGTGACAATGATTACCAGGCTGAGCAGGCGGCCTCGGTTACCCAGGCTGCTGCCCGGCTGGGCGTGAAAATCCAGATTGTTTATGCCGACAACGATGCCGTCAACCAGACCCAGCTGCTGGTCAAAATCATCCAGAACACGGCGCAGCGTCCCGATGCCATCATTGTGGAGCCGGTCGGCACCGAGATGATCCAGGTGGCGAAAGCCGCCGTCGCGGCCGGCATAGGCTGGGGGATATTGAATCGCCAGCCTGAATATCTTTCCGAGCTGCGCCGGTCCCGGCAGGCTCCAGTCTTCTCCGTCGCCACCGATCAGGTTGAAATGGGCAAAATTCAGGCCCGGCAGTTTGCCGCTCTCGTCACCCAGGGCAACATCCTGTACGTCGAAGGGCCTTCCGGCGGCGGTGGCGCTGCTGCGCTGCGCACGAAAGGCATGCTTTCTCTGAAGCCCCCGGGCCTCGAAATGAAGATGTTGAAAGGAGACTGGACGGAGCGCAGCGGACATCACGCCATCAAGTCCTGGCTGTCGTTAAGTACTTCCCGCAAGCTTGATATTCGCCTGGTCGGGTGTCAGAACGATGCCATGGCCATGGGCGCGAGAAGGGCGTTTGAGGAAGTACCCGGCGCCCGGGATCGAGAGCAGTGGCTGAAGGTGCCGTTCACCGGCTGCGACGGCGTACCCCAGACGGGACAGGAGTGGGTCCGCCGGGGACTGCTGACCGCGACCGTGGTCTCACCGCCCACTGCAGGCCTGGCTCTCGAAGTCCTGGTCAAGGCCACGCAATCCGGTCAGGACCCGCCAGCATGCACCTCCAGTGCCGCCTGGTCGTTTCCCAAGATTGAAGAGCTAGGACGTACCCAACATCTCCCCGGCTAGGTCATCCCTGAGTCCTTCCGGTTCCCGCCCGCAGCCCATACGCCGCCAGATGCTATCCTAATCTGGATTCACCGCACCACGAGTCTATGATCTCTCATGTCGAATCCAAGCGCTCCTGAGTCCAACCCCATCGCCGAATCCAGCGAGTCATTTGAAGACATTCTTTCCCAGTACGAAAAAAGCCACTCCCGAAAGAAGGAAGACGGCGGCAAGCAGCTTGAAGCCACGGTGATTGCCGTTTCCAGCGAGTCCGTCTTCTTCGATATCGGCTTCAAGACAGAAGGCATCATCCCCCTGGCGGTGTTCCAAAGCGTGGGCCAGAGCGTCAAACCCGGCGACAAGATGGCGGTGTCGGTCAAGGGTCGTGATCCGGAGGGTTACTACGAACTCTCCCGGCAGAAAATTGCGCAGCCCACCGACTGGTCGTCGCTGGAGCAGGCTTTCGCCGAGAAAGCGACGATCGTGGGCACGGTCACCGGCGTGATTAAGGGCGGCTTCAGCGTGGATGTAGGAGTGCGTGCCTTCATGCCCGCCTCGCGCAGCGGAGTACGCGACGCGGCGGAAATGGAAAAGCTGGTTGGGCAGGAAATTCGCTGCCGCATTATCAAGCTCGATGCCACCGAGGAGGATGTAGTGGTTGACCGGCGCGCCCTCGCCGAAGAAGAAGAGCGCGACGTGAAAGAGCGCCGCTACTCCGAGATCCGCGAAGGCGAAACCGTGCGTGGAACTGTCCGCAGCCTCACCGACTACGGCGCGTTCATCGACCTGGGCGGCGTGGACGGCTTGCTGCATGTCGGCGAGATTGCCTGGAGCCGCATCAGCAAGCCCGCGGACGTACTCTCTCTGGGCCAGCAGATCGAAGCCCGGGTGCTCAAAGTCGATCCCGAAAGGCGCCGCATTTCTCTGGGTATGAAGCAGCTTCAACGCGATCCCTGGGATTCGGTCGCGCAAAAATACAAGCTGGGCGAGCGCGTGCGCGGCACAGTAACGCGCGTACTCGAATTCGGCGCCTTCGTGGAACTCGAACCCGGCATTGAAGGCTTGATCCACGTTTCGGAAATGTCGTGGGCCAAGAAAGTCAGAATCGCCAGCGACGTGGTAAAGCCTGGCGAGACTGTGGAAGTCGTAATTCTCGGAGTAAACCAGGCGGAACACCGCATTTCTCTCGGCCTCAAACAGGCCCTGGGAGATCCCTGGGCGAACGTGGCACAGAGTTTTGCCGTGGGCACGGTGATTGAAGGGCCGGTCACCAGCCTCACCAAGTTCGGCGCCTTTGTGCAGCTTGCCGAAGGCATCGAAGGCATGATTCACGTCAGCGATATCAGCGCCGAGAAGCGCATCGAATATCCCCAGGACGTGTTGAAGGTCGGACAACTGGTCAAGGCCCAGGTCCTTTCCGTGGACACCGCGAAACGCCTGATGCGCCTGGGCATGAAGCAACTTGTCCCCACCAGCCTGGATGAATACATCGCCGAACACAGCGAAGGCGACGTTGTCACCGGACGCATGGGCGAGGTTTCAAACGGACAGGCCCGCGTGGAACTCGGCGACGGCATCAACGCTACTTGCCGGTTTGTGCCTGGTGGTCCAGCGAAAGAATTGGTGGAAGCGCCTGCTCAGGCTTCGGCGAAGCCAGACTTGTCATCGCTGAGTTCGAAGCTCAAGGCGCATTGGAAGGGCGGCCCCACGGTCAGCGCGGCAAAGCCAGAAGCCGTCCGCGCCGGACAGGTTCGCAAGTTCAGGATTACCAGGCTGGACCCGACCGCCAGAAAAATTGAATTGGAGCTGGCCTAAACGTGAAGTGGATCGCGCCACTCGCCGCGGCTCTAATCGCTTTTCTACCCACCCATGCGGGAGCCCAAACCGGCAAACCTGAATGGTGCCGCGCCCTGCCGCGTCCCGAATACAAGACGCTCGAACGTGTCCCGGTCAGCGATCCATGGTTCGAGGTCTATCAGGTCGTCCCGCGCGTCTTCGCGATCTACGAACCGCATCAGGCGGAAGAAACCATCTCCTACCTGATTGTGGGCGAAAAACAAGCTCTTCTCTTCGACACCGGCATGGGCATCAGCGATCTCCACAAAGTCACCGGCCAGCTCACGGCCCTGCCTATCATCGTCCTGAATTCGCACACCCATAATGACCACGTCGGCGACAACTGGCAGTTCGATACGGTCTATGGAATGGACACCGATTTCACCCGGACCAACGCTAAGGGCTCGCGCCAGGACGCTCAGGACGAACTTGGCCCGGGAATGATTTGCGGCAACTTGCCTAGTGGCTTTGACTCGGAATCCTACGCAACCCGGCCCTGGAAAATCTCCCGCTTTCTTCACGACCACGACCGCATCGATCTCGGCGGCCGCACCCTGGAAGTTCTCGCCACTCCAGGCCACACTCCCGATGCCATTTGCCTGTTCGATCGCACCCACGGCCTGCTCTTCACCGGCGACACCTACTATCCTGCGCCTATCTGGCTCTATCGCCCGGAGACAAATCTCGACGAATACGTCGCTTCAGTGAAGCGCCTCGCTGCGCTGGCCCCGCAACTCAAGCTCGTCCTCGGCCAGCACAACGTGCCCTTCGCGCAACCCTCGGTGCTGCCGCGACTGGTTACCGCGATTGAAACCGTCCGCGCCGGCAAGGTGTCCCCCGAACCGCAGGACGCCGGCAAAGCCATCTACCGTTCCGACGGCATCTCGTTCCTTCTCAGCGCTCATGCGCTGGAAGGAAAGTGATCATGCTTTGCGTCCTTTGCGGCCTTCTTTGCGCCCTTTGCGGTTGAGATTTTTGGACGATTGGGTGAGGTCAACCCTTCACCGCGAAGTTCGCAAAGAAAACCCGCAAAGGACGCCAAGAGTGTTGCATCAGAACAGCACTAGCGAGCCGCAACCGCTTCCGTATCAGAAGCGCCCGCCGGCTTTGGCGTGAGGACCTTCGTGGGATCAACGACGAGCCACGCCGCCGCTCCCAGCAGGCACAATGCAGCAGCCACCAGGAATGATGCCGTCCAGCCAAAGCGCGCCGCGATCGCGGGTGTGAGGGAGGCGGTGACCGCGCCACCAATCTGCGCTCCCATGTTCATGAAACCGGACACCGAACCCGACGACTTGCCGGCAATGTCGGCCGTGACCGACCAGTACGAGCTCTGCGCTAAATAAAGCGCTCCCGCCCCACCCGCCAGCACCACGCTGGCCAGACGAGCGCTGTCAACCTGGGAACCGAAAGCGATGAATATTCCGGCCACGGCCAGGCCGAATGCGGCCACGCCGCACCGTCCTAAACGGGGGCTATGCCACTTCGTCAGCCGGTCATTAATGCCTCCACCCAGCAGGCTGCACACCGACATCGCGATGGGCGGAAGCATGGCGTAGAATGCGCTGGCTTTCAGATTCAGTCCGCGCACCTGGGCCAGGTAGATAAAGAACCAGCTGAAGAAAATCCAAGCCACATATCCGAAAGAAAAATAACTGAGCGTGACCGCCCACACTTCCCTGCTGCGCAGAACCGTTCTCCAGGGGACGAGTCCGCTGCCCTTCAGCTCAGTCTTGACCGGGAGCCCGGCTCGAATGGTCGCCAACTCAGAGGCGGATACGCGAGGATGCTCGGCAGGCTCGTCCCGAGCCGTGAGATACCAGACCGCGCCCGCAACCAAGCCAATAATGGCGCACGCCCAGAAGGACGATCGCCAGCCATAGTGCAGCATGAAGTACGTGATCAGCGGCGGTGAGAGCCCAGCGCCCGCTCCCACGCCCGCGAAAATCCAGCCGTTGGCGATGCCCCGCTCCTGCGCCGGAATCCAGCGTGCCACAAATTGATTCGATGCCGGATACACCACGGCCTCGCCGGCGCCAAGGAGAAACCGGATCGCGATGAACAGAACCAGCGCTCCGCGAATATTCGAAGGCACTAAAGCCGTCAATCCGGTGAAAATCCCCCACCACACCACTCCCGCCGTCAGCACGCGGCGGGCACCGAAGCGGTCCGCGAGCCTTCCTCCCACAGTCTGGAACAGCGCATAGCCGACCAGCATAGCGCTGAACACGTAACCCAAATGCACATTGCTCAGCCCGTATTCTTCGGCGATGGACTTTCCGGCAACCGAGATATTCACCCGGTCGAGGTAAGAGACCGCGCTTAGGATGAACATCCACCCCACCAGGAACCAGCGCACATGGCTTGTTCGGGCGTCGTTCACTGTCGTCCCCTAAACACACGTAGGCCCGGACGCCCTCGTCCGGGCGGCCGAGCGCAGCTCGCCAGGGTTTGGGCAGCGTTGGGAGTGTTGTTGCAGCCCAGCCGTTGTGATATTTTCCCCAACGGTTCGAACTCCGATCTCGAAGCGGGTGACCTTTGCGCAAACATTTCTTTCGCTCGATCTGCTTCACGGCAGCGGCGCTGGCGGCAACCATGTTCCTCACGATTTCCGGACATGGTCAGCTCGGCCTGTTTTCTCCTGAACAAAGAATTGCGTTTACTCCGGACTGGCACGGCGACCGCTTTCCTGACGGGCGGCCGCAAGTGCCCGACGCGGTGCTGCAGCGCCTGCACAGCGTCACCGCCGACGAAGCCTGGGACGTGCTGCAGGAAGCGGGTTTTCACAACCAGTTCGAGGGCGGATGGAGAGTGCTCAATCCCGGCGAGCGTCTGGTCGGCCGCGTAGTCACCGCTGTGTTCCTGCCGCGCCGCCCGGACGTTGACTCCGTGGTCCGCGCCAACGGAAAGAAGGAACGCCGCATTGGAGAGGAAAACTCCTGGGTAATCGACATTCTTCAGCCCGGAGACGTGCTCGTGGTCGATCTCTTCGGCAAAATCAGGTACGGCACATTTGCCGGCGACAACCTCTCCACCGCCATCTTCACCAAAAGCCACAACGGCCTGATCGTCAATGGCGCGGTGCGCGACGTCACTGGCATTCAGCAGATTCCGGGCTTCCAGGTTTACGTTCGCGGCGTCGATCCTTCCGCGCTCGAGAATGTCATGCTGACTGGAATCAACGTTCCCATCCGCATCGGCGACACCACCATCATGCCGGGAGACATCGCGCTCGGCGATCCCGAGGGCATCACTTTTATTCCGCCCCAACTGGCGCAGAAAGTGGCCGACGACACGGAAATGGACCGCCTGGTGGATGAGTGGGGCCACATGATGCTGCGCGAGGGCAAATACACACCTGGCCAAATCGACGCGAAATGGACCCGGGAAATGATCGACCAGTTCAACCAGTGGCTGATCCAGAAGGGATCCACCAGGCGCATGCCGGAGAACTGACACCGTCACCCTCGGCGCTCGCTGGTCGGAAATACTCTCATTCCCGGTTCCAGAACGTTGATGGATCACGCGGAATGCTCGCGGAAAATCCGGGCCAGTTGCGCGGCGACAATCTTGTCCTCTCCGGGTTGCAGCATAAACGAGTTCATGGCCATGCCCGGCTTGCCTTCACCTCCTCCCATCACAATGGCGGGCTTGGACTCTCTCAAAAGCTGGGAGACCTGCTTCGGAGTCAGAGAGATTTTCGATTCGTCCCAGGTAATCTGCATGTGGGGCACATGATTCGCGATGTCGGGAACGAAGAACGACGTGCTGACCCCCGGCACCCGCGTGATCTGCCGCGAGATCAAATCAAGCCGGCCTTGCCATTCTTTGTTCAGGGCATCATGGTCTTCCGCGAGATAGACCTCCAACGCCTTTACCATCCCGATAATTTCTTCCTTGCCCACCTTCGAACTGCGGCCCAGAGTGTCCTCGTGCGGACTGTTGTTCAGCAGCGCGTAGGCAACCAGATCCTTCCGCCCAATCAGCATTCCGGCGCACTGCGGCCCGCGCATGGCTTTGCCGCCGCTGAAGGTAATGAGGTCGTAGCCCATGTTGGCGTAATCCCAAAGATGAGAGACTGGCGGCGTGTCGGCCGCGGCATCGTTCATGCAGGGAATTTTGTATTCCTTCGCCAGCTTCACCCACTCATCCACTTTGATCTGTCCCGCGGCGTTGGCAAAGTTGGAGAAGTGCATCATGGCGGTGCGTGGACTGATCGCCTGGCGCAACTCGTCGCGCGTTTCGATCACGATCAGCTTTATTCCCGTGGTGCGCAGCTGGTGGTCAAACGGGTTGCGATGAGACTTCTGGATGATGACTTCGGACTTCAGTCCAGTAAGGTCCGGCAACTGCTTGATGTAGGTTTCATTGTCGCCGGTGAGGATTCCCGCGAGTCCCGACTGTATCGCCGCCGCCGCGCCGGCGGTCACCAGCGCGGTGTAGCCTTCCGGCAGCTTGAGCATTTCCGCGATACGCTTGCCCGCTGCCACTTCCAGTTCGGGAATGTTCACAAAGTGGCGGCCGGCCTGGGCCATCACCGCTTCCAGTTCCGGTCGCAGGATGGAGCCGCCCAGCATGGTCATCGTGCCTTCGCAATTGATGACGGTGGTGACTCCCAGTTCTTCGTAAGGATTTCCCGAATGGCCGAAGCCGGTGACTTTCGCGCTGGCCTTCGCCGCAAAAAGCTTGGCCGGCGCCATCATCGACCCGGCAATCATTCCCACTGTCCCCAGAAAGCTCCGGCGGTTCCATCCCGTTCCCAGTTGCATGATCTGCTCCTTTTACCAGCGTTGTCCCGGCGTCAGTCTTCTACTTTCGAACGATGGCGGCAATGCAGTTAATTTCCAGCATGGAATTTCCCGGAAGCGCGGCCACGGCGACCGTGGTCCGCGCCGGCCCGCCATTGGGAAAGTAGGTCTTGAATATTTTGTTCATGGGCTCGTAGTAGTCCAGGTTGGCCAGATAAACCGTGAGCTGCAGCACGCTGTCCATGGTGCCGCCGCCGGTTTCGACCAGCTCTTTCACGTTCTCCATCACTTTCGTGGTGTGGCTGTCAATGTCGTCCTTGCCCACCGGTCCGTTCGAATTGGCGCCCTGGCCGGCGATGTAGAGCAGGCCATTGTGCGTGATCAGAGCGGTAATCATCTGCTTTCCGTCCGCGGGCTTGCCATCGCGGTTGAGCTTGCGCACGCCGCCATCCTTGCTCTTGGCCTGGGCGCTGGTGGACATCAATGCTCCCGCGCCCACCGCGGACATAACCGCTGCCAGTGAAGTCATCAGCTTTCTACGATTGAACAGGTTCGAGGTCATGATCATTCTCCTTGGAGTTTGATTAGTTCCTTAAAAAGCAAGAGTCTCACGGCAATGCAAAACTGAAAATATCACTTCCCGCGGCGATGGCCACGTACTGCTTGTCCAGCACCGCGTAGCTCATGGGCGACGCGCTGAAGTCCTGGCCGGTGTTGAAGTGCCACAGGGGCTTTCCGGTCCGGGCATCCACGGCCTCAAACGATTGCGCGTCGTCGCCGAAGAAAAGCAGGCCAGTGGCAGTCGTCATGGTCCCGCCCGCAGAGCGCGCGTGTCCCACCTGGGGATAACGCCACGCGAATGCCTGCTTGTCCAGATCGTAGGCCAGAAGAATCTTCTGCGACATTTCCCCGGGAATCCGCTTCGTGCCCGTGGAGTAGTAGGTTTTTCCTTCCTCGAATTTCTGCGGTTTGGAGAAGAAGATCTCGCAGCTTTCCAGCGCCAGGAAGTAAACGAAACGCGTTGCTTCGTTGTAAGACGGTGCATGCCAGTTGGTGGCGCCGTTGAACCCCGGACATATCCGCGTCCCCTCGGCCGTGGGCTCGAGACCTGACCGGATGGGACGGCCTTGCGCGTCAATGCCTTTCGCCCAGGTCAGATTCTTCACAAAGGGGACGGCAGAAAGGAATTTTCCGGTGCTGCGATCGAGCACATAGATGAAGCCATTCCGGTTGGCCTGCACCAGCAGCTTGCGTGGCTCGCCCTGGTAAACCGTGTCAATCAGGATCGGGGTCTCGGTCGCGTCGAAATCGAAGACATCGTGCGGGGTGAATTGAAAGTACCACTTCAATTTCCCGGTATCGGCATCGAGCGCCAGCACGCAACTGGTGTACAGATCGTCGCCCGGACGCACGCTGCCATCAAAGTCAGGGCTCGCGTTGCTGGTGGTCCAGAACAGAGTGCCGGTTTCGGGATCATAGGTGCCGGGCATCCAGGCAGTGCCGCCGCCGTGCAGATACATATCTCCGGGCCAGCTCTCGGAGCCGAATTCTCCGGGTCCGGGCAGGGTCCAGAATCGCCATGCCAGTTTTCCCGTGGTCGCATCAAACGCCGCCACAAAGCCTCGCACCCCATCGTCGCCGCCGGACGTGCCCACGATGACTTTGTCTTTGACCACCAGAGGCGCGCCGGTCGCGCCGTAGTTCCGGTTCCAGTCGGCGTAGGCTACATCCCAAAGCAAATTTCCCGAACGCGCATCCAGACATAACAAATGGGCGTTGTCCGTCTGGCGATATACCCGCGAATGCCACACCGCAACCCCGCGGCTGAGGTGGCCCGACGCGTCGTCGATCAACCCCTCCGAAATCGGCCACACGTGGTGCCAGATAACGCGTCCCGTGCGCGCATCCAGCGCGTAGGTATCATTCGCAGAAGTCACGAACATGACGCCATTCACGACCACCGGCGTTACTTCCAGCCGGTTCGAATTGCTGGAATGGAAAACCCATTGCGCACGCAACTGCCCGACATTCGTCGGGTTGATCTGGGACAGGCTGCTGAAGCGGCGCCCGGTGAAGTCTCCGTTGTAGGAGAGCCAGTTTGCGCCCGGCGGCTGAGCGATCAGTTGAGTGGGGAGCACGTCGATGGCAGCCGCGGTTGACTCCCTGGGTACATCATCCCACGCCGCCACTAACAGGCAACCCAGAAAAGCGGCGAGCGCCAGGGTCACTCTTGCGAGCAGTCGCATTCTCTCCGCCATCCGAATTGGGCCGCCTTAGAGTAAGGAATCATGAGCTCGGGTCCATGCCGACGTGCGGGCCGCGGCCGGGCTCAATTGAATCGATTTAATGGAACCGGGCATTATCCGACGAAAATTGCGGGAATGCAATCGCGAACATCTCATCGAGCCGTGCTTTTCTTTGCGTCCTTTCCGGCCTTCTTTGCGCCCTTTGCGGTAAGGGGTTTGATCTTGCCCATACCGTTCGAAAACTCTTAAACCGCAAAGAACGCAAAGAAGGGCCGCCAAGGACGCCAAGAGTGCTCACGAGGACACTTCACCAATTACTCACAGGCGTCCAAACCGTTTGACCGCCTCCTGGATGGATTTGTATTTCTCGATGATCGAGTACATGGAGTGCTCTTTGAAGTCCATCTCCTGCGCCAGTGCCAGAACTTTTTCGGCATTCTCCCGAGGCACAATCACCACGCCGTCGCCGTCAGCAGCGACAATGTCACCGGGCCGCACCTCCACGCCATCGCACGTCACCGCAACATTCGCCCCCGCAAAACGGTAGTGGCTTACCGAGGTTGACGGAACAATGCCGGTGGCATAAACCGGAAAGCCAATCTTGGTCAGTTGGCCCACGTCCCGCACGCCTCCATCGATGACTGCGCCGGCGTATCCGCGAGCGGACATCGCCGTTCCCATCAGGCCACCCATTCCGGCGATGTCAGCGCCGTCCTCGACCACCATCACCCATACCGAGCTCTGCGATCCCTGGTCGATGGCCGCCAGCATGCCGCTCAGAGCCCCGGGGTCCTTGTTGCCCTCATCCTTGCTCAGCTTCACGGTGAGCGCAAACCCGGCAAACCGGGTGGGAAAAATGGGCCGCATCTTATGCGACAAGTACATCTTCCGTCCGGTGAGTTGCTCCAGCGCATCAGAGACCGAGGCCACTTCAACGTGCCGGTAGCTCTCGAGCAGCGCCTGATTTTCATTGGCCGGAGGGGTCCCGGCGGACTGGGCCAGAAGGCTCGAACTGAGCTGCCAGATGACGCAGATGAACACAATTCCCACAACCGCCCACGGACCCCTCCGCCGAAATCTCCTCAATTGCAATTTGTTCATCTCTGCCTCCTGGTTGTATATATGAACGCGGACTCTAGCATTCCTGTCGAGTGATTGTGAAGGCCATTTCTCAGGCTGTCAAAAAGGAGCTACCCCGCATGACTAAGCAAAAATCGAGTTTGCCTCTGAAGCATATTCTTGTGGGACTGTTTATCTTCACGCTGTTTAGCCAGGCCGCAACGCTGACTGCATTCGCCGAGGAGCGCCGCGCGATCAAGTTCCCAGGCACCGAAGGCCTTCCCTTCAGCGACGGAGTGATCGCCGGCAAAACCCTCTACGTCGCCGGACAGGAAGGCACTGACGACCAAGGCAAGCTCGCGCCCGGCGGGATCGCCGCCGAAACTCAGGCTGCCCTGGCCAACATCGAGAAAGTCGTCAAGGAGGCCGGCTTCGATATGAAGGACATCGTTTCCGTGACCGTGTTTCTCGCGGACATTCACGAGTTCCCCGACATGAACAAGGTTTACAAGACCGTGATGCCCGATCCCAAGCCCGCGCGCGCGACCGTGCAGGTGGCGGCGCTGGTCAACAATGCGCGCATTGAGGTATCAGCCATCGCCGTAAAGCGAAAATAGCCACATGGACCGCAAACTTCTGGGACTCTCCATGTTGGTGCTCGTGGTGTACGCTGCATGCGTGTGCCTGCCACCTCCATTGCTGGCGCAGCAATCCGGCAAGGCCGCCGGCGGCGCGGGTGAGGGCAAACAGATTTTTGCCACCACCTGCGCCGCCTGCCACGGTCTCGACGGCGCAGGTGGCGAGCACGGCCCCGATATTTCTCACCGGCGTGAAGTCCAGGGCCTGACGGACCAGCGCCTCCAGCAAATTATTCGGGGAGGAGTACCGGGAACCGGGATGCCCGCCTTCCGGTCGCTCAGCGACGCCCAGCTCAAAGCTGTGGTCCGCTACCTGCGCACCTTGCAGGGTCAAGGCGCTACCGCCGAGGTTTCCGGCGACCCCAAGCATGGCCGGGCCATCTTCTTTGGCAAGGCCGGCTGTTCGCAATGCCACATGGCGAAGGGCGAGGGCGGCTTCATCGCCTCGGATCTCTCCAGCTACGCCAGCACGCCTTCGGCAGACGACATTCGCAACGCCATTACCGATCCCAACCGCAATCTCGATCCTCGAAAGCGCCCGGTAGCGGTCACCACGGCGGACGGTCGATCCCTGACCGGAGTCGTACGCAACGAAGACAACTTCTCTCTGCAACTTCAAACCACGGACGGCACGCTTCATCTGTTTGCCAAAACAGAATTACAGAGTATCGAATATCAGCCACGCTCACTCATGCCCGACGACTACGCATCCCGGCTCAGCCATCAGGAATTGGATGATCTCGTAAGCTATCTGGTCAGCATTGCGCGAGGTAAGAGCAAACCGAAGGTAAATGCGGAATGAAACAGCAGCCTGGATTGAAAATACGCTCATTCTTCAGCAGTCATGTGAGTGGCCGGCTTAGGACCGCCGCCCTGGCCGGCATTACAATGTTGTTCGCCGGTTCGCTGCCGGCCATGGCAGCGGATGCACCCGCGCGCACCTTCAAACTCACCGCCGAATCCCCCCGCTTCTGGAAGCTGTTTGACCGCAACGCACAGCTCACGCGCGTGGCCGGCGATTTCGGCTTCACCGAAGGCCCGGTGTGGGATGAATCCGGTTTCCTCTACGTGAGCGATGAAGTGCAAAACAAAATCTTTCGCGTCTTTCTCGACGGCCGCAAAGAGGAAGTGATTTCTCTCGGGGATCCGGACGGCAACACCTACGACCGGCAGCGCCGCCTGATTGATTGCGCCAGTGTGCTGCGCGCCATCATCGCCGTCACTCCCGAGGGAAAATACACCGTTCTCGCCGACCGCTATGAAGGAAAAAAACTTAACAGCCCTAACGACGTCGTGATCGGCCCCGACGGCGCCATCTATTTCACCGATCCCACGCTCGACCTGGTCAAGGGAGAGCAACAGGAAATTCCCTTTCAGGGTGTGTACCGCCTCGATGACAAGGGCGGTGTTCGCCTCTTGACCAAAGACCTGACCCAGCCCAACGGGCTTGCCTTTTCTCCCGATGGAAAACATTTCTACGTGGACGACAGCGAACAAAGAAAC
The DNA here is from genome assembly GCA_963801595.1 of Terriglobia bacterium. Taxonomy (GTDB): domain Bacteria; phylum Acidobacteriota; class Terriglobia; order Terriglobales; family Acidobacteriaceae; genus JAIQFF01. The sequence goes on along the minus strand of CAWDFW010000030.1, from coordinate 144,592 downwards.
ATTCGCGTGTACAACGTCGCGCCCGATGGCTCGTTGAGCAACGGTCGAATCTTCGGCGAGGAGCCTGGCGGTCCGCACCAGGGCGTACCCGACGGAATCAAAGTTGACCGCAAGGGAAATCTCTTTGTAACCGGTCCCAAAGGCATCTGGGTGTGGGACGCCGAGGGCCATCATCTGGGCATCATCGAGATGCCGGAGCAACCGGCCAACCTGACCTGGGGAGACAACGACTATCGCACACTGTACATCACAGCGACGACATCGGTGTATCGCCTGCGCACCAGGGCCCACGGCTTCGTGCCTTATCGCAACCACTGACAAATTTCACCGAGAACCACGTAGGGGCGGGTGCCCTCACCCGCCCGGCGGAGCGCAGTTCCGCTATTGGCTGAACACCAGCCGCGGAAGAACCAGTCGAGCCTCGCTCGACCGGACAGATGAGGACATCCGTCCCTACATAGTTCGCAAGCCTACTCTCTGACTCCCGGCACTTTCCCGCGCAGCACGGTAATGGACGCTTTGGGCAGCGTGAATGTGGTCCCGGCACCTGCCGCCACCGTGGTGGCAACCGGCGGATTGTCCGGATCGGCATGGCTGTTCAGCCCGTCATTGATCCAGACATACTGCTCGCTCCCAAACGTCACGAACGTGACCGGCCCCGAGAACGACGCACTCTTTCCGGAATCGTCGAACACCACCCGCACGCTGTGCGGATTGTTCTCATCCCGATTCACCAGCATCAGCGACCAGTTCCCGTCCGGACGATGCACCGCGTAACTCGTCACCAGCACATTGCCCTCGCTGTCCTTGATGTCGGCTGACGACGTGAACATCGTATGCATGCCGGAGCGATGCTGCACCCATTCCAGATTGATCATATGGGCCGCGAAATAAGGCGAGGTATAGCCCTTAATGTCATAGTGTTCGTTCGAGACAAAGTTCGACCATGAGGCCCAGCCCAGGCAGCTGTTCTGAAGACCCTGCGGCTGAATCGGCGAGTGATAGAAGGCGGCGCCGCCACCCTCAAAGAAAGATCCGATATTGTCGGCCAGCCACAGCGCCGCAAAGATCGTGGTCATCGGCCCCGTAAGCGAAGCCGCCAGATGATTTTCCGTCACCATCAAGGGAACGTCTTTCGGAACGCCGTCATCCCTCCACACCTGCAGGATGTGCTTCATCAGTTGCGGTTCGGTGTAGAGAGTTTTCCAGGTGATGGCGCAGGGCTCGAACGGATAATGCTCGAACGACACAAAAGAAAGATCGGACAGACGGCCGTGTGCCTTCAGGTAGTCCACAAACCGGCCCATCCATGAGGTCCGGCCCTGCGCGTCCGGCCACACCGTTATATCTTCATTGACGCCTTCGAAAATCGGTCCGCCCAGTTTCAGTTTCGGATCGACCTTGTGAATCGCCGTTGCCCATTGCAGGTAGAGCGCGGCGTAGTCTTCAGGCATGGCATGCTTGCCGTCGGGTTCCTCGCCCATTTCTATGTATCCGATGCGATAGCCGCGCTTCTCAATGTAGGCGATCTGCGCTGCCGCATCGTCGGGCGTGCCATACAGCATGGTGACCGGAATCATTGCCGGCAGATTGTTGGTCAGGCCGCTGGTGAAGAAAAGGTCGAAGCCGCTGTGCTGGTAGCCTCCGCCTTCATATACGTCTTCATCAGAATGCCAGGGATCGATTGATGAAACGCAAAATGTGGTTCGCTTCTCGCCCGGATCCTTCGCCGCCTCCGAAAACGCGCCGCCCCGGTCAACCGTGCCGGCTTCGATTTGCTGGATTGCGTACCCCACACAGTTGCGCACGTCGCCGGATCCGTGTTCATCGCAAGTGTTCGAAGATTCCGTCATGAGGATGCGAAGAAAGCGCGTCGAAACCGGCGTATCCGCAAGTTTCAGAGTGCTTGTGCCACCCCGGGACTTGTTCACTAAACCGGACGCAAAAGTCTTCCACTCACCCTTGGGACCTCCGTCGAAGTCGAGCGCATCCCCAGCCCCAACCCAATACTCGACCTGATACTTTGTGGCGTATGGACTCACCCAGACAATACGCACCGCATTCACCGGGCTGGCGGCTTTCAAATCCACAATCACCCATTGCGGATGAAGCGCGTCGCTCTCGCCGGTAAACTTGCTGGTCAGATAGGGATTGCTCTTCCAATAGGTTAGCTCCGGCCCCTGCACCGGACGGTCGCCGCTGGTCGCAAAGCCCCGGTGCGGCAGCGCATAGGCCAGAATGTACCGAATGGGTTCCTTTAGTTCAGTGCTGCCGGTGAAGTATCCGCTGCGGTGAGCGGCATCGCTCCATGCCCCGTTTTCCGTCCAGTGCCATGCCGCCATCCGCAGCTCGGTATTATTGCGATAGGTGATCGGTCCCCAACCGGCGGAGAGTGATTCCTGAAGGATATGCGGCGAGTAAACCATATCGATGTCGCGGCGCGACAGCACATCGATCGAACTGCCCAGCGCGCTGTCGGGATCAAACGAATTGATGGCGTGGCCCGCGTCAACCCGCACCGTTCCGATTTGCGCTGAGGACGCGTCCGGTGCGGACTGGGCCAAAGTGCCAACCGGCTGCGCCATAATACAAATGGCCACGATGGTTATTGCTATCCCGCTCCATAGGCTTCGAGCCACGCGCCCCTCCGCACCGCCTGAAGTCATCCCCATCTCAAGTCCTCTCATTCTGATCACGAAAACGGCTGTCAGGGTTTAAAGTAGCGCCGCCGTCCCGGCGGCTGTCCCCTCGACAAGCTCGGGGCAGGCTCTGCGGGCGTCGCGTCCGCACCCGGCGAGGGCGAGACGCCCTCGCGACAGCCGGCTAGATGCCGGCGCTACACCAGTCCATGAATCTTTCTCAGCACTGCAACGCGCGAATTCTAGCATCGCTGGCGCTCCGGCGACGAAAATGAGCTGCTTCATGTTCTGATATTCTGTTCGCCATCTCTCACAGCCCGGAGAACTGATCTCATGAGATTCCATTTTTTCCTAGTCATCTGTGTGCTGTCCGCCATCGCAATTCCGCTAACTTCAACCGCCGCGGACCAGCCCACGCGCGAAGTCGCCATCACCATTGATGATCTGCCCGCCGGCTCCGCCAGTTCGATGTCCGCGGCAACCCTGCTCGACATGACCACCAAGCTGCTGACCACGCTCCGCGACCAGAAAATTCCGGTGGTCGGATTTGTCAATGAACGGAAGCTCTATAAATTCGGCGAGGTTGACGACCGGATCAAGGCCCTCCGCATGTGGCTCGACTATGGCTTTGAGCTTGGCAATCACACCTACAGCCACTCCTCGCTGAACCAGGTCGGATTGCAAGCGTGGGAAGATGACATCGTGCAGGGCGAGAGCGTCATCAAGCTGCTGCTCGCCGAACACAACATGAAGCTCCGGTACTTCCGCCATCCCTACCTCGACACCGGCCGCGACCTTCAAACCCGCCGCCAGGCGGAAGCCTTTCTTGCCAACCGCGGCTACAGCATCGCCCCCATAACCCTCGACGCCTGGGACTGGATGTACGCCGGAGTTTATGAAGATGCCAAGAAACGCGGCGACACCGCCCTGCAGGACGAACTCACAAAGAGTTATCTTTCCTACAGCGACCAGGTCTTCGCCTACACCGAACATCTCGCGAAGCAGACGATCGGTTACGAGCCGAAACAGATCCTGCTGCTGCACGCCAATCAACTCGAGGCCGACCACATCGGCGAACTCCTCGACCTCATGCGCAAACGGGGCTATCTCTTCATCACGCTGGGTGACGCTCTAAGCGACCAGGCCTACGGCCTGCCTGACACTTATGTGGGAGAAGAAGGTACAGGCTGGATCGATCACTGGGCCGTTACCCAAGGCAAGCCCCCGCAGGGCGCTCCGGTCTTTCCGCAATGGGTCATCGACCGCTCCAAGGTCCTGCACCAGCCCCAACCCTAGATGTCCGCAGAGAGCTGCCGGACAGGAACGAAACTGTGGGTGCCTGCTTTGCGAACTTTGCGCTCTTCTTCGCGTCCTTTGCGGTTAAGAGGGCTCGACGGCTCCTGAATCCTCTTAGAACCTTAACCGCAAAGTTCGCCAGGAAAGCCGCAGACGAATACCAAAGCCGGACCACGCGTGTATCATGTTGAGTTCCGAGCTTCCTCATGGACGCGCTGCTCCTCCACCGTCTGCACTTCGCTTTCACCGTCACCTATCACTATTTGTTTCCGCAGCTGACCATGGGGCTGGCGTTGCTGATCGTCGCGCTCAAAACCGTGGCCCTGGTTCGGCATAACGAGCGCTACAACGAAGCGGCGCGCTTCTGGGCCAAGATCTTCGCCATCAACTTTCTGATCGGTGTGGTAACCGGCATTCCCATGGAATTCCAGTTCGGCACCAACTGGGCGCAGTTCTCCCGCTCCACCGGCGGCGTGATCGGGCAGCCTCTCGCCATGGAAGGCGTCTTCTCTTTCTTTCTGGAATCCGCGTTCCTGGGCCTCTTCCTGTTCGGCGAGAAGCGCCTCTCCCCTTGGGCGCACTGGGGATCCGCGTTCCTTGTCTTCGTGGGCTCATGGATATCCGGCTTCTTCATCATCGTCACCAACGCCTGGATGCAGCATCCCGTCGCCTACAGCATCCTTCCCGACGGATCATTCGAGGTCACCAGCTTCTGGGGACTGCTGATGAACCCCTGGGCGCTGCTGCAGTATGCCCACAACATGTCGGGCGCCGTCATCACCGGCTCGTTCGTGATGTCTGCCGTGGGGGCGTTCTATCTCCTGGAGAAGCGCTTCGAGGAACACGCCAGGATTTTTGTCCGCGTCGGCGTGATCGCGGGAGTGATTTCCTGTGTCACTCAGATCTTCCCCACTGGAGACTTGCATGGCCGCTACCTGGCCAGGCACCAGCCCGCAGCCATTGCCGCCATGGAAGGCCTGTTCAGCTCACAGGCGGGCGCGCCGATTGTTTTGATGGGGCAACCGAACGAAACCACGCAGAGCATTGACAACCCGATCGTCGTCAATGACATGTTGAGCTTTTTGATTTACGGGACGAGGCGAGCGGAAGTGAAAGGGCTGGACCAGTTTCCCCGCGACCAGTGGCCCTCGCCGCTCCCCCTGCTGTTCTACAGCTATCACATCATGGCCGGACTGGGCACATACTTCGTCGCGCTGATGTTGCTGGCAGCATTTCTTCTGTGGCGCGGCAAGCTGTTCCACGCTCGCTGGGTTTTGTGGCCCCTGCTGTTGAGCTTTCCCTTGCCTTACATCGCCAATACGGCGGGTTGGATGACGGCTGAGATCGGCCGCCAGCCCTGGCTGGTTTACGGACTCATCCGCACCTCCGATGGATACTCCAGGAATGTATCCGCAGGCAATACGCTGTTCACTCTGCTGGGCTTCATGGGAATGTACACCGTGCTCTCGATTCTGTTTATCGTGCTGGTGTACCGCACGGTGAGCGAAGGCCCGTCAGCCGCCGCTGCGCCACGAGCGGCAACTTTGGTACCCGGGCAGGGCTGAGGTCGGCTAAGAGTTAGCGGAGCTTCGCTCCGCCGGACAGCCGGGGGCGGCTGTCCCCACGCGGTTCATGAAAAGGGAAAGAGAATGGGATTCATCTGGTTCTGGATCGTCGCCGTCATGCTGGCCGCCTACGTCGTGCTCGACGGCTTCGACCTGGGTGTCGGCATCCTGCACCCTCTGCTGGCGCGCAGCGAGTCCGACCGGCAGATCATGCTTAGGAGCATTGGTCCGGTCTGGGATGGCAACGAAGTCTGGCTGCTGGCCGGCGGTGGCACCCTTTATTTTGCCTTCCCTGCCCTTTACGCCGCCGCGTTCAGCGGTTTCTATCTGGCCCTGATGATTGTGCTGTGGCTGCTCATTCTGCGTGGCGCCAGCATCGAGCTGCGCATGCACATCGACGACGGCCTCTGGCGGTCGTTCTTTGACGGCTTGTTCTTTCTCTCCAGTTCGCTTCTTGCCGTATTTTTCGGCGCCGCCCTGGCCAATGTAATTCGCGGCGTTCCCCTGCAGCCCGACGGCTATTTCTTCCTTCCGCTCTGGACCAATTGGCGGGTCGGCCCCCAACCCGGCATTCTGGACTGGTACACCGTCATCGGCGGCGTGGTGGCCCTGGTGGCCCTGGCCGTGCACGGCGCGCTCTATCTTGCCGTAAAGACCGAAGGTGAACTGCAGGAGCGTGCACGATGGTTCGCCCGGCGTTCATGGGCCGTGCTCTGTGCCATCACCATCGTCAGCCTGATCGCGACCATCGCGGTTCGGAAGGATGCACTCACCAACTACAACACGTATCCGCTGGCCTTCGCTATTCCGCTTGTAGTGCTGGGGTCGTTGGGTGGGATGTTCTATTTCTGCCGCGGAAGCGCGGATCGCAAAGCCTTTGTCTCCTCGTGCATCTATCTTGCCACCATGCTGGTGGGTGCGGCGATTTCCTTGTACCCTCGCCTGCTGCCGTCCAGCAACGATCTGGGCCGCGACATCACGGTGCAGAACGCGCTTTCCGGACCTTACGCGCTCCGGGTGGGTTTGGCCTGGTGGGGATTCGGCATGGTCCTGGCCCTGGTTTACTTTGTTGTCGTCTATCGTATGTTCCGGGGCAAAGTGACCCTCGACGGAGGCGGCTACGGACATTAGCTCATCTCTTCCCGTCGAAACCAGTCTCCTGTCCCGGAAATTCGTTGAATTAATACTGTCATCCCGACCGGAGCGGAGCGAAGCGAGCGCAGTGGAGGGACCTGCTGTTTCAGCCAACTCGACCTGCGCCGCTCACATGTCGATATTCCATGTATTTCTGGGACAGCACACCAGATGAATATCCTCGAATTCACTGCCCTGGTCTTCCTAGGCTCCATGCTTGCCGGCCTACTGGGGGCGTTGACCGGTCTCGGCGGCGGCGTCGTTCTGGTCCCTCTGCTGACCCTGTTTTTCAAAGTGGACATCCGTTACGCGATTGGCGCATCGCTGGTCTCCGTGATTGCCACTTCGTCGGGCGCGGCGGCCGCGTACGTTAAAGAGGGATTCTCCAACATCCGCATCGGCATGTTCCTGGAGATTGCAACCACCCTGGGCGCGCTGCTGGGTGCTTTTCTGGCGGTATGGGTCTCGACCAGTGTAATTGCGACGGTTTTTGGAGTGGTGCTCATTCTTTCTGCATACCTTTCCCGCAAACCTCGTCCTCTGGCGGAACGTGATCTTCCGACTGATCCGTTGGCCACGCGACTGCGCCTCAACGGCAGCTTCCCTGACCTGGAAGGCATGCGGAGCTACAACGTCCAGCGCGTGCCTGCGGGCTTCAGCATCATGTTTGGGGCAGGCGCTTTGTCCGGACTTCTCGGCATCGGCTCCGGCGCCTTGAAGGTTCTCGCCATGGACCAGGCCATGCGGATCCCCTTCAAGGTCTCCACCACCACCAGCAACTTCATGATCGGCGTCACGGCTGCCGCCAGCGCCGGCGTTTACCTGAACCGCGGCTACATTGATCCCGGGCTCTCCATGCCGGTCATGCTCGGCGTTCTGGCCGGCTCCCTGGTGGGCACACGCATTCTGGTGAAGGCTGAAACCAAATGGCTGCGCATCATTTTCAGCGCGGTCATCGTGCTGCTTGGAATTGAAATGCTTTACAAAGGTCTCACCGGGAGGTTGTGAAATGATGGTCAAGCGGCCCTGGACCGACCAGAGGATTGAAGACATCCTGGGAAATATGCTGCGCGCCGGCGTGGGCCTCTCCGCCTTCGTAGTCTTCTGTGGCGCCATCGTGTATCTCACCCACCATGGCCGTACTCCTGAGGACTACCGCGTGTTTCAGGGCGAGCCTTCCGACCTTCGCAGCGTTCCCGGCATCCTGCGCGAAGCCCTGCATCTGAACGGCCGCGGCATTATCCAGCTGGGGCTGTTATTCCTGATCGCCACTCCGGTAGCCCGGGTAATATTTTCGATTTTTGGATTTGCCGAGGAGCACGACCGCATGTACGTGGGGTTCACCGTGATCGTGCTTGCCATCCTTCTCTTCAGTCTGATCGGATCCACTCAGATGTAGGAGTCGCCTTCTTTGCGGCCTTCGCGAGTCCTTTGCGAACTTTGCGGTTCAGGAAGTTGACTTTGCGAGATCAAGCGAAACCTTAAACCGCAAAGGACGCAAAGAAGAACCGCAAAGGACGCGCAGAAAATCAAATACGCCGCACCAGCCCTTCGTCGGTCGCCTTCGTATTGCGCACCAGGAGCAGGACCAGAATCATCCCCACGAAGGGAACCAGGCCCGCGGTAATCACGATCGGATCAAACGAATGTGTGGCCGCCGCCTGGCGGGCATCGGAGAAGTATCCGATCAGCTTAAAAGCGACGATGGTGCCGATCCCCGCCCCCGCGCCACCCATCCCGCTGACTGAAGCCACCGAGTCGCTGTGGTAAAGGTCCGAGGGCAGCACATTGGCCATAGTCGAGAAGGCCGCATAGGCAAAGGTTGCCAGTCCGAAAAGAAACGCCAGCCAATACAGGTTGGTGGTAAAAATTGTGGGGATGAGCAGGGTGACGCCGATCCCGCCGAAAATGACCAGCGCCTTTCGCGCCGCCCCCAGTGACCATCCCCGCCGCACCAGGTAGCCGGACATCCATCCCGAAAAGAAGTTGCCCGCATCGGCAGCGACGAACGGTATCCACACCGCGATCAGGCCGCTCCTCAGCTCGATCCCTTTCGCCACCAGATAAATCGGGAACCAGTCGGTAACGAAAAACCACACCGGATCAGTGAGCGTCCGAGCAACAATCGTTCCCCAGGTCTGCGGCAATTTCAAAAGATCGGCCCAGCGCGGACGCTCTCCGGACGCGGTCCGTGAATCGGATTCCCGGTCCGCCATGATCATCTCCAACTCCGCCGCTCCGATGCGCGGGTGCGTCTCCGGCGGATAATAGAACCGGCGCCACGCTATCAGCCAGATGAACCCGAGCACGCCCGGAATCATGAACGCCGGCCGCCATCCCCAGCGGAAGTAAATCCACAAAACGATAAAGGGCGCGACGGCCCCTCCCACTGAAGAGCCGCTGTCGAAGAACGCCGTGGCCAGTCCGCGCTCGCGCCTGGGAAACCACTCAGAGACAGATTTCGTCGCAGCCGGCCAGTTGGCTGATTCTCCCGCGCCCAGCAAGAACCGAAAGCCGGCAAAACTGCGGAAGCCCGTCGCCAGCGAGGTCAGCATCGAGACCACCGAATACCAGACGACCGTAAACGTCAGACCACGCCGGGTGCCGACGCGATCCACGAACCGCCCGCATAGCGCCATGCCTAACGAATAAGCGATCCGGAACGCGATCACGATGTTGGCGTAGTCGCTGTTGGTCCAGTGATGCTCGAGCTTAAGGTAAGGAGCCAGAACCGAGAGGGTCTGCCGGTCGATGTAGTTAATGACCGTGGAGGCAAAGAGCAAACTGGCAATCCACCAGCGCAGGGAGGGAATTGGCAGCGGCCTGATGACACTCGATGGTCCGGCTGGCGCCATGGCATTTGGACGGCGAGTGATGGGCGGGCCTCGATTCCGTGGCGATCACATCTTAAGCGGAAGCCAACACAGCCGGGCTAAGCAGCGCCGCGGAATTTGTGTCCAGGTACACCGTCGCATTCGGATGCGTGCGCAGGATCGAGGCCGGAGCCATGGGACTGATCTCGCCTTCAAAGCACGCTTTGATCGCTTGCGCCTTGCGCGTGTCCGGCACGACCGCAAGAATCTCCTTCGCCTTGAGAATCTGGCGCACTGACATCGAAATGGCCTGCGTCGGCACCTGCGACAGGTCCGCGAACCAGGCCTCGCCCACCTGCTGCTGCCGGCAAGCCTCGTCAAGGGTGACGATCAGATACGGGTCCTCAATTTCAAAATCAGCCGGCGGATCATTGAAGGCAAGATGCCCGTTCTCGCCAATGCCCAGAAACGCGATGTCAATGGGCGCGGAGGCCAAGTCCTTTCCCACGCGGCGGACAACATCCGCAGCATCGCCATCGCCGTCCAGCAAATGATATTTAGTGATTCCTGTTTTTTGCACCAACTGCTCCAGCAGCATCTTGCGGAAGCTGCCGGGATGCGTAATCGGCAACCCGATATATTCATCTAGATGAAAGACTTCGACCCGCGTCCAATCAATGCCGGGCTCGCGGGTGAGCGCGTCGAGGAACAGGAGTTGGGACGCCGCCGTGGCAGCGATGATGCGGGCCTGTCCCCGATCGCGAAGGGCGCGGCGAATCGCGTCGCCGGCCTGCTGCGCAGCGGCCTTGCTGGCCGTACTCTTGTCGTTGAATACCTTGAGAGCCATGTGGGAAGTCCTGGCCGCCGCCAGTGCGGCCGAATTGAGTGTGCCGATTATACTTGATGGGATTTGGAGGATTGGGGGATTTGTACGACTATTGGAAACGAAAACACGAGAGGCTGCGGCTTGAACTGGCGCGTGTTCCTTCCGGGTTTGGTCATTCTGGCTGTCGCATGGGCGCCGCTGATATTAGCGGATGTCTTGTTGCGCCCATTTGGCGTGGATCTAATTGGTTTCGGTATGGCGTGGGGTCTTATCATCACGCTGCCGTTGACTCTTGTTGGTGTGTTGACTTTGATTGGCGGGATTTTCGCGCTTGTCCGCTCCATCAAGAAATCAGAATAGAAAAATCGGACAGTCCCTTGGAGAGAGATCAACCGCTCAGACTCGGGATGAGAACTGTTGCCAAGCAGCCACTCGACTCTTAAACTATCGCGCAACTCAAGTGTGCCAAGGACTCTAATGCACCTAACCGCTGTTCGCGAATTCGTGCTGCCCTCCGACACCAACGCGGCTGCCACTCTGCGTAACCGCGGGGCGGCTGTCCCTGTCTTTCTGGCGATAGCAATGGTTATTGCCGTCAGCCTGAGTCGAGACGGCCTCGCACAAACTGTCCAGGTCGATGCCACGCCCAGCCACGTGGTCAACAAGTTCAGCCCACTGTACGCGCTGGGCACCACCGTGGATCGCGTACCCAGCAACGCCACCGACATGTTCTTCCGCCCCGACCAGTTGAAACAAGTCTTGTCCGCGGGATGGGGCTCAGTCAGCTATCGCCAGAATACCGAACTGTTCGTCCAGGCCTGGCACTGGAATCCCAAGGGAAAATGGAGCGATCCCTCAGGCAAGGGCTATTTCACCGGAGACGCCACGCCGACCAGCGAGGTGATCCGGCACTCCTACGGCTATTCCCTGCAGCACCGCGGCTTCACCCGCAACGGTGGGACCGAATTTGACGGTTTCTCCCGCCTCGATGACGGCGACCTGAACACATACTGGAAAAGTAATCCCTATCTCACTCAGGGATTCACCGCCGAAGCGGATTCGCTCCATCCGCAGTGGGTAGTGATCGACCTGGGTAAGAAGCAGGACGTAAACGCAATTCGCATCGCCTGGACCGAACCCTATGCCCGCGCCTACCAGGTGCAGTACTGGACCGGTGAAGACGCCATGGACGACCAGGGCAACGGTGAATGGAACAACTTTTCGACCGGAAGCGTGACCGAGGGCAAGGGCGGCACCGTCACTCTTCCCCTGGATTCTTCTCCGGTCAGCACGAGGTTTGTCCGCATCCTGATGACCGCCTCCTCGAACACCTGTGACACCCACGGTTCGAGCGACCGTCGCAACCGTGTAGGCTACGCCATCCGTGAAATTTATCTGGGAACGATTGATGCCCAGAAGAATTTCAAAGACCTGCTGCAACATTCGCCCGACCAGAAACAATCTCTTACGTATTGCTCTTCGGTCGATCCCTGGCACGAACCTTCCGATCTGTACGTCGCGCCCGACCGCATGGAGTCAGGCGACCAACCCGGCCTCGACCTCTTCTACACCAGCGGCATCACCCGCGGAATACCCGCAGTAATTCCGGTGGCCATGCTCTACGGCACTCCGGAAGATTCAGTGGCCCAGATGACTTACCTGAAGAAGCGCGGATATCCCGTCTGGTATGTCGAGATGGGCGAAGAGCCCGACGGCCAGTACATGCAGCCCGAAGACTACGGCGCTTTCTATTTGCAGTGGGCCACCGCGCTGCATCGCCTGGACCCGAATTTCAAGTTGGGAGGGCCGGTCTTCGAAGGTGTCACCGAGGACATAAAAGCCTGGCCGGACGCGCAAGGCAAAACTTCCTGGCTCGGCCGCTTTCTCGATTACCTGAGAGCCCATGGCCGCCTTTCCGACTTGGCATTCATGTCGTTTGAACACTATCCCTATGACGGTTGTGAGACTCCATGGAAGAATCTCTACCGGGAACCTCAACTGCTCACTCATATCATGCAAGTCTGGCGTGACGACGGTCTGCCGGCAAACGTCCCGCTGCTCGACACTGAAACCAACGCCCATGGTGGCGAAGCCTCAGTAGAAATCTTTGGCGCCTTGTGGCTGGGCGACACCTTCGCCGGCTTTCTGACTGCGGGCGGCCAAGCCACGTTCTACTACCATGCGCTCTCCTACTCGCCGGCCCACCCGGTCTGTCCCAACAGTTGGGGCACGTACCACATGTTTATGGTTGACCCGAACTATCAGATCCGGTCACGCACCTCGCAGTTCTTTGCCGCGCAACTTCTCACCCAGGAGTGGTCGCAGCCGGTTGACGCCGAGCATCGCCTCTTCTCCGCTGCCAGCGACATCAAAGACGGCGATGGCCACGTGCTGGTCACTGCCTATGCCGTGCTCCGTCCCGATGGACAGTGGTCACTGCTGCTGATCAACAAGGACTATGACAATCCGCATGCCGTGCGCATCAAGTTCCACGATGGCGATGGCAATAAAGACAGCGCCTTTGCAGGGTCTGTCGCGATGGTTACTTTCGGAAAAGCTCAATACCAGTGGCATCCGGGACGAAAAAAAGGCTATGCCGACCCCGATGGCCCTGCGGCGACATCGACCATCGATGGCAGTCCCGACGCGCGATACACTCTGCCGCCCGCATCGATGACTGTGCTGCGCGGCCGGGTAAAGAATGTTGCGCCGTCCAAAACTGAGTAGCAACCAAAACAAGTTCTAGCTCGGAGGCAAGATGAAATTACTGCGTTACGGTTTACCTGGCCAGGAGAAGCCCGGCGCCCTGGCTTCCGACGGTACCATGCGCGATCTGTCGAACCTCATCCCCGATCTCGCCGGGCCGGCCTTGCTTCCGGATTCGCTGGATAAGCTGCGCCAGGCAGACATCTCGGGTTTACCTCGCGTTGCCGGCGAACCCCGCATTGGCCCCTGCGTGGGCGGCGTGGGAAAGTTCATCTGCATCGGTCTGAATTATTCCGATCACGCCGCCGAATCAGGCATGGCCGTACCCGCCGAACCGGTTGTGTTCATGAAAGCCACATCATCCATTTGCGGCCCCGACGATGACGTCGTAATTCCGCGCGGGGCAAAAAAAGCCGACTGGGAAGTTGAACTCGGCGTAGTCATCGGGAAGCCCGCCAAGTATGTGGACCAGGAAAATGCCTTGTCCCATGTCGCCGGATATTGTGTGGTCAATGACCTTTCAGAACGCGCCTTCCAGCTCGAAGGCACCGGCCAGTGGGTCAAAGGCAAGAGTGCCGACACTTTCGGACCCATTGGGCCGTGGCTGGTCACGCCCGACGAAGTTCCCGACCCGCAAAACCTGGATCTATGGCTGGAGGTGGATGGTCACCGCTATCAGAACGGATCCACCAAGACCATGGTCTTCGGCGTGGCCTTCCTGATCAGTTACTTAAGCCGGTTTATGAGCTTGCGCACCGGCGACGTCATCTCCACTGGCACTCCTCCCGGCGTGGGTCTTGGCCAAAAGCCGCCGCTCTACCTGCGCCCAGGTAACCGCATCAAACTAGGTATCCCAGGCCTCGGTCAACAGGAACAAAAAGTGGTAGCCGAATCAATCTAAGTCCTGAGAACCGAGAACTAAAATCTGAGATCTGAAATCCAAAAGCGGACTTCGGACCTCCGACTCTCGGGCCCATACGGTTTGGATTTCAGTCCGATTTTAGTTCTCGGTTCTCAGGGGATTAAATTCTGAGGCCCAAGGCCCGACTCTGAAGTCCGTCAAGTCAACTTTGGTGCAGTCCTCGCCCACCTCCCTGGCGGGATCCCCAGATTCCCATTTAGAGCTCTTCAGAGAAATAAAGGCGGATTTAAAGGGGCCCGTCACTGCAAGCAGGCCAGGCAGATGGTAGTCCTGGGTTCAGCCGTTTCGCGGCTCCCAGGTGCTTATGAATTTTCGCGTGTGCGCTCAAGTCCTCGTGTGTCTGTTGCTTTGTGCCAGGCTCCTGTCCGCGCAGAGCACAAACATTCGCCCTGAAACCAGACCATCCACGGGTCCAGGCAGCAGCCAATCGCGTCAACGCGAACAGTGGTTCTTCCATGGGCGTATGCTTCCCGGACACTCCGCGGCCGCACTTCGCTATCGGGCCCAGAGGCAGAAACTCCAACTGCGGGCCTTCCGCGCCGCCCCACACGCGGCTGGATCGGCCGCCATCCCACGCGTCGCAGCCGGCACTGTCTGGACGCCGCTGGGTCCCGCTCCTTTGGCCTCAGACGCAACAGGACTTGGGGTGCAGGACTATGGTCCGGTCGCGGGACGCGCCACCGCCGTGGCGGTCGATCCGGCCGACGGCAGCGGAAATACGGTTTACATCGGCGCCGCTTACGGCGGGGTCTGGAAATCCAGCAACGCCGGAGCGCTCAGCCCGAATCCTTCAAGTGTTACATGGACTCCGCTTACCGACGATCAGCCCACTCTGGCCGTGGGCTCAATCGCCATCCAACCCCAGTTGACCAACCCAGATGCGCACCGGAGTGTAGTGCTGGTCGGCACGGGCGAGACTAACAGTTCTGCCGACTCCTACTACGGATTGGGCATTCTGCGTTCCGCCGACGCCGGCGGCACCTGGAACCTGATTTCGCAGGACAGCACCGGCACTCGATCTTTTGCCGGCCTCGGCTTCAGCCAGATCGCATTCAGCACTGTGAATCCCAGCCTGGTGGTCGCTGCGGCCGCGGGAGCGACGCAGGGCGTGATCGAGGGCCTCGAGGATCCAGTCATGGCCAATCGCGGACTCTACTACTCCAACGACGGCGGACTGTCGTGGAACTACGCCACCGTGAAGGATGCGGGGCTCGTCATTGAGCCCAGTTCAGCAACTTCCGTGGTGTACAACGCAACCAGCCGGCAGTTTTTCGCCGCCGTGCAGTGGCATGGCATTTATTCCTCAACCGACGGGGTCAACTGGGACCGCTTGAACAGCCAGCCCGGCGGCCTCAGTCCCGTCTCCTGTCCCGCAACCCCCACCACTTCCACCTGCCTCTTGTATCGCGGAGAATTTGCGGTCGTGCCCGGACGCAACGAGATGTACTTCTGGTACGTGGACGGAAACAACAGCGACCGGCTGATTTGGCAGACGAAGAACGGCGGTACCAGCTGGACTCAAATCAACGATGACGGCATCACCAACTGCGGTGACCTGCTGGGCGGCTGCGGCACCGAACAGGGCGGCTACAACCTGGAGCTGGCCGCCGTCCCCGACGGACAAGTGACCGACCTGTATGCCGGGGCGGTGAATCTTTACAAGTGCAGAATCACCACCGCATCACCCAGTTGCAACGGCATCGCGCCCGACACCTTCATCAATCTCACCCACGCTTTCGGATGTCCGCCGAATTTTGGCTCGATCGCCCATGTCCATCCCTACCAGCACGCCATGGCCTTCCTGCAGACCAACGGCAACACCCGGGTTGTGATGTACTTTGCCAACGACGGCGGAATCTACCGCGCCCTGGATGGCTACACCGGACTCCTCGCCGGCGCCTGCGGCGGCAGCAACCAGTTCGACAGTCTCAACCAGACCCTGGGCTCCATCACCCAGTTCATTTCCTTTTCACAGCATCCCACTGATCCCAATACACTTTTGGGTGGCGCGGAAAACAACGGCTCGCCCGCAACCAGCACCTCACAAAGCAACCCCAGTTGGGTCAATGTCAATGCCGGCGACGGCGGCTACAACCAGATCAATCCCGACAATCCCACGGAATGGTTTACCGCCAACACCGATGTGAGCATCGAGCGTTGCGCCATGGGAGTGGATTGCCGGGCGCAGGATTTCAGCAGCGGTCTGGTGGTTTCGAACGCCACCGTGGGCGGCGACTCCGGGCCCTTTTTCACTCCATTTATCCTGGACCCGCAAAATTCCGGAGAGCTCCTGGTGGGAACCTGCCGGGTGTGGCGCGGCGCCACCGACGGCAGCGCATTCTCCGCCCTCACCAATAATCTTGAGACCGGCGGCTCCGAAAGCTGCACCGGCAGCGAGGTCAACCTGGTGCGAGCGCTGGCAGCAGGCGGCATCAAGGACACCGCCGGCTTCTCCAACGCGATGTACGCAGGCACCGATGGCCTCGGCCCGCTCGTCTCTACCGGCGGCCACATCTGGGTCGCGACCAACGTCAGCGCCGGAGCGGACGCGTGGATCGACCGCACGGGAACCACCAACCCTTCCGGATTCCCCATCTCGGCAGTCGCTACTGACCCATCCGATACCACCGGCCATACCGCCTACATGACCATCATGGGATTTCATGTCTCTCACGTGTGGAAGACCACGGACGCCGGCGCATCGTGGAGCGACTTCAGCCAGGGTTTGCCCGATGCACCCGCCAACGCAGTGCTGGTGGACCGGTCCGCAAGCACAGTCTATGTCGGCACTGATGTAGGAGTTTTCGCGAGCAGCACGGCCAACCCGGTCTGGACCGAGGTTGGGCCGGCGCCCGAAAGCGGGCAAGCCGGATACTTGCCCAACGTCGCCGTCACCGCGTTGCGCATGTTCAATTCCGGGGGGACCAGAAAACTGCGAGCTTCCACCTACGGCCGCGGAATATGGGAATTCACTCTGGCCTCTGGACCCGATTTCGTATTCGCCTCCCCCGACAACAAGTTGACCGCATTCGCCGGGCAGAATGCTGCGTTCGCTGGCACCCTGCAGGCCGAAAACGGCTTCAGCAGCGCCGTGAATCTGAGTTGCACCCGGCGGGTTACTCCACCACCGCCGACTTGCGCGGCAACTCCCGCTTCGGTGACACCATCGATTTCAGGCGCTGCCTTCAGCGTGGCGGCAGGCGGACCGGTGGGCGACTACTTGTTCAACGCTCATGGCGTGGGAGGTGACACCAATACCACCACCCGCGATTTCTCTCTCACTCTGCACATGGTGGACTTCAATCTGACCGCGCCCGCGCCCGGCAGTCTGACCGTAAATCCGTCCAGTGTCTCCGGGTCCGCGGCGTTTGACGTGACCGCTTCAGGGTCGTTCAACCAGGAGGTAACTCTTTCCTGCAGCGGTTTGCCGGCCGGGGCCGCGTGCAATTTCGACACAACCTCCGTGTTCCCGATTTCCGGCAGCCCGGAAACCGTGACCTTGACCATAAGCACGGATGCCGGCACGCCCCTGGGGACATCCACAATTTCCATCAACGGCTCGGTCGATGGCGGACCGACCAGGACTCAAGGCCTGTCCCTGACGGTCCGAACCGGAAGCACGCAAAATCCCGATTTCGCCATTGCGGTCAGCAATCCGTCGCTGACAGCAAATCCGAACGAAGCGGCCGTGTTCAACGGCACGCTGACGGCTTCCGACGGATATCACAGCGCGGTCAATCTGCGTTGCTCCGGCGCCGTGCCCCTGACCTGCACGCCCTCTCCCTCCATCCTTGTCCCGTCCACCGCAGGCGCACCATTTACCGTGACCGCAAGCAATGATGCGCAGAA
This sequence comes from Terriglobia bacterium, assembly GCA_963801595.1. Taxonomy (GTDB): domain Bacteria; phylum Acidobacteriota; class Terriglobia; order Terriglobales; family Acidobacteriaceae; genus JAIQFF01. The sequence goes on along the minus strand of CAWDFW010000030.1, from coordinate 126,842 downwards.
CCATTTCAACTTCACCATCGACGCTACCGGAACCGACGCCGCTCAAATCCACAAATCGACGCCGGTGGAACTCATCGTCGGCTTCAATTTTGTCATCAACAACAATTCCGCCGCCCAGACCATCAAGGCCGGACAAACCGCCAGCTATAACCTGGACGCGGTGCCGCTGGGAAATGGCAGCGTATTCCCGGCCAACGTAACTCTGTCGTGTTCGACTGCCACTCTGCCTCCGTTGACCACATGCTCATTCACGCCCAGCCTGGTAGCTGCAGGACAAGGAGACACCAACCTGGTGTTGAAGCTCCAGACCACGGCGGCCACCTCGGCAGTCTCGCGGCTGGCAGCGCCATATGTGCTGTGGTATGACCTGGGCCTGTCCGTGGCGGGAATCATTGCGGGATTGAAACAACCTCGCAGACCGCGCAAGAAAAACTGCTTGCGTCTTGCGATCCTCGGCATCCTGCTCGCCCTGCTGGTGGCCTGCGGCGGAGGCAGCAGCGGTCCCGGCGGAGGAACTGGTGGAGGAGGAGGCGGTGGTGGTGGCGCAGGTCATCCCGGAACGACTCCCGGACCCTACACCATCACGGTCAATGCCGCCGTCGGTTCGGTCACGCGCAGCGTGGATGTGGTGTTGACCGTACAGTAGTCTGCAGCTGTCTTAAAGAACGTGAGCCATAAAGGACACGACCTAAAATCGATTCGCGGCAGAGATCGTACTTTCCTTCGTGTACCATAGTGTCCTTTGTGGTTTAAGCCTTTTCTCGCCAGGCGCACGGATAACCGCAGTAACTTCGCTCTAATTCAAGCGGCCATGTATAAAGAATGTGGCGCCGGTCTCCCTGCGCCCATATGCCCGATCAAACTTTCGACATCGTAATCATTGGCGGAGGAATCGTCGGTCTTTCGACTGCGATGCACGCCACCCGCGCCCTGCCGCACCTGCGCCTGCTGTTGGTCGAGAAGGAAGACGGCGTTGCCCGCCACCAGAGCGGACACAACAGCGGCGTGATCCACTCCGGCATTTACTACAAGCCTGGTTCTTTGAAAGCAAAGTTCTGCGTCGAGGGCGCGGCCGCCATGGTGGAATTTTGCCGTGCCCACAACCTGCCGCACGAAATCTGCGGCAAAGTCATCGTCGCCACCAGCGCCGAGGAGGTCCCGCGTCTCAATACTTTGCTCGATCGCGGAAAAGCCAACGGCCTCGCCGGACTGCGGCTGCTACAGCAGGCGGAGTTGCGCGAGATAGAGCCGCACTGCAGCGGTCTGCTGGGCGTGCTGGTGCCCGGCACCGGCATCACCGACTACGCCGCCGTCAGCAAGAAATACGCCGAGATCGTGATCGCGCAGGGCGGCACGGTAAACACGGGAACAGAAGTTCGCGCCGTCGTCCAGCGCGGCACGGAGATGATGGTCGAGACCAGCCGCGGAACTTTCGCCGCGAAATATGTGGTCAATTGCGCTGGGCTGCACAGCGACCGCGTCAGCCGGATGGCAGGCCAGAGACCCGAAGTCAGGATCGTGCCCTTTCGCGGCGAATACTACGATCTGGTCCCGGAGCGGACTAACCTGGTGCGCACTCTCATCTATCCCGTACCCGATCCCAAATTCCCATTTCTGGGTGTGCACTTCACGCGCCGCATTCAGGGCGGCGTGGATGCCGGCCCAAACGCCGTGCTGGCCTTCAAGCGCGAAGGCTACAAGCGCACCGATTTCAACCTCCGGGACCTCGCCGGGACCCTTGCCTATCCCGGCTTCTGGCACATGGCGGGAAAGTACTGGCGCGACGGCGCCAGCGAATACTATCGCTCCCTGAGCAAGAGCGCGTTTGTGAAAGCACTGCAGCGCCTGGTGCCTGAGATCGTCAGCTCTGATCTGGTGGCCGACGGTTCGGGTGTCCGCGCCCAGGCGGTGCGCCCCGACGGATCCATGGTCGATGATTTTCAGTTTGTGCAAGCCGACCGGATGCTGCATGTGTGGAACGTCCCCTCGCCCGCGGCCACCGCTTCCCTGCCCATCGGACGGCACATCGCCGAACTGGCCCGCCACGCCATGTAGATGTACATGGAGATGGAGATGGAGGACGGGCGTCCCCGCCCGTCTCTCTGTGTAGTGTCCGAAAACTAATTAGCCCCGCCCTTTGCTAGGTTGCAAAGGCCAATTTCCAAACCCAGCCGAGCCCTGCTCGGCCTGGACGGGTCCCTTCGACAACGCTCAGGCAGGCTCCAACCCGTCCCCACACAGTCCCTGCCCTCTCCTCTGCTCCGTGAAACTGTACAATTGCGAACACAGAACACACGGAGGACACAGCGCGATGGGTTTCGATCTTTCCGGAAAACGAGTGGCAGTCCTGGGCGCGGGCAAGATGGGCGGAATTCTGCTCAAGGCGTTGCTGGAGAAAGGTCTGCTCTCTCCCAAGGCGACTTTCGCCACGGTCCAGCATGAAGACCGGGCTCGTGCCCTGGCGCAGAAGCTGGGCGTCTCGGTCGGCACCGATAATCTGGCTGCGGTCCGCAATGCCGACATCATCTTCGTATGCGTGAAGCCGCAAGTGGTGCAGGAAGTAATGGAGCAGATCCGCCCCAATGTCACCAGTAAGCAACTCATCATTTCGGTGGCGGCATCGGTGCCCACCAGCCACATCGAAAAGGCGTTGGGCAGCGAAGTTGCCGTCATTCGCGCCATGCCCAACACGCCCTGCGCGCTGGGCTGCGGCATGACCGCTCTGTGCCGCGGCAAATTTGCCGATGCCCATCACGTCGAGGCCGCCTGCGCTTTGTTCAACGTTGTGGGAAAAACCGTGGTGGTGGACGAAAAACACATGGACGCGGTCACCGGACTCTCGGCCAGCGGCCCCGCCTACATCTACATCATCCTGGAATCGCTGGCGGAAGCTGGCGTGAAGGTGGGCCTGCCGCGCGATGTCGCCACGCTGCTCGCCGCCCAGACCACTCTCGGAGCTGCGACCGTAGTACTCGAAACCGGAGACCATCCCGCCCTGCTCAAGGACGCTGTGACTACTCCCGCGGGCTGCACCATCGACGGCGTCATGGAACTGGAAGAAGGCAAACTACGCGTCACATTGATCAAAGCCGTGGTGAAAGCCGCCCAGCGCGCCAAAGAACTGGCTTACGGATAGTTTGCGGGAGGACACGGCTCGCAAGGGCTCGGGTTTGGAAAGGGCACGACTTTAGTGGTTGCGGAAAAACTCGCCAATGTCGGCCCTTCCGTGGAAGAGCGGCCCTTCAGGGCCGCGTAAGTCGTCAGAAAAGTGTGTCGGCTTTAGCCCCCGTGGTCGCTTCGTCCGGGCAAATGGAGTTTTTCCGCAGCCTCTTTAGTCGTGCCACCAAGAGATTGAAAAATGCGTCGCGCTTTAGCGCCTGAGGTCAGCTCTAAGGAAGCGCGAAGTTCACCGTGACCCGGGTCTCGAACTCAACCACCTTGCCATTAAGCTCGTGGGGCTTGAAACGCCATTGCTGCACCGCGTCCGCCGCGGCGCCTGCCAGCAGAGGATCCCCGCTGATCGTCGTAAGTCTCCGGACCCGGCCGTCGGTCCCAACCAGAACTTTTATCTCGACCGGACCTTGAATGCGCCGTTGCAGGGCTACCTCCGGATACCGAGGCTCCACCCGCTCCAGCAGGTAGCCGTTCGCGGACGCAGGAGAAACCTGCCCCGGCGCGAGCGCCGAATCATCTTCCCGGGTCGCCGCTTTTTGAATCGACCCCGGTCCCGTCACATCGGTTGCAGCCGGAGGTGGGGTCTCCGAGGGCGGCATCCGAAAAACTACTTTGCCATGTTCGTACACCACCAGCCCACCTGCAGGCTCGGCCGTTTCTGCTTTCGGTTTCGGAGCTGGCTTGGCCGGCGGGATTCTGTCCGCAACCGCCTTGGCAGGAACCGGCGGTTCTTCCCGGCGTGACGTGGCCGGCGAATTTTCAGGAATGACCGGCACCATGGCCTGCGCCTCTTCCGGAGTGATTGCAGCCTGGGCCGGCGCCCGGTTGACTGCCATGCTCCAGCCCACGCGACCCACCATCCAACCCAGCAACACAGCCAGCGCCAGTACCGCCGCCGTCAGAGCGCCGGTTCGGTAATCCCAGCCAACCACGGTCACATCCTCCTGGACCGGTTCCGGCAAAGCTTCAGGCTGTTCCGACGATTCTGCTTGCGCGCGATCACTTATCAAATGCAAGGCAGGTTCTGCCGCCACTGGCTCCGCCGGTTCTGCATCCATCGCCTCCCGCACTGTTCGCAGGATTTTTCGGCTTAGCCCTTGCAACTCCTGCAGGTCAGAATCGCTGAAGGCATGGGGTACCAGCGAAAAAATTTCCAGCAGCCCCCACAATTCCTCACCTTCGAGGATGGGGTGGACCGCGATGGATCGGATTCCAAGGTCACTGCAGACCGCTGCATTCACCCGGGGATCGACCAGCGTGTCGTCGCAAAGTTGCATCTCCCGCGTCTGCACGCAAGCTCCTGAAAGACCCGATCGAGTGTTCAGGCAAACTCCCACGCTCGGTGCCTTGTCGCCCAAAGTGGCGCGGCACACCATCCGGGTACCGCGGGCCAGAGCGATCACAGCTCCACTCGAGGCAGTGGTCAAGCGACCTTGCTGCAGAATTTCATGCAGCCGCAGGTCCAGGGAAATATCGGATGGTAAGTCGTCCCTACCCTGAAATGCCAGGACGCCGCCCGCTTCCGACTCGATTTCCGCAACGTCCGGTTCACTCCATTCCGGACCGCTGACGCGGGTGTGCACAATGGAAAGATAGCGGATTGGGTCAGGCTTTAACATGGTTCGGGCCATGCGAGTGTCCCAGCGCGGCGCGGGATGGCTCCGATAGCAATTGAGCGGAGTTTCGCCTGAATCAAAGGTCTTGTCAACACAAATGAACCCCGGGTAATCAACTCAAAACAAGAACTTTATGAATGTGGCCAATCGCAAATTCCGGATACGAAATCCTCCCCTCCATTCTATGGGTTTCAGGGGTCATAAAGGCAAAATACTGTTAGGCTCTGAAGCCTCGTAGCGCCGGCGTCTCGCCGGCTGTCGAGGCGGCGTCCCGCCGCCTCAGCTTGGGGAAGAAGCCAGGTTGCGTCGCTTTCCAGGGATTGCCTTCGTCGGCGGGCGGACGCCAGCCGGACAGGCGGCGCTACCCGGGACATCGGGCCTGCGGTGTACACTTCCCCGGCCGAGATATCTTCAAGGAGACAAAGAATCTGGCCGCTTTGAATTCATCTTCGCCGCCGCCCTCCCGCTCGGACCAATGGCACGCGGTCACCGCCAGCTTTTTGGGATGGACCCTGGACGCCTTCGATTTCTTCGTCGTCGTCTTTCTGGTGGACACACTGGCGCTTCACTTCCACGTCACCAAGAGCGCCATCGTGTGGACCATGACCGCGACCCTGGCCATGCGCCCGGTCGGCGCCATCGTGTTCGGATTGCTGGCCGACCGCTACGGGCGCCGCAAGCCCCTCATGGCGAATGTGGTTTTCTTTTCCGTGGTCGAACTGCTCTGCGGATTTGCCCCCAGCTACACCGTGTTTCTAATCCTGCGCACCATCTACGGCATCGGCATGGGCGGCGAGTGGGGCGTCGGTGCTTCGCTCGCCATGGAAAGTGCTCCGCCCAGGTGGCGAGGCATTCTCTCCGGAATCGTGCAGAGCGGATACTCCATTGGCTATTTGCTGGCGGCGGTCGCGGCACGCTTCGTTCTGCCTGCCTGGGGATGGCGCGCCATGTTCTGGGTCGGCGGCGCGCCGGCCCTGCTGGCCTTCTACATCCGTTTCCGGGTGCGCGAGTCGGAAGCGTGGAAACAACACCGGGCCCCGACCGTCACGGCGATTCTGCGCACCGCCAGCGGCCACTGGAAGATTTTTCTTTACCTTGTCCTGTTAATGACGCTCATGATGTTTCTCTCCCACGGCACCCAGGACCTCTACCCCGACTTCCTGAAATCGGCGCGCGGATTTGATTCGAAAGTCGTGGCGTATCTCGTCATTCTGTTCAATGTGGGAGCGGTGCTGGGAGCCATTCTGTTCGGACATCTGTCGGAAAGTTTTGGGCGCCGCCGCAGCATGATCCTCGCGCTGCTTCTGTGTCTGGCGATGATTCCCGCCTGGACCTTCGGCGGCTCGCTCATGACTCTCGCCGTTGGCGCTTTCGTGATGCAGGCCGGCGTCCAGGGCGCATGGGGCATCATTCCGGCGCATCTCAACGAACTCTCTCCCGATGCTGTCCGCGGACTCATGCCCGGCTTCGCCTACCAGTTGGGAATTCTTATCGCAGCTCCGGTCAATAATGTCGTTTACGCCCTGCGCAAGCCGCTGGGATATCCCTGGGCCCTGGCCGCTTTTGAGATCGCCAACATCGCGATCCTGATGACCGTCATCGCGCTCGGTTCGGAACGTAAGGGAAAGAGTTTTTCCCACCACGAAAGCGTCGAACTAAAGATGTGACAGCCGTCACGCCTGTTCGTGACCGACAACCGCTCTCGTCCGCAAACTGCCCGTCAGGCCTTATCATTATCACGAGATCGGATCGTCAGGTCTGGATCGTCAGGTCTCGGGCTTCGCCGCGCTGGGCGGCGTCGCCCTGGTCGCATGAAAACTGCTACAGTATTGCATCTGACTGGCGTTGAGTTTCGTCTGGTTGGACGCGGAGAATAATCGGATGCGCATTGCGGTGGTAGGTTCGGGCTACGTGGGACTGGTGGCGGGCGCGTGTTTCGCCGACCTCGGCCATCAGGTGGTCCTGGTGGACAACGACCAGGCCAAGCTGGCCGCGCTCAAGGCCGGCGACGTCCCCATCCACGAGAAGTTTCTGCCCGAACTATTAAAGCGTCACCGCGATCACAATCTCACTTTTTCCGACGATCTCAACCAGGCCGTACGCGCCAGCAAAGCCATTTTCATCGCGGTCGGGACCCCGCCGACCGAGCAGGGTGAAGCCGATCTCTCCTACGTGGAATCGGTGGCCCGCAGCGTTTCCGGGGCCATCAACGGCTACAAGGTAGTGGTGGAAAAAAGTACGGTCCCGGTTTACACCAGCGACTGGGTGCGCAAGATTATTTTGCGCAATGCCGCCGCCCCGGATTCTTTCGATGTCGCCTCCAACCCGGAATTTCTCCGGGAAGGAACCGCCGTCACCGACTTTCTCTATCCTGACCGGATCGTGGTCGGCGCGGACACCGAACGCTGCGCCGCGGTGTTGCGCGAGATTTACGCGCCCATGACCGATGGCAGCTACTACCAGCGCAAGGACGCGATTCCGGCGCCCGACCGGGCCCAGGTTCCTCCTCCGCTCATTGTTACCAGCGCCAAGAGCGCCGAACTGATCAAGCACGCCTCCAACGCCTTTCTCGCGATGAAGATTTCCTTTATCAATGCGGTGGCATCCATTTGCGAATCGGTGGGAGCGAACGTGCAGCAGGTTTGTCAGGGCATCGGGACCGACAGCCGCATCGGTCCGCGCTTCCTGAATCCCGGGATCGGCTACGGCGGATCGTGTTTTCCCAAGGACCTGATGGCTTTCCGCGCCGTGGCACGGGAGTGCGGATACGAGTTCCGGCTGCTGGACGAGGTCATGCGCATCAACGAAGACCAGCGCCAGCGCTTCCTGCGCAAAGTGCGCACCGCGTTGTGGACTCTGCGGGGCAAGCGCCTGGGCGTGCTCGGCCTGGCGTTCAAGGGAGGCACGGACGACATCCGCGAATCACCGGCCATCCTGCTGGTGCAATCGCTCCTGCAGGAGGGCTGTCAGATCGCGGCCTACGATCCGGCGGCGACTGCCCGGGCCCGCGAGGTCCTGAACTCCGAGCACCGAGTTCGTCAACGATCCCTACGAAGCCGCCCGCGACGCCGACGCGCTTCTGATTCTGACCGAGTGGGAAGAATTCGCCACTCTCGATCTGGACCGCATCTTCAAGCAACTCAAATATCCCATCGTGATTGATGGCCGCAATCTTTACGATCCCGAAGCCATGGCCGCGCGTGGTTTCACTTACTACAGCGTCGGCCGCCCCGCGGGAACACCGGCGGTCCCAGCCGCCGCTGCGACTCCTCCGCCAAGGAAGCTCAAGAAATCATGAACCCGCAGCGCGCCCTGGTGACTGGCGGAGCCGGATTCCTGGGCTCGCATTTGTGCGATGCCCTGCTGGCCGAGGGCTACTCCGTTGTTGTCGCCGACAATCTCCTGACCGGAAAACTTTCGAACCTCGAGCACCTGCGCAACGAACCCCGCTTTGAATTTCAACAAATTGACATCAATGAACCGTTTGACTGCGGCGCGGTGAATTACGTCTTCCACTTCGCCAGCCCCGCCAGCCCGGTGGACTATGCCGCGCACGGAATTGCCACTCTCAAGGTCGGTTCGCTCGGTACCTTTCACGCTCTCGATATTGCCCACAAGTACGGCGCAAAATATCTGGTCTCTTCGACCTCGGAATGTTACGGCGATCCCCTGCAGCATCCTCAGAAGGAAACCTACTGGGGCAACGTAAATCCCATCGGGCCGCGCTCGGTGTACGACGAAGCCAAACGCTTCACCGAAGCCGTCACCATGGCCTATCACCGATACCACAAGGTGGACACGCGCATCGTCCGAATTTTTAATACCTACGGACCGCGCATGCAGCTCAACGACGGCCGTGTGGTCCCCAACTTCATGAAGCAGGCCCTGCGCGGCGAAGATCTGACGGTGTACGGCGACGGCAGCCAGACCCGCAGCTTCTGCTACGTCAGCGATGAGATTGACGGCTTCCTGCGGCTGGCCAAAGCGGACGAACATTTGCCCGTCAACATCGGCAATCCCACCGAGTTCACAATTCTGGAATGTGCCCGGCGCGTACTGGCGGTCACCGGATCAAAAAGCAAGATTCGCTACGAAGCTCTGCCGCAAGACGATCCCAAGCAACGCTGCCCTGACATCACCAAAGCCAGGACCCTGCTGGGATGGGAACCAAAGATTGATCTGGAAACAGGCCTGCGCCTGTCACTGGATTATTTCCGCAAGGAAGCCCGCTGACGAAAAAGGAGCAACTTCTCTTTTGTCATCCTGAGCGGAGCGAGAGGTTTCGCTTGCGAAACCTCTCGAGAAGTCGAAGGACCCCTACAACCGAATGAGTCCATTGTCAGATTGGGGTTCCCCGGCTAACGCGGCCCGAGCCACAGTCGGGATAACTGTAAACTCTGGTTTTAAGGTGGAGCAGGGCCTCGGCCCTGCGATATGTGCTTTTCCCGTAAGCGGGGGCTTTACCCGCTGAGAAGTGTCATTACACCGCCCCAACGGCTGTTTATCTCCTTGGAATCGCCGGTCGCCATCCAAGCGCGACCACCGGGTTAAGGCCAGCGAGAATCTTGTCCGGTGGAGTATCTCTCAAGACAGCTTGCGCGCCGGGGTTGTGACTGTAATCACGATTTTTCGCCAAAAACATGGTTTCCAAACCCGGGGGTTATCGTATGTTGGATCGAATCGAAACCAGTGCGACTACCTTCAACGGGTAGCCCGCACCGCTGTGACGCCTCCAGATGTTTGGAAAAAGCCGCTGGTAGGCCCGCGGCTCGGCGGGAGATACGCTATCCGGCGAGGTGACTGTTTCGCTTTTTCAACTCCCCCCGCACCTTTACTGCAGCTTTGCAAACTCGCTTTTGGCCTGCTGGAGGATGGGGATGTCGGGGTCGGCGTCTTTCCAGAGTGTGAGGAAGTCCTGATACGCGCCTCGGGCTCTTGCATTATCGCCTTGCAATGCGTAGGCACGGGCGAGACCGAGATGTGCCAGCGCTCCAATGGGTTCGTTCACGACAACCCCGCGATGATCGAGGATTTTCTGGAACTCTGCCGCAGCCTCGTGTCCCTGGTGCGCGGCCCGCCACGCCTCTCCGCGTACGTAGATAGGATACAAGGCAGGCATGAACGCAGCATCGCCGGGTTGGCCCAACTCGAACGGAGTGGAACTTTGCAAGGCATCGATGGCTTTTGCAGGCTCATGCTGGTTGAGCGCGAGCTGTCCGGCAATTGTCGGCAAGTAATTGAATTTCACGATTGTGTCTTGAGGAGAACTCTTCGCTAAGCCGGTCGCGAGCGTCTGCGCCCGAGCCACCTGTCCAGAGAGAGCGAACGCCAGTGCGGCGCCAAACTGCACGTCCCGTGCTTTCGACAGTGCCAGCGCCCCTTCGGCCCTCTCCACCGCATTGGCAAGATTGCCGAACAGGGCTTCCCGGAGGGAGGCGCCCGCCTCGTAACCGGCTGCCGTCTCGTTTTCCCCTGCACGCCTTGCGGAGGCCGCGGCCTGGCGGGTAGACTCGCGAGCCTTTTTCAGATGCCCCGAATACGCGGCTGTGTCGGCTTCGACTGCCAGCAAAATGTCCTCTACTCCCGGCTTACCCACGCCCCAAGCCAACTGTTGCCCCATGCCGGGCGTGTCGTTCTGCAGGAAAGCACGTTGGTACTGGTCGAAACGGAGGCAGGCTTTGCAGCGTTTCCCAGCTTCTTCACCGCGATCCAACTTTACGAGATGGCACGCACGTTCTCAAGCTCTGCGGCGATTGTTCAACCGCTTGGCGGACGTGTGCGAACGCCAGTAGTGGACGCCCCCGATCAGCGCGGCGATGGCAACAGTGGCCAAAACAGCCAGTCTCCACCGAGGTCTGACTGGAGACTTAATGACCTGGGGCAGCGCGGGTGACGAGCACGACCCTCTTCTTTCCACTGGATGGCCTGTTTGTCACCGCATCTGCCGGTTCTTTCTCCTCGTCCTGTGTGACGACAATCTTCTTCGACTCCGTGTCCCGCTTTAGCCGCATCAGGTCGGAGCGAATTTCCGATACGTGCTGATAGCGAAAATCGCGCTCCTTCTCCAGGCACTTATTGATGATGTCTTCCAGCTTCGTCGGAACATCCGGGTTCAGCCTGACTGGCGCGACCGGAGCAGAATGAAGGATTGATTCAAACAGGGTGGCTGTAGTCTCTCCGCGAAACGGTATCACGCCCGTGGCCATCTCATAGAGGACCACACCAAACGAAAACAAATCGGTGCGCTCATCGAGCGGCTTTCCTCGCGCCTGCTCGGGCGACATGTACGCGACCGTGCCTAGGGCACTACCTGCGGTGGTGAGGTTGGGATCGGCCAAGTCTGCCAAGGTCGTTAGATCGCTGGAAGGTCTCGCTCCCGTAGCCGTCACCTTGGCCAGACCGAAGTCCAGAATCTTGGCGTGCCCGCGCTTGGTGACGAAAATGTTCGCGGGTTTGATGTCGCGATGAATGATGCCTTGGCTGTGGGCGGCATCGAGCGCGTCGGCAACCTCGATCCCCAGCCCGAGCTGCGTCTCGGTGTCCAGCCGCCCGGTGTCGATCATGTGCTTCAGCGTCACACCATCAAGGTACTCCATGGCGATGAACGACTGGCCTTCGTGTCTCCCAATTTCATAGATGGTGCAGATATTCGGGTGATTGAGCGCAGATGCGCCGCGGGCCTCGCGGCGAAAACGTTCGAGGGCGTTCGGGTCCTGGGCTGCATTCTCGGGCAGAAATTTTAAAGCGATAAACCGGCCGAGTTCATTGTCCTGGGCTTTGTACACCACACCCATGCCACCGCTCCCAAGTTTTTCCAGAACGGTATAGTGAGAGATGGTTCGACCGGTAATGGGATAGGATTCCGCCACGCTGAAGGTTAAGACGCCTACCCCGCCAGGCATACTGGCAATAATGTCAGGTACGTCAGAAAAGCCGAGCCAAGGACTTTGGGCCGCGCAGAAGCCGAAAGCTGGTTCTGCCCGGTTCACAGGCTACGCGGGAGTAACTGTTGCAAACAGCGTTAGCACAAGCGTGCGCCGTTTGTTCGCCAAAATCCGGTCAATGAGTGAAAGCACGATTTTGCCAACCAGCCGAAGGCCACGCCTATGAGTATGTCGGACGAGCCATCTATGCCTGTGGTTGGAAGGTGGCCTCAATGGCCGAGTGGTCGCTGAGGCCGGGTTCGCGCAAGCTGTGCATGTACCTGCATGTGACAGCGTTCAAAGAACGTGACCCAAAAACAAACTGAAATCTTTTTCCCGCCTTACGCCAGACTGTCTTCCGCCGCCTGGGCCGCAATCAACTGCTTCACTTGTTCCCGCTCATCGGCCGTGTTGAGACTGAACTGCACGCCCATCCCGAAGCCGGGATGCACCACCTGCACCGTCCCCCGGACCCGCAATTTCATGTCATGGGTGCGCACCACAATGTCCAGCACCGTGCGCGAAGCAAAGGGAGAAGGGGTCTCCACGTAGCATCCGCCCGTGCTTACATCGCTCAGAGTGCATCGGTTGGGAACACCCTCGCCCAGGCGGAACACATCCGCGCTCAGGCGGCAGGCGCGACGACCCTGCACCCGGCGATTGGACGATGCGGCCGAAAGCCCCAGACCTGCGAAGCGTGTGGCCACGGCCTCCGATGCGGCCGGCAGCTCTTTCTTGGGCGCATTTTTTTCCGCCGTTGCCAGCCGGGCCAGACTGCTCTTGATCCATTCGTTCATGGTGCGCCGCGAAGTTTGCGGCACGTCCACGAAACGGATTCCCACCCGTCCCGACGAGTCTTGCCACACCACGTCGCCGGACAACCGCACCGAGGATTTATCTCCCGGCAAATTGAATTGAAAGTAAACCTTGCAGCGCGGAGGCAACCGCCGTTCCGACTGGATGGCCAATCCATCTTCGCTCAAGTCCAGCAGCGTGGCCGCCACATTCTCCGCGTTGGCGTAGGTAATCGACGCCGGTGCGTGCAGAGCGATCCTCAGTTTGATTCGCTTTTCACGTGCCATCAGACCTCGCGCCGCCCGCAGGCTGCTCGCCGCCCGCTCCACGGAAACCGGCTTGTACACAATGAAGTTGGCCCCTTGCCCGAAAATATCGCGTACCTGTTCGCGTCCGTCCACCAGCGCGATGATGAGCGTGCTCCGGTTGATCGGCAACTTGCGCACGCCAGCAATCAGTTCGATGGCTGGCATCTGGTCCTGGCAATCGATCACCACCGCGTCGAAATGCTCGGAGGCGAGACGGCCTGCTGCGCTTGCCAGGTCTCCGCAATGCTCGGTCGCGATGTTCAGCTCCCGCAGAATCTGGCTGAGCACCTGTACCGCTTTCAGATCTGCACACACCACCAGGGACGTAAGCGCCATACTTCGAGAATGTTAGAGTTCCGCGGTAAGCGGAGACAAGTTACCTCGGTCATCGGGAAGTGAATTCAGGGCCTGGGGTGACTTTCGTCATCTGGAGTTAAACCGAAGAACTCGCTATGTTCGCAATGGCTGGCCACTTCATGGTTGCGGCGAGTGCGTTTCCACTCACGCCAAAAAGGCTCCGAAGATGTCATCACAAACCGGCAACTGGATGATCGGCGTGGGAGTGCTCGGGGGAGTCATCGGAATTCTCATGCTGCCCGCCGCTTTGGGGGAGCATCCCGACACCAGCCTGCTGATTCTGGGCGCGTGCGGCGTGTCCCTGGGCTCCATGACCGCAGCCTCGGGTATTTACTCTGAAAGCGCGTGCGCTGCAATCGCCCGCCGGAACCGGCGCGGCGTCGGCAGAATCCAGGAACTCGAAGCGCCGGGTGCGCGGCGGTTGCGATGTCTGTCATGGCGATTTGCCCGTGATCCATTGCAAGGTTCACCAGGTCCACCTTTGTCCCGACTGCCTGGGCCAGCACTATGATTTTCGTACCTGCAGCTATGTTCCCAGCACCCGCCTGGCTTCCGCCAAGCCGGGCAAGAACATGGCCAAGGCACGCGGCGCCTAATCCATCACACTTCGGCGGTAAGTGGCCAAAGTGACTACAGTTCACCCTCCCGATTGCATTACCCAAGTCTAATATCCAGTGGCTCCTTTGGTGCTTTGACCCCTCACCACTCTGCCCCTACCATGATGTCAGTCTGGCCGCGGAATCTCCTTCTCTCCCAACTCCTTGCGGCAACGAATACAGCTTAAATTGACCCGACGAAGAGGTCTCACTTACGACTATGCATGGCGTTACTGAAAGCACGAGGCTGGGCGGTAAGAACTATCTGGGTGACAGGCGGATGAGCGGATTCTCGCTCATCGAGACCCTGATCGTGCTCAGTCTGATGATGATCGCGAGCGGGATATTTTTCATGAGCCTGCAGCCGGCCTTGAAGGACACCCGCGTCACCAATGCCTACAACGCCACTCTGATGACCATGCGCCGGGCGCGGGAGCAGGCCATTGCGGAGCGCCGCGTTTACCTGGTGACTTTCAACAACGCGGTTTCGCCCAATACCATCACGATTACGCGCGCGGCCACTGGCGTGGTCACATCCACCATCTCCTTGCCGACCGATATTACCTTCAGGGCGGAACCCGGTATCCCGACCACGCTGGCCACCACGCCGGATCACTTTGGCACCGGCAGTCCGGCCATTGATTTCGATCAAGGCGTGGCCGGCGGCGCCAAGAATGTCATTTGCTTCAATCCTGACGGCTCGGCCCAGGACATCAACAGCAACACCAATAACGGAGTGATTTACCTGGCGCGATCCGGAAGCCTGTACACCGCGCGCGCCATCACCGTGTGGGGCTCGACGGGGCGCCTGCGCGGCTACCGCTTGTATCCCAAAGTCGGCGGCGGATCGATCTGGAGGCAACAGTGACAACTCAGAGAGCAGCCACCCTGCGGCGGCGCCTCAACCGGCAGCAACAGGGATTCACTCTGCTGGAAGTTCTGATTTCGATGTTTGTGCTCACCGTGGGACTGGTTTCCATGCTGGGTGTTTTCGCCACCGCCATGGCCGCCACCCAGACTGCCCAGCAGGACATGATCGCCAAGCAACTGGCGCAACAGGCCATGGAGACGATTTACACCGCGCGTGAAACCGCGAACATCACCTGGGACCAGATTCAGAACATAGGCGGCGCCGGATCCCCGGGCATCTTCAGGACTGGACTGCAACCCATCAAGCAGGTGGGCACGGACGGCATTATGGACACCATCAACGACGGCTCGCCTCTGCGCCTCAGACCATGACCTTGCCGGGGCCGGACGGGATTGTGCGGGTAACCTGCGGACGACGTCATCATGGGACTGAGCAACTATCAGCGCAGCATCGCCATCGCCAACACCCCTTCGGCTGATTTGCGCTCCATCACCATCACCATCCAGTACACCACTCCCCGGAACCGGTTCCCCAAGAACTACGTACTCTCCGGATTCATTTCGCAGTACCGATAGGGACAAACGAGGAGCACATGCGGAGCACATCCAAAACTTCCGGTCGCGGTTTCACCCTGGTGGAAATGCTGATCGCCCTGACCCTGGGGCTGCTGGTGGTCGGGGCAGCCGTGCAACTGTTCAGCCGGTCGATGAGCGCGACCTGGATCGTTTCGCAGCGCGCCGAACTGCAGCAGAACGCCCGCGCCTCCTCCAACCTGTTGACCAAAGACATCAGCCTGGCGGGAGCGGGAATGCCCACGGGAGGCGTGGCCCTGGCATCGGGAACCGGCACCAAACCGCGTTATGGATGCGACTACACCGGTAAGTGCTACCTGGGCCCGACCAACTCCGGCTCCATCACCTATCCCACTCAGACCGATCCCACCAGCGGCGCCGTCATCAACTACATGTACGGCGTGATTCCGGGATGGAAGCGCGGAGTCACGGTGAACGCCGCGGCCGGGGCCACCGACGTGATCACGACGGTCTATGCCGACACCACTTTCCTGCTCAGCGACTACAAGGTGAAGTTCAACGACCTCAACGGCAATTCGGTGACGTTTACCCTGCCTTCGCCAGCACCCAATCCTCTGGATCAGGCGGTGAACAACACCGGTGTGGGCTTGCAGCAGGGCGATCTGGTGTTGTTCTCGAGCAATGCCGGAAGCGCCTATGCGGTGGCCGAAGTCACGGCCCCTCTCGCAGCCGGCGGTGGTCCCTCCTACACTGTGGCTTTCAGCAACGCGGATGCGTTGCAGTTCAACCAGAACGCGGCCACCAGTAACGACCTCAAGCAGATGGCGACCGCGGCCGGGACCGCCGGCACCGCAGTGGGAGTCACCGCCACCCGCATCTGGGCCATCACCTACTATCTGGACAACACGACCACCCCGGGAACGCCCACCCTGATGCGCCTGGTCAATGCGCGTGTGCCTGTCCCGGTGGCCGAAAACGTGGCCGATCTGCGCTTCACCTATGACACCTACGACTCGACAGGAACTTTGCTGAACGCCACCGGCGACGGCGGCATGGGCCTGGCAACTCCCATCTCCCCCAGCCTGATCCGCACCATCAATCTGGCGCACTTGACCATGCGCAGCCAGCTCCGCGGCAAAGAGGGCTATCAGTCGATGGACATTCAGACCTCGGTCAGCGCGCGCAACATGAGTTTTACCGACCGCTACAAATAGCCGCAGAAATTGCGGAAATCAGTTCGCTTTGGATAGTACCAGGGATTTGGGATCTCTATGAGGAACCAGACGATGAAAAGCACGAACCGGAATTCGCGGGGATTTACGTTGATTGCGTCGTTGTTGCTGCTGCTGCTCATGACCGGTATCTCGATTGGACTGCTGATGATGGTCCAGACCGAGGGCCGGGCCGGCAACAATGACGTGGAAAACAGTCTGGCCTATCGCGGCGCAGAAGGTGCGATCGAGAACATGACTTCCAGCCTGGCCGCCGCCTTCCAGAACATTCAGTCCCCTCAGGCCAGCGACATCACCAGCCTGAGTTCGCAGGCGCCCAGTCATTCCGGGAATTACTTTCCCCGCCGGCGGCTACACCCTGACTCCGCGCACCAATCCCGGACGGCAGCCTGAAGACCTCCTACGGGCTGATCAGCAGCGGTTCGAACCAGGGCCTGTACGCGCAGCTCCTTCCCATCGACCTTGCGGTTACGGCGCAACGCCCTCTGGGGGAGCAGGTACGCATGATGCGCACCGTCGAAATCGCGCTCATTCCCGTGTTCCAGTTCGGCGTGTTTTCGGACAGCGACCTCGGCTTCTTCAGCAGCCCCCAGCTCGACTTTGCCGGACGGGTGCACACCAACGGCGACTTGTACCTGGGCGTTTCCGGCACTGCCACCCTGACTTTCCACGATAAAATTACGGCCTATGGAAACGTAGTTCGCAACCAGCTTCCCAATGGACTGGCCCCGTCCAGCAGCTACAACAACGACGGAGACGGTGAAGATTCCATTCGCCAGCACCGGCTGCGACAAACCCCCCTCCACCCCCACCGCCTGCCGAACCATTGCTATGAACGAGGGCAGTGTAGTGGCCGGCCCCAGTTCGGCGCAAAACTCCACCATCTGGCCCAATCTCTCCAAAAGCACATATAACGGATTCATTCGTGACGGAAACTATGACGGCCCCTACGGCACCGGCGTGAAGAAGCTGACCCTGCCCTTTGTCGGAGGCGGAGCCGCAGCCCTTTGAAATCATTCGCCGGCCCATCGCGGGCGAGTCCAGCGCAGTGGGCGGTTCCCGGCTGGCCAATCAGGCGCAGATTCGCGTGCTGCTGAGCGACAACCGCGCCGACCTGCATCTGCCCGATTGGAACGGGGACGCCACCGGCGACGTCGCGCTCGACAACACCACGGCCGGCAGCGTCTATACCGGCACCGGAGTTCCGGTCCCGGGCGTGGCCGCTGTCGGTGGCGACAGCAAGACCTACTTTGCCACCGCAACCAGAGTCGCGTACATCAACCCCGTCACTGGTAACGCGGTGAAGTTTGATGCCAATTTCGTTCAGCCCGCGGGCAGCCCCACTCCCTGGCCCCTGATCGGCGGCTGGCTGCGGGTTGAAGTCCAGGACCTCAATAGCACAGTGTGGCGTCCGGTCACCCAGGAGTGGCTGAAATTGGGTTTTGCCCGCGGCCTGCTTCCCGGAGCCGCCTCCGTTACCCCGGTGGCGGTTCACCCCAACGCGATTCTCATGTTTCAGATGCTGGCCGACCGCGACGGTAACGGCGCGATCTCAGGCTCGTCTGAGAGCACCGCAGTCGGCGGTTCTGACGCCCAGTTCAATTGGTTTCCCATCAACATGTACGACACGCGCGAAGGAGAACCCCGCGACGCTCTGCTGGGCACGCAACCCAGCTGCACCCCCAACGGCGTCATGAACGCGATCGACCTGGACGTAGGCAACCTGAAAAAGTGGCTGAACGGGACCATCGGCACCACCGGCGGCCAGGTGGACTATGTCTCACAAAACGGATACATTCTTTACTTTTCCGACCGCCGCGGAATGCTGCCCGATCCTCTGGCTGTGCCCTCGGTCATCAAGGGCTCGTACGGATTCGAGGACGTCATCAACAGCGCCTCCAACATCGGTACGCCTGACGGTCAGCCGGAGGCCCAACGTAACCATTGCGGATGTGCCCCGGTCTCCCGAAGACGTGGACAACAACGGCCGATCCGACAAATACGGTGCAGCGAACGTCGGTATCGGCTTTGGCATCAATACCACGTAACGATCCCTTCACCACTCGCATCGCCAGCTGCTATACCACCGGTCGCAAGAACCGCGTGACCGGAGCGCGCCATGTACTGAAGCTTGTAGATGGCTCCTTGGGCAACGTACCTATCCGCAAGGTGGCCAACGCAGACGGCACCCTGGGTGGATTCACCGTGGCCTCCGAAAATCCGGTTTACATTCAGGGCAACTACAACAGCGCCGCTCCTCCCGCGGACCCGACCTGGACCAGCACCACTGCCGCCGAACCCGCCCACTCCGCAGCCGCTGTCATTGCTGACACCGTAACCTTGTTGTCGAACCAGTGGCAGGACGAAGGAGTTGTCGGGGCGGGCAGCAAGCTGGGCAGCATGCTTTATCCCACCGATGCCACCAGCGCGAACGGATATCGCCAGGCCGTGACCACCTATTACCGCGTGGCCATCGCCGCGGGAAAAAACATCACCTTCCCGCACCCCAACGGCAGCAACAGCACGACTTACTTCGGGACCGACGGCGGAGTGCACAACTTCCTGCGCTTTCTGGAAAATTGGAGCAACGACACTCTCTACTACAAGGGCTCCCTGGTAAGCCTGTACTACTCGACTTACGCCACGGGCACGTTCAAATGCTGCAACTACGTGGTCTATCAGCCGCCAACCCGAAACTATGTGTTTGACCCGCTGTTCACGCAGCCGCAGAACCTGCCGCCGGGCACACCGATGTTTCGCGACATCGACAACCTGAGTTATCGTCAGGACTTCACGCCGTCAGCCTACTAGACTGCGCCGGCGAAACCGCTAACCGCCCCGATCCGGCCACGCCGGCTCGGGGCTTTCTTTTACCGGGCAGCGCTTGCCGTTACCGGCGGCGCCACGCAACTGGCCGTGATCACCACCCCGTCGCACACAAACTTTCCGTCCAGACGCTCGATGCAGGGCCGGGTAAAACTCTGCACGCTCACCCGGACACAACGCGCAGGAATGACGAATCCCGAGTGCCGGACCGACATACATCCGGTCAAGGAAACCAGGATCACGAGAAGTACGACTGCCAGCAGCCCGATCTTGCTCATCACCGACCACACTCCGGTCCGCGCCCCTGAAATAAATTGCGGATTCCTTCAAGGTATCGGCAAACCGGAGTCTCCCCTTAGCCTGGTGCGCAAAGATCACGGCAAAAGGACATGCCTGCTTACCACAATGGTCTTCCCGTGTATCATCGTTTTACTGTTTTGCTGTGAAACCGGTTGCGGAGGATGCTCGTGCCTCAGATCAGCGCCATTTTTTGGGACGTCGGCGGCGTGCTGCTCACCAATGCCTGGGACCGCTCCCAGCGGGAGCGCGCGCTCGAGCAATTCAAGCTCGACCAGGCCGAATTCCTGGACCGCCACGAGATGCTGGTCTCCTCCCTGGAGCGGGGCAAGATCGGCTTCGACGAATATCTCGATCGCACCATCTTCTATCGCTCCCGGCCCTTTGCCCGCGAGGTCTTCAAGGACTACGTATTCTCCCTGTCGCAACCGCACCGCGAAGTCCTGGCCGTGGCCGAACAACTGGCAAAGTCGGGCAAATATTTCATGGCGACCATCAACAATGAGTCCAAGGAACTGAACCAGTACCGCATTCAGACCTTCGGCCTGCGCGAGATCTTCTCTGTATTCGTCAGTTCGTGTTTTGTGGGTTTGCGCAAACCGGAAGACGGCATTTACAGGCTGGCCCTGGAAGTAACGCAGAAATCGCCGCAAGACTGCTGCTTCATCGACGATCGCGCCCTGAACCTCGAAGGCGCGCGGCAACTGGGCATGCATACCATCGAGATGCAGGACGTCGAACAACTGCGGCGGGACTTGCGCAAGCTGGAAGTGGAAGTCTGATCGGGGCAAGGCCGTGGCCGGCGTCATCCGGCGTGGCCTGGTCCGAGCCGGGCCACGCTTGCTTCGGACTTGAACGGTTGCGTCAGCCTGTTTTTCAGGAAGTGCCATGACATGGAGGCCAGTTCCATGTATCTCCATGATCCCGGGCATGGGATCGTTCCATTGGAAAATGTCGGAATGAATTCCCGGCGAGAAGTCCGCTCAGGTACTGTCACACGGCGCGGAGTTTTCCCGGATTCGTTCCCGTCGTCGGCGATTCGCCGCCCCGAAAGTACTTCAGCAGCGCCATCAGGTCGCCGTAGTGCCAGCACGTCGTGCTCCCGATCTTGATTTCTCCAGGAACCGGCTTTTCGCCGTGCAGAAAGTACCGGTAAACCCAGTAGGGGAAATCCCATCCGGCATGCACCGAACCTTCCGTGGAGGCCCAGAAGCGGCCGTTGGTCTCCATGTACCACTTCTTCTTGCCGTCGTGACTGATGAAAAAAGCCGACGTGGGCGACACCATCCCAATTCAACTCTCGCAACAGGTTGCGCGTGTGCT
The DNA here is from genome assembly GCA_963801595.1 of Terriglobia bacterium. Lineage (GTDB taxonomy): Bacteria > Acidobacteriota > Terriglobia > Terriglobales > Acidobacteriaceae > JAIQFF01. Next base: position 105,991 of record CAWDFW010000030.1, on the reverse strand, counting down.
CGACCAGGTCCGGAAGTGGGGCCACGATTTTGCGCAGAACTCCCACTCCATCCTTGCGCCGGATGGAATGGTACTCGTGCACCGCGATCAGTTCGCCTTGGGCGGCAAAGCAGCACAGGTTGTGAACGTCTCCCGACGGCGCATTCCTGAAACATGGGATAGTGGCCATGCCGGCAATGTTCTTCGATATAGGCGCGCAATTGCTGCTCCGTATGCGCATACAGCACTTTGAAATTGAACTCCGGCACGCCCGGGCCGTTGGGCACTCCCGGACCTCTTTAACACGATGGGAAAGCCCAGCCGCTGGATCATCTCAGGAATCTGCCTTGGATCCTGCAGCTCAAACTGCAGCGGACAAGGAACACCCAAGCGAGCGGGCGAGTTCGAGATTGCGCCGCTTGTCAAGCACGTTCCTGACCGCCTGCGGATTGGCCATCGCCAGCCTGGTCTCGCGCTTCCAGAGTTGGAGCGATAACGGTCGAAGAGCACCAAAGCCTGGTCGCTTGCAGGAATGGCTAACGGTATCTTGTGCTGCTTGATGATCCCCAGGAGAAGATCGACCAGCGCCTCCCCTTTGACGCCAGTAGACGAGCACTTCGTTTTTCACGAATCGGGAATGGGAGGCCGGACCCTCAGCATTGTTGCTCACCGTAATGAACGAAACCCCTTGGCGAGCAAGAGAACGAGCAGCGGCCAACCCCTGCCGGTTATTGGCGTTTACCAGCAGGACATCCACTGGCCTCTTCTGATCGATCCGTTGGCCCATATTCAAAGCGGTCTCCTCGCGGCGCTTCCCTCTGAAGCAAGGCTTTTGCGTCGCTGGCTCGGGTTTCTGCCAATCATTCCTCAGCGTAGAGAGGAACGCCCGGGCAGTTAAAATTGCTCAGGACCTCCGCGGTGGTCCCGCGATCGAATTTCCCACGCCAGCCCCTGACTTGGTCGGTGACTCCAGCGGACCTCCGAGGCTGAGGTCGCTGGACCAGCTGTCGGCCAGAATCTTCCACTCCCCATTAGCTTGACGATTGAGCAGGACCAGGTACTTGCCGCGCTCTTCGCGCCGTTTGCCCGCGGCACTCGGGACCAGAGACTTGCAGCGGCCAGCCTCATAACCGAAGTCGCCGAATAACTCCACCCGCAGAGGATCCATTTCCACTTCACTCATGCCGGCGTCGAGCAATCCAAAGAAAAATTCGCGGATGGCCGCCATGCCCCGCACCGCCGGAACATTGGGCCGCAAGCACCGTGGCATCCGGAAGGTAGAGTTCCACCAGGTCGTCCAGTTGTTTGATGTTGCAGGCCAGCGCCCAGTCCTGGGTCACTTTGCGGAGCGCGGTCTCGGCCCGGCTTAACGACGCCCCACTGAGCGGGGTCCGCATTCGGGCGAGGTCGCGGCCGGCGCCCGTGCCGCTGGCCGTCCGCGTCTCGGACGCGGCCAGTGGCTCCATGCCGCCGGCGTTGGAGAAATAATGGTGGTGATAATGATGATGGTAGTGGTGGTCGCCCGGCGGTTCAGGCACCGACTTGGGATTCGCGCGTGCAGCTTTCCGCCCCTTCCGGCGTCTTCGCCAGAGGGACGCCACAATTGGCGCAGAAGCTGTTCCCCTTGCGATTCGCGCTTCCACAAGCCGCACAGATCTGACGGCCTGCGCTTTCAGATTTCAGGATTCACAGTCACCGACTCTTCCACGCTCTGCTCCAGGGCATACCGCTGCATGGCCTGGAGTACGGCTCCCTTGGACCTGGCAACCAGCTTGGCGTCATCCATGCGCTGTCCCAGCCCCGTTTCCTCATTTGCGGAGAAACTGGAATCTCGCCAATTTCCGCTCTTGCCCAAGACAGCCAGCGTTTTGGCTGATTCTAGTCCAAAACTTTCCTAACGGCTGGAAAACTCCACCTTGGCCTCTGACTCGGTTGGTACGCCATTGCACAGCGCCGGACGGTAGCGCCAGAAGCGCACGGCATCAAGGATGGTCCGGTCCTCATTGGGTCCGGCGCTTTCCAGAATCAGCGCGCTATGCACTCGCCCATCCGTCCCAATGATGAAGCTGACGCTGGCTTTCGCATTCACCTCAGTTTCATCCAGCAAAGGATCGGGCGTGGCCAGCGCCTGCGGCGGTTGTACCGCTCCACATGCGGACAGGGTGGCGGGATGCGTCAGGGCGGCAAATTCCGAGTCATGCACCGGCGAAGTCCACAAGCTCATGTTCCCGCTCAGCCAGAGAAGCCGTCCCGCCTGCGATCGCCGCGGGGACGGAATTAACTCCGGCCAGGCAGAAGGCCGGTGCCGAAACCATCAAAGCCAGTAACCACAATCTGCGCAGCGCCATGTTCTCGTTTCCCGCGCCCAGAGCGGCTTACAGCCGGTCCGGCACGCTTGCCCTTATCCTGGGGCAATCGGCATGCCAGTAGGGATTGTGGAAGTGACTGATGCTGTGGGCTTTGCCTTGACGTTCGGGCTGAAGTGCGGAGCCCGAAGATGAAAACAATTGCAGCTATGAGAAGCGCGCCGGCTGAGGCTCCATCAGGTCCGCATTGTAAGGTATGATCCTGGCTGATTTTTCGATACATTTTCATCAGCCACAGGCCGGCCGCGCCAGATCATGGCAGAGGGACCATCCTCTTTCCACACATGCTTTCACCACTATTCCGACTGTCGTTCCTGACCCTTCGATGCTTGCTGGCCGGTGGGCTTTGCCTCGCTCTGCCCCTGGCCCTGCGCTGCCAGGTTTCGACGCCTCGCCACGTCTCCGGGATCGTCACCGACCAGACCGGCGCCGCCATTGTGGGCGCCGAGGTGGTCTTCACCAGCGGATCGTTTTCGGCCGACGCAGCTCACCGACGATCACGGTGGTTTTGCATTTTCCATCGATTCACCAGCGCCGGGAGCGCTCAAGATTTCCGCGCCCGGATTTCAGGTTCGCAGCTCTGACTTGGCCCGATCGTGACGGGCAGGCCGGTCCCGGCCCTCTGCAGATCGTGCTGCTGCCCGCAACCGCAGCCGAGCAGGTTACGGTCGCGGCCAATCGCACGGGCGTGCGGGTGATCGAAAATGCCACCAGCGTCACTATCCTTTCCGCCCAGGACCTGGGCGCGACCGCCGCGTTCCGGACCGACGACATCCTGCGCCAGGTGCCGGGATTCAGCCTCTTCCGCCGCACCACCAGCCGCACCGCAAACCCGACGGCGCAAGGCGTCTCCCTGCGCGGTCTGGGCGCGAGCGGCGCCAGCCGCGCCCTGGTGCTCAGTGACGGCTTTCCTTTAAACGATCCCTTCGGCGGGTGGGTGTACTGGGACCGGGTCCCGCGCGTCAGCATTGGCAGCGTCGAGGTCGCCAGCGGCGGCGCCTCTCATCTCTATGGGTCCGACGCGCTCGGCGGAGTCATCAATATTCTTCGCACACCCGTTGACCGGGACGCGATTTCGCTCGAAGCCGCCTACGGAAATGAGAACTCCCCCGACCTTTCCCTGGCCGCCAGCAAAAGCTTTGGACCCTGGGCCATCGGCCTGACCTCGGAACTCTTCCGCACCGACGGCTACATCGCCGTGCCCTCCGACCTGAGAGGCACGGTGGACACGCCGGTGAACTCGCAAGACGCCAGCGGCGACCTCACCCTGCAACGCAAGTTTGGCGATCGCGGCAGTGTCTTTGTTCGGGGATCTCTGTTCGGCGAATCGCGGCACAACGGCACCCCGCTGCAAACCAACAGCACCACCATTCGCGAACTGGACCTGGGCGGAAACTGGGACGCGCACCAGGTCGGTGCCTTCCAACTGCATGCCTACGTCACCCGTCAAAGCCTGCATCAGTCCTTTTCTGCGATCGCGGCCGACCGCAACAGTGAGAGCCTGACGCGCACCCAGGTCGTCCCCGCTCAGCAAGTCGGATTTTCCATCCAATGGCAGCACTCGGTTGGAACTCGCCAGCACCTGGTCGCGGGGCTTGAGGAAGCGAACGTACACGGCCAAACCAACGAGCAGGGATACTTCGGCGGCAATCCCACCAGCACCTCCGCCGGCGGTGGGCGGGAAGTGAACTGGGGGGCTTACATTGAGGACATCATTCGCATCACCCCGGACTGGCTGCTGACCGCCAGCGGGCGGGTGGACCATTGGCAAAACTTCGATGCCTTTGCTCCCCCTGATCCGGCGCTACCGGTCGGCGCCGCCCCCCTGCCCGACCGCAGCGAGACCTTCTTCAGTCCGCGCCTGGCGCTTCTGCACAAGCTCACCCGGAATGTTTCTCTTACCGCTTCCGGGTATCGCGCCTTCCGCGCTCCCACTCTGAACGAACTCTACCGCGGTTTTCGCGCCGGCAACGTGTTTACCGAGTCCAACCCCAATCTCCGCGCCGAACGCCTGACCGGCGCGGAAGGCGGCGCCATCGTCACCGGCTGGAACCAGCACGTCATGCTGCGCGGAAATTATTTCTGGAACCAGATCACGCGCCCCGTTGCCAACGTCACCTTGACCACCACGCCCACCCTGATCACCCGGCAGCGCCAGAATCTGGGCAGCACTCGAGCCCAGGGATTGGAAATGGAAGCCAGCGCAAGGCTAAGCGATTCGGTGACCATCTCAGGAGGGTACCAATACACCGACGCCACGGTGACCAGTTTCACCGTCGATCCGGCCCTGGCGGGCCTGAATCCGAGTCTGGTCGGCCTCGACATTCCGCAAGTTCCGCGCCATCAGTTTACGTTCCAGGCCAACTACGCCACGCCGTTTATCCTGCTCGGCGTGCAGGGCCGCTTCGGAGGCAACCAGTTCGACGACGATCAGAACACATTGTTACTGAGGCGTTACTTCGTCCTGGACGCCACCGCGTCGCACCACCTGCGTCATGGTGTGGATTTGTTTGTGGCGGTGGAGAACCTGACCAACCGGCGTTATGACGTAGGACGCACCCCGGTGCTCACCGTAGGTCCGCCCATTCTCGCCCGCGCCGGTCTGCGCCTGCAATTCGGCTCGAAGTAGATCTTGTGTGGCGCGGGCGCCCTCGCCCGCGGCTTTTGATCTTGTCTGGTAGCCATGGAGAATCCGACCGACCGGCGTCATAACATCAACACGCATCCCGGTGTTTGCCGGAGATCCGCCGATTCTCGCCCGCCCGTCGTTATTCAAAATTCAAAATCAAAAGCCGCGGGCGGGGGCGCCCGCGCCACACACCCGTCCTCACGCGCGCCCATACTCTCGGGCTCGCCTCTTGCGCGATTCGACGCAACCGCTATTGGACGGCGCTGCCTACGGACGAAAACACGTTGTTCGCATTGCTGCCCACCAATCGTATGGTGCCGACCACAATCACCAGAATCACCGCCAGCATCACTGCATATTCAGCGATGTCCTGACCCTGGTCTTCATGCCACAGATTACGAACGATACTCATCATGGTGCTGCCTTCCTGTTTGAACCAGGGTGCGCCTTCCCAGGCGGTCTGGTTCGGGGGAGTTTTGAGGCGCAGTGCTTCCAAAGGCTGGTGGGTAAAGAGGCTGGTGATTACCGTGGTTGCGAGCGATTCTGTGCTTCCCGGCTCTGTATGTCAAGGGTGCAGTCCAACTTTTTTCGAGCTCCGGCCGAGACCCACCACGGAAGAAACATAAATCTGTAATCAAGGTCTAGCCAGGAACCGTCTCATCTGCACCAGTTCACATCCGATGGATCATGTTGTGCGACCAGGGCAGCAGGTCCCACGTCTTCCAGAAGGTGACCATTTCAGCCGCAGTCCCGAAGGAGACACGCATGTGTGTTGCCAGGCTCGGAACGCGGCTCCCAATCAGAATGTTGTGCCGGCGGAAATGCTCGATGACCTCCTCCACCGGATGCTGTACGTCAACCATGACGAAATTGGCGTGAGGGTCAATTGGTTTCAGGCTCCTGATATTGGAGGAATTCAGGAACTCCTGGCGTTGATCAGTATTACGTTTCGTGGACTCAGCCAATCCCTTGACGTCGTCGAGGGCAACGCCTGCCACCTCAGCCACAATGGCATTGAGGCTGTTGGCAGTGAGGAACTTGCGCATGGCCTCAATCGCCTGCGGGGATGCCACCGCGTATCCCAGCCTCAACCCTGCCAGCCCATACGCTTTGGAAAACGTGCGGGTGACGATTACTCGATCGTCGTTCAATGGAGTATCGATAAAGGAAGCGTACGTCCCAGTGGGAACAACATATTGATGATAGGCCTCGTCGATCAAGACTCGGGTGCTGACTGGCAACCGCTCAACGAAGTCCTCGATCGCTTTTCGGGGGGTCAGCGACGACGTGGGATTGTTTGGGTTGCAGATATAAACCAGCCCCGTGGATGTATTCGTGCGGGCCAACATGGCACCCAGATCATGGGCGTAACCCGGATCGAGTGCCACCGACACCACTTCCGAACCTACTGCCTTGGCATACTGCTCGATCGCGCCGAACGTAGGTACCGCATGAACGAATTGCCGTCCGCTACCGGCAAAGGCACAGGCTGCAACCCGGAGGATTTCTGTTGACCCGCAGGCAAAGAGCACGTTCTCCGGTTTCACCCGGTGGAAGTGCGCGATCTGTTCTGTCACCTCTTCGTATTTCCTGAAGGGATACCGGTTCACCATGCCGGTAGCCGAGCGGATGGCGTCGGCCACTTTCGCGGACGGACCATAGGGGTTCTCATTATTGTCCAGGTAAATGAATCCACCGGAGCGGCCTGCTCTTCCCCTGTCCGATGCGTGAGTGGCAGGGGTTTCTCCCACAGACCAGCGTGCAGCCATCCCCACGGCGGTGCCGACCCCCATGGAGCGGAGAAAGTTTCTGCGCGAACTCGTCATGCCCATCTCCTTGGAAAACGTTCCGAGTAATCACTGCAACTGCAACTTCCTAACCGAAAAGCTCTGCCTCTCGAAAGGCGCCCGCTCGACGATCCTTGTCGGAGAGTGTGGGTGGACCGGCCAGCTGCCAGTCGATGTTCAATACGACATCGTTCCAGGCAATTGTGCGCTCCGCCTCGGGATCATAGAAATCGGTGGCTTTGTAGAGCACGTGAGCGTTCTGCGACAGAACCCGAAATCCGTGAGCGAACCCGGGCGGAATCCACAACATCTGCTGCTTCGCCTCCGAAAGGTTCATGCCGCACCATCGGCCAAGAGTCGGCGAACTTCGCCGCAAGTCCACCACTACATCAAGAATCTCACCCACCGCGACCCGTACCAGTTTGCCCTGCGGCCGCACCTGGTAGTGCAGGCCCCGCACCACATCGCGAGTGGAAAACGAATGGTTGTCCTGCACAAAACGCTCCCGGATGCCCGCTTCCGCCATCGCTTTTTCGTTGTAGCTCTCCAGGAAAAAGCCGCGGGAGTCATGGAAAACCCGGGGCTCGAGAATGAGCACTCCCGGCAGAGTGGTTTCCGTGACCTTCATGGCGGGAACGATTGCTGAATTGGTTTTCAGAACACCCTCTCCCGGAGCAGTTGCTGCAGGTACACGCCGTAACCATTGCCTTTCATTGACGCTGCCGTCTCCTCCAGTTGCTGCGCCGTGATGTATCCGTAGCGGAAGGCAATCTCCTCCGGGCACGCCACCATAAGCCCCTGGCGGGTTTCGATGGTCTGTATGAACAGCGCCGCTTCCAGCATGGCCTGGTGGGTCCCGGTGTCCAGCCACGCCATGCCTCGTCCCATGACCACAACATGCAACTGCTTGCGGCGCAAATATTCCCGGTTGACGTCCGTGATCTCAAGTTCCCCGCGGGCCGATGGCTTCAGAGCTTTGGCGATCTCCACCACCTGATTGTCGTAAAAATAAAGTCCGGTGACGGCATAGCGCGATTTTGGCGTCCTGGGTTTCTCCTCCACGCTGAGCGCGTTGCCCTGCGCGTCGAATTCCACCACGCCGTAGCGTTCGGGATCCTGCACCGGGTAGGCAAATACCCGCGCACCAGCTTCCGGCTGACCAGCCTGCAGAATGATTTTGGCCAGGTCGTGTCCGTAAAAGATGTTGTCACCCAGCACCAGGGCGCACCCCGAGCTGCCGATAAAGTCGCTGGCCCACCAGAAACGCCTGCGCGATTCCTTCCGGCCGCGGCTGCACCGCGTACTGAAAATTCAGGCCGAAGCGCGTCCCATCTCCCAGCAATTGTTCGAATCTGCGGTGTGTCCTGCGGGGTTGAAATGATGAGAATGTCGCGAATCCCCGCCAGCATCAGCGTGGACAGCGGGTAATAAATCATGGGCTTGTCATAGATCGGAAGCAGGCCCTTGCAGACGGCATGGGTCACGGGATAGAGACGGTGCCCGATCCACCCGCCAGAATGATGCCCTTGGGAGCGGCCTGCTTGAGATTCGCGCTAGCCATGCGGAAACACCACCGTACCCGACTTGTCCTTTCGTAACCTGGCAAACCTGCGTAACAAGACTACTGCATCGCGATCGCTCGGAAGATAGCTGCCGCCGGTGACTGTTCATGTCCGCTCGCGGCCAGGTATCGACTCCCCAGAACTGCGATTTCGCCAGTGTTTTCGGTACTGACAACACAATTGCCACGGCAAAATCCGGCACAGTTTGCCGCCGCTTTTCTGGTCATCCCCAGGGCACATGGTGACCCTGGGTAACCCGCGTTCCAATTTGGGCATGGCCATGTGGCCGCTCCCTACATTCACTTCCGGTATCTACCCGTGTCGGCAACCCCAAGAGCAGACTGCACTTGGCTGCACTATTCCACGTTTCAGTCAGTTCCCGGATTGGCACTCGGAATGGTGCAGCGAGCTGGTAAATCCCCCGCCGTATGGCCGTACGGCTTTTAGAGGCCTTCCGTGAAGGAATTCGGCACTCGCGGTAATCTGGTAATCGGTTCTCTTCCTTTTGATGACCATGCTGGGCTGTGGGGCCCTTGACGCCAGCACCCCGGTCGCGCAAACGAGCAGCGGGCTCGTGGCCACCCCGGCGGTCGTGGATTTTGGCAGCGTGCCCGTCGGAACCACCGCCGTACGCACCAGCACCGTCTCCAACACCAGCCGTTCTCCGATCGTAATCACCCAGACTCAGACCGGGAACATCCGCCTTCACGGTCACCGGTCAAAAAATGCCCCTGACGCTGGCGCCGGGTCAGCGCACCGTCCTGCAGATCGCCTATTCGCCGCAGAGTGGCGGCACGTCAGAGAGCCGAGTGGTTCTCGCCAGCAATCAGGTTCGTTTGTCCACCACCTTTGCCCTGCGAGGCACGGCGATCATGAGCGGCCGGCTCAACCTGAATCCAACCAGCATCAGTTTCGGGAACGTGCCGATGGGCCAGAGCCAAACCCAATCGGCCACACTCTCCAACCCGGGAAGAGCACCGATCACCGTCACTAGCATTGTGGCCTCAGGAAAGGGCTTCAGTCTGGCGGCGCAGAATCTGCCCCTCACGCTGCCGGCCGGAGGCAGCACCAATATCGGCGTGAAGTTCGCTCCGGCTGCGACAGGAGCCAGCAGCGGGACCGTCTCCGTCATCGCCAGAGTCTTGGGAAACTTGCCCAAGCGGCCCATTACGTTTGGCGGGCGGGGCCGAGAGACTCAGGTAGCTTTCAATTCCTCCAATTCGATGTCGGGCGTCACGATCGCGACCGTCGTCAGCGTTTCCCTCTCAGGATCGGGCATGGGCTCCGGACAACTTGCGGTTTTGCCCACCAGCCTGGCTTTGGGCAGCGTAAAGATCGGTGCCAGCCAGACCCAGTCAGCGACCCTGATTAACTCCGGCAGCTCGAACCTGACCGTCCGCCAGGCAACGGTGACCGGCAAGGGCTTCAGAATGAGCGGGCTCAGCTTCCCCATGACTCTCGCGGCGGGCCAGCGCAAGAGCTTCACCGTAACCTTCGCGCCGCAGTCAGCGGGCAGCGCCAGCGGCAGCATCGCAGTGACTACCGACGCAGCGAACCCGGTGGTGAGCGTGCCGGTATCAGCCGTGGCTACCGCCCCGGGCGCACTCATCTCGAACCCTTCCAGCCTTGGTTTTGGAAGCGTGCAGGTGGGCAACGGGCAGACTCTGTCGGCCACGCTCACCAACTCTGGCGGCTCCAGCGTGACCGTGTCTCAGGCCAGTGTTTCCGGACCCGGTTTCGCCATCAGCGGATTGAACCTGCCCCTGACTCTGGCCGCAGGCCAGAGCGTGGCCTTCAGCGTCACTTTTAATCCCCAGTCGGGTGGGGCCGCAAGCGGAACGGCGTTATTCGCCAGTGATGCCTCGAACGGCACTCTCGCGGTGCCCGCTCACCGCCAGCGCAGCGACGGCGGGCACCCTGACCTCAACCCCGTCCAGCCTGAACTTCGGCGCAGGACAGGTGGGAACGCCTCAGACCCTTGCGGAGACGCTCACCAACTCCGGCGGCTCCAGTCTCACCATAACCCAGGCTAATCTGTCCGGCGCGGGCTTTACCATGACCGGCCTGACCCTGCCCGTGGCGCTGGCCGCGGGCCAGAGCACGACTTTCAACGTCACCTTCACGCCCTCAGCAAACGGCGCGGCCAGTGGAAGTCTGGCCGTCACCAGCAACGCTTCCAACTCCAGCCTGAGCATTCCGCTGACCGCCAATGTCGCCACCCCTGGAGTACTGAGTACCAGCGATTCCAGTCTCAGTTTTGGCAGCGTTCCAGTCAACGGCACTGCCAGCCAGACGGAGACTTTGACCAACTCGGGCGGGACCAACGTCAACATCACGCAGGCCCAGGTCTCAGGCACCGGCTTCAGCGTCACCGGATTGACCCTTCCCATGACCTTGAAACCAGGACAAAGTTTTACCTTCGCCGCGGCCTTCAATCCGACTTCCGGCGGCAACGCCACGGGATCGATCGCGGTAGTTTCTGACGCTTCCAATCCCAACCTCACCATTACCCTGGCGGGCACCGCAACTGTCGCCGGCCAGTTGGCCGTAAGCCCGGCCTCATTGAGCTTCGGCAACGTGGTGGTGGGACAGAGCAAGAGCCTGACCGCCACTCTGACCGCCACTGGCTCCAGCATCACAGTCTCCGACGCTGGCATGACCACTTCAGAGTTCACTATCAGCGGGCTCTCCCTGCCGCTTACTCTGAGCGCCGGAAAGAGCGTTTCGTTCACCGTCAATTTCAAGCCTCAGTCCAGCGGGGCCGCCTCCGCCAGCGGAACTTTCAGCAGCAATGCCGCCAACGCTTCCATCACTCAAGCCCTCAGCGGCACCGGCACGCCCGCCCCGCAACACAGTGTGGCTCTGTCCTGGAACCCCAGCTCCTCCAGCGTGGTCGGCTACAACGTTTATCGTGGCACCACAACCGGCGGCCCGTATTCGAAAATCACTTCCATGAATGCGGATACCACTTTTGTGGACAGCTCGGTTCTCTCCGGCCAGACTTATTTCTATGTCACTACAGCCGTGGACGGATCCGGCAAGGAAAGCGGAAACTCAAATCAGACCCAGGCTGTGATCCCCACTCCCTAGGGACATCGCGCGAGGTTTGCAAACCTTTGAGTAAAAGAGGGGCGTGAGAATTTCACGCCCCTTTCCCTTGGGTGCGAATGCCCGCGCAAGCGTACCGCCTGTACCCTCTCTTCCCCGCATTTTCAGCGGCTCCCGATGCCATGGCCCTGGCCCGCTCGAAGGCGGCGTCCGCCTCCCCATCGAAGCCCGTGTCACGCGACCTGAGCCCGCTCTACGTTCGATAGTTATGTACTAGTGACATCTTCTCGCCTTCTGGTTACCACGTTACCTTGCTCGCGTACCCCTTCCCGGGTCATTAACAAGTTGGAACTTCATCGGCGTGCTTTGCTGTCCTGGCCTCACGCAGCAGGAAGTTCCAGCCGGTTTACCGAAGTATCAAAAGACCCGGCGGACGTAAGGTTCCGGCGTCGTAGTCACTGATTTTTCTGGTCGTTTTGGAACCATTCCCTTTTTAAGGAGCACTGCGCGCATGCACGGACGATTGTTTGTAGGCTTGACCATCTTGACCACAGCTCTTCTGCTGGGTTGCGGAGGCGGGAACTTGAGCAGCACAGACGGTTCCGCTACCAGCCATGCGGTCGCAGCGGGTGATCTCGGCGTATTCCCCGCGACGCTTAATTTTGGCAAAGTGACCGTGGGCACGAAGAAGGCCCTGTCCGCAACTCTGACCGCCGGCAACGCCCGTATTATCGTGAGATCGGCCGACTGGGGCGGACCCGGATTCTCTATCGCCGGCATTGTGTTTCCCCTTACCGTTCCGGCCGGACAGAGCGCCCATTTCAAGGTCACATTCGCGCCGAAATCCGCAGGGCAAGTCTCCGGCAACATCAAATTCGTCAGCAACGCCGACAATTCTCCGCACGCCATCTTCAATGGCAACGGAACCGCAGACCCCTGCCCATCGCGTGACTCTTGCCTGGCGCGCTCCGGCAACTGCAGTGGCTGGTTACCACGTGTACCGCGGGGTCGCGGCGAAAGGCCCGTTCACCCGGTTAACCGGCTCTCCCCATCTCCAGGCCACCTTTACCGATGCCTCGGTCGTGGGCGGCTCAACATACTTCTATACGACGACCGCGGTGAACAGGAAGGGCAAGGAAAGCAAGCACTCCAACCATGTCAAGGTCACGGTTCCGAACTCCTGATCACGATTGAGGGTTGGCGGACACCGAAGGACTCTGGACGCGCAGAGTCAAAGTCCTTCACCCGTGGGTAGGATGGGTGGAGGGGGGCGCAGCGAAATTGATTTTCCGCTGCTGATGGCTCCCTCAATCGCGAGGGTGGCTTCGGAGACTTCCACCAGTTCTTCGAACGGGATGGGCGAGCCTTCACCCCTGCGCATGGCGTCCACCGTGAATTCGATCTCGCGATTATGTCCTTTGTCTTGCCCAGACCGGGTGCGCCTGGTCTTTCCACCGCGCGCCAGCTCCAGCGTGCAGAAATCTGTGATCCGTCCCACCTTGCCTTCGCAGAACACCTCCAACAGCTCCTTGGGGACCGACCGGTCGCCGTTGGCCAGATAGGAAATGTTCGCGATAGAGCCATCCTGAAAGGTGAGCGTTGCCACAACATTGTCGCGATTGTAGCGGGCTCCGTCGGGCAGCACGTTGGCGGCGACGCTGACGATGCCGCAGCCCACCACGCACCGCGCCCAATCCACGAAATGGCAGAGTTCCCCCACGATCCTGCCCCCTCCACTGCTGTTCTGTTGCACCCAGTGATCGTGAGGAATGTATCCGGCGTTGACCCGAATACTCACCACCATGGGCTCCTGACGACCCGCGAAGAATTCTCTGAGCCTTTCGGTAAACGGCGCGAAACGCCGGTTGTATCCGACCATGAGAAAAGGGGCCGGGTCCGCTTCCTTCGCGCTCGATAAACGCTGCGGATTTCCTCCAACTGCTCGCGGTTCACCGCCAGCGGCTTCTCTACCAGGACCGGTTTGTGACTGGAAAGCGCGGCCACGACGTATTGCGCATGGCTGTCATGACGGGACAGAATAAATACCGCGTCCGTGTCCTTGTCCTGGAGCAAGTCCGCGGGCGCCACGGCGCGGGTAAAGCCAAACAGCCGGCGTGCCGATTCCGATGCAATCCCGGAAGCGGTGGCCACCGAGTGCAGCGCCACCGCTCGGTTCTTCCGCAGCGCCGGAAAAATAACCGCACGGGCGAAACTCCCGGCGCCAATGCAACTCACTCGAATTTCCCCGGTCCGCGGCGTGCACCGCCGTTCGGTCCGCTGCGGCCGCTCGCCGCAGGCATAGGTATGAGAACACGGCCGGGATACTCCACCAGCACCGTGTACGCACCGGTGTTCTTCAACTCCTGATAGGCTGCGCCTCCCTGCTCGACCGGACAACGGTGCTCGAGCACCGGTGCCACATTGATCGCCCCCGAGGCCAGCAAATCCAGGAAAGCTTCCATGTTCCGCTTCTCCGTCCAGCGCACATAGGCGACGGGGTAGTCGTGGCCATCCTCTTCGTATCGCGCATCGTAGCGGCCGGGTCCGTAGGAACGGGATAGCACCAGCGACAGCTCTTTCTGGTACATCGCCCGGCGCGAGACTCCAAGGTCCACCGCGCCGACCACGACGATGCGTCCGCGATCGCGGGAAATATCTGCCGCCAGTTCGACCGGTTCGCTCGAAGCAGAAGCAGCGGTGACGATCGCAACGTCGCTTCCGTAGCGGGCGAATTCCTTCACTCGCGACGGCGTTTCGCGGTCCCCCGAGCCCAGCGCCAGATCGGCGCCAAACTTCCGGGCGCGTTCCACTCTCTGCAAATCGCGGTCAATGGCGATCACCCGGCAGCCAGCCGCCTTGGCCAATTGAATGGTAAGCACTCCCACCAGCCCGGCACCGATGACGACGACAACCTCTCCCAGCACCGCCTGGCTCTGACGGAATCCCTGCAGCGCGATGGCCCCGATCGCGCTCAGCGAAGCCGCCTCCAGGGAAACCTCGTCCGGGACCTTGACGGCCAGATTTTTGGGGATGAAATTGACCTCGCAGTGACTGGCATAGCCGGCGCCGGCGCAGGCAACGCGATCGCCAGGATGAAATTCGTGCGCACCCTGACCCGCGGCAATCACCGTTCCGGAGCAGCTATAGCCCAGCGGAGCGAGCATGTCCAGTCGCGACTGCACCCGCTGGTACGCCGCTTTGATCCCCGCCGTCCGCGCAAAATCCACCACCTGGCGCACCAGATCCGGACGGGCGAGGGCCTTACCTAGCAGGGATTTTTCTACCTGCTCGCGATGCGCCAGTTCGGTGCCGGCGCTGATCGCCGAAAACGCCGTGCGCAGCAAAATGCCGCCCGGACGCAGCTCGGGCTGAGGGACTTCCTGGCTGCTGACTGCCCCGGAGCGTACGTCTTCCAGAATGGCCCGCATGATGATTGCCTATTGTCTCATCCGCCCGCGATGGGCGAAAAGTACGGATCCTTCCGGGCCGGCGTGGCACCAGCCGCAATGCTCTCTCCCGCCACTCCCGCGCCACTTGTGGGTCATAGCTTGCGCCCCTTATAATCCGCGAATTGTGGCTTGGGTCGCTACTCGCCCTGTACCGAAGAATGGGTTACGATGCGGCGACCCTCACCCAGAGGTTCGTCCGGTCAACCACCGACGCCACTAGCGGCAACCATCAGGGCGCAATCTGGCAATCGGGAGGCGGCCCCTCCGCGGATGCTTCCGGCAACATTTTCGTGGAGACGGCGAACGGAGCGTTCGACGCGGACTCGGGCGGGATCAACTACTCAGATTCGGTAGTGAAGCTGAACGCCAGCGGCAGCGTACTCGATTACTTCACACCGTTTAACGAATTGCTGCTCAATAGTGGGGACGTCGATTTGTGATCGTCGTCGGTGGTATTACTTCCGGACTCGGTGGGCACTCCGGCCCATCCCCATCTGATGATCGCGGCTGGAAAGCCCGGCAAGATTTTCCTGCTCGATCAAACCGACCTGGGGAAATTCAATTCCGTCCTGAGCCAGGACCTGCAGGAGGTCGATGTCCTGAATGCCATGCAGGTCATCGGAGGGATTTTTGGTCCACCTGCCTATTGGAACGGAAACATCTAGGTTGCCGCGATCTCCGACTATCTCAAGCAGTTCACCATCGCGAGCGGCACGATTTCGTCCACGCCCCACTCCCATTCGAGCGGCATCTACAGTAAACGCGGGGCCGTGCCTGCAGTCTCAGCCAACGGTACCTCTGGAGGAATCGTCTGGGCCCTGGATATCAGCGCTTATCCCAGTGGTCCAGCCGTGCCGAATGCCTCTGATGCCACCAACCTTGCCGCTCAGCTCTACAGCAGTCCAACCAGCGGAACGGGGGTCGCGGGCAACGCGGTAAAGTTTACCGTGCCCACTGTGGCCAACGGAAAGGTCTATGTCGGCACCCAAGGTCAGCTCGACGTTTTCGGTTTGCTGCCAGACCGATGGGAATTGCCTGCCGGGGGAGCCGGGCCACGAACATTCCGAGGCCCGAGCGAATTCTCTGACCGTGGTTCGACTCTCAGTCGCCGGCCGATGTCTTCTTGCCTGATGGCGGAAAGTAGGTCCCGATCTTATGCTCCAGGGCCGACGGAATCGCCTGCGGGTGGCCCCCATTTGCGATAGCAACGTTTGTCCCAGCTTCGCTTGCCACCTTGGCCGCGCGCAGCTTGGAGCGCATGCCTCCCGTGCCCAGCTGGCCGTGACCGTTGCATAACGCATCCATCTGTGGTGTGACCTTGTCCACGGTGCGCAACAGCCGGGTGCCTTTGCCGTCAGGAACGTAGAAGCCATCCACGTCGGTCAGCAGGATCAGCCAGTCCGCCTTCACCGCCTTCGCCAGCAGGGCGCTGAGTTCATCATTGTCTCCGAATGCCCCGACCAGTTCGCGGACCGAGACGCTGTCGTTCTCATTGACCACCGGTACCACCCCAAGATTCAACAACTCGTGCAGCGCGTTCTGCAGGTTGCGATAGCGCACAGGGGAAGTAAAGTCATCGCTCGAGAGCAACAGCTGGGCCACAACCTTCTTGCCGAAAAAAAGCTGTTCGTAGGTGTGCATCAGCAGGCTTTGTCCCACAGCGGCGCAGGCCTGCATCAGGGGCACCGACACCGGCCTCTCACCCAGATCCAGGTGGGCCATGCCGGAAGCGATCGCTCCCGAGCTGACGATCAGATATTCGTGTTGCGAAAGATCGAGCTGATCGACCAGCGCCCGCATGCGTTTTGTGTCAATGCGGCCCCCGGGCGCAATCAGACTGGTACCGACTTTTATGACTAGGCGCATATTTGATTAGAGTTTGTTAAGGATTTCCGCAATGCGTTCTCCCGCGTGTCCGTCCCAAAGAGGCGGGATTGTGCCCGCCTTCTGTTTGCCGTCGAGGATTTTGCCTAACTCAGCTCGAAGCGTGCCTCCGTCCTGCCCAATCAGGATGTTGGTTCCCATGGTGACGGTGACCGGGCGCTCAGTGTTGTTGCGCAACGTAAGGCACGGCACTTTCAGATACGTGGTCTCTTCCTGTATACCGCCGGAGTCAGTCACCACCGCAGTGGCACGGCGCTGCAGGGCTAGGAACTGGACATAGGGCAAGGGTTCCCGCAAGTCCAGTTTGCGAACGTCAATCCCGAAGTCGGCAATGCGCTGGCGGGTCCGCGGATGCACCGGGAAAACCACTTTTACCTGGGTGTTCAATTCAAGCAAGTATCCCAGGATCAATTTCAGGATGCGGTCGTCATCTACATTGGCCGGGCGATGCAGGGTCACGAGCACGTAGCGGTCCGGCAATCCGTTGAGTTTCTCTTTCATGGCCACCGGCAATAGCCGGACCAGGGAATCAATCATGACGTTGCCGACCAGGTGGACTTTGCCCGTCGGGATACCTTCGTGCTCCAGATTCCTGTTGCCGTCATCCGACGGCGTAAATAAAAGGTCGGCCAGTTGGTCCGTGACCAGGCGATTGATTTCTTCAGGCATGCCGCGGTCGAAGGAGCGCAGTCCCGCCTCGACGTGTCCCACCTGCACCAGCAGCTTCGAGCAAACCAGGGCAGCCGCAACTGTCGAATTGACGTCGCCGTACACCAGCACCAGGTCCGGCTTGCGTTCCAGTACCACAGGCTCAAATCGGGTCATGATCTCCGCGGTCTGGCGCGCATGGCTTGCCGACCCCACGCCGAGGTTGAAGTCTGGAGCCGGAATCTCAAGCTGCTGAAAGAACACATCGGACATATTGGAGTCGTAGTGCTGTCCGGTATGCACCAGAGTCTGCTTCATCTTCGGATACTGCTTGAGACCGCTGAGCACGGGCGCAACCTTCATGAGATTTGGCCGCGCGCCCACTACGTGAAGAATATGCATGCACACAACTCCTTACCGTCGAGTGTACTATTGCCTGACCTCGCGTCAATTTCCGTTGGTAACTGTAGTTCCAGAGGGAAAATTCGGCGACTGCGGCACAAGGCCGGGGCAACAGCGGCTGCAAAACAGCCGGAGACGAAAACCCATCCCCGCTCCTATTTGGTGGCTGATGGAGTGGGCGTGGGCCGTCGGATACCCCCGGGTGAGCTTTGCAATGACTCCCGCCAGGTCCGCAATTTCAGCGAGACTTGCTGCATATAAGCGGCGGCTTCCGCAGCATTGGAAATCTCTTTGTAGTTCTCCACCTCGGCCGGGGAATCGGCCACGTTCGGAGGCCGGGTGAAAGGCGACTCCAGGCTTTCGGAGGGCAAACCCCAGGTCAGCCTTTGGATATCGAGGTCAGACATCACCTCGTTGACGACATCGGAATCAACTGTCCTCTTGCGCAGGGCACAGGCCAGGGAAAGCGCATTGAAGCAGAAATTATTTACATTGCGCGGGATGCCCTCGGTGGCAACCGCAATGGCCTCGTAGGCCTCGTCGGTGAAAATCGCGGCGCCTCTGTAACCTGCGATGCGCAGCCGGTGTTCCACATAGTTTTTGACTTCCCCATGGGAAAGCGGAGCCAGTCCCTGCACAATCGAGACCCGCTGACGCAACTGAGCCAGGCGAGGGCTGGCCAGCTTTTGCGCCAACGCCGGCTGCCCCGCAAGAATGATGTGCATCAGCTTGGCCTGCGAAGTCTCAAAGTTGGATAGCAGGCGCAATGTTTCCAACACTTCGGGCTCGAGGTTCTGCGCTTCGTCAACCACCACGATCAGGCGATGGCCTGCCTGGGCGATCTGCAGCAGACACTTGTTGAACTCGTCGTACATGCGGACCAGGTCCTGCGTGTCCTCCTCGCTGCCGAGCTCGGCCAGCAAGAGGCGCATGAACTCCCGCGAATTGCAATGGGTCTGAAAGAGAAAGGCGATGCGTGCCGAAGTGCGAAACGTCTCCAGCAAGTGGAACAGCATCGTGGTCTTGCCCATGCCGGGCTGCGCAATCAGCCCTATAAATCCGCGATTGGCTTCGATGCCATAGTACAAGGAAGCCAGCGCTTCCTTGTGCGCCTCGCTAAGGTACAGGAAGCGCGGATCCGGTGTAACGCCGAAGGGTTGTTCCTTCAATCCAAAAAAATTGAGATACACAGCCCGCTCTCCTGGCTATTCTAGCTCTTTCTGCAAACTAACCTTCCAACCTGAAGTCACCTCGCGACTCTTGATGTCCGACCTGATCGCGCCACGTTACTGCCTGATCCATGCCAGGCCGGCACGCAGAGCCGTCTGAACTCTGGCCTCTACCACGGATTTCGGACAAAAAGAAGCTGCCTCGAGTGCAACCTCCCGCGTCCCAAACCCAGTTTTGAATCGAACCAGCCCAGGATTCTCCGCGGTGGCTCCTCCCAGGTTGAAAATACGAGAGCCTTCTCCCTTCAGAATAGCAGCGACTCGTGACACCAGAAAGGGCGAAGCGCCAATCTTCATGCCTTCTGGCAACGTGCCGGCCGACTCATAGTACGCTCCCTGGCTCGCCCTCAGGATCAGAATCGAAGATAGAATCTGCTGTCCATTGGTCGCCTGGAAGAGTTCGCCTGCGCCGTTACTGAGCAACGCTGATAGCCGTGCATCCTGGCGGCTGCTCCCGACGGCCTCGCCGCGTTTGGCCCTCCGCTCCAGCGAAGCATTCATGAGCGCGACATGGCGTGCCCGGGCCCCAGCTTCAAGCGTTCGGACAATCGTCAATCCAGCCTTGGAAGCGCGGGAAACATTGCGGCGGTGCTGGCTGCTGGCACCTTCCAGAATGTCTTCCCGGTTCAGGTCGAGCACATGTTCGCAACGGGTCTGACGGCCCATTTCTCCGGGCAGATGGGGAATTTCTGCGGCCGGAGACGCATAAGTGCCAATCTGCAGGCGCCAGACTTTCAAGCTGCGGCAAAGATCCAGGAGGCCACGCCAGAAGAGCTCCGGACTCGGTATGGCAGGCAGAGAATCGATCACCAGGCTACGGGTCAGAAATGAACCAGACACGAAGGCTGGACAGCCCGCAACCAGGTTGTCCCCGTTGTACAGACCCACCAGGCAGGCGCGCTTCCCCAAAGATTCACTTGCCTTCACGTATTGCGAGGTATGAAACGGATTGGCCGGATCACACGCCGCCGTGCATTCAAAGAGATGGAGCGGCGGCTTGAGTGTGGAGCGGAATTGCAGATTCATCATCTTCCTCGCAAATCGTTTTCTCCAGGCTATTCGAGTCGATGAAGAACTTGCAGGCCCAGTTTGGATACTGGAACGGCAAGTAACCTCCCGAAACCGGGAAACTGCCTTTTACCGCGCCCCGAGTCTCGGGAGGGCCACTGAGACGCACGGTCGATCTCACATAGCGATTGGCGAGCATTCCAGCATTCTTAAAACGCACATCTCCGGTGGCGCGATAAAGGAGGAGCCAGCACTCCGCCATCTGCGACGTGCCCGTAAGACAGGCCCAGGAAACGGTGCCGATCCATTGGCTGTCAAGCCGGCCCGGCAGAAATCCATCCGGACGCAGCGCGCTTAACGCACCTTCCGCTGTCCTGCAAGCCTCATGCAGAATCGTGCGGTCCCCGGAGAACTCGTAACAGGCGATCAAACCGCGCAGAGCGTATCCCAGAGTGTGGGTTAAAGGGTTATACGGATCGGACAAACAACAGTTCGCAAACCAGCCGCCGACATTCTGTTGGGACAGCACCCAATTCACGTTTCGCATGGCAGCTTCGGCATAACCGTAGCCCGATTCCAGGCGAGCGGCTTCGAACAGGCCCCAGGAGACATGGGCCTCGTATGCCTTTTCTCCAGGAGCAGCGAACGGAGTTGAATGTTTGCGCCAGCAGCCATCGATATCCTGCGTGCTCACCAGCCAGTCCGCCGCAGCCATCATGGGTTTGCGGTAAACCGGTCCAAATTCAGCGACGCCGGCGGTCAGCCCGATCAGGCTCTGGCCGGTGTTAAACGTGACGGGCAGAACGGGAGACTCGCCGATCGTTCCGCCTTGAAATGCTCCGCACGACATCTGGATACTGGTCAGCCAGTCCAGCATTCTTCGCGCCCGTTCCAACAACGTTTTGTCGGCGGTGAGATGGGCTTCACGAATCAACGTCGGAATGATGTAGCCGGTCGTCTCCGGGTATGACTCGCCCCATCCGGTCACAAGACAATAGTGTCGTGCTGCTCCGCCATCGGCAGATTTCGAATAATCCTGTGCGCGGCCCAGCCACGCCAGCCCCTCAGCGATCGCACAATCGAGTGGAATATCGCGAGTCGCTTCTGGCTGCCATTCACGCCTCAATTCGGCACGAGCTGACAAAGAAATGCCATGGCGCAGGCGTAGCCCGGAAACCTTGCTTTTCAGCCGCTGCACAAGGCCCACCTGGTCGGTGGAATAATTCATATGCGTCCTTGTCACGATGAATTCTCTGGGGAGAATTCAAGTCTAACAGGAAATATTCGGGATACAAGGGGCTTACTCTTCCCCGTTGGTAACGTTACTTCGGGGGATTGGTTTCCGCCAAAGTAAGAGATAACTCAGGTAGGCTGCCGGGGTAGTTTACTCAGAATCGCACTCCTGGAGGGAGCGGAACGAAGGGAGGAGGAGGTAGCGGTACCGGCCTGATTCTTGCCTAGCCCCGGGAAAAGAGGCCGCGTTGCAGCTCGGCCCAAAGGCGTCGTCGGGCCCTTATCATTGTGCGCAGAAGGGACATCTCCAATGAGAGCTTCTCTCCCGCGCTCAACCCCGAGTTGAGAATGGTCCTGAAGTCGTCCCGGCTCCGGCTCCAGGTCGGCGAACTCCTGCGTCCGCCGGCGGTCCAAAGGCGGACCATGAACCCCGAATTCCTGACATTCTGGCTTGACGCTCCCGGATGCAATCGGCGGCGGAACAAAGTGTTGGGAACTTCCACAAACTTGCCCAGAACCGCAAGTTCGGCGAGCAAGGGGTAGTCGCCTCCGGGGTAGCTCGGAAAGAGCCGGGTTTTTGCCAGTTCCTGGGTCCGAATCAGGCCAAAAATAGCATTGACCCAGGAGGTGGCTGAGATCACATAACGCAGGCGGTCGATGGCAGCGTCGAACCGCAGATCGAAGCCGGGATCCGTCTCCTCAACCAGGGTCACCGTTCTCATCAATGAATCTCGTCTTCCCATACACCAGCACGACGTGATGGGTCCTGCTCCAGAACAGCTAGACAGTCGGAAATCCAGTCAGGTTCGTGGACATCATCCGCCGGCCGCCCACTTGAAGTATTCTCCCCGGGCCCGTATGAACAAGCAGTTGAAATTGTTGGCCAGACCCATATCCTGCTCGCTGCGGTAGTAGCGAACCCGAGGGTCACGGGCAGCATATTCCCGGCAAATCGACTGCGTCCGATCGGTCGACGCGTTGTCGGAAATTATCAGCTCAAAATCCTTGTAAGCTCTGTGCCAGTAGCGAATCCAGTGCCTCCGGCAGAAAGCGCTCCCCGTTGCGAACGGGTACTCCGACACTTATGCGCGGTCTACTGGGAGATCCATTCCGGCCTCAATTTACAGAGCAGGGTCTTGCGTCGCCAAAGAGCAGCTCTCAGACGCCTCTGGTGCGGCGCGTCCGGCCACCCTTGTTTTCAAGCGGTGTCCAGCTAAGCTCTATCCCCAGCATCAGTTTACGACAATAAAATGCCTCGGCGAATTTCTCCGGCGCTGCGCACTCCACTCCCCGTAGCCTCAGCAAAGCCTGGAAGGTATCCTCCGTTAACCAGGCCTTGTTGCTTTGCGTCTGAAATACATCGCAGATGTACTTTATTTTGCGGGAACAGATTTCGGGGGTCAGGGGAACAAAACAGTTGGGCGTGCCCAGATCGCCATCATATTTCGGGATTTCGTACTCCAGCACCAGATGCTGGCGCCAGGTGTTCCAGGTCAGGTCGCTGATGGTGCGATGGTCCTGATGCCGGTCGGTGCGGTAGTGGGTGAAAATGAGGTCCGGATTGACCTCCTTCTTCAGCTCCTCGAAGAATTCCTTGATCCTGCGCCCTTCGTACGGAAAGAAGCCGTCGCGGAAATTCTTGACCACGACCGTTTGGCTGCTTCGCATTCTTCAGGAAAAGCGCGGCGCTGCTGCGGGCTTCCAGTTCGCGGGCGCGCCCGGAACTGAACACCACCCAGATCACATCCAGGCTGGAGTAATGCGAGAGGAGGCGCAGCATGGTGCCACCGCACCCGATCTCGATGTCATCGGAATGAGCTCCCAGGCACAAAATCTTGCAGGGGCGCGGCTGGGTCCTCGGGCAGGCCTAGTGGAAGCATGTCTCTCCGCTTGTCTCCTGCCCGGTAGATGCTCGCTGGTCCCGGTGAATATCCTCAGCGTACAACATTGGTCTTCCAAACTTCCCACGGGGCGGCGCCGCTCGGAATACAGGCCTTCCAGATGCTGCCGGTCCTTGAAGGTGTCCATGCTGGCCCAGAAGCCGTCGTAGGTATAGCCAATCAGTTGCTTTTCCGCCACCAGTCGATGGAAGGGCTCGATGACCAGTTCCTCCTTGTCGCGCATGTACTCGAAGATTTTTTTCTTGAAGATAAAAAATCCGCCATTGATTCGCACGCTGCCGTTGTCGATGGCATGAATCCCTGAAACCAGGCTGCCATTGCCCTGCTTCCACCGAAACCAGGTGATAGCTGAGGTTCGGCCGGACACAAACAAAGCTGGCGATCTTGTCCTGCTGATGAAAATGATCGAGCTGCTGCGGCAGCGGCAGGTCGGTGAGGCCGTCGCTGTAGTTGGCCAGAAATTCTTCTTCGCCTTCGAGATACTTCTCCACCGCTTTCAGCCGCTGGCCGATATTGGACTTGATGCCCGGTATCGGCGAAGGTAATGCGCCAGTCGTGAATATCGCTGTGCAGCAGTTCCAGGTTCTTGGCGCCGCCCGACAAGATGAAGTCGTTGGAAGCGCACTCGTTGTAGTTGAGGAAGTAATTCTTGATCGCGTCGGCGCGATGTCCCAGGCAGAGAATGAAATCCTTGTGGCCGAAGTGGGCGTAGTACTTCATCACGTGCCACAGGATGGGCCGGTAGCCGATATGCACCATGGGCTTGGGCAGATCTTCGGCATCGCGGATGCGCATGCCCTGTCCGCCGCAGAATAGAACGACTTTCATAGTGGCCTCTCCGGCTGCCTCGTATCCTCACTTGCGGCCTCCCGCCAGGGCGGGCGCACCTACAATTTCCTCCAGCCAGGTCTCGCCGCGGAAGTGACGATACTGCTCGGCGCGCAGTTGGTCGCCCAGCCGGTTCGGCGGCAGCGTGACATCTTCGTAAGTGATGACCGCGTCTTTGGCCACGTCGCGGGTCAGCACGCAGTCTTCCACCAGCCCTTCCGGCAGATAGTGCTTGGCGCACATCTCGTCGGCGTTCACCGCCTCGCCGTAGGTCATGTACATGCCGTAGTCGTCGAGCATTTCGCCCGCCTTCAGGTCGCGCTTGGCCACGGCGCAAACCTCCACCATCGGTCCGCCCAGCGGCTTGGCCACGGAATCGCGGAACAGCACCACCCGTGCGATCGAGTTCGGCACCTCGAAGTGGACCAGGTGGTAGGGATGGAAGAACGGATACAGCGGCCCATCTCCCATTTTGTACAGGCTCAGATAGTGCTGCTGCTTGGGATCGGGATGCTCGGCCAGCACGTAGACCTTCGTCAGCGGCGTGCCCACGACATAATCCACGATGCCGCCCAGCTTGCGCGACTTCGTCGATGTCGTAAAGCTTGCCGATCTTCATGACGTCGTCCTTGTATTCCATGCCGCGCGACATGCCGCGCGACTGCACCTTGAAGCCGGTGGCATTGGCCACGATGGCCTGCTCGAAGCTGATCTTCGAACCGTCGGCAAAGCTGGTGACCATGGCCGGATTCTGTTTCCACTTTTCCGCGAAGCCCTTCTGCGTGGTGGGATTGCGGTAGGGGTCCTGCAGTCCCTTGACGTTGCCGATGACCCGCGGCGTCAGTCCCAGACCCTTTGACCCAGCGGTACAGGTTGATCTGCACCCCGGGCTCATCGCCGTCGCAAGCCGAGAAGATTACGCCATGCTTCGCCGCATAGACCTGCAAAATCGGCCCGATGGTCGCGTCGATCTCGGCGTTCAGCAGAATCACGTCCTTGCCGTGCTTGAACGCTTCGAAAGCCACGCGCGCGCCGAACTCGACCGAGCCCGTCACGTCCACCAGCACATCCACTTCCTTGGAGCGGGCCAGCAGAAAGGCATCTTCGGTGACGACCGTCTTGCCTTCGCGGATGGCGAGATCGACCTCCTCCTGCCGGGTGGGAGCAACCGCGTCCTTCACGCCGCAGTACGTGCACAGGTCGAATGCCCGTTGCGCCTTGCCGGTTGTAAACGCCCACCATGCGCATTCCCAGTCATGGTGTTGACGATGTGGTTTGCGAGGCCCTGCGACATGAAGCCGGCGCCGATCAGAGCCACGCGAATCGGTCGGCCTTCTTTTTCCCGCGCTTTTAGTGCGTTATCTACAATAATCATGGTGAAATTCCTTCAAGTGATTCAGCTCAGAGCTACTTTCCGTTCTTGCCCGATCCCATCTGCCGGCCGGTTCTCTCGCCTGGCCCCTGGCCATGCGCCGCTTGACCTCGGCTCCCTGTTCGTCCAGCAACTTCCAGACCGCGTCCTTCTCCGAAATCACCGACACCGGCAGAGGCCACTGCAATCCCAGCTGAGGATCGTTGTACATCAGCCCGCCTTCGGAGCCGGGAGTGTAGAACTCGCCCACCTGATAGCTGGTCTCGGTCTTGTCCCGCAGCACCTGGTATCCGTGAGCGAAGCGCTCCGGCACATACAGGGCGCGGCTGTTGTCCTCGCTCAACTCGACGGCCACGTGCTGCAGGTAAGTCGGGCTTTCCGGCCGGAGGTCGACGATGATGTCGAGAATCGCGCCCCGGGTGGCGCGCACCAGCTTGGTTTCGGGCGCGGGTGGAAACTGGAAGTGCATCCCGCGCAGCGTGCCCTTCTTGTGATTGAAAGCGATGTTGGCCTGCGCGATGACCGGCTTCAGTCCATGCTGCTCGAACTCGTGCTGGCAGAAAGCGCGGGCGAAAAACCCGCGCGAATCCTCGCGGCGCTCGATGTCGATGATGAACGCGCCTTTCAACTTGGTTTCCGTGAAAATCATCTGGAATCACTTCCCTTTCGTTTTACCCGATCGGGCAAAGCCTGTTTCGTCACCTTCTATCAGCGCACGCCCGCCGGCGTGGCTGCGGCCGCGGTCCAGCGCAATCCCGGCGTCCAGTTGCTTGTCGCGCAGCAGCCCGCGGATGTAATCGATCCGCGAGTAGCGCGTGCTCTGAAAATCTTCCAGCGTAAGGTTGACCGCGCGATAGGCGTCGTAGAGTTGCACGCACTCCCTTGCGCGCGTTCCACTGCGGCTTGAAGGACGGAACCAGGCGGGCTGATCTTGCTGCAGTCCACCCGGTAGCAGCGCTTGTCGGGTCCGGCGCCGGGAGCAAACTCGATCTTGCAATTGGGCACCACTTCCTTCACCATGTCCGCCAGTTCGTGAATGCGGTAGTTCTCCTCATTGATTCCAACGTTAAACGCCTGGTTGCAGACCACGCTCGTCGGGGCCGTCATCAGCGCCAGAAAAGCGCGCGAAATATCTTCGATGTGCACAATCGGACGCCACGGCGTTCCATCGCTCTTCATCAGCACCTGGCCGGTGGTCATGGCAAACGCCACCAGGTTATTCAGCACCAGGTCGAAACGCAGTTTCGGGGAAACCCCGTAAGCCGTGGCATTCCGTAGATATACCGGGCAAAACCTGCCGTCTGCCAGTTCCGAAAGGTCGCGCTCCACCAGCACCTTCGACTGACCGTAGGGGGTCACCGGGTTGAAGCTGCTGGTTTCATCCAGCATGTCATCGCCCGCCGAGCCGTACGTGCTGCAGGAAGAAGAAAACAGGAAGCGCGGAACTCCGGCTTCCTTGGCTTTGCGCGCCAGGCGCACCGACCCCAGATGATTGATGTCGAAAGTCAGCTGCGGATCCAGATTCCCCAGCGGATCGTTGGACAATGCCGCCAGGTGCACCACGGCGTCAAATGCCTTCGAGGTCCGACGCCTCCACATCCCGCAGGTCTTTCACAATCTCAGGAATCGCGACCGGCTCGGCGCCAAACGTGCAGGAGCGGTACAGATGCGTGTCCAGTCCGACCACCTCGTGGCCCGCCTCCAGAAACATTGGAACCAGAACCGTCCCGATATAACCACCGTGTCCCGTTACCAGTACTCTCATTGAACGTCCTTTCTCCAATACTCGTCCATTCACCAAAGATTTTAGTCTGTTGCCTATACCGTTCTGAAACGCCTCTTTCCACCGCGAACCACGCAAGACAAGAAGTCCCTGTCAGGCGCTTTCGATCATGGAACGCTGGTGGTCGAGGGCTCATATTCATTGCCCAGGACGTTCGCCTCCGGCGTCATGCGGCGCCGCTTCCACTCGCGGATCTGCACTCCCACCTCGTCCCGGAATATCAGCATGAGGAACAAAGGAACCAGCGGAAGCAGGAGCGCGATCTGCGCGAAAAATACCAGCAGATTCGATGCGTGCCAGTAGCGCTCGACCGCCACACATCCGAGCGCAAAGGGAACCGCGGCCAACCCGGTACGAATCCAGGTCTGCCAAAGGTAGCTCCTGACCGGAATTCCCACCAGCTTGGAAACATAGGCAGGCCACAAAATCAGTTCGCAGAAAACACTGGGGATGGCCGAGCCCCAGGCCACGCCATAAATCCCAATCTGACGGACCAGCACGATGCTCAGAATCAGGTTCGCGGACGCTTCGCAAAGTGCCCACAGCGCGACCGGCTTGAGTTTTTCCATTCCAAATACAATGCCCACGCTGGTGGTGTTGGCGGAGGCGAAGACCACCGACAAGAGAAGAATTCGTAACACCGTCCCCGAGGGCTGGGCATACTGATCGCCCATCCATAGCCGGATAAACGTGTGCCCCCGAAAGAACAGCGCAGCCTCAATAGGCAATGCGATCACCAGCGCGGCCCGGGTTCCATGGATCACCAGGCGGCGCAGATTGTCGAAGTTGCCCACGGCATCATAGCTGCTGGCCAGCGGCGTGAAAGTCGAAGTCATCGAAGTGATGATGTTTCGCGCGTAGGAAATGAGCATGCCGCCGATGGCATAGACCGTGACCGCAGCCGGGGACACAAACGCCCCCACCACCAGATTGTCGGAGTAGTACGCCACCTGGACCGAGGTGTGGATCACGAACACATAAAAGCTGTAACTCCAAAGTTTTTTGAGCGTGGCTGTGCTGGGCCGTCCGAAGACAATCTTCAGCTCCGGGAAAACCCGGAAAGCAAACAGCGCGTACGCGCCATTCGCCACCAGGGATGTACATAGTTCCCAGGTCGCTAAAGCCAGGATGCCGTGCCCCGATCGTAGTAGCCAGACCACCCCGGCCGCGCGTAAGCAGGTCTGCAAAATGTTGACACAGCTGGTCAGGTCGAAGCGATGGAGAGCCGCAAGCACGCTTCCAAAAACACCCGACCACAGAGTGATCGCGACACTCACACAGGTGATCAGAATCGTGAGGCGAGCATCCCGCTGGAGCTCGACCGGAATGGCAAAAATGCGATGGAAGACCACGGACAAAACAAAGCCGACCGCCACGATCCCCAGGCTTATCCAGAGCCGGATCCATAGCGCTCCCGAAACCGCCTGACTCGATTCATCGAAGTTGGCCTGCGCCACGCCCTTCGAAACAAACCGGGTTACCGCCCCTCTCAATCCCAGATCGAGAAGGTTCATATACGAGGCAAAGGACAGGGTAAGCACCCAAACCCCGTAGGTCACATTTCCCAGGTGGTGCACTACAAAGGGGGAAAGAAAAAAGCCCACCAGGGTAGTGATCGCGAGCGCGAACCAGTTGGAAAATATGTTTTGAACTATGCGCCGGAAACGAGGCATGAAAAAGTAAGTCTCCGAATATCTACCAACGTCTTGAAAACTCTTACAGTTAGGAGTGCAACTCGACGGTGAAGGTCGAGCCACGCGACAGAGATCAATTCAGTCTACAACACCGGAACTGGAGCGAAAGACGGCCATCGTTAAGGACCCGCACACTTTAGTAACCACGCGATCATCGGAAGAGTATGGCCCTGGGCGAGGTGGTCCCGGGACCCGCTCATGGTTCAAAGGTAGGGAGCAGGGGAGTCGTTGAAGGTAAGCATCGAGCGAAAATCTCTAGGCACGTTTGCGGCGCTCTGCAATAAAGTTCGAGATCTTGGCCAGAGACGAGAAATTTTCCGGCACGATGTCTTCGTCCTGGACCTGAATCTCGTAGTTTTCCTCGAGAAACGAGATCAGCCGCACCAGGCTCATCGAATCGACGATTCCGCGCTCGATCAGGTTGGTGTTTTCGTCGAAGTCCTTCTCGTCGTCGTAAATCAGCTCGGTACGGATAAAGTTCTTGATGGATGACAAATCAATTTGCGGTTCGCTCGGCATAGAGTTTACTTTCATTCTCCAGTGTAGTCTTGTCAATCTTGCCCGTGGACGTTTTGGGCAACTGGCTGCACATCTCGATTCTCTCCGGGACCATATAGCGCAGCACCCGCTCCGAACAGAACTTCATGAGTTCCGACTGCAGTGAGAGCAGAATCACCCGGCACCACGTACGCCATCAATCGCGCTCCGATGCGCTCATCGGGAACGGCCACCACCGCGGCTTCCTTCACCCCGGGGTGAGCATACAGTGCAGTTTCAATTTCACCTAGTTCAATACGATAGCCGCGGCTTTTCACCATTTTGTCCCGCCGTCCAACGTACTGGTAGTCGCCGCTCGGCATCAGCTTTACGATGTCGCCGGTGCGATACATCACGTCGGCATAAGCTCGGTTTAGGGGATTGGGCAACACTGTCGCCGCCGTCGCCTCCGGTCTGCCCCAGTAACCCTTCATGACCGTCGAGCTGCGAACATAGAGCTCGCCCTCCTGCCCCGGCGGCACCACCCTGCCCTGATCATCCAGCGCGAATACTTCGGTGTTGGCACAGGCTTTGCCGATCGGCACCGGCTCGCTGCGCTCGGGCGCCACGTCAGACGCCTGCACGTGGTAATAGGTGCAAACGTTGGTCTCGGTCGGTCCGTACAGATTGCTATAGGCAGCGTGCGGAATCTGCTGCACCAGCCGGCGCAGATATTTGCAGGGAAACACCTCGCCTGCAAACAACACCCAGCGCAGGTGGTCGTAGTTATGCCGTTCCAGCTGGCCATGCTCGACAAGCTGGATCAAGGCAGAAGGAACCGAGTACCAGACTGTGATGCCTGTCTCCGAAATCCACTGCGCCAGCCGGACCGGGAACGTAGCCACATCGCTCGGCACCAGGCAAATCGTCGCTCCCGCTTTGAGGCTGCAGAACAGGTCCAGAATCGACAGGTCGAAGTGAAAAGGAGCGTGACTCGAAACCCGGTCCTGCTGCGTGATCTGGTACTCGTCGTGCGCCCAGTTGACGAACGTAAGCGAGTTCAGATGCGAGATCATCACTCCCTTAGGCTGGCCCGTAGAACCCGAGGTGTACAAAATGTAGGCCAGATCGCTTTCAATGAGCGGAATCTCGGGATTCGTAATGGGCCGGGTCGCTCGCAATTTTTGCGAAAGACACGGGACTCGAACCCGCGAGCGAAGCCACTGAGGGAACGTCCGTGGCCTCGTCTGTCAGCAGAATGCTCTGAATCTCGGTAGCTGCGGCCAAATCCGGGGCCAGTTTGCGCAGCTGCGACGAACTGGTAATCAAAGCCCGCACCGAGCAGTTACCCAACACATATGAGGCCCGGCTGCTGGGAGAGTGCGGATCGACCGGAACGTAAGCCGCCCCTGCCTTCAAAATTCCCAGCAGGGCCGCCACGGTCTGCGGCGACTTGGGCAGAAACACTCCAACCCGGTCGCCGTTGCAGACGCCGTCGGCGCGCAACTGGTGGGCAATCTGGTTGGACAGCACGTCCAGCTGGGAATAGGTCAGCTTCGACTCGCCCCCGTCCACCGCGATCCCATCTCGGATTTCGTTTCGCACTTTCACTCAGCAATTGATGTAACAGGAATCCCACGATTTTCCTCCAATTTGGAATACGAATAGTGCGCCGCTCTGCCGTCGCGCAGAGCTTCCGCCCACTCCACCGTCCATTCGATCACCTTTTCGGTCTGTGCCTCGGGAGGAGAAAGTGTGATCGCCGCCGTCCAGCCATCAGAAATTTTCGTCTCTCGCCCATCTTCGGCCAGGCCCAGCTTGTCGCCTTGGCATTCACGCCTTCCACAAAATGAGTCCAGCATGGATCTTTATCGCCAAATACCAGCACGACGGGTCCGCTATACTTGCGCAGCAAATCGCCCACTTCGCCAATGTTCTTTTTCAATCGCTCCAGTTCGGGCTCGCGAGCCGCCACCCGCGTAGCCACTCCTTTAAGCAAGCGGACAATATTTTTGCGGTAGGTTGCGTCGGTCGCGAACCGCGATGCCTTCTTCAACACGCCTCGCGACAAACCTTCCACCACTCTGGAAGGATTGCTGGCAAAGCCGAACTGGGGCAGGGCCGCATCCCGCGGATCGGCCAGCAGCGAGCACAACATGATGCCTTCAGGGACACCACGGTCCGGAGTGAGCGCTGGCGTGCATCGCCACCGCAGCTCCCATGCACAGTCCCCAGAAATAAACCGAGTCCAGTCGATATTCGCTTTTGAAAAACCGGGTGGCGGCGTCGGCGTCGGCAACCCGGTCCTCGAAGGTCAGCGGATTTATGCCCGGACTGTCGCACATGCCCCGATTGTCAAATCGCAACGCGTAGAATCCCGCGGCTGCCAGCGCCTCTCCGACCTGGTAGAACATGCGGTGGGTTCCGAACTTGGTATTGAAGTTCTCGTGCAGCAGCACCACTCCCACTCGTTTTTCAGGAGTGACCGCAGGGGCGTGGACCACCCCGCTCATCTCCCACTTTCCGCTCCGAATTCTCACCAGTTCGGTCATTGCGTCTCGGCGTTCTGTTTTAGCCACTCCAGGGTCTTGGCGGCAAAGCGATCAGCGAATGAGGAACCAAATTCCTCCCAGAATGCGGACTCGGGTAAAACTGCGAAATCAATCCGGCTGCCCGTCTTCTTCCACTGCTCTACGATCACGGCCGCGCTCTTTTCTTCCGACGGCCGCGCCAGCCAGATGACATGCTTCGCCGGTGGCGTCTCTGGCCATCTCCCCGTACTCGCCATCTCCCGGTACAGCTGCGAGGAAAACTCGTACCCCATCAGGTCCACCGAACGTCCCGCTTCGAGTTCGGCATACATGTCTGCGGTAGTGCGGCGCACTCGCGTCGCGCCCTGGTGCACCATCTCCTTCGCCAGCAGGCCGCGAAACAGGTCCTTCATGTATTGCGCCGGGTTGATCACCGGCGACCACAGCACCAGCAGGTCCACCGGCTGCTGGCGGGCCGCCAGCATGGCGATGGTTGCGCCCAGCCGCAAACCGAAGTATCCCAGGCGCGCAGGCGCCAGCCGCCGGCGCGCCAGCTCAGCCACGCTGCGGGCATCGCTCGCCGCCGAAGACAACGTGAAATCGCCAAACGTGCCACCGCTTTCGCCGGTCCCAAAGGGATGAAACCGGAGCGCAACAATGCCTTCTGCCTGCAACTGCTTGCCCCAGGTGGCAAAGCGCGCGTAGGTAGTCACCATTTCTTCCGCAAATGGCGGACAAAATACGAGCGCGGTCGGGGCCGAGTCCTCCGCTTGGGGGACAACCCCGTACAGGCGATGCGATTCAGTGCCGAAATAACAAGCTTCCATATTCAACTCTATTCGGCTTTGGGCAGCCCCAGCCAGGCGGCGATGATGTTGCGCTGAATTTCGGAAGTGCCGGAGTAAATAGTCGAAGAAATGGAATCGCGCAAATCTCTTTCGATACCCGGGTCCGTCATGTAGCCATAGGCGCCGTGAATCTGAATGGCATCCTGGCAGCACTGCACCAGGTTCTCGCTGACGTAAAGCTTGGCAATGGCCGCGTCCATCACCGCCGACTTCCCCTGCTGCTTCAACCAGCCCACGCGATAGACCAGCCAGCGCGAAGTTTCCAGGCGCACCTTCATGTTGGCGATGCGATGCGCGACCGCCTGAAATTTTCCGATCGGCTTGCCGAACTGCTTGCGTTCCCGAGCATACTTTACGCAGGTCTCGATCTGGCGCTGCATGGTTCCCAGATAGTTGGCCAGGATGGCGCCGCGCTCCCACTCCATCGAACAATTGAAGATGGCCGCACCCGCCCCTTCGGCGCCCAGCCTGTTCTCCTCCGGAATCTCACAGTCTTCCAGAACGATCTCGCCCATGGGCGAGGTGCGCAGTCCCATTTTTTCCACGTGTTTGCTGACGCTGAATCCGGGCGTGCCCTTGTCCACGATGAAAGCAGAAATTCCCTGCAATCCTTTCGACCGGTCCACCGAGGCAAAAACCAGAATGGAATCGGCCACGGGAGCGTTCGTAATGAACATCTTGGTTCCGTTCAAGACATAGCGTCCATCTTTCTTGACCGCTTCGGTCCGCAGATCGAAAGCGTCCGAACCCGACTGCGGCTCGGTCATGGCATGTACGCCGATCATCTCGCCGCTGCACAAACGCGGCAGATAGCGCATTTTCTGCGCTTCGCTGCCAAACTCCAGAATGGGCAGTTCAAAGCTCCACATTTGCGCGTTGATGCTGAACAGCAGCCCGTTGTCCTTGCACGCATAGCCCAGCGCTTCCATGGCCACGACCACCGTGAGCGGATCGGCGGCGCTGCCTCCGTACTGCTCGGGAATGGGCAGCCCCTGAATGCCAAACCGGGCGCATTGCAGAAAACCGTCGCGGTCGAAGTCGCTGTTGCGATCCAGCGGAATCACATCGCGGACCAGTTCGTTGCGGGCAAATTCCAGCACCGACTTCTTATACGCAAGCTGCTCTGGGTCGAAAGAAAAGTCCATTGATCCTCGGGTCCTCGTGCTCCAAAAAGTGATTGTGAAAATCGCTGCTAGGCCGTTACCGCGGCCGCAACCGCGGGGTGACCCATGCGCCGGTAAAACTCGAGATAGTTGTCCGCCATGCGCTCGGACGAAAACCGCGAAACCGAACTGCGGGCATTTTCACCGATCCGATTGCGTAGAGACCTGTCATTCAGGAGCAGCAGAACCGCCTGCCTCAGATCGTCTACATTGCCTGGCTCCACCAGCAATCCGTTTTGGCCATGCTCAATGACTTCCGGTATGGCTCCCACCGTGCTTGCGACCACTGCGCGCTTTGCCGCCATCGCTTCCAGCAGCGTCATGGGCAGGCCTTCATCGAGCGACGGCATCACCATCAGGTCAAGACCGGCATAGGCTCGCGCCATGTCGTCGCGATAACCGGCAAAACAAACGCTGGTCGAGATTCCCAACTCCTGTGCCAGGCCTTCGAGCTGAGCTCGATCGGGACCATCTCCAACCACGACGAATCGGGCTGTGGGAAATTTCTCCAGGATTCCCCGCGCCGCCGCGAACAGAATCGGGTGTCCCTTCTGCCTGACCAGCCGCCCCACAATTCCGATCGTGAGCTCGCGGCCGAACTCGCGGTCCGACGATCCGTCCTCAACTCCAAGAAATGGGGAGAAATCAATGCCATTGGCTATGACGGCCACTTTGCGTTCCGGCACCCATGATTTGTGCAAAGTCTCGCCGATGGGAGGCGAAACCCCAATCACGCCATCGAAGTGCCTCAACACAAAGCGGTCCACACTGCTATAGATGTGGTGCCGCAAGGTCGCGCTGAACCACAGGTGGCAGGTGGCAAACACCGGCCGGCCGGCCCATCGCGCCGCCAGGTATCCGTAGAGATCGGACTTGATGTCATGGGTGTGGACGAGATCAACCTGTTGCGAACGGATATGATCTCGAATCAATTTCACCGTCCCCAGGTCCATCCTGCCATGGCAGGCGAACATCCTCGCGGGCAAGTGCTGGCGACGTGCCCGCTTCACCACTTCGTCGTTGGGCGCGCTGGAGTTCAGAAATGCACCCACTTCGGTGGAGCATCCCGCCTTTTCCAGGGCCGCACAAAGATTGATGATGACGCTCTCTTTGCCGTAGTACCCTCCGCTACTGACCAGGTGCAGGATTTTCATGGTAACTGCTTACCGTAGCTAGTTTACGGCAAGGATAACAGCCTCTTGAAGTTACGCGGAGAGTTCGCCCGTGTACGAAAGTACAGCGACGAATAGCACTTTGTGGTTCCCTCTTCGACTTGGCTCGTGACCGCTTCTCACTTTAACTGCTACAATCCACCGACGCCTGACCCGGTATGACGACAAGTCCTTCCAGCACTCCCCAGCGGCCACCTCAGTTGTCGCTGGAAATGGGGGGGGTGCTTTCCTCGCTCCTGTTGGCCGCCCTCGTCATCGCGTTCTTTGCCTACACCCCCTGGCCCCGGGGCGACGATTATCGCTTCCACATTTCGGTGTGGACGGAAACCGCCAGACGGATTCAACACCTTGAAATCCCCCGCTGGAATGCCGAACAGGCATTCGGCCTCGGGGAACCAACCTATCTGTTCTACCCGCCGCTTTCGGTCTATCTGGGTGGGCTCCTTACCCTCCTGTTCGGCCATTATTGGGCGCCACCGCTGTTGTGCGGTATTGCGATGGTGGCGGCCGCTTTGTCCATGCGACTGTGCGCATCCCTCTGGCTCGAGCCCGTGCCGGCCTGGATGGTTTCCCTGCTGTACTGCGCCAATCCCTACTTCCTGCTGTGTTGCTGGATCCGCGGCTCTTATGCGGAAATCTTCTCCGCCGCCCTGTTCCCTCTTTTGATCTACTTCACTTCGGTGGAATCGAGCAACTACCGCGCTATCGGCTGTGCCGTCACTTATTCCCTGATCTGGCTCTCCAATTTGCCCTCGGCGGTGATCATTTCCTATGCCATCGCCTTTTACATCGCGACCAAGTATCTGGCTGATCGCAATGGAAGCCATGCCGTTCAGTCCATCGCTGGGTTGTGCCTGGGCTTTGGCATCGCCGGCTTCCAGATATTGCCGTCGGCGATCGAAATGCACCTGGTCCAAACCGATGTCGCGGTGCATGGCTTCAAATTGTCGAACTATTTCGTACTCTCGGGACACAAAGGTCTGTTTCGTTCCCTGATCTTTGGCGTGTTTGCCTGCCTGTTCCTGGCCGGGGTCGCGCGTTTCTCCAGGCAACGCCGCTCCTGGCCCATCATCGCACTGGGAGTGCTCAGCTGCCTGCTGGTTCTTCGATTCTCGGGTCCGCTTTGGAAGCTGCTGCCCCTACTGGCCAATGTCCAGTTTCCCTACCGCTGGTTGTTCGTCCTGGCATTCGTCAGCTACCTCGTGGCAGGGCGTCTTCTTCCCACTCACTACCGGCCTCGGGTCGGGACCGGGCTGCTCATCGGCGCCTTCTGCATCGCTCTTGCCCAGTGTGCACTCGTCGCCTTTTGGATAGCCTCATCAGAGCGTCTGCAGGCGAACCGGGACACTCCGGCGTCCGCTTATACTCAGATTCTGGTTGGCGAATATCTGCCCAGGACGGCGGACATCGAGATGGTTCGCTCTCTGGAAAACGACCGAACCCCAGCTCGCGCCGACGTATCTGCAGCCGCCGTGACCATTCGCCGCTGGGAGCCTGAACTGCGAGAGTTCAACATCTCTTCCGACCAACCCGCCCGCGTCACCCTTCGGCTGCTGAACTATCCGGGCTGGATCGCAACCGTGAACGGCCAGCCCCGGCAGATCGAAACTGAAGCCGGCACCGGACGGGCCCAATTGAGCGTCGGCCCCGGAACCAGCTTGGCCCAGCTTCGTTTTTCCCGTACCGCGGATCGCAATGTAGCCTTGCTAGTCACCTTCATTTCGCTCCTGCTTTGTGCTGTGCTTGCTTATTGGATCCGCCTGAAGGAACGAAGAAAGGCTATCTAGGTGGCAACCGGAAATATCAACGCGTCACGGCAGCGAACTTACCCATATTTTCTTTTGCTATTGGCCCTGAGCATTCGCATCGTCTTCCTTTTCTATACCCACAACACCGGCACTGACGCCTGGGCCAGGTATATGGCAAGTCTGTCGTGGGCGCAACATCCAGACCACATACCCTCCGACGTCTGGCTGCCTCTCCCTTTCTGGATCCTGGGGGCAGTATTGCGCTTTTGGCCTTCGGAATTGGCCGCGCGTATGTTCACGGTTGTGCTCGGCGCCGCGACCGTTCTTCCCTTTTACGGTGTCGCAAAAAAGGTTTGCACTCCCTGGGTTGCCTTCGGTTCGGCGCTGGTGTTTGCCTGTCTGGGACTGCACATCGGATACAGCGTCAGCACCAGTTCGGAGGCTCCCACGTTGCTCTTCCTGATCGCCGGAACCTACTGCTGGTTGCGCTTTCGGACCGATTTCAAGCCCGGATGGTTTCTAGCTGCCGCACTCGCCTTCGACGCCGCCGCCCTGTGCCGGTACGAAATCTGGGTATTCATCGCCGTGTTGGGCGCGTTGACCCTTATTGAGCCCCGCCTTGAAGCTCGCCACTCCCTGTCGCACCGGTTCAAGGCCAGCGTCACGTTTGCTCTTGCCGCCTCGCTTAGTTCCATCGCGTGGTGCATCTTCTCTCTCTGGAAGTGGGGCGACCCCCTCGCCCAGGCTCACAAGACCGCATCCCTGAATTCGCATCGGCCCAGCCTGCTTCAGCCCGGATTCATGCACAAGCTCCTGGCCGTCCCTGGAGACCTGACCGGGACGCTGGGGCCGATTATTCTTGTCCTGTCTCTGGTCGGAATCGTCAAGGCGCTGAAAGATCGCAACTCATCCCCGGCTTCCGACTTGGCCATCATGGCCCTGGCCATGGCCGGCTTTCACGGCTTCAATGCCATCGCCAATGGCGCCACCATGGCTCGCTACACGCTCATGTACAGCTGGCTCTTCATCGTGCTGGCTTTCTACGCACTTGCAGCCATCGGCGCCAGCATGACCTTCTTCCGATCTCGGACTGCGATCTGGCTGACCGTGATTACCTTTGTAGTGTGGCAGGCAGCATTGGTCGCGGGGGCCCAGTATGCGCCCTGCAGGATCGCGGACAAGCTGGGAGGCGTTTCTGCAACTGTGCCCCTAAGGTGCGAGTTGCGAGAGACCATATCGTGGCTGGATGCTCACCTCTCCTCCACGGATTCTGTAGTTGTGGATGACCTTCAGTATGAATCGACGGACATTGTTCGTTTTTCTAAAGCGGGGAGCGTGAAGTATTTCCGTGTGCCCTACATGGCGGACGATACGGCCACGCTGCAGGCCGATCTGAGCGCCTTTGTTCAGGCCAACCATCCCAGGCTGGTCGTCTATTCACCGAAGGGACAACTGGGAAGAATCTGGCGACTGCCTGAAGGCGAGGGCCCGCACTCCGCTCCCGGCATTAGTTTTTCGCTGTGTCAGATTTGGCGGAATGATGATTACCGCATCTATCGGGTTGCGTACGAGCGTCAGGCTTGTAGCGATCTGGCAGTGTCCACACGGCTTGGTGTTGCGCCCAAAAGAACCGAGATCCTGAAGGCGACCTTTTCTTTCGAGCTTATTCATTACGCTACTCGATCAATGGGAATCATGGTTCACAACGCGAAACCGACAGGACGGCAGTATGGACAAGTCGATTCGGGAGGGCCTCTATACCGCCAGCTTAGATGAGCAGGCGGAAGCTGAAAGCCACCAATACGCGTTACCTGACTTCGCAGGCACGCCGCAAAACCCGACGCCAGGAACCTACTTGCGCACATTGCGTCATCTGCGCGGGTCGCAGCTCTACAACCTCATTCGCCACCGACTTCTGCCCAAACCCACTCTTAGACATTACGACTGTGTCTCGATAGAACTGAAAGGCCAACTTCCACTGTTCATTCCTCAGTGGAAACCGGACGAGGCCAAGCGCTTGCTTGTAGAAGGTAACGCCTACATTGACCGTTTGCAGTCAGTGATATCGAATGAAGACTCCAGCTTTGGCAACGAGTTGCAATGCACAAGTGCCTGGAGAGCCCAGTGCTTCGATTTCGCCAATGTTGATCTCACTGATCGCTCTGATGAGCCGATTCTCCGGGAATCGTTAAGACAGATCGTTCAATGGTGGAAAACGCATTCGACAGGGGTTGGTACGTGCTGGGAGCCACTCGCTCTTTCTCTCCGCATCCTGAACTGGCTTAAGTTCGTGGCCCGCAATTCTGCCCGTGCCTATGAGTTAGGCGAAATAGTGTTGGTCGAACAGATTTTGCACAGCTTGCGACTGCAAACCCTACTGCTGGAGCGACGCCTAGAAAAACACCTGCTGAACAACCACTTACTCATTAACGCCGAAGCTCTCATGTTTGCGGGGGCCCTCCTTGAATGTTGCGAAGCCCCACGCTGGTGGCTGACTGGCGAGGCCCTATTGAAGACTCAACTCTCGAAACAGATCCTTCCGGATGGGGGACAAGTGGAGCGCTCCCCGAGCTACCAAGCTTGGCTACTGGAACACATAGTTGACGTCAGAGATCTTGTGCATTGGACCAAGCCTAAGGGGAATATTGAAAGCCTCCTTCAGAACTACGCTTGGAGAATGGCAGATTTTTTGCGACAAATAAAGCATCCGGACGGTCAGATCCCTCTGTTGAACGACTCCGCGATGGATTTTGCCGCCTCCAAGGTGGAATTGGATGTCCTGCTTGCCCGAGCTGGTGCCAGTGCGACCGTCGACTTCCAACCGCACTCGGACATTTCAATCTTGTCCGACTCCGGGTACGGCGTCATCCGCGATCCGGCTTCAGGTAGTCATCTTATCCTAGACTGCGGCCCCCTGGGCCCGGTCTATCAACTCGGCCACGGCCATTGCGATGTGCTCAGTTTTGAGCTCTCGCTTCGCGGCCAGCGGCTTGTAGTCGACACCGGTACGAGTACGTACCAGGCCGGCAAGAAAAGACACTATGAACGGTCGACCGCTGCTCATAACACTCTGCGCATCGACGGAGAAGACCAAGCGGAACTCTGGTCGTCCTATCGCGTGGGGCGCAATCCCCGAGTTGGTTCAATCAGGGGAGGACATATTGAAGAATCCCCGTTTCTCCGGGGGGAGCACTATGCTTATGATCGCCAGAACGTAACCCATTGCCGGACTGTTGTCCGTCGCCCGAACGATTGCTGGATCATCCTGGACTATCTCTATGGAACGGGTCGTCATAAGGTAGAATCCTTCCTCCACCTACATCCGCTCGTTCACGTCAAGCACCGCAACCTCAATTGCTTTCTTAGTTTCGCGTCCGATCGATATGTATTGACGACTTACGGCGTGGACGAACTCACCCTAACGGAAAGCTACTACTCTCCGGGTTACGGAGTTCGCCAGAGTGGCGCTACAATTCACTGCAAAAGACAGGGGAGCCTTCCAATGATTCTGGGCTTTGTTCTGAGACCGGCAGCATCCGAGTCTCCAAGCATCCGGTTCGATGGAGGCAAGCGTGTAACAATCGACGGCGTTGTCGTGCCACTCCGCCATGCTGAGAGTGGCACGGGAGAATCGTGAGCCAATCCCAGCTGTCATCCCGCGCCCCGCATCCGAATTGGAACGACCGCGCCTACTGGACCTGGGCGGTCAGTCCCGTAGGTGCCGCCGGCACCCCTGTCGCGGAAGACGACCCCTGTTCGTAGGCACCGATGTCCACGGTTGAGTCGGTCAGTCGCGCCACTCCGACGAAATCTACAGCCGGAACACAGGGCGATATCCCCGGTGACGAAGCGCAGCTTGTCGTCCCGTTCTGAATCGCACTACTTCCCGCCTTTATCTGGTAGTTATCAGCGTTGTAGCTTGATGCCGGCGTGGTATTGCCATCGAACTGAAAACTGACAAATGTAACCGAGGTGCTGGGATCACTCTTCGGATTGGTCGAAGGGCACCCGCCAGCCGTTCCATTGGCATCCGACCCGGAAATCGGCGTGCCCCCTGCGCAAGCTCCGTCATGATGAGCGTAGTCGCTGGGCTTGTTCCCGTAGATCAGGTTGTTGGCGACCAGGTTGTGTGTCCCGGTAACGTGGTAGAAGTTGATTCCAAACCTGCCACCCCCAGGCGTATCTACCCCATTGTTCACAATAACGTTATTGGTCAAGGAGTTGTAATCCCAGGCACACACAAAGCCCGCATCGGAATCTTCGGTCAGGTCAATACCGCCACCGTTGTTGAAAACGGTGTTGTTAGAGATCACTCCAGGGCCGCATGCGCCGGGAGCCATATTCCGCTTAATGCCCCATCCCGTTATGCCTGAAATGATATTGTTTTGAATGATCGTGTTCTTTCCTTCAGAGTAGATGCCGTGTAACTCGACGCAGTGGACAGCAGTAGGGCCGGAGGTGGGGTTGTAATTTCCGGCGTGCCGGATCACGTTTCCACTGATGACGCTGTCAGAAATCGGGTTATTGGTTTCATTGATAATGCCGTACGGCCCACATCCTGATACGTTGAAGTCGTGCATGTAGTTATTGAGAATGTGCACCGACTTGGCAGAGGCGATGTTGACCGCGTAGCCGCCAGAACCCGGATTCGTAAACTCGAATCCGTTGATGTCCACGTAGTCGCCCCCCGCCTGCCAGCTGGAATTGGCGATTTTGGCCTTCCACTTGGTATCGGAAATAAAAACGATGCGGGCAGATGAGGTGCCCGACTTGCTGGTGCTGGGTCCGCTGTATGTCCCCGGGGCCACATGTACGATGGCTCCGCCGGATCCCAGCGAGAGAGCCGAATCCGCTCTCTGAATGGTCTTCCACGGACGGGCCTGGGAACCATCATTCGAATCGCTGCCCGTGCTGGCATTCACATAGTAGTTGTTCTGGGCCATGGCGGTTCCGGCGAGCGCAAGACAGCCAGCGAGCAAGAAAAAGAATAAGAAAACCTGATGGACGACCTTCGGGGAAATGAATTTCACGAAACAACCTCTTGTCGCTGTGCCGAGGCCGGTAGCAGCGGGGGATTCAGAGTAAGAAACTCTGTTTGCCGGAACCCGGAACGGCTTGCCCAGGCCAGGTTACGGTATCCCTATCCTGCTCTTCCAGCGCGGCTTCTGCCCAGATGTCAGAAGTACATATACCCGTGACGAAAAGGATAATAACCTTGCGTTTAGTCAAAAAGAATACAACAGCCCCATTGCGGGAAGCATACCTTTGTGGAGAGGGATCAGACTGGAGCGGAAGGATACAAACCGGATAGCGTGGTCAAACCCCGGAACGGTCGCCGACGCCGGACAATTCCGCCGTCCGGTCACCAGGGAGACTGGCGACCTCACGGTGGCAGCGCGCATCCAGCAGGGCGGAAAAGTTCCGCGCCATGGCCGGGTGCGTGTATTTCATCAACTCGTCGGGGTTGCCCCTGAACCGCACTTCG
Source organism: Terriglobia bacterium (assembly GCA_963801595.1). Classification (GTDB taxonomy): domain Bacteria; phylum Acidobacteriota; class Terriglobia; order Terriglobales; family Acidobacteriaceae; genus JAIQFF01. Next base: position 63,765 of record CAWDFW010000030.1, on the reverse strand, counting down.
CCGCGCTCTCGAAATTCGGCGTACGACTGGATCAGGAACTGGCGCAACTGGGACTTCGAAAGCGCGTGCATACCCGCCCCGGTCTCCTCCAGCACCTCGGTCAGCACTCCCCGGACACCTCCCACCGCCAGAATCGGACGGCGCGAACCGAAGTACTCAAACAGTTTGCCCGTGTGCTGCCCCGTCTCCTGCGGGTTAGCCCAGCCCAGCAGCAGAAGCACCTGCGACTCCCGCTGCCGCTGTAGAGCCTCACTACGGGAAACAACCCCGTGAAGCGTGACCACTTCCGGCAAATTGTAGCGTGCGATCAGGGCCTGCATCCAGGGCTCGGTCGGTCCGTAGAATGCGATCCGCAGTTGCTCCGGGGCGATGCTGCCTTCTGCGATCAGCTCGCGGACCGTCTCGAACAGCAGGGTGGGATCGCGCTTGCCGGCGTGCAGCTGTCCGGTATAGGAAATTGAAAAATAATTGCTGGGAGCGCCCTGGTACACGAAGTCAGCGGGGTCGAAGCCGTTGGTAATGACCTCAACCGCTTTGTCCGGATAGAGCGCCTGCAAACGCTTCGCCCAGGGATGGGACACGGTTACCAATACGTCAGCCGAACCCAAACAACTTCTCTCCAGCCGCCGGTCGCGAAGCCGCAAGAGGGACTCATGAGGATTATCCAGATTAGTCGCCCACAAATCGCGGAAGTCGGCGATCCACGGACACCCGAATTTCAGCTTGGCTTGTTGAGCAATGAGATGCGTCGTAATCGGCGGGGCCGTGCTCAGGATCGCATCAATCGGAGAATCAAGTCTTGCAATGGCTTCGAGAGCGAACGGTATCCAGCCCCTGGTCTCATCCGGATAAACCAGCAACGACTTGGCAAAGTCCACGCTGCGGCTGACCAGACCCTTTTCTCTGGGCCGGGTGGCCTGGACCTTCAGCTGCGCCTGCAGAGGCTTGCCGGGATCAAGACCTGGGATTCTTCGCTTCCACTTTTCGAGAACGTCCTCATAGCCGGTTTCGACGACCCGGGCCGGCGGGCGCGGACCGCCCTTCACCTGCGGGGTTACCACCACGACCTCCCAACCGGATTGCGGCAGGTATTTCGCCAATGCCCCGGGGCGCAGTGAGCCGATCGTGGGACGCGGCGGATAGTGAAACGATATCAGGAGAAGTCTTGGCATTTTATCGATATACCTGAAACCAATAGCAGGAACTGGTTTCCTATGGAAGAGGCGTTCGGGGAGTGCTGCGCACGGGAAAATCATGCCAGCGCAAGGTAGCCGTCTGGGTAACCGGGACCGGAACCTCGGCGCGCTGCTCCAACTGGGCGGTGCGGACTGCAACCGCGGTCAGCATCCAGGCCATCCAAAACCACTTTTCCCAAATGGCGCCAATGAAGAACACGGCCAACAGAATGGCGTAGCATCCCGCCTCGTAGGCCACAATCACGCTGCCCAGCTGGTTGGATGTCCTCTTCCGGGTCCGGCTGGCGATTCGAAGTTGCGCCACAATCGCGGTCAACATGAGTGCCAAACCGATGGAACCGGTGTCGACTGCTATCTCCAGATAGCTGTTGTGCGGTGCCCAGACCGTGGTGCCATACAACATGGGAGCGCTTCCCAGGTTCTTCCGATAGGCGTAGGGAAAGTTGTTTAAGCCGGCACCGGCCACTGCGTTATGGGCGAAGGCCACCAGGCCGCCCTGCCAAATCACGGTGCGTCCCGATCCCCCACTCTTGGTGGCCGTCTCGATACGGTTAAAGAAAGTTTCGGGCAAAAAGAACATCAGGGCCACGAAGGTGGCCACCAGCGGAATCAGCATGCTGCGTGAAACCTTGCCGGTGTACATGTAGAACAAAATCATGACTCCCACCGCCAGCAGTGATCCGCGAGACATGGTTGCCAGGATGCCGAAGGCAATGGTTCCGGCGGCCGCCAGCCATCCGGTTCGAATGAACCAGGAGCGCGGAGTGAGAAAGCCGAAAATCGCGAGGGAGAGCGGCAACAACAGGCTGGCGGCAAAGTAATTCGGATCCGCGGCCGCGGTCCCCGACATCAGAGATGCGCGATTCGAGTCATGGTAGCCACTGCCCGCGAGGAACTGAAAGATGGTATAGAGCGCCGCGACAAACCCTCCCCCGACCAGGAACAGAGAAATGGTCTGGAGTTCCTTGCGAGTGACATTGGTCGAGAGGACGACCAGGTAAACCACGAGCAAGGAGATCGCCGTAGGCAGCCTGCCGGTCGCCGGTTTCCACTCCAGTGCCCACAGCACGGTCACGCCCGCCCACGCGATGAACAGAGTCCACCATAGGGCCTGGCGCGGCGGCTTGTGCAGTTCCCTCCTGACCATCGCCGTACCCAGCAAAATTACCACCACCGCGGCTCCCGCGATCGAGGTAAGGGTAACCCCTTCCGGGCCGACGGCAGAGAGCGAGTCGAACGGCAGCAGAAAGGCGTAGATTCCGAGGGCGAGCGCACGGGGCCGAATCAGGAAAATCGGCAGCACCAGCAGTGCGGCAATCAGGATCCAGTTGGCCTGGGTGAGGACCGCGCCGACGATGGCGGCTACGATAGCCACGCCGCCCACTACCGCCCAGCGTTGCTCGCCGCCCGCCAGTGACAGGCCGGTTTCCGGCTGCATTGTGCTCTTCACTGCGTTTGTCTCCGCGGGGCTGACATGGTTAACACTACCATCCAGGCATAGCGCCCAGTGCCTGGAATTGCGCGGAAAAGAAATTGATCGACCCGCTCCAGCGAATTTTTCATGGCCGGGAAAACTTTCAGCTTCCGGAATGGCACCGCGGCCAGAGAAAACAGGCAGAAAGAGCGCACGTCGACCTGGGGGAAATGAGAACGAATTTCATCCATGTCTTTCTTCAACAAGGGGTGCTCGTCGGCGCTCCGGATTCGGGGAGTCATTTTTCGATACAAGTTGATAAGAGGATTGTAGCCCAGAGGTTCAATGAAAACCGCGCAGCCGCCCGGCCGCAAAATCCGGAGGATCTCTGCGCAAGCCTTGTTCAGGTTCAAATGATGCAGAATTCCGGTCCCGCAAACCAGGTCGAAACTCTGGTCGGCGAAAGTAGTCTCTTCGGCATTCATCAGCAGGTACGTGCCCCGGGTGCCGTTGGCGAGAGCCACCTCGGCAGTTTCCTGCACTGCCACCTCCGAGATATCAATCGCCGTGAAACATACGTCGCGACCTAGGGAGGAAACTACCGAGCTCCGGCCGCAGCCAATCTCCAGGACGTCACGCGCGCCGCGGGCCACAATACACTCGCGATAATAGCGTTCGCTGACGTCGGCGATGGTATAGAACTTCCACACCGATGACCGGCTCTTCTCGCTGAAAACCTTGTTGTGAAAGGTGCGCTCACGCTCGTATCGCTGCTTTTCAACTTGCATGATTCTCACCCCTAGGGGAGGATTATCTTCGCACCTAAGACCGGGTGCAAAGATGACAGCGGGGCCGAACAGCATAGTTATCAAAGAAAACCAGTGACTGGAAGCTGGAATCAAGAAGAAGGAGAACGGGGCCGACGAGACTGAATGAGTCGGGAGTATAGCTTCACCGTCTCTTTGGCGCAATGGTCCCAGGAGAGCTTGCCCGTGCGCAGCACTGCGAGGGCCTGTCGCATGCGACCGGCTTGCTCCGGGTTGGTCAGCACTCGATCCAGGGCCGCAGCCAGGCTCGAAACTTCTCCCGGTGGGACCAGAAAACCGTGCACCCCGTCCGTGATGGTCTCCTGAAATCCCTCCAGGCGGCTGGCCACCACCGGGGTTTCAAATGCGATGGCGGTCATCAGCACCCCACTCTGATCAATCTCCCGGTAGGGCAACGCCACCACCGTGGCCGAGCGGAACAGGTCAGCCACCTCCGGCTCCTCCAGAAACCCCAGCTTCCATGTGACCTGCGAATCGATTCCCAGGTCTTGGGACAGCTTCCTCACTTCGCCCATGTCGCAGTGTGGCCGCCCCGCCACAACCAGGCGGCTCGATTTCCTGGTGGCCGGCGGCAAGGCGTGGAATGCCCGCAGCAGGATGTCCAGGCCTTTATAAGGTTTGATGTTGCCGAAGAACAGGATGGTCGAGCCGGCCACGGAAGACCGCGGCTCAGTTGTGCTTCCAGCCGAGTCATGGCCCAGCGCCCGGTAGTAATCCAGAGCCCCATGGGGAATGACCGTCACGGCGTCGGCCGCGATCCAACCTTTAGCGTGGATACGGCTCTTGCTGTATTCCGTATGGGCCACAATCGCATCGAAATATTGGAAGATGGATCTGAACCCCATCCCCTGCAGACGCGATGACGACGCACCGTGGTACAAAGTCGTGTTGTGAGCGGTTAATACGAGAGGAGCGATTTTTTTCAGCTGGCGCAAATAAATCTTGTCCAGCGCCGGGATGGGAAGCCATTGAAAGTGAATTACGTCCGGCTTCAATGCACGCATCCTGGAGACGAAACGCGACATGTCGATGACATGCTCGGCGCTCTTCAGCAGCCTCTTGCACGAGGAAGGCAGAGAACTCCTCGCGAATCTGCCGGCCAGTGGGTAGAAGTCCTCCCACGACTCAAACGAACCCTGCGCACACCAGTTAGCATGGGAATAGGCGCTACGCGCCAGCATCACCTGACATTGATTATTGACCAATGCCTCACACAGCGAATAGTCGTAACTGAGCGTAAAGCAGGGCGCATCCACGACCACGACCGAAATCTGCCCTAAGTGCGCGACACTTCGTCCCCCTAGTGTCGGGAGCAAGCGGCTGGCCGTTATTCTGGCGAACGTCAGCGAGATCGCCAGAGTCGGATTGGGCTGCGCTGAGATCATTAAGTTTTTGGCGCTCGTCCTGTTCGATGCTCCGGCCTGAAATGGCCACGTCTTGCGAATTCTGCTCGCGCAGACGCTACTCGGTGCTGTAAGTTTCTGTTGCCGCACACTCCACCACGCGGTCAATTCGCGCGGCGTAGTGATCCACGCTTCCGGATCGCCTTCCACCTGGCGAAGAATACCCGCCAGCACATCCACATCTCCCTGGTAGCGATAGCGGTTGCAAGCGCCTTCCGTGTGCCAGTTGACAAAGACCACTCCGTGGCGCGCTTTGACGTCGCTCAGCAGTGTGGTCATACGCTCCTGCGCCGGCGCCGTCGACGCTGCGGTGTGTCCACGACGTGCCGATCCATCAGGCACGTAGGCAGTTCGAAAATCGGCATCGCGGCTTGCGTATCCGGATCAAACGGCTGAAAAGGAAGACACGTGCCCGCGCGGAGTCCCATGCTATCGCGCCAGGCAATGGATGCGTCGTATTGAAATCCTGCCGCCATGTGCTTGCGAAAAGTCAGATGCGGGGCGCGCCAGTCCAGGGCCCAGTAATGATGGCGAAGTCCGCGACCGGCTGGCCAATCTTTTCTTCAATAAACTGTTTGCCCCAGGCCAGAGCGCTTACTTCCTGCTTGGCATAGATAGGGGCGTGCAGTCCGAACTCCCATCCCGCTGCCGCCATCTCCCGCAAAATGTTCCAGTCGATGTTTTGCTCCACCACGCGTCGAGCGACAGTCATTGAGGTGGCGCTTGAGATTTTTCGGCTTCGCGAAAAGATAGAAACAGCTGCGGAAGCCTGGATCTTCTAATTTTCGCCAGCCCGGAAAACCGAACAGCGGATTCTCATTGGGCCGGTTGATGTAGCGCAACCCGTCCTTGAACATGGTCAACGACGTTCGATCCCGCCGCCCCAGTCCCTTGAGCAGGTTAGTCAGAAGTTCCTGAGGTGAGCCCAGCGTAATGGCGTCGGTGTCATGACTAAGCAGGAAAACCCACTTCTTGCCCTGCGGCCATAAAGGGACAACGAACTCATCCGCCATCGGTTTCTGTGCTGCCAACCGGCGCTTCAGGATGGCGGCATGGTTCTCCACCATCGACTCGGCCAGGACCTGTTGACGTTCCTCCGGCAGACTCTCGACCTTGAAAATTCCTTTATTGTCCCGGCTCTGTTCGGAAACCTGGGATTCGTCGAGGAAGGTGAGCAATCGAAAGGTGGCGCCCACCAGGTCCCAGGCCGGCGCCGTGGCCAAGGCTGGTCCCCAGACCTTGACCCCTTCCAGTCTGTGACCCTGATGTTTTATGCGGGGTTCGTACGCGTCCGGATCGTAAGGCAGCCACGAGCACTGGTTGCGGCGCTCGCTGGCATCGCCATAGACGGCGTCGGGGCAGGGAAAGTCTCGGTCCACCAGCACCAGCCGGATGCCCAAGACCAGGGAGAGTTGCCGCAGGGCGTAACGCGCCTTGGGCTGTACAGGAGCGGGTACCTGAAGCGAAATGTGATAGCGGTTTTGACCCATGCCAATGGCTGCGAAACGGTATCTTACCGCGGCTTGGTTATGCCATTGGGGGCGCAAAACAACAACTGCAGCCGGCCGGACAGCTCGTGTGCGCGTTTGTCCTGGGAAAAATGTTCCTGCACATATCGCCGTCCTTTCTGGCCCATGGCGCTGGCCTGTTCCGGGTTCATCAGCAAGCTCATCACGGCGTCGTGGATGAGAGCGGTATTCTCCGGCGGAACCACAATTCCGCCTTCCGCGTTTCTCACTACCTCTTCCGCTTCTCCCGCCGCCGCCAGCACCACAGGTTTGGCGCAGGACATGGCCTCAAACATCTTTCGAGGCAGCGTGCCATTCAGAAATTCCAGATCCTTGAGCGCGATCACCACGCAGTCGGCCGCGCTCAGCAGAGCGGGAATCGCGCCTTTAGGAAACGATCCCACAAAGCGTACGTTGCTCAAACCATTTTCGGCGGCGAAGTCCTGCAACCTCCGCCTTTCGTTGCCGTCTCCGGCAAAAACGAACTGAACGCGCGCGTTGCCCTCGCTTTTGAAGCGGGCCGCAGTCTCCAGAATCGACTTAGTGTCATTGAACATGCCGAAGGTTCCGGCATAAAGCACCATGAAAGCGTCCGGGGCCACGCCGAGTTGGGAACGCATGTCCGCGCCCTCGACGCCGGGACGAAAGAATTCGCAGTCCACCGCATTGCGAAACAGCAGCGTCTTGGCATCGAAGCCGTCGCGCCGGATCTTGTTCCAGATTCCTCCGGTCATGGCCAGGATGGTCGCGGCCCGACGGTAGAGCAGTTGTTCCAGTTTCTCACCCAGCCAGATCAGGGCCGGGTTCTTCAACGCGCCAATCTGCACCGCCGATTCCGGCCACAAGTCCGAGACGTTGAGCACGAAGGGAACGCGCTTGAGGGCGGAAAGAACAATGGCCGCGACCCCGTTGAATAAGGGATGCGACTCCACCACGATCACATCCGGACGCGACAGCCAGAGTCCGATCAGGGTGGCGAAGAAAGCGAAAGTCAGATTGTTCAGCAGCCGAACCAGGAATTTTCCGCCCGGCGCGGTAAACGACCACACCCGGTAAATGCCCAGGCCCTCATCGCTTCCCTTCCAGAAAAACTTTCCTCGCCACTCCGGCGGAACGATTCCGCTGGGATAGCTGGGAAAGGCGGTGAGCACCGAGACATCGTATCCGGTGTTCGAGAGGCGCAATGCAAGTTCATGGGTGCGGGTTTGTGCCGCTCCTACCTCGGGTGGGTAGTAGGCGGTCAAAAACAGCACCTTGAGCCGCTTGCCTGGTTGAGGATTCGTAGTCATGATCCCAGATTCTGACGGCTGCGGATTACCTGGTTCTGACTTATCCGGCAAGCGTATCTTGTTGCCGGGTCAGATTTTCGTTGGCCAGGATTGCCGAATTGATCGGAATCGCCTGATGGCTGGTGGGATGAACCGGACGTGTCCTGGAGCCATGCCGAAAGATAACTTCGATGGCGGTGGAAAACAACAGCGCCATGTCACTGCGGAAGGTCGCCCGGGCGGCGTAATCGACATCCAGTTTCATCTTCTTGGGCAGAATAGTCTCGATGTAGTAGCTTTCCAGTTCTTCTTCGCGAATCTTCTTGGGCAGAATCTCCTCTTCGTGACGAAAAAACACCGTCGCCGCCCCGGTGACACCCGGTCGGAGGGAAAGGAACTGGCGCACTTCGCTGCCTTGCCCGAGCAGGCGGCGCAGGTGCGGACGAGGTCCGACAATGCTCATATCGCCGCGCAGCACATTCCACAGTTGTGGGATTTCGTCCAGTTTCCACTTACGCAGCAAGCGTCCCACCCGGGTAATGCGCGCATCCCCGGCCCGGGTGAGGGACACGTTGAAGCCGTTCTTTTCCGTCCGCATGGTACGGAACTTGAACATATGGAAGTCGGCGCCGCCGATACCGCATCGGTGGTGAATGTAAAACGCCGATCCCGGAGAATCTAGCTTGATCAGCAACATGATCAGAGGAATAAGCGGGGCGACCGGAAGCAACAGGGCGGTGGCTGCCGCAATATCGAAGCAGCGCTTTCCGCGCGAGCGGCTCCAGGCGCTGAGTCTGAAGGCGGGGATCGGGGCCAACCTGGGCTCGTCGTGCCGAATTGGCGACATGGCGGTTTGTGGCATGAATTTGGTCCTCCTTGGTGCTGACGGCGACAGTGGGATCACAGGGGGGATCAAAGAGACAGCTCTGCGATTTAGACAACAACGGGCGAATGAACCTGGAGTTCAGTAACGACCTTGGTTTCCTGGGCCTTGGGTTGACACGAGGTGCAATCGACCACATATTCCCGATCGCACTCCGAACAGCTCACTTCACCCTGTTGCGCGGGAAGCCGGCAGCCGCAATAGCACACCCAACCGGCCTGGGTCGCGGGCACTCCCATGACCAGGGCATAGTCGGGGACATCGCGGGTGACCACCGCACCGGCCGCGACAAAGCTGTAGCGTCCCAGAGTGGTGCCGCACACCACGGTGGCGTTGGCTCCAATCGAAGCTCCTTCCTTCACCAGGGTGCGCCTGTACTCGTGTTTACGTGCAATGTGGCTGCGCGGATTGATCACGTTGGTGAATACCATCGAGGGCCCGCAGAAAACATTGTCCTCGAGTTCGACCCCGGTGTAGATGGAGACGTTGTTTTGAATCTTCACGTTGTTGCCGATCTTCACTCCGGGACTGATGACGACGTTCTGGCCCAGATTGCAATTCGTCCCCAGCTTGGATCCGCTCATGACGTGAGAGAAATGCCAGACCTTGGTTCCATCGCCGACCTGACAGCCCTCGTCGACCACCGCGGTGGGGTCGGCGAAAAAGTTTCTTGCCGCCGGCGCACTCACATCGACCGGCCTGCCGTTGTCGCGCAGCGAGAGTTCGCAGGCCTCCAGCACCTGCAGTACTCGCACTCCGCTCTGGCCATCGGTACGCGCCTTCTGCCGGCTCGCCATGCACTCGAGAAAGTGCTGGCTTTCGCGGCGCAGCGGCTCCTCCGCGGGCAGGGGCACGACCTCGCCTTCGAGCTTGTGCGCGATCGGCACCCGGTTCACCCAGTCAATGCGGTGGGTATAGAGCACCAGCTTGCGTTCGGTCTCAGTGTCATCGAACACCGCCATCTTGCGGCCGCCTACGATGGTCAGCTTCTGTTCTTTCAGAGGATGCAGCCAGCTGACGAAGAAGTGGGCCTTTACTCCGCTCTTGAACTCGCAGGTGGTCAAGGTGGTGTCCACGCTGCGCGAATCCAGGTAACTGCCGCCGTGACTCGAAACCGTGGAAGGCAGCTCGTTGAGCAGAAACAGAATGGCCGAGATATCATGCGGAGCAAAGCTCCACAGAATGTTTTCCTCGGTGCGCAACTTGCCCATGTTCAGCCGCGACGAGTGAATGTACTGGATGCGGCCCAGCTCCCCGGCGTGGATCATCCGGTTCAGGGCGAGCACCGCGGGGTGGTACTCGAGAATGTGGCCGACCATCAGAATGCGCTTGCGTTCGGCGGCCAGGTCCACCAGTTTCTGGCCTTCGCTGGCGTGCAGGGCCAGCGGCTTCTCGACATAAACATCCTTGTCCCGGAGCAGGCACCGGCGCGCCACGTCGTAGTGCTGCGCGGCCGGGACTGCGATCACGACGCCCTGCACTTCGGGATCGTTGAGCACGGTCTCCAGGTCGCGCGTAGTGAGCACGTTGTACTTGGTACGCACTTCCTCGAGCGCCGCTTCGTTGGCATCGCACACCCAGCGCAGTGCGCCCAGTTCGTGAAAGTTGCGCACCAGGTTCTTGCCCCAGTAGCCGGATCCGATAACTGCGACTTTTCCTGTTGGATTGTCCATGACCCTTAATTCTCCTTACCCCTTTAGGCGTAAAACTTGGCGATGGTGTCCACCACCGTGTTCTGCTGCGACTCGGTCAGTTCCGGGAAGACAGGCAGGGCCAGGACTTGCCGGCAGGCCCGCTCGGTTTCCGGAAAATCACCTTCCTGGTAGCCCAGGTAGGCAAAGGCCGGCTGCATGTGCAAGGGGTACGGATAATAGACTTCCGTGGGGATACCCGCGCTGCGCAGGTGTTGCCGCAACTCGTCCCGCTCAGGTACGCGGATGACGAATTGGTTGTACACGTGGCCGCTCTGTTCTGGACAAAAGGGCAGCCCGAGAATCTGGTCCAATCCGCGGTCCCGAAACAGGGCGCGGTAACGGTCAGCGTTGTGGCGCCGGCTGTCCGACCAGTCGGAGAGGTGCTGCAGCTTGACCCGGAGGATGGCCGCCTGCAGCGCATCCAGCCGGCTGTTAATGCCGATCTGTTCGCAGTTGTATTTCGTGCGGGTGCCGTGCCCGCGCAGGATCTTCAAACGTTCCGCCAGGGCGGAGTCCTGGGTGGTGATCAGGCCGCCGTCACCCGCGCCCCCCAGGTTCTTGGAGGGGAAGAAGCTGAAACAGCCGGTGCTGCCAAAACTTCCTACCGGACGTCCGTCATAGGTTGCACCGATGGCTTGCGCGGCATCTTCGATGACCGGCAACTTGTGCTCGCCCGCGACGGCCATGATCTCGCGCATGTCCGCTGCCAGACCGAACAAGTGGACTGGCATGATGGCGCGGGTGCGGGAAGTGACCGCCGCCGACAGTTTGGTGACGTCCAGGTTGTAGGTGCGGGGATCGATATCCACGAACACCGGTCGCGCCTTCTGCCGGGCAATCATGCCGGCGGTAGCACTGAAGGTGAAGGGGACAGTGATGACTTCATCATCCTGATCGACGTCCAGGGCCATCAGCGACAACAGCAGCGCATCCGAACCGGAAGCGCAACCCACGGCAAACTTGCTGTTCGCCACTTTCGCTACTTCGCTCTCCAGGGCCTCGACTTCGCTTCCCAGGATGAAGTGCTGAGACTCCAGAATACGGTGGACCGCATCGTACACCTCTTCGCGAATGTGAGCGTGCTGGGCCTTAAGATCCAGAAACGGAAACAGAAGGGCTGGAGCTGCTGGGCTGGACTTGGGGGCCGGGGAAACAGGTTTTTTTTCGATGGTCATTGATTGTGACATGAGTAGTGGTTGCGTCCTCCTGGACTTGTATCTACCTTGCCGGCGCCCGTGGGCGGCGCCGGCAACTTTCAGTTTTTTGGGGGGAGGACTGGGACTGACTTCCGGGCTGTGAACTATTTCGCCGTGTAATCGTTGGTGTAGCCGTAGTGATAATGCTTGTAATCCACCAGGCCCATGTCGGCACCGTTCAGCACCACTTGAAGAATCGGCGCGCCGTGGACTTCAGAGATCAACTCCACACTGCGCCGCATCGCTTGGCGTGTGGTCACGCCAGCTCTTCCCACCAGGACCACTGCGTCCACCAGGGTGGAGAGGGCGCGGCCATCGACAAAGGGAAGGATGGGAGCGGAGTCGATGATCACGAAACCGAAGCGTTCCCGCAGGGATGCCAGCGTTTGTTCCATCTTCTCGGAGCAGATGAGTTGGCCAAAGTTGCCTTTGGAGCGACCCGCCGGCAGTACGGAAAGATTGCTCATTCCGGGAATTTCCAGCAGAGAGTTCTCCAGCATCGCATCCCCAGTCAGCACATCCCCCAGGCCCTGACCGGTGGCCAGGCTGAAGGCGCCCGCCACCCTGCCTTTGCGCAGGTCGGCATCTACCAGACAGGTGTTAGCGTGCTGGGCCAGGGCATAGGACAGATTCAGAGCCACCGTCGTCTTGCCTTCTCCGGGCAGCGCGGAAACGATCAGCAGGGTCTGCGGCGGATTGTTGGGCCATGACAACATGATAGATGCGTACAACGCCTGTACCGCTTCACCCTCAGGCGAGTTGGGTCTTTCGAGGAAGAACGTATCCGTCTTGCTGTCGCGAGTTGGACTGGGCAAGGTTCCTACAATTCGCTTGGGCCAACCCATGCGGACCCCGTCGTTTCCGGCTTCGGTGATGGCGGGAATTACCGATACATTGGCGCTGCCAATCCATCTGCGGATGTCTTCCGGCGAGCGCAGCTTGTTATCCAATTCCTCGGAGATGAAGGCCAGGGCGATGCCACCCACCAGCGCCGCCAGCAGGCCGACTCCCAGGTTCAGCAAGGGACGCGGACGAATCGGCGTCTCCGGAACCCGCGCCGCATCGACGACCTGAATATCCGCGGACCTCGAAGCGGCCGCGATCCCCGCTTCCTTGATGCGCCCATATAAGGAGTTGTAAAGCGCCACATCGGCTTCGACTTCCTTCTTCAGCGCCGAGTACCTGGCCATCTTTTCCAGCTCCTGGCTGGTCCCCTTCATTTCCGCTCCCATCATGCTTTCGCGTGCCTGGGCGGCGGCATAGCTTGCGCGCAGGGAGTTGACAATCGCTTTTTTCTGAATATCGATTTGAGACTGTAATTCATCCACTTCACTCTGCAGCTTCTTGGCGGCGGGATGGTTGGCGCCGTACACCACCATGGCCTGCGAAAGAGCCGCGCGCGACTCGGCCAGTTTCTGGCTGAGCGCCTGCACCACCGAGTTGGTGCGCACCTCAGGCAGCGAATCAGGATTGTCCACGTTCTTCAGCAGGGCCTGCAGCTGGATCCTCTCCGACTGCGCCATGGTTTGCTGCCGGCTGAGTTCGCCCATGTGCTCGGTGAAGGTGCTCTTGTTGCTGTCAATATCGGTGATCCCGATGGATTGTTGAAACTGAGCCAGGGCCTGGCTGGAATCATCCATCTTCTTGCGAATGTCATCGAGCTGGCGAGAAAGCCATTCCGAAGACTTCATCACCGCGTCGTGACGGTTGCGAAAACTCTGGTCGATGAACTCATCTACCGCGGCGTTGGCTACCTGGGCGGCGAGTTGCGGATCGGTACTGGAGAAGCTGACCAGGATCAGCCGGCTGGCGGTGTCGCGTTTCACCTTGAAGCCGCTCTTGAAGGCCCCCAAGGCGCTGCTCTCTTGCATGGTTAGCTGCCTGGCGTCGTCCGATCTGACATTCGAGTCTTTCAAGGCCTGGGCATCAAGTTTGCCCACCAGCGCAGGCTTCTGGTCGAGTCGCAGCTTCCGAATCACGTCAATCGCCAGGGTGTCACCCTGCAGTACCTGAGCCTGCGTTTCGAGATACTCGGCATCGGTCGATACCGTGGTCCCATTCAAAGAAAATTTCTCGCCGGAGGGGTCGATTTCCACCCGCGCGGTGGCTTCGTAAATCGGCTTGCTTAAAACCGTGAACACAACCACGCTAACCATGACCACGCAAGCAAACACTGCCGAAAGCTTCCAGTGCTTCTGCAGGATTCCAAGCGCCTGCAACCAGTCGGCAGAACTGGCGTCCTCGGACCCGGAGAAATCCATCACCGGCGGGGATGCCAAATTGTCCGCTGGAGCGACTGCCAGATGGGCCGGTCTCCGCTGTCCAATTCCTTTACCTACCTGCCGCATCAGTTCGAAATTTCTGCTCACTCCATGCCTCCCGGCCTTTGTCTGTAACTTGGTTTTAAGTAACCTGCTTCAATGCGACGGCCCCACGAACGGTTCGCTCCTGCCTGCTTTTGCCCCGCCCACTGGCTCAGGGGCGCACTCCATAAACGGCCAATCCGGTGGCGGCCTGAATGATCGCTTCCAGGGTGCGCCGGGTTGCCGTCTTGGCTGCACTGTTGGGCACGAAGATGATGTCCTCGGCCTGCAGGCGAACGTCCGGAGCCTTCGAGGACAGCATGTCCTTCAAAGGCAGGGGCGTCTCCTGGGGGCCGTTGGGAGTTTTGCGAATCAATTTCGCGTTATTCAAGGCCGCAGTGGGGTTGGTGCCTTCAGCCACCGCAATCGCCTGCAGCACGGTCATGTCCGTGCCATTGTCCATGGTCACGCCACTCGGCCTTTTCACGTCGCCAACTACGTACACCACGCCCGCCCGCGATACCGTGATGGTGTCGCCGGCAAAAACTTCAATATTGCTCTTGGCCGATTCCGCAGGGTTGTTCGACAAGATCAAGCTACGTGGCGCCTCGGGATGGTCGCGCCGGGTGACGCTCACGATCCGGCCCGCCTTCTGGCTGGTACCGCCTGCCATGGCCAGCACGTCAAACAGCCGCCGCGAACCCAGCACCGGATACACTCCCGGCTTCTGCACCTCGCCCAGCACCGAAATACCCTGGGTGGCATATTCCTTGGTAAAGACCGAAACCTGCGGATGGTTGTAGAAACCGCCCTCTTCCAGTTTCTTCGCGATCAGGGTTTGCGCTTCAGTCGGGGTAAGTCCACCGAGATGCACCGAACCGATAAAGTTTAAGGAAGCATTTCCCGTCTGATCGACCCGCACTTCCTGATCGGACTCGGCTGCGCCCAAGACGCTCACCTTCAGCAGGTCACCGCCTCCAATCGTAAGCTCGGAAGGGCTTGCGGCGGTCTCGTCGCTGGGCGCGGAGCTGTCAGTTGTCGCCCCGGGCTGGGCCACGCCGCTTGAGGAGGGCGCGCTCTGCGACCAACTCTCCGGAGCGCTAGCGAAAGTAAAACAGGCCAGCAACACCAGGGTAATCCCGAGTCCGCGAATGGTTTCAGATTGCCGCATGCTCACACTTGATCCGGCATCGGTTGCACACCCTGATTTTAGTCTGCTGCAGTCTCGATGTTTCATTTAAATACTCAGATGCTCTTTCTCCCAGTCCCGAGGGGTTGTTTTCGATCCTTTAGCGTAGCCGCGTTCCCGGGAGAAGCCAGCGGGGGCGTGACTGAACTGGGGAACCGGAGGACTCATGCCATATTGCTCGATTTTGTAGAGCAGCGTGCGGTAGCTGACCTGGAGCAGGCGCGCTGCCGCTTTCCGGTTCCAGCCCGCCTGATCGAGGGCGGAGCCAATGGCATTGCGTTCGGTCTCGCCCTTGACGCTTTGCACCAGCGACTTCAAGCCGGCAAGAGCGGCTTGCGGTTCGATCGTTTCCGCCGGCGGCTCAACTCGCGCTTCCGACGGCAGATACGATTCCCAGAAGACCATGTCACGGTCAGGTTCTGGGCTGGTTACGCTGGGCCCGCCGTCGCCCATCACCAGATATCGCTTCACAAACCTTTCCAGCTCGCGAAGATTTCCCGGCCAGCAATGGCGCTGACAATCCGCCAGGGCGGCCGCCGAAAAACTGCGCGCCGGCAGGCTGTAACGCCGGGCCAGCTGGTTCATGAAGTGGGCCAGCAACAGCGGGATCTCCTCCTTGCGCTGCCGCAATGCCGGGACGTGCATGGTAAATGTGCTCAGCCGGTAGTACAGGTCCTCGCGCAGTTTCCGGTCGGCGATGGCTTGCTCAAGGTTGACGTGGGTGGCGGCCACGATGCGGACATCCATCTCGATTCGAGTGTCGCTGCCCGGCCGGACAAAGTAGCCATCGCGCAGGGCGTGCAGCAGCTTGGCCTGCAGGCCAATCGGCATTTCCGTGATTTGGTCCAGGAACAGCGTACCTCGATGGCAGGCTTCGAGCTTGCTGAGCTTGCTCCGGCCATGGCCATGGGCCGATCCAAAAATCTCGCTCTCCAGCACATCGCCGGGCAGGGTCGCGCAATTCAGGCGAAGGAAGCGGAAGCCGGATCTTACCGACAGCTTGTGAATCAGGCGGGCAGCCAGCTCTTTGCCGCAGCCGTTTTCTCCCATGATCAGCACGGGCGCGCTGACCTGCGCCAGCAGCTCCGCTTGCGCGCGCAGTTTGCGCATGGTCGGGCCAGCGGCCACGAAAAACATGTCATCGCCTATTTGCTCGACTTCGTCGTTCAGGATTTCGCTTTCGCTGCTTTCCGTGTAATAAAAGAATGACCGCCGGACCGCGCTTTCGAGCTGCCCCGCCTGCAACGGATAAAGCAGAAAATCCTGCGCCCCAAGACGGATCGCTTCCCGCCTCCGACCGGCAGACTCAGGTCCCGCCAGCACCAGTACCGGTAGATCGGGACGCACTCGCCGCAGCCAGCTTAATGTGCGCAGGCTTTCCGATGAATCCGAGACCAGATCGAGCAGAACCAGGTCTGGTCCCGGGCCGGAACGTACGCGGTCCAGAGCTTCCCAGCCGCAGGCGACCGTTTCCACCTGCCAGTCGCGCAACTCGGCGATGGAAGGGAGGTCAAACGTGGATCGTTCCTTGCTCACGAACAGGATTTGGGCTAGTTCCATTGCGTTCTCGGACAACTGAGGGGCTTCAACAACAGGCTTGGGGGGAGTTTAGGTACTAAAGGGGCTCAACATCGTAGCCTTCAACTCGCACCGCCAGGGAACGTTGAATAGCATCGACGGAAATAATCAGAGTACGATCGCCGTCAACGGAAAGCAGCACGCCTTCGACACCATCCATCGAACCGCCGCGAATGCGCACGCGCTGTCCAACTTTCAAAAAAGGGTGCGCCGTCCATGCCACTTGCCGGGTGACCACGGTGCGCAGGGCTTCAATCTGCTCTTCAGGAATCGGGATGGCCTCGCCGCGCATGCTGACGATCCCGAAAACGCCGTTGGTGCGAAACACCTGTATCCGCTGCTGGTGATCACTCGCCACCATCTTGACGAATACATAGCAGCTGAACAGTGGCAGCTCTACCTTCTTTTTGCGATCGCTCCAGCGCCGTATTTCGCTTACCAGGGGAAGAAAAATAGTCAGGCCCTGTTCCTGGAGCCGTTCAGCGATTACTTTCTCGTTCCGCGCCCGAGTTTGTATCGCGAACCACTGGGCCGGCTCTTGCTTGGTCATGACTTCAGTGCCGGAGGATTGCCAAATTTGAATGGCAGAAGTTATGGCTTCGCCCTCTGAGTCCCATTCACACGGGACCCCAAAATTGTCTGGAAAAACGTTGTTGTGGCTTTGAGCAAATACAGGGGGGAGATAAAAACGTAGGCTGTGCTCAACTACAGTGTGAAGAGTACCGGGGGATGCAAAGGCCTGCAAGAGGCACGTTCACTCAGTGAAGTACGTCTCCTTGTAGTAGATGTAATATTCTCCAATACATGAGAATATCGAACTAGAGTTATACTACTCTATAGCATCGGCGATCCAAGTTTGGAAAGTTACTTCATATGTGCATTATAATGTGTGGTTTAGTGTATGCACCGCTGATATACAGGCTTTTGCCACAATAAAGCATGCCTTCCGCCTAGATGCGGTTGATCTCATATTGATATCGGTTGAGAGCGTTGCAACATAAATGTTGCAACTGCCTTCAACTCTCCGGTTGCGCAGCATGAGTTGCTACGCTAAACTCTTTCAGGCTTTGCTGCTGGACGTTGCGGCATCCGTTTTCGTGACTCTCCCCCACGAATAAGTTGACCTCCTCCCCCTAATACTCCGGAGAGAGATTTCTCCGCTGGCAAGTACTTGTTCTCTAGCGGGTGAGTGTTCCCGCTCGACGTAAGTTCGGAGGAGCGATGCAATCCACTCAGGGTCCCGAAGGCGAAATGATTCGTGTGCTGGTGGTTGACGACACTCGCATTCACACCCAACTGCTGGCCGAAGCGCTGCGCCGCGACCAGCAACTGGACGTAAGATCTTCGGCCGTCCCATCCAGCGATTTGGCGGAGACCGTAAAGCAGCAGCACATCCAGGTCATTGTGCTGAGTTCGAATATCGACGAAGAGCCCCTGCTCGGGTTCGAACTGTTGCGGCAGGTGCGCGCGACCAATCCCCAGATCTTGGCCATCATGCTGCTGGATTCCTCCAAAAGAGAAACCGTCCTGCAGGCCTTCCATGCTGGGGCGCGCGGAATTTTCAGCCGGCACGATTCCGTGGAAAGTCTGTCGCGCTGCATTCGCAGCGTGTACCAGGGACAGATCTGGGCCAACAGCGAGCAGGTTGGGTTCGCAGTGGAGGCGCTGGCGGCTTCTCCCGTAGTGCGTGCGGTTGATGCCAACGGTCTGACTCTGTTGTCGAAACGCGAGATGGACGTGGTGCGCAGCCTCGCCGAAGGGCTGACCAATCGCGAAATCGCCGAGCGACTGGGATTGAGCCAGCACACGATCAAGAACTATCTTTTTCGGGTGTACGACAAACTGGGCGTGTCGAGCCGGCTGGAACTATTATTCATGACTTTGACGCAGGCAGTCTCTCCCCAGTCGGGACCGACTTCGACCAAAGGTTCACTGCCTCGCCACAAAGAGCAGCACTCAGCCAAGTCCGTCAGGGTCACAAATGCGGCTCATCCGCGCCGGGCCGGCAAGATTTCCGGTAACCACGAAAATTCCGAGCCTCGCTTTCCCACGGCAGTGGGGCGGGAGGATCTCAGACTGGCAAAGCAGAGTCATGAAGCGGGAACACGTGGGAGATCGAACCCGGCATTTGTGGGTACCGATCCGCTGGACTAGAGCACGCGACGTCGAGGCGATTGATTCTTGCCGTCTGGCGTACCCTCAAAAATAAAAGCCTATCAGCCAGATTCCGCCCGCAATCCACACCAGCGCATTTAGCACTCTCAGAGCGTCGATACCCTCACCGCTGAGGCGCTTATAAAAAAGGAAGAAGAACTCCTGCAGCACGAAAATCCCGACCAGCACCCAGGTTACTTTCACCCGCCTCGCCGTTCTTTCAAAGAAGCGAGGATACTTCGCTGCGGAGGCGGCAAACTGGCGATCCAACTCCGCGAGTTGAGCAGTGACGTCCGGCGGCGACTTCAATTCCAGAATCGTGTCGCGCCCCTTCTCGGGATGGAGCTCCAGCACATTGCCCCGCCGCCGGAGGGCGATTCCATTCGCCGGCAGGCGCATCTGCCAATTCGAGGCATCGGTCCAGTTAATCATTTGAGGCGCCCCCGCTGTTGTTGAGGAGTCGCCGGGTCGCTGCCACCTCCACAGCATTGCCGCCCAGGAATTCGGTGCCTGTTGTTCGATCACTAGAGCCGAGGCGGGCACACCGGTCCCAGCCTCGACTTGCCATCCCACAAACGGATCGGTATTTCCCCGGAAGAGTTTCTGTTCCGTGCCCGCTGAACCTAGAACAAACCCATTCAATCGCTGATCGTCCCGATTGTCTTCCAATACGAAGGCGCCTTCCGCTCCCTGCTGCCAACGAATGTCAGGGGACGTCGTCCAAATGGTACTGGTGCGGCTGCCCGGGCTCCCGGAGGAGCTATCCAGGACCAACCAGAAATCAGGTTTCCAGTGAATTACCTGACGGCGAGCTATGTAGTTGGCAGCACCGGTGCGTTGCAGATCGAGTGCGGTCAGAATGTCCGACGCGCCGCTTGACATTAATCTCGTAGTCCTGGGAGCCGTGGCACTTTCTCCCACCAGATGCGGCGCATTCGAACCTTGCCAGGATTCAATCGTGCTCCGCCACTGACTCTCGTACGGCCAATATCCGATGTTGCTCCACCAGTTCTGTCCACCCGCCCAGAACAGCAGACTCATTTCATCGGCATGCTTGTGCCCGTGACCGGAGAAATCTGACCAGGTCACAACCGTCTGGCTCAGGTCTCGAAGATGGGGCCAGGAATCCAATCCATCCCACCAGATCGAACAGCCGGATACAGGATAAAGATTCACCGCATCCGCCGGTTTCCAATCCTGATAGAGAAGCCGCTGGGCCCGCCGGTCCAGAGCGAAGCTGGCCACCCGGGGGCCGGATTGATCGGCAGCGGCGTCGGTGTCTCCAAACATTGGAAGAGAGCCGTCGGGACGCCGCAGTGTGCCGTAGAATTTCTGGGCGCGCTCATACTTGTCGATCCATTCCTGGGGCGCCGCCTGGTGCATCAGGTCGAGATAGCGAAACGCCCAAGCCAGGCGTTCCAGTCCGAACGGCTGGTAGCCTGCGGAGTGTTCCAGGATGACGCCTTCTTCGCTCACGTAAAATTTCATCTGGTCATTCATTCTGGCCAACGCCAGGCGCTGATATTCCCGAGTGTGCGGTAGCGCAGGAAAAGCCAGAGACGCATGCCAGAGCGCGAGATTTTGCATGATGCCGTGGTTGGTGGCGGCGGTGAACAGGCCGGGCTTGGCCAGCAGCGCCTCGGACCGCGCCACCATGCTCATCACCTGTCGCGCCACGTCAGGCCGGTACGACGGCGAATGCCGATAGAGACGCCAGAAATTCGACAGCACGCTGACCCGCGCCGAGATCGCGTGATCGTTCCAGAATTGTCCCCGCGGCAGCCATGCCTTCTGTTCGTGATGGTGTGCACCCAGGATGAAAGCCTGCGCAGCCGAGAGAAACTCTTCGCGGCCGCTCGCCTCGTAGGCCCGGATAAACACGTCCGGCACAAAGAATCCAGCCAACGGCAAATCGCAAGGCGCCGGAATTTGCTCCAACTCTGATGCGGAGAACGGTAGATTGATGTGAGTTGAGCAACTTTCGAATCGCAATTGCCCACCCAGCAGATTGGAAGCGGCCTCCATCAACTCCGTTTTGCTTTGCCAGCGATCCTGCAGGAAATCAAAGTCCTTCAATTCGTCGAGCACGGCATCCGGCGGAGAATCGCGCCCTTGCTGGACCATCTCATCGCTGATGTTTGTCCGGGGAGTGTGGTAAGCCCGGACAACGGATAACCAAAGCGCAGAAATCACCAGGAGCGGTGCCAAGAAAGAGGCCAGACTGCCGAACCGGCGAAGGTGAGCAGCCGTCTTTGGTTGCAGGACCAAGATGGGGGGATCTGTCAGCCAGTATAGCAACACTCAAATATTAGGCGCCATCTCCGAGCCCGAGGCATACCTTTACCTCGTCGCCTTGATCATCATCATCTTTCACGGAGTTGGAATGCCAGATCAAAGAGTGGGCAAATACTTTGCATTGTCCGAACCACTTTGGTTCTGGCGGTTGCGCACCCTGCAGAAATTTTCACTTTTGTTACCAGGCGGACGGAAGTTGGCTTCTTCTTCCCATCGAAGTAGCAAGGCTTTGCGCAACTGGATCTCGGGGAGGAATTACGCACTTAACTCATAGTGAAAATTGAAATTAGCCACCCTGATATTGACCGAATCACCTTGACAATCGGGGGTGGTTCGGATAAAGTTCGCAAGTCTATAAGCGCACGTGCGAAGGTTACACGTTGCCGCTCTGAGTACATCCAGACCTCCCCCGATTTTGCTGATTCCCCCACGGCAGCAGCCTGCCTTTGCAAGCGAGGTTCCCTTGAAAGACGACTTCTTGAAGCGTGACTTTTCGGGTGCGGCCCTATTCCTCTTAATGATCGCCTTCATGGTGGGCGCGGCGGCACCGGGAGCCATGGCCCAGGCAAATGTCACGGGACAGTGGAGCACCATGTCCACGCTGATGCCGATTAATCCGATTCATGCGGCATTGCTGAACAAC
This sequence comes from Terriglobia bacterium, assembly GCA_963801595.1. Taxonomy (GTDB): domain Bacteria; phylum Acidobacteriota; class Terriglobia; order Terriglobales; family Acidobacteriaceae; genus JAIQFF01. The sequence continues at coordinate 42,214 of CAWDFW010000030.1, read as the reverse complement.
GGGAAAATTCTGATCGTTGCAGGTTCTGGGAACTGTCCGCCTTCGCAGTCCGGCTGCCCCTCGGGGGCGCCCTATGGTCCATCCAATAGCTCGGGCGCGTTGCTGTTCGACCCCACCAATTCAAACATTACCCAGTTCACCGTGGCCTGGGACATGTTCTGCAACGGCATGGTAGTGCTTTCCGACGGGCGGGTGTTGATCAACGGAGGCTCGATCCAGTACGACCCGTTTTTGGGCGAACTGAAATCGTCCCTTTTCGATCCTTCGAACAACAGCTTCACCGATATACAGAACATGGCGCACGGGCGCTGGTATCCCACTGTCACCAATCTCGGCGACGGGCGGGTGCTGACTTTCTCCGGCCAGGACAATATTGACGGCGGCACCAACAAGACGGTCGAGATCTACACGATCAATTCAGGTTGGAGCCAGGAGTACACAGCCAATTGGACGCCTCCCCTTTATCCCCGCATGCACTTGTTGCCTAACGGAAAGGTGTTCTATTCCGGCTCTACCACCACCTCACGGCTGTTTGATCCGAATGCGCACACCTGGAGCACCGTAGCCACGACGATTTACAGCGGAACCAGAACCTACGGCACGTCGGTTCTGCTGCCCCTGACTCCCGCCAACAACTACGATCCCAAAGTGATCATCATGGGAGGCGGAAGTCCCGCAACCAAAACCACCGAAGTGATTGATATGGGGGCGGCCTCTCCCAGCTGGAGCGCGGGCCCCAGCATGAGCCAGGCACGCATTGAAATGAACGCGGTGATACTGCCCACTGGCAAAGTCCTGGCACTGGGCGGCTCTGTCACTGATGAAGACTCCAGTACCAAGAGCCTTAATGCGGATCTCTATGATCCCGTATCCGATTCTTTCTCCTCCGCCGGCGCGAATGCTTATGCCCGTCTTTATCATTCCGTCGCCCTGCTACTGCCCGATGCTACGGTCTGGGTCGCAGGTGGGAATCCTGTGCGCGGTTCGGTCGAGCCCCACATGGAGATCTATAAGCCCGCGTACCTGTTCAATTCCAGCGGTGGACTCGCCACGCGACCAACCATCAGCACCGCTCCCAGCTCGATCACCTGGAACGGAGCATTTACCGTTTCCACCCCGGATGCGGCCAACATTTCTACCGTGGTGCTGGTGCGTCCGGGCACGCCAACCCATGCCTTTGACATGGACCAGCGGCTCGTAGGTATGTCGTTCACCATCGGAAGTGGGACGCTGACGGTAACCGCCCCACCCAATGGCAACATCGCGCCGCCGGGATACTACATGCTCTTCCTCGTGAATACGAGCGGAGTGCCTTCGGTCGCGAAATTTGTGCAACTGAGTTCTTCCGGCGGGAATCCGGCTCCGACGGTGAGCTCGATCTCGCCCACCTCGGGAACCACTGCGGGCGGAACGGCCGTCAGCATCACCGGTACCGGCTTCCTGGCGGGAGCGACGGTCAAATTGGGCGGCACGTCCGCCACCAGCGTAACCGTGGTCAACAGCACCACGATCACGGCCACCACCCCAGCCCACTCTGCGGGTGCGGTCAATGTGGTCGTGACCAATAGCGATGCCCAGAGCGGCACCTTGAGCAATGGCTACACCTACACTTCTCCCAATCCGGCGCCGGCGGTGACCTCTATCTCTCCCCCATCCGGCAGCACGGTGGGTGGAACTGCGGTCAGTATTACCGGGACAGGATTCCTGGCGGGAGCGACTGTAAGTCTGGGCGGGGCGGCTGCAACCGGCGTGACTGTAGTCAACAGCACCACGATCACGGCCACCACCCCAGCCCACTCTGCGGGCGCGGTCAATGTGGTCGTGACGAATACGGATGCCCAGAGCGGCACCCTGACCAACGGCTATACCTACACGAGCAGCAGCGGGGGAGGGCCGATCGCCTTCGTGCAGCTGAATTACGCGACGCCCTCGGCACCAAGCGGGGCGGTGGTAGTTAGTTATCCGGCGGCCCAGACGGCGGGCAACCTGAACGTCGTGGCCGTGGGCTGGAACGACACCACCTCCACGGTCAGTACCATCAGCGACACTCGCGGCAACACCTACACCCTGGCAGTGGGCCCGACTACCGGCACAGGACTGCGCCAGTCGATTTACTACGCCAAGAACATCGCCGGCGGCAGCAACTCGGTGACGGTGACCTTCAACCAGGCGGCCGCCTTTGTGGATGTACGTATATTTGAGTACAGCGGGCTGGATACAAGTAATCCCCTGGATGTCACGGCGGGCGCATTCGGCACCAGCACGAGCGCAAGCAGCGGAGCGGCCACCACCACCTCGGCCAATGAGTTGATCTTCGGTGCTGGCACGACTGCAGGCAGTTTCAACAATACCGGGAGTCCGGGCTTCGTGGTTCGGGTGCTCACTAATCCGAACGCAGATATCGGGGAAGACGCGACAGCCAGCAGCACAGGCAGCTACAGCGCGATAGCAGGTTTGTTTAGTTCCAGGGCTTGGGTCATGCAGATGGCAACGTTCCGGGCCAGTGGACAGGGGGGGGGCAATCCGGCACCGACGGTGAGTTCAATCTCGCCCACCTCGGGAACCACCGCGGGCGGAACGGCAGTCAGCATCACCGGCACCGGCTTCCTGGCCGGAGCGGCAATCAGTCTGGGCGGCACGTCCGCCACCGGCGTGACTGTCGTTAACAGCGGCACGATCACCGCGACCACTGCGGCCCACGTGGCCGGCGCGGTCAATGTCGTCGTGACCAACACCGATGCTCAAAGCGGCACCTTGAGCAACGGCTATACCTACACTTCTCCCAATCCGGCTCCGACGGTGAACTCGATCTCGCCCACCTCGGGAACCACTGCGGGCGGAACGGCCGTCAGCATCACCGGTACCGGCTTCCTGGCGGGAGCAACGGTCAAATTGGGCGGCACGTCCGCCACCAGCGTAACCGTGGTCAACAGCACCACGATCACCGCGACCACCGCGGCGCACGCAGCCGGCGCGGTCAGCGTAGTCGTGACTAACACGGATGCCCAGAGCGGCACTTTGAGCAACGGCTACACCTACACTTCCTCTAACCCGGCGCCGACGGTAAGCTCGATCTCGCCCACTTCCGGAACCACAGCGGGCGGGACAGCAGTCAGCATCACCGGCACCGGCTTCCTGGCGGGAGCAACGGTCAGTCTGGGTGGGACAGCCGCCACCGGTGTGACCGTGGTCAACAGCACCACGATCACCGCGACCACCGCGGCGCACGCAGCCGGCGCGGTCAACGTAGTCGTGACTAACACGGATGCCCAGAGCGGCACTTTGAGCAACGGCTATACCTACACCACCAGCACCGGCGGCGGTCCGATCACGTTTTTGCAGGTGAATGCCGCTACTCCGTCGGCACCCTCGGCTTCCGTCTCGGTCACCTATCCGCTGGCCCAGACCGCGGGCAATCTGAACGTCGTGGCCGTGGGCTGGAACGACACCACCTCCACCGTAAGCACGATCAGTGACACTCGCGGAAATACATACACGCTGGCGGTAGGACCGACCACCGGCACAGGATTGCGCCAGTCGATTTACTACGCGAAAAACATCGCCGCCGGCAGCAACACGGTGACCGTGACCTTCAACCAGGCGGCAGCCTTTGTGGATGTGCGGGCGCTCGAGTACAGCGGGCTGGATACGGCGAATCCACTGGATCAGGCGGCGGGAGCGGCGGGCACGGGTACTTTGGCGAGCAGCGGTGCGGTGAGCACTACATCGGCCAGCGAGTTGATCTTCGGGGCGGGCATGACGTCAAGCCACTATACCGGCGCCGGCAGCGGATTCATCACCCGCATCATCACCAATCCCGACGCCGACATCGCGGAAGACCAGGTGGTGAGCAGCACCGGCAGTTACACCGCCACGGCGCCGGCCTCGTCATCCAAATGGGTGATGCAGGTTGCCACCTTCCGGGCAAGTGGACAGGGCTCCGGAGGCAACCCGGCGCCGACGGTGAGCTCGATCTCGCCCACATCCGGAACCACAGCCGGCGGGACAGCAGTCAACATCACCGGCACCGGCTTCCTGGCGGGAGCAACGGTCAAATTGGGCGGCACATCCGCCACCGGCGTCACTGTAGCCAACAGCACCACGATCACGGCAACCACTCCGGCCCATGCCGCGGGCGCGGTCAGCGTGGTGGTCACCAATACCGATGCCCAGAGCGGCACTTTGAGCAACGGCTATACCTACACTTCCTCCAACCCGGCGCCGACGGTAAGCTCGATCTCGCCCACTTCCGGAACCACAGCGGGCGGGACAGCAGTCAGCATCACCGGCACCGGCTTCCTGGCGGGAGCAACGGTCAAATTGGGCGGCACATCCGCCACCGGCGTCACTGTAGTCAACAGCACCACGATCACGGCAACCACTCCGGCCCATGCCGCGGGCGCGGTCAGCGTGGTGGTCACCAATACCGATGCCCAGAGCGGCACTTTGAGCAACGGCTATACCTACACTTCCTCCAACCCGGCGCCGACGGTAAGCTCGATCTCGCCCACTTCCGGAACCACAGCGGGCGGGACAGCAGTCAGCATCACCGGCACCGGCTTCCTGGCGGGAGCAACGGTCAGTCTGGGTGGGACAGCCGCCACCGGTGTGACCGTGGTCAACAGCACCACGATCACCGCGACCACCGCGGCGCACGCAGCCGGCGCGGTCAACGTAGTCGTGACTAACACGGATGCCCAGAGCGGCACTTTGAGCAACGGCTATACCTACACCACCAGCACCGGCGGCGGTCCGATCACGTTTTTGCAGGTGAATGCCGCCACTCCGTCGGCACCCTCGGCTTCCGTATCGGTCACCTATCCGCTGGCCCAGACCGCGGGCAATCTGAACGTTGTGGCCGTAGGCTGGAACGACACCACCTCCACCGTAAGCACGATCAGTGACACTCGCGGAAATACATACACGCTGGCGGTGGGACCGACCACCGGCACAGGATTGCGCCAGTCGATTTACTACGCGAAGAACATCGCCGGCGGCAGCAACACGGTGACGGTGACCTTCAACCAGGCAGCCACGTTTGTGGATGTGCGCGTACTTGAGTACAGCGGGCTGGATACGGCGAATCCGCTGGATCAGGCGGCGGGAGCGGCGGGCACGGGTACTTTGGCGAGCAGCGGTGCGGTGAGCACTACATCGGCCAGCGAGTTGATCTTCGGGGCGGGCATGACGTCAAGCCACTATACCGGCGCCGGCAGCGGATTCATCACCCGCATCATCACCGATCCCGATGCGGACATCGCGGAAGACCGGGTGGTGAGCAGCACCGGCAGTTACAGCGCCACGGCGCCGGCCACGTCTTCCAAATGGGTGATGCAGGTTGCCACCTTCCGGGCAGCGCAGTAGGCGGGAAGCAAGCGATAAATAAATGACGTTGAACTGGAGACGAGGGGCTGACCCGGGCGTTGCACGGCTAGTCTGCGACGCCCCTCTCGATTCGACCTGGAAGGCAACCAGGATCGGGTTGTGAGAATGACGCTTGTCGGGTAATAAAGTTCATCGACCGTGCCGAACCGGCAATATCGGCTGCAATCCAAAGAACTGTTTATCAGCAAGACGACCAAACAAAGCAAACCTTATGTTGACCATGCGCAAAGTCATCTTGTTGATGGGCCTTCTGTGGCTGTCGGCGGCAACGAGCATCGCCCAGGTATCTGTTCTCACCCAGCACAACGACGTTGGGCGGACCGGTCAGAACCTGAATGAAACCATCCTGAATACCTCGAACGTCGAGGTGAGCGGCTTCGGCAAGCTCTTCTGGCGGACCGTGGACGGATATATCTATGCCCAACCTCTTTATGTGCCCGCTTTGAGCATTCAGGGCGCGACCCATAACGTCGTGTATGTTGCGACCCAGCACAACAGCGTATACGCCTTCGACGCCGATGATCCCGCCCAGACACTTCCGTTGTGGCACGTAAATCTGGGAACGCCTGTCCCCAGCCAGGATATCTGCATAGTCAGCGGGGACACTAACCCGGGCGACTGCCCGTTTCTTGACATCAATCCCGAAATTGGCATCACCAGCACGCCGGTCATTGACCCCAGTGCCAGCATCATGTATGCAGTCGCCAAGACCAAGAATCTCAACGACGGCACCTGGCATTTTTTTCTACATGCACTGGATCTGCAAACCGGGGCTGAGCGACTCGGCGGGCCGGTCGAGCTAACTGGCCAGGTGTCAGGGGGCGGCACGGGAAGCAGTGGCGGGATTCTGTCATTTTCTCCGCTCTTCCATCTGCAGCGACCCGGGCTACTCTTGCTGAACGGCGTGGTGTACATAGGGTTCGGATCGGTCGGGGACATTGGCGCTTTTCACGGCTGGATCATGGGCTACGATGCCACCACCCTGCAGCAGACTACGATCTTTAACGTCACTCCCAATGGCAGCGACGGTGGAATCTGGCAGGGCGGAATTGGTCTGGCTTCGGACGGAGTCAGCAACATTTATGCCATGACCGGAAACGGCGACTTTAATGCCAACCTTTCCGGAGGAAGAGATTACGGCGACTCCATTTTGAAGCTGGGCACCTCCAGTGGTTTGACAGTTCTCGACTATTTCACTCCCTCCAATCAAGCCGATCTATTTGATGGCGACCTGGATCTGGGATCAGGTGGTCCCATGACCATACCGGGCACCAGCCTGGTGGTGGGGATTGGCAAGGACAAGCTGTTTCGGGTAGTGGACAGCACCAACATGGGCCATTTCAATGCCGGCTTCGATAACGTGGTTCAGGAATTCACCGCCTCCTTGAGCAGCTATTTTGGCGGGCCGGTTTATTGGGACAGCCCGAACTACGGTCCCGTCGTTTACTTGTGGTCCCCGAAGGACTTTCTGAAGGCGTACAAGTTCGTGGGAGGACAGTTCCAAACCACTCCAATCACCCAGAGCACGGTGCAGAACAGCACCGGGTTCTCCAATGCGGCACCAATGTCGTTGTCGGCCAACAGCCTGCTGGGCAGCGGAATCCTGTGGACGTCGGCGTCCTTCTCCGGAGTCGCGACCGGCCCTGCGGTTCCCGGTATATTGCGGGCCTTTGATGCGACCAACCTGGGAACCGAACTTTGGAACAGTAAACAAGATGCCGCCCGCGATGATGTTGGCACATACGCCAAGTGGGTTCCCCCCACGGTAGCGAACGGGAAAGTTTATGTGGGCACTTTCTCCGGGCAGCTTCAGGTGTACGGGTTGGCCCCGCCGGCTGCCAGCGGAATCCGCTTTGTTCAGGTGGCGTCAGCGACCTCGACGACAACTACTGCGAGTGCCTCCGCCACCTATCCATCGTCTCAGTCTGCCGGCGATCTGAACGTTGTCGTCATCAGCTGGAAGGACAGCACCTCGATCGTGCAATCGGTCACAGACTCGCTCGGGAATCCCTATAGCCTGGCCATCGGGCCAACCACGGGCACGGCGCTGCGGCAGTCGATTTACTTTGCCAAAAACATCCGCGCCGGAAGTAACTCGGTGACGGTGACATTCAACCAGGCGGCCTCATCTCCCGATCTTCGGATTCTGGAATACAGTGGAGTAGACACAACCAACCCGCTCGAAGTGTCCAACGGCGCAGCCGGTAACAGCAGTATAGCCGACAGCGGCGCCATCGCAACCGCCGGCGCCAATGATCTCATTCTCGGCGCCAACGTCGTGGGCGCAAAGAATATCGTGGCGGGGGCGCCTTTCACCACTCGCGTCCTGACCGCCACTCCCGCAAATATCGTTGAAGATCGAATGGTCAACGTGCCCGGCAGTTACAACGCCTGGGCGCCGCTGCTCAGCGCCGCTCCCTGGGTCATGCAGGCTGTGGCCTTCAAAGCCGCGGGCAGCACGTCGAGTACCGCGCCGGTGATTGGCACGATATCTCCCAGCAGCGGGCTCCCAGCCGGCGGAACGCCGGTGACGATAACCGGGACAAACTTCCAGTCAGGAGCAACGGTGAGTCTGGGGGGAACGGCCGCGACCGGCGTGACCGTCGTCAACAGCACCACGATCACGGCAACCACAGCGGCCCATGCCGCGGGCGCGGTCAGCGTGGTGGTTACCAATACCGATGCTCAGAGCGGCACTTTGACTAACGGCTATACCTACGTTTCCGCCAATCCGGCGCCGACTGTAACCTCGATCTCTCCCGACTTCCGGAACCACGGCCGGCGGGACGGCAGTCAGCATCACGGGCACCGGCTTCCTGGCCGGAGCAACTGTCAGTCTGGGCGGAACAGCCGCCACCGGCGTGACCGTCGTCAACAGCACCACCATTACAGCGCCACGGCTGCGGCCCACGCCGCCGGCGCGGTCAACGTAGTGGTCACCAACACCGATGCCCAGAGTGGCACCTTGAGCCAACGGCTACACCTACACCACCAGCACCGGGGGAGGACCGATCGCGTTCGTGCAGGTGAAGGCCGCGACTCCGTCGGCGCCCTCGGCCTCCGTCTCAGTCACCTATCCGCTGGCCCAGACGGCGGGCAACCTGAACGTCGTGGCCGTGGGCTGGAATGACACCACGTCGACCGTAACTCGGATCAGCGACACCCGCGGCAACACCTACACCCTGGCCGTGGGCCCGACTATCGGCACCGGCCTACGGCAGTCCATCTTACTACGCCAAGAACATCGCCGCCGGCAGCAACACGGTGACCGTGACATTCAACCAGGCGGCCGCCTTTGTGGATGTGCGCGTGTTGGAGTACAGCGGGCTGGATACAGTGAGTCCGCTGGACGTGCACGGCGGGCGGCAGCGGGCACCGGGACCAGTGCGAGCAGCGGAGCGGCGACCACCACGTCGGCCAACGAGTTGATCTTCGGTGCGGGCATGACCACAGGCCACTTCACGGGTGCCGGCAGTCGGATTCGTCTCCCGCATCATCACCAATCCGGACGCGGACATCGCGGAAGACCAGACCGTCAGCAGCACAGGCAGCTACAGCGCGACAGCGCCTGCCACTTCCTCGGCCTGGGTCATGCAGATGGCTACGTTCCGGGCCAGCGGACAGGGTTCCGGCAATCCGGCGCCGACGGTGAGCTCGATCTCGCCCACTTCCGGAACCACAGCGGGCGGAACAGCAGTCAGCATCACCGGCACCGGCTTCCTGGCGGGAGCAACGGTCAAATTGGGCGGCACGTCCGCCACCGGCGTGACTGTCGTCAACAGCACCACGATCACGGCGACCACTCCGGCCCACGCCGCGGGCGCGGTCAGCGTGGTGGTCACCAATACCGATGCCCAGAGCGGCACTTTGAGCAACGGCTATACCTACACTTCCCCAACCCGGCGCCGACGGTAAGCTCGATCTCGCCCACTTCCGGAACCACAGCGGGCGGAACAGCAGTCAGCATCACCGGCACCGGCTTCCTGGCGGGAGCAACGGTCAAGTCTGGGCGGAACGTCCGCGACCGGCGTGACCGTCGTCAACAGCACCACGATCACGGCAACCACTGCGGCCCACGCCGCGGGCGCGGTCAGCGTGGTGGTGACCAACACCGATGCCCAGAGCGGCACTTTGACCAACGGCTATACCTACATTTCCACCAATCCGGCGCCGACCGTGAGCTCGATCTCGCCCGACCTCCGGAACCACGGCCGGCGGGACAGCAGTCACCATCACCGGCACCGGCTTCCTGGCCGGAGCAACGGTCAGTCTGGGTGGGACAGCCGCCACCGGCGTGACCGTGCGTCAACAGCACCACCATCACCGCCACCACTGCAGCCCACGCCGCCGGCGCGGTCAACGTAGTAGTCACCAACACCGATGCCCAGAGTGGCACCTTGACCAACGGCTACACCTACACCACCAGCACGGGGGGAGGACCGATCGCCTTTGTGCAGGTGAATGCCGCCACTCCGTCGGCATCCCTCGGCTTCCGTAGCAGTCACCTATCCGCTGGCGCAGACGGCGGGCAATCTGAACGTCGTGGCCGTGGGCTGGAACGACACCACCTCGACCGTAAGCTCGATCAGCGACACTCGCGGAAACACCTACACGCTGGCCGTGGGTCCGACCACCGGGACAGGGCTTGCGCCAGTCGATTTACTACGCGAAGAACATCGCCGGCGGCAGCAACACGGTGACGGTGACCTTCAACCAGGCGGCGACGTTTGTGGATGTGCGCGTGCTCGAGTATAGCGGGCTGGACACGGCGAGTCCGCTGGACGTGACGGCGGGAGCGGCGGGCACCGGGACCCTGCGCGAGCAGCGGTGCGGTCACGCACCACGTCGGCCAGCGAGCTGATCTTCGGCGCGGGCATGACCACGACCCACTTCAACGGTCGCCGGCAGTCCGGATTCGTCTCCCGCATCATCACCAATCCGGACGCGGACATCGCGGAAGACCAGCTGGTCACAGCACGGGCAGCTACAGCGCCACGGCGCCCGCCACTTCCTCCACCTGGGTGATGCAGATGGCTACGTTCCGGGCCAGCGGACAGGGTTCGGGCAATCCGGCGCCGACGGTGAGCTCGATCTCGCCCACTTCCGGAACCACAGCGGGCGGGACAGCAGTCAGCATCACCGGCACCGGCTTCCTGGCGGGAGCAACGGTCAAATTGGGCGGCACGTCCGCCACCGGCGTGACTGTAGTCAACAGCACCACGATCACGGCAACCACTCCGGCCCATGCGGCGGGCGCGGTCAGCGTGGTGGTCACCAATACCGATGCCCAGAGCGGCACTTTGAGCAACGGCTATACCTACACTTCCTCCAACCCGGCGCCGACGGTAAGCTCGATCTCGCCCACTTCCGGAACCACAGCGGGTGGAACAGCAGTCAGCATCACCGGCACCGGCTTCCTGGCGGGAGCAACGGTCAATCTGGGTGGTACGGCCGCCACCGGCGTGACCGTCGTCAACAGCACCACGATCACAGCGACCACACCGGCCCACGCCGCGGGCGCGGTCAACGTGGTAGTCACGAACACCGATGCCCAGAGCGGCACTCTGAGCAACGGCTATACCTACACTTCCAGCACCGGCGGCGGTCCGATCGCGTTTTTGCAGGTGAATGCCGCCACTCCGTCGGCACCCTCGGCTTCCGTATCGGTCACCTATCCGCTGGCCCAGACCGCGGGCAATCTGAACGTCGTGGCCGTAGGCTGGAACGACACCACCTCCACCGTAAGCACGATCAGTGACACTCGCGGAAATACGTACACGCTGGCGGTGGGACCGACCACCGGCACAGGACTGCGCCAGTCGATTTACTACGCGAAGAACATCGCCGGCGGCAGCAACACGGTGACGGTGACCTTCAACCAGGCAGCCACGTTTGTGGACGTGCGCGTACTTGAGTACAGCGGGCTGGACACGGCGAATCCGCTGGACGGCGGCGGGAGCGGCGGGCACGGGTACTTTGGCGAGCAGCGGTGCGGTGAGCACTACATCGGCCAGCGAGTTGATCTTCGGGGCGGGCATGACGTCAAGCCACTTACCGGCGCCGGCAGCGGATTCATCACCCGCATCATCACCGATCCCGATGCGGACATCGCGGAAGACCGGGTGGTGAGCAACACCGGCAGCTACAGCGCCACGGCGCCGGCCACGTCTTCCAAATGGGTGATGCAGGTTGCCACCTTCCGGGCAGCGCAGTAGGCGATGGTTTCGTGCATGCTTAAACGGCGAATCGCGGACCGGGCAAACAAGTTCTTTGCAAGCGGGCCACGACGTTTTTGCTCCTTCGTTTACTTCTCCTCATTCCTTGGTTCTTGCCCTTTCATGAACTGAAATCTCTGCACCACCAGCCTGATCCGACGAACAGCGTGGAAACGCCTTCTGGTATGACCTGCCCGCCATGCCCGCCTTGTCGCGAATGTAGTATCTTAACCTTGTGTGAGCCTGCGACGGCGGTAAGAGCTCTCTCGGATCGTGGATCGATGATATCGATCGATGCGCATTTGACGAGATCCGAGACCCGTCAAACTCCGCCGGCCGCGACGGCGCATGCGGGCTGCATAGAAACTAAAGCACTAGTCCTGGGCCGAGGAAAGAGGCTTTTCGTCATGAAAGTGTCGGCGGTGATGCCGGTTTACAACGAGCGGAACACCGTGCGCACCGTGGTGGAACGGGTGCTGGCCGTCGCCCTGGACGTGGAGCTGATCTGCGTGGACGACGGCTCCAGCGACGGCTCCCGGGAGATTCTGCACGAGTTGCAAGCCCGTTATCCTAACTTGCGGGTCGTGCTGCAGCCGAAGAACATGGGAAAGGGAGCAGCCCTGCGCCGTGGCATACAGGAAGCTACGGGAGATTTTGTTCTGATCCAGGATGCCGATCTGGAATATGACCCGGCCGACTACCCCGCGCTGCTCGATCCCCTGATCCAGGGAAAGGCCGATGTGGTTTACGGTTCCCGCTTCATGGGAAGCCGTCCCCACAGAGTTCTTTACTTCTGGCATTCAGTCGCCAACAAGTTGCTTACTCTGCTCTCTAACAGCCTTACCAATCTCAACCTCAGCGACATGGAGACCTGCTACAAGGTATTCCGACGCGAGATTGTGCAACAGATCCCGATCGAGGAGGATCGATTTGGCTTCGAGCCGGAAATTACCATCAAAGTCGCCAAGCGAAGGCTACGAATCTACGAAGTAGGAATCAGCTATTGGGGCCGCACCTATGAAGAGGGTAAGAAGATCGGCTGGAAGGACGGCGTGCGTTGTCTATGGTGTCTTTTAAAGTATTCGATCAAGGAACGTGCCGTCGCACTGAAACCTTCGGTTGACGCCGACCCTGTAGTTTTGTCGACTCCGCAGAACGAACCATCCCCCAGCATTAGAGATTCGCGTCTGTGACGCCGTAGTCCGCCCGGCACCTCGCAGCAACCCGATCCCTTAAGTGTATGGAAGCAGCCTCCTGCGAGGCATGTGGATCGGCGACTACCTCGAATGTTCCAATGCGGTAGGTTACTTTAGTACGCCCGACACTTCAGAGCTATTCACAAACCGTCTTTCGGTGCTTTAAAGTTCTTGTATGCGACTTATGTTCACATCCACGCCAATCGCCACCCGTCTATATTTTTTCTTTCGCAGATTTTCCCTGTTGATAGGCTTGCTGGTTTTGCCAGCGATGGCACTGGGTCAAGCCTTCGTTCAGGAAAATGATGGCGGGGCCAGTAGCGCCAGTTCAGTGAACGTCACTTATACGTCGGCGGAGACGGCCGGCAACCTGAACGTGGTAGTCGTGGGTTGGAACGACGTTAGTTCGTCCGTCACGTCGGTTGTCGATGATAACGGTAATACCTATCTGCTGGCGGGCACCAGCGCGGGCATCGCCGAGTCACAAGCCATTTATTACGCTCCTAACATTGCGGTGGCGCCTAACAACCCGCCCACGGTCACGGTAACTTTCAACCAGGCGGCGAATGTCCCAGATGTGCGGATCCTCGAATATAGCGGGCTCAGCGCCACCCATCCGCTGGACAACTGGGCTGGAGATTCGGGTCATTCCGTTCTCGCCGACAGCGGCGGAGTCGTCACCAGTGCGAGCGATCTGATCCTGGCGGCAGGCACAACCTCAACTCATTTCACGGCGGCGGGCACCGGATTCACCTTGCGCAAGATCACGTCTCCCTTCGGAGATATTGTCGAGGATTCAAACGTGGCGCAGCCCGCTGGTACATATAACGGGACAGCGCCCATGACGAACGGCAACTGGGTGATGCAAGTAGCGGGATTCAGCACCAATCCAATCACTTATATCAACCCACCGGTGATTGACCCGACTACGCCCATCACTCCGGCCACGGGAGGCACACCGGGCGGAACTCCGGTGACTATTACGGGCACCGGCTTTCAGCCTGGGGCGGTGGTCCTGTTCGGGACCGCGCCGGGAAGCCTTTCCGGCGTGAATTGTTCCGAGTCGGGAGGCACCACGATCACCTGTTTGACTCCGGCTGCTGGCGCCGGGGTCGCGGACGTCACCGTGGTCAATGTTGACGGACAGTTGAGTTCAGCAACTGGAGCTTATACCTACGTACTGGTTGTGCCACCCACATTCACCGCCATCACACCGGCGACGGGACCGACTAATGGCGGCGCGGTCACGATCACTGGTACTGGTTTCCAGACGGGAGCCACGGTCACGATCGGCGGACTGCCGGCCGGGGACGTGGTAGTCCAGGACAGTGCAACCATTACGGCCAGCACGCCCGGGCGGCCGGTGGGCGCAACCGATGTCACGGTAAAGAACCCGGACAGCGGCACCTTCAGCAGCACGAACGCGTACACCTACGCGCTGGGCACGGGAGCGATCAATTTCATCCAGGCCGGGGATGCGGTGGCGGGCGCCGCTACGACCACCATTCCCGCGCAAATGCCCGCCCTGCAGACTGCGGGAAATCTGAACGCGGTTTTCATCGGATGGGCTGATACCGCAGCCGCGGTTTCGTCGGTCACTGACACCGAGGGCAACACTTACGTCGCTGCCCTTCCCACCGCCAACGGTACCGGAGTAAGCCAGGCCATTTATTACGCCAAGAACATCGCGGGGGACAGCATCACCCCCAACACGGTGACGGTCACTTTCAATCAGGGTGCGCAATTTCCCGACGTGCGGGTGTTGGAATACAGTGGCTTGGATACCGGCAGCCCGCTCGACACCGTGGCCAGCAATACGGGTTCTGGAACCCTCGCGGATTCTGGCGCGTGCACCACCACCACAGCCGTGGAGTTGATTCTCTCGGGGGGCACGGTTGGAACCCATATAACCGGCCCTGGAACCGGCTTCAACCTGGTAGATCTGACTCAGCCCAATGGCGGCAGTGCACAGCACAAGATTACTTCCGCGGCGGGCAGTTGCCAGGCAACCGCTCCTCTCTCGGCCAGCAGCGCATGGGTCATGCAGAGCGTTGCTTTCAAGTTGACCCCACCGGACTTCAGTGTGAGTGCGAACCCGACTACCCGAACCGTGGTCCAAGGCAGTCCGGCTTCGTACACGATCTCGGTCACCGGACTGAATGGATTCAGCAGCGCGGTCACCCTGGGTTGCGATTCGTTGAGCCTGCCCACGGGCGCGACTTGCGCATTCGTCTCCAATCCGGTCACGCCCGGCGGGTCGCCCGCAACATCGACTCTAACCATCAGCACCACTTCGGGTACACCGGTGGCGACTTCCAATGTGATCGTAACCGCAACCGCAGGATCGTTGAGTCACAACACTACGGTCGGACTTACGGTCACGGCCGCGCCTGATTTCACGATTGCGGCGTCGGCGGCATCGCCGGGCACTATTGTGCAGGGAGGATCGGCCACCTCCACGATTACCATCGCTCCCCTGGCCGGCTTCAGCAGCGCCGTGAACCTGTCATGCAGCAACATCACTCCGGTGGTGACTCCGCCACCGACATGTGCGTTTGCGCCGAGTTCGGTGCCCGGCGGCACTGGGACTTCGACCCTGACGATCAGCACTCAGGGAACTACGCCGGCCGGGGTTTTCAATCTGACGGTCACCGGAACCAGCGGATCGCTCAGTCATGACGCTTCGGTCAGCCTTACGGTAACGGGTCCGCCGGACTTCAGTGTCGTGGCATCACCGCTCTCGCCAGCCACAGTGGCAAAGGGAACCTCCGCCACTTCGACCATCACCATCGCTCCGCTGAACGGTTTCACTGGCGCCGTGAGCTTGTCCTGCAGCAGCATTACTCCGACGGTAACTCGCGCTCCAGCGTGCTCGTTCAACCCGACTTCGGTGCCTGGCGGTTCCGGCACTTCCACCCTGACAGTCAGCACCACGGCCGCCACCACTGCGTCGGTCGCGCCGTCGCGCGGGATCTTCTACGCCATGTGGCTGCCGATTGGCGGCCTGGCATTGCTGGGACAAGGTTTTGGTTCGCGCCGGAAGAAACTCCTGGCCGTGCTTCTGCTGTTCCTCATGCTCTCTGGCCTGATCTTCATGGCGGCGTGCGGAGGCGGCAGCTCGTCCGGCGGAAACGGCCACCCCGGAACTCCGGCGGGAACCTACACGGTCACCATCTCCGCCACCTCGGGATCGCTGACGCACAGCACGCAAGTTACATTGACTGTGCAGTAGTAAGTAGCGGGCCCACGTTGCCGATCTTCCCGATCTTGAGTAGTGGCTCACCGAGCCACTACTCAAACGTTGGCTGAGATTTCACTCGCACCTCTGATCCTGACTCCTTGCAGGTTTCGATTGGTCGCGCCAGCAAGCGAACGGTCTGCCGGCCCGCAAAGGTACATGCCCTGCCTCCACCTTCGCGCGCTTTCCGCCAAACTGGCTGCTGGCCTTCGGTTTTGTCTTCTCCACGATTCTTCCTAAGTGTTCCCGGGCCCGTGACGATTGAATTGGTATGTTGCACTCAAATTGCCCAAACCCTGGAGTTGTCCTGTGTTCAGCGAAAAATCAACCGAGTCAGCACTCTGCCCAATCTTTGGGAAGGAGGCGTGCGGCTTGTCTGGCTGGTGCCCTCCTGCTTGTTGTCGTGGCCACGGCGAGTACCGTGTCGGCCCAGGAGACGTTGAGTCTGTTAGGCACGAACGCGCCAGCGGTTGTTGACAGCAAGGATCCCAAGTCGGTTGTGCTGGGAGTGAAAGTATTCTCCGATGTGGCGGGAAAAATTCTCGGCTGTAGTTTCTACAAGGCCCCCGCTAATGCGGGCGGCCATGTAGTCAGCCTGTGGGACGCGAGCGGAAAGTTGTTGGCCAGCCAAACGGCGACGGGCGAGACGGCATCGGGAAAGCAAACGGTCCTGTTTGCCACTCCGGTCCAAATCGCGGCAAAGCAGACAGTCACCTGCGGGTACTTCGCACCCCAAGGACACTACTCGTATGATCTAAATGCTTTCGCGGCGCAGAAAGACGCTGCGCCCCTGCACGCTCCAATCAATGGTGGAGTGGCGGTGTACAGCTCTCAAGCCACAACCTTCCCGACCACAGCATTCCAGGCAAGCAACTATTGGGTCGATGTGCTGTTCGCTCTTCCCTCTTCGGCAACCTGGATCAGCAGAACCAATGTGGTCCCAACTCCGGACGGAGCGAACATCACATGGGCGACCGCGGTGCCATCCACTTCGCAAGTTGAATACGGACCTACCACGGTTTATGGGAACACCACGGTGCTGGCCCCGGCCCAGGTGGGCATGCACTCCGTAACTCTGTCCGGCTTGCAGGCGGGAACCTATCACTTCCGTGTGCGATCAAACGATTCCGACGCGGTGATGGCGGCTGGTCTCGACTACACCCTTGTCCTGTCGCTTCCGGTGAGTCTCTCCGTGTCGCCCGCGAGTGTCAGCGTCGTCTCGGGGAAGGCACAGCAGTTGACGGCAACCGTCAACAATACCCAGAACCCATCCGTCATATGGTCGGCAACGGCAGGAAAGGTCAGTTCATCAGGATTGTTCACGGCTCCGACCGTGACCTCCATGACTCAGGTGAACGTGATCGCAACCAGCCTGGCTGACTCCAGCAAAAGTGCGACCGCGCTTGTGACCGTGACTCCGCTGGCGCCGGCACTTAGCGTGAGTCCCGACAGTCTGAGCTTTGATGGACAGGTCGGCAGTGCCAATCTCTCGCCTTCCAGTTTGAGCATCACGAACTCCGGGTCTGGAACACTCACCTTCGTGGGAGTGAGTGACCAGCCCTGGTTAAAACTCTCGGCGGGTTCCGGAACCGCGCCCTCCACCGTCCAGGTCAGCTCCCAGAGCAGTGGACTGAAGGCGGGAACTTATACTGGACATGTCACGGTGACGGGCGGGGGTGCGACAAGAACCGTGGGAGTAAGTCTGACCCTGACGTCACCGCCGGTCCAGCATTCTGTGGCACTCTCCTGGAAGGCCAGTACGAGCGCGAAGGTAGTGAGCTATTCCATGTACCGATCGAGCAGTCCGGGTGGCTCGTACGCCCTGGTGGGCAGCGCCCTGGGCACGGCTTCGTATAGTGATCAAAGCGTGCAATCGGCCTCGACCTATTACTACGTTGTTACCGCAGTGGACGATCAGGGACAGGAGAGCGCTTATTCGAATGAAAGCCGGGCCGTTGTCCCCTAAAGCGCCTGACAGGATTTTGATTTGGAGTAGGAGCGGATAGTTGAACGAAGGCGTCTGCCCTTGCTCGCGATGATTGCACTACGACACACGAGGCTCGACCCAAAGCGGTTGGAGGCAGGTCTACTGCACGATCAACGTGAGCGGTAATGTCTGGGTTGCCGAGCCCGAGGTCGCTGTCACGTTCACGGTGTAAGTTCCCGCTGGGGTCCCGCTCGGATTCGTCTGCTGACCGCCAGTGTTGTTGCCTCCTGTACTTCCGCCTCCTCCACAGGAAGCCAGCAGCAGGCACAAGGTCAAGGGTGCAAGCCAGAGATATCGTCGCAGCGGCCGTTTGCCGAGACGTATTCCTGGCAGAATCACGATTCCCAACATGGCCATGGCCAGGTTCCACGACCAGGATGCCGAGGCGGAACGCGGCGGACGAACTGCCGCAATGGTGCGCGATGCGGTCTTCACAGTAACGCTAACCGGAGTTGCGACGACAGCATCGAATGTTTGGCTTGCAGGTATCGAGCAGGTTGCATGCGCCGGTGCTCCGGTGCAAGTAAGCGTGGCTGACCCACTCATCCCCCCGCCGCCCAGAGAGAGCGTGTAGGTCGCGGTTTGTCCGGCAATCACAGTCGCCGAGCTTGAGTCTCCCGGGAACACACTGAGTGCCAGGGTCGCCGTATAGGTATAGCCGTTGGTCAAAGTGCCGCTCTGGGCATCGGTGTTCGTCACCACCACGTCGACCGCACCCGCGCTGTGGGCCGGGGTGGTTGCGGTAATCGTGGTGCTGTTGACTACGGTCACGCCGGTTGCGGCCGTGCCGCCCAATTTGACTGTCGCTCCCGCGAGGAAGCCGGTGCCGGTGATGGTAAACGGTGTCCCGCCGTTCGCCGTACCAGAGTTCGGTGCAACCGAAGCCACCGCCGGCGCAGGGTTCGTATAGGTATAGCCGTTGGTCAAGGTGCCACTCTGGCTGTCGTTATTGGTGACCATGACGCTGACTGCCCCTGCAGCGTGAGCCGGAGTGGTTGCGCTGATGGTTGTGCTGTTGACTACGGTCGTGCCGGTCGCGGCCGTGCCGCCCAATTTGACAATTGCCCCGGCCAGAAAGCCAGTGCCTTGAATGTTGACAGCCGTCCCCCCCGCTGTGGTTCCGGACGGGGGTGCGACCGAGGTAACGGTTGGCGCTGGATTGATCACGACGTAGGTGTAGCCGGTGCTCAGGGTACCGCTCTTGCCATCGCTGTTGGTCACTACCACACTGACTGCTCCCGCGTCGTGGGCGGCGGTGGTCGCCGTGATGGTCGTACTGTTGACTACGGTCACGCCAGTCGCAGCGGTCCCACCCACACTCACCGTCGCGCCTGACAGGAAGCCCGTTCCGCTGATGCTGACTGCTGTCCCGCCCAATGTAGTCCCTGAAGTGGGCGAGATCGAAGTCACCGTCGGAGCTGGATTGATCACAACGTAGGAATATCCACCGGTCAGAGTGCCCGCCTGGCCATCGCTGTTAGTTACTACCACGTTGACCGTGCCCGCTGCGTGGGCTGCGGTGGTCACCGTGATGGTCGTGCTGTTGACCACGGTCACGCCAGTCGCTGCTGTTCCGCCCAGACTTACGGTCGCTCCCGCCAGGAAACCGGTGCCGGTGATGCTCACGGCCGTTCCGCCGGCCGTGGTTCCGGAGGCGGGGGAGATCGAGGTCACTGTGGGCGCCGGGTTACCCGCGGAAGAACCCAGCTGCACAAATTTCGCGACCGAGGGTACGCCGCTCGTATTGACCAGGAAGAGCATGTAGTATCCCGGAGGCGCGATGTTGCCGTTGGGAGGCGCCGTTACCGTCAGTGTCCCGTTCCCGGTGGTGAAGGACATACCCACCAGGCGCTGCTCCATGTCAAAGGCATGCGTCGATGCCCCCGGCCGTGACAGCACCACAGAAGAAATGTTCGCCGCATCCGCAGTGGAAATGGTAAACGCTGCGTTCCAGGAGATCGCACTGGGAGCGCTGGTAATGGTCGGCCGAGTGGCTAGCCCCCCGCTGGAGTTGAACAAATACGCGGGCCTGTAAATCTCCATTTGCGATTCATAGAATCCGCGCGACGGGTTCCCGCCGGCCACCCAGACCGTTGCATCGGGCAATAGCAGAGCGACTGAATGGTAGAGACGGGGAAAGGAATTCGCACCGGCGGAAGAGAACGAGTCGCTTACGGGATCATAGAGATCGGCATTCAGACTGGCAGTGTTGGGGTCCTCGTCGTTGACCGATCCCCCGAGCGCCAGGATCTTGCCGGTAGGCAGGATGACCGCGTTCATCTCAACGCGCGCCTGGCTCATGCTGGGACCTGCGCTCCAGGTAGGGTTGCTCGCCCCCAGATCGATGACTTCGGTAGTTGCCGTCGCCGGATTTCCGCCCCCCATGATGATGACCCGGGGATCGTAGTTGTTGGCGGGGGTCAGGGGAAACAGAACCGAGGTGCCGTACGTCCTGGTTCCGCTGTAAATAGTCGTATCGACGGTGGTCCAGGTATGCGCATTGGGATCGAACAGCATTGAGGTGGTGGTCGATCCGGAGTAGAAAACCTTCCCGTTGGGCAGCAAGATGCATGCGGGGATAAAGTGGGGGTGTCCAACCCGCCGAGTACTCCGGGCTCCATCCTGAGCCAATGGTGTAGATCTCAACCGTCTTGTTGGTACCGCCGTCAATATTGTTCTGGCCGGAGAACGTCATCAATCGTCCGTCGCCGAGATTGGTGACGCGTGGGATACCAGCGGCCGTGCGCCATGGTCTGAACATCGGTAAAAGCTGTTGTTGGAAGGATCGAACACGGACGATTTCGTTTGTCCCAAAAACGGGTCGTACTGGATCGACCCACCATTGATGAAAGCCCGCCCGTCGGAGAGTACTACCATGCCATTGCAGAACATGTCCGAGGCCAGGGTGAACTGGGTGATGCCACCGGTGGTGGGGTCGAACAGCAACGCGCCCGAGTTGTTCGACGGACCATAGGGCGGGCCGCTGGGGCAGCCGGACTGGGACGGCGGACAGTTTCCTGAACCTGAAACAATCAGGATCTTCCCGTTGTGCAGCAAGCCGAATGGATCGGATTGATCGGCATCGAGCGTGGACATGGTGCTCCACTGTCCCTGGACATTTGACTGGCGCTGACCTCGCGGGCAGTAAGACGCCAAGGACCAGGATGCAAGTGACAGAGCACACAGAAAAAGACGTGCAGACACACCTAGTACGAGTCATGGCTTGTTTGGGTTGAGGAGGGGACTCCACCAGGACTCAGGTGGACTCAATAAAAGTGTGGCCTATTTTGGCTATTTGTCAATCCTGCGAACCCCGAGCTGCTCAAATCCCGCAAAGCCAGGCGGGTTCGCTTACAGCGTTCAACCGATGCGCGAACAGCCTGTAAGCGAAAATCGGGTGGATGTCCGTAAGCCCTCCGAAGAGGTAACCTAAGGGTAACCATCTGACCTTGCTTCCGTATTGACTTGCCAGCATATTTCCGAGAAACTGTGCCCCGAGACCAAGGATCCGATCGAGACCGATGTCCTCCGCACGACCCAGAAGATTGACGGCCAAAGGCCGAGCTATAGCATCATCATTCCCGCGTACAACGAGGGCATGCGGGTGAGCGCCACCCTGGAAAGAGTGCTGGCCTACGTGGCGGAACGCGGTTGGGATGCCGAGATCATCGCGGTAAATGACGGTTCGCGCGACAACACCGCGGAAATCATTCGCGGCTTTGCGGAAAGCACATGCCCGGCTGCGACTACTTGGAGAATCCGGGCAACCGGGGCAAGGGATACAGCGTGCGCAACGGCATGTTGCACGCCCAGGGCGAAATACTTGCTGTTCAGTGATGCCGATCTTTCCTCGCCGATCGAGGAAGCCGAAAAGCTGTTTGCCGCGACTCGCCGCCGGCGCGGATGTCGCCATTGGCTCACGCTGGCTGCGAAGCGATCTGCAGACGCAACGACAGCCGCTTCTATCGGCAGCTCTTCGGGCGCACTTTCAACCTGATGTTACGGATGACGCTCGGTCTGACCTTCAAGGATACACAGTGCGGATTCAAGGCGTTCACCCGCCGGGCGGCAAGTGCGATTTTTCCGCTGCAGACAATTGAACGCTGGGGTTTCGATCCGGAGCTGCTCTATCCTCGCCAACAAGCTTCGGGTTCAGGGTCGCTGAAGTCCCGGTAGCATGGGCCCACAGCGAAGGTACCCGCATCAGTCCACTGCGCGATGGGAGCCAAGATGTTTCTGGAAATGCTGAAGATCCGCTGGAACGCAATCAGCGGAAAATACCGAAGGCCCACCACCGCATAAAAGAACAAGCGTCTCCCTTTAGAGAACCGCCACATTCGATCGTCCGGGCTTGGACTAGCACTCCGGCACAGACGTGCTCAAAGCATCGGAAGACCCGCTATTTCGTTGAACGACGGCGTGGAGAGCAACGTCGGGTGGGTCAGCGCTTGGCCAACTGGGCTTCGGGTTTGCAGGCCCGGTACCATGCAACGGTTCGACTGAGACCTTCTTCGAAGTCCACCGTGGGTTTGTAGCCGAGGCAGCGCTCGGCTGCTGAAATATCTGCCAGCGAGTGCTTAACGTCTCCGGCGCGGCCGGGGCTGTATTTGACCTCACCGGAGTATGCGAGCAGTTTTTTGAGTATCTGAAAAGTCTGGTTCAAATCGATGCAGCGGCCGGTGGCCACGTTGAAGACGCGCCCGGTGACATCCTTCGCTGCCGCGGTGCAGGCCAGCAAGTTTGCCTGAACCACATTGTCCACGTAAGTAAAGTCGCGGCTCTGGCTGCCATCGCCGAAAATCGTGGGTTGTTCCCCGTTGAGCATTTGAGTGATGAACTTGGCGAGCACTCCGGAGTAGGGCGAAGTCGGGTCCTGGCGCGGGCCGAAGACATTGAAATATCGCAAGCTTACGGTTTCGAGGCCATAACACTGAAAAAAGGATGACATGTAATATTCGCCGGCCAGCTTGGCTACAGCATAGGGCGAAATTGGACTGGGCAACATCTTTTCATGTTTAGGCAAGGTCGGCGTGTCCCCATAAGCAGCGGAAGAAGCCGCGTAAACTACGCGCTTCACTTTGGCGTCCCGAGCTGCGACCAGAAGGTTCAGGGTGCCATCCACGTTGGCGAGATTGTTGCTGATCGGATCCAATACTGATTTGGGGACCGACGGAATGGCGCCTTCGTGCAGAACGTAGTCAACGCCGCGACAGGCGCGACGAACCACGTCCAGATCCGCCAGGTCGCCCTCCTGGAAATCGATTTTGTGAATCACTTCGGCGAGGTTTTCGCGCTTGCCAGTGGAAAGATTGTCCAGTCCTCGTACCCTTCCACCCTGCGCCAGGATGGTCTCCGCCAGCGTGGAACCGATAAAGCCCGAAATCCCGGTAATAAGGTAGGTGGGCATGAAAGTCTATGATACAGGATTGGATTGGCCACCGAACACAAGCCGTCCCTCAAAATTGACTGGTGGCTATCGCAGTGCGCCAGAATGAGTCTTGGTCCGCAAAGTGAATAAAGTAACCTCCGGCGGACAGTTGAGCCGCATCGGTACCCGGATCGTGCCAACACCCACGTTGGTATACAGCACGAGAGAATCGATGCGCCGCAGTCCCCAAGGATACCTTCGGCCGAGCTTGGGTAAATAGGGTGCGCCGACGAGGGGCAGGCGTATTTGGCCGCCGTGCGAGTGCCCGGAAAGCTGCAAGTCCACCGGGTAACGGGCCGCGAAGTCCGCAAAGTCCGGTTCATGGGCGAGCAAGATAACCGGCTCGGAGGGCGGAATTCCGCCCAAGGCGAGCTTGATGTCAGGCTTTCCCGCGAGAACGTCGTCCACACCCGTAACCCACAGCCTCTTGCCTTCGCGCTCGATGGTGAGCGAACGGTTGCGCAAAACCAGGGTGGAGTGAGACTGGAGAACCTCGATGATGTGGACTGCATCCGTGTCCACGTCATGATTGCCCAGAACCGCCAGAACACCAGAGGCAGCGCGCAGCCGGCTCAACCATTGAGCGCACGGTTCGATCGCTGCCGCCGCCGCCATGGCTCGTGCGCGGCCGGAATGTTGCAGCGGAGAGGTGACGAAGTCGCCGGTCAGCACGACCAGGTCGGGCTCCAGGCGGTTCACAATATCGATTGCCTTGCGCAGGGGCACCACCGAGAAATAGTCGTCATAGTGAAGGTCGCTCAGCTGCGCGATTCGGAAACCATCCCACGACTCAGCCAGCCGAGGCAACCTGACTTCGAGAGAGACGAGTTGGGGGCGATTGGCCTCGAAGATCGTGCCGTCGCCCGCAACGGCCAAGCCGCCCGTTACGGCTCCGGCCGTGGTCAATTGTAAGAATTTTCGCCGTGTCAGAGACGATAACAAGCCCTGTACTTCTCCTTGAGCGTTATCCGTTTTTGCTGAGGGTCGAGCCCGCAGGTCTTCGCCTGAAGCTCGCCTTCCGGAGCCGGAAGGGGCTCGGGGAATTCATGCGTGAGAGTGCGGGCCTCCACACAGCAACCTCGGTGGCGAGGCAACTTGCCTCCGAATATCCATGATACACGCTGCCCGGCCTTGCCTTGGCACCAAGGGCGCCTGTGTACACGGCAGACAGAGTTGGGCGCTCGGATCCATAGCATCCGGTAGCTATTCTGGCGACTTCTTCGCGGTCTCGAGAGGCTGGAACCTTAACGGCAGGATGGCGGCCTGAGAGCGGTTCGGGCGGCTGTTCCATTCCCGGCACATCGTGAGCCCTCGCGGGCGGGGGCGCCCGCGCCACACGGACACGCCGCATGGTCAGTGACTTTCGTACTCGGGCTGGCCTTCATAATGACCGTATAATCAGTGTAAATCGGAAGGAATTTGCGCAAAGGATAAGGGTGGACCCTGTTCTGGCATCGGCGATTTTCGTTCTGGGGCTGGCTTTTGGCAGCTTCCTGAATGTGTGTATCTACCGCCTGCCGCGTGACTTATCGGTGGTGCGGCCACGCTCGAGCTGTCCCCGATGCGATTATCTTATCCGGGCATACGACAATATTCCGGTCCTGAGCTGGCTGATCCTGCGCGGCCGCTGCCGCAATTGCAAAGCTTACATTTCGCCGCGCTACCTGGTGGTAGAGCTTCTGACCGGGGCAATCTTTCTGGCTTGTTACGCGCACTTTGGCGCCACCCTGGCCACCTTCAAATACTGCGCCTTCGGATTCCTGCTGCTGGGCCTAATCTTTACTGATGCTGAAACCCAGCTCCTGCCCGACAAGATGACCCTGCCGGGGCTGGCCCTGGGACTGGTGTTGAGCCTGGTGGTTCCGGTGAATGATCTGGCTTCGCAGCTCTTGCCGGGGCTGGTGTCTTTGCCGGTGAGCTCTGAGGTTTCCTGGCACCTGCTGTCGCTGGTGGACGCGGTGCTGGGCGCCGTCGTCGGCGCTTCTTTTATCTACGGCGCGGGCGCCATCTACCTGCGGGCGCGAGGGCGTGGAGGGCATGGGCTTCGGCGACGTGAAACTGATGGCCATGGTGGGCGCGTTTCTCGGCGCCAAGCTGACCATCTTCACTCTGTTCACGGCATCGATTGCGGGATCGCTGTTTGGTGTGTCCACCGTGCTGGCGGTGTGGATCAAGCGCACCCGCCGGCGCATGAAACTCAATCATGAATCCGCCGGCGACGCCCGGCGCCGGGCCTGGGTATCGGCGGCGATTGCGCTGCGCCGCCATCAAATGCCCTTTGGCGTTTTTCTCGGCGGCATGGCCATGGTCGCTCTCTTCTATGGCAACAGCTTCCTCAAGTGGTACTGGGGGTTGCTGTGAAACTGGTGACCAACCCCATCGTGCTGCGCATGGCCATTATCTTCGTGGCTGCCAGCTTTGCCTTTATCGTGGGCCTGCTATTGATAAAGCGGATGCGCCGCAGTATCAGCGACGAAGCCTCTTTTTCCGATGCCTCCACATCTTCGGCATCCGAGAGTTTCCCGCTGCACACCTATCATGCCGTGATCCAGCAGCTGAAACAGCAGAAACACGAACTGCAAAGTTTGCAGGTGGCAGAGCGGCGCCGCGCCAAGACGTCGGAGAACATCAGCGCCGCCGTGCTTTCGAATCTTTCATCGGGCGTACTCTTCTTCACTCCCAACGGACTGGTGCGGCAGGCCAATGCTTCGGCCAAACAGATCCTGGGCTTCGCCTCGCCCGCCGGAATGAGCGCGGCTGAAATATTTCGCGAAGCTGAATTGATTTCCTCATCCCAAACCACGTACGCGAACCTGGCCGAGGCGGTGAACGTCAGCCTGCGGGAGAAGACGCGGTTTCAGCGGCTGGAAGCAAGCTATCGCACGCCCGCGGGCGAGGAGCGCACGCTGGATATTACGGTAAGTTCGGTGCACGCGCCGGACGGCGATGCTTCGGCCGCAGTTCGCCTGGGCGCGGCTGGCCCGGGCGCGGCTTGCTTGGGCGTCGCTTGTCTGGGCGTCGCTTGTCTGATCAATGACCGCACGGAAGTGACCGAGATTCGCCGCCAGCAGGAGTTGCGCGGCGAAATGTCCGCCGAGATGGCGCTGGGCCTGCGCAACTCGCTGACCACCATCGCGGGCTACGCCCAACAGCTGGCGGCCAGCCGCGACCCGGAACTGGCGCGGCAGCTGGCGTCCGACATCGCCGCCGAGGCAGCGCACCTGGATCGTACGATTGGCGGGTTTCTGGCCGGCGCGAAAGCGGCGAGGGCCGGTTTGAAAGCTTGAATTGACTACGTCGATGCCGCCTTCAGTTGGTTTGAGGCGGCGCGACTGAAAGAAACGGAGCACTCTATGAAGCGTATGCGATATGTTTTTCTGGCCGAAGCCGTTCTGGCGGGCATGCTGGTCACTCTGGCCGGTGCGCAAACTGAATCCTTGGGCGACTATGCCCGCAGCGTCCGCAAGGACGAAAAGCCGGCGTCGGCCAAGAAGTACGACAACGACAACCTGCCCACATCCGACAAGATCAGCGTTGTGGGAAATGCCACCGAACCGACTGGCACGGAAGACGCCAACGCGGCGTCAACCTCGGAAGACAACTCCGTGCAGCCTCAGGACGGAGCCACGCCCTCCACGCCGGAAGCGCAGGATGCCGGCAAACCGGCGGACAACTCTGACGCGCAGAAGGCGAACGACGAATGGAAGCAGAAGATTGCCGCCCAGCAGGGCAAGGTCGATCTGCTCACGCGCGAACTGGATGTGACCCAGCGCGAGTATCGCCTGCGCGCCGCCGCCTTCTATGCCGACGCCGGCAACCGGCTCCGCGGCTCGGCCACATGGGACAAGGAAGATGCCCAGTACAAACAGCAGATCGCCCAGAAGCAAAAGGCCCTCGACGATGCCAAGAAGGCCGCCGACGATCTGAAGGAACAGGCGCGCAAGGCCGGGGTACCGGCCAAGCTGCGGCAGTAGCGCGCGGCCGTTCCGATTCACGAAAGCCTCCGGCTCAGGCCGGGGGCTTTTCTTGTCGCTAGCGGGTGCCCGTGAATGGCCGACGCTGCCGAATCTGCTTTACGTGATGACGTCCGTGGGCGAGGTGAAACTTCCGCCATTGCCTCGCCGTCAGTGGACCGAGCACTGGATGGTCGAGGACCCTGATGCGCGAGCCATAGCGTTGTTCGCATTGCGTGATGAGCTCGTCCATGGCGGCAATCCGGGGGCCGATGTCGGCGAGGACTTTCTCCGCGGGCATGCCTCTGGGGCAGACGGGGTCGGGTGACTTGCGTCCTCGCGGAAAATAACCGAGTCCGTTACCAGCGGCGACGGCCACCCTTTGTTTGAAAGTGGGAACTCCCGCCAGCGGCTTGCCGGCTTTCAGGCAGCGCTCAAAAGCTTTTTGGGTTCCGGCGTAGGTCAGGTAGAGATGCTCGAGTATTTCTGCCGTGCACCACTTCCCTTCCGCATGGCGCGTCAGTTCATCGCTAGTCATGCCGCGAGTGGCGGAAGCGATGGCCTGCTGCAGACGTTCCAGATACGAATCCATGTCCCCTCGAATTGGCTGGTCTAGTAGAATAACTCCGGCATTTCCGGTTGCAAAATTTCATATGCATGACAGGAAGGTGGCTATGAAGAAGTTGCTGATGGCGATGCTCGCGCTGGTGATGATGGCTGGGTGTTCGTCAGAAACGTCCAAACCGGCGCAAGTCGAGAAACCGCAGCCCAAGCCGGCGGAATTTGTCACCGGACGCGCCGCCTTCCAGAAGCTTTTCATTGCTGCGCGCGGCTGGGCGCGCGATGCCCAGCCCTACCGGCTGGAATCGATGATCACCGACGACTCCAAGGGCAAGGAAGGAAAGTCGGCGGTGTGGCGGGCCTCTTTTGGTTCTCCCATGCAGCGCGGAGTGAAGGCCTACACCTGGTCAGGAGAAGTTTCGTCCGATCGCGGCATCAATCCGGGCACCGAAGATACTTACAGTCCCACCAACACCTCCACGCAGATTTTCGACGTAGCCTTCCTCAAGGTGGATTCGGACCAGGCCCTGGAAACTGCCCAGAAGCATGGCGGCGAGAAGTTGCTGGCCAAGGAACCTGACACTCCGGTCCTCTACATACTCGATTGGAGCCGGCCGACTAATGAGCTGATCTGGCACGTGATTTACGGCAACAACCGCGACGACTACAAGCTGCGAGTGGCGATCAATGCCTCCAGCGGGGATTTTATTCGGGTGGAGAAGTAGGAGCCGGGTGACGAAAGTCGCTTTTCGTGCACCTGTAGATGCACAAATCTCTCCGCGCCGCAGGGCGGTCGTGGCTGTAGGGGAGAGTTTTATTGACGGGCCTGGGCTTTGCCTGAGGGCGGGCTGGTCTTGATTTTCTCGAGCGCTTTCTTCGCTTCTTCTGCCAGCGGTCCGTTGGGCAGGATCCTTCAAATACTCCTGATAGTGTTCGGCGGCTTCGTCGAGTCGGGCAAGCTTGTCGAGCGCCTGAGCCATGCGGAAGTTGGCGATGGCGTCATTGGGCTTGTAGAACAGCGCTTCGCGGTAACGGTCGAGCGCCGCGCCGTAATTCTTCTTCTTGAAATAAAAGTCGCCCACTTCGATGTCCTTCGCCGCCCGGTGGGGATCGAAGGGATGAAATTCCCCGCACGTCGCCGGAAGCATTCTCATCTGTATCCTCCGCGGGAAGGGCGCTGTTGGGATGGTCCTTGGCGTCATTCGGCGGAGGGCTGAGGTCGATGCGGGTATCGCGGCTGGAACTTTCTCCGGCTTCCCGGCTGCGCTCGGAGCGCGGAGGAGGCTGGTTCTGATTTGAATCCTTGTCACCTTCCTGGGCCTGGGCCGCGCCTGGGGCGACCAGGCTCAGGCACACCGCCAGCGGAAAAATCAGTCGCCGCATGGCTCTATTGTAACTCGGGCGTCAGCAAGTGTGGCGCGGGCGCCCCCGCCCGCGACCGGAGGCGAAGGGCAGTCACATCAAGAGTCTAAAGCTGTCAGATCAAAGTCAAAAGGCCGCGGGCGGGGGCGCCCGCGCCACACTGAAAAAAAAGCTGCTCCACCAGGGGAAGTGGAGCAGCTCGAGTTCTTAAATCCTCGGAGAGGAGGATCTTTTACATGGACGGCGGAGCGGACGCCGTCGGCGCCGGCTGTTGCGCGGGAGCCGTAGCATCTGCCGAGTTGGTCATGAGACGGACATCGACGCGACGGTTCTTGGCGCGACCATCCCGGGTCTTGTTCGAATCCACCGGCTTGTCCTTGCCCAGCCCGATCAAATAGATCTTGTGCGCCGGGATGCCGTGCTTCGAAGCCAGGTACTGAATCACAGAATCGGCACGGCGCTCGCTGAGTGCGTAGTTGTAATCCGAGGGGCCAACCGAGTCCGTGCCACCTTCAACCGTGATGATGTAACCCTTGGCGCTGGCCACGTCGGTGGCAAGCTGGTCGAGGGCTTCCTGGGCGGTCTTGGTCAGGTTGTCCTTGTCGAAACCGAAATGCACGGCGGTCTCGGTGACCACGCGGTAGTTGTCCAGATTGGCCACGGTGTTCTGCAGCGAATCAACGCGATGAACAGCGTTGTCGGCCTGGGTCTGGGCCTCTCCCGCCTGGGTGGCGGCGGCTTGCGCCTTCTGGTCAACCTCGGCGGCCTTGGCTGTCACTTCTTGAATGCCGGCTTGCGCGCGCGCATCCACATCCTTGATGGCGTTGGTGTTTTTGGCAGTCAGATCATCAAGCTCGTTGGTCTTGTTGATCAGCGGCGTGGTCTCTTGACGGACGTAGTTCTTGCTGGCGCATCCGACCGTAGCCGCCATGCTGGTCGCCAGTAGAACGATTAACGAAGTGCGATTCATTGTAGGAGGGCTCCTTCCTCACTCATCTCGCAAAACTCAACTGCTTTGATTCTAAATTCTGTTGACGCGGTTAGCCGGGGAGAGCTTTTCTCGCGTTCGCATTGTACAAGAGCACGGAAGGTGCCAACGGTGGAAATGCTGGGGTTTGGCTCTAAAGTGCTCATTACATTGTGGTTACGCCACTGCGATGGAACGGTCAGGCGCTCGAGGCCAGCAACTTTCGTGCAAAGGCGATACATGA
Organism: Terriglobia bacterium; assembly: GCA_963801595.1. GTDB lineage: Bacteria > Acidobacteriota > Terriglobia > Terriglobales > Acidobacteriaceae > JAIQFF01. The sequence goes on along the minus strand of CAWDFW010000030.1, from coordinate 11,678 downwards.
ACTGGGGAAATTTTATATGGTGCAGACTTATGCATGTGGGGGACAGAGGGTCGGTATAACTTCCCGCTTGTTACGCCGGTAAACTCTGAAATCGTTCTCATCCACCGTGATCACCGCGTGACGAGGGTACATTTCGCTCATACGTACCAAACATAAGTCGGCCAGGTCGGGCTTACGATCTTCGTAGCGGCGGGCGAGATCGCAAAGCTGCTCGAAGTTGCGGGCGCAATCAAATGCGATCCGCAGCATTTCATCCTGCACCAGAGAGAGAACATAGGCGCTTGATCCCAGATGAAAGGCGGCCTCGGCCAGAACTGCTTCGCAGGTGAGTAAAGGTTCGGTGATGGTCCTGGCAAGGTCAACGGCCCAGAGGTGATGGCGGTCTCCATGATTGCCGAAGGCGACGATGAATCCAGTGTCGGCAATTCCCTTCATCGCCGCGAAAATCCTTTGCGTGAGGAGAGGTCCGCCGGTCCGTTAATCTTTCCGGCATGTCGCAAAAATGGTTGATGTCCCCCTTCCGACTTGGCGCTTTCCAGTTGCTGGCGAATGATCCGCCCGACGGGCACGCCGGTCCGGCGCGAAACTTCCTTCAGCCAGGCCAGCAGTTCCTCTGTAAGACGTATTGTCAATGTATGACTCATACGTACGAATTGTAACACAGCCCGATAACTTGAAGGAGAATACGCTTGGGGGAGAATCGTGGGACTACACGACAGATCCTTCACGGCCTGAAGGCCGTTCAGGGACGACCCAGAAGTAAGGGGCGGTCCCGAACGTGGCTGCCAGAGCGGCGTCCGGGCGACTGTCGCAGTCATCTAAAATAGGTAATCCTGGATTCATCCGATGGACCTTCAGGCCAAAATCCGCAGCTTGCCGGCGTCTGCCGGCGTTTATCTGTACAAGAACGCCGAAGGCGACGTCATCTACGTTGGCAAAGCCAACAACCTGCGCAGCCGGGTTTCTTCTTATTTCCGCGAAGGGCGATGGGAGGATGCCAAGACCGATTCCCTGGTGCGGGAGGCGGTGGACGTTGACTACATCGTGGTAGCGAATAACAAGGAAGCGCTGGCGCTTGAGAACCATCTGATCAAGCAGAAGCAGCCGCGCTTCAACATTCTGCTGCGCGACGACAAAACCTACCCTTACGTGAAGCTCACGCTGGGCGAACGCTTTCCCCGGGTGTACGTCACGCGGCGGCTGCGGAAGGATGGCAGCTCGTATTACGGTCCTTATTTTCCCGCCAACCTGGCGTATCGCATCGTTGACCTGATCCACCGGCATTTCATGGTTCCGTCGTGCAAGGTGGACCTGACGCGGTTTCATCCGCGACCCTGCCTGCAGTACTACATCAAGCGCTGCCTGGGGCCGTGCGTGGAAGGACTGACCACGCCGGAGATCTATCAGGAGGCGGTGCGCGACGTGAAGCTGTTTCTTGAAGGACGTCCGACCGACCTGTTGCGCTCGCTGCGCCAGCGTATGGAAGCAGACCGCCGAGGCAGAAGAATACGAGCGCGCCGCCAGGTATCGCGACCTGATCTCGACAGTCGAGCAGTTGCAGGAGAAGCAGCGCATCGCGGCGGTTGAAGGCGACGACGCCGACGTCTTCGGATATCACTTCGAAAACGGCATGCTGGCGGTCAACCTGTTCCACATGCGCGGCGGCCGAGTGCTCGACCGGCGCGAGTTTTTCTGGGAGGACCTGCCGGAATCCGCCGCCGACCACGTAGGAGCGGGTGCCCCCACCCGCTCAGCCGAGCCAAGCTCGGCTGCTCAGCCAGGGCCCTTGACGGGCGAGGACGCCCGTCGCTCCATTGAATCTTTTAATCCCGGCGAATTCTTTTCTGCTTTCGTGAAGCAGCTCTACATTGGTCAGCCCTACGTTCCGCGGAATATTTACGTGCCGGTTGACTTCGAAGATCGTGAAGCGCTGGAAGACCTGCTCTCCGAGCAGGTGGCGGGCGAGGGCGCCCGCCCCACACGAGTTCATATTCTGGTTCCGCAGCGTGGCGACAAGCGTGGGCTTCTCGACCTGGCGGGCAACAACGCCAAGCAGTCTTACGACCAGCGCTTCCGGGTGATGAAGCCGAACGCCAAGGCCATTCAGGAAGCTTTGCAGGACGCGCTTGGGCCTGCCTGAGTTGCCAAAGCGCATCGAGTGTTTCGACATTTCGCACATCCAGGGAGCGGAAACGGTGGCCTCGATGGTGGTGTGGGAAGACGGTCAGATGAAGAAGTCAGACTACCGCAAGTTCATCATCCGCGACGTGATTGGAGTGGATGATTTCGCGTCCATGCGCGAAGTGGTCACACGCCGCTACAAGCGCATTCAGGAAGAAAAGAAGAAGATGCCCAGTCTGGTGCTGATCGACGGCGGCCTGGGGCAGTTGCATGCTGCTGCCGAGGCACTCGAAGCGCTGGAGATCATCAATCAACCGCTGGCCGCCATCGCCAAGCGGGAGGAAATTATTTATGTCTATGGCCAGGAAAGTGAACCGGTCGCGCTGGACCACCATTCACCGGTGTTGCACCTGGTGCAGCTGATTCGCGACGAAGCGCACCGCTTCGCGGTCACTTTCCATCGCAAGCGGCGCCAGATGCGCGACCGCGCGACGGAACTGCGGGAAATCCCTGGCGTGGGGGAGAGCACGACCCGGCGGTTGCTGCAGCATTTTGGCAGCGTGCAGGCAATCAAGCAGGCGGATTCGGCGGCGCTTTCATCGGTCGTCACGCGCAGCCAGGCGGAGGCGATTCTGGATCATTTCCGGAAGCAGGATGCGCCGGTGCAATAGCCAGCGTAAGGCCATCAACCGCAAAGGGCGCAAAGGAACGACGCAAAGAACGCAAAGAAAGCCGAGCCCCTGCCAACCTGCGGCGCTAGACGGCGGAGGTATTCGCCTCGGATCGCTCTGCAAGAACATCGGCCAGGCTTCGCCGTACCAGCCACACCACCGACCCGATCATGCCGCACCAGCCTAAAAAACTTACAACCGCCGCGATCTTCGTGTCGTACTGCAGCACGCCCAGGCCGGAGAAGATGGTGTGCCAATCGTGTTCGATGTAATCGGAGTCGCCGGCGGTGACCAGGGGCAACAGCATGGCGCGCGCGTCGGCCATGTAGGTGGCGGTGTAGAGCCAGTTTTCGAAGAAGAAGAACGAGCAGAAAGCGAAGGCGGCGGCCTGTCTCTGGCTGAAGAAATATGCGGTCAGGAACAGCGGCACCAGCCACTGCAAGATGGTTCCTCCCCAGAGTCCGAGCGTGGGACCGAACCAGCCGAACAGGAGGTGTCCGCCTTCGTGCACCACCAGGTTGGCGAGATCGATGAAGAGGAAGGCCCCGTGCTTGCTGAACGCGTAGATCAGGAACACTACATAGAAGACCAGCCAGGCGGCGACGCTGTAGCGCGAAGTGGCCCGCCACTCCTGTGCCAGCATTCTCCGCAAGTAGTCGCCCATGCGGCGGATTGTAACGGGATCGCAAGCCCCTAAACAGGTTACGGCGGTGCTGCTGCGTCAGGGCGTCGTAATGCACTAGTGAGTAGATTCTCTGGAGCGGTTCCCCTCGTATAATCCCCTCAGACCGAAGCAGAGCAACGCAATATGTGGATGAGAGCTCATCAATGGATCGTGACGCTGGGGCTGCTGGCCCTGGTGCTGGCGGCTGCCGTCGGGCTGATTCTGACCCGGCAATCGGCGCAGTCGAATTCCGCCGCCACGCACGCGCCGGCCTCCGATCGTGGATGAGCAACCACTGACCACCGCCCGCGCCATGGCAGCGCTGGCCTCTGGCTGGGATGAGCAACGATATTCGCGGCAGGCGCTCAAACTGGCAGACCATTCCGTGGACGTGGCTTTCAGCTACGAAATGCGCCAGGCCACCGAACATCCGGCTCCGCCCACTCCGGAGAGCAAGAAGCTGTTTGCCCGGTCCGATCAGGCGCAGGCGGCAGTGACAGAAGACCAGGAACGGATCGACCAGCTGCAGAAGCAGATCGCCGACGCAAAAGACGAACGCGCGCGGGACGCCTGCAGCAGCAGATCGATCTGACCAAGGCACAACTGGAGCTCGATCAGGACGAACTGGAGACCGTCAAAGTGGAACTAATCCGCTCCGGGGCGGACCGTCTCAGCCGGATTCAACGCCAGTTCAACCGTCACGAGGCCACCCAGAAGGAGTACGAGACCAATAATCCTCCCAGGGCGGCAGCAGACAAGCAGCCCTACGGCGGAGCGGTTCATCCTCAGCGATCGCCGAGTTCTCCGCGTGGAAAAGTTTGCGCGACCGGACGATGCGGTTGCAGCACGCGATGGACGACGCCAAGCAAGTTGCCGCCAAGCTGCGAGCAAAGCCACGAAGGGCTGCAATCGCAGGTGGACATGGAAGTCTCCAACAAAGAGGCGATCACGGAGCAGGCCCGAGAGCGGAATCGACGCGACGGCGGGCAGCGATTCGAACTCCTCAACCGCACAGCGAGAGCGCATCACCTCCCTGCACCAGATTTCCGTGGACCAGAAAGACCTCAGCGATCTCGACAAACGCATCCAGGACCAGGACGATCTGGCCACCGCCTACGGCAACTGGCTGGATGTGGTCAAGACCCGGCAGAGCGCGGTTTCGCACGACATGCTGCAGTTCGCAATGCTGATCCTGCTGGTAGTGTTCGCCGTGTATCTGGCCAATCGACTGGTGGATCATTTCTTCGTCGGACTGGCGGTGGAGCGCACCCGCCTGCATACCCTGCGTGGGGTGATTCGCTTCGCGGTACAAGCCCTGGGCCTGGCCGTGATTCTGCTCATACTGTTTGGAGTGCCCAACCAGATGTCCACGATTCTGGGCCTGGCCGGTGCCGGGCTCACCGTAGCGTGCAAAGACTTCATCATGGGATTCATCGGCTGGTTCCTGCTGATGGGCCGCAACGGCCTGCGGGTCGGGGACTGGGTGGAGATCGATGGCGTAGTCGGCGAAGTGGTTGAAATCGGTCTGCTGCGAACCGTGCTGCTGGAAACCGGAAACTGGACGGACAGCGGGCATCCCACCGGTCGCAAAGTCGCATTCGTAAACAGCTACGCGATCGAAGGCCACTTCTTTAATTTCTCGACCGCCGGGCAGTGGCTGTGGGACGAACTCCAGATCCTGGTTCCCGCCAGCGAGAATCCCTACCCGATGATTGATGCCATCCAGAAAATGGTCGCGGAACAGACCCAGGAGAACGTGCTCGCGGCGGAGCAGGAGTGGCAGCGTTCCAAAGGTCACTACCGGGCGCAGCCGGTTTCAGCAGCGCCGGCGGTCAGTCTGCGTCCCACCAGTTCCGGAATCGACGTGCACGTCCGCTACATCACGCGGGCGGGCGAGCGGCATGCGATGAAAACCCGCTTGTACCAGGCGCTGGTGGAGTTGCTGCACCGGCGGCAGGACGATCCGGCAGCGGCGGCCAGCGCTAAGGCTGCGCGCTAACCCGATCGGCCGCAAGCGTGGAGCGGACACTCCTGTCCGCTGCCGGCCAGGTCAGTTTGAGATCATAACCACGAAGGGCACGAAGGCACACGAAGGAAATCCTGGAAAACAAAGCCTTCGTGATACTTCGTGTCCTTCGTGGTTTATGCACTTGCCGTGTCTTATCACGAAACTGACCCACAACTCCGCTGCCTTTGACTCTGGCCTGCTTTTGCCTTTGACTTCCCTTTTGACTTGGACTGTCGTCCCTCAAAGTCAAAGGCGTCGGACAGGAGTGTCCGACCCACACACCTCTTTCAACAGGCTTGACTTGATAGCCACCGGCAAGTGTGAACCCTGCAGAATCTCGCGCACCAGGGCAGGCGGCAGGGAGCGCGCAAACTCAACGGCCCGAGCCAGTGGCGTCTTTTCATTGCGCAGCAGGGCAATGCGGACCTCCCGCCGCGGCGACCACCTCGAATGATGGCAGACCGCGCTCACGAACGCCGCCGGCGCGTCGCGGCGCATCAGTGCCTTGATGACCGCCGATTCCGTCAGGCGGGAATTTTCCAGCGCGGCATGAATCACGCGCGGCTCCGGATCAAGCAGCAGGGCTGCGGCCACCCGTCCCGAGGCGCGATGCGCCAGGGTGAGCCGTTCGCCTTGCGAGAGTCTTTCCAGCCGGTTGACAAGAGATTCTTCGGCAGCCATTTTTATGTCGGCAGGAACCACTGGCGTGAGCGCGACCTGCATGAGATCGAAGGTGAACAGGTGCCTCACCATGGGGACGGAAATGTGTCGCGGGGTTCGGGGATGCTCGACCAGCGCCAGCTTCACTTTGCGGCTTTTCATGATGCCGCGGTTACGGCTCAGGCGATCGAGCACCTGGGTGGGCAAATCGCTCTGCTTTAGAAGCGCTAGGGCCAAATCTTCGGTGAGCGCGGGATCGGATGCGGCGGCGATCCATGCATCGGCGGAGGCGCTGCGGACGGACTCGTGCAGAGGAGTGTTTCGGGAGCTCCGGTCCGCGCGAGCCGCAATGGTTTCGTTGGAAGACATGAATTTAAGCCACAAGCCAATTGCTCAGCACGTAGCCGCGAAGCGGCGCCAGAATGTAGCCCAGGGCGCAAGCCCTGGGTAATTAGGCGAACCTGCCGAGCTCCGAAGGAGCGAAAGAATCGGCGCTACAGCGCGCCCACCTCCTAGCTTCCCCGACCAGCGCGTGCCCTCGCAACTCCAACGCCGTCGACCCCTATTTCGCGGCGCCCTTGCGTGCCAGCTCCAGCGCGCCGCGGACCGGCTCAATCACGTTGGGATTGATGACCGCGTCGGGACGCCCGGAACGAAGACTATTGTAAAAAACCTGGCGCACCAGCGCGGAACTACCGAAGACACCGCCGGACATGGCCACCGGGACTGCTCCGGCATGCGGAAACAGGCGCCGGAGCAGTATCCCTGCCAGGTTGGCGAGTTGAGTTCCTGCCTGAGTCAGAACGTCGCGCGCGATGCGGTCGCCGGAATCCGCCAGCGTCAGCACGGCGGGAAAAAGAGCTGCAAAATCCGGCGGCGGCGTGGCGTTCGCGGCCGGCACCAGCTTGCTCGATGGTTTCGCAGGCTCCAGGACTTCATCAGACATTTCGATCAGGCGCAGGTCCTGTTCGGGTTTCTCGTCCCAGGCGCCGATGGCGGCGGCCACCGCAGTGCGGCCGATCCAGTGGCCGGAGCCCTCGTCGGAGATAGCGAAGCCCCAACCGCCGGCGCGCGCGGTCTGACCTTCGCGGTTGCGGCCATAGGCGATCGAGCCCGTGCCGGCGATCACGATCACGCCCGGACCGTCGCCGAAGGCGGCTTGGAGAGCGATCACATTGTCTCCCACCACTTCGACCTTGCCCGGAACCAGCTCCGAGACGATGCGTTTTACCACGTTCGCTGATCTCGGGCCGGGCTGCACCCGCGAGGCCGACGCAGACGCTCGCTGATCTGGGACGGGTTGATATTGGCAACCGTGCAGGCCTGGCGGATGGCGCCAGCCAGCGACTCGCGCGCCTGGGCTTCGCCCACCCGGACCACGTTGCTGGCCGCGCCGGTCCCTGTGCCGAGGACGGAAGTTTCGTCGCCGATCAGGCAGGAAGTCTTGCTGCCGCCGCCGTCGATGCCGAGGTAGATGGCCACGAGCGTAGTTCTACCATAAGAGTTTGCTTTGGCACTGCACACCGAAGTACTGCCATTGCTGGCGCTCTTCGAGACGTTGAGCTTGACGAGGTAGGTACCTCGCGACAGATCGGCGGAGCTTTCTCTGTAAAGCCCGCTACTCTGGGATGGCATACGTACGCTGCGAGGGCGAGACGCCCTCGCGACAGCCGGCGGGACGCCGGCGCTAGGCGAGTTTTGCGGCACTCGCGGGCGAGGGCGCCCGCGCCACACAGCTACTTATGGTTCTGGACAAGCTTGATCTTGGCATTATCGCGCTCTACCTGGCGGGGATCACGCTGTTTGGGTTGCGCTTTCGCAAGAAGCAGCGCACCTTGCGCGATTATTTTCTGGCCGACCGGAATATTCCCTGGTGGGCGATCGCGCTTTCGATTGTTGCGGCTGAAACCAGCACTCTCACCATCATCAGTATTCCCGGCCTGGCGTACGACACCAATCTGACATTTCTTCAGGTGGTGCTGGGATACGTGGTGGGGCGGTTCATCATCAGTTTTGTCCTGCTGCCGCATTATTTTCGCGGCGATCTGTACACCGCGTACGAACTGATCGAACGGCGCTTCGGCAAGAAGCTGCGCTCGCTGACCGCCGGGCTATTTCTGGTCACACGCGCCGCGGCGGAAGGAGTACGGGTTTACGCCGTTTCCATCGTGGTGGCCATTGCGCTTGGGGACCGGCGAGGTCGCGTCCATCGCAATCATTACTGCGCTGACGCTGGTTTACACCTTCGAGGGCGGACTGGCGGCGGTGATCTGGACCGACGTGGTGCAGACCGTGATCTACGTCGGCGGGACGCTGGTGGGCCTGTTCACGATTCTGCATCTGGTGCCTGGAGGCTGGCCGGCAATTCATCACATGGCAGCGGCTGCCGGCAAGCTGCAGGTCTTCGATTTCACGCCTGACTTCTGGAAGCCTTACACGTTTTGGGCGGGATTGATCGGCGGGGCCTTTCTGACCACCGCCAGTCACGGTACCGATCAGTTAATTGTGCAGCGTCTTCTGGCGGCGCGGAACGAGCGCCAATCCGTGACCGCGCTGCTGTCGAGCGGAGCGGCGATTCTCTTCCAGTTTGCCCTGTTCCTTATCGTCGGTGTCATGCTGTTCGCGTTTTATCACGTGCCTTCGGCAAATTTCGGACGGGCGGACAAGATCTTTCCGACATTCATCGTCAGCCAGATGCCGCACGGCATTTCGGGATTGCTGATTGCGGCGATTCTGGCGGCGGCCATGTCGAACCTGAGCGCCGCGCTCAACTCGCTGTCTTCGACGTCGATCATTGATTTCTATCTGCAACGGTATCCGCAGACTGACGAACGCCGCAAGATTCGGCTCTCACGCATGGCGACGCTGGGTCTGGGCGCTGCTGCTGTTTGGGCTGGCGGTGCTGTCATTGCATAAGGTCGGCCGAGTCATCGAGGTGGGATTGCAGATCGCGTCGGTGGCCTATGGCGCGCTGCTCGGGGTCTTTCTGCTCGGGGTGCTGACCCGGCGGGCCAATCAGTCCGGCGCGATGGTGGGAATGCTGTTCGGGTTCGTGACTGAGTTGTACATCTGGCTTTTCACGAAAGTGCCGTGGACCTGGTATGTGGCGATTGGGACGGTGGTCACGTTCGGGGTGGGGTATGCGGTCAGCTTGCTGACGGAAAAGCTCTTAACCGCAAAGGTCGCAAAGTAGACCGCAAAGGTCGCAAAGAAAAACCAAAATACCCAGAATGGGATTCGCAAATGATTTTCTTTGCGGCCTTTGCGGGTCTGCTTTGCGTCCTTTGCGGTAATCTTTTGCCTTGCCCAGCCCAGACCTCACCCGCGAAATCATTGGAGCCGCGATCAAGATCCATCGAGAGCTGGGACCGGGGCTGCTGGAGTCCGCGTACGAGGCCTGCCTGGCGTATGAACTGAAAAAGTTGGGATTGAAAGTGGAGCGTCAGAAACCGGTGCCGCTCATCTATGAAAGCGTCAGGCTTGAGTGCGGCTTTCGAGCCGATCTAGTGGTGGAAGGCAGAGTCGTGGTTGAGAATAAATGCAAAGACGGGCTGCATCCGGTTGACGACGCTCAACTGCTCTCGCACCTCCGTTTATTGAATATTTCCGTTGGATTGTTGATCAACTTCCACGTCGTGTCCCTGAGAACCGGCATCCGGCGCATGGTCAACAATTATCGTGAGCCGATCGGTCTGGTGATCTAACCGCAAAGGACGCAAAGTAAACCGCAAAGGTCGCAAAGAAAACCAACATCCATCCTGTAATTCCCCCCCATATATACTTTCCCCTCCGGTTATGGGACGTCCCACGGAACTGGCGCGCGATCTCCGGTTGAGTCATGCCACCGCGATTGTGGTGGGCACCATCATTGGCAGCGGGATCTTTCTGGTTCCGGCGGAGATGATGCAGGCGGCCGGGTCGGCCAAGCTGGTCTATCTGGCCTGGCTGGTGGGCGGACTGCTGTCTTTCTTCGGGGCACTGACCTACGCCGAATTGGGCGCCATGAAACCGCAGGCGGGCGGCGAGTACGTTTATATCCGCGATGGTTACGGACCTCTGGCCGGGTTTCTCTATGCCTGGACCTGGTTCCTGATCGCCAAGCCGGCCTCGATTGCCACCCTGGCCACCGGTTTCGTCCGCGTGCTGGGAAATTTTCCTGTCTTCGGCTTTTTTGCCCATAACTTTGTCTCGACTCCGTTTCCGGTGACGTACGGGCAGCTGGTGGCGGTCGCCGCTGCCACCTTGATTTCTGTTCTCAACTACATCGGGATCAAGAGAGCGGGCGACTTTCAGCTGGTGTTCACCTTCGTGAAAGTCGCCATCATTCTCGGCATCGTGGTGATCGGCCTGGGCTATGGCGGAGGAAACTGGCAGAATTTTGCCGGCAGCTTCACCGGCGCCAAAGGCGGAATGGCGCGGATTCATGCTGGCTTTGGTGGCCGCGTTGTGGGCCTACGATGGCTGGAATGACCTGAATATGGTCTCGGGAGAAATCCGCCATCCCGAGCGCGACATTCCGCGCGCTTTGATTTTCGGGGTGTCGCTGGTGGGGGTCCTGTACATGCTGTTGAATGCGGCAGTGCAGTATGTACTGCCGGCGGGGGCCATCGCGGCATCACCGAGGCCGGCGTCCGATGCCATGGCTGTGGTGCTCGGGAGCGTGGGAGCGGGACTGGTTTCAGCCGGCATGGCGCTCTCCATGCTGGTGGCCATGAATGGCACGGTCATGAGCGGCGCGCGCGTGCCTTACGCGGTGGCTCGCGACCGCTATTTCTTTTCCGCACTGGCGGAGGTGCATCCCCGTTTCCGGACGCCCTCGGTCGCCATCATGGTGCAGGCCGTGCTGGCCATTGTCCTTCTGCTGTTGGGGGGCAGCTTCCGCCAGTTCTTTTCGCTGGCGATATTCTCCGAATGGCTGTTTTACATGATCGCCGGCAGCACGGTGTTTGTCTTTCGCTGGCGTGACCCGCAGGCGGTCCGGCCGTACCGGGTCTGGGGATATCCTGTCGGTTCCCATTCTGTTCGTTCTGGCTGCGGCGCTGCTGCTTTACTTTACTTTCCGGGACAATTTCCCGAATTCCGGCATCGGCCTGCTTGTGATTCTGGCGGGGATACCTGTTTTCTACGGTTTTTCACGAAAACGACGGGCAAATGCCTGAAGTCCTGCCATTGAATACGCGAGTTCAGAGGGAATTCCCTTTTGGGCATTACGAGGGTTACTGAAGGACACCCCCGCAGGGCACGTTTACCCTCCTCACCTTCTCCCGTAAGTTAAAAACTCCACCCGGCGCATTTCTCCCCAGGCTCGGGCCCCCAATTTTGGAGTTTATGGCATGGCTACGTCTGTTGGCTTTCAATTAGGTCTTTTGCCGGAGCGCAAGCTGAACAAGCGTGCGCTGGCGGCCAGCTACAGCTTTCTGGTGTTTCTGTTGATTTTGATGGTCAACATCGGCTGGATCTGGCCGGACAGCCTCGACATCCGGCGGCAGTACCACGTGACCGAACTGATCCCGATGCCGAGCCTGCAACCCCAGCCGCTGAAGGCGAAGCCTCC
>CAWDFW010000029.1:0-101324 GCA_963801595.1 Terriglobia bacterium | reverse complement strand
CCATTCACTGATGAGTCGACCTGAAACGGGAACACCCCGCCGAGATCCGAGACAATCCTATCGTCGTTCCCCGTCACAAGAACGAGAGTCTCCCGTCTCGGACTGTTCGCCGCCGCCTCCAGCATGACCTGCGCGCGGTACGTATTGAATGGTGCTGATTTTGCGCCGTAGACTATCGTGAATATCTTCTCCCAGAGCCGGTAATTGAATTCCCTGCTTCCCGGGACGAGCTTCTGCAGTTCGAAGCCGAAAACCGGTATCACGCTTGCCACGTCTTTGAAGATCTGCACCACCTCGGCGTCGCTCTTCCTCGTGAAAGCGGTCGGCGCAAGCATGACGATGTCGTAGCCGCACTTCGCCGCGAGTTCTGCCTGCTTCATGTAGTCCTTCCCGCTTATCGCGGACATCAGGAACATCTCCTTCCCGCCGTACTGCGCCACCATATCCTTGATGAGTTCCAGCCAGTACCGGTAAATCCCGAGGTCCCCCCCGGAGAACTCGCCGGTATGCGCACCGGGTACGATCGCCCGCGCGCCGGCCCTGATGTAGTAGAGCGTCAGCAGCCTCTGCCACTTTTCTGCCGGCTTGGGTTCCGTCACTCTGTATGCAAAATGGGTTCCGGCATTTCAGGCCTTGCTCGAACAGGAAGGAGGGGACTGCCGCGCTTTTACCAGCGAGTGGCTGCGCTTGCTCACTTACCGAAAAGCGAGCGATCAGCGGCACTGGACAAGCTCTTCAAATCGCACGGACTCTTCCGAGGCAACTACCCGGCGCATCTCACAGAGGGATGGTCGCAGCTGAATTGTAGTTCAGGGAAACATCCGAATAATCGACGCCCAGCCTTTGTGGCAATTATTCAGGGACTGATCGACGCCAAAACCGTTTCTGTTGCGCAATAAGCATATTCGCGAAACTGCTTCATGAATAGCGGCCAATGCATTGCTGAACTTCGGTTCAACCTGGCTGATACGATCCATCAGCACACCATTCAATCACAATGTTCAAATTTTTTCTTCCGGAAGCATTTTGGCATGACGCCTGTGCATCTCCAGCAAAGCGGCTAAAACGGGCTTGGGAAAACCGAGGCGACCGCCCCGCTGGTCCAAGATGATGGTACCGAGATATTCCTGCAATTCGACATAACCCCACATCAGTGAGATTTTTTCGCCAATACGCGGATATTGTTCCCAAACTATCGACAGATGCGGAGGGAAACCGGCGGGCATTGCAATTGCGGGAGGTGGTGCTTTGGGAACAGATATCTTGATGTCCATAATTACATACCATTACATTTATTCAGGTACTGCAATGCGTCAACAATATACACAACTGCCATATCTTGCAAAATCTGGTGTCGGCCGACAAGGATTGTAATCCGGAAGATTCTCAAAAACGGTCCTGCTTCACGTCTCCCAGGCTGAACGCCTTGAGCGCTTCGAGCGATGAGGTGGTGGCTTCCGACAGCGGCTTGTCGTATTTCTGCACCGAGGCCAGCGATTCTCCCAGCTTCTTGCGCAAACTGGAGCCGGCCTGGTGCAGCGAATTCAGCACCGCTTCCTTGCTTGACGCCTGCACTTCCTCCCGGGCGAGCGATTCGCCGGTCCCGGCATTGACTGCATCCAGCGTGATCACGTACTGGCTGCCCAGGTTGGCGATGGAACCGTTGAGCATGGCCTTGATGCCCACCCGCTGGCAGATCTCGCGGCCCACGTCGCCGGTGATGCGTTCATCGGGCGTCCGTCCCATGAATTGCAGGGTCTGCCTCACCTTTTGTTCAGGAAAGACATTCAGATACGGCGACTGCTCCAGATCGACCGCCAGAGCTTTCTTGAGCGTGCCGTCAAAAACCGGGTCGGCCGTGGTATTCACAAAATCGGTGACCAGGATCGCATCGCGCTCGGTCATGACCGCGCGTGTCCGGCGCAGGAAGACGGTCATCGCCAGCCCCAGCACGGCCAATACCACAATCGCCATGACCGCCAGGTTCCACATCCGGCCCGGCTTGCGCTCGCGCGGCGCCCGCAGGGTAGCGGAACTTGAGGCTGCGGAAATCAGTCCCGAATCCGTATCCCGTTTCAGACGCTTCAGGTCGGCCCGCACTTCGGCCGCGCTCTGGTAGCGCAGGTCGCGGTCTTTTTCCAGAAGCTTGGTGACGATCTCTTCCAGTTGCAGAGGCACGTCGGGATTCAGGCGCACCGGCGGCACCGGAGGACGGTTCAGGATGGCTTCGAAGATGACCGGAGAGGTGTCTCCGCGGAAAGGCAGCGCGCCGGTCGCCATTTCGTACAGCACGGCGCCGAAGGAAAACAGGTCGGTGCGGGTGTCCAGGTCCTTGCCTCGCGCCTGCTCGGGAGACATGTAAGCCACGGTCCCGACGGTTGAGCCGGGGCTGGTGAGCAACTCCTCATCCACCGTGACCGTCGGAGCCTGCGGTGGCCCCGCTGGTCACCGTCTCGGCCTTGAGGGTCTGCTTTGCCAGTCCGAAATCCAGCACCTTGGCCTGGTTGCGCTGGGTGACGAAAATATTGGCCGGCTTGATGTCGCGGTGGATAATGCCTTTGGAGTGGGCGGCATCGAGCGCGTCCGCGATCTGGATGGCCAACTCCGTAAGCCTCTCCATCTCCATGGCCTGCTTGCCGATGCGCTGCTTGAGGGTTTGCCCCTCCAGCAGTTCCATGGCGATAAAGTAACGGCCATTGGCCTGCCCGATCTCGTAGATAGTGCAGATATTGGCGTGGTTGAGAGCGGAGGCGGCCCGGGCCTCGCGCTGGAAGCGCTCCAGAGCCGACGGGTCTTTTTCCAACTCTCCCGGAAGAAACTTGAGCGCCACGTGCCGGCCGAGGCTGAGGTCCTCAGCTTCATACACGATCCCCATGCCGCCGCCGCCCAACTGGTGCAGGATGCGATAGTGAGAGATGGTTTCGCCTGTCATCCGCCAAGCCGCTCCAAAACGATTTTCCGATGGTAGGCTGCGCCTTCGGGCAAGTCAATGTGAGGCCGGATTTAGACAGTCCTGCACATAGGCTTGTCCCAGACACCGCGGACACGGAGAACAGTCTGAAGATACGCAGTCTCCAGTGCTTTTGTTCAGACGAGGGTGCCCCGTCCTCGTCGTTCCGCGCTTTGGAACGACAGGGCGGGGAAGTTCCGCTCGACCGCACCGGAACACACTCACCCTATCGTTCACGAATCTCACCCACCCTGTCTCTCCAAAAAACGGAGAGACGAGGGTGGGGAACCACGCAGGCGGCTCTACTCTTCATCTGTCCTCGCCTTCGAAGTCTGAGGTCCGACGCCCAACGCCCTTACTGCCTGGCCTGGGGGCAACGCGTCTCTCAATTCGCGGATGCTGCGTTTGAGCGACCGGATGCCGCGCGTCAGGGGCAATTTCCGCGAGGGGTTCGAGCACAAAGCGGCGCTCGTGCATGGCTGGATGCGGTATGGTCAGACCCCTGGCCTCAACCACGGAATTTCCAAACAGCAGAATGTCGATGTCGATGTTGCGCGGGCCCTTCTTTTGCCGGCGCCGGCGGCCCATCTCCTGCTCGATGGCCAGCACCCCGTTGATCAGTTGCCGGGGCATTTTCTCCGTGTCCAATTCGATGGCGCAATTCAGGAACCAGGGCTGGGCAGTGAGTTCGACGGGCTCGGTTTCGTAGAACGATGAGACCGTCACCACTTTGCCCAGACGGTCCAGGTGGTGGATCGCCGTTCTGAGATTCTCTGCGCGGTCACCAACATTTGAGCCCAGCGAGAGATAGACCTTGTGCATGGCGACTAATTTCCCGTTTTCGGCTTCTGGTTTGCGGCCTGTCCTTCCACTGGTGCGATGACTTTAGTCACTATCGCCCGGCCGGACAGGAAAGTTACCATGAAATTTCTATGCCGTTGGAGTCGCTGCTTCTCAGCCGGGATCCCGAAGTCATCCGTGTGGTTCAGCCCGCCCTGGAAAAGCTGTCCATTGACGTCGAAGTCTGCCGCGGGGTCAACTCGGGCCAGGAAATCCTGCGCACCGAAAAGTTTGACGCCATCATAGTCGATTGCGATGACCTGAAGGGCGCCCTGGGGGTGATGGAAGGCCTGCGCAAGAGCGTGAGCAACAAGAATTCCGTCACCTTCGCCATCGTGAACGGCAGCACCACCACCCAGCAGGCCTTCAAGATGGGAGCAAACTTTGTCCTGCAGAAGCCAATTTCGGCGTTGAACGCCAGACGTTGCTTCAGCGCCGCGGTCAACTTTATGATGCGCGAGAGGCGGCGCTATTTCCGGCATCCGGTGGAAATGCCGGCTACACTTTCCTTTGGCGAAGGACAGAAAATGAAAGTCACAGTGACCAATCTCAGCGAGGGCGGCATGGCCATTTTCTTCCGCGGTCCGCTGCCCAAGGGCGGAGTTTCCACCGTGTCCTTCAATCTGGCCGGGGCCGCCACCGCGCTCGAGCCGAAAGTCCAGGTTGCCTGGATGGATGAGTCAGGCCACGCCGGCCTGCGCTTTATTGATGTACCCAGAGAATCGCGGGCGCAACTTGACGGATGGCTCGCCGGGCAATCCGAGCCAGTCGATAAAACCGCCAAGTAACGTCGTTTCTGGCTGCCCGGCGACGGTGATCCCTAAAGAGTACCCAGTTTGAGACTTGCGTATTTCCGTCGTGCCCATCACGCTGGAAGGGAAATCACAACGAGGCCTTATGCTGTCGATTCACGTAAGAATTGATCGCGCCCAACGCCTGGTGCGCATGTTGGAAGGGGATGCACCGCGCCTGGCGGTGCGGGTCGCGGAGTTGACTCCGGATTATCAACAATCGGCGAAGAAGTATGCTGCCCAA
Organism: Terriglobia bacterium; assembly: GCA_963801595.1. GTDB lineage: Bacteria > Acidobacteriota > Terriglobia > Terriglobales > Acidobacteriaceae > JAIQFF01. Next base: position 96,499 of record CAWDFW010000029.1, on the reverse strand, counting down.
CTGACGGCCCATGCCCGTGCAGAGTTGGAAAAGCTTCTGGAAGAAGGCTCCCACTGGGATTCAAGCGACAATACGCCCCATCCCGCTGACTAAAGCCTGGTGATGTCGGTCGGACACTCGCTTCGACTTCGCTCAGGGCAGGCTCTGTCCGACGCTTTTGACTCTGATCTTTTTGACCTTCCAGCAGATTACGTGGGGACAGACGCCGTCGGCTGTCCGGGGGAGTGAAGCTCCACCATTCTGTTCAAAGCCACATCTTTCTCCCATGAAACAGTCGAGCTGCGCTCGACCGGACAGCCGAGGGCGGCTGTCCCCACGCGGTTCTTCTCAGTATCAAACACTTTCCCATCATGCTCAGACAACGCTGGTTGGGTGGGTCGCAGGTCAACTTCAAGAGCGAAATCAAATTCAAAGGCGTTGGACAGAGACTGCCCTGAGCGAAGTCGAAGGGAGTGTCCGACCCACACTGGCTAGGCGAGGGACTGGGCGGCTGCTTGCACCAGCGGAACTGAAGTTTCTACTTCCTCTTCCACCGTAGTTTCTTCCCACAGGGTCCGGTCACGCAGGATGCGGGACACCAGGGCGGTGTGCATGGCGTGGCCGGCGCGGTCGGCGACTACGTTGCCCAGAATCTGTTTGCCCAGCAGCGCCAGGTCGCCGATAAGGTCCAGAACCTTGTGGCGCACAAATTCATCCGGGAAGCGCAGCGGCGGATTCATCAGGCCGTCGCGCGTGAGCACAATAGCGTTTTCCTGGGACGCGCCGCGAATCAGCCCCTGCTGCCGCATGGCATCGGCTTCGTGCAGAAAACCGAATGTCCGGGCCGCCGCGATCTGGTTGCGATAGTTTCCGTCCGACAAGTCCACCTTGAATGTCTCTTTTCCGATCAAGGGATGGGGAAAATTGATGGCGTATGACACGGAATAGGTCTCAGCCGGGTACACCGCGATAAACTTGGCGCCTTCCCGCAGCTCGAGTTCGCGGCGGATGCGCAGATAGGTGCGGGGCCGTCGCTGCTTGCGGATACCGCTCTTGCGTATGGCCTCCACAAAGGGCAGCGCGCTGCCGTCGAGAATGGGCAGCTCCAGGTTATCCAGCTCCACGATGGCATTGTCGATGCCGCAACCGATCAGGGCAGAGAGCAGATGCTCGGTGGTGGAAATGAGCACGCCCTTTTTCATCAAGCTGGTGGCATAGCTGACCCGGGCCACATTCTTGCTCACCGCCTCCATTTCAAAGCCGTCCAGATCGGTGCGGCGAAAGATTACGCCTGAGCCCGAGGGCGCAGGCAGGATCCGCAACTTGACCGGTGCACCGCTGTGCAGCCCTGCGCCGCTGCACTCGACGGGTGTGCGAATTGTCTGTTCGTGAATCAAATGGAGTCGGCTGTCTGCTGTTTGATGATGAATCTACCCTTCCCGGTGCGAGTCCGACTGTGGCTAATTAGCCACACTACGTGGTGGCGGCATCCGGCATCGCGGATGAAAATCAATATATCTATATCATTAAAATAGACTTAGCAAGATACTGTCGGAGCGGCGCAGAAACCAAGGTGTTACTTCCTAGGTGAGTTCGCACTGGCAGAATTCCCGGGGCTTCACCTCACGGAATTGAGTCCGGCGGAGCGCTGCGAGAGAAACGCGACTGTAACGGCCAGCCTTCAGGTCAACGTTTCTTCGGGTCCGAGGCGCCGTAGGCTCGAACTGGGAATCGCTGATCCCCTGGTTGTAGCTGACCTCGGTCAGAAAGCGCTGGTTGGACATATCGCCGTTATAGAAGCGCGTGATGGTGTGCGGCGTCATGACGCCCTGCACTTCGCGGTAATTGTCGTAAACCTCTCCTTCGATGTTGCGTTCCCGGTCGGTCGGGTCGCGCCAGGAGTAGGTTTTCTTCACCGGCAGATGATCGTCGGTACTGATATACAGAGTGACGCCCTCATTGTGCGCGTTCATGACCGTGACTTGCTCGACTGGCTTTTCTTCGGCCACGGTCGGGCCTTCGTAGAACAGTGCTACTCCCGGTTCCGACAGCCATTTTCTCAGCACCCAGTCGAGGGAGAAGTGCCGTCTCCGCAGATATTCGGCCAAATCTTTGGGATCCTGCGGGTGCGCCCCCTTAAAGGTGATTTCGTATCCCTTGTCGCCCTTGTACACGTAGATCACATCCCGCTGTTTGGTGAGCTCGATGCGGTCGCGGTCGGGAAACCTGTAAAAGCGCCAGAACAGTATGCCCAGGCTGTTGGGCCGGCCGTGATAAAAGCTGTAGGTGCGGCCTGCCTGGGTGATGTCCTGAATATTGAGATAGGCTGGTCCGCCCAGGGCCTGGATCGTCCGGTCCAGCACGGCACGTGCCCTGCGGACGTTCTCCTGGTCCACTGGAATGGACTGGGAGGGCGGGGCGCTGTCGGTCTGCGCCAGGGCGAGGGCGGCCAGTAGGAGAAATGCCAGGTAGAACTTCATCGTTTTCAAAGTTAGATGCAAGGAATAGGTACTCGTAGCGCCGCCGTCCCGGCGGCTGTCCGGCGGGCGTCTCGCCCGCCGTCAAGGGCGAGACGCCCTCGGGACACCCGGCAGATGCCGATGCTACAAGACTAGCCCACCAGCACCGCCCCGCCATTGACGTTAAAAACCTCGCCGGTGATGAAGCCGGCGTACTCCGAGCACAGAAAGAGGATGGGGCCGGCAATTTCCTCCGGTTTGCCGGCGCGTCCCAACGGGATCGCCGAAAAGATGCGGGCACTGGTCTTGGGGTCGTTCAGGGCCGGAGCGGACATGTCGGTGTCCACCCAGCCCGGCGCCACGGTATTGACGTAAATCGCATCGCGCGCCAGTTCCGTGGATAGACCCTTGACCATGCTGATCAGGGCGCCCTTGGTGGCGGCGTAGTCGCAGTGAAACGCTTCTCCGCGCTGTCCCGCCGTCGAGCTGACCAGCACGATGTGACCGGCGGAAGCGCCTGATTTTCCCTGCTTTCTTCATCTGCGCCACGGAATGCTTGATCAGGGCGAAGACGCTGTCCAGGTTAATGGCCATGGTGCTGCGCCACTGCGCGTCCGACATTTTTTCGATGGGCGCATCCTCCGGGGGCCAGACGCCGTGATTGGCCACCAGGATGTCCAGCCGCCCGAAACGTTTCACGGCAGCCGCGACCAATTCCTGCGCCGTCTCCGTGCCCGACAGATTGCAGGCCACGGCCGCGCAATTGTCCGCTCCGAGTTCCTTGACCAGTTGCTCGGATGGAGCCTTTGGCCTTTTCGTAGTTGAACAGCACGCGTGCTCCCGCCGCTACAAACATGCGGACAGCGGCCGCACCGATGCCGCGTGATCCGCCGGTAATGAGAGCCACCTTGCCAGAGAGAGAAAGAGGGATAGGCATGCAGAGATAGTTTCCAGTGTCAGCCCAGAATTGGCAAGTGGGAGTGTGCGGTCGGACACTCTTGTCCGACGCCTTTGATTTTGACGTTGTTTGGGTTGGTAGAGCCAGGGCGAGGGGCCGTCCGGAAAGTTTCAGCTTCCCCAGCTGGTGGTTCGCTCCGCCTTGAGCTCACGAATCAGAATGCGCACCAGCATGCCGTCATAGCGCGTGCCACTCAATTTTTCCAGCTCGGCCAGGGCCTGTTCACTGGTCTTGGCGGCGGCAAACGAGCGCTCGCTCGTCATGTTCACATAGGCGTCGGTAATGGCCATGATGCGTGCCCATAGCGGGATCTTCTCGCCCCGCATGCCATTGGGATAGCCGCCGCCGTCGAAGGATTCGTGGTGGTGCATCACGGCCTCGCGCAATTTCTTGCCCTCGGGTAAAGTGGCCATGATTTCCGCCCCCACGTCGGCGTGCATTTTCAGGATTTTGAACTCGCCCTCAGTCAGGGGGCCGGGTTTGTTCAGGATGCGTTCGGGAACAAAAAGCTTGCCTACGTCATGCACCCGGGCAGCAAAGGCCAGGTCGGCGACATCCTCCGCGGGAAGGCCCAGCGAGCGGGCAATGATTTCACTGTACCGGGCCACCATCTCACCGTGCCCGGCGCTGTTCAGTTCGCGCGACTCGGCGGCGCTGGTCAGGGTCTCAATGGCTTCCCGCAGGATGTGGTCTGTGAGGGCTTCCTCACCGCACATCTTCGTGAGCGTGGTAATAAGCTCGTCCACGTCTTCCGGGCCGGTGTGCTCGCGTTGCAGGAAACCTTCGATGTATCCTGAGATCTGCTGTCGGCGCACCGCCGCGCTCTCGCCGCCCGCGATTTCCTCGGCCGTGGACACACGATCGCCGCCCTTGCGTTTGGACACGTACATGCCGGCGTCGGCGACGCGAACAATATCTTCCATGGAGAAGCCGTGCACCGGGAAACTCGCCACCCCGAAGCTGCCCGTAATGTTGTGCTCGGCCAGCATGGTGTCCTGGGAAATCCACAGGCGCAGGCGTTCGGCCAGGATCTGGGCCTGCTCCACCCCGGTTTCCGGCATGAGAATGATGAACTCGTCGCCGCCGTAGCGGGCCACCACGTTCGATTGCCGGCACTTCTGCTCCAGCAGCCGCCCCACCCGGGTCAGCACCAGGTCGCCCTCCAGGTGTCCCTTGGTGTCGTTTACGCTCTTGAATTTATCCAGGTCCATCAGCACGACTGAGATAGGGCGGCCGGAGCGCGATGCCCGCTTCAGCTCCGAACTCAATGCCTCGAAGAAGAAACGCCGGGTCTTGATGAGCGTGAGCCCGTCCGTGATCGACTGCTGCTGCAGTTTCTGGAACACGTTGGCGTTGTGCATGGCGGTGGCCAGCAGATCGGCCAGCGTGCTCATGATCAGACGGTCGGCCGGCGTGAAAGCATCCTCTTTGTGACTTTCGACGTTGAGCACGCCGAGAAAGTTTTCCCCGTAGGCGATGGGGATGCAAAGCACCGAGCGCGATCCCGGCAGCACGCCTTGCAGTTGCGCTTCGCTCGAGGTCTGGACCAGCGCGGCCTCCCCGCTGCGGGCCACCCGGCCTAGAATGCCCGCTCCCAGCGCGATGCGCTTACCGAGGGATTGTGCGGTGACCCCGGCCTCGGCCTTGATTTCGATCTCCTTGGTCGAGTAATCGAGAATACCGATGCCGATGTGGTCGAAGCTGAAATTCTTCTGGATGTGGCCGACAATGTCGGCCAGCATCTGCTCGGAATCGTCACTCGAAATCGCGGTCTTCGAAATATTGTTCAGGAAAGCCAGTTGGTGCGAACGCCGTTGCTCCTCGGCGAAGAGCCGGGCATTTTCCACCGCCACGGAAACCTGCCCCGCCGCGGTTTGCATGACTTCGAGATCGCGCTGTTCGAAGGCATATTCGCGTTCAATATTCAGCGCCGCCATCACTCCCGCCGGCCGCCCTCCCAGCAGGATGGGCGCGCCGCAAAAGCACTTGGCGGGCCGGGGCGGCAAAAAGGTGACGCCCAGGCGCTCCCGCGACTTCTCCAGGTCTGCGCGAATCACCAGAGGCTGGCCACTGCGAATGATGTACTCGGTCAGTCCATTGGTCAGTTTGCGGCTGCGCTTGGGCAAAATCTCACCCTTCTCCACTTCCAGTTCGAATCGGATCTCATCGCCTTCCTGGAACGCGATATAAAACTCGCTGGTGTCGAAGATCTGGCCCAGTTCTTTCTGCACGGTGCGCAGGATCTCGTCCTGGTCCAGCCGCGAGCTGATGGCTTGTCCGATCTGGGTCAGCAGCGCGAATTCCTTGGTGCGGCGCTGCGCGTCGTGCATGACCGCGTAGTTTTCCAGGGTCAGACCGATCTGCAGCGCCAGCCCGATCAGCAGGCGCAGGTTCGATGACCCGAACATCCGGCGCGCGCTATGGGGAAACAGGATCACGCCGAAATTGTGTTCCCGGGTCTGCAGGCTCACGGCCGTGAGGTTGTAAATGCGCTCTTCCGTCATCACCTCGCGGAACTGCAGGAATCGGCCTCCGGGGAAGGCGGGCAAAGGCTCGGGCATTTCCGGCACGCCGCGAAAGGTCACGAATCCGCCGCGCCGGTAAGCCAGCTCACAAACGTATTCTCCGGCTCCGCTCTTTTCCAGCTTGTCGAGGAACTCGGTGGAAAAGCCGCGCTGCACCGACGGCAGCACAGCGCGCCAGCGCTCGGAGATGCAGATCACGGCGCCGCCCGCGGGCAGAGGCGCAACCAGCCGGTCCAGAATGCTTTGCATGCTGGGGACCAAATCGTCGGCGGAAAGCAGGCGGGTCGGATCCACGCCCAGGGTCGAGAACGCCAGGGCATTTTCCTGCACCGCGCTGCGCTCGTTTTCCGCCAGCACCATCACCATCGCGATGCCCAGCGCCAGTTGCGGGATCGGGCCCAGCATGTCGGACAGCTGCAAATAGGAAATGCTGAACTGCCCGAACAACATCAGCACCGACCACAGTGCCAGCGCCATTGCCAGCAGTGTGAAGGCCAGCGAATTTCTCCGGTGCGCGTAGCGGTAAAAGAAAAACGAACAGTAGAGCAGCACCAGGGCCACGCCCACTTCCAGGCGGAAGCGTGGGTCGGTGACGATCTCAGGATGAAAAACTCTTCCCACCATGTGCTGCTTCAGATTCCAAAGGCTGAGCGCTGCGCCCCCCAGGCCGACCGCGAGGTCATACCAGCGCAGGCGAAATCTTTCGCGCATCAGGCGGGTAGAGATGAAGATGCAGACTGCCATCACCGCCAGAAGCAGCGAGGCCAGCAGCCAAATTACAGGCGAGGGATTGCGGAACGCACTCCAGGCGTCGAGGATGTAGTGAAGCGTGTAAGCTCCCCATCCCAGTTGCCAGGCGCGAAAGTAGTGCTGCCGGGTCTGCTCGTAGAGGTAAGTGAAAACCAGAAAGAGCAGCAGGGCAACCACGGCCGGTACTACCAGTAAACTAATCGTGACGCTGTTCATGGCGCGAAAACAGCTACCTCAGCCAGAGTGATGAACAATTTCTAACTATCAATGGTTTCACAGCGATTCGGGCAAGACAATAGTCTTCTGTGACCCGTCAAGGAAGCAGCGACTGGTCCGTTTCCTCTTCTGCATCAACCAGTTGGATCGAATTTACGCGTCCCGGATGCTTGACGCTACATTTCCTCAGCCCGTACCATCAGGACACGACCTTTCGTAATGTCCCCCGCCTTCAGCCCGTCCTCTGCGTGGCCCTCCGGCCCACGCGTCCGTTTCGCGCCCTCGCCCACCGGATACCTGCACGTGGGCGGCGCACGCACAGCCCTGTTCAACTGGCTGTTCGCTCGCCATCATGGCGGCACGCTTGTCCTGCGCATTGAGGACACCGATCTCGAGCGCTCTACCGCGGAGATGGTTGACGGCATCCTGCAGGGCATGCGCTGGCTCGGCCTCGATTGGGATGAGGGTCCCTACCATCAGACCCAGCGTATGGAAATGTATCGCCAGAGTGCCGCGAAGCTGCTGGCTTCCGGACATGCCTACTATTGCTTCTGCACCAAGGCGGAATTGGAGGAGCGCCGCGCCGCGGCCGCCGCTGAGGGCCGTCCGCCGCGCTACGAACGCACCTGCCGAAAGATCTCTCGCGAGGACGGCGCGCGGCGGCGCGCCGCGGGAGAGGCCGCAGCGGTACGTTTTGCCGTGCCCGAGTCCGGCAGCACGGCTTTCGACGACGCCGTTTTTGGGCAGGTGGAATTTGCCAATTCTGAACTGGAAGACTTCGTGCTGCTGCGCTCCGATGGCGTTCCCACCTATCACCTGAGCGTGGTGACCGATGATGTGGACATGCGGATCACTCATATCATTCGCGGCGCAGACCACATTTCGAACACGCCCAAGCAGGTACTGCTCTACCAGGCGCTGGGCGAAGCTCTGCCGGTATTCGCGCACGTGCCGCTGATCCTCGGCCCCGACAAGACGCGCCTGAGCAAGCGTCACGGTGCCACCAGCGTGATCGCTTATCGCGACGAAGGGATCGTTCCCGAAGCTTTCCGCAATTTTCTGGCGCTGCTGGGATGGACGCCGCCCGCATCCGAAGCGGACGGCGCGTCCGCGGAAATTCTGGGCGACCAGCAACTGATCCAGTTATTCGACCTGAACGGCATCTCTCATTCCAACGCCGTATTCGATCGCGCCAAACTGGACTGGTTCAACACGGAATACATCCGTGTCTATCCCGCCGAAAAATTACTCTCGCTGATTCAGGAAGAGTGGCACAAAGCCGGCTTCGAGCCCGAGCACACCGACCGCGACTGGCTGCTCGCGACCATCAACCTGCTGAAGCCGCGCGCCCGCAGCCTGAAGGATTTTGCTACATCGTTCCGCGCGTATTTCACCGACACGTTTCAGCCTGATCCCGCGGCGGTCGAGAAATTTCTGGGAGACGAAAGGGTCCGCCGCCTGCTGGTGGAGTTGGGCGAACGCTACGCGGCTTCGGATGAAACTTTTCACCGAGGCCGGAACCGAAAGACTGCTGCGTGACTTCGCCGCGGAAAAAGAGATGAAAGCAGGCGCACTGATCAACGGCGCCCGCGTAGTCCTGACCGGACAGGGAGTCGCGCCCAGCCTGTTCGCGGTCATGATGGCCCTGGGAAAAGACCGCACCGTCGCCCGCCTGAAAGCCACGCAAGAACTGGCCGCAAGAGCCATGACCAGAATGTAGGCGCGCGCACCCTCGCTCGTGCTGCGGGCACAACCAGCCCGAAAACATATCCTCCCGCAATTCTTCAGACCGAACGCTTTCACCTGCATTAGCCGACGTCGGAGCTGGTGCCGGAGGAGCACGAGAAAGAAGTCGTAAGTAGCCCTGTGGTCGCGGGCGCCTCGCCCGCGGCTTTTTGCTCGCGATCCCAGTGCCGAAACTTGGTCTCGTAACCGAGCGCCGAGACGCTCGCGCCACACTGCCACCCTCTTTCGTTCCTCACTCGTTATTCCGCTCGCTGATTCCCCGCTGTAATAATGGTGTATATGTGGCCCGTCATTTCCCTAAAGTTGGACGACCGCTGGCTGCCCAAGTCGGTCATCTGTCTGCGCGAATACAGCGTCAGCAAGTTTTTGAAAGATGTTATCGCCGGAATCACGGTCGGCCTGGTGGCCCTGCCGCTGGCCATGGCTTTCGCCATTGCATCCGGACTCACGCCGCAGGCGGGTATCTACTGCGCGGTGGTCACCGGCTTTCTGATCTCCGCGCTGGGCGGATCGAAAACTCAGATCGGCGGGCCCACGGGCGCGTTCGTGGTGGTGGTTGCGGGGATCGTCGCCGTCCACGGCATCGACGGACTTTACATGTGCACCGTAATGGCCGGTGTCATACTTATAGTTCTGGGCGCAACCGGCATGGGCACCGCGGTGAAGTTTATTCCGCGGCCGGTGGTCATCGGTTTTACCAACGGCATCGCTGTGCTGATTGCGAGCACGCAGATCAAGGATTTCTTCGGCCTGCATCTGGCCAGGGTTCCCAGCGAATTCTGGTTGCGGATGAAGGCCCTTTTTCACGCCGCCCCCACATTTTCCCTGGCGGCCACTCTGCTGGCGGCCGGGACCGTGGCCACGATGCTGCTGTGCCGCGTCATCTCGAACCGGATTCCAGGCGCGATCATCGCCATGCTGGGAGCGACCGTGGCCGCGTTCCTGCTCAAGCTGCCGGTGGAAACCATAGGCACGCGCTTCGGTGGAATTCCCAGCGGGCTGCCGCATTTCGCTATTCCGCAATGGCACGCCAGCCTGGTCCACGGCCTGCTCGGACCGGCCTTTACGGTGGCCATGCTGGGAGCGATTGAATCGCTGATGTCGGCCGTGGTGTCCGACCGCATGAGCAACGACCGTCACAATCCCAACGTTGAACTGATGGGGCAGGGAATTGCCAACATCGTCTCGCCGATGTTCGGCGGCTTGCCGGCCACGGGCGCCATCGCCCGCACCGCAACCAGTATCCGCGCCGGAGCACAGTCGCCGGTCGCGGGCCTCATCCACGCGCTCACTTTGTTGTGCGTGCTGCTGTTTGCCGCGCCCCTGGCCAGTTACATCCCCATGGCGGCGCTGGCGGGAATTCTGATGATCGTGTCTTACAACATGGGCGAGTGGCCAGAGATCCCGCAACTGCTGCGCCTGACCAAGACCGACATCAGCGTATGGCTGGTCACGTTTGCGCTGACCGTTTTCGCCGATCTTACTGTAGCCGTCGAGGCCGGTATGATCCTGGCGGCGCTGCTTTTCATCGCCCGCGTGGCCGAGACCACGACCGTTTCCCAGGTGACCGGCGACTACGTCGAAGACGGACGCCTGCACATTTTGCAGGACAAGGACATTCCTTATTACGCCACCATTTTCCGCATTCATGGACCGTTTTTGTTCGGCGCCACGGACAAAATCGGCGTGATCACGGAAAAAATGCATCAGCTGCCCCCGATCGTGATCATCCGCCTGCGCAACATGACCGCCATTGATGCCACCGGGCTTTTCGCCCTGGAGGAAATAGCGAAACAACTGCACGCGACCAGGCGCACTCTGATCTTGTGCGGAGCCCGCGAGCAGCCCGCCAAAATGATTCATCAGGCCGAATTCGAAGATGTGGTAGGCCGCCAAAACATCTGCGCCAACGTGCAGGAAGCACTGCGGCGGGCGGAAGAGGTATTCGAAAAAATCGAAGCCCAGGCGGCGCTGGGCGCGAAGTGAACAGGCCGCCCGGGCCAAAAGACGCGTGGTAAAATCCTTGGTGGCCTGGAATGTTCCCGAGGCGTTGTGGTTTCGTTGTTGCACTTGTTGGAAACTGACATAGGCGCGTAGCTCAGTTGGTTAGAGCGCTACCTTGACACTCTAACTTGACTCGCAGAATCAAGGCATTAGGAGTCATCTAGGGAACCTAAGTGCACGTAAAGAGCAGTCAGACTTTGCTTCGGTTCCCTGATCGTTCCCACTCGCAGGCGGGCATTCTGGCGCTCGATTGCTGCTGTTTTGAGAAGCAGTCTGATCGTATTGATAGATAAATTTCCAGCTAGCGCAGTACTAGGTCTGAGTATTCCGGATGTTTCTCGATGTACCCCAAAACTGAAGGACAAATCACGTCTACCTTGAGATTGTTCTTTCTCGCGTATTGAAGTGCGGTCTCCGCTAGAGAAGACGCCAGACCGAGATCTCGCAAGGTGCTCGGAACCTGCGTATGGATCAGGAGGAGCACCTTTCCAGTCATGCTGTATTCTAAGGAAGGCTACTTGTCCTTCCCGCTCGATCTCGAAGCGGCCCTCGGTTACTTTCTGCGGTGTTTGTAGCTCACGGCCGACAATTCCCCATGCCTCCACTCGCTTGTCCTCCCGACAATACTTTATACGAGATGCAAATGAGTCGTTGGTTCCTATCGAAGGTTTCACAGGTCCAAGAACTGTAGGCGCGCAAAGGCTGGAATCAAACCGAGCTCTAGCTGTAACTGAATGACATTCAACGGAACTGGCAGCCACCTTTGGCGTTGTAAGGAACTCTCAGGAACCGTTAACGGACCCTGATTGGACCCAGATTGTGGTCTCGCCGAACTGCCTGTTTTTCGGGCCGGATGGAAGCATTTTGCCGGATCCTTTTCGAGCGATCTCAGAGCACTTACAACAAGGGGGAACACTTATTGGCTCCATAATGGCCCGATAAAATTGCCATGCGAGCGGTTCGGCAACCGCTTACTTTTTGACGGTAACAATCGAGAGGTTTGTTCGCAGGATCTTTCCCGATTCTTCGTTCTTCGTTCGTCGCTCTCATCCCCGTCTTGGGACCAGATTGGCCCCATGTTGGCCCTTCAGAGGCCCCATTTTCCTCGAACCTCCCTGGTGGTCTGGCAACTGCCTACCGACGACGAGACGTCCCAACCCCTGTTAGAAGCGCAGCCGCAGGGATAGCTGGATCGAGCGCGGGTCGCCGGGGGGGACCGCAAGTCCAAAGCCGGGATTTGCGTCCAGAGGCGGTTCAAAGAAACCCAGATAATCGTCCACATTAACGAAGTTAGGATGGCTAAAGACGTTGAAACGCTCCTTTTCGCTAGGTTGGTGGTGCGGACCTATCGTAAAAGTGGGCGCCTTTTTATATTGCGTGTAATCACGATTTTACGTCAATGACTGGAAAGCACGGCGATCCGTCTAAAACCCTAATCCATTCGCGAATGTCTATCCATTTCCGAATTGACGCGAAACATCGAGCCAATCTGGAAGAGAAGACCGGGAGGCATGCGGTCAATTAATGTTTGCATGCGAAATGAAAGATTTAGTGACATGTGGAATGGCCTTCGGCCGTGGTCGTTTGTTTTTTCCTTCCGCCTGCTCTTCCCGAGGTTCTACCTCCTTACCCTGCGGGGCGCGCATTCTTCCGATCCAATTCACGCCGGACGTCAATTCCGAGTTGTAGTTCAGAGGTGGCGGCTCCCCAATGGAAGTGAGGTCCACCACCGCGATTCCATCGCCATTCGCCCCAGTGATCGCGATCAGGACGTTATCCCTCCCATCCGCGACGAGGGCGTCATAATTCGCAGAAACCGCGAAAGGAAACGAGATCCTCTGCAACAACATTCCTAGCCGTCCGTCAATCACATCCAGGCCGTTTGGCGATGGTTGGAACAGCAGGCGCCCATCCGGACTGAGCTTGGCTCCGTAGACATACGACAAGAACAAAGTTTCGCGGTCATTGAAACCCAAAAACGATTCCGCGTTCAGGTCGGAATCGTAAAGGTAGCTGGTGGCGGAGAATCGCGTCTGATTACTCGAAAGAGTTAGCTCATAGTTTCCGTAGCAACACGTGGCATCAGCGGAGGATGAGAACATCGTATCTGTCGCCGTATCTACGTTGAAGACATATCCAAGATTGTTAAAAAATACGCGAGAATTGTCAGAACTGATCGCGACCCGCAGATATACATCGTTCACACCGAGTCCTGGACCGGCCAGATCATAGCTGATCGACTTTCCAGTGCTGGTATTCAATTTGAAAAAACCGCGAGCTCCCGTAACTCCCTGGACGAAAGAAGCGTAATAGACGGTCCCCGAATCACTGACAGCGACTCCACAAGGATTCCCGATACCGCCTTGGGTGTCGATCGGTAGAGTTTTGATGGAAGCCGGATTCGCAGGGTCAACCAGGTAGATAACCCCGGCGGACGCATCGGAGACTACGAGCTTGCTGCCATTGGGCGAAAGAGCGATTCCCCACAGCTTCTGAACGCTACCACTGGGTGCGGGAACGTTTATCGGCGACAGCCATTGTCCCAGCGGCCGCGAGAAGACCTGGATCTTGTGCGTATCGGTGAAGTAGTAGAGGTTGCGATGAGAATCGTAGATACCCTGCACTAGCGCTGCCCCAGGCAATGAAAAGCGCTGCACGGTCGGGAGATAGGTGAACGCATTAGGAGACGTCGCGGTACCTGTGTTGTTGCTGACGCTCACATCGGTATTTCCCGGTGTAGCGTTCGGAATAGTGTAGGTAAGCGCCTGCAGTTGAAAGGGTGGAGACAATAGTCCGTACGCGTTGGTGGAGAATCCAACAATCGTTGCCGTTTTCCCTCCAATCTTCACCTTTACATCCGAGGGAACGGTCGTTGCGTCCAGTGGCAGCAAACCATAGCCAAAGATGATGCTGGCTCCTCCGCCTTCCGAGGTAGCCATGTTGGGTGTGACCTGCAAAATTGTGGGGCCGTAACTGAACCCATCGGGCACAATCTGCATGCCGCCGTCACGTGCGAAGGAGTAAACGTTGACCGGCCCCGGATTTCCCGGAGGCGTAGTCGCAGTGACAATGCCGTTGGTATTTGAAATTGATGTGGCTTTCTTGTTTCCAAAATACACCGGCCCCTGATTGTTTCCTATCACCTGACCTCCCCATTGGACCGCAGTTCCACCACTGATCGACCCGGCAGCAGGCTTGAGATATGCATTCGTGAACGCGGTGCCGACCGGTCCGGTCTGCATCTTGGTGGAGTCCACAAAGCCAATGCCTTCCTCCATGGGTCCAGCCAGAAGTCCCGTATTGTCGACCGCCTGGAGGTTCGGTCCATTTATGGGTCCAACCGCGAAGCCTGACGCAGAGGCAGTTAAATAAGTGTTTGGAAACCATCCTACTTGTTGATGGGTTGTCATGTCGTAGGCGTAAACAATCGAGTCTGTCGGAACAAAGAGCGTCTTGGAGTCTGCACTCACTACGAACCCAGCATTTGAGGAGATATCTCCACGCACGGAAAATTGCGCTACTTTGGCAAGTGTATGAGCATCGTAAAACGCAATCCCATCCGGATAGTTGGGCAGGATAATATACTTTCCGTCAGGCGAGGTAGTCAGGCGGTATAGTCCGAACGAGGGCCCCGTAACGTGAATCGCGGTCCCCGTGGATGCATTTATTTCGCAAAGTGTGCCGTCGCTGTCGATACTCCCAATGATGATCTGGGTGCGATCGACTGTGCGTGCGAAGCCCGCGATATTTCCCAAGAACACGCCGCAAGGAAATTCGTTGCCTGGCACCAGCCCGGTATTGCCATAGAGAGTGAGCGAGTTGTCATCGGGGTCCCAGAAAGCAAAACTGGTGGAGCCGTCGACTGACGCAATGCCGCCCTGCACGCCCAGCAAGGCGAGACGGCCGTCCGCGAGCACCAGGGCCGTATTCGCCTTAAAGCCGGCGGGACCAATCTGTGAAGCGATATAGCGTCGCTTCACCGTCATGGACACAGGGTCGATTGAATAAACGTCTCCATTCATGGTTCCGACATAGAGTGTTTGGTGGTCCGGCGTGTCGTCGATTCCGAAAGCGCCCGGAACGACGATCGCTCCGACCAGTTTCTGTGAAACTGAATCGATCACAAAGACATGCTGGGAAAAGGGATCCGTAAAAAAGAAGCGCGAGGTCGGAGAGTTGTAAATAATCCAGTGCGGATTCACCCAAGCAAAGTACGGCGTCACTGCGTCGGTCCGAAGATAGCGGGTGCGGCCCGGTGCGGAAGATGACGCAGCCTGCACTGTCAAATTCAGACTTGCGTTGTGCGTCAAAGAACCAGAAGTGCCGGTGAAAGTCACGGTGGCGCTTCCCGTCGTCGCGTTCGATGCGGCGGAAACTGTGACCTGTTGCGAATTGCCGGGCGTCAGGGAAAACGTATCAGGCGAAACCGTTACACCAGACGCCAATCCGCTGACAGCTACGTTGATCTGCGATGAGAAGCCATCGATCGCGGAGGCTGACAATGAGATGTTTTGCGAGCTTCCCGTGTCCAGAGATTGGCTCGACGGATTGAGCGACAGGCTGAAGTTCGGATTCTGAGGGGGCGGGAGAGGAGCGGAGGTTGAAGAACCGCCCCCTCCACATGCTGACATTACAGCAATTAGCAGCGGCGCAACCAAACCCAACAGATAGGTTGGATAGTCATGCTGATAAACCTCTAAGTACTTGGTGACCCTGCGAAACGTCATAATCATTCAAAGGCTGTGCAAGCCTAGGCTGAACGACAGGCTGGTTAGTATCGTAAATAGTGGGCTTTTCGTCAATAAGTTTAAGTAACGCAGCTAACCGTCGAGACCATTCAAATCGTTTATGCAATTTGAGGCAATCATGCTATCTTTGTGAGCCTTGACGGCCCATTTCAGGCCACCGTTCTCTATGTTGAGACGATGTTTTCCCTTCACCTTTCTTACAGTTGCCCTAATGGCCCTCCTGCTTTTGCGGGCTGACGCACGGACCTTCAAGAATCCCACAATCATTGACACCAGCTACGATCCTGTCGGCACAGCGGCAGCGGACTTCAATCATGATACCAATCTGGACCTTATCTACGTGGACGGCAGTTCGCCTTCCACCCTGCACGTTCTTCTTGGACGGGGAAACGGCACGTTTTCTCACGCACAAGATGTGGCATTGCCACAGAACATGTGCGGATTTCTGAGCTGTGTGATTAATCTGGCCGATGTAACCCATGATGGTGATCTGGATGTCATTGTGGGCGGTGGTGGAAGCGGGGTGGCGCAAATTGCTGTTCTGACTGGGAACGGTGATGGCACCTTTGCCCAGCCGATTATTTCCGTTCTGGCAAACTCTTCGGGCAATTTCACTTCACTAAACGGCGCGATGGGTGTCGGAGACCTGAACGGCGATGGTGAAATGGACCTGGTGATTCCGGATCCGATGACCTCCAAATTATATGTCGCTCAGGGAGATAACACTGGACATTTTACCTTGCGCACTGCCTTGAATATTTTCTTTACCGGCCAGGTGATTGCTTACGTCGTCGACTTAAATGGCGACGGCAAAATGGATGTCGTGGCGGTTGATCGCATTGGGGCAACAACCGGTAGCCGCGCCGGGGAAGAGTCTCAATGTAGCGCGGATTGTCGGCGGAGCCGTCTCTTCCTGTGGAGTCACCTTAATGCGGATCTGCTCGGCGATGGCACGTGCTACCTTCTTCTGCAGTGCCAAGGTATCTCGCACATCGCCCTCATAGCTCCCTGCCCACAGATGCTTGTCGGCGGGAGCACGGATCAACTGTGCAGTGATTCGAACTTGTTTGCCAGAGCGCAGCACTGTGCCTTCCACCACGGCGTCGACGCTTAGTTCACGCGCGATCTGTGGCAAGGGCTTGCGCACCCCTTTGTACGGCATGACAGAGGTGCGGGAGATCACACGTAATGCACTGCGCTAAATTCGTAATGAGCTCGTCGGTCATGCCGTCAGCAAAATAGTCCTGGGAATCACTGGAGAGGTTTTCAAGCGGAAGTACTGCTAAAGAACGAACGGGGTTAAAAGACGGAGTATTGGCTGGCTGGTGGCCCCTCCAGAAGACAAGCCAAACTATCAAAACTAATAGCCCCAGAACCGAATCCGGAAGCCTATGAGAATTACCTCAAGGGGCGATACTTTTGGAGTAAGCGAACTACGGATGGCATGAAAAGGGCAATCGATTATTTTAACCAGGCAATCGACAGCGACCCGAATTATGCTTCACCCCATGCAGGCTTGGCCGACATCTACCAGTTATCTGATCGTCCGCAGCTTGCTCGGGAGGAAGTTCAAAAGGCACTCGATCTTGACGATCAATTGGCCGAAGCCCATAACTCTCGAGCCAGCCTTCTTTATCTCTTTAATCGGGATTGGGAAGGGGCGGATAGGGAGTTCAAGCGGGCCCTGGAACTTGATCATAACTATGCCCCGGCCCACCACTGGTATTCCATGTACCTTGCGCTGGAGGGCCGCAAAGAAGAGGCGCTGGTCGAGGCGCAGAAGGCATACGAACTGGATCCACTCTCAGCTGTTGTTGGTGCCAACCTCTCCAAGATCCTCGAGGAACAAGGTCAAGATGATAGAGCAATCGAGCAGGCCAAGAAGACGTTAGACCTCGAACCTGATTCGGCGGTTACGCACGCCGTACTCGGCCTTGGATACCAGAACAAACGAATGTATGCGCAGGCGATTGCCGAGTACAAAAGAGCATTGCAGTTAGGAGGTTCGCCTGCGGAAATGCGAGGGCTTCTCGGAAATGCCTATGCAGTTTCGGGAAACCGTACCGACGCGAAAAAGATAATTGCCGAACTAGAGTCACTCTGGCCAGAGCATGCACGTGCCGCCCTGGACCTCGCAGTAGTGTTTTCCGGCTTGGGGGATAAAGAAAATGCAATGTACTGGTTGGAAAAGGCCCAGGAGATTCATGTGAGCGACCTGATCGGAATCGGGAAGGACCCACGTTTTGTTGAATTGCGCAGTGATCGACGCTTTCAAGCGTTGGTGCAGAGGGTGGGCGCGCCCATATGACAGCCTGTCTGTGTACCGAACACCTATAAGGGCAAGCTCTTCTCCGGATGATTTCCCTGTTGCCTACGAGTCAGGTGCAATCCGCTAATTGTTTTCAGGCCAGAAACGCTTCTGGTAAATTGTAACTTCCATCCGCGGCTAGCCGACTTCCGGCGGATCCTGATCAACAAAACTGTCTTCAGCCAGAGCTTATGGCGATGTCCTGGTTTCTACCCTGTCGAGGTAGCATTCTCACTGGTCAACCGGGAGGGAAAAGGGGCGAAACTGCATGCGCGATTTATCTTGAACAATCCCTCACTGGTAACTCGGGAAGACCGATGTCTGCATAGCTCGGGAGCGCGTAGTCACTCCTGACTAAGACTCCCGTGATCAATGACGAAGCATTCCGATTGCTCCAAAGGGGGGGTGTAAATAGAACTGTGTAAACGACCATGGGAGGAAGAAAATGGAAAATTCCATGGCCATCGACAAGAAGCTGATCGATCAACTGCTCACCGACTACAAGAAACCCGAAGATATCATCGGGGAGAACGGTCTGCTCAAGGAGCTGACCAAAGCCATCCTGGAACGGGCCCTGCAAGCCGAGATGACCGATCATCTGGGCTACGAGAAGCACGACCCGGTGGGCCACCACCGAGGCAACTCGCGCAACGGGAAAAGCCAAAAGACTCTGAAGGGCGACTTCGGCGAGTTGGAGTTGGAAACCCCGCGCGACCGCAAGGCCACGTTCGAGCCCAAGATCGTGGCCAAGGGGCAGACCCGCTGGACCGGCTTCGACGACAAGATCATCTCGATGTACGCGCGCGGGATGACGACGCGGGAGATCCAGGGCCACCTGGAGGAGATGTATGGCATCGAAGTCTCTCCGACCCTGATATCCAACGTGACCGATGCGGTGATCGAGGAAGTGAAGCTCTGGCAGAACCGGCCGCTGGAAGAACTGTATCCGATCGTGTACCTGGACGCACTGATGGTGAAGGTGTGCGACGAGGGCCACATCCAGAACAAGGCGATCACGTGGTGCTGGGTGTCAACCTGGAGGGGCAGAAGGAAGTGCTGGGGCTCTGGGTGGCACAGACGGAAGGGGCGAAGTTCTGGCTGCAGGTGCTGACGGAGTTGCAGAACCGGGGTGTGAAGGACATCTTCATCGCCTGCGTGGATGGGCTAAAAGGATTTCCGGAAGCGATCGAAGCGGTGTATCCGCGCACCGAAGTGCAGTTATGCATCGTGCATCTGGTGCGGGCCTCGCTGAACTATGTGCCTTGGAAAGCGCGCAAGCCGGTGGCGGCGGACCTGCAGTTGATCTACCGCGCGGGCACGGTGGCCGAGGCCGAGCAACATCTGGCGCAGTTGGAGGGCAAGTGGAAAGCCTATCCCAGTGTGAGCCAGGTGTGGCGGCGGAACTGGGCGCGCATCACGCCGTTTTTCAACTATCCGCCGGACATCCGCAAAGCGATCTATACCACCAACAGCGTGGAATCGCTGAATCGGGCGCTGCGCAAGATCATCAAAACCCGGTGCGGATTCCCCAACCAGCAGCAGACTCACGATGAACCTGTACGCGCAATCGATTCCCGCGGACAGGAGAGCGGCGCAATCAGGCGTCGTTGGGGCGATGCTTGCAGCTTCCGTTCCCAAATGTTCCCTGATAAACTCGTAAGTTGTTGTAGGCGCGTAGCTCAGTTGGTTAGAGCGCTACCTTGACACGGTAGAGGTCAGGAGTTCGAGTCTCCTCGTGCCTACCATTCTTTCCCCCCTTGTTTACGCGGGGTCCCCACGTTTTCCTTGTTTCCGTTAACTTGCCGAAGCGCCCTACTACATTTTTGCTACAAACCGCGCCAGCGTAATCACGGCCACGGCCGTGAAGCCGGGGGCTTCCGCAGCATGCGAAACTCGTGGCGCAAATCCTGAAGCAAAGTTTCCATGGCGTTCACGCGCGCCTGAATGTTGCCACCTGAACTCGACGAACGCAACATTCTCAATGTTTGTGTGGCGCGCGGGCGCCCTCGCCCACGTGTTCTGGACAATCAAGGTCGAAGGCCGCGGGCGGGGGCGCCCGCGCCACACTGGGATGGACGTTTGTCTGGGGTAATCGTGAGCGGTCTGAGATTTTCATGCTCCCTCGATTGACGGCGCTGGCTACGAATGGAAATGAGGTTGCTCACGGGAGGGCCCTCAGGCGCGTCCAACCCCCTGCGGGCTGAGGAGAGTGCTCCCGCGGCTATGCCTGGCCTGGAACCATGAACAAGATCCCTCCGTATAGACGATCAGAGGCGCTATGCAATTCATGGACGACGTCCATTATGCGATGAGGCAGTTCGCGCACGCTCCCGGTTTCACCGCGACAGCCGTGTTGACCCTTGCCCTCGGGATCGGTGCCACGACGGCAATCTTCACTCTGGTGCATGCGGTGCTGTTGAAGTCCCTGCCGGTGGCCAAGCCCAGCGAACTGATCCGCATCGGC
The DNA here is from genome assembly GCA_963801595.1 of Terriglobia bacterium. GTDB lineage: Bacteria > Acidobacteriota > Terriglobia > Terriglobales > Acidobacteriaceae > JAIQFF01. The sequence continues at coordinate 76,342 of CAWDFW010000029.1, read as the reverse complement.
GACAACGAGAACTGCTGCGTGAACGGAGGGCTTCAGGACAGTTGGTCGCTCTTTTCCTATGACAAGTACAAAACTTTCCGCGACGGTACGCGCGGCTTCACCGAACTGGCCGCATTCCAGGCTGGGCGCGGTCTCATGGGAGTCCGGCGCAACGCGAGCAACCAGCCGGCAGAGTCGATGCGCACCCAATACGTTTCGGGAAACTACTTCTCGATGTTCGGCGTGAGCGCATACGCCGGGCGGATGTTCACGCAGGAGGATGATCGCAAGGGGGCGGAGCCGGTTGTGGTGATGAGCTATGCCACCTGGCAGCAGAAATACGGTTTGGATCCGACGGTGATTGGGGCGAGCTTCACCTTCAACGGGTTTCCTTTTACCGTGATTGGCGTTGCACCGCCGAAATTCTACGGCGATCGAATGGAAAGCTCGCCTGCCTTCTGGTTTCCACTGAATGCCGAGACGATGGTTGATGGTCCGAGCAACCTCCTGCAATTTGGGGAGACGGATTGGCTCGACATCATCGGGCGGCTCTCGCCGGGGGCTGATCCCAGAAGTATTGAAACCCAGATGCAGTTGGAGCTCAGACAGTGGCTGTTGAGTCCCGGGAGCAAGCTGCAACCTGGTGAGCGGGAATTGGTGCCAAAACAAACGCTGCATCTGTCTCCGGGCGGAGCAGGAGTGCAGATGATGCGCGACGAGTACCAGTCGGGCCTGCACCTGCTGATGTGGGTTTCCGGTTTTGTGTTGTTGATCGCTTGTGCCAATGTGGCGAACCTGATGCTGGTGCGGGCTGCCAGCCGGCAGCAAAACACTTCCGTGCGTACCGCCCTGGGCGCGCCCAGGTGGCGGCAGCTGGCGCAAGTAATGACGGAGAGCACGTTTCTCGCATTGCTGGGCGGAATTGTGGGAGTAGGATTTGCGTTCGCCTGCACGCGCCTCATTCTGCGGCTGGCGTTTCACGACCAGCACGTCGCCATCAGTGCCATGCCTTCGTTGCCGGTGCTGGCTTTTACGTTCGGAGCTTCTCTTCTGACCGGAGTCCTGTTTGGAGTCGCGCCGGCGTGGATGATGGCGCACGTTGATCCCGCCGATGCTTTGCGCGGAGCCCACCGATCGACGGCGCATGGAGCGGGCTGGACGCAAAAATCGCTGGTCGTGGCCCAGGCGGCTCTATCGCTGGTGCTGCTGTGTGCCGCGGGATTACTCACCCGGAGCTTAAGCAACATGCAGGGCCAGAATTTCGGATTTGAAGTTGCGAACCGCTACATCCTGCATCTGGATCCATCGATGGCCGGATATACGCAGGAACGATTGCCCGCACTTTATCGGCAACTCCGTGACAATCTGGCCGCAATTCCGGGCGTGATCCGCGTGAGCTTTGGCCTCTACACTCCGATGGAAGGCAACAATTGGGGTGAAACCATTTACATCGAAGGGCAGGCGCCACCTCCGGCGGGCAGCAGTCAGAACCAGACCTCCTGGCTCAGGGTCACCGACGGCTACTTTGAAAGCATTGGAACCAAAATAGTGAAAGGCCGCGCCATCACTGAGCAGGACACCGCCTCTACCCGGAAAATAGCCGTCGTTAATCAGACATTTGCTAGGCATTTCTTCAAAGATGAAGACCCCATCGGAAAACACTTCGGCGATCTGGACCAGAAGTACGCAGGAAGTTTTGAAATCGTCGGCGTCACCGAGGATACGCAATACCGGGACGCAACCCGCAAGATTCCTCCCATGTTCTTCCTGCCCGAGGCCCAGAGCGTGGTGTACGATGACCCGCGCTTTAAGGCCTTCGAAGATAGTAACCACTTTCTGAATACCGCTGTGCTGCAAACGCAAGGCCCCGTACCGGGACTCGAACCGCAGGTCCGGCGCGCGTTCGCCCAGGTGAGTCCTGACCTCCCGGTGATCGATTTCATGAGCTTCGCTGCTCAAGTGGATGGCAACTTTGCGCAGAACCAGATGCTGGCGAAGCTGACTTCGCTGTTTGGACTGCTGGCTCTGGTGCTGGCCTCGGTCGGGCTCTATGGCGTGACCGCATACTCGGTCGAACGGCGCACCAGTGAAATCGGGATCCGCATGGCGCTCGGCGCCGACCGGCTGAATGTTCTCAGGCTGGTGCTAAAGGGCGCGTTTATGCAGATTGGAGTAGGGCTGGCGATCGGCATTCCGGCAACGATTCTGGCGGGATACGCAATGACGGCGCAATTGTTCGGAGTGAAGCCCTACGCTCCGGATATCTTGCTGGTGACGACGCTCGTACTGAGCCTGGCTGCGCTGGTGGCCACGGTGGTGCCCGCACGCAAGGCAGCGGCCCTGGAGCCGATTCGCGCGCTGCGGACAGACTGAGTGGCTCGATGGGACAGAGGCGTCGGGACTGGAATCCTTCAGGATGGTTTGATCTTCCGGGCTGGTTTCATATTCTGCCCCGCTGGCCTGGCGGCGTGGTTTCTCAGCTTGCCCAGTTATCAGATACGAGTTCCTGGTTCTCAGTTGGCTGGCGCTGTTGGTGTTCGCAAATGGACAGTCAAGTTCGCCAGCGGACAAATCAGCCTTGTTCCAGGTTGGGATGCTGCCCGTATTCCCTGTCCTCGCAGCCACTTACCGCCACGCGTCGAATGGATTGAAAGTTGCGAGGAGATTGAACGATGGATATCGCACGCCCAGACATCAAGCGCCAGAAGCGACGCCGGCAAATTATCGGAGCGGTGATCGGAGTCGTGCTCCTGGGGATCGTCACCATTGGCGTTTCCCGGTTGAAGCCGGCGGCGCAGGAAGTGGAACGCAGTACGGTGTGGACCGACACCGTCAAGCGCGGCCCTATGCTGCGCCAGGTCAGAGGCCTGGGATCGCTGATTCCCAGCCAGGAGTTCACCCGTCAAATACCAGCCGAGACGGAAGCTACCGTCGTCCGGATCCGCATGTTGCCGGGTTCGCAGGTAAAAGCTGACAGCACTCTGCTGGAGATGAGCAACCCGCAAGTTGAGCAGGCTGCGCTCGACGCCAGACTTCAGTTAAAGGCTGCGGAAGCTGAATACCAGAGTCTGCGAGTCAAGCTGCAGAGCGACCTGATGAACCAGAAAGCCGGCGCTGCCACCGTGACCGCGGATTACAGCCAGGCCAAGCTGCAGTCGGAAACCGACAAGGCGCTTTACGATCTCGGCGTGATTTCAGGGCTGGCGTACAAGGCCTCGAAGGGCAAGGCCGACGAACTCACCACGCGAAACAACATTGAGGATGAGCGGCTGGCAATCAATCAGAAGGCGATCGAATCGCAGATGGCCGAACAGCAGGCCAAAGTGGACCAGATGCGTGCCCTGGCGGAGCTGAAGCAAAAACAACTCGACGCGCTCAAGGTCCGTGCCGGCATTGACGGCGTCCTGGTCGATCTGCCGCTGCAGGTGGGACAACACGTTTTGCCCGGCGCGATGCTGGCGAAAGTGGTCCAGCCCAACCATCTGATTGCGGAACTGAAGATTGCCGAGACCCAGGCGCGAGACATCCAGATCGGGCAACCGTCGGCGGTCGATACGCACAACGGCGTGGTTGCAGGAACGGTGATGCGGGTCGATCCCGCGGTGCAGAACGGAACGGTCACGGTTGATGTTCAGCTTACCGGCGAACTTCCCAAGGGAGCGCGGCCCGATCTGAGTGTGGATGGAACCATCGACCTGGAGCGGCTGGAGAACGTGCTTTACGTGGGCCGGCCCGCCTTCGGGCAGGAGAACAGCACCATCAGCCTGTTCAAGCTGGATGCGAATGGCACCGGCGCGGTTCGCGTTCCGGTAAAGGTAGGGCGTGCATCGGTAAATTCAATCCAGATTATTGAGGGGCTGCACGAAGGCGACACGGTCATTCTTTCCGACATGTCGCGCTCCGACAACACCGACCGTATCAGGCTCGACTAACACCAGCTCGACTAAAAGACAACCGACTGAGGCAGAAGCCATGACTGAAGCAGCACAAGCGCTGATCCAGATTGAAGACCTAACCAAAGTGTTCTACACAGACGAGGTTGAAACCCACGCGCTCTCCGGCGTGCACCTGGCGATCCGCAAGGGCGAGTACGTCGCCATGTCGGGTCCTTCGGGATGCGGCAAGTCAACCCTGCTGTCGATTATCGGCTTGCTGGATACGCCGACCGGCGGACGCTACCAGCTGAACAGCCAACCGGTGGAGAACCTCGGGTTTGCGGAGCGCTCGCGCATTCGCAACCAGGAGATCGGTTTCATCTTCCAGAGTTTCAATCTGATTGGCGACCTCACGGTCTACGAAAACGTCGAGCTGCCCCTGACCTACAGGCAGAAGATGCCTGCGGTCGAGCGCAAGAAGCGTGTGATGGAGGCGCTGGAGCGTGTCGGCATGGCGCACCGGGTGCGGCATTATCCCTCGCAACTCTCCGGCGGCCAGCAGCAGCGCGTGGCGGTGGCCCGCGCACTGGGCGGAAAGCCCTCCATTCTGCTGGCTGATGAGCCCACAGGCAATCTGGATTCCCGCAATGGCGAAGCTGTCATGGAACTGTTGCAGAACCTGCACCGCGAGGGCGCTACGATTTGCATGGTCACCCACGATCCACGTTTCGCCAAGCACGCCGAGCGCGAAGTGCATCTTTTCGACGGCAAGGTGGTGGCGGAAGAAGAACTAAAAAAACTCATGGCGGACGTGCATGCATGAGCGGCTTGATCCAAGACGTCCGGTATGCCCTCCGGCAACTCCGGAAGAACCTTGGGTTCACTACGATCGCGGTGCTGACGCTGGCGTTGGGCATCGGCGCCAACACGGCCATCTTCAGCCTGGTCAATACACTGATGCTGCACATGCTGCCGGTGCAAAAACCGGAGCAGCTGGTTGAACTCCTGCACTGGTATCCGGGGGAGCCGCATCTGAACGGCTTCTCCCCGCAGGCCTACCAGCTCATGCGCGACCACAATAATGTGTTCTCGGGTTTGATCGCCGCTGCTTATCAACCCTTCCACGTGCGCGGCGAAGGTCTGGAACCACAAACGCTGCAAGGCGGATATGTGGGCGGAGACTTTTTTTCGGTCCTTGGGGTGAAGCCCGCGGTCGGGAGACTGATTGGCTCAGAGGATGACCGCACCGGCGATCCTTCCGCAGTAGCTGTGGTGAGTTGGTCCTACTGGAAAAGCAGGTTCAATCTCGACCCGGCAATTCTGGGCCAGAAGATCATTGTGGAGGACGTCCCGGTAACGGTCGTCGGAGTCGCGCCGCGCCGGTTTACCGGATTGCAGGTGGAGTCCGGCCAGGATGTCTGGTTGCCGCTTGCCCTGCAGTCGATCATTGTTCGCTCTGGTCTCGGGTCGTGGTCGTTGTGGCTGGTGGGCCGGTTGAAGCCTGGCGTTTCCATCAATCAGGCCCAGGCTGAAATCGCGGTGTTATACGAGTCAACCCTCGACGAGCAGGCCAAGGCGACCAACAATCCTTTTGTTCGCAAGATGAAGCTCGAAATGGAGCCCGCGGGTGCCGGCCTCTCGCACCTGCGCGAGGAATGGGCGAAGCCGCTGCTGTTGCTCCAGGCCGTTGTGGGTTTGCTCCTGCTGCTCGCGTGCACCAACCTGGCCAGCATGCTGCTGGCACGCGGGGCAACGCGGGAACACGAAATGGCTTTGCGCCTTTCTCTGGGAGCCGGTCACTTTCGCCTCGCGCGTCAGGTTCTGACCGAGTCATTGCTGCTTTCCGCAGTCGGTAGTCTCCTGGGCGTTTACGTGGCGTATTTCGGTGCCGGAGTGTTAGCGAAAATCATCGTTGCGGAAAGACGGCCGGGCCCTCCTCTCGAGTTGCATGTTCGGGCCGACGTGAACGTATTGCTTTTCACAGCGGCAATCACCTTGTTGGCCATATTGTTATCCGGATTGGTTCCCGCGCTGCGTGCCATGAGAACCGCACCGGCATCCTCCCTCCGGCAAGCGGGCAGTACCAGTGAGACCAAGTCCCGCCGCTTGTTTGGAAAGGGTCTGGTGGTAGCCCAGGTGGCATTGTCAGTTGTTCTATTGAGCGCTGCCGGTCTCTTCGTTCGCCACTTGCTGAATCTCCGCCATCTCGATTTGGGTTTCCACTCCGACCATGTTCTGCTTGTGACTCTTGATCCGGAAGGCAGCGGATATGACGACGAACACTTGGCGCTTGCGTATCAGGAACTGCTGCAACATCTGGAGGCGATTCCAGGCGTGCGCTCGGCCACCATCTGCGCCCCCTCTCCAATCTCGGGCGCGGGGGCGAATCGCGGCGTCTCGGTGGAAGGCTATCAAGCCAAGACGGGAGAGATCCGCAACGTGATGGAAAGCTGGGTCGCGCCGAGATACTTTGCCACGCTGGGCACGCCGTTGCTGGCTGGGCGAGACTTCACTTTCCAGGACAAGGGTGGGCCACGCGTCGCGATCATCAATCGGACCATGGCTCGCTACTATTTCGGCAAGGGCGATCCTCTTGGGAGACACGTCACCTTCGACGGTGACCGCCAGCCCTACCAGATTGTTGGCGTCGCGGGCGATGCGAAGTACATGGAGATGCGTGAAGCCATGTATCGCACGATCTACCTCAACACTTTCCAGGAGCCTGCGGTGGATTCGCGATTTGCGCTCCGGACCAGTGTTGACCCCGAAGCGGTCGTTCCTGAAGTGCGACGCGTGGTGAGCGAATTGCTGAAGACAGTCTCCGTGAAGACTGTCACTACGCTGAATGATCAAGTGAACGCGTCCATCGTTCCGGAACGGCTGATGGCCACGCTGTCTTTGTGGTTCGGTCTGCTGGGGGCACTGCTGGCGGCCATCGGCCTCTATGGACTGCTGGCGTACACGGTGGCGCGTCGTATCAACGAAATCGGCATTCGCATGGCACTGGGTGCGAGCCGAAGCGACGCGACTTGGATGGTACTGGGAGACGCGCTAGGCATGGTCTGTATCGGACTGGCGATTGGAGCGCCTATCGCATTTTGGAGCGAGAGGTTTGCCGCAAGCCTGGTCCCCGAGCTCCAGATCGGAAGCGCCGCCCCGATCGCCTCCGGGGTGGTGGCAATGGTTGCAATTGCGCTGCTTGCGGCATATGTCCCCGCATGCCGCGCCGCCAAAGTCGATCCCATGGTGGCGCTGCGCTACGAGTGAAATCATGGAAACTCTTTTACAGAATCTGCGCTACACCATTCGCGCGCTGCGCAAGAGCCCTGGGTTTGCCGCGGTGGCAGTCATCACGCTCGCTCTGGGCATTGGCGCCAACACAGCCATTTTCAGCGTGATCAATGCTGTGTTGCTGCGGCCGCTTCCATATAAGGATGACAGCCGGCTGGTGGTAATTCTCAACAAGGGCCGCAATCCCGTGGCCCCGGCCAACTTCATCGACTGGCGGAGCCAGAGTCAATCCTTCTCACAGATGGGGGCGGCGGAGTACTGGACTCCGAACCTGACCGGCACCGACAATCCCGAGAAATTATGGGCGCTGCACGTTACTCCAGATATTTTTCCTATGCTGGGAGTCCAACCTCTTTTGGGGCGCATGTTTCTGCCTGAAGAGCAAGAGGCCGGAAAAGAACATGAAGTGGTGTTGAGCTACTCCCTGTGGCAAAGCCATTTTGCCGGCAATCCCGAGATCATTGGGCGGTCCGTGGCGCTCAGCGGCGAAACCTATACCGTGGTCGGGGTGATGCCGCGGGATTTCAAGTTCGCTCCGGTCTGGGCAACGAAGGCGCAGCTTTGGGCGCCGCTGGCGCTGGGTTCGCGGATCACTGATCGCGGTGGCTCTTCGCTCCGCGTGTTTGCCCGGCTGAAACCCGGTGTCACTGTGGAGCAGGCGCAGGCGGAAATGGCAGGCATCACCGGCCGCCTGGAGCGCGAGTTTCCCGGCACCAACCAGGACATGCAGGTTGTTTCATTGCGCGAGAAAGTGGTGGGCAACATTCGTCACGCGCTTCTCGTCTTGCTAGGGGCCGTGGGCTTCGTGCTGTTGATCGCATGCGCCAACGTCAGCCACATGCTGCTGGCGCGCGCGGCTGCCCGGCGCGAGGAAATCGCGTTGCGCACCGCACTCGGAGCTGGGCGCTGGGATGTATTCCGCCAGCTTCTGACCGAAAGCCTGACGCTGGCATTGATGGGTGGCAGCGCCGGTTTGTTGCTCGCGGTGTGGGGCGTTCGCGTTCTGCTGGCGATCAGTCCGGCCGCCATACCAAGAGTGGAAACGGTCGGGGTGGACGGACTCGTGCTGCTGTTTGCACTTGCGCATCTCTCTGTTTACGGGCCTGGCATTCGGCATGGCTCCAGCCTGGAGAGCGACGGCGGTCAACCTCAGCGATGCTTTGAAAGAAGGGAAACGCGGGTCCAGCGAAGGACTGCGTCGAAACCATCTGCGCGGTCTGCTGGTCGGTTCCGAATTTGCGCTGGCGGTGGTGCTGCTGGCAGGGGCCGGACTGATGGTCCGTACTTTTCTCGCGCTGCAGAATGTGGATGCAGGCTTTGATCCCCACGGCGTGCTGTCGATGGTGGTTGGCGTCGCAGGTACGGAGCAGGCGTCCGGCGGGCATACCGGCAATTTCTACCAGGAAGTTCTGCGGAAAATTGGTGCTGTACCCGGAGTTCAATCGGTTAGCGGCATCAACCACCTGCCGCTCGCGGGCGATGAATGGGGGTTCCGGTTTCATATCGAAGGCCGGCCGCCTGAGCCTCCGGGGAAAGGCCTTGTTGCCACTTACCGGGCGGTTTTCCCCGGCTACTTTCGGACCATGCGCATCCCGATCCTGCGCGGCCGTGACGTCACCGATGCCGACAATTTACGCGCGCCTGGCGTAGTCGTGATCAATGACTATCTCGCCCGCCGCTACTGGCCCGGCGAAGATGCGATCGGCAAGAGAATCACTTTTGACGATCCGGCTAAAAATCCTTCGTGGCTCACCGTGGTGGGCGTGACGAAGAACACCGCGCGCAGCAACTGGACAAGTCCGCCCGAAGAGGAAGTATTTCTGCCTTACCTGCAGAACCGCGCGTATCTTGATTCGCCAACGCCGCCATTTGCCTACTTGACGCTGGTGGTGCGAACCGGCCTTGACCCCGCTGCCCTGGCGCCAGCCATCCGAGGAGCGATTCACTCGCTCGACAGGAACATCCCGCTCTCCGAAATACAGACCATGGACCACGTGGTCGCTGAAGCCAACGGCCAGTCCCGCTTTTACCTGATCCTGCTGGGCGCGTTTGCCACGGTGGCGCTGGTCCTGGCAGGAGTGGGCATCTACGGCGTGATGAGTTATTCGGTATCGCGGCGGACCCACGAGATCGGCGTCCGCATGGCGCTGGGAGCGCAGGGGCGAGATGTGCTGAGGCTGGTTGTGTTCCAGGGAATTGTCCAGGCGCTGTCCGGAGTCGCGGTGGGACTGGCCGGAGCTTTGGCCCTGAGCCGCCTCATGGCGGGTCTGCTCTTCGGTACGCGGCCCACGGACCCCGCGACGCTTGCCGGCGGTGGTCTTGGTTTTGAGCGCCGTGGCCATCACGGCGAGTTACATTCCGGCACGGCGCGCGGCCAAGGTCGATCCCATGGTGGCGCTGCGCTACGAGTGAGGAGAACTATGCAAACTCTGATGCAAGACGTCCGCTATGGATTGCGCATGTTGCGGAAGAGCCCCGGCCTGACCGCGATCATCCTGATCATGTTGACCATGGGAATCGGTGCCACCACGGCAGTGTTTACGGTGTTCGATGCCATCCTGCTGCGCCCCCTGGCGTATGAGAAGCCGGAACAGCTGGTACAGATATGGAAGAAGCGCACCGAGGGCTCGTTCCAGCAGTCACAGTTCTCTTATCCCGATTATCTGGATGTGAAACGTGAGAACAAAGTCTTCTCGCAGATCGGCGGCTACTCGGAAAACAGCGTGACACTTTCCGGCAAGGACGGTGCCGAACAGCTTCAGGTGGCCGTAGCGACCACTGGTTTCTTTGAAACCCTGGGAGTTCAGCCCATTCTGGGGCGGACGTTCGCGGCTGGTGAAGACGACTTGCAGAAAAACTTTCCGGTCCTGCTGAGCTATGGGGCGTGGCAGCGGCGATTTGGCGGTAACCCAGGTGTAATCGGCACGGCGCTGGTGCTTGACGGTGAACTGGCCACTGTAGTGGGAGTGTTGCCAAAGAACTTTGTCTTTGCTCCCACGCAGTCGGCAGAGATATGGATGTCGCCCCGCATAGCAGGATTTTTCCTGCGGCGAAACGCATATTGGTTGTATCCCGTGGCCCGTCTCAAGCCGGGAGTCAGCCGGCAGCAGGCAGAGGCTGAGGTACAGACCATTTCGCGGCGCCTGGCCATGCAGTATCCGGACTCGAACGCCGGCATGAGCACAGAATTGGTTGACCTGCGACAGCAGATTGTCGGGCAGGTGCAGCCCGTACTGGTGGTGCTGATGGCTGCGGTGGGATTCGTGTTGCTCATCACCTGCGCGAACATCGCTGGACTGCTGCTGGCGCGGTCCCTGCCCCGCCGAAAGGAAGTTTCCATTCGCCTGGCCCTGGGCGCGCGGACGAATCGCATAGCCCGGCAGTTGCTGACGGAGAGCCTGTTGCTGGCGCTCATCGGCGGTAGTGCGGGTGTTCTCGCCGCCTACTGGGCGGTCCCAGCGATCATTTCACTGCTTCCCGAAAGCATCTTGCTGAGCATGCCTCCGCTGCAGGGATTGATGGTGAATCGCGGAGCGCTCTGGTTTGCTCTGGGAATTTCGTTGCTGACAGGAATCTCTGTTTGGATTGGCCCCGCTGATTCAGGCGTTCAATCCTAACGTGCAACACGAACTGCAGCAAGCTGGCCGCGGGTCAGTCGGCTCCTCGCACCGTTTGCGCAGTGCGCTGGTGATTTCGGAAATGGCATTGGCAGTGGTGCTGCTGGCGGGGGCAGGGCTAATGCTCAAGAGTCTGCACCGAGTGCTGGGGACCGACCCCGGTTTTAACCCTCGCAATCTGCTTACCGGAGTGGTTGCGCTGCCGGGAGACAAATATTCCGATGGCCCCAAACAACTGGCTTTTCAGCGGCAACTATTCAGCAGAGTCCGGGGTCTTCCCGGAGTTCAGGAAGTGGCGGCGGTGACGACTGTGCCCATGTCCGCCAAAGGAAATACTTCTCGTTTTGATTTGGAAGGCCATCCTAAGAGCGGCGGCGGCCAGGAATACGAAGCCAATACTCCCACGGTTTCCCAAAACTACTTTTCCGTGATGGGCATTCCGTTGCGCGCTGGACGGTTCTTCAATTCGCAAGATCATGACAAATCAACCCGCGTAGTGATCGTCAACCAGGCCATGGCGGACATGGTTTTTCCCCACCAGGACCCGATTGGCAAGCGCATCAACTTCACCTATACGAATGAGCCTAACTACGTTCAGATCGTCGGCGTGGTGGGCAACGAAAATGTTGAGAGCCTGGACGCTCCGCCGGTGCCCATCGTGTACGACTGCTACGAACAGGGCCCTTCTCCATATTTCAGTCTGGTGGTCCGCACCAAGAAGGAGCCCAGTACCCTTGTCGGCGCTGTTACTCGGGCCATCCACGACCTCGAACCTCAGGCTCCAGTCTTCAAAGTGAGCAGCATGTCGCAGATCATTTCGACCTCGCCCGCCATGATAGTGCGGGCTTATCCCGCATACCTCATCGGCGGATTTTCCGCGCTGGCGCTCCTGCTTGCCACCCTGGGGCTCTATGGCGTCCTGGCATACAGCGTGGCAGAGCGCTCGCGTGAACTTGGTTTGCGCATGGCGTTGGGCGCGCAGCGCGGCGATGTGCTGAGGATGGTGGTCGAGAGCGGTCTGAAACTGGCTCTGGCCGGAGTTGCAGTAGGCGTCGTGGGCGGTTTGATCACGGCGCGGCTGATCGCAAGTCTGCTGTTTGGCGTCGCTCCCACGGATGCCGCAACCTTCGCGGGCGTGTGCGCCGTGCTTTTCGTGGCCGCGATGATGGCCAGTTACATTCCGGCCCATCGCGCCACCAGGGTCGATCCCATGGTGGCGCTGCGTTACGAGTGAAGAATTGAGGAATAAATAATGACTGGACTGCTGCAGGATTTCCGTTACGGGCTGCGTAGCTTGTGGAAGCGTCCCGGCTTCACCGCAGTCGCGGTGATTACTCTTGCGTTGGGTATCGGCGCCAACACAACCGTCTTCAATTCGGTCGATGCCATGCTGCTGCGGCCGTTTCCATTCCCGCATTTGGATCGCATTGTCACGATCTGGGAAACCGTGCCCAAGCGGAACGAAAGCTACCTGAGTCCGGCTCCCGCGAATTTCAGGGACTGGAGGGAGCAGAGCTCGCAATTCAGCCAGCTGGCGGCGTTCCGCGGCTGGGACGCGAATCTCGACTGGCGGCAACCTGGCCGAGCATGTCGAGGGGTCACAGGTAAGCGCCGACTTTTTTCCACTGCTGGGCATGGCTCCGCAACTGGGCCGCAATATCGGGAGCGCGGATTTCCAGGGCGGGGTTGCGCCCGTGGTGGTCATCAGCAACGGATTCTGGCAACAGCATCTGGGTGGCGATCCTGCGCTTGTGGGCAGGCAATTGCTCCTGAACGGTGAGAAGTTCACCGTGGTCGGCATTGCGTCTCCAGATTTTGATTTCCCCACTGGAGCGAAAGCTCTGGACCCCGCTCGACCTGAACGGCCCCGCGAACGAAGACCGCGAGAACCACTCTTTGACGGTGTTCGGACGGCTAAAGGACGGTGTATCGATATCTCAGGCCCAGGCAACGTTGGAGGCAATCGCTGGCCGACTGGCCGGGCAGTATCCCGCAACCAATGCCGGACACGGCGTCAGTGTCAGGAATATGGTGGAGGACCTCACTTTCGGTTCGCGACAGTTTCTTGGCATGCTGATGGGCGCAGCCATCTTTGTTCTACTGCTGGCCTGTGCCAATGTGGCGAACCTGCAACTGGCCCGCGCCTCCGGTCGGCAAAAGGAAATCGCTCTGCGGGCTGCACTCGGGGCGAGCCGTTGGCAGGTAGGACGGCAGTTGCTGGTGGAGAGCGTTTTGCTCGCCCTGCTGGGTAGCGCCGCCGCCCTCCTGTTGTCAGCGTGGGGCATCAACCTTTTGCGCCGCAGCCTTCCCCCATTTATCGTCGAGCATGTCGCGGGCCTGAAACACTTGCAGTTTGATTTTCGCGTGTTTGTGTTCACGCTGCTGCTGGCTGTCGTCACCGGCATCATCGCAGGGCTGGCGCCGGCCTGGCATTTTTCACGTCCGAATGTGAATGACACTCTGAAAGAGGGCGTGCGTGGCGGCAGCGCCAGCGCCGGCGGGCAACGCCTTCGCACCCTGCTGGTGATCTCGGAAATTGCTCTTTCTCTGGTTCTGCTCGTGGGCGCGGGTCTGATGGTGAAGGGATTCCGTACCCTCACCACCAAGAACATGGGCTTTGATCGTAACCACGTACTCACTTTTCATGTCGTCTTGCCGAACGCAAAATACCGCGACCAGGACCGCATCCGCGGTTACTACGAACTGGTCCTGCGAAATATTCAGGCGCTGCCGGGCGTCGAATCCGCGGCGGCTGTGACCAGTCTGCCTGCGGGATGGACGTGGAACTGGACGGAATTTACGGCGGAGGGCAAACCTCCAGCCTCCCCCGGAGACCGGGCATCCGTCATTTCGCAAGTTGTGAGTCCGGGCTTTTTCCCCGCGCTGCGTGTTCCGTTGCGTCAAGGACGACTGCTTTCCGATCAGGATGGGCCCAATGCTCCTCCCGTCGCAGTGATTAGTGAAGACATGGCCCGGCAAACCTGGCCCGAACAGAATCCCCTGGGAAAACACATCCAGTTGGGACGGCCGGCAGCCGGTCAGCCACTACGCACCATCGTCGGCGTCGTGGCCGACGTGAAGCCCGATCCGCTGAATCGCGATCCCGCTCCAACAGCATACGTGCCGTTCACGCAGCAACCCCAGACGGCTTCGGCGATTGTCGTTCGCACGGCGGGGGATCCCTTGACGCTGGCCGGCCCGGTCAGCAAGCAATTGCGCGATGTGGATGCGGACCAGCCTCCCTATGACATGCGCACACTGGAGCAGGTGGTTTCTGACAATCTCAGCGGCATCCAGTCGTCCGCCAATATGATGCTGATCTTCGCTGTCTGCGCCCTTATGTTAGCGGCGGCCGGGATCTTCGCAGTCATGGCGTATTCCGTCACCCAACGCACCCATGAGATCGGAGTGCGCGTGGCCCTGGGAGCACGCCGTGCGGATGTACTCAGACTCGTGGTTGGCGGGGCGCTGAAAATGGCCACGATTGGTCTGAGCATTGGATTCGTGCTCGCGTTGCTGCTGACCCGCGCGCTCTCGAGCGCGCTCTTTGGCGTGGTTCAGATCGACATTGTGACATTCGTTGTGCTCACGTCTGTGCTGGCTTCGGTAGCGGCACTGGCGGCCTACATCCCGGCGCGTTGGGCGATGAATGTCGATCCCATGGTCGCGTTGCGCTACGAATGAGAAGGCTTATGGAAACGTTGCTGCAGGATTTTCGTCATGGTTTCCGTCTGCTGCGCAAGACGCCGGGCCTGACGGCGGTCGCTATCTTGACGCTTACGCTGGGGATTGGCGCGAATACGGCTATCTTCAGCGTGTTTAACGCAGTCTTGTTGAGGCCACTTCCATACGACAATCCGTCGCGTCTGGTTTGGCTGAGCAACTATTTGCCGCATCTGAAAGATTCGATTGTGGCCACTCCGGATTTTCTCGCATGGCGCAATCAGGCCCATTCTTTCAGCGATTTGGCCGCCTACAATGAGGGCGAATTGAATCTGACTGGCGTTGGCGATCCGGAACGCATCCACGCCGCGTACACCAGCGCATCGCTGTTCTCCGTGCTGGGGGTTCAACCGGAACTGGGACGTGGTTTGCGAAAAGAGGAGAACACTCCCGAAAGCAGTCCGGTAGCAATTCTGTCGCACGGCTTCTGGAAGAAACGGTTTGCTGGTGATCGCTCAGTTATCGGTAAACGTATTACGCTGGATGGTGCGGTTTTTGAAGTCATCGGCGTGATGCCCGCCCGGTTCATCTTCCCGACTGACGGTGCCAGTCCGGACGTACTAGCCCCACTTTCTCTGCCTGAGCATTTGGATTTGACAAGCCAGGCTGTGGCGATCGTCCACGTGATTGCTCGCGTGGCGCCCGGAATCACGCTTTCGCAGGCGAAAGCTGAGCTTTCCACGATTGATGAACGGCTTATCGCTGGCTATCCGCCGGCATTCAAGAACATGGCGGAAGGCACTGAAGCCCAAGTCGTCGGCTTACAGGAGAAACTTGCCGGTGATACACGGCCCGTCTTGATGGTCTTGCAGGGCGCTGTGGTTTTCCTCTTACTCATCGCCTGTGTTAACACCGCCAATCTGCAACTGGCGAAAGCTACGGCACGGGGAAAGGAACTTGCGGTACGCGCGGCTCTGGGCGCGGGCAAGTATCGGCTGTCTCGCCAGCTTTTATCTGAGAGCGTCTTGGTCGCGCTGTTAGGTGGAGGTGCAGGCATCCTCCTTGCAGTCCAGTCGATCGATGTGCTGAACCGGCTGCATCCACCGGGTCTGCCCCAGTTTGTGCATGTCCATTTGGACTATCGGGTCTTAGGATTCACGGCCCTGGTCGCGATATTGACGGGTATTCTGTCGGGCTTGGCGCCAGCAATTGTTGCCTGCCGGGCCGACGTGAACGACACGCTAAAGGAAGGTGCTCAAACGCACACGGAATCTCGTGGCCTCCGGCTGGTTCGTAAGTTCCTCGTCGTTTCCGAGGTCGCACTGGCTGCGATTCTACTGGTTGGATCGGGCCTCTTTATCCGAAGCTTTGTTGGCTTGCTGTACCTGGACCCTGGATTCGATCCACACCAATTGCTGACTCTACAGATTGCGTTACCGGAGGCAAAGTATTCCGGGCCAGCACAGCAAGGCGCATTGTTTGAAAATCTTGTTCAAAGACTGAGCTCTCTGCCCGGTGTCACGCACGCTAGTGCAGCAAGCGAGTTACCGCGTGCCGACTACACACTATCCGGCTCTGTCATATTCGAAGGACGCGTTACGCCGCTTCGTGGACTCAGGCCCATGGTCCCAGTCTGCAGCGCGACTTCAGATTACTTTCGGACCATGGCGGTTCCGCTCATTGCGGGTCGTTCCTTTGATCCTACCGATACCCCGAACAGTCCAGGGGTGGTGCTGGTCAACCAGGCATTTACCCGTCGCTTTTTCTCCGGCGAGAATCCGATCGGCAAGCGCGTCCAGCTGGGAGGACAGAATACATGGTTGACCATTGTTGGCATCATCGGTGACATGCGGCACCTGGGAGTACAAACCGGTCCGTCACCAGAGCTATTCACTTCGTTCCAGCAGGACCCACGCGCTCAGATGTTCGTGGCGTTGCGAACAGCAATGAATCCTGCCGCTTTGACTTCAGCGGTCAGAGATGCGGTGCTCACCCTCGACAAGGAACAGCCAATATTTGATGTCGCGACCATGGAAGGAAGGTTAGCGGAGTCTCTGGCCGCTCAACGCTGGAACACATGGCTGCTCGCGGCTTTCGCAGGCACAGCGTTGGCGCTTGCTGCCGCCGGAATCTATGGAGTCATTTCCTACTTTGTCGTGCAGCGGACACATGAGATCGGTGTGCGCATGGCGCTGGGCGCGACGCCTGAGAGTGTACTGGCCATAGTGCTTCGGCAAGGAGCTGCGATGGTCATTCTGGGAGGCATCATCGGGCTCGCGGCTTCCCTTGTTCTGACCCGTTTTATCGCGGGCATGATCTACGGTGTTCGCATTAGTGATCCTGCGACTTACCTTGGGGCTGGAGCGCTTTTGGCCGTGGTAGCGTGGCTGGCCAGCTACATTCCGGCGCGCCGCGCGGCGAGGGTCGACCCCATGGTGGCGCTTCGGTACGAATAAGACAAATTCCTAGTCGGGAACCCAAATGATCCAACTAAAAAACATCGAACGCAGCTACAAAACCGCGGCCGGACAAACATGGGTCTTGCGCCGCATCAATCTGGAGATTCGCCAGGGTGAGTTTGTCACTTTCATGGGGCCGTCTGGAGCCGGGAAGTCCTCCCTGTTAAATGTGCTTGCCTTGCTCGACGATCAGTGGCTCGGCGAGTACTGGTTTCGCGAGCAGGCTGTCCATGACATGAAGCGCAAGCAGCGTGGCGAGCTGGCCAAGCGCAATATCGGGATGGTCTTCCAGAGCTATCACCTGCTCGACGATCTCACCGTGCGCGAGAACATCGACCTTCCCCTCTCTTACAAAGATGTCCCCAGCGGGCAGCGGCAGAGCCTGGTGGCTGACACACTGGACCGCTTTCAGATTGTCGCCAAAAAAGATTTGTTTCCCAGCCAGCTTTCAGGCGGACAGCAGCAGCTCGTAGGCGTGGCTCGCGCCGTCATCCACAAGCCCGCGCTCCTGCTGGCCGACGAGCCCACGGGAAACCTGCACTCCTCTCAGGCCAAGGAAATCATGGAACTCTTTCGCGAACTCAATCAACAAGGGACGACCATCGTTCAGGTGACCCACTCAGAAGCAAACGCAGCCTACGGCTCTCGCACCATCCAGTTGCGCGATGGCTGGATGGTGGGCGACACGGCCAACCCGGATTTGCAGCCTTACGAGGCGGTGAAGCAATGAAGGACCTGGCTTCCCGGCCCAACTTTTTGGCGCGAAGTGTGGCATGGTTGCTGGTCGCACTGACCGCGACCGCTTCCGGACAGACCAACGCGTCTCGTGCGCTATGACATGCCTGCATCGCGCAATCCTCTGAACGCGTATTCAGCAGACAGCGTGCCGCAGCCCGACCTCGCGAATTCTCCTTTGCTCGATCAGTTGATCCGCGACGGCAAGCTGTACTTGTCCCTCAAGGATGCCATCCGGCTGGCGCTCGAGAACAATCTTGATCTGGCCATCGCCCGCTACAATCTTCCCATCGCGAAGATGGACATATTGCGTACCCGGGCCGGCGGAAGTTTTCGCGGCGTGAATGCCGGCGTGGTGCAGGGAACTCCCGGCGGCGGAGTTGGCGGCTTCGGCACCGGCGCTCCCGGAGCGGGCGCGGGTGGCACGACCGGCGGCGCAGGCGGAGCCGGTGCAGGCGCGTCGGGACTGGTGCAATCTACCCTGGGCGCGGGCACGGCAGTTTCTTCGTACGATCCTGCCATCGTGGCTTCGGTCGGCGCTGAGCACCAGACCACGCCTTTGGCCAATCAGCAGATCTACGGTGTGCCCTCCCTGCAATCAAACACCGGACAGGCCAGCGTCACCTACACGCAGGCTTTTCCGACAGGAACCAGCTTTACCGTGGAATTCAACAACAGCCGCCAGACCACCAACAGTCCGTTCTTCAACCTGTCTCCGGTGCTGAATTCGATGTACCGCTTCTCCTTTCAGCAGCAGCTGCTGGCGGGGTTCGGCTTTGGGCCCAACCTGCGATTCCTCACCATCGCCAAGAACAACAAGAAGATCTCCGACATCGCGTTCAAAGATCAGGTGACCGCGACCATCACCCAGATCAAGAACATCTACTGGGACCTGGTAAACGCCTACGAGCAGGCGCGGGTCAACGAGCAGTCGCTGGCATTTGCCCAGCAATCGCTGGACAATGCCAGAAAACAACTTCAGCTTGAGAGCGTTCCTGCCATGGACGTGATGCGGGCCGAGGCTGAAGTGTCAAAGCGCGATCAGGACCTGACCGTGGCGCGCACCAGCCTGCAGCTTCAGGAACTGCTCATCAAGAACGCACTGACCAAGAGTCTTGATGATCCCGTGCTTGAGGCTGTCCCAGTTGTCCCTGTGGACCACTTCGAGACTGTCGAAACCCAGGCCACGGGGGCGGTTCAGGACCTCATCGCCCAGGCATTGCGCGAGCGTCCTGAACTTGCCGAATCAGATGTTGATCTGGTGAACCGGCAGATCAGCGGGAAAGCGGCACGCAATGCGTTGTTGCCGTCGCTGGCCCTGGTTGGCTTCTATGGCGGATCGGGACTGGCGGGGCCGCTGAATCCCATCTACAACCTTCCCACCCCGAATACCTCCAACGTGCCGACCGATTTCTCGGGAGCACTCTCGAATGCTTTCAACAATTCCTCTCCCGATTACTACATCGGACTGAGCCTTAATATCCCCATACGCAATCGTGTGGCCAAGGCAGATCAGTACCGCTCCGAGTTGGAATACCGGCAGGCCGAACTTCGCCGCGAGCAACTGAAAAAGCAGATTCGGATTGAGGTCCGGAACGCGCAATATGCGCTGGAGCAGACCGGGGCGCGGGTCGAGGCCGCGCGCAAGGCGCGGGACCTGGCGCAGCGTACGTTCGAGATCATGAAGAAGGAACAAACGCTCGGTGCGGGATCGACTTTCCAGACCATGACCGCCCAGCGCGACCTCTCCATCGCCGAACTGGATTTGGTCACCGCCATGACCATCTACGAAAAGGCGAAAGTTGAGCTGGATCGTGCAACTGGCAGCACTTTGGAACATAATGGAATACGGGTGCAGGACGCAATGAACGGCACCATCGCCAGTCAGAACCCTTAGCTCATGCCAACCTCAACCAAGACCGGGGAGATTCGGCTTTCCGCCGGGTTGGCGCAAAGCGCATCCAAATTTCCCCGCATTCTAGCGGCCGACGACCAGCAACACATTCTGGAAGCCATCGAACTGCTGCTGAAGCCGCAGGGCTACGAGGTTGACGTTGTCCGCTCTCCCGAGCTCGCCCGCGACGCGCTTGCGAGTTCTTCCTACGACGCGGTGTTAATCGACCTGAACTACACGCGGGACACCACCTCCGGACAGGAAGGGCTGGGACTGCTTTCAGATATTGTGGCGATGGACAGCACGCTCCCGGTCATTGTGATGACAGCATGGGGCAACGTGGACCTGGCGGTCGAGGCCATGCGCCGGGGAGCGCGGGATTTTGTTCAGAAGCCGTGGGAGAACGAGCGGCTGCTCGCCATTCTGCGGACCCAGGTCGAACTTCATCGCGCGCTGCAGCGAGCCGAACGGTTGGCCGCCGAAAACCGTCTGTTGAGCGTTGAGGGACGTCCCGAGTTCATTGCCACAGCGCCGTCCATGATCCCGGTGCTTGAGGCCATCACGCGCTTCGCTCCATCGGACGCGAATGTCCTGATCACCGGCGAGCATGGAACCGGCAAAGAAATCGTCGCGCGCACGATCCATGTTCTGTCGCTTCGCGCTTCTCGGCAACTGGTGGCGGTAAATACTGGAGGCCTGGCCGAAGGCGTGTTTGAGAGTGAACTCTTCGGCCACGTGAAGGGCGCCTTCACCGATGCGCGCACCGACCGCATCGGACGCTTCGAACTGGCGGATGGCGGCACGATTTTTCTGGACGAGATCGGTAACGTGCCCATGCGCCAGCAATCCAAGTTGTTGCGCGTGCTGGAGTCGGGAGAAATCGAGCGCGTTGGATCGTCGCGCTCCAAGCGGATTGATGTGCGCCTCATCTCCGCCACCAATTCCGATCTTCAGGCTGCCTGTCAGGCCGGGCAGTTTCGCGAAGACCTGTTGTTCCGCCTCAATACCGTGGAAATCCACCTGCCGCCTTTGCGTGAGCGCCGCGAGGATATTGCGGTCCTCGCCCTCCACTTCCTGTCGCACTATGCTTCCCGCTACCGCCGGGCGATTCGGGGCCTCGATCCCTCAGCCTTGCAGTCCCTGATGCAATATGCCTGGCCCGGCAACGTTCGCGAGTTGGAGCACACCCTGGAACGGGCCGTCCTGATGTGCCGCAGCGAACAAATCCAGCCCGGCGATCTTGGCTTGGGCTTGCAGAGATCGCAGGCGCAGAACCTGGAGGAGCTGAGTCTCGAATCGGTGGAGACGATCCTGATCCGAAAAGCACTTCAACGCTTCCAGGGCAACGTGAGCCAGGCCGCTGAAGCGCTTGGTCTGAGCCGCGGCGCGCTCTATCGTCGAATGGAAAAGTATGGGCTTTAGCCCTCGCGAAACTGACCCGTTCAAACGCAGGAAGCCGCGCAGGACCCCTTTCGAGCGCCGCATTATTCGTTCGGCGTTGTGGCTGGCCATCCCCGGACTGGTGACCAGCGGTGTCCTGATCTGGCTGCAGGATTGGGCCATCGAGTCCAAGCTGGCTTTGTTTTTCGCCGAACTCGTGGTCTGCGGATTAATCGTGGCCGCGCTTCACGATCAGATTATTCGCCCCCTGCAGACTTTGGCCAATGTGGTCGGCGCTCTGCGGGAAGAGGACTATTCTTTCCGCGCCCGCATGGCGGTTCCCGACGACGCTCTGGGCGAGCTCTCTCTGGAAGTCAACATGCTCGCTGACCTGCTGGCGGAGCATCGCATCGGGGCGATTGAAGCAACCGCGCTTCTGCAGCGTGTAGTCGAAGAAGTGGATATTCCTTTATTTGCTTTCGATCCTAGTGAAGCGCTCCGGCTGGTGAACTCTGCCGGCGAAAGACTGCTGCAACAGGCTTCCCCGAGATTGCTCGGCAGAACGGCCACGGAACTGGGATTGAAAACCTGCCTCTCCGCCGAGAATGCGTCGGTGATTCCGTTGCACTTCAATAGCGACGCGCGCTGGTTCCTGCGGCGAAGCTCATTCCGGCAACGGGGAGTGCCGCATACCCTGGTCGTGCTTTCCGACGTAAGCCGCGCCCTGCGGGAAGAAGAGCGTCTCGCCTGGCAGCGTCTGATTCGCGTAATGGGCCATGAGTTAAATAACTCGCTGGCGCCCATCAAGTCGATTGCCGGGAGCCTGCATGCGCGGCTCTCCGGAACAACGCTGGGTGCGGAAGAGCGCGAGGACTTCGAGCGCGGCCTGGGCATCATCGAGGCTCGCGCAGCGTCGCTGAATCGCTTCCTGCAAGCTTACCGGCAACTGGCGCAGATGCCGCCGCCCGTCCTCAAGAAATCGGCCCTGTCGCCGCTGGTGACGCGAGTGGCTGGATTTGAGACTCGCATAGAAGTCAAAGTGATTCCCGGACCCGAAGTGATCGTAATGGCAGATGCGGATCAACTCGAGCAGATGCTCATCAACCTGGTGCGCAACGCGGCCGAGGCCGTGCTCGAAAGCCAGCCGTCAAGGACCCCAGGCAACGATGTTTCGGCTCCCACCAACGGCTTCCGGCCCGCGGTCAGCATTGGCTGGAAGGTGCTCGACAAGGCTGTGGCCCTGGTCATCGAAGATAACGGTCCCGGCCTTCTGAATCCCAGCAACGCGTTTGTTCCGTTCTACACCACCAAACCTTCCGGGAGCGGAATCGGTCTGATCCTTTCGCGTCAGATCGCGGAGGCGCATGGCGGCTCTCTCGAACTTACCAATCGACCTGACGATCGGGGCTGCAGGGCCAGGGTCCTTCTGCCGCGCCCATCGTTGTAATGCTGCCGGCGGAGCTGTAGTTGACCGCGAGTCATGCTCGGCAAATAGATTTTCTCCAGACGCCCCTGTCGCCGAGCCTGGGTCCGCGGGAACCTGGCGCCAGGAGCCGTATTTGCTCTGGCTATAACCGGGGAAATTCCCTCTCTACATCATTTACTGTAGGGCTACTACATGCTGTACGGTAGTGAACCGGACACGAAAGTTCGCTACAATTCAACTTCCCGAAGATCCGCTTCTTCTTGTTCTAAGGCCTGAAATGTCTGCAATCCGGATTCTAGTCGTCGATGACCACGAGGTGATCAGGCGGGTGATCTGCTCTCTTCTCTCCAGTGATCCCACTCTGGATGTGGTTTGTCAGACAGCGGACGGGGAACAGGCAGTCCTCAAGGCAAAAGAGCTGCAGCCGGACCTGGTCCTGCTCGACATCAGCCTGCCTGGAATGAGCGGCATCGAAGCCGCAAGGCGTATTCGCAGCAGTTCGCCGAATTCGCACATCATCTTCCTGAGCCAGCACGATTCGCTGCAAGTGGTGGAAAGCGCGATGCGCATGGGCGGCCACGGATACGTTGCGAAAACCGATGCAGGATCGGAACTCCTGATGGCCATCCGGACCGTGAGTGCGGGGCAGGAGTTCGTCAGCCAGCGGATCGTGTCCCAGGGCTGGAAGATGGATCGGCCTGGCCGTGGCGATACTCGACAGATTCGGCCCTGAGAGACCGCCGGAACTTCGCTCGCCTGTGCCGAGACGCCCTCGAGACAGCCGGCAAGATGCCGGCGCGCTCTTACTTCTCCAGTAACACGAAGATCACGTTTGTGCTACCCTGACGCTTGCCGTGCCCGTGTGTCCATACACGGGTCCATCTTCTGATGCAATGCACATTCCCGACGGCTATCTCAGTCCTTCGACCTGCGCCCTGCTCTACGGCACTGCGATACCTTTCTGGTACACGGCGTTCGCGCGCGTCAAGCGGCTGCTGAACACGCGCCTGATACCTCTGTTGGCAGTGGCCAGCGCGTTCTGCTTTGTCATCATGATGTTCAACGTTCCCCTGCCGGGCGGGACCACCGGGCACGCGGTGGGCGTGGGAGCTGCGACCGTGGTGCTGGGCCCGTGGGCATCCATGCTCTCGGTGTCGATCGCGTTGCTGATCCAGGCGGTGTTTTTTGGCGACGGCGGAATCACCACCTTCGGCGCGAACTGTTTCAACATGGCGATTGTGGGGTCCCTGGTGGCGCATTTTACCTACCGCGCGGTGGCGGGCAGAACCGCGATTACGTCCCCACGCCGGGTTGTGGCGGCTGGGCTGGCAGGTTATGCCGCCATCAACGTTGCCGCGCTGCTTACTGCATGCGAGTTGGGAATTCAGCCGCTGTTGTTCAAGGATGCGAGCGGAGCTCCCTTATATGCCCCCTATGCCCTTCACATTGCGATTCCGGCGATGATGCTGGGGCACCTGACTTTTGCAGGATTGGCGGAACTGTTTGTCGCGGGCGGGGTGGTGGCGTATCTGCAGCGTACCAATCCTGCGTTGCTGGGGCAGAAATCTGCGGGAAGCGCAAGGAAGGATGCCTTGCCGGCCGAGGTTTCAGGTTGGAGGACGACACGCCCGCTCTGGATTCGTCTGGCGCTGCTCATGCTCCTGACGCCTCTCGGAATTCTGGCGGCGGGAACGGCCTGGGGAGAATGGGGGGCGAAAGATGTTTCCGATCCCCAGATCCGGCAGCAAATCGCTGCTGCCTCGGGCCAGGTCGCGCCTCCGTCCGAACAGCCGCGAGGGCTGGCCCAACTCTCTTCTTTATGGAGCGCGCCTTTTCCCCAGTATGCTCCTCCATTTGTGCGCCATCCTGCTTTTGGCTATGTAATGTCATCCATGTTCGGCTGCGGCCTCATCCTTGGTTTCTTCTTGCTCGTGGGCTGGATCATCGGCAAGCGCGACGCAGTTGATTCCGGGACTTCACCATGACCCACGCCGGGAAAAAGTCGCGAGGAGTAGTCGAGCGCAGTCTGGCGTCTTTTCTTGATGCCCTGGAGCACGCATTCTATGCCGAGGAGTTGGCGAAGAAAAACGGCCTGCTGCAAAAACTCGATCCTCGAGTCAAGATTCTGGCCGTCTTGCCGCTGATCGTTATCGCGGCTTTAGCGCGACGGTTGTGGGTGATCGTCGCGCTCTTCGCCGCAGCGGTCGTTCTCGCATTGCTGTCTAAAGTTCCCCTGGCGACACTGGCGAAGAGAGTCTGGCTCGGCGTGCTGACTTTCACCGGATTCATCTCGTTTCCGGCGTTGTTCCTGACTCCCGGGCAGGCAATTTACACTCTGCCGCTTCTTGGCTGGACCGTAACTGAGCATGGACTGCGCGCTGCCATGTATCTCATCATGCGGGCGGAAACGGCCGCGACCTTTTCGGTTTTGCTGGTCCTGTGCACTTCCTGGAGCAATGTGCTGAAGGCTCTGCGCGTGCTCCGGTTGCCAATCGTACTGGTGGTCATCCTGGGCATGACCTATCGCTATATTTTCCTTTTGCTCCGTAACGCTCATGACATGTTCATGTCACGCAAGAGCCGGATGGTCGGCCATCTCAACGCCCGGGAGCAGCGGCGGGCAGCCACGGCCAGCGGGGGTGTGCTGATGTCCAAAACCATTCAGCTCAGCGGCGACGTTTACCTGGCCATGCGTTCGCGTGGCTTTCAAGGTGAAGTGTACGTGCTGGACGAATTCCAGACCCACTGGTTTGACTGGGCGGTGCTGGCTGTATTTATCACAATGGCGTTTCTGGGTTTCTGGTTTGGACGATGAGAATGGTTTCGGCGCCAGGGAATTCGCACAGAGACTGCGAGGAGGAGACATTGTGACCGTCCCCGTCTTCGAGGTACGCGACGCCACCTACAGCTATCACGAGGTGACCGCGCTCGATGGATTGAATCTCACCGTCATGCCGGGTCAACGAATCGCTTTGCTGGGAGCGAACGGTTCCGGCAAGTCAACGCTGCTTGCCATGCTTGACGGCCTGTGCTTTCCGGAAAAAGGAAGCGTTGCCTTTCACGGCGACCTCCTGGCTGAAGAGCGCCTGAATGGAGAAGTTGAATTTGAGTTCCGGCGCCGGGTGGCCCTGGTGTTCCAGAACCCTGATGTGCAGTTATTCAACCCGACCGTGTTTGACGAAGTGGCTTTCGGCCCGCTGCAGTTGCGTTGGCCGAAGGAGCAAATCCGTGTTCGCGTTGCCGAGATTCTGGGGGAGATGGAGATCGCGCACTTGAAGGATCGTTCGCCTCATCATCTTTCGACGGGAGAAAAGAAACGGGTCGCGCTGGCCTCCGTGCTGATCCTCGATCCTGAAGTCCTGCTACTGGACGAGCCCACCGCCGCGCTTGATCCCAAAAGCGAGAGCCAGATGATCGACTTCCTGGTGAGTTGCAGTGGCGGGCGCAAGACAGTGGTCACGGCCACCCATGATCTCGACCTGGTGGAGGACATCGCGGACTACTGTCACGTTTTCCAGTGTGGCCGCATCGTTGCGGCGGGCACGCCGGCAGAGATATTGAACGACCACGAACTGCTGCTGAGCACAAACCTCATCCACGTCCACCGTCACGCACATGCTCCCGGTGAAGTGCATTCCCATCCTCACCGCCACGGGCACAAACACTGACAAGAACAGTGTCATCCCGAGCGCAGTCGAGGGACCTGCTGTTCGCCGGTGTCCACGATCGAGAATCCCCTGCAGAAGAGGCTCCGCCCGGGGCGGCGTTAAAATTCTCGTCTCGTCGATCGCCTGGTTGCACAAGGGGTCCTTCGACTCCGCAGGCCGATTCGCAAGCGAATCGGCCTGCTGCGGTCAGGATGACAGCGAGAGAGGTTGGCTGCCGTCAGTCGGCTCCGCTGGGCCGGGGAGAGAGCGGTGCCATCTGGTTCGGGTCGATGTGATGCTTGCGAGCAACCATCAGACGGAAGCGATCGAGATAGAGATAAACAACGGGCGTGGTAAAGAGGGTGAGCGCCTGGCTCATGATCAGCCCACCGACGATCGTGATGCCAAGCGGGCGCCTCAGTTCCGACCCTACGCCGGTACCCAGGGCCAGGGGCAAGCCGCCCAACAGCGCAGCCATGGTAGTCATCATGATGGGGCGGAAACGGCGTACGCACGCTTCATAAATCGACTCTGCCGGAGTCCTGCCCGCCCGCTCCGTCTCCAGCGCGAAATCAATCATCATGATCGCGTTCTTTTTCACGATGCCAATGAGCAGGATGATGCCGATCAGTCCCATCACGTTGAGCTCGCTGTGCGTCAGCAACAGGGCGAGAATGGCGCCCACGCCGGCAGAAGGCAGCGTCGAAAGGATGGTGATGGGATGAATGTAGCTCTCATAGAGCATGCCCAGGACCAGATACACCGTAACCAGCGCCGCCAGGATCAGCAGGGGTTCGCTGGCCAGCGAAGACTGGAATGCGGCCGCCGTCCCCTGGAAGCTGGCATTGATGGTGGGAGGAAAATTGATGGCGCGCTGCGCTTTGTCGATGGCGTCCGTGGCGGCGCCCAGAGAGACGTCAGGGGCGAGATTGAAGGACAGCGTCACCGACGGATATTGACCCTGGTGGCTGACTGCCAGCGGCGTGTTGGAAGGTCCGAAGTGCGCAAAGGATGACAGCGGGACCGCCGTCCCGTTCGCGGCGCGAACATAAATATTCTGCAGCGCGTCGGTGCTGTTGGAAAACTCCGGAGCTACTTCCATGATCACGTGATACTGGTTCAGCGCCTTGTACATAATGGACACCTGGCGCTGGCCGAAGGCATCGTAAAGGGCGTTATCCACGTCCCCAGCATCCACGCCCAGCCGCGCTGCGGTGTCCCGGTCAACGATTACAGTGGCCTCCAGGCCCTTGTCCTGCTGGTCGGTGTTGACGTCGCGCAGTTCAGGTAGCGAGCGCAACTTCTGCAGAAGAACCGGAGACCAGTAATTCAGGTCTTTCAAGCTCTCGCCCTGCAGGGTGTATTGGAATTGCGCCTGACTCATGCGGCCGCCGATCGTGAGGTCCTGGGCCGATTGCATGTAGAGCGTCGCGCCCGGCACCACCGCCAGTTTGCGGCGCAGCCTGCCGATCACCTGGTCGGCGGTGATCTTGCGCTCGGCGAGTGGTTTCAGGGTAATGAACATGCGGCCGTTGTTGGCCGAAGTGTTGCCGCCGGAGAACGCGACAATGGTTTGGACCGCGGGATCTTTCATCACCAGGGCTACAAACTGCTTCATCTTTTCCCGCATGGCGGCAAACGAAATGTCCTGAGCCGCCTGCACCGATCCCATGACACGTCCCGTGTCCTGCTGCGGAAAGAAACCCTTGGGAACGATCACGTAGAGATAGACGCTGAGCGCAGCCGTAGCGACTGTGATCAACAGAGTCAGAGGCTGGTGGCGAAGGACCAGTTTCAGAGCGCGGCTATAAACCTTGAGCGTGGTGTCAAAGATTTTCTCGCTGAAGCGGTAAATGCGGCCGTGCTTTTCTTTCTCCGCCGAGCGCAGAAATTTCCCGCACATCATCGGAGTTACGGTCAGGGAGACCACCAGGGAAACCGCGATGGTTGCGCTCAGTGTGACCGCAAACTCGCGGAACAGGCGGCCGACAATTCCCCCCATCAGCAAAATCGGAATGAACACCGCTACCAGGGACGTGCTCATGGAGAGCACGGTAAAGCCAATCTCGCGGGCGCCGCGGAAGGTGGCCTTCACTGGAGGCACGCCCTCCTCGATATGGCGGGTAATGTTTTCCAGCACCACGATGGCGTCGTCCACGACGAAGCCGGTCGAAATAGCGAGCGCCATCAGGGAAAGATTGTCCAGGCTGTAGTTCAGCAGGTACATCACCCCGAACGTCCCCACCAGCGACAGGGGAACCGCCACGCTGGGAATAATGGTGGCCCGGAAAGTGCGCAAAAACGCGAACACGACCAGAATCACCAGGATGACGGAAATAATCAGAGTGACCTCGATGTCATGCACCGAGGCCCGAACCGTGGTGGTGCGGTCCATGACAACGCTCACGTCAATCGCCGGCGAGATGGAAGCCTTTAGCAGGGGCAAGGTGGCGCGCACGCGATCCACGGTCGCGATGATGTTCGCGCCCGGTTGCCGGAAGATGATGATCAGGACCGCGGGCTTTCCGCTGGACAAGCCCATATTGCGGATGTCTTCCACGGAATCCGTCACACTGCCCACGTCGCCCAGCCGCACCGGCGCGCCGTTGCTATAGGAAATGATCAGGCGGCGATATTCGTCAGCGGTAAAAATCTGATCGTTCGCGTCCAGAGTCCAGGAATTGACCGCACCGTCGATCGCACCTTTCGGCCGATTGGCATTGGCGTTGCCCAGGGCGGTGCGCACCGTGTCCAGGCCGACCCCCATCTTGTTCAGCAACGTGGGATTCAGCTCGGCGCGAACCGCGGGCTTGGCGCCCCCGCCCGCGAACACCTGTCCCACTCCTTCCACCTGCGCCAGTTTCTGCGACAGGATCGAATCGGCGGCATCGTACATGCGTGGCAATGTCACGATGTCAGAGGTGAGCGCCAGAATCAGGATGGGCGCGTCCGCCGGATTCACTTTCCGGTAGGAGGGATTGCCCGGCAGGTTGGCGGGAAGCTGGCTGCGGGCGGCGTTGATGGCGGCTTGCACGTCGCGCGCCGCGGCATCGATATTGCGGCTGAGGTCAAACTGCAAGGCGATATTGGTGGACCCCAACTGGCTGGTTGAAGTCATCTGGTTGATGCCCGCGATGCGGCCGAACTGGCGCTCCAGCGGGGTTGCTACCGCCGAAGCCATGGTCTCTGGACTCGCGCCCGGCAGTCCCGCCCCGACCGAGATGACAGGGAACTCCACCTGCGGAAGAGGAGCAACCGGCAGGTAATTGAATGCCAGCGCACCCGCCATAAGCAGCGCCGCCGCCAGCAACGACGTGCCGATGGGACGCTTGATGAATGGCGCGGAAATATTCATGCTCTAATCCAAAGACGACTAGTCCGCCGAAGCTCCACTCGGTTCCTCGATGGTGTTGCCGATGTTCAAGTGTGAAAAACGCTGGGCCAGGCGATCGAACCAGAGATACACAACCGGCGTGGTGTAAAGCGTAAGTAACTGGCTGACCAGCAGGCCGCCGACGATGGTGATGCCCAACGGATGGCGCAATTCCGATCCTGTGCCGCTTCCCAGCGCCAGTGGAAGACCGCCCAGCAGTGCCGCCATGGTGGTCATCATGATGGGACGGAAGCGCAGCAGGCAGGCCTGAAAGATCGCCTCTTCCGCTGGCTTGTGCTCTTCCCTCTCTGCTTCCAGCGCGAAGTCGATCATCATGATGGCATTTTTCTTCACGATACCGATCAAAAGAATAATGCCGATCAGCGCCACCACTCCCAGATCGTTGCCGGTCAAGAGCAGGGCGAGGATCGCTCCCACGCCCGCCGAGGGCAGCGTAGAAAGAATGGTTAAAGGATGAATGTAGCTTTCATAGAGCACGCCCAGCACGATGTACACGGTAACGATGGCGGCCAGAATCAGCCAGGGCTCGGAGGAAAGTGAATTCTGGAAGGCCGCGGCCGTTCCCTGGAAGCTGGTGTGGATGCTGGGCGGAAGGTGAATGTCCTGTTCCGTCTCTTGTATCGCTTGCGTCGCCTCTCCCAGCGAGACTCCCGGCGCCAGGTTGAACGAGAGTGTGACCACGGGGAACTGTCCCTGGTGATTCACTGCCAGCGCGGTGTTCGAAGTCTGAAAGTGGCTGAACGAGGCAAGCGGGACCTGCATCCCGGAGTTGGAGTGCACGTAAATATTCTTCAGCGAATCCGGATTCTGCGAAAACTGCGGGTCCACTTCCAGCACCACGTGGTACTGGTTCAACTGGGTAAATATGGTGGAGACCTGGCGCTGCCCGAAGGCGTCGTAGAGAGTATCGTCGATGGCCTGGGGCAAAATGCCCAAACGCGACGCGGTGTCGCGATCAATGACCAACTCAGCTTTGAGGCCGCCATTCTGTTGATCGGTGGCGACGTCGCGCATGGGAGGCAGTTTGCGCAGCTCATCCACCAGCCGCGTGGCCCACACCGACAGCTCCTGCGCATCGGCATCTTCCATCGAATATTGATACTGCGTCCGGCTGACCCGGTCTTCCACCGTGAGGTCCTGCACCGGCTGCATATATAAGGTGATGCCGTTGACCTTTGCCAGTTCCGGCTGCAGCCGGCGGATAATCTCACTCGCGGTTGACTTGCGCTGCTCATGCGGTTTCAGGTTGATCTGAATGCGTCCGCTGTTGGGGGTAGAGTTGGTACCGTCGATTCCGATAAAGGACGAAAGGCTCTCGACCTCGGGATCTTTGAGAATGACCTGGGCCAGCGCCTGCTGGCTCTTGGCCAGCGCCGGGAAAGAAACATTCTGCGGCCCTTCCGAAATGCCCAGAATCACGCCTGTATCCTGCACCGGGAAAAAGCCCTTGGGCACTACTACATAAAGAAACAGCGTCAGGACCAATGTGCCCGCCGTGACCAGCAGGGTGATGGTCTGGTGCTGCAGCACAAATTTCAAGGTGCGGCCGTAGAACTCAATGACCCGGTTGTAGAAATTCTCCGTGGATTTATAAAAGCGGCTTTGATGCTTGGGGTCGTGGCGCTTCAGCAGCTTGGCGCACATCATCGGCGTCAGCGAGAGGGAGACTGCTGCCGACACCAGAATGGTGACCGCCAGGGTCACGGCAAACTCGCGAAACAGGCGGCCCACGATGTCGCCCATGAACAGCAACGGGATCAGCACCGCAATCAGCGATACCGTCAGCGATACGATGGTGAAGCCAATCTGGCCTGCTCCCTTCAAAGCGGCTTCCAGCGGCGATTCGCCCTCTTCCAGGAAGCGTTCGATGTTTTCGATCATCACGATCGCGTCATCGACCACAAATCCGGTAGAGATGGTCAGCGCCATCAGGGTCAGGTTGTTCAGGCTGTATCCCAGCAGGTACATGACCCCAAACGTTCCCACCAGCGAGAGCGGAACGGCAACGCTGGGAATCACAGTCGCCGAGAGGTTGCGCAGGAACAGGAAAATCACCATCACCACCAGACCGACGGTGAGCATCAGTTCAAACTGGACGTCTTTCACTGAAGCTCGAATGGTCTCGGTACGATCGGTGAGCACCTGCACTTTGATCGCAGCGGGCAACGACGCCTGCAATTGCTTCAAAAGCAGCTTGACCCGGTCGGCGACACTGATAATGTTGCTGCCGGGTTGGCGCTGAATGTTTACGATCACCGCCGGAGTGGTGTTCATCCAGGCGGCCTGCTTAATGTTTTCCGCGCTGTCAATCGCGGTGGCGATATCGGACAGCCGGACCGGCGCGCCGTTTTTGTAGGCCACGACCACGCTGTTGTATTGCGCGCTCGAGCTCAGTTGGTCATTGGCGCCGATGGTGAAGGACTGACGCGGGCCATCCAGCACACCCTTGGCCTGGTTGACGTTGGCTGCGGCGAGTGCGGTGCGAATATCTTCCAGACTCAATCCGTAAGAAGCCAGCGCAGTGGGATTGGCCTGGATCCGCACTGCCGGTTTCTGTCCACCGCTGATCGAAACCAGGCCGACGCCGGGAAGCTGGGAAATTTTCTGCGCTAGTGCGGTGTCGGCCAGGTCCTCCACTTTCGAAAGCGGCAGGGTGTCCGAAGTCAGCGCCAGCGTGATAATCGGGGAATCGGCCGGATTCACCTTGCTGTAGATCGGCGGATTGGGAAGGTCGCGCGGAAGATAGGTTGTGGCGGCGTTGATCGCGGCCTGAACCTGTTGTTCCGCGACGTCGATGTTCTGGCTGAGATTGAATTGCAGCGTAATGATGGAACTGCCCAGCGAACTGGTGGAAGTCATCTGGCTTAGTCCGGGGACCTGGCCAAACTGGCGCTCCAATGGAGCCGTCACCGAGGATGCCATCACATCAGGATCGGCTCCGGGATAGAACGTCACCACCTGGATGGTGGGATAGTCAACTTCAGGAAGCGCGGAGACTGGAAGCTGGGTGTAGGCGACCAGCCCAACCAGCAGAAGCCCGACCATCAGCAGAGTCGTCGCGACCGGACGAAGAATAAAAAGCCGCGACGGACTCATGGCGCTCCCCTGGTGGAAGCTGGCTCCGGCTGGGCTTGCGAAGCCGGAGACTGCGCGTTCCGGTTTTGTCCACCGCCACCGGTGTGCGGATCTACTTTGCTCCCGGCTTGCAGCTTGTCCTGCCCGTCCACCACCACTACATCTCCGGCAGCGACTCCGCTGGCGATGGATGCTATGTTGTTCTGGGTGAACGAAACCGTGACCGGGCTGACCGCGACCGTCTTATCGGGCTTGACCGTAAATACGTAGCTTCCCTGGGGCCCGCTCTGGACCGCGACCGATGGGATAGTGATGCTGTTCTTGTGCGTCTCCAGCAGCAGACGGACATTGACGAACTGGTTAGGCCACAGCTCGTCGTCCGGATTATCGAACATCGCCTTCAACCGTCCGGTCCCCGTCGTCTGGTCAATCTGGTTGTCGATGGTGAGCAATTTGCCGGTGGCCAGTTTGGTTTGATCGTCCCGGCTATAGGCCTCGACCGGCAGAGTGCCCTTGTGCATGTGCTGCGACACGTTGAGCAGACTGTCTTCCGGCAGCGTGAACAGGACGGCGATGGGTTGCAACTGGGTGATCACCAGTAGCGGACTCGTATCCGAGGCGTGCACCATGTTTCCCACATCCACCAGCCTCAGTCCGATGCGGCCGCTGATGGGCGCCGTGATGTGCGAGTACACCAGGTTCAACTTCGCATTGTCGATCGCTGCCTGGTCGGCCCGAACTGCTCCTTCCAGCTGTTCCGCGGCCGCCCTCTGCGTGTCCACCTGCTGGCGCGACATTGCTCCCGAATCATCCAGCAGACTCTTGAAGCGTTCGTAGTTCAGGCGTGCGTCCTTCAGTTGGGCCTGGTCACGGAATAGATTTGCCTGCGCCTGATCAAGCGCCACCTGGAACGGCCGGGGATCGATCACCGCCAGCAGGTCTCCCTTGTTCACGTGCTGGCCTTCCTTGAAATTGATCTGCGCCAGTTGTCCGTCCACCCGGCTCTTTACGCTGACCGTGTTGGAGGCAGTCACGCTGCCCAGTCCCTTGAGAAACACAGGCACGTCGCGCCGTTCAGCCGTGGCGACGGCGACAGGCACCGCCATCTGGGAGGAAGCCCGCGCCGTACTCGGTTTGGAGCCCGCGCTGCACCCCAACATGGAGGCAGCTACAACCGCCAGGGTGAAGGTCGCCGCAAGATGCGGGCGAGACGATTTGCTGGATTGCTGCGCGAGCGTGGTGCCCGTTACCGGCCCGCGCCGCACATTCTCGATCCGTATTTTCACTCTGAGTTCCCCCGAAAGCCGCTCCCATTCTCTCCGCGGCGCAACAAACGGTAAACATTTGACTCTGAAAATTATATCCCGGTTGCGACTTATCTTCCGTCTTTACAATACTTTACATTTTGTAAGCCAGTTCCAACTCAGACTCTGAACGCACCGTGGGAAAAACGGTCGCGATTCATAATGGCTCCTCGGCCGGAACACGAGGATCGGCAAAGCACGGCACGGCCCGGCCCGGATGACAAAACTGAACTTGATTGGCCAGGATTAAGGCTGGCGGAGGAGGACCGCCCCCAATACTTTATAACTCTGCGGATTTACGTCAATACGGAGATTGCTGTACGAGCCAGGCCGGCCAGGAAGCCTCGGCGGGTCAGTAAAGGCGGGCGTCAGACGTCAGACCTCGGACGTCAGACCACAGACCACGTGGGACAGCCGCCCCCGGCTGTCCGGCGGAGCAAAGCTCCGCTATTTCTCGAGATCAGGTCGCAACTAAGGCCCTGGATGACGCTAAGCTCTCAGCGCTGGCACGTCAGTCACGGCCACATTTTCTGTTGCATGCCGGTTGCAACTGGCAACGGCGGGGTCTCCATCGGAGTATTAGGGCACAGCTGGAATTGCGCAACCAGGGAAGAAGCGGTCGGTTCGCAGAGAAGACTTCAGCCCGGCAACCGTCGGCTTAGTCCTTGGGTTGATCCGTGGTGCGGCACTGGGCGCAGTAGCCACCGACTTCCAGCCGGGTGACTACGATATGGAAGCGGCAGTCTCTCTGAATTTGCCCCTTCAAGCGATCAAAGAGATCACTTTCGAATTCCGTAATCTTGCCGCAGCGCAGGCACGCCATGTGGATGTGGTCCCGCTGGGGGCGGCGTTCGTAGAAGTGTTTCTCGCCCTGCATGTGCATGAGATCGAGTTCGTCAATCAACCCATGCCGCTTGAGCAGTCCGAGGGTGCGGTAAACCGTGACCCGGTCAATCTGCGGGTCCAGCCGCCGGGCGCGCCGCAGTAGCTGGCTGGCATCGAGGTGTTGTTTGGCGGTTTCCACTACGCTGAGAATAGTGCGGCGCTGGCGCGTCATGCGCAGCCCGCGCGACATCAGTTCAGCCTGCAGGCGTCCAGGAATCTCGGTTTCAGGTAATGGCATGCGACCGTCCTTCTTGCAACTCGGGTGCAACATTATAACCTGAAGGCCCGGCGGCCGCCAGAGAGTTCAGGGGAGGGTGGTGGCTCAGTTTTAAATTTCTCCCCACCGGCAGGCGTCATCCTGAACGGCCTTCAGGCCGTGAAGGATCTGGCGCGAAGCAGATACCCCCTTTGCCCCTGCGCTGCTGCCGATGCACGCCAGATCCTTCGGGACTGAAGTCCCGCAGGACGACGCCGCTGAAAAGGACGGTTCTAGAATTGAGCCACAACACTTTGACCGAGCTATTTCGTCCGCAGCCTGAGTGCTTGCAGCATTCTTTCCAGCAGCGGCCGGCGTGGTGGGTTCCGGCTGACCGCGGCCCGGTACTTGTCGATCCACTGCGGTTCCGGGTCGGGTATCTGAAAACCAGGCTGCGGAGCGGGAATGTCCAGTTTCGGAGAGTGCCCGCTAGTGACCCGCGGTTTGTGCTGATCCCTGTCAGCCGGGGGCACGAAGCGGAATGGCTGTTGTGTCCATGAGACCGGAGTCAGCATCTCGGCTGCGCCAAGCACCGGGCCGTTCGGAGTTAGGAACATCACCCTGATGCGGGTGCCGCGAATCAGAGGTTTCGGCAAGCAGAGCAGACCACCGGTGGCGGAAAACACCTCCAACCTGCCCGTGACCGTGTCTCCGCTGGGAAAGCGAAGTACCGCGGGAGTGTATTCCGTCGTTCGGACACGCGGGGCTCGAGAAGGGAGCGATGAGACCGGGAACGGCATCTGCTTAAATTGGCAGTATCGTACGTATGCCCGCGTGCAGAGAGATTACGAAAGGGTACATACAGGCGCGGTTACCCCAATCTGGCTGGAGCTATTGGCGCACCAGTAAAGCCACCCGCGGGAAGCGGAATTGTCCAGCGGCGTCGTCAATCACGTTGACCTGGCAGGTATAGAAACCGGGCTTGAGCTGGGTAAGGGGTACGTCGAGCTGGAAGACCGCAGCTTTGCGGTCCGGCGCGTTCAGTTGCTCGCTTTCGACCAGCGGAGTCTCATAAGCCTTGGTGGTTCCGCGAAAGAAAGCCACGTTGGTCAGCAGGTGGATGGCCGGGCCATTGCGGTTACCTGCTGGTGCTCCGGCACTGGTAGCCGCGCGGGCGGGATCATAGACCTCGTAGTAGAAGTACAAGTGCTGGCCGGCCGAGAACACGTGAGTGACGCTGGGAATCACTTCTGACCCATCGCGCACCAGCGGGTTGTCACTCTTGCGCTTGTTGTTGGGTTGTAACTGATTCGCCAGCACGATCGAACTCATCTTTACCGGGACCGATTTCAGGTCGGGGACGGTGAGGTCGGTTTCAAACGACCCCAAACGCCCGCTCTGGTTCTCACGCACCACGAACTTGAGGTGATACGTACCCGGAGGCAGTACGAAACCGGTGTTGTACTGCACGTTTTTTCGCCGCACCAGTTGCGATGTGTTCAGCGCCAGCTTGACCGTGTCCCGTATCTGCCCCACCGGACGTTTGTCCGGATCGGTCACGATGCCCAGAACATCCAGGGTGGCACGGTCCTGATCGTTATTGTGGGTAAAAGGAATTTGGGAACCGGGCACGGCCACTGACACCGGCACATAGAATTTCCGGTCTGCAATGCGGAAGTAAGCGGCGGACAAATACACCGGCAGATCCGTGGTGGGAAGATCTGAAGCCAGCTCTTCGTCGAGTTGGCGTTCGCGATCGTCGCGGGTTGAGTGCTGGAAGTCGGCGGGAGCGTAGTAGCCGCGGCGGAAATCGATTTTGACGCCGGGCCGGTTGACTCGCACCGTGATGCGCCGGAAGCGTCCGTCCCGCGCCGAGTTCGTGCTGTGATAGCCGAGCAGGTAGTACAGCGAAGTGTCCTGCTGCACGCCGGTAAATACCTTCCCGAAATCGTTCGAGTCGAGAAAGGCGCGCCCGCCGGTGTCGCCGGCCAAGGTGACCAGCGTTTCCTGGGTGGTGGCATTGGAATCGAACTGGCCGGCCACCGACTTGCCGGAGTAGGGCGAGGTGCCGCGCAGGCTGGCGTTCTGGGCCTCGCCGCCCGGCACCAGGGCCTGCAGGCCGCGAATATCCATGGTGTAAATCGCCATGTTGGCCCGCACCGCGGCGTTGGTGGCGGAACGCAACTGCGACTGGTTTTCAATGCCGGTGCGGTCCATACCGCTGGAGAAATAGACCAGCGATTTCTTCTCGTTGATTGTTGCCAGCTTCTCGGCGATTGAGCGCAGCGCCTGCAGGCGGCGATCGGTATTGAAGATGTTGTACTCGGTGTCGTCCACGGTGAAGGACCCGCCGGTCTCGGATGTGCCTTCGGTCGTGCCGGTGCTGCCTTCTTCGAAGCCCGCGCCGGCGCCAGAATTGAAGGCCTGCAGGGCTTTCTTCAGCAGCGCGCGATCGGAAGTGAAGTCCTGATTCACGCTGAGCGTGTTTCCCAGCGAGACCACGGCCACCAGGTCGGCCGGCACCATCTGCTTGTCCACATAGTTCTGTGCCGCCGTGGTCGCCTGGTCGATTTCATCTGGTTGCATGGAGCTGAGATCGAAAAACAAAATGATGAGCCGGCGGTCTTTCAAGGGCCGATTGACCAGAACGGGAGTTTGGCTGGCGCCCTGCGCCGGGGTGGGGCCAAGCAACGGGGCTTCGGTCGCGGCGGTCGAGAGCACGGCGTCGGTATTTTCCAGGTCGAAAGAGAGTACCTGCTGCGGCTTGTTATCTTCGAGCAGTGTGAAGTCTTCGCGCTTCAGGCCGGCTACCGGATTGCCGTCCCGGTCGCGCACGGTCACGTTCACCAGTACCAGTTCGGTCTTAGAGCGGAAGGTGTATTCGCTGGACGTTTCCTGTGAAGTAACGCCGGTGCACAGCATCGCAATCACAAGCACGCAGGCCAGAATGGAGCGACGGGCGTCCCCGCCGGTCCGCCGCGCGTAATGGTTGAAAGAGCGCATCAGAACCGGAACCTCGCACTGAGTTGCAGGGAACGCATCCCTCCCACGGAAATCACGCGGCCGTAGGTGGGGGAATTCACAACTGTGTCAATGCCTACATACTGAGGCGTATTGAAAATATTTGAAAACTGCGCGCGAAACTCGAGAAAGCGCGTTTCACTGAGGGGAAAAATCTTGGTGAATGCCATATCGAACAGCCGGCTGCCCGGACCCTCGATACTGTTGCGGCGGGCGTCGCCGAACTGGCCCGCGGGCACGACGAACGCGCGGGTGTTGAACCACTCTGCGATGGACGGATTCGACACCGTGACCGACTGGCCCGGCACGACATCCGCCCGGACCGTGCCGTTAGTTCCGCGGTTCACATCGGCGGGGTCGCCGAGAATCCGGGGAGTAAAGGGCAATCCCGAAGCGATGGTCCAGTCGCCGCTCCAGTTCCAGTCTCCGAGGACCGCGCGCAGCGGGCTGTTCCCCGCGAGCCACCGCCGATCGTGGCCGAAGGGAAGCTCCCAGAGATAATCCGCCGTGAAACTGTGCCGCTGATCAAAGCTCGACAAGCCGCGCTCAGCCGACAGGTCGAAGGCATCCTGTGCGACATTTGTGGTGCCGGAAAGTGTGGTGCGTCCGGCGCCCTGCGCGACCAGGGGTTCGCCGCTTCCGATCGTGGAAGCATTGTCCAGCGACTTCGAAAACGTATAGCGGCCGCCAATCGAAAACCCGGCCTGAAGCCGTTTGCGGACTCGCACCGACAACGCATTGGCAGTCGAATCTCCCACCGAGTCTTCCCAGTAAAACGGCTGCACGCCGGGAAAGAGCACTCCGGTCGCGGTGCGATTGGGGGCTTCCAGAATATCGAGACGCGTGCCCTTGGTGCCGGTGTAGTCGAGGTTCATGATCAGCGTGGGAAGAATCTGCTGTTGCACGTCAACGTTCCAGATCTGCACGTAGCCCAGGCGGTAATTGGGATTCACGCCAAAATTGTTGGTGATCGAGCCCGGAGGGACTGGCGGAAATCCATCCTGCAAAGTGAGCTGGCCGGTTGCAGCTTGCGTGTTGGTCGCAGTGGTCGAGAACGGAGGCTGGAAAGCCATGTTCTGCACGATGCTCTGATACGCGCTGGTGTTGTAGTTGATGCCATATCCCGCGCGCACCACCGTGTTGCGTAGCGGCTTCCAGGCCAGGCCGAGCCGCGGAGCGAAATTGTTGCGGTCGGGACGCACCAGCGTTACGGGAAGCTGACCGTTGTACGGCCCGGTCTCGCCCACCTGCACCGGGACCGGCGGCGAAGTAAAGCCCGCCGGCAAATCCAGGTTCACAATGCGATCGTTCAGTTCGGAGAAGGGAGAGATGTATTCGTAGCGCACGCCGAGATTCAGCGTGAGGTTGCCGCGCAGGCGCCATTCATCCTGTACGAACAGGTCCCAGGAATTGCCACGGAAGTGATAGTTATTGTTGCCAAACTGGACTGAAGTCAACTGCGGAAGGCCCAGCAGGAAGTCGGCAAAGTCATAACCGGAGTTCACGCCGGTAAACGTGAAAGTTCCGCGGGCATTGCTGTCCGTCTCGGGGTTGACTTCAATCCGGCGAAAATCTCCGCCCCAGCGCCAGGTGTGCTTGCCGCGGCGGTAGATCAGGCTGTCGGAAAACGTCCAGGTCTGGTTGCGCAGCAATTGCGGATTGGTGTCGTTGAGGCTGCCAAAATGCGTGAACGAAAGGTTGGGCAGGCCCCAGTCAAAAGGATTAGTGGAAACGCCGGTTATGCCAAGGTTTCCCGTGATGTCCTGGTTAAAGGCGTAAAGGTTCTGCGTGCTGATGCGGGAGCGATTGAAATCGAGGCGCGCATTATTGATCACTTTGCCGAAGGTCCGCACATATCCAATGGGAACGTTGAAGCTGCGGGTGCTGGTATGGCCGCCCACGCTGGGAAAGGGATTGGTCAGGTTCGCGCTGGCGGCGTGGTAGTGA
Source organism: Terriglobia bacterium (assembly GCA_963801595.1). GTDB lineage: Bacteria > Acidobacteriota > Terriglobia > Terriglobales > Acidobacteriaceae > JAIQFF01. Next base: position 36,554 of record CAWDFW010000029.1, on the reverse strand, counting down.
AAGCCGAAGTTCAAATTATTTCGCGGGCCGCGCTGTCCCCGACCGCCGCGTCCGGCGCTGGCTCCGCCCAGGGCGTGGTTCAATCGAATATTAAAATCGTCGCTGTCGTTGAGGGTCGAGGTAACAAAATGGAAATTCGGCTGGTCGGGAGCCGCATTCGCGACGTTGGGTACGGGGATGAAAGGCAGGAGCCCTTGCGCAGCGGGATTGATGGACAGCCCGGCGTTTTGCAGGATATTTCCAGAGATAGGTTGTCCATTGTTGGGATTGACTAGCTGAACTCCCGCTACTCCCGAAAAATCTCCGCCGCGCTCGGCGGCGGTGGGCACAAAGGAAAAAGCATCATAGGGCGAATTGCCGCGCGAGCCGTTATAGTGCACAAAGAAAAAAGTCTTGCTTCCGCCCTGGTAAATTCCGGGGATATTCAGCGGCCCGCCTAGGGCGACGCCGAAGCGCTGTCTCAGGTAGCTGGCTTTGTCGGAAGAACTGTCGTTGAGCGCGTACGGCGCAGCATCCAGAGCGGAATCGCCGACCGAGTAATAAACCGAACCGTGCGGCCGATTGATGTCAAACCTGCCGCGTCCGCCGCCCAGCATCATGGGGCCGCCCCGTCCTCCCCCGCCGCCGAAGCCTCCGAAACCGCCGCCCGGGCCGCCACCGCCCGGAGGACCACCGCCGCCTGGTCCGCCTCCACCCGGTCCTCCGCCGAAGCCGCCGGCCTGTTCGCGGCCCTCGCGCATTCTCTGCTCCAGTTCGTCCGTGCTCATACCGAACATGCCCACGCTTGAGTTGTTACCGGAAAATGAAACCGATTCTGTGGCGGCGTCCGCGGCCACGCCGGGGATCGGCATTCCAGCCGGCACGATCTGGTCCGCTCCATTGCTGTTGCTCGCTTCTGAGGCGGCCAGTCCCTGCATGACTGAAAGGCTCTGAAATCCCCGGCCGGTTCTGGCGGTTGCCGGCCGTTGCTGGGTGCGTTCCGCCTGTTGCGTCCGCGAGAGTAAAGTCAATTCCAGGTCGGCACGACTGCTCGCCTCTGCCACGACAATTTCCCGCGTGCTCGGGGCGAATGCGGGCATCTCAACCCGCAGCTGATATTTTCCCGCAGTAGCCACCTGTAGCATGTAGGCGCCGTTGATGTCGGTGGAAGTTGTAGTCTTGGCTTCCGTGGACGAGTTAGTTGCGGAAACTGTTGCGCCTGGAATGGGCGTGTTACCTGATTTCACCACGCCGGTGATCGAAAAGCTGGAAGGTGCGGCCGCGTCCTGCCCCAACGCGCTGATCGCGATCAGCACGAGGAGGACGACGGGTCGCATGACGATCACCCATGTCTTCGAACCAGAAGACTTGGTGACACCGCACCTGGATCCGCCGCAGCATGTCATGCCCGGCCGTTCCTGTAAATTTCGCGAACCATCAATATATTCAACACTGCGCCGCTTACTCATCGGGTAAAAACTCATTCAACAACCGTAAAGTTTCGTAAAAGCTTATAGGTGCAGAGCGATAGTGAAATTAGACGCCAGCAAACAGCCAACGTCCAGACACTGAAGGTTACCGTCGTATGCGGATTGGCAGATTGGGATTCGTTCCACAACTGGTTTGAGTCAGGTCAGGCGGGCAAATCTGCGGTTGGATTCGGGAAAGTCAACCCCGGTGAGGAACCATGCCCCGATGCCGCAGGCGAGGGCGACGAAAATCGAAGCCGCGTGAAAGGCGGGAGGCGGTGACGGCGGGCTGTGTTTCACGGTTGTGATAAACGCGCCCAATACCAGGGTGGCCACCGCGACCCACTGGTATAGGCGCAGGCCTCCGAGCACTGCCGTTTGCGGCTCGCCGCGATAGGCTTCTTCCCCAAATCTTCCGGCGCCGGAGAGTATCAGATAGACTCCCCCCACCATGGCGCTCGGAGCGTGCAGTAGATAGACCCGTGTTATCACCAGAGCTACGAGAATGTTCCACAGCAGCGAATACAGCGGCGTGGCGTGAACGGAGACGCCACGCAGAGGAAGCACCCGCCACACCCGCGATCGCGGATGAGTGTAACGGATGCCGACATGGTCAGAGGCGGGGCGCCCGTGACAGCAGCCCTGCACCAGGCAGCGCAGCCGTCCAATGCCCTGGATCCAGGGTGCGGCCACGACCAGGGCCGCCAGCACCGGCCAGATGGCGGTCCGCGTCCACCAGGCGGCGACAGCACCACACGTCCAGGTTCCGATCATCCCGCCATAAAAACCCAGTGGACGCAGCAACGCCGGAGAGCCTTCGATGACCTGCGCCCATAACGCGGCTCCGACGCAGCCTCCCAGAAAAATCGCAATCGGGATCACACTCTTGCCAGGGCCCAGCAGAGTGTCGATGATCCAGATTCCGATGAAGACTCCTGCGCCCGCGTAAGCTCCGTGATTGATCACGCGCCCCGGTCCAATGTGCCATTCTCTCCACGAGTTGGCAATGGTTTCCGAAAAGTTGCGCAGGAAAGACCAGACTCGATCCATCCGAATGACTGCGGCGGCCACCAGAAAGCCGGTAACCACATCAACCAGCGCGTGCATTCCCGCCGTTATGCAACTGGCCGATACCAGCACTGCCCAACTCCGCCACAGCCGTTTTTGCCACGAAGTGTGGGCCAGGGCCTCGGCGGCGATAAATGCCCAGATCACATGGTAGGAAGGAAACGCAGCGGCGGCGCTGTCATGCGAGCGATCCAGATCGAGCCAATCACGCCAGAGTCCGGCGCCAGCAAACGGACGAGGCGGAGAGATGAGCGGCAGGGCCAGGTAGAGAGGGAAAACGATCACCATCGCGAGCAGGGCACGGCTGGAAAACAGACGAAGATCGTGCCGCGTGCGCGCCATCAAGGGCGCCAGCAACACCATCATATAAACGCTGCCGTAGAAAACCTGGGTCCATGGCAACACGGGCAGGCGGAGCTCAAATGGAAGATAAGCGATCTTCGCGTCGGGCGGGACTCCGAGCACCACGAAGGCTTCGTAAATTAGGAACCAGGGCAACAGCACCATCAAATAACAGCGAAGGCGCTCCATCCCGGAAGGTGGAGATTGGTCGTCGGAGGGCAGCAGGCGTTGCTCAGGGCACGCACTGCCGAAACGTCCCTGCAAATCGGGCAGTTCGTAACCCAGGACCAGCGCAGCGCTTGCGAGAGCCACGGTGGGGGAGACCAGCCACAAACCGCTGGCGGAGCCAGCGGTGATTGCAGAGCCGATGCACACCAGTGAAAAGCCGAGATAAATCGGATGCGAGAACAAGCTATAGATTCCGCTGGAAACGTAACGCGGGGGAGGGAAGGCGTTCATGGGGAGGCCGCCTCCTACCCGCCAGAGTGAAGCCATCCCCAGCGCCACCAGCAATGATCCTACGGCGATGGTTCCGATCCCCCAGGGCATGGAATGAATTGCCGGCAGCTTCACCAGGTCCCGGGTTTCGATGGCCCAGACCACCAGCAAAACTGGCAGGGCGACCGTGAACAGCGCCCCATACAGCAATTTGCCCAAGGTGGAATTCATCATTCTGGATTTCGTCATTTCCACTTGACGATCTCATGGATCGCCCACCCCGACGCGTTACCGCTCGCGGCCTGCAACACGCCGCGGCTGCGCCACTTGCATTCTTCGACAGCCAACATATTGCGCGGAAGCAGTTTCGCGAGTCGGGAGATCCCGGCAAACACTGTATGCCCAAGCTGACCGCTGCGCAGCACCAGTCCACGATCAAGCTCGAGGCTGCTTACTGGTGCGAACAGCATTTCTGCTTCTGTCAACGACTGGATTTTGCGCTCGTCGCCATTATGAATGAGGGTCTGCCACGGCCTCGGGCCTCGCCAGTCGATCCAGACCAGGGCGTGCTCCTCCGAGAGAAATCGTCCCCAGTGCAATTCTTCCACTGGCAATTTCCAGGGGACGACCGAGAGGTTCAGGCACTCGGCATAGCCCAGTCCGGTGATTCGTGTCTTGCCTTGAAGCGACAGATCGACCCGCGCCATGGGCTGACGGCAGTGCCAATCAATGCCGCCCTCCTCGCCCTCAAAGACGTCGCGCCGCACCGGCGTTCGGAGGGCGCGCCAAGTTCCGGCGATGCCGAGATGGGGCAGGGTGAGAGTGATGGTGTCGCGATCGACTAGTGGAGGGTGCCCTTTGCGCAGCGAAGAAACGCAATGCAAGCGGCCTTCAACGATAGTGAGCAAACTTTCATAATGCATGGAGAGCTTGTTCCAGCGCAGGTCCGCCACGTACACCACCGCTGCATCGCCGTTTTCGGCGACGCAGTCCATATACCACTTCGTGAGCAGAAAGGAAGATTCTTTAGTCAAGCTTCTGGATTCCACCCTCAGATGTCGCGGGTGCAATCGCAAAGAGTAGCCAGGCGCTTCTGGCGATTGCGGTCGTCAGGGATAGTACTCCTCGAAGGTGCCAGATACGATGGCTTTTCGCCGCCAATCAATTACCGGGGGCTCTAAGTGGCTGGGATCCATGTTTTGCCACTCGCGGGAATCTTCTTTTCTGGTTGAACGGCGATTCCGGCGGGGACCCAGGAGCAGACTCCCTCGGGCTGGATTTTGCAGTTTTCCGCTGGGCTCTCTTCCACTCGCTTCTGCAGCGCGTCCAGGTCCGCCAACGAGGACGATCCCAGGATGGCTTGATCGTGCTCGGTTTGACTGGCCCGGGTGAGAAAAAGAAGTCTCACATAGCGGACGCTTTCCGGAAGATCGAACAGCGGAACCAGCGGTTGGGACCGCTTGCTGCTTTTGCCATTGCCGGTAAATTCAGCTGAACCAAACCGGACGACGACGCCATTTCCGTTCCGGGCGTTGACCGCATAGTAGTCGGTCTCATAGCCCAGGAAGTCCCCTCCGGCTTGGAGGGCCTCGGTCTTGCCCTCGGCGTGGAATTCTTTTGGTTGCATTTTGAATTTTCCAGAACTGAGAATCGGGGTGACGACCCGGACTCGCCATCCCGGTTCGAGGTCAACGTAACTTTTATCGACGAACGCGCCCATGTCCTCGTGCGGTTTGCGAACGGCGCACCCTGCTACAGAAATTGCCATGGCGACGCCGAGAAGCATGATTTGCTGTTTCGGACTCATTCCGGAATCCATCCTCGACCTGAGAGAACGTCAGAAACGTATTTACCGCTACTTCCACATCAGAATTCAATTCCCAGATTTTAAGGGAGACGACTCTTCCGCCCACTCCCCTTGGTATAAATTTCAATGTGATCGCTGCCCGGTGGCGGATAAATGCGGTCGGAAAGGACGCGTTCGCCGTCATTCACGAACACTTCCACGCTGGAACGGTCGACGAAAATGTGAAGCTTGAGGCGCTCGCGCTTTCTCTACCCGCCGTGTGACGTCCGGGGAAGTCCTTGCTGTGTGAAACCTCGCCCGAGAGGGTGCGATCCACGAACACCTCGCGACGTGAGGTGTCGAATCCGACCAGGGTTTCGGCGTCTTTACTCTTACGCAAGCGAAATCCGACTTCGGCGAATTGCCCAGGTCCAACTCGGCTTCGAATTCGTAGAACTTCGCCTCGTCCGACTCGGAGTCTTCCGGTTGGCCTCTGCGACGCTGGCATTGACGACGCGAACCTTCTCATGTCTCAGACTCTCCAGTTCGCGGATCGGCCGCTGTACCAGGCGAAGCCCGTCGGAGTAGCGGCGCAGTTCGAGGCTGCGAGGCACGGATTGCGCTCCGCGCCAGAACACGGTGGGTTCGACGTTGGCATACTGCCAGTTGCTGAACCAGCCGATCCACAGGTTGCCGTCCGTCGCTCGTCGGAATATCATTCCAGGTGTTCGTCGCGTAGAAGTCCTTGCCCCAATCGGCCCAGAGCGCTGGAGTGTCCGGAATTTCGCTGGTAAAGTTCGCGCCATCGAACTTGCCGATCAGGTAGCGGACTCCGGTGCCACCGGCCGGCGCTCCCGGATTGCGATTGATGATCAGCACCCAGCGTCTTTTCGGTGGTGGCTTCAACTCGGAAGTTCAATCAGATCGGGACACTCCCACTGTCCCGCTGTATCACCCGCCGGGCCGAACGTCGAGCGCTTGGTCCAGTGCTTGAGATCGGGCGAGTCGAAGACCACGAGCGTTCTTTCGTCGGCCAGGACCGCGACCATGACCCACTTGTGTTGCGGCGCATACCAGAACACATTCGGATCGCGGAAGTCGGGCGCATCGAGGTCGGCCACCGGATTGCCGGAGTAATTCGTCCAGGTCCGGCCGCGGTCGTTGCTGAACGCGATGTGCTGTTTCTGCCGGTCTTTATAGGCCGCGGTGTAAATCGCCACCAGGCAGGAATGGTCTTGCGGGTCGGGATTCTGGCACAGGCCGCTGCTGTTGTTCCAGTCCACCACCGCGCTTCCGGAATAAACCATGTACTGGCCGGGGACTTCATGCAGCGCGACCGGCAGGTTCTGCCAGTGCACCAGGTCGCTGCTGACGGCGTGCCCCCAGCTCATGTGTCCCCACACGTTGCCTTCGGGGTTGTACTGATAAAACAGGTGATATTCGCCTTTGTAGAAGACCGTCCCGTTGGGATCGTTCATGAAATTCCGCGGAGGCGTGAAGTGGTACTGCGGCCGCCAGGGCTGATCGTACGAGGGCGCCTGGGCGTGTGCACGTAACAGCAGCATGCACAAAACCACCAGGCCCAAAGACAGCGACGGCATGATTTTCTTCATGGTCGTTGCGGAGTAGCGGTTTCAGGGTTTGTGCTGGCTCTGCTTTTGAGACTCTTCGACGGCCTTACGGAATTCCTCGACCGCCTTGTCCTGTGGAGCATTCAGCGAGTCCTTCGCGATATAGCGCCAGACCGGCGACGCATCCAGTGGGTATTCCATTCTCCCCCGATACACTTCAAAAGTATCGTCGGACGAAAAGACTTGAGTGCCGAGTTGCGGGCCCCTGTTCCCCATGTCGCCCGGAAGAGGCTGAGAAAGATCAGGAGGACGGCCTTGTTGCTGGCCGATACGAGCGTCTCCAACGCCGGGCTGGAAGATGACCGGCCGGTTGTCCGCCGGCGAATGAGCGATGATGGGACCGCTCTTGTTTCCCTTTCGAACTGCAATGATCAAATCCGCGGTGTACGCATCCATCACCAGGTCAAATCTGCCCCATTTTGTAATCGCTCTTTCCACTTCATCCTGGGCATTTCGATTGGCCAACGGAGCGGTCACAGCCTCCCCAGTATCCGGATGAATCACTACCATGATAGTTTGCGCCCGCAGAACATCCTCCGGGAGCAACTGCTTTTTCTTGTTTTTTGCCTGCAGCTGGAGAACTGACAGAAGCAGGATGAAGAGAAGGGTAGTTGAAATACGGCCGAACATGAAACGACGGAACATGATCGCCTCCGGAGACCGTGGCTGCGCGACTCCGATTATACGACCTGGGTGGAGTTGTTTGTAACGCCGGCATCCCTTCGACTTCGCTCAGGGCAGGCTCTGCCGACAGCGCAAAACGCTCTCGCTCCACTCATTCTGGGTCGGGCCGAACTCAATTAATAATCTATCGGCGGGGAGGCGCGAGTGTCAGCTCGCGCCTGCCCCACTGGCACCTCAATGCGTAAACGAGATGTTCAGCCCGGTGGTGAGCAGAATATCGTTCTGCTTGGCTCCCGCGGGTGGGTTGGTCACGTAGATGTCTCCAAACGCGTTCTGCCATCCCAGCCATTTGCTGAGCTTGGTTACCGTGCCGAAATTAAACGTAGCGCGATACTCGCCGGTATCATTCAAGTTGGGGAAGAAATACAGCTTCTGGGTCAGCACAGTATTCATCCCCAGCTTGTGATTCAGTTCCTCGCCCACTGATGCGGCCGCAAAGCTGCGGCTGGGAAGGAATGTGTATTTCTCACGGGTATAGTTGACGCCGCCGAGCAGGTCCAGTGTGGTGCGAGGGTTCTGGATAACGTGCCAGCCCAGTCCGCCGCCAAAGACGGAGCGCAGATCCAGGGTCTGCAGAGCGTCGGTCTGAAAATCGGCGCCCACGTAGGCGAACAACCGGGGCGTGAAGTCGTGGTCATAGCGAATCCCGCCCTGCACCGAGTTGGCGGTAGTGGCGGGAGTTGCGCCCGGCGCGTCATTGCTCGCGTACACGCTGTTGGTGTACAGGCCCAGATGATCGTGCAGGGTCTTGCGGTCGGCGGTGAAGGCCAGGGCCAAATTTTTGGTCTGGCTGTTGCCGCGGGTCAGGGCAAATCCCACGTTGGCCCCTCCCTTCCATCCTTCGAGCAGCCCTGGGTGGAGTGATTTCTCATATGCCGCCTGCTCGGCTTCGCCGAACAGTTTGGTGACCGACGCCTTGGGCTCGGTGACCGTGCCCCCGCTGGCCGTAGCCACGGACAGGTTGCCATCCGAGGTGGTTACCTTTCCGACCACCGTTTTACCGTCGCTCAGGCCCACCGAAAGAGCTTGCGTGGACGTGATCTCCTGCACCGCCGGCCACTCTACCGTCACTTCGCCGGCGAATTCCGTCTTGATGATCAGGGTCTTGTCATCGGACTTCTCGATGGTTCCGGTCAGACGATCGCCGTTTTTAAGCACGATCTGATCGGCGAAGAGCGCTGCGGGACATAGAAAAATAATAATCAGGGCCAGTACTTGTAGTTTCGACACGTTTGTCCTCCGGAAATGAATTGCGGAATCGTGGATTATTTCATCGCTAATGGTAAGGACGCCAAACGCTGAAGAAGAAGAGAATCAACCGCGGGAGTTGCCAACTGCATGAGTCGCACATTCTTACCTACAGCTCGCGGGTGGATGCGAAGACCAGCGAAATTATATGGGAGGTGATGCACGGGAACAAAGCCGGGCCGCAGATAGGGGAAACTACCATGCCAGTCATGCAGCATTCCCCGGGGCTGAGGTGAATCCGAAAAGTCAGCTGGGCCGGTTGGAAGGATCCTCAGGCGTCGCGCTCTTGACATCCGTATTTGCGATGGTTGATGGTCCCGCGGAGTGTTCCTTCATTCCATCCTTCAGAGCGCGAATACCCTCGCCAATACCCTTGCCCAGTTCGGGAAGTTTCTTGGGACCAAACACCAATAGCGCGATCGCGAAAATTACCAGCAAATGCATCGGTTGGAACAGGCCCTCAAACATGTAAAAACCTCCGCCGCCTGCGGCTGGCAGCAAGCCCAACAGTATCGAAAGCGGCCATTTACGTCAACTTGCCCGCAGTCCGGGCCGGCCGGGGCCATACGGCCAGTTACCGTCGTGACCGCAGCCGTACCGACCTGCTTAACACCTCTATGGGTCGGTGCAAGGACCCTCCAGACCTTCATACGGGACCGGAAGAGTGCTCGAATCGGTTGGATTTGACGTGCCGGAACGGGACTGAATCGAAACAAAACGCGCTCCTTCTTGCTTCGTCCGGTCCAGGCTCCACATCTCTTATGCACTATAGGGCAATGGTGCACATGAACTGTCGTGCATCGGCGATCCGGCCAGCCAGACCTAGAATGGCATTGCATTCAGGGCGCGAAAAGGCATTTTCGCTCCGGGAGAAATCTGATGAACCCCGCCACATCGACACCGTCCGCCGGCAGCAGTCCGATTCCGTCAGCGATTCTTCCCAGCGATACCGGCTTCCATCGCGCCACGTCGGTGGTAGAGAATCTGCCGGCTGCGCTCGGGCCCAGGCGTGTCGGATACGGACTGCCCTGCGTGAAATGCAAAACGTATTACGCTGCTGATCTGGCGATGTGCCCGGTGTGCAAAACTGAAGAGAGAGTTTCGCCCATGGTCGCCGCTTCAGGCAACCCCAGCCTTCCAGAAAGCGCCCTGCCCGTGCCCGACGAAGCTGTGCTGGAAGAAGAACGGGAGCGCTTTTTGCGGGAGTTCAAGTCCCAGGTCTATGCCGCCCACGTGCAAATTGATCCGGCCGAAATTGCTCCGCTTGGGAGTATGGGTTGCAGCGTGGAAGAAAATCATCAAGGCGGGTCTGAGCCGGCAGCGGTATGCCGGCACTGCTACGTCCGCCTGCAGGAGCGGATTGATCTGCTGGAGGCGTCCCTGCACATGGATCTGGTGGAAGCCACGCGGGTGGTTTACCAAGCAGTTTGGGCCGACCCTTCTGATCCCAGCAAGACCTATCAGAACGCGGCGCGCGCGATTCTGGCTGAGCTGCGCAAGCGCGCCGGCATCTCCGCTGTCTTAGGGTCGCTTCAACCGCTGACTCACTAAGACCCCGCCTACTCAGGCTTCAGACTGACCCACTTCCGGCCGGCATAGAGCCGGTAGGCGCTTCCGTCCTCGACGATTTTCAGCGGTACGGGATGCGCCAGCTTTTCGTCCAACTGAGAAGTCACGCTGAACAGATCGTTCGCCCCCACGTCCATCACCAGAAACCTTCCGTCCTGAGAGAATCCAAAGCCGTACTCGCCCGGCCGGATTGCCGTTCCTGCGATGCTCAGTTTCACTTCTGTGATCAGAAATCCCTGATACCTTGCCTGCACATCGGAGGCATAGCCCGACGTATCCACCAGCCCGGCCAGGACCAGTTTGCCCTCCGGCACGCTGAATCCCGCCGAATTGCGCAGCTGTACCGAGGCCGATTGTCCGCGGAAAAAATAAACCGCGGGAACGACTTTTCTGACTTCATCGGCGCTGAGCACACCGGGTTTCTGCTGCGCGGAAAGCATCGCACAGCAGATCATGATCACCAAAGCCATGCATCGCTTCATGAAACATTCCTCCATCGGAAATACAAACTGGGAACTGAAAACCAGAAACTGACAACTGGGTGTTTCCGTCCTTCCGCCTCAGGCACGAAACATCGGAGACTCGAGCTGACCTCACCTCGCCCTGCTCTGTCATAAAAAGCGGAGAGACGAGCGCGGGGCCGGGACCATCCACCCTGTCTCTCCAAAAAACGGAACGACGAGGGTGGAGCACCTGCTACTTTGCAGCCTCAAAGCGCAGTGAGCCGAAAGCAGACGGCACGTGGAAATTCGGCTGCGGCGTGCCCGTGGCCTGCCAGGCCATGTAGGTCCGCGGCTCTTTTGTTCCCTCAATACGATAAAAGTTCGCCCGCCAGATTGCCTTCGGATCAAAACTTGGAGTCAGGGTCTTGATCGGAATGGCCAGTTCCGCCACCCAGCGCAGGCCCTTCTCGTCCAGAAACACGGATTTCTTTAAGCCACTTTTGAGGTCTGCAAGCCCCCCGGGAAAAATGTCCAGATCGATCCACATTCCGTTCGGACTTACTTCGAACTCCCGGTAGTAGTGAGGTCGCGATGGGTCAGGCTGAAGAAAGGCCTCGGCCACATCGCGGTCCCACAGGTGGTCCCGGCGGCCGTTCTTGTCGGAATCTTCAAAAAGATAAAGCTCCCGATAGCGGCATTCAAACCTCAAATAAAGAGTTTGTGAGGACCACAGAACACGGACCACGGTCTCGCGTTGCTCGTCAGGGTTGTTCCCCTGCCAGTCAGAACAAAAGACGACGGGCTGCGCGCTCTGCCACTCCGGGGCGGGATGTGCGGCATCGACGCTGATTTCGCCGGCAACGAATGAGGCGACAATCTCGGAGGATGTCGTAGCGCACTTCGGCAGGGGCGCAGTCTGGCTCATCATGGCAACAGGGAAAAGCAGAATGCGATCGCAACCGTCAGTATAAGTCTCAAGGGCAGCATAAGCATCATCAGGAAAATCGCTTTGACCGCAAGATTCGGATAGTCCACGCCATCGCCGCAGCTTAGGCTTGGGCCATTATGACAGCCAATGCGATACTCAACCTGACTGGAGTTCTTGACATGGCGCGCAGCATCGAAAATCGTCGTTCCGAAAGTCTTCCTGCGGAAAACCGGTGGCAGGCCGTTCTGGCCCGCGACGGCAGTCAGGACGGCACCTTCGTCTTCGCCGTCTCTTCAACTGGAGTCTATTGCCGCCCCTCCTGCCCATCGCGGCGTCCGCGCAGGGAGAATGTTACTTTCTTTCACCAGCCCGATGAAGCCGAAAAAGCCGGCTACCGAGCCTGCCTGCGCTGCCGTCCGAAAGCGATCGGCGGCAACAAGCAGGCGGAGATGGTCAAGGCCGTCTGCCGTTACATCGAGCGCCACCTGGATGAACCGGTCACGCTGAGCCGCCTGGGAGCCGAATTCCGCCAGAGTCCGTTCCATCTGCAGCGCTCGTTCAAGGCCGTGCTCGGCATCTCGCCCCGAGCCTATGCCGACTCCTGCCGCATGAACCAGCTTAAGCGCAACCTCCAGGCCGGCCACTCCGTCACCCGGGCGATGTACGACGCCGGTTATAGCTCCAGCAGCCGATTATATGAACGCACCGCGTCGCAGCTGGGTATGACGCCAGACAAATACCGTCGCGGCGCCATCGCGGCCCCTATCCGTTATACCTTTACGGATTCTCCGCTGGGGCGCATGCTGATCGCTGCCACCGAAAAGGGCATCTGCACCATCCAGTTTGCGGATTCGGACGACGAACTCGAGCACGGCCTCAGGCACGAATTTCCCTTCGCGGTCCGGCGCCGCGATGACGCCGCCATGCAAACCTGGAAAGATAATCTGCTCCGCCAGATGCATGGTCACAAACTGCGTACCTCTCTCCCCCTCGACATTCAGGCCACTGCTTTCCAGCGCCGGGTGTGGACGCAACTGCAAGCCATTCCGTTCGGCGCAACCCGTTCCTACGCCCAGGTCGCGAAGGCCATCGGCCAGCCTGCCGCCACGCGCGCCGTGGCCCGCGCCTGCGCCACCAACCCGGTCGCCGTCGCCATCCCCTGTCACCGCGTAGTTCGTAAAGACGGAGACATGGGAGGGTACCGCTGGGGAGTCGAACGCAAAGAAGCCCTGCTGGAACTGGAGCGCGCCGAAACAGCCGCCAGGTGAAGGGTGTCCCGTCCTCGGCTCCGTACCTAGTGCCAACGTGCCCCCGGCTTCTTCAGATAATGCCGGAAGACGTATCCCCACGGGATGATTGGAATGAGAAGCAGGGGGCCCAACGCAATCGCCGTGAAATCCTCTGTGAATTGCGCCGTGTTCAAGCCCGCCATCCGTTGCGGCAGCCCGTAATCGATCAGCCAGATTGTCTTCCACACCAGCTCGAAGAGAAGCAGCGGAAGCATCTGCAGCGGGTAGCGAACGCCGAAACATGCAAGCACCCACACCCCGCCGAGCATGCTAGGGATTACCCCCCGCGCCGTCGGCTCATGGCCTATCAACTGCGGCAGAAACACGATGGCGCCGCCGATGACCAGCAGCAGGTACATTGCGCGCAGTACGTAGAGCCGAGTGAGGGAGACTTCGCTCTCGACCTCGAAGGGGACCGGAGCGGCCGGTGAAACAGTGGCAGCATTCAAAGTCATTTCAAATCTCCAATCTCATCAAGTGACACGGGCCGGCGCCTCCCGGCGACGGAATTGGGCCGAAATTCGAGAAGATCGCCCGGTTGGCAGGAGAGCGCGTCGCAGATTGCCTCAAGCGTCGAGAAGCGGATCGCCCGCGCCTTGCCGGTCTTCAGAATGGATAGGTTGGCAAGCGTGATGTCGATGCGCTCGGCGAGCTCGGTCAGCGTCATACGGCGGTCGTGCAGCAGGTCGTCGAGCTTGACGAGAATGCCCATCAGACCGTGCCCTCCAGATCTTCGCGCATGCGCGTCCCTTCGAGGAACACCTGCGCGAGCACGAACAACAGGAGAATCGCGAGCCAACTGGTGAGATCGAAATTGCCATTAATGGGCAGCGGCATTTCTTTGGTCGAGATCGCGGAGGCAATCGCAACGACGCAGATGTGGAGCAGCTCGAGGCCAAGCAGCGCCCAAGCGATGGTCCGCAGCCGCCCGGCATTGTCCATGGCGAATGGCTCGCCGGCGCGCACCGATTCGACGATCCTGAGCAGCTGGCTGAACACCCCGTAAGCGATGGGTGTGCCTGCGATGCCGATCACCATGATTGCGCGCATCCCGGCAACCACGCTCTCGTGACCGGCGACCGCGCCGACCCCGAGCGCTCGCCAGGTCCATTCCTCAGCCAGGAAGCTGATCACCAGCAGAGCGAAGATCAGGGCTCCGAGAATCCAGTTGAGGACGATCAGGATCCGCAAAGTGACCCAGGTCGCAAGTAGCGTGGTCGAATGTTTCAGAGTGGGTTCTGTGGTAGGCATTATCGAAAAACGATAAACTATTTATCGTTTTTCGGCAAGTGCTAATTTTGGCAAAGGTGCAAGGGCTGGTGAATGCTGAAAACCTGGCTCGTAAATGCCGCCAAGTATCGCGGTATGCGACAGAAATTACGGGAGTTAACACTCCATGGGCGGACCTTGGCCCATAATCATTTCTGGGCATAAACCTTGCGCGCCGACGACAGCATCTCCAGCACCGCGGTCTTCTCTGCCTCCGTGTTCCAATCCTGGTTCGACTTGGCGGCGTCAATCATGCGATCGATCCAGGCCATGAAGTACGCAGCGTCCTCCGTAGGCTTGGGATGCGACCCGGCGACTGTTACATAAATCGGGCTGGTAGTCGCGTAGGGATACATGTCGAGCACGGGATGCTCGGCCTTGTCGCTCCAGGCTCGCAGCAGACACCAACCGCTGCGCGAAACCGGAATTGTGTCTTCCACGTCGGCCGCTTTGCGATCGTTGTTCACCTTCAAATCGCGCACCACCTCGCCATTGCAGATCACCTGCAGATGATCGATGGGAACGAACGAGCGCAGCCAGGCTGTGAACTTCACCGGGTTCTCGCCGGCGGGTAACGACAGATCATCACCAAGTTGTTTGCCGCCCAGCGAGAATCCCAGCAGGGGACCGTTGGTGGCAAAGGTGCGGCCATGCTTGATCGAGTCCAGCCAGACTCCAATGTTGAGCGGACCGGCGGGAACTTTGGCGTACACACGGTTGAGTCCAACCGGTCCGCGCAGGGACGCGAAGTTGGCCATGGCATCGGTGCCTGCCGCGGTCGGCAGGCGGAACCCACAGTTGAGCAACCGGTACCAGACGTTCGCAGTCGATTTGTGCTCCGCGAATCCGAGCACTTCGATGTAATCCACCTTGCCCAGCGCCAGGTCCACCGGTAGTTCGTGGGTCAGCGAAGCATCCTTTGCTGGATCGGGCACTGCATCGTAGGGATGGACATATCCCACCAGCGCGTGCTGTTCATGTGCCATGTCAGCCACATTTGCGTTGGCGGGAAACAGGCTGGCTGCGGCAGTGCTGGGATAGGCGGCGTAGCCGGGCAAAAGAAAATGCCGCGTGAGATTCAGCAGGCCCAGGTGACCCCAATAACTGGTGTGAAATTCCTGACCATGCAGCAGAAGATTGGTGGCCGTCGAAGCGGGATCGGGCCTGGGGCTGAAGTATGCGATGTCCGGAATGCGCTGCTCCTTGTTGACCACCAGGTCTTCCACGATCTGCAGATTCTCGGCTGCGGCCTGCTCCACCAGATGCCGGGGCGTATTGCGATACGCGCCCCCGTAATTCATGTGCACGTGAACATCGCCGCTGACCCACTGCGAGCCTGCTTCTTTGGGAATGTCAAGCGGCAGCAGCTTAATCGTCAGACTGGATTTGCGCCCGACGGCGATGGTCACCGCGTGCCGCTCGAACTGGTATTCGAAACCCTTCATGACCTCAACTTCCGCGCGCCCGGCAGGCAATGTCATTTCCGCGATGCCAGGAGTATGAAAGTAGTGCGCCTCAAAGGGACGCTCGGCGCGCACGAAATTGTCGTCAGCATTCATCCATGCGTCATCAGGGGCGTAAGCCCTGCCATCCGCGCCTACGACGAAGATCCGCGCCGCTGTGGGGTGGCCGGCCGCGTCCAGTAGCGCAATGCTCAGCTGGCCCACCGGCTTCAGATAGTTTTTTTCTTTGGCGATGAGCTGGGTCTGCTCGCCGCCGGGGATTGTTTGTAACCACAAAGACGTGTTGCCGCCGCGATTGGAGATGAAAGCGATCCGCTTTCCATCCGGCGACCAGCGCGGCGCCACGTTATCGAAATCGCCATAGGAAAGAGGGAACGCGTCTCCGCCCTCCGACGGCAGCACCCAGAGCTGGTGCCACTGCTGTCCGAGATAAGACGCATAGACGATCCGCTTGCCGTCAGGCGAAAAGTCCGGGCGAGCTTTCCATGCCGTTTCTTCGTAGTGAATCTCGCGAGCCTCCGCACCGGCCTCCGCCTTCATCCGCCAGAAGCCGCCGGTGCCGTAAATGTGCCCGCGATTCGAGACGAAGAGAATCTCTTTTCCGTCCGGCGACCAGGCCGGGCTGATCTCAAGGTCGAACTGGCTGTAGTAATAGCGGTTGAGGCTGCTGCGGTTTTCTCCGGTCAGGCGCCGGACATCTTTCAACTCGCCGTCGCTGAATTGCCCCACGAAGATGTGGAAGTGTCCGTTGAACGACGTAGAAACGAATGCGATCCGCTTGCCGTCGGGCGAGAAGCGGGGCTCGACGTTGACGGCGCCGCCCGTCGTGAGTTGCCGCGTGGCCTTTGTCGCCAGGTTCAGGGACCAGAGTTCAACTGCATCCTTCGCATAAGAGGCGTACACCACCCAGTGTCCGTCGGATGAGCAATCAGGCTGGTAGTCGTAGCCGGGGCCGCTGGTCAGTTGCTCGGCCACGGTGGAGTCGAGCTTCTGCTGCCACAACGATCCCGCCATGGAGAAGACCACGCTGCGTGCGTCCGCCGCCCACGCCACCGCGCTCGGACCGGTCGTGAGTTGAGGTAGATACATTTCACGGAAGTAATAGGGATGTGGCTCGTCGATCTGCTTGAGCACGGGTTCGCGCTGGGCCCGAACTGGAAGGGACGCGGCGGCCAGAAAGGCGGCGGCCAGCAGGAGCAACAGGTTAATCCGGTTTGGCTGGGGCAAGGATTCCTCCAGGTCTCCGCATGATCGCACGCCTTAGCGCGGAACCACCGGCAAAACAATGCGCGAAGCCCGACGGCGGTCAGTGTAAATCGATATGTTTGCTTTCTGCATCCGAGCGGATGAATTTTCCAGCTCGCCGGTGTGCTGATTGCGCGAGAAATTCGGAAAGAAGGTCGCCGAGACCTGCACCCGTATGCGATGGCCTTTCCGAAAGACGTTGCTGGTAATCAGGTTGTCGAGATGCAGCTCATAGACCCGGTTCGGCTTCAGCAGTTGCCGCCCCTTCTTCAGGTTGCGATAGCTGGCCCGCAGCACGTCCAACCCGGGGCTCATCAGATTGAGAGCCGTGCCGTCCGGAGCTACATCGAGCAGACGCACCCACAAATCGGTGTCGCGACAGTCGCACGCCAGATAGATCTGGGCATAGATGTGCCCGGTCACTTCGGTATCGCGCTCGAGCGGGGCCGAATCGAAAGTCAAAACATCGTGACGCTCAGTCAGATCCCGGTAATCGTGCGCGCCCGAGCTGCTGTACGAATTGACCACCGGCTTTTCCGGATCGGAAAGAAAAGACACGAACGCCTTCTTCTCCCTGGGCGCTTCGGCGGACAGACTTCCATGAACCTCTCCGGATCGCGGACTGGCCAGATAATAAGAAACGTTTGTCGAGGCCGGCGGCCAGGTGTCGGCCGCGCGCCACTGATCGTCTCCCATCACAAAGTAGCGGACAGGTTTCTCCTTCTCTACTCCATTCGTGCTGCCTCGCAGGTAGTGATCCATCCAGCGCAGGACAATCTCGTCGTAGTCAATCGCCGCTGCCTGGGTAAAGGAACGCTCGCCAGCCTTGGCCTTCGCCGTAGAATCCACACCGTGCACCCACGGACCGATCAGAAGGTGCGTGTCCGGATTTACCGTGAAATGCGACTCAGGGTCGGCCGCGGAAGACCGCGCCTTCAACAAGCCCACAAAGTTCGTGGTGGCGCCTTCGGGGCCATAGTTGTCGTCATACCATCCGGAAAAATTGAGCACGGCGGCATGCACGCGGCCGTATTTGTTTCGCAGATCGCACCACCCCCACCAGGGGTCGTCGTAGGGATGCGCCAGCCAATCGTAATAGTAAGGAGCGATGCCGCGCAGCTCCTGCAGTTGGTCGAGCGGCACCGTGTTCAGCATCTTTGGACTTGCCTGGCTCCACGCGGCAACCGCTTCGTCGGGTGTCTTCGGTCCCGGCAGATTTCTCTTAGCCCGAGTGTCGGGCGCGATGTTGTCCCAGATCCATTCGATCCACGACATGTCCCACAGACCGCCGGCGTAGAAGAAATTCTGCGCCGAAGAAAAGGTCATCGCCGGAACCATGGCTTTCAGATGGGGCGGGTTCTCCACTGCGGCCAGCCACTGCACCGCGCCGGGATAAGAGAGTCCGAAGGTTCCAACTCCGCCGTTCGACCAGGGTTGGCGTGCTGCCCACTCGATGGTGTCGTATCCGTCGCGGCCTTCATTCTCGTAGGGACGGAACTCGCCATCGGAAGCGTAGCGTCCGCGAACATCCTGCACCACGACCGCGTATCCGTGTTCGACCGCGTGCCGAAAGGTGGTGTATTCCCTGAGCGCCGGCTCTTTGCCGTACGGCGTGCGGTACACCAGCACCGGGAATACGCCGTCGTCGCGCGGCCGAAGCACGTCGGCGCGCAAGGTTACGCCGTCGCGCATGGGCACGGCGACGTTCTTCTCGACCACGAAGTTCCCGGCTGAAGGAGGGACCTGCTGGGCCGGGGCGAGAAGTACTCCGCAAAGCAGCGGCAGAAGAAATTTCAATTTCATGGAACGGCGTAGCCTAGCAGTTTCGCCGCACTCAATACAAGAATCAGGAGAGCGCCTCGCCCGGCGACCGCTTCCTGACCAGCAGCCAGTTGATCATTGCCACCAGCGCGGTGGCCAGCAGGATCAAAGACCCGCCCAGGTTCACACCGGTAATCAATACCGCACAAATTCCGGCGCCCAGCACGGCAAACAGATTTCCTCCGGGAAGCCGAAACATTGCCGCTCCGGGCTGCTTGCGGCGAAATACCGGCAAGGCCGCACACACCAGGCCGTAATAGAGGAGTCGCGCCACTGCCGAAAGGGTTGCGTTCCAGGTGAAGCTGCCGAGCAAAGCCAGAAGCCAGCTCAACAAGGCGAACGCAAGAATAGAAAAATAGGGAGTGCGGTAACGGGGATGAATGGCTGCGAAGATGGACGGGAAGTCTCCGTTCTCCGCCAGCGCGAAGGTGATCCGTGGCACACCCAGCATGTTGGCGCTGAGATAGCCCACCACTGAAACCAGCGCTCCCACAGAGACGAAAGCGGCGCCGCCACTGCCGAAAACGAGCCGCGCTACGTCCGCCAGGGGGCGTTCGCTGTGGGCAGGATCAGGCAGGATGCCCACCACAACCCACTGGATCGCCGAGTACAGCAACGTGCAGGTGATCAGCGCCGTGAATAATGCGAAAGCGGCATCGCGCCTGGGATCTTTCGCTTCGCTCAAGGGCGTGAGCGCCGTTTCAAAGCCGCCGTAGGCGAAGACCAGAAGCAGGCAAGCCTTCAGCCAGGCGCCAGCTCCGGCCCCGCCTGGCAATTCGGGCGCTGCCGGGTGGCCTGTCAGCAGATAGAACGAACCTGCAATCGCCACCAGGAACAGCGGCACCAGCTTGGCTACCGTAAACACGTTGCTGACCTGTGCGCTGGCCCGCACCCCGCGATAGTTGATCACGGTCAGGACGCCGTACAGGAACGTCAGGATTAGGAATCGCGGAAGAGGCTCCCTGGCGTGCGGCCAAAACTCGCCGCAATAAATCACGAACAGGTTGGAGGTGGCCGCCGGCGCTGCGAGGCGTACCAGCCAAAGCATCCAGCCCATTTCAATTCCCACAAAACGCCCGAAAGCGGCGCGTGCGTAGAGATAAGGCCCGCCGGCTTGGGTAAACTGCGAGGCCACCTCCGCAAAACACGCCATGATGACGCCAGCCGCGGCCCCTGCCAGCAATACTGCCCAGGGGCTGGCCCGGCCAATGAGTCGGGCCACGTCGGAAGGCAGTCCAAATATCCCACTGCCGATGATGGAGTTGACCACCAGCGCCGCCAGGCTCCAGCGTCCGATGGCGCGCACCAGGCCGTATTGTTCGCTCCCGGGCAAGACGTGGTTGTACCACAGCTCTCAGCCGTCAGCTATCAGCTTTCAGCCGCTAGGAAACTTGGGATAAATAGGAAATACAAATAGGAATGGGAAGTTTCCGACGACCGAAAGGTTGGATTTCCTGAGGTCTGACGTCCGTGGTCCGACGCCCGCCGCTACGCCGCGTCGTTCTCGATCTTGATGCGCAGCGACTTGAGGAACTTGAGGTCCTGGTCGCTGATTTTGAACTCGGGATTGGTGGTCAGGGTGGTCACCAGGGAAGTCTTGTCATCGGACTTCTCGCCCGGCTTGCTTACGCCGATGGTCGCTTCCAGAACCAGGAAAATGTCGTATCCGCTGTCTTTGATCTTCGAGACCACTTCGGCAATCTGCTCGCTGTCCGCCAGCGATTCATTGATGGCCTCGCCCAGTTCTTTCATCAACTGCTTCAATTGCTGGTCCACTTGGCCCCCTGAAGTAGAACGGCAGTACTCAGTTACTTAGATGCCGGATCGGGTTACCCCGGCTCGCGACGCCAGCGTCGTGCTCCGTCATTGTAACCCCGAACACTGTTAAAATCGACGCTTGATGGTGAATGTCTCCACAGTCCGCAAATTGAGCATCGCCGCCCGGATTGCCGCCCAGCACGCAGGGCGCACCCGCACCGTGGGCGCGGTGATGAAAGGCGCCCGCACCACGGCAATCCATTTCGGAAGGGTGTTGCGCCAGCTCTTCCTCGAGGTCACAGGCTTTGTTTTCCTGGCCTTAGCATTCATCGGAGCGGGCGCCTTCTTTCGTGAGTACGCCCATTACCAGGCCGGACAGACTACCCTGGGACGCGTACTAGTCGCAATTATTTTCACTTTGACTTTCACCTGGTTCGGCGCCAGCTCCTTCTGGAGAGTATGGAAAAAAGGCTAAGAGCTTAAACCACGAAGGGCACTAAGGTCCACGAAGGAAATCCCGAGCGGTGCGGAGAACGTGAGAATTCCTTCGTGTACCTTCGTGTCCTTTGTGGTTATTGCCCTTCTTCATGACCGACAAACCTAAAGCCGAAAATCGTGCGGCGGCCGATCCCAAGACCTCCTCCCACATCCCGATTCGCCCCCTCTATTCGCCCGCCGACCTTACCGCCCGCAACCAGGAAAGCGAAGTCGGATACCCCGGCGATTATCCTTTTACCCGGGGCGTGCAGGCCACCATGTATCGCGGCCGGCTGTGGACCATGCGCCAGTACGCCGGCATGGGCGACGCCGAGGAGTCGAATAAACGCTACAAGTATCTGCTGGCTAATGGCACTACCGGCCTCTCCATCGCATTCGATCTTCCCACTCAGATCGGCCTCGATTCTGACCATCCCCTGGCGGTCGGGGAAGTCGGAAAAGTGGGTGTGGCCATCGATTCCGTGGAAGACATGCAGCGCCTCTTCGAGGGCATCGATCTGACTAAGATTTCGACCTCGATGACCATCAACGCAACTGCGTCAATCCTGCTGGCGCTGTATGTCGCCGTCGCCCGCCGCCAGGGGGCCGACGTTCGCCTGTTGTCCGGCACTGTACAAAACGACGTGCTCAAGGAATACATCGCCCGCGGCACGTACATTTTTCCGCCGGCGCAGGCCATGCGCATCATCACCGATCTGTTTGCCTGGACCAACCAGAACGTGCCCGAGTGGAACACGATTTCGATCTCCGGCTACCATATGCGCGAAGCCGGATCGACCGCGGTGCAGGAAGTTGCGTTTACCCTGGCCAACGGCATGGCCTACGTGCAGGGGGCGATCGACGCTGGCCTCGACGTTGACCAGTTTGCTCCCCGGATATCGTTCTTCTTCAACGCCCACAACAACTTTCTGGAAGAGGTTGCCAAGTTCCGCGCCGCCCGCCGCATGTGGGCCCGCATCATGTGCGAACATTTCCGGGCGAAGAGCCCGCGTTCGTGGATGCTGCGCTTTCACACCCAGACCGCAGGTTCGACCCTGACCGCGCAGCAACCGGAAAACAACATCGTCCGCACCGCGCTGCAGGCGCTGGCCGCGGTCCTCGGCGGCACCCAGTCGCTGCACACCAACTCGTACGATGAGGCGCTCGCCCTGCCCACCGAGCAGGCCGCCCGGATTGCGCTGCGCACCCAGCAGATCGTGGCCTATGAATCCGGTGTTCCCCAAACCGTTGACCCTTTGGCTGGCTCCTACTACATCGAGGCCTTGACCAACGAAATTGAAACCCGCGCGTCCGACTATCTGGGAAAGATTGAAGCTCTCGGCGGCATGATCAAAGCGCTGGAGCGCGGCTATGTGCAGCAGGAAATCCAGAATGCAGCTTACGAATACCAGCAGCAGGTGGATCGCGAGGAAGCCGTGGTGGTCGGCGTGAATCGCTTTGCCGTGGAAGAAGAGAAGCCCATTCCCATCCAGCGCATCGACGAAGCACTGGAACGCAAGCAGGTCGAACGTTTGCGCGCCCTGCGCGCCCGCCGTGACCCCGGCCCCTGGCAGGTTTCTCTCCAGCAAATCGAAGCCGCCGCCCGCTCCGGGGAAAATCTCATGCCGCGAATACTGGCCGCAGTCGAAGCCAACGCCACGGTCGGCGAAATCTCGGACACGATGCGAAAAGTGTTCGGAGAGTACAAGGAAGCCGTGGTCATCTAGCCCTGTCATCCTTAGCGAAGTAACTGCTTCGCTTTCGCGAAGCAGCTGCGTAGTAGTCGAAGGACCCCTATAGCAAGTTCGCTCTCGACAGAGGCGAGCTTCGCTCGCCCGCCCGGACGAGGGCGTCCGGGCCTACGTGAGCATCGCGGAGGACGAACCCGAGGCCTGGCCTCTAGTCCGAGACCTTGTAGCCGCACGCCTGCCGGCAAGGCGGGCAATAGTAAAGACCATCGCTGCACAGGCGGATGTCCACTTGCCCCTGGCAGGAGCAACAGTACTTCTCGCAATCGCACTTGTCCTCGGTCATGTCGCACTGCATGCAGTGGTATCTGTTTTTGGTGGTAGTGGCCATGGGCAGACTCTAGCGCTGGTTGAGGTAAGTGAAAAGTTCCGTCGGTAACCACCATTCCCACGCTGCCAAACGGGTCCCCCCGGCTCAGTTGAAGCCACCGCCGAACGCATGTTAGGGTAATCAGTCTCACCATTTCAGCGGCCCAGCCACTGCTTTTGATCGAGGTTTCATTGCCCGCAGTCGAGGCGACAACGACGGCCATTCGCAAGACCGCGCTCAATGCTGTCCATCGCCAGATGGGTGCCAAAATGGTCGAATTTAATGGCTGGGAGATGCCGGTCGAATACCCGTCCGTGGGCGGGATCATGGCCGAGCACAATGCGGTACGCACTGGCGTGGGCATTTTCGACGTCAGCCACATGGGCGATATCCGCCTGGCTGGGCCGCAAGCTCTGGCCGCCGTGCAGCACATTTCGATGAATGACGCTTCGCGGCTCGCCATCGGCCAGGCGCAATATTCAGCGCTGCTCTATCCGCAAGGGACGTTTGTGGATGATGTGGTCGTCCACCGCCTTGCCGACGATGAATACTTGCTGGTGATCAACGCCGGAACCCGCGAGAAGGATTTCAACTGGGTGCGCGACCATACCCGCCAGTTCGATTGCGCGGTCGAAAATCTCTCGGACGACTTTACCCAGATCGCGATTCAGGGACCGAGGGCGGTCAACCTCTTGCAGAAGCTCACCGATGCGGACCTCTCGGTGGTGAAGTTTTACAGGGTGACTCACGGCACGGTCTGTGGCCTGAAAAATACTATGATCGCCCGCACCGGCTACACCGGCGAAGATGGATTCGAGATCTACATTCCCAGTGACGAAGCCACCAGCGCCCGGGTGTGGAACGAGATTCTGGAAGCAGGCAAGGAATTCGGAGTGGTCCCCTGCGGTCTCGGCGCGCGCAACACGCTGCGTCTCGAAGCCCGGCTGCCGCTGTATGGCCACGAGATTTCCGATACGATTAACGTGTGGGAAGCCGGCCTCGATCGTTTCTGCAAGATGGAAAAGCCGGACTTCATCGGCCGCGCATCGCTGGAGAAAGCCAGGGCCGAAGGAACAAAACGCGAACTTGCAGGTCTGGAGATGTTAGAGCGCGGCATCGCCCGCGATGGCTACAAGGTCCTCGACCTGGCCGGCCAGGAGATCGGGTACGTCACCAGCGGTTCTCCTGCGCCTTTTTTGAAGAAAAATATCGCGCTGGCCTATGTTCCCACCGAGTTCGTCCCTCTGGGCACCGAACTGAAAGTGGAAATACGCGGGCAGGGCGTGAAGGCACAGGTCGTGCCAACCCCGTTTTACCGGAAGCCGAAAAAGATTTTAACCACAGAGGACACGGAGAGACACAGAGGAGCCAAGAGCTAGGAGCCAGAAGCTAGCAGCCAGGAGCTAAAAGTTACCATGCCCTTTCCGACCGACTACAAGTACACCAAAGAGCACGAGTGGATCAAAGCCGACGGCGTGAACGCCACTGTTGGCATCACCAGTTACGCTCAGGAGTCGCTGGGCGACATTGTATTCGTCGATCTGCCCAAGGCGGGCGCCGAAATCACCTCCGGCAAAACCTTTGGCTCGGTGGAGTCGGTGAAGGCCGTCTCCGATCTCTACGCGCCCGTTTCCGGTACGGTGACCGACGTCAACGGAGATCTGGCGACGGCGCCGGAGAAGATCAATAAAGATGCGCATAGCGCCTGGATGATCAAAATCACGCTGAAAGATCCGGCTCAGCTCAACTCTCTGCTCTCTGCGGCCGACTACGAGAAGTTCGTCGCCGAAGAGGGCGGACACTGAATCCAAAGCGACCATCAGCCATAATGACGCAGCGCAGCAGCTCAACAATCGAATTGGCCTTGAAGTACATCTAAAGAATTTCTATGCGCTATCTGCCTAAATCTCCCGCCGATCGAAAGGCCATGCTGCAGGCCATGGGCGCGCATTCGATCGACGATTTGTTCTCTCCTATTCCTGCGGAATACCGGCTGGAGCGGGACCTCAAAGTACCGCGGCAGATGGCTGAATCGGAGATCGTGGACTGGTTTCGCGAGCGCTCCCGCGAGAACGGCGACGCCTACGCCACATTCCTCGGCGCCGGCGCCTATTCTCACTACCGGCCGGTGATCATCGATTCGCTGATCTCGCGGGGCGAATTTTTGACTGCCTACACCCCTTACCAGGCGGAGATTTCGCAGGGCACGTTGCAGGCGATTTTTGAATTTCAGACCATGATTTGCGAGTTGACCGGCATGGAAGTCGCCAATGCTTCCATGTACGACGGTTCGACTGCGGCCGCCGAGGCCGTGATGATGGCCGTGCGTCTTACCGGCCGACGCTCGGTCGTGATTGCGCGCAGCGTGCACCCGGAGTATCGCGAGGTGCTGACCACCTACGCGCATCACCAGAATTTGCCGCTCTCGACGGTCTCGTTCGGGGACAATGGGCGGTTGAAGCTGGACGAACTGGAAAAATCCATCGCGCCGGATACGGCCTGCGTCCTGATTCAATCGCCAAATTTCTTTGGAACCATTGAAGACGCTGCCAGCATCGCCGAGATCGTGCACAAGAAGGGCGCGATGCTGGTGGTATCGATTGCCGAGGCAGTTTCGCTGGGCATCGTCGAGCCCCCGCGCCAGGCGGACGTGATCGCCATGGAAGCGCAATCTTTCGGCGTTCCTCTGGGCTTCGGCGGCCCCTATTGCGGCGTCATTGCCACCCGCGAACAGTTTGTCCGCCAGATGCCCGGACGCCTGGCCGGGCAGACCACCGACCGCAACGGCAAACGAGGTTTCGTCCTGACCCTGGCCACACGCGAACAGCATATACGCCGCGAAAAGGCGACCTCGAATATCTGCACCAATCAGGCCCTGGTCGCCCTCATGGTCAATATCTTCATGACCATCTACGGCAAAGTGGGGCTAAGGGAACTGGCCAAACAGAATCTGGCCAAGACCGCTTACGCTGCCGCTCAATTCAACAAGCATGCCAGGGTGCTGTTTTCCGGTGCGCCGCGTTTCAACGAATTCGTGGTGCAGACCAGCGAGAGTCCCTACGCCATCAACAGCCGCCTCCTGGGGCACAAAATCGTGGGCGGGCTTCCCCTGAAAAAGTTTTATCCCGAGCTGGGCCATGCCGCGCTGTGGTGCTGCACCGAGCTGACCACGCGCAGCTCGATTGATACCGCGGTCGGCCTGGTCGCCGAAAGCGAACGGTCCGTGCGATCCGCAAAAGAAGAAGTGGATGTGCAGGAGGTGGCACGGTGAAGCACATGACCCGCAAGGCCACCCGGCATGTCAGCCAGAATGAGGGCTTGATTTTCGAGAAGTCTTCGTCCGGGAAATCGGCCTGGAAGCTGCCTCCGCTGGATGTGCCGGAAGTTGACACCTCCACGCTTCTTGGTTCGTCCGAACGAAAAGACCTGGGCAACCTGCCCGAAGTGAGCGAAATCGAAATCATCCGCCACTTCACCAGGCTCTCCACCTGGAACTACGCCATTGATCTGGGAATGTATCCGCTGGGTTCATGCACCATGAAGTACAACCCGCGGGTGAATGAGCTGGTAGTGCGCCTCGAAGGGCTGGCCAACGGACATCCTTACCAGCCTGAGCGAATTTCGCAGGGCGCGCTTCGCATTATCAAGACCCTGAGTGAGTGCCTCATTGAAATTACCGGCATGGATGCAATCACGCTGCAACCCGCCGCGGGAGCGCACGGCGAGTTGACGGGACTGCTGATGGTCCGCGCCTACCATGAGTCGAAGGGCGATCCGCGCAAGAAGGTCCTGATCCCTGATTCCGCGCACGGCACCAACCCGGCGACCGCGGCCATGGTCGGTTACTCGGTGGAGAATTTGAAATCCAATGCCCAGGGCATGGTGGATGTGGCCGCGCTGGCGGCGCAGATGAACGAAGACGTTGCCGCGCTCATGCTCACCAATCCCAACACGCTGGGAGTGTTCGAGCAGGAAATTCACAAGATTGCAGAAATCATGCATGCCAAGGGCGGCTTGCTCTACATGGACGGTGCCAACATGAACGCCCTGGTGGGAAAAGTCCGCCCTGGCGATTTTGGCGTTGACGTGATGCACCTGAACCTCCACAAAACCTTTTCCACTCCTCACGGTGGCGGAGGGCCCGGTTCCGGTCCTGTGGCAGTGAAAAGCAAGCTCGAACCGTTCCTGCCGACGCCCGTGCTCATCACCAAACCAGACGGCACTCTGGGCTTCGAATATGACAGGCCGCAATCGGTAGGCCGGGTGCGCGCGTTTTACGGGAATTTCGGAATGTTCGTGCGCGCCCTCGCCTACATTCTGGCCAACGGTCCCGACGGCCTGCGCCAGACCACCGAAGACGCCGTGCTCAACGCCAACTACATCCGCAAGGGCCTCGAAGGCGTGTACGACCTGCCCTATTCCACTCCGAGCATGCACGAAGTTGTCTTCAGCGATAAGCTGCAAGCCAGGAAGGGCGTCAAGACGATGGACCTGGCCAAACGCCTGATCGACTACGGCTTCCATCCCTATACGACGGCATTTCCCTTGATCGTTCCCGGCGCGCTCATGATCGAACCGACCGAGAGCGAGCCCAAAGAAGAACTGGATCTTTTCATCGAGGCCATGAAGTCAATCGCGGAAGAAGTTCAGGAAGATCCGCAAACCGTGCTGGACGCACCGCACTCTACGCGGGTTTCCCGGTTAGATGAAACCGCTGCCGCCCGCAAGCCCGTGCTCAGGTGGAAACCAGAGTCTTAACCACGGAGGACACTGAGGACACAGAGGGTGGTTCGCCCTGTACCATGCGTCGAATCCTCTCCCGCAGGTGCACCACGTTGAAATTCATCAGCAAGCCAACATATTTCCCACTCAGCTTGAGAAAAGTAATAAGTTGTGCCAGGTGCACCGGAGTAATTGCGCCCACGGCTTTGATTTCGACAACCACGGTATTCTCAACCAGAATATCCACTCTGAACCCAAGGTCGATCCTCTCACCGTCGTAGTTCACTGGCAGAGGAAGCTGCGAGGCAGTCCGAAAGCCACGCTTTCTCAGTTCATGGACCAGGCAAGCCTCATAGACGCCCTCCAGTAATCCTGGCCCCAAGGCGGTATGGACTTTCATCGCGGCATCAACAACCGCACCGCTGATCTCGTTAAAATGCTCTTTCTCCTCCGTGTCCTCCGTGCTTTTACAACAAAGGTGTAAAGCAGTATGTGACGTTCGTCACATGATCAAGGTGGTGCGTCACAAAGAACGCCTCTGTGTCCTCCGGGTCCTCTGTGGTTAAATCCTTGCAGCCGTGCCCGAAAAGTCTCCAGGTCTTTTCTCATCGCCTGAAAAGCGCAACGTCATCATGTGTCTGCTGCTGGTGGTAGCGACACTGGCGCTCTACAATCCGGTCAACCGCCACCCCTTCGTTAACTACGATGACGACCGTTACGTCACCGGAAACGCTCACATTCACAACGGCGTCAACTGGGACACCATCGCCTGGGCCTTTTCGTCCACCGAGCAGGGAAACTGGCATCCGCTCACCTGGCTGTCGCATGCGCTCGACTATCAACTGTTTCACCAGAACCCTGCCGGACACCATTTCACCAGCGTGCTGATTCACGCAGCGAACGCCGTTCTTCTATTTTTGTTTCTCATTTACGCCACCGGCCGCGCGGGGCCGAGTTGGTTCGTAACGGCGCTATTCGCGCTTCATCCCATCAATGTCGAATCGGTGGCATGGGTAGCGGAGCGCAAAAACGTCCTCAGTACGTTCTTCTTTTTCGCGTCGCTCATCGCCTACTGCTGGTATGCACGGAAGCCCGATTGGAGCCGGTACCTGGCATTCACCGGCTTGTTTGTTTTGGGACTGATGTCGAAGCCGATGGTCATCACGCTCCCGTTTGTGCTCCTATTGCTGGACTACTGGCCGCTGGGCAGGATCCGGGAAAGTCCGGCCGACAGGTCGCACGCACCCCGGTCGAAGCTTGTCGTCGAGAAGATACCCCTACTCGCCCTTTCCGCTGCCAGCGCGGTAATCACCATGCACGCGCAGCGCGCGGGTGGGGCCGTGCGCTCTACCGCGCAGTTCTCGATGGCCGTGCGTCTGGAAAATGCGACTGTGGCTTACGCCACGTATTTGTGGAAGATGATCTGGCCGTCCCATCTGGCTCCCATCTATCCCCATCCCGGAGATTCGCTGGCGGCGTGGCAGTTGGTGACGTCGGTGCTGGCGCTCGTGGCCGTGAGTAGCGTTGTGCTGAAGTTCCGGACGAAACGATATCTGATGACAGGCTGGCTGTGGTTCCTCGGGACTTTGGTTCCGGTGATCGGACTGGTACAAGTCGGTGATCAGGCCATGGCCGACCGCTATGCGTACATTCCGCTGGTTGGAATCTTTATCGCCGTCGCCTGGGGACTCGCTGATCTGGCCGATTCGAAACAGTTCGGCCCTATTGTCCGCGTGATTCCAGCGGCGTGCGTTCTGCTCGCTCTTGCTTTCGCCACCAACCGGCAGCTGGGTTACTGGTCGAGCAACTACGATCTCTGGACGCACGCCCTCGCCGTGACTGGCAGAAATTTCATCGCGCAGGACAATCTGGGCGGCGCACTCCTGTTGCTGGGCAAAACCGACGAAGCGTATCTACATTTCCAGGCCGCAGCCGAAATCAATCCGCTCGATCCCATGAGCCGCTCCAACCTGGGTGCCTACCTTCAGGAACATGGGCACATGGCCGAAGCCATCGAGCAAAACAACCGGGTGATCAGTCTCACTTCGGACCCGGGCTTGCTGGCGGCAACTTACGCCAACCTCGGTGCGGCCTATCGTAAGCTCGGCGAAGATGAAAAGGCCCGCACCAGTTACGAACAGGCCATGCAGTTGAACCCAAACCAGTACAACGCGTACCTGGGGCTGGGTGAGTTACTGGAAAAGCAAGGCCGGATGGATGACGCTATCAGCAATTATTCGAAGGCGGTTGAGTTGCAGCCCACGGACACGGGATTTTTCCTGCTCGGTCGTGCTCTCGATAGAACGGGGCGCCGCTCGGAAGCATTGGCCGCCTACCAGGCTGCCTTGAAGCTTTCGCCGGAAATGCCGGAAGCCCGGCATGCGGTGGATGCGCTTTCCGGAAACACGCGCTGACTTCCACCGCGGCCGGTCCACTGTGCACCCTTACTTTTTCTCGCTGATGTCCACCGTAGCGCGCGTTCTCTCCCAGTCCACATGCATGGCGCAGGTCGAGCCGGTCTGGTCAAATCCGATGGTGAAATTCTCCATCGGCGAGGGCAGTTGCGACACCCGCATGTCCACGCGGGTAAAGTCCTCTCCCTGGCCTGGGTAAGGAATACCCCACTCCCCGGTTTTCTTGCTGATGATCAGGACCCATTTGTCGGCGTTGGGGAGGGTGAAAAGCGTGTAGCTCCCCGCGGGAACATCTTTGCCGCCAACGTTCAGGTTGGTGTCTGTGACCAGCGTGGTGGCCTCATTGGCACCGGTCCGCCATACCTCGCCGTAAGGCACCAGTCCGCCAAATATCTTGCGGCCCTTCGTGCGCGGACTCGAATAGTCCGTCTTGACAGTCTTGCCGTCGCTGAACTTGCATTGCGCCTGTGCGGGTGGGCTGGGGCGCTTGCTCGCATCCTGGGCACAGGCCAGCATGGCCAACACGGGCAGCAAGAAAACGACGATTGCGATGCGTATCTTCATGAATCTCTCCTTGAGTAATTGGCTTCTGGCTCCTGGCAAGGGCCAGAAGTTGCTCGTCCTAAGTCTTTTGACGTAACTCCGAAGACCTGGACAGCGGCCGCCGGCAATTATGCTCCACGCAACCCGCCCGATACAATCAAGCCATGCCGGTATTCGACGAAAAGCATCAAGAACTGGAACACTACGAAACCATGATGGGCGTCCCGCGAGGGCGGTTGGCGGTGACCATGGACACGATCACCGACGCCATGGCGCTGGTCGGCCAGCACGGCGTCTATTGCCAGAGCCAGCGCTGGCCGGGCAAGCCGGTCCTCGACATCCAGCTGGTGATGAAGGGACTGACGGACGCGAAGGAATTGATCCAGAGTGTGATGGAAGAACTAAAGAAGAAGGCTTAGACACGCCCTAGGGCTTAGGCACAGCGTAAGGCCTTGGATCTTAGCTCTACCTCTGTGTTGCTCCGTGTCCTCTGTGGTTCAACAGGTTTAGGCCAGCGTATATTTTCCCCGCTCGATTACTTTCTGAGCGACCTGCTGCCGCAGCGCGATGGTGTTGAATGGCTCGTGTTTCACCAAGCGGCGCAGGATGGCCAGCTGGGTTCGCAGCATGTCACCCTCGGCCACGGCGGCGATGATTTTCTTCGCCGCGGCTTCCGTCCTGTCCATGGCTTGCGAGAGATAGATCCGGGTCATGGCGAGCGCAGAGGCCGCCGCTGCCTCGCCGTTCTGCTGCACCATCTTTTGCGATCGCAGCACCGCCGACTCCATGGCGTAGGTCTCAATTGCGATGTCGGCGATGGCGCCCATGACTTCCTGCTGGTCCTGGATGGCCTGCATGTATTTCTGGGTCGCGGCCCCGGCGGCGAACAGGCCCAGCTTCTTGGCCTGGGTCACCAGTTTGCGCTCTTCCGCCAAGGGGCCTTCCAGTTCCTCGCCCGCGCTCGGCCCGGCCAGCACTTCGTCCATCAGCTTCTTGATCGCCGGCATCAGCGGCAACTGTCCTGACATGGCTCGCTTGAGCAGAAAGCCGGTGATGATCAGTCGGTTGATTTCATTGGTGCCTTCGAAGATGCGGTTGATGCGCGCATCGCGGTATGCACGCTCCGCCGGGTACTCTTCGACAAAGCCGTAGCCGCCGTAGATCTGCACGGTTTCATCGACCACGTAGTCGATCATCTCCGAGCCCCATACCTTGAGGATGGAGCATTCGACCGCGTACTCCTCGATCGCCTTGCGGGTTTCTTTGGCCGCCTCGGCGCCGGCTTTGTCCACTTCGTTGAGCGCCACATCCATCATGCCTACGGTGCGATAAACCAATGCCTCGCCCACATAGATCAAGGTCGCCATGTTGGCCAGCTTCTCGCGCACCAGGCCGAAGTCGGCGATCACCTTGTTGAATGCCTTGCGCTGCTTGGCGTAAGAAATCGCGTTCTCCAGCGAGAGCCGCGCCCCGCCGACGCACATCGCCCCCAGCTTGAAGCGTCCCACGTTGAGGATGTTAAAAGCGATGACGTGCCCCTTGCCGATTTCACCCAGCAGGTTTTCCACCGGGACCTTGCAGTCGTTGAGAATCAAGGGACAGGTGGAAGAGCCGCGGATGCCCATCTTGTGCTCTTCCGCGCCGATGGAGAATCCCGGGAAAGTTTTTTCCACCAGAAACGCGCTGAACTTTTCGCCATCCACTTTCGCGAACACGGTAAACAGGTCGGCAAAGCCGGCGTTGGTGATCCACATCTTCTCGCCATTGAGGATGTAGTGCTTGCCGTCGGGCGAGAGTTGGGCGCGAGCGCGGCAGTTCAGCGCATCGGAACCGGAGGACGCTTCCGACAAGGCGTAAGCCCCGACAATTTCTCCAGCGGCCAGCCGCGGCAGATATTTCTTCTTCTGTTCTTCCGTGCCGAAGTAAACGATAGGCAGTGTGCCAATGCCGGAATGCGCGCCCCAGGTGGTGGCGAAGCCTGCATACTTGGCGATGTGATCGGCGATCACGGCGGCGGTGACCTTGTCCATTTCCAGGCCGCCGTAGGCCTCGGGGATTTCGACTCCGCTGAGTCCCAGGTCCCCGGCCTTCTTCAGCAGATCACGAGAGATGGAGAAGTCCTTATGCTCCATCTTTTCGGCATTGGGCAGGATTTCGTTGGCCGCGAATTCTTCCGCGGTCTGGCCAATGAGTTGATGCTGCTCGGTGAAATCCTCTGGAGTAAAGACCTCGTCAACCTTGCGCTCTTCGAGCAGAAAGCTGCCGCCGGAAATCTTGGTGCCGGGAATTGCGGAAACTGTGGCCATTGTCGCTCCTAGAAAGCTAATTCCACTACGGAGCCTCAGAGACACGGAGGAAAATCGCTGGGACTATTGTACTTTATGCCAGATGACGAAGCAGATCAGCTTGTAGGCGTAAACAGAGGAAATGAAATCACCAAGCTTTTCTCCGCGCCTCCGTGGTCAATTCAGGTTTTCGAAGATGCCGGCTGCACCCATTCCCCCGCCCACACACATCGTCACCATCCCATAGCGTGCGTTGCGGCGCTTCATTTCGCGGATGATAGTGGCCGTCAGCTTTGCGCCCGTACAGCCCAGCGGATGTCCCAACGCAATCGCTCCCCCATTCGGATTTACCCGCTCGCGGATCGAGCCCGGCTTCCTTGATCACCGCCAGCGACTGCGCGGCAAAGGCTTCGTTCAACTCGATCACGTCGATGTCGGAAAGCTTAAGCCCCGCGATCTTCAGCGCCTTCGGGATGGCAAAAACCGGGCCCAGTCCCATTTCGTCGGGCTTGTATCCGGCTGTGGCAAACGAAACATAGCGCACCAGCGGCTTGATTCCCAGCCCCGCCGCTCGCTCTGCCGACATGATCACGGCAGCGGCCGCACCATCGGAAGTCTGCGAGGAGTTGCCCGCTGTCACCGTTCCCCTGGCATGAAACACCGGCTTGAGTGCGAGCAGGGCTTCGAGCGAAGTATCAGCCCGCGGCCCTTCGTCCACCTTGAAGATAATTTCCTGCCGTTTCGGCTTCGAGCCGTTCGGGACAGTGAAACTCACGTTCACCGGCACGGTCTCATCGGCAAACTTTCCTGCCTGGATCGCAGCCAGCGCTTTCTGGTGACTGCGCAACGAAAATTCGTCGGCAGCCTGCCGCGTGATGCCGAAGCGCTGTGACAATCGTTCGGCCGTCAGTCCCATGGTGAGATATGCGTCGGGATAGTGGTCAATCAGCCAGGGATTCGGCGAAATCTTGTGTCCGCCCATGGGAATCATGGACATCGATTCCGTTCCGCCGGCCACGATGATCTCCGCGCCGCCGCTCATGATGCGCTCCGCCGCCATCGCAATCGCCTGCAGTCCGGACGAGCAGAAGCGATTGATGGTCATCGCCGAAACCTCGACCGGCAACCCGGCCCGCAGCGCGGCGATGCGCGCAACATTCATCCCCTGCTCGGCCTCAGGCATGGCGCAGCCCAGGATGACGTCTTCGATTTCTCCGGTATCCACCTGCGGCACGCGCTCCAGCGCGCCCTTGATGGCGATGGCAGCCAGTTCATCGGGACGCGTCGCGCGCAGTGTGCCTTTAAACGCGCGTCCTACCGGAGTGCGAACTGAGGAGGCAATGACGACTTCTCTCATAATCAAATGTCCAGGGTCGTATTCAGCAAGTTTAGCACTCGGCCATCGCGCCGGAGCCCGCAGAATCGGCCGACAAACTGTTGAAGGCCTCCCACCCAGGGCCCGGCTTGCAGGTTTCGCCTGGCCTGGACGCTTGCAATTGAAGCATTGACCTGTCGTAACCAGTATCGTTACACTATACACAGTGATCAAAAGCTTCCGGCATCGGGGGATAGAAAAGTTCTTCCGCACCGGATCAAAGGCTGGCATTCAACCGAAGCACGCCGGCAAGCTGCGCTTGCAACTGTTCGCCCTCGACAATGCGAAGCGCCCAGCCGACATGAACGCTCCGGGATGGAAACTGCATCCGCTGGCTGGTGAGTTAAAGGACCACTGGGCAGTCTGGGTCAGCGGGAACTGGTGCGTGACCTTCAGGTTCGAAGGCGAGGACGCAGTCCTCGTCAACTATCAGGACTACTACTAGGAGTTGTCTATGCGCATGCACAATCCGCCCCATCCCGGACTGGTCCTCCGCGAGTACCTCGGAGAGATGGCGGTGTCCGCAGCCGCGGCCCATCTGCGGGTCACCCGCGTGACTCTGTCGCGAGTGCTGAACGGCAAAGCAGGAATCTCCGCCAACATGGCTCTCCGCCTGGGGGCTGCTCTGGGGACGTCGCCGGACCTCTGGATCAACATGCAGTCTCAATACGACCTTTGGCGCGCCAGGCGAGGCAGGCAACCCGCGGTGCGCCGGTTCCCGCATGTGACGAGAGCCGATCATGGGGATCGGAATTTGATGGCGTAGGCCCTATCGTCATCGTTTGGGTGGGCGGGCGAAGCTCGCCAAAGCGGACTCTGTCCGCCGGGCAGGTGAGGACACCTGCCCCTACGTGTGCAGTTTAATTCCGCAGCGTCTTCCCCGTCTTCAACGTGTACTGAATTCTCTCCTGCGTCTTCCGCTCGCCGCACAGCGACTTAAATGCCTCTCGCTCGAGGTCAAGAATGTATTGTTCGCTCACCGGCGTGCCTGAAGTTACATTGCCGCCGCACAGCACTTCAGCGACCTTAGTTGCGATCTTCACTTCGTGGTCGGAAATGTATTCCCCCTGCCGCATGATGTGCACCCCAAGCCGCAGCGCCGCCAGGACGTTCTCCCCGGGTGCCGGAATATCGGTCCGGGGCTGCGGAGGTTCGTATCCGGCGCGAACCAGTTCCAGTGCGCGGGCCTTGGCGTCGGCCAGTACACGCTCTCGGTTCATGGTGATGTTGTCAGCCTCATGGAGGAAGCCCAGACCGCGCGCTTCGTGAGCCGAAGTCGCAACCTTTCCGGTAGCGATCGTCTCGAAGGCTTTCTTCATTGCCTCCATGAGTTCAATGGACTCGCCGCGTCCGGGACGAATCGCCGCCGCACTATCCACTGCGCGCAGCAGCATCTCTTTGCAGCCGCCTCCTCCGGGGAGCAGACCGACGCCCACTTCCACCAGTCCGGCGTAGAGTTCGGCATGGGGCTGGCGGGCTGCGGCGTGCAGAGTGATCTCAGTCCCGCCCCCCAGGCACAGTCCGAAAGGTGCTGCCACTACCGGCTTGGGCGAGAACTTGATGGCCTGGGTCATGCCCTGGAACTGGCGGATGGCGAGATCGACCTCGTCCCACTCTTCTTCCTGGACGGACATAAGCAACAGCATGACATTGGCGCCGACCGAAAAGTTGTCCGCATCGTTGGTGATGACGAACCCGTCGAAGCCATCGCCGGGCCCGCCTGGCTTCAGGGTCTGACTGATAAGCCCGACGATGTCGCCACCCAGCGAGTTCATCTTGGAGTGGAACTCGATGCAGGCGATGCCGTCGCCCAGATCGACCAGCGACGCGCCCGAATTCTTCTTGACTACACCGTTGGATTTTTTTGCCACCTCGACCGACCACACGCCCTCGGGAACTTCAACAGGCGCATACTTCGCGCTTCTGAGATCAAAGTAAACCCGGCCCGAGGCAGGTTTGGGATCGTCCATATACCAGGACTTTTTACCTGCCGCCAGCAGTTGCTCGACATTGGCTGCTACCGGGCGGTCTTCTTTCTTCATACGCGCCACGGTGGGCTCAACCCCGGCTGCGTCCCACAGTTCGAAGGGGCCCAGCTTCCAGTTGAAGCCGAGGCGCATAGCACGATCGATCTCCACGATGGAATTGGAGATTTCTGGGACCCGATTGGCAGAGTAGGTCCATAGATCGGACAGCACCGACCACAGGAATGCGCCCGCTTTGTCCCCCTTCTGCGGGCTGCCTTCGAGG
>CAWDFW010000028.1:0-523404 GCA_963801595.1 Terriglobia bacterium | reverse complement strand
GTGCACGAACGCTACGTCGCTACACGCTGGAGACAGTTCTAGGTTCGACGATGCATTGTGTAGCCGGCGATGGCGTGGGCATCCTGGCGGGCGCGGTCATCGCCAGCTTATTCCATTTATCCAATTGGGCTTCGGCTTCGGATGGAGTGTCTTCCAATCTTTGTTCATGCGCGGCATGGCAGGTGGTTCGTATATGCGAGCGCTCTCCAGCACTTTCTTTCCGGAGTTGCTGTCCATGAACTGCCTCATGGGCGGCATGGTGCCTGCGATGACTTTGGCAATGAAGAGTGCTCCCCTGAGGCACAATCCATCTGGACCGGCATTCTGGTTCATTATGTCCATGGCCCTGCTTGTTGGTTTCATCACCGCGTATCCCATGAATTGGTGGTTGGTATCCCGACATATGAAGCACGGCATGATGACGGTGCGACCATCGGGCGAATTTGTAAACGGTGGAGCACGTAAAACCACGCATGACGATCACTCGCCCAGCGAGCCCACTGGCGGCGCGCAACGAACGAGCAAGCCACCGATGGACGATGATGCAAAATCGGTATCAAACAGCGTCCTCACTTGGATGACAATCCTCTCGTTTGTGATATTTGGGTTGGGGCTATCGATCTCTGTTATTTCTGGCGGCTTATAACATCTTTAAAGGCGCGCATTCGCGGCACAGTCGACTTGAATTCGCGAACGCCCTGGGAGTATCTGACCCCCTTCACGGCCAATGTTCAGGCTTGTTCCGCTGCCGGTTGTTTCGTCAAAGTGCCGTGCCGCAGCGCGCGGGCCTTCATCATCACGAAGAAAAGACCGGGACCAGAATCAGCACGTGAATCGTCGAGGTGATCATGCCGCCGACAATCGGCGCGGCGATGGGCTTCATGACGTCCGATCCGATGCCGGTCTCCCACAGGATCGGCACAAGGCTGCCAGAATCACGGCGCGTCACGGTCATCAGTTTGGGACGCAAACGCTGAACGGCGCCTTCGATGGCGGCCTGCTCGAGTCATCGATCGCGTCAGTGGCGTCCCCGTCGGCAAGCTTCCGATGCGAAGCGCTTCGTGCAAATAGACGACCATCACGACGCCGGTCTCGACGGCAATTCCAAATAGCGCGATGTAGCCGACCCAGACCGCGACGCTGAAGTTGTAGCCAAGATACCACTGGAGAATAAGTCCGCCCGTCATCGCGTAGAGCGTCGGAAAGATCAGCACCGCGGCCTCGGTTGCGGAATGGAACACCATGTACAGCAGCAGAAAGATCGCAAAGAAGACGATCGGCAGGATGATCTTTAGCCGCTCTTTGGCGCGCAGCTCGAACTCATATTCGCCGGACCATCTTCAGATGTAGCCGGCCGGCAGCTGCAGCTTCTCATGCAGGAGTTGGTCGGCGTCGGTCGACGAAGCCGCCGTAGTCCTGCGTTTTCAAATCGAGATAGACATAGCCGGTGAGCGCGCCATCCTCGTCGCGAATCATCGCGGGCCCGCGCGAGAACGAAATCTTGGCGATTTCGCTGATGGGAATCTGCGCTCCCGATGGCGTGGCGATGAGCGCCTGCGCCAAGTCTTCGAGGATCATCCCGGAAATCGCGCTCATAGCGAACGGAGATGGGATAGCGCTCGCGGCCTTCGATATTCTCGGCGATATTCTGCCCGCCGATGCCGGAGGTGATCGCGCGCTGCACGTCGCCGACGGTCAGTCCGTAGCGCGCCGCTTCCGGGCGGTTCACTTCCACGTTGAGGTAAAAGCCCTGCGACACGCGCTCGGCAAAGACCGAGCTGGTTTCCGGAATGCCGGTAAGAATCTGTTGCATTCGTGCGCCGATGTCCTCGATGCTGCGCCAGATCGGGCCCCTGGATCTTAGATCCCACCGGAGTTTTGATGCCGGTGAGTTCCATGTCGAGCCGGTTTCGCACCGGCATGGTCCAGGTGTTGGTCAGGCCCGGGAACTGGAGTTTTTCATCCATTTCCGAGATCAGCTTCTCATAGGTCATGCCCGGCCGCCACTGCTCGCGGGGCTTCAGCATGATCGTGGTGTCGTACATGTCGAGGGGCGCGTTGTCGGTGGCGCTGTCGGAGCGGCCGACGGTGCCGAAGACGCTTGCCACCTCGGGAAAGGAGCGGATGATGCGGTCCTGCTCCTGCATCAGCAACGTCGCCTGGCTGATGGAAATCCCGGGCAGCGCGGTGGGCATGTAGAGCGCAGAACCCTCATACAGCGGCGGCATGAACTGGCTGCCGAGCCTGAAGTACAAGGGGAATCGTCACAGCCAGAAAGATGAGATTGAGTAGCGATCAGCGACTTTCCAGTGCCGCAGGCACCAGCGCAAGACCGGCAGATAGATGGCTTGCGTGACGCGCGCCGCGGGATTCCTGTGATTCAGGACGAAGCTGGCCGCGAATGAACAGCGGCATGAGCGCCGGCACCAGCGTGATGGAAAGCAGCGAGGAGAAAGCCAACGCCAGACGTCTTGGTCCAGGCCAGGGGACGGAACATGCGGCCTTCCTGCGCTTCGAGCAGGAAGACCGGAAGGAACGACACCACGATGATGATGAGCGAGA
This sequence comes from Terriglobia bacterium, assembly GCA_963801595.1. Taxonomy (GTDB): domain Bacteria; phylum Acidobacteriota; class Terriglobia; order Terriglobales; family Acidobacteriaceae; genus JAIQFF01. The sequence continues at coordinate 520,842 of CAWDFW010000028.1, read as the reverse complement.
AGAAGAGCGCCGGGCCAACCTGTCTTCGCCGCGTCCACCAGAATGCTCTCGTTCATGGGAGCTGAGCTTCTCCGTATGCTCGCCGGCGCGCCAGTCGCTGCGTTCCGCCAGATGGCGTAGCCGTTTTCCACCATCACGATCGCAGCGTCGATGAGCACCCCGATCGGCCAGCGCCAGCCCGCCCAGCGACATGATGTTGGAGCTGACGTTGCAGGTAGTACATGGGAATGAATGCCGCGACCACGGCGATCGGCAGCGTGAGAATGGGGATGAGCGCCGAGCGGAAATGGAACAGGAAGACGATGCATCACGAAGCTGACAATGATCGCTTCCTCGATCAGATCGCGCTTGAGCGTGTTGATGGATTCGTTGATCAGCCATGAGCGGTCGTAGCCTGTCACAATCTCCACGCCGGAGGGCAGCGATGGTGCAATTTCGCGCAGCTTTGCTTTGACACCGCGAATCACGTTGAGCGCGTTCATGCCGTAGCGCATGACGACGATGCCGCCCAACGGTCTCTCCTTCGCCCTGCCAGTCCGCCGCGCCGCGGCGTACGTCCGGGCCGAACGATACCGTGCCCAGATCGCGCACCAGCACGGGCGTGCCGTTCTTTGTCGCGACCGGAACATTCTCCAGATCGGCGAGAGACCGCAGATAGCCGAGGCCGCGAACCATGTATTCGGCGCCGCTCATCTCGAGCACATTGCCGCCCACTTCATTCGTGCTGTCGCGGACGCGTTCGATCACAGTCGAGAGCGGAGATGCCGTAGGAGAACGAGCTTGTTGGGATCGAGCTTCACCTGATACTGACGGACGAAGCCGCCGATGCTCGCGACCTCCGCCACGCCGGGCACGGTTTCGAGCTGATAGCGGAGGAACCAGTCCTGCAAGGCGCGCAGATCGGCCAGGCTCTTGTTGTGGGTGCGATCGACGATCGCGTACTCATACACCCAGCCGGCGCCGGTTGCATCGGGTCCGATTGCAGGATGCACGTCCGGCGGAAGCGTCCCCGCGATCTGCTGCAGGTACTCGATGACGCGCGAACGTGCCCAGTAGAGATCGGTGCCGTCCTCAAAGACGACGAAGACATACGAGTCGCCGAACATGGTCTGCGCGCGCACGGTCTTCACCTGCGGCGCTGCCAGCAGCGCGGTGACGATCGGGTAAGTGACCTGATCCTCGATGACATTCGGAGGCTCTCCCTCCCACTCCGTGTGAATGATCACCTGCACGTCGCTGATGTCGGGGAGCGCATCGAGTGGCACGTGCCGAAGGCACCATAGACCGGCAACAGTGAACAGCGCCACCCTTGTGAAAACCAGGAATCGATTGCGCGCGCACCAGGCAATGATTCGTGAAATCATCACATGCCTCCCGCAGCGTTCACGCTCAGTTGTCTGGTTGCAATGGTCTGACCGCCTCGTTTCACCATTACCGTGACCTGCCAGGTACCTCCGCTCTCCAGGTCCAGAGAGCCCTCATAGTTGCCATTGCCCTTGTCTGCAGAGTGAGCAGTGGCTTCGCATTGCGGCCATTCCCATCGCAGGCATAGCCGCCATAAAGAAGGTCGCATTCACCTCCGCCCCAGCGACAGGCTTGCCATCAGGGCTGGTCAACTTCACTCGCACGAGTTTGCGCCTTTACGCGGCGGTGAGGGATGCGTGCTGAAATCGACAACTGCGCTCGGCGACGCCTTCATCGCCGCTGCCGTTCCTGCACCTTGCGGAGGACGTGAACGAGCCGAAACGCTGCCTGCAACTGCGCCTCTGAGTCCACCAGAAAGTTGGCCGAGCTGACAACCTGCTCGTCGGCCTTGAAACCGCTGAGCACAACGACGTGATCATCGATCTGCGGTCCGGTCTCGATCGTGCGCGGTTCGAGATTGCCGTCTCCGTGATCGATGAATGCGATTGGCGCGTGAGCCGGTGTGCAACACGGCGGTGGCGGGAACAACCAGTTGACGGCCCATCGGCGCCGCGATGTTGACGTTGACGTACATGCCCGGTTTGAGCACGACTCCCGGATTGTTGAAAACGAAGCGCACGCGTACGGTGCGCGTCGTCAGATCGACCTGCGGCAGAACCTGATCGATGCGTCCGTTGAATGTGCGTCCCGGATAGGCATCCACCGTTATCTGCGCAGGCATCCCTGGCTTCAGGCGGCCGACATCGTTCTGAAACACGTTGGCGTATACCCACACCGTAGACAGATCGGCAATTGTGTAGAGCTTCGTTTCGGCTTGCACATACGGATTGGCAAGTGCGTTGAGTTCCGTGATATATCCCGATACGGGCGAATCAACGGTCACATCGTGCTGCACCGTGCCGCTTTGATCAAGGTCTGCGATCTCACTTCCGGCGGCACGCCGAACTGTCGCAAACGATCGGCAGCAGCCTGCACAAGCCATCCACCTTCATGCGCTGCTGTTCCATGCGCATCCTGCGGAAACCGCTTCTGGTTCTGCTTTGCAAGCAGGTACTCCTGCTCGCTGCTCACCAGGTCCGGGCTGTAGATGGTGAACACGCGCTGCCCCTTGCGCACGTATTGGTACGTCGCATTCGCAAAGACACTCTGAATCCATCCGGTATAGCGGGTCTGCACATACGCAAGCCGCCGCTGATCAATGTCCACGTTGCCCGGCACCCGCAGTTCGTCACTAACGTCTCGTATCTCAACCAGGGCAGTCGTCACGCTGATTGCCTGCATCCGCTGCGGAGAAAGTTGTACGGGAGTAAGGGGTGCAGACGCGCCAGACGAAAAGACGGTGCCGGCTGGCGGCGGCTCAGGGACGTTGGGGCCCTTGGCCATCACAGGGCTCGCATCATCGCTTGCAGGCGCAACGCGACCGCGTCCCCAGATGACATACGCGAGCGCACCGGCCAACACAAGGCAAATTACTGCGCTAATGGCAAAGGCTTGCTGATAAGTGCGCTCGCTCATTTCGTCACCTCCGGAGTATTGGGTTGTCCTGTCCTGTCGATTGGCGCTCCTACTGCGAGTTCCAAATCAGTAAATCGCGTCTCGAAGTCCGCCATGGCTTGAAAGTAAGCGAGATCGATGTCCACAACCGTTGTCTGGCTGTCGAGCAGATTGAGGAAGTCGGTACGGTCGTTTTCGTAGGCAATGACCGTCGAGCGCAGCGTGGCTTGAGCTTGCGGCTGCAGCAAACTTTTATAGAGGTCTGCAAGCCTCTTCGCAGACCGCACCTGCGCCAGCGCTTCCTGGATCTGGCCAAAAGCAGAGTTCCGCAAGGCGGCAAGCTGGGCATCCTGCTCGCTGACCACAGCCTTGGCCTCAGAAATTTCGGTGTCATGCTTGCGATGGTTCAACCAGGGCAGGTTGATCGACCCTTCCACCATGTAGTTGTTGCGGATATTCGAGCCGCCCGGCATGAGCATGTAGCCCGCCGAAACAGTGAAATCGGGGGTGTAACTCTTGTCTGCCAGCGTTTGCTGCTGACGACTCTTCTCCAAGGTGACGTGCGCCTGGGCCAGGTCGGGTCGCGAGGCCAGGGCCAGCTTTTCGAGCGCTTCTGTTCCGGGCAAATACTGCGGAATGGCATAGTTTCCGCGAACATTGATGGACGCGGCCGGGTCGTGTCCCAGGAGGGTGCTGAGTCGAGCGCGAGCAACTTCGGCATCCTGCTCGAAATGGATCAGGTGCTCGGCGAGGCGGGTCAGCTCGACTTGTGCCTTCAGGATGTCTTGCTGGGGCACTTTCCCAACCGTGTATTTGATCCTGGCTGCCTCCACTGCCTGCCGGGCTATGGCCACGTGCTCGTCGTGGATGCGAAGCTCATCTTGGGTACGCAGGAGATCGTAGAATGCTTTGCGCACCCGTACTCGAACATCGAGCCGTATGTTATCCAGCGTCGCCTTCGCTTCGGCTACATCGCTTTGGGCAATGTCCGTGCGCAGCCCTCGTTTTCCGAACCCCGGAAACGTCTGGCTCACCATGAACATGTTTTGGGCAGCGTTGAAGTCCCAAGGTCGGCGCAGAGGTACTGCCCAACCTCGATACATCAATGAGGGATCATCGAGAGCACCAGCCGCAGGTACGTGGGCTTCAACCACAGCTAACTGCTTGACCGCGACCCCAATGTCGGGATTGCCGATGAGCGCCATTTGCTCAACCTCGTCAAGCGTGAAGGCACGACCGGATGCCACGGAATGCTGGTGCTGAGGCAACAGTGCATCCGCAGCAGGAAAAGGGTCCTCTGCTGCAGCGCTCAGCGCGCACGCGCACACCAAGAACATTGCGTACAGAACTTTCATATTCTCTCCGTCAGTAGTAAGACACTTCGGGCTTACGCCCAAAAACAAACAAGGGGACGGAGATCTGCCTAGACTCTCAGAACAGTTGTGTCAGGTAGGTATTCGGTTGGTGGATGGTGGGGAGTGTTCTTGTGAAACCAGCCCGAGCCCTGTGGCGATATTGGAACGGGGAGGGCCGCAACTAATTGTGGTACCGGACCAGACTGCTGGTTGTTTGCCACAACCATTGTGGTGCCTGGTCGAACTTCCGTCTTGCAGCAAGAGTGCGACTGCGGCATGTTCGCCGAACCGCACAGCTGCGCCATATGCTTGCAGCATTCCCGCTCTGGAGCTGTCATTGCTCTGTCTGGGATCATGCACGCCAACAGCGGCGCAGCAGTCCAGCAGATCACCAGGAAGGCTACGGCAATGGCGGCAAAACGTCGCATGATGTGAGTTTAGGCCGACACCGTCTCAGTCGCAAGTGATCCCAATCACAGTGCTGAGTGACCTGGGCCCCGCGACTCCCGCCCTTTCCGAGTTCAGTTCCGCCTACCAAAATGGCCGTTTACGAAGGTCACTTCGATGAGCCCAAGAGTCAGCGCAGCAAGCGGTCGGTTCCCTTGGGGCAAAGTCTATCGACATTCTTTCGGCTCTTAAGCCAGCCGGAGCGAATCCCGACGCTTTGGTGTTTAGCACGGGTAAGGGGACACCGCTCGACCGACACAATCTGGTCAACCGGCAGCTCAAGCCAATTTGCAAGAGGCTCGGGCTGACGGGCGTGACCTGGCACTGGCTGCGGCATGCCAATGCCACTCTGCTCGATGCTGTGGGCACTCCGCTGGGCACGGTGCAGGCGCTTCTTGGGCATTCTTCTTCAGAGGTGACCCGAGACGTCTACCTGCATTCGATCCTGGCCGATGCTCGGGCAGCGGTGCAGAAGGTCGAGGATTTGCTTATCCGACCCAAGTTGACCCAAGTTGTGCAATTTGAAAAAACCGGAAGTTCGCTAATTCAATGACGGGATTGAGGTAAATTGGTCGGCCCTAGAGAACGATTTTCGAACTTTTCTGTGGTTCCCGGTTCAACAGGCTCATATTTCGCCAACTACCCGCTTTCACAAAAGATCGACGGCTGGATTTCGGGACATGTAGTTCTACACCGCCGAGACTAAGCACCTACTCTTCATCCTCATGCAGTGGAATGCGCGATCGCACAGCCAAAATGTAGGCCTTGGCGCTGGCTTTGTCCTGGTTGTAAAAGCCCACCGTGCAGTTGGGACGAAAGTAGTAGGCGTCTCCTGCCTTGGCGGCATGGCGGCCTTCGACCCCGTCCGTCCCACCGCCGGCCACGATTTCGCCCTGGCCGTCCATTACTAGGTAGATTTCTTCTGCGGCCTGGTGGTGGTGAGGCCAGTTCGTGCCTCCGGGCGCAAAATCCATCCAGAAAAAGCTGTTCATCACGTACGCTTCATCAATCAAGTCTCGCTTTCCGGTGTGCAGGCCGATCAGAAGTTTGTACAGAACTGAGTTCGGGTGACCGCTGACAGTCTCCTCCCTTGCATCCTCCAGGTTTGCGACTCTCGGATGTGGCATCGGCGCCCCGATTGAAATCGATGACGGGATTTTGAACCCCATCACCAGCAGGCGCAGCGGCCCATCCGAGTGGTTTTCAATCGAATGCTTCACGCCTGGAGGGAGGTACGTGAAGTCGCGCTTGCGCAATGCTTGAACCTGATCTTGGTAGTGCAGCACGCCCGCCCCTTCGACGACGAAATAGATCTCTTCCTGGCGGTCGTAAAGTACGGTCTGGCAATTGCCATGCCGATCCAACGAGACTTCGCCGAAGCGAGTTACACTTTGCAGGGATCGGTTCTCTTTGTCCCCCTCGCCGAAAATAGCCCGGTAGTGGCAAGTTGGAGAGGTAAGATCCGCCTTGGTCTCCGAGAGGTCTGGAACGTAGCGATGCAGCCAAGTGGGGTCTGTCTGCCGCTCTTGCGCTCGGAGTCCGTGTGCCAGCAACAGCAAGAACAGAAGGAGTTTTCTCACGTTCGGTGCTCCCTACCTTGCTTTGGATTTCGTTTCCCGGCCGGATCCTCGCTTCTTCGGTGAACAGGAATCGATCGGGTACCCAGATGATACTCGTTTTGGAAGTGATCAGTGTTGTAGTCAGGCTATGGCCTTCAAGACCCTCAATGAGCGATATCACGATATTACGACAGTCAGAACGAAACAGCACTACGGGAGCGAGTGATCCTGTCGGCTTCCGCCCCATAACAGCCACCCGAACACGCAACCTGATGCTAACCATCCCACTAGCCTGAACACCAGCGAGAGGCCGTCGAACGATTCGCCGGACCTTCGGATGTAGTCATCGACAACTGAACTGACAAACATCGCAAAGCCCCAACCCAGACTGCCGAACAAACAAACATATTGATTAAGGCTTAACCTTCGTAGTACGGCGGGGCGTTCCTGAAATCTTCCGGGCTTCGGTACACCCGACGGTTTACAAAGCAGGCTAAACACGACGACCCAAAGCATGCCAGCCAGCATCGAAACGAAAAATGACAAGCGTTGCACCATTTGAGAATGATGCTTTCAATTCTCAATAAAAACAAGTGTTGTTACCAGGCCATTACACTCAGGACCCGGTCTCGGAACTCTTAGTTGATGAAGTTATTGGTCGGGGCGAGAGGATTTGAACCTCCGACCCCCTGGTCCCGAACCAGGTGCTCTACCAGGCTGAGCCACGCCCCGACAAGGTCGAATGAAGAAGTTGTTCGGAACCGCGAGGGCCAAAGGCATGAAGGCCTCAGGGTTCGGATTCCGTTAAAAAGTATAGCACTTGCCGGCGGCTTGGTTTGCCGCCAGGTGAGCCTACCATTCATCATGGCGTTGGCTGTGGCGAGTCTCGCGCCTCAGGCGGGCGATCTCTAAGCTGCGCCAGGTTTTCCTATAGAATGTCGCTTTGCTATATAGCATTGAAATCGCATGATCGCGATCACCGCCAGCACGCTGTTCACACCTCTGGAGCGGATTGAGCAACCACTGCTTCTGATGGACGATGGTGCCATCGTCGAAGTGACCTCGCGGTCGCGCCGAGAAGTTCCAAAAGACAGTCGCCTGGTAGATTTTGCCGACGGCATCCTGGCGCCCGGCTTTATTGATCTTCACATTCACGGCGGCGCCGGACATGATGTGATGGAAGCCGGCGCCGGCGCGCTGCCGCCAGTGGAGCGGCTGCTGGCGTCCCATGGAGTGAGCAGTTATTTCCCGACCACGGTCACGGCGCCGCTGGATGCGACCCTGTCCGCGTTGACGCGGCTGGCGGACGCGATCGAAGCTCCTGAGCGAAATCCACAACAACAAAACGGCGAACTGCGGGCGCGGCCACTGGGGATTCATCTTGAAGGACCGTTTATCAGCCATAAACGGCGCGGAGTGCATCCTCCGGAAAATCTGCTGGCGCCGTCGCCGGCGGCGTTTGATCGCTTCTGGCAGGCAGCGCGGGGACACATTCGCGTGCTGACCATTGCACCAGAGTTGCCGGGCGCGCTCGAAGTCATCACACTGGCCGCGGCGCGCGGCGTTTGCGTGAGCCTGGGCCACTCCAATGCTGATCTGGATGAGGCCCGCGGCGGGTTTCGCGGCAGGCGCCCGCCATGCCACTCATACTTTTAACGCGATGCGGCCGCTCGACCATCGCGATCCCGGGATTCTGGGCGAGGTGCTGACGGATTCCCGGCTCTCCGCCGAAATCATCGCGGATGGAATTCACGTCGATCCCGTGATCGTGCAGCTTTTCCTGAAGGCGAAAGGACCGGAAGCCGCGGTGCTGGTCACCGACGCCACCGCCGCCACCGGCATGCCCGACGGCCGCTATCACCTGGGCTCGCTCGAAGTGGAGGTGAAAGATGGCAGATGCATGGTTGGAGATTCCGCTGGCGGGCAGCGTGCTGACCATGGACCGCGCAGTCCGCAACGTCATGCAGCTTCGGCGCAGTGGAACCTGCCGCAGGCGGTGCGCCTGGCCACCCTGAATCCGGCGCGGGTGGCGGGAGTCCCGCAACGGAGGCTCACTGCAGGCCGGCACGCCGGCCGATCTGGTGGTGTTGAGTCCGGGCGGCGAAGTGAGAAAGATGATCATTCGCGGAGTGGGGATTTAGTTGCGACGAAAGTAGCGCCGGACGGCGGCGCTACGTTGAAGCTCTCAGGAGAATGGAATGGCTGACAAAGGGGGATTTCCGCACTACATGCTCAAGGAAATCTTCGAGCAGCCCCAGGGCTTGCGCGCCACGATTGAGCCGCGAGTATCGCTCGAGGAAGGCGGTGGTACGGCTCGACGATGTCCACATCGGCATGGAAGAACTTAAGAGCGCTGCGGCGTATCAACATCGTGGCCTCGGGCACCAGCCGGCACGCCGGGCATCGCCGGGCAGTACATGATTCAGGACCTGGTCAACATTCCCGTGGATGTGGACTACGCCAGCGAGTTCGAATATCGCAATCCTCTGATCGGGCCGCGGCGAGCTCACCATTGTCATCACGCAGTCCGGCGAGACCGCCGACACCACGGCGGCACAGCGAGAGGCCAAGGCCAAAGGGTTCGCGCACCATCGCCATTTCGAACGTGGTCGGATTCGACTATCGCACGCGAAGCCGACGGCGTGCTCTACACTCACGCCGGCCCGGAGATCAGCATCGCCTCGACCAAAGCTTTCACCGCGCAGATGGCGGTGCTCTATTCCTGTTCGCGCTTTACCTGGGACAGGTGCGCGGCAAGTTTGCCAAAGAACAGCGGCGGCAGTACATCCGCGAACTGCTCGACTTGCCGGGCAAGATGGAAGCATTGTTGAAAACCGCGCCCGCGGCTTGCGAGCAGCTGGCGGAAAAATACCACAAGGTGCAGGATTTTCTCTTTCATCGGCCGCGCCATCCACTATCCGGTGGCTATGGATGGCGCGCTCAAGCTCAAGGAAGTTTCCTACATCCACGCCGAAGGTTATCCCACCGGCGAAACCAAGCACGGCCCCAATGCAATGATCGACGAGAACCTGCCGGTGGTGATCATCGCGACTTGCGACAAGGAAGACTCGGGATCAGTGCTGCGCTACGAGAAGAATGTGGCCAACATCCGGGGATTCAAGCAGCAGTCCGCGCGCGTGATTGCGATTGCGTCAGAAGGCGATGAAGAACTTCCCCGCCTGGCCGACCACGTTATCTTTGTTCCGCAGGCCACTGAGCTGCTGCTGCCGCTTCTGGAGATTGTGCCGCTGCAGTTGTTCGCTTACTACATGACGGTCAAAAAAGGTCTGGACGTGGACCGGCCGCGCAATCTGGTGAAGTCAGTCACGCTGGAGTAGCGGTCGAGGGCAAGTGGAGGTATCTGTGCGACGAATCGCTCTTGTCTCAGCTCTATGCATCACCGCTCTAAGCATGACGGCGTTCGGCCAGACAGTTTTGCCGCGGGTTGCCCCAGATGAGGCAACACAGCATCTCCTGAATAAGATTACGCCAAACTATCCGCCAGAGGCAGAGCTGGCACACATCCAGGGGAACGTCATTCTGGAGATCGGGATTGACGAGTCTGGAGTAGCGGTAACGCGCCGTCTCATCTCCGGGCATCCGTTATTGGTTCCGGCCGCAATCGAGGCCGTACGAAGATCCAAATTTCGGCCATTCGAAGTGAACGGGAAACCTGCGCCCGTGATTACTATCGCCGTTTTGACCTTCGGCAATCCAAAGAACAATGAGTCCGTAACCAGTAACGAGCTATTTTTCCAAGAGAATTTCTGGTCGGCGGAAGAATCGGCCCAAGCCGCTTTGGCCAAGGGCAACTACTCCGACGCCGAACAGCACTTGAATAAGGCTCGGGATCTTCTCTCCCCGGCTCTGGAGAGCGGTCCACACCTAATAGAACGTTGGCGGTGGGCGACGGATATGGGAGATCTCTGCAGGGCGCAAAAGAAATACCAAGAAGCGGAACAGAACTACAAAAGAGCCCTCGACCTTCGTCCAGGTAACGACAAGAATGCCCCTGAAATGGCCGAAACACTAGAAAGCTTCAGCCGTCTCTATGTCGAGGAAAAGCGCTATGATCTTGCACGCGATGAGGCCACCCGGTCAGTTGCCATTTACCAAAATAACTTTAAGAGAGCTGACTCTCACGACCAAATTGCGCGGAAGAGTTTTGGACGAGCCATCGCTTACCAATCTTGGATGCTTTTGAGTCTTGCCGTACAGGCGAATGAAAGCGCCGAAATCAAGAAGCAGTGCCAGGCTGTTTTGGAATTCCAAACGTTTCTGGACGCGACCGATCAGGCTGCGTTCGTGCCTGCTTGCCAAACAGCAGTCTCGAGCCCGACAAAGAAAGACTGATTCTTTCCCCGGGGACGCGCAATTGCTCAGGTATCGCATAACAGACCGAGAAGACCCTGATGGAGCGATCCCATGGAGTAGCGCTCGCATGTGGCAAGAAGCTGAACGCCACCTGAATTCGCAAGAGTCAACGCCTCCTCTTTAAGTTTCGCTTAAGACTGCGGACTTCTCTTAGCAATAAATCTTCACGACCGAATTCTTTTTCTCTTCCTCCACGCATCACACCAGCTTGCGATGCCCTTCGCCAAGGAGAGAAAAGAAAATGCGGAAAGTCGGAATCTTGTTGTCTATCGTTTTGTGTTTGCCGCTGGCGCTCGCCGCACAAAACGGCGGAGCGATGCCCGCCGGTGGAGAGTACGGGACACGCGCTACAGTGTTTGGCGGATATTCCTATCTGCGCAACGGCAGCAACGGTTTTAACGGGTGGGAAGGGCAGGGCACCTTCAATTTCAACCGCTACCTGGGTGTGACAGCCGACGTAAGCGGCTCCATTCTCAGCCCGTTTTCCTTTGCGACATCGGGTTTTTCAGCGTCCACCTACCAGCACGTTACCAATTACTTATTCGGCCCAACGGTAACGGCCGGATTTGGCAGAAGCGCCGTCTTCGCCCACGCCTTGTTCGGCGCAGCACATTCCAGCCTGGGCGCGGGGGTGAACATTCCAATCATAGGGGGCATCTCCACCGGCCTTACCAGCGCCAATGCCTTTGCCATGGCCTTTGGCGGCGGAATTGATATCGGTATGACGCGACATTTCGCCATCCGCGCAGTGCAGGTGGATTACATCCGCACGCAGTTCAGCGCGACTGATGCGTTATTGACCGGACTTTCCAGCAGCCTGGGTAACCGGCAGAATAGCTTCCGCTACTCATCAGGGATTGTGTTTCGATTCTGATGGGAGTCAGCAACCGGTATCGATAATCTTGCTGACAAAAGCAGTGATGCGTTGATGTGAGGCTGGTGCGTTTGGCTGACGACCGACGACTGAGGACTGACGACTGTCTAGTTCGGCTTCCTGTGTTTGCCGTCGGAAAGATAGCGCAGCAGCGCGGTGTCTGACGCATCCTTGAATTTTTCCAGGAACGACGCTTCCGGACTGAGCATCGCGTCGGCGGAAACTTTCTGCCGTATGCTCTGCCGCAGTCTCTCGCCGCTTTCGGATTCGTTGGTCATTACCTGCATGTAGAACCAGAGGAAGTGGCGCATCTGGTCGAGAGACGATTTCAGCATCTGCAGCGCGTCCATTTCCGGCAACTGGCTGAGAGCTTCCATGAGTTCGGGATCGCTGGGAGCCTCCATGGCGGCACAATTGAGCTGTCGTTGAATGGCCCGCAGATCTTCGGTTACGCGCAGGATCCGGACGTGTATTTCTTCGAGGTAGTCTTCTCTTCCCATGGGCTCCGTCTTCTTTCGACGTCAAGACACCATCTCACTCGCAAGCGATAGCGAACAGATGTCCCATGTGCATGCGCTTTCGTAATTCAAGCCGTTACTTTGGTCTCCGGTAATTCTCGAACGACAAAATCTGTCATCCGGAGGATGGTTTCGGTCAGTACCGAGCTTGGCGGAACTCGTCTAGACGGCGCTACGGGCGCGAGGTTCAGGCTGATGGCGGCAAACAGCAGGTCCCTCGACTGCGTTGGGCCATTCGCCAGCGAATGGCCCAACTCCGCTCGGGATGACAGAGGTGGTAAGTAGCGCAGGCGCTACCCGGCCCACGTCATCCTGACGGAGAATTTTTGCCCGCGGCGCGGATTTCCGGGACCTCGACGATACGAACTCCGCGAGCGGGCGCCTCCACTGCATCGACCAAGGCTCGAACCATTTGTTCCAGGGTAACCAGTCCCAGGCGCGTGGCGCCCGCGCGGGTGGACGGTAATATCTCCATCAGCTTGTACAGGGGCAGGAGCAGGTACGGCCATCGGTGTCCCGGCCCAAGAATGTACCAGGGACGAAGGATGGTAGCGTTCATTCCGCTTCTGTGGATCAGGGCTTCACATTGGGTCCGAACTTCGATGTAGGCTTTCATCACGGGCGCGGGGTGGGCCACGCTGACGTAAACGAAGTGCTGCACACCGGCATCCTTGGCGGCATCGACCGCGCTCGCGCCGGAGGCCAGATCGACCTTGCGAAATTCCTCACCCTTCGAGGGATTGGGATGCGAGACGCCAACCAGTTGCACGAAGGTGTCAGAGGGCGGAAGGTTTGAGGCATAGGATTTGCCGTCCACAGCGTCCCCGAGAATTGCCTGGCAGCCTGCCGGAAGCTTCTTTTCCGAGCCCGGCCGGACCAGCGCCCGGACCTCATGGCCTCGCTGCAGCAGATGAGTGATCAGCGGACGGCCGACGTATCCGGTGCCGCCGGTAACAAAGATGCAATGGGATTGCGCGCTCATAGGCTGCCGCCCCGCTATCATACGCAGGCGAGGGTCCCGGTGGATTGTCCCTGAGGCCGTGGCGGGTTTCAATCCCCTCCCAAAGCCTGCCACGGGTTGCGTGGGGACAGCAGCCCTCGGCTGTCCGGCGAAGCAACGCTTCGCTGGCGCGATCGCATCTGCATCCAACACTTGCTGTTACATGACAACGAGGTGAGGCATGAAAGTCGGAGTAATCGGTCTGGGGAACATGGGATCAGGCATGGCGGCGAACCTGCTCAAGGGCGGACACCAGGTTACGGTGTACAACCGCACACCCAGTAAGGCGCAGGCGCTGGTGGCACAGGGCGCGCGCTACGCCGCCGAGGTGGCGGACGCCTGCCGGGGCGAGGCGGTGATTACGATGCTGGCCGATGATCTCGCCGTGGAAAGCGTGGTCTTCAGCGATGCTGGTTTGATCAGGAACCTGGCCAGAGGAGCGATCCACATTTCTTCAAGCACGATCAGCGTGGCGCTCTCGGAAAAGATGGCGGCGGAGCACGCGGCGAGCGGACAGCGTTTTGTCTCGGCGCCGGTGTTTGGACGTCCCGAGGCGGCGGCTGCGGCCAAACTCTTTATCACTGTGGCCGGAGCGCCGGATGCGGTGGACGCCTGCATGCCCTTGTTCGAATCCATTGGACAGAAAACTTTTCGCTTCGGCGACCTTGCTCCCGACGCGAATCTGATCAAGCTCAGCGGGAATTTTCTGATTTCTTCTGTGATCGAGGCATTGGGCGAGGCCCTGGCACTCGTGGGCAAGGCGGGTCTGGACCAGCACCAGTATGTCGAATTCCTGACCTCCACGCTGTTCAACGCGCCGGTTTACAAAACATATGGCGGATTGATCGCCGACAAGAAATTCGTTCCCGCCGGCTTCGCCGCTCCCCTGGGATTCAAAGACAACCGGCTGGTGCTGGCCGCCGCCGAGAAGCTGCGCGTACCCCTTCCGCTGGCCAGCCTGATTTACAACCGCTTCCTGACTTTGCTGGCCCGCGGCGGTGAATCGCTGGACTGGTCGGCGATCTCGCAACTGGCCGCTGAGGATTCCGGACAGGTTGCTCCCGTGCTCAGGTAGAAATAACGGGCCCCGTTCTCGTCTCTCCGTTTTGTGGAGAGACGGGGCGGGGGTGTTATCTCCGAAAACGAACGTCCTCCGAAGAAAGTCAGAATCCCCACCCTGTCGTTTCAAAGAACGGAACGACGAGGGTGGGGCGCCCTTTACTTTTTCGCGGCGACCTGTTTCCGCAGGCGATTCTCCTGCTCTCTCATTTCCGGGGTCAATTCAGCGCCGAAGTCTTCCGGCTCGAAGACCTGGCGAATTTCGATTTCGGTCCCGCCATCGAACGGGCTGCGCTTGAGCCACTCCACCGCCTCGTCCATCGTCCTGACCTGCCACAGCCAGAAGCCGGCAATCAGCTCCTTGCTTTCGGTGAACGGGCCGTCGGTAATGGTGTGCTTTCCACCCGAAAACTTGACGCGCTTGCCTTTTGACGTGGGATGAAGTCCCTCACCGGCAAGCATCACTCCCGCTTTCACCAGTTCTTCGTTGAATTTCCCCATTGCAGTCAGGATCTCCCGGCTGGGCATGATGCCTGCTTCACTGTTCTTATCGGCCTTGACGATTACCATGAATCGCATCGTGATTCTCCTTATGAATTTTGCGTTGGTGCAGGGAGCTGGTTCGATTCCCCGGCTCTATTAGACGTCGAATGACAGGTTGCGGGATCGACAGCCGGGACGGATCTTTGGGGAAAACTTTTTCAAGGCGGGCAAGCAACCTCATCTCAATATTGCCGGCGCGGGAACCACGCTAGGGGATGGTTGCCGAGGCCTGGTTCGAAGGCGGGCTCTCCTGGCCAGCAGAATTCACCGCCCTCACGAAATAGTGGTAAGCGGTTCCGCTGCTGACTTTGTCGTCAACGTAAGTTGGCGCGGTCACGGAAGCCAGCGGCGCGAACGTCCCGTCGGGCTGGCTACGATAGACGTTGTAGCGGGTCACTGTTACGCCGGGTTTGGGGGCGGGCGGGTCCCACTTCAGGAGAACAGTATGAGGCTTCCCGTCGGCCCCAACCCGAAACAAGACTGCGCCCACGATCCCAAAGAGAAGGACCGCGAGAATCGCCAGCGGCAAGCGTAGGGCTCGTCTCAATCTCGCTATCTTACTGCTGATTCACCAGCGAACCGGCTTCGGTGATGCTGCCCTTCACCAGTTCAGTCTGAATCTTGAGCTTCTGGTGAGGACGCAGGTCAACTACGGTCTCAAATGGCAAATAGCCGGGTAGCGCAACACGGACAGTGTGGCGTCCGGGGGTGAGCAGCATCGCTTTACCCACGCCGTCGAACTCGTCCACGTGCCCGGCGAACTGGTTGTCCACGAAGACCGCCGCCCGGCTGGGCGTGGCCGAGATTTTCAGCTCACCGGTCGCCTCGCGGGTCGCGGGGTGCGCATCTCTCACCAGCGAGACATTGACCACGCTGGTTTGTCCGGGCTCAAGAACGACGTTTTGAACGAAGTCCTTGTACCAGGCCTGACGCACCAGAACTTCGTGTTTGCCCGGCAGCAGCACGATTTTCTTGTCCCCGGTCAGTTCCTTTACAAAACCCACATACTGTCCGTCCACCCACACGCCGGCAGTCTTGTCCGCCTTGGTGCGGGCCACAAACTTTAATTCGGATTGAACTCGGTCCTCGGCATGAACCAGACTAAGCAGGGCCATGACTGCCAAAATTGCGGGCACACTTCTACGAACAGACATTACCACCTCCAAAACTAAAGACTCTATGAACCACTCTAAGTCTGATTCTATTCGCCGGTAGGGGCTAGTAGCCAGAAGGATTCCCAAGCGGGGGAGCACCCATGTGGCGCGGGCGCCCCGCCCGCGGCTTTTGAAGACTGGAAGTACCCGAATGATATTTTGCGCCGACGCGGGCGCGGGCGCCCGCGCCACACCAGCTCAGCGATTCAAATATTGGCGCAGGCAGCGAACACAGGGCACGTATCCTTCACGAATGGCTTCGGACGCAGCCACCAGCCGTACCTCGCCTGCACCCTCATGCTGGTGCAGATACTTGCATCCGGGGACATGAAAGGTCTTGCCGTCAGCTGCGATTTCAACCATCATCTGCGGCGGAACGCCGGTCCCTGGTTCAGCGTGGTAGGAGCGCAGAGCAGGGCGCGCGGGCGAGTCAAACCTGGCCAGGGCGAAGCTGCCGGAAACCAGGGCCAGCGCGGCTACTGCGATCAGCCATCCGAAGGCTGTTCCGCGGGGACCAGGCACGGATTCGGCCAGCTTCCTCTGCCAGCGAGCGCTGAACCCCGCGGGCAATTCCAGCAAGCGATCGTCGGCATACAAGTGGACCACGTTTCTGGTTCCATCCAGCACCGCGGTGCAGTGCCGGCATTCGCGGATGTGCGCTTCCATCGCGGACCGCAGTTCCGGGCTGACCTCGCCTTCCAGATAATTCGAGATTTCCTGCCAGACCTGTTCGCAATTGACTACCATGGCTTGCTTCCTTTCCCGAATGGCGGGCGGCTGAACCAGCCATCCGCCAGCGCAGGCGCCAGAAGGTCCCGCAGCATCAGCCTCGCCCTCAGCAACCGGGTCTTGACGCTGGCAGTCGAAATATTGAGGACTTCGGCGGCCTCTTCGATGCTCATTTGCTCCACGTCCCGCAGGATAAATACTTCGCGATATTTTTGACCCAGGCTGGCCAGGGCCTTGACCAGCAAGGTGCGGACTTCGCTTCTTTCCAGTGCCTCCGAAGGAATTTCCCGCCAGTCGGCGAAATCCCGCGGAGTGTAGGCGCCCTCTTCATCCGGCGCTTCAGTGATCGGCTCGAACAGGTCGGCGTGCTGCTTGCGTTGCCGCATGCGCGCTTCATTCACCGTGATCTGAATCAGCCAGGTGCTGAAACGCGACTCGCCGCGAAACTGCCGCAAATTGGCGAAGGCCTTCAGAATGGCCTCCTGGGCCACGTCCTGCGCATCCGCTTCATTTCGCAGCAGGGCCAGGGCGGTCACGTAAACCCGGCGTTCGTAAGGCTTCACCAGTTGTGTGAACAGGGAAGACTCTCCGTTACAGATGCGCCGGATGAGGGACTGTTCGCTGTCCTCGGCGGGCTTCTCGACCATCGTCATTCGTTGCAGCATCTGGTTTCAATCTTGGATATGGCCTTGGAACTGGCTAGTGCTCAAGATAATCAGGGTGCTTCTTCCATCCCGTGAGCATGGAGGCGAAGTTATTCCAGCCGTGCAAGACCACCATGACCAGGTGTCCTAGAAGGAAGAACAGAATCGCCCACATCACGGCAAAATGCCAGATCCGGGCCCAATGAAAGCCGCCCATCATCCAGGCCAGCCAGGAAAACTGTACCGGCTTCCATACCGCAAGTCCGGTCAACACCGACAAAATACCCAAGCCGACTACTGACGTGTACGCCAGTTTCTGCAGCGGGTTATAAACTTCGGGGACCATCGGTTTGGGCCCAAAGAAAAAGTAGTAGCGCACCATGGGCCAGACTCCGTGAACATCGCGCGGAAGAAACAGCACCTGGCGATAGTTACGGCTGAGGATCTGATAACCGAGATAAAAGAGGCCGGTGGCGATATAGATCCACATGAAAGTGAGGTGCCACTGCAGGCCGCCGCCCAGCCATCCTCCCAGGGCAAAGGCTTTGGGCCAGTGCAACAAATCCTGCTGCGGAATTTTTGCGCCGAAGCTGGGGAAGGCCCGAAAGATCTGAAAGCCGCTGCCCACCATGACCAGCAGCGCCACCGCATTCAGCCAGTGCGCGAAGCGCACCGCCCAGGGATGCTCATAGACGGCTGCTTCGACTTCTCCGGTCTTGGGTGACTCGATCTCGATTACCGCTTCACTCATCGTCTTTACTCAACCCGCTCTACCGGTTACAGACTGTAGAACGACGAATAGCCCTGGTCTTCCCAGTAGCCCACCCGGTCCAGAACATTTGTGACTTTCAGGCTGGTCAGATATTTGGCCTGCTTGTATCCAATCTTTGTCGGAATCTGCAGGCGCAGGGGCGCGCCATGCTCGCGGGTCAGGGGTTGGTCATACATCTCGTAGCAAAGCAGCGTTTGGGGATGCAGCGCGGTCGCCATGTCCAACGACTCGTAATAGTCGTCCGCGCACTCGACGTACACGAAGCGGGCGGTGGTGTCGGCTCCGATCACTTGCAGGAAATCCGAAAGCCGCGCCCCGCCGAAGCGGCCGATGACGTCCCACCCTTCCACGCATACGTGCCGCGTGTTCTGACGCACCCGGGGCAGAGATTGCACTTGCGCCAGTTTGTACTCCCCCGGCTTCTGAATAACTCCACTCACCGTAAGGGTCCAGGCTTCGAAATCAACGCCGGGATCCTCCACGTCGTAGCCGTTGATGGGAAATTTCTCAAACGGAGTCAGCTCGGAGTCGGTAAAAGTGGTAGCCAGATGGCGGGAGCGAAACAGAAGCGCGGAAGCCCAATCGCTGAATCCCAAGCCGGCCTTGAGCAATGGCTCCTGAAGTTTGGGGATGGCAAACGCTCCAACCGCCAATACCGGCGCCAGCTTGAGCAATTCGCGGCGAGACACCTTCTTGAACTTGCGGGGATCGATTCGAGCTTCCATGATTCAGTCAGCGATGATTCAGGTAGCGCCGGCGTCCCGCCGGCTGTCCGGAGGGCGTCCCGCCCTCCGCCTGGGTCGAGCCGAAGGCGACAGTGTAACCCGCTGATAAGATTCCGGGCGCGGGGAAAAGTTACGCCAAGGGCTAGCCCTTCACCGTCTCCGCCACGAACCGGGCAAACTGCCTTACATCCTGCTCGGTGGTATCGAAAGAGCACATCCAGCGCACCACGGATTGCTGTTCATTCCATACATAAAAGAAATAGCGCTTCTGCAGCCGGGCGATCGCGGAGCGCGGAATCTTCGCGAATACTCCGTTCGCCTCGACCTTGTAAACAATCTTTACTTCAGGAATCCTGCTTAGTTCCTTTTGCAGCAGATGCGCCATACGGTTGGCATGGCGTGCACTCTTCAGCCACAGATCGCCGGTAAACAGTGCATCAAACTGCGCCGCGATGAAGCGCATCTTGGAGGCAAGCTGCATGCCCTGCTTGCGCAAATACAGGAAGTCGTGGCCCAGCTTCTTGTCGAAGAAGACCACCGCTTCAGCCCCCAGGGCGCCGTTCTTGGTTCCTCCGAAGGAGAGCACGTCCACTCCCAAATCCCGGGTGGCTTGCCGCAGGGTTTGCCCCAGGCTGGCGGCGGCGTTGGCGATGCGGGCGCCGTCCATATGCAGAAACATGCCGCGCTGGTGGGCGAAACGGGCCAGGGCCTTGATTTCGCCAGGCTGATACACCGTTCCAACTTCCGTGGCCTGGGTAATGGAAATGACCCGGGGCTGCACATGGTGCGGATCATCGATGCCGTGATAAGCGTGGCGTACGGATTCAATCGTAAGCTTGCCGTTGGTCACCGCGACGGGAAGGAGCTTGCATCCGGTAAATTTCTCGGGCGCGCCGCATTCGTCGGTGTAAATGTGCGCGGCTTCGCCGCAGATGACCGCGTGGTAAGAACTGGTGAGCGCTTTCAGGCCCAGGCAATTGGCCGCCGTGCCGTTAAAAACAAAGAATACCTCGCTGTCCGAACCGAAGTGCCGTTTGAATTTCTGCACTGCCGCAGCGGTGTAAGGATCGTCCCCGTAACCGACGGCGTGGCCGCGGTTGGCTTCCGCTACGGCCTGCAAGACTTCAGGATGAACTCCGGCATTGTTGTCGCTGGCAAAACTGCGGGCAGATTTCATCTTGCGAAACAATGTAGCAGAAGGCGGGCGTCGGACCTCGGACCTCAGACTTCGGACCCCGGACTTCGGACCTCGGCCCGTCTTAAGTTCCTGGCGTGATTCGCGGTTGAAACCTTGTGCCACAAGAGAGCCAAGGAATTGACGGAAAGCCTGCGAAGCAAACAGACGGAAGGCCGCCGGTGTCCGACGCCCGGCGTTTGACGTCCGACGCCCGTTTCTCCCATGGCACCTTGGTGGTGTTACCGGGCGGGTACCGGCGTGACCTTGGCGAGACGAAACTAAGGGCTTACATTCAGCCCATGACACTCGTACTCATGATGGTGGTTCTGGCGTTCGGCCTGCTGTACGTCGCGGTCGTGGCTGAAGAACGTCAGATGCAGGAAGCCACCAAGCCGCGCAAGCGCTAGGACAGTCCACCGGCGCTTGGGATTTGGTCCTTATCTGGGGCCCGTCCCGAAATTTTCCTTTACATTCCCTTTTCGGCTGTCTTTCCGACAATTTTCGAGTCCAAAATCCCTAACCTGCATCTACTAATCGACTTGGTGTGTGCCCAGGTGTCGCGGCTGTGTTTCCCAGGAGCATTTCAAAGATGGATTTACGGACAAGCAGGGGACATCGGGAATCGGCCCGGCCGTGGGCGGCACTGGCGGCGACGTTGATGCTGGCGGGGCTAGCCTCGGCCTGCAGCGGGGGGGCGGTCAAGGGGGCGCAACCCCAGGGCCCTGCCGGCATACCGGTAAAAGTGGAGACCGCTCAGTTGGTTCCGGTGAAAGATACGACGGAATACGTCGCCACCTTGAAGTCGCGCGACACAGCCGTCATCATGCCCCAGGTGGAAGGTCAGATTACGGCTATCTTTGTTCACTCCGGAAGCCGGGTCTCCGCAGGCACCCCGCTGATGCAGATTGACCCCGCCAAACAGCAGGCCACGCTGAAAACCCAGGAAGACACCCTGGCGGCCAAGCAGGCCGAGGTCAAGTGGGACGAGCAGGAGTTCGAACGCAACAGCGGGTTATACGACGCGAAAGTCATCAGCAAACAGGCGCTCGACCAGTCCAGAACGGCGTTGGACCAGGCTCGCGCCCAGTTGCAGGCCTTGCAGGCGCAGGTTCGCCAGGAAAGTGTGCAACTGCACTACTACCGCGTGACTGCTCCCAGCGCTGGAATCGTCGGAGACATTCCGGTACGGGTCGGAGACCGTGTAACCACCACCACGCCCTTGACTACCGTGGACAAGCCCGGAAGTCTGGAAGCGTACGTGTACGTGCCCATCGAGCGCTCCTCCCAGCTTCAGACAAACCTGCCCGTCCAGATCGTCGATCAGTCGGGCAATGTAATCGCCGAGAGCCGCATCAACTTTATCTCGCCCCAGGTGGACCCAACCACCCAGACCGTGCTGGCCAAGGCCCCGATTGCGAACAGTAACGACAAGCTGCGCAACGCACAGTTCATCCACGCCCGCATCGTGTGGGGCACCCAGCAGCGTACCGTGGTGCCCGTGCTCGCAGTCTCGCGCCTGGGAGGCCAATACTTTGCCTTCGTTGCCGAGCAGCAGGGCGGGAAGATGGTCGCCCACCAGAAGCCGTTACAGGTCGGAGACATGACCGGTAACAACTACGTGGTGCTGGAAGGGATCAAGCCGGGAGACAAGATCATCGTTTCGGGGACCCAGTTTCTGATCGATGGCGCTCCCGTGATCGTGCCGCAGGGGTAAAGGCGGGCGTCGGACCTCGGACATCGGGCGTCGGACCTCGGACCCCAGACATCGGCCCTCCGGCGTCGGACCTCAGACTTCAGACGTATCAGGCCATTGCGAGTGTTTGTGAGATTCTCCTTGCGGGTGGACGATTTTCTTGTTCCTGCTGCTTAAACACGTAATTCGATTGACATCCGAAGTCTGAGGTCTGACGCCCGAAGTCTGACGTCCGAGGTCTGAAGTCCGACGCCCGAGGTCCGCTCCTGAATGTTTGTTGATTTCTTCATAAAACGGCCGGTGTTTGCCACAGTCTGCGCGCTCCTGATTATTCTGGCAGGCGCAGCCGTAATTCCCAGTTTGCCGATCGCTCAATTTCCTACCCTGGCGCCTCCGCAGGTTTCCGTGAACAGCTTTTATGTCGGAGCCAGCGCGCAAACCGTGGAAACCGCCGTGACTGTGCCTATCGAGCAGCAGATCAATGGCGCGGAAGGGATGAAGTATGTCACCTCGAGCAGCAGCAGCAACGGGGTAAGCTCGATCACGGCCACGTTTGACCTCAACCGCGATCCCGATCTGGCGGCCGTGGACATTCAGAACCGCGTGAACACGGCCCAGGGACGGTTGCCCAGCGCGGTCAAGGCCACGGGCATCACCGTCACCAAGGCATCCAATAATTTCGTGCTGGGCGCGGCCGTGTTCTCGCCCGAGGGACGCTACACTCCGCTCTTCATCAGCAATTATCTCGATGTTTACGTCAAAGACTCGCTGAAGCGCGTGCCGGGAGTGGCGGACGTAATCATCTTCGGCGAACGCAAGTACTCCATGCGTCTCTGGCTGGACCCAGTGCGCATGGCCAGCCGCGGGCTGACCGCGTCGGATGCGGTGAGCGCGTTGCAGGAGCAGAACGTTGACGTCGCCGCCGGCCAGGTGGGACAGCCGCCGATTAAAGCCGGGCAGGAATTTCAGATCAGCGTGCGCGCTATCGGCCGGCTCAGCGAGGCCTCACAATTTGAAAACATCATTCTGAAGACGAATGCCGACGGCACTCTGGTCCGGTTGAAGGATGTAGGCCGGGCCGAACTCGGCGCCGAGGATTACAGCTCAGACCTGATGTACAACGGTTACGACGCGGTAGGCCTTGGCGTTACCCAGCTCTCGACCGCCAACGCTCTCGAAGTGGACCGCCTGGTCCTGGCCGAACTGGACCGCCTGTCCCAGCATTTCCCGCCCGGCATGAAGTATGAGAACGCGTTCGACACCACCGAGGCGGTAGGCGAATCGATCCGGGATGTGCTCACCACTCTGATCGAGGCCATTGTCCTGGTCATTCTCGTCATCTTTATCTTTCTCGCAGACTGGCGCAGCACCATTATTCCCGCGGTGACCATTCCGGTGTCGCTGATCGGGACCTTTGCGTTCGTCAAGCTGCTGGGGTTTTCCGTCAATACGCTCACTCTTTTCGGCATCACGCTGGCCACCGGACTGGTGGTGGACGACGCCATCGTGGTGATTGAAAACATTGAGCGCCACATCCAGGAGGGCGAAAGGGATTCCCACAAGGCGGCATCCCTGGCCATGGGAGAAGTGGCGGGAGCGGTCATTGCCACCTCGCTGGTGCTGGTGGCGGTGTTCGTGCCTGTGGCTTTCTTTCCCGGCACCACCGGAATTCTGTTTCGCCAGTTCGCGCTGACCATCGCATTCTCGATTTCGATTTCCGCTTTCAACGCACTGACCCTCACGCCCGCGCTCTCCGCCATCCTACTGGGCCGCGAGCACGGCGGGAAAAACTGGTTCTTCCGGTCGGTGGACAAAGTCATCAACGGGATAACCGAAGGGTACCGGCGGGCGTTGCGTTTCTTCCTGCGTTTCCGGCTGATCGCGGCGGTGCTGTTCTTCGTGGCGCTGGGCCTTACCTACCTGATTTTCCAGCGCGTGCCCAAAGGCTTCGTGCCCAACGAGGACCAGGGGTATTTCATTATCGCGGTGCAGGCGCCGTCCGGCGCCTCGCTCGAATATACCAAGGCCATCGGCCAGCAGGTTCAGCACATTCTTCAGGACATTCCAGAAGTTCGCGGCATTTTCGCGATCGCGGGTTTCAGCTTCAGCGGAAGCGCTTCCAACCAGGCGCTGATCTTCGTCCCACTGAAACCGTACTCCCAGCGTAAAGGAGATGCGCATGCCGCTGAAGCTGTCGTGAACCGCATCCGCGGCCGCCTGTTCGGCATTTCCGGCGCCATCGTGCTTCCGTTCCTGCCTCCCGCTGTGCAGGGCCTGGGCCAGTTCGGCGGCTTTGCCTATGAATTGCAGGACCAGGGCAGCCACACCCTGGAAGAACTCGCCAACGTGACCCACGACCTGATCCGTCAAGGCAGCGCGCGCAAGGACCTGACCGGCCTCTACAGCACTTACACCGCTAACGATCCCCAGTTCGTGGTGACCATCGATCGCGAAAAGGCGAAAAGCCTGCACGTGCCCCTGCAGCAGATTACCGATACTTTGGGCATCTACATGGGATCCGCGTATGTGAATGACTTTGATTTCAACAACCGTTCATACCGGGTTTACGTGCAGGCGGACCAGCAGTTCCGCACCCAGGCGAAGGACATCAAGCAGTTCTACGTGCGCGCCGACAGCGGGTCGATGATTCCGTTGGAGAACCTGGTGTCGATCAAGCAGACCACCGCGCCCCAGGTGATCAGTCACTACAACCTGTTCCGCTCGGCCGAAATTGACGGCTCTGCCGCCCCTGGCTTCAGTTCAGGGCAGGCGCTCGACGCCATGGCAGAGTTAAGCCAGAAAGTTCTGCCGCAGGGATTCACTTTCCAGTGGACCGGCTTGTCGCTCGAAGAACTGAGTTCGGGAAGCACCACGCTGATCCTGTTCGGGCTGGGCACGCTGGTGGTGTACCTGACGCTCTCCGCGCAGTATGAAAGTTTTGTTCTGCCTTTCATCGTGATGCTGGCTGTCCCCATGGCAATGTTGGGAGCGTTGACGGCGCAGTCTTTGCGCGGTCTGCAGAATGACGTCTATTGCCAGATCGGGCTGGTGATGCTGGTTGGACTCTCCAGCAAGAACGCCATCCTGATTGTCGAATTTGCCGAACAGCTGCGGCATCGTGGCATGCCGTTGATGGAAGCCGCCGTCGAAGCGGCAAGAATCCGGTTGCGTCCCATTCTGATGACCTCACTGGCCTTCATCCTGGGCGTGGTGCCGCTGGTGGTGGCGTCGGGCGCAGGCGAACACGGCCGGCATTCGGTGGGCACCACAGTGTTCGGTGGAATGATTGTTTCCACTATCCTGAACCTGTTCTTCATCCCGGTGCTCTACCTGATCATCGAAGGCTGGCGCGAACGGGGCAAGTCGCCGGAACCGGCACCGGCGGCGAAGTGATTCCGCGTTTCTTAAGATTCCGTATCGCTTAAGATTCCGAGTTTCCTAAAATGATAGGCTTGGCGCATGCGCCGTGAAGTCCTGACTCTGCGCGAACCCGAGATTCGCGCCCTGCTCGATCCCCGCTCCTGTATCGCTGCCATGGAACAGGCTTTCGCCGCTTATTCCACTGGGCGGGCGCAATTGCCGGCGGTCATCCATCTCGACGTGCCCGAAAGTGAAGCGCCGGGCACCACGGCTCCGCAAACTCGGGGCGAGGTTCACGTCAAGGCCGGATACCTGAACGGCGGGCCTTACTATGCGGTCAAGATCGTCTCAGGATTTCCCAAAAATCCGCAGCTGGGTCTGCCTGCGAACGACGGCATGATCGTCGTGTTCGACGCCCGGACTGGCGCCCCAGCGGCATTTCTCCTCGACAACGGATTTATTACGGACTCCCGGACCGGGGCCGCAGGAGCGGTCGCTGCCAAGTATCTTGCCCGCGCAAAAATTTCCTCGGTTGCGGTGATCGGAACCGGCGCGCAAGCGCGATATCAGATCGAAATGCTGGCTCTGGAGAGAAATTTCAGCGA
Source organism: Terriglobia bacterium (assembly GCA_963801595.1). Taxonomy (GTDB): domain Bacteria; phylum Acidobacteriota; class Terriglobia; order Terriglobales; family Acidobacteriaceae; genus JAIQFF01. The sequence goes on along the minus strand of CAWDFW010000028.1, from coordinate 495,335 downwards.
AGTGCGCATATGGGGACGCGATCCCGAGAAGGCGCGCGCCTGTGCTGACGATCTGGCAAAACGCCCCAACATTCCCGCGTGCAATTTTGCGGTAACCGAATCGGTGAGGGAAGCGCTGGACGGAGCTGACGTGGTAATCAGCGTCACCGCCAGCCGCGAGCCACTGGTGCGGGCGGCATGGTTGAAGCCTGGAGTGACCGTGATCGCAGTCGGCTCCGACGGACCGGACAAACAGGAACTCGACATCGATGTGCTGGCGCGCGCCGACAAGATCGTGGCCGACAGCATCCCACAATGCCTGCGGCTGGGCGAAATCCATCACGCGATCGAACACGGAGCGATAGCGAAAGAAAAAATTTACGCAGAGTTGGGCGAAATCACGGCCGGCCTCAAGCGGGGGAGGACCTCAGAATCCGAGATCATCGTCTGTGACCTGACCGGAGTCGGCGTGCAAGATGTGGCTGCCGCATCGCTGGTAATGGAACGAGCAAAAGCTGAAAGGGTTTCGTAGCGCCGGCGTCCCGCCGGCTGTCCTGAGGGCGTCCCGCCCTCAGTCTTTGAGCAAGAAAAAACTAGAGCGTATTTCATAAACAGTGCCTCAGGGTAATCCAGAAGCACGCGAGATAGAAGAAGGCGCGGTAAGTGGAGAGCAGATGCTCATGACGGACCAGCAGGCGTCGGAATTGACCAAGCCACGCATGAGTTCGCTCCACAATCCAACGGCGCTTATAACGCCGCAGTTTGCGCCCATCTTCGTAGCGCCGTCCCTGGTTGTTTTTCCGGTAAGGCGCAATCAGTTCGATGCCGCGCTTCTGCAATCGCTGGCGCAGCGGGTCGGAGTCGTAGCCGCGGTCGGCGATCACGCGCTCAGGCTTTTGCCGCGGGCGGCCTTTCCGACGTGGTACCCGGACCTTCGGAGAGCGTGGCTTCCGCAAGCGTAACTTCACTGGGGGAGGCACTTTCCAGCCGAACTCCCAGCGGAAGACCTTGACCGTCGACCAGTACCATCCACTTCGTCCCCTTGCCCCGCTTGGTTTTGCCGACCGCGAGGCCCCCTTTTTCGCCGGAGCGAAACTGCCGTCCAAAAAGGTCTCGTCCCACCTCAGCAAGCCTTCTTCATCCAGCGCCCCCAGCAACGTGCGCCACGCTTGCAGCCACACCCCTTCGTCTTCCCACTGCTTGAGCCGCCGCCAGCAGGTCGAGGGCGAAGCAAACTCGTCGGGCACGAATCGCCACGCCGCGCCGGTTTGCAGAATCCACAGAATGCCCTCGAAACAAGCCCGGTTCGATGCCCAAGGCCGGCCTCGATTGTCCTGCCGTCGCCTGGGCGGGGGTAGCATGGGCTCCACCAACTCCCACTGCTCGTCGGTCAACAGCTTCTGCCGCTTCTTCATGACAGAAGCTCATCAGCCAACCCGCCTCAGCCGTAAGTACCTGACATGAGGCCGAACCTATTTATGAAATACGCTCTAAGCAGCCCCACGGCGCGCAGTCTCGCCCCGCACGGCCTTCCGCCTCTTCTTCAATTCTTCCAAAGTAAGATCCACTCGCGCCAACCCGCGCAGCGTGTAGTCCACGTCGTACCCGTAACCCACGCGGATGTAGCGCCCCAGGCCAAAGTGGTCTCCGGGTGTTATCAACACCGAGCGTTCCTTGCGCAACCGGTCAAACAGCGCGCTGGAAGAAATCGGCAGCTTGTAGCGAAAGAACGTGATCGCGCCGGCCACCGGCGGGATATAAGTGAAGATGTCATCGTGCGAATGGATCCAGGATTCCAGCCGCGGCAGGTTGCGGCGGACAATCGCCCGCGTGCGTTCGAGGACCTGGTCGCGCCGCACTGGTTCCATCACAATCCGCGCCAGGCGATCGGACAGCAGGGTCGGCGTCAGCGTGGTGTAATCGTGGTACGAGCAAAGCCTGGCGATGGTCTTCGGCGGGGCCACGATCCATCCCAGGCGCAGACCCGGTAATCCGAAAGCCTTGGAGAGTCCGGAAGTGATCAGCAGCTTCTCGTAGCGTCCCCAGAATGTCGGCGTGAGCGGCCCGCGCACTTCCGCGCCGCGATAAATTTCATCCACCAGAAGCCAGGCCCGGGCCTGGCGCGCGACCCGCACCACTTCGTCCATCTCCTGGTGGTTCAGAACGGCGCCGGTGGGATTGTTGGGATTCGTAACCACGATCAGGCGCGTCTTCTTGCTCACTGCTCGATGCAGGCTTTCAATGTCCAGGGCCCATCGCGCCTTCCCGTTCTCGCTGCCTTCTACCAGATAAAAGGCATTGGTCCGGGCGGCGTAAGCACGGGAAAGCCCCCAGGTCTGAAGGTAGTTGGGCAGCATCACGGCCGCGTGATCACCCTTTTCCAGCAGGCCCCAGAGCGCAGTGAAGTTGGCCTCGGACCCGCCGTTCGTGACCAGCAAATGGTCGGGAGTGGTGCCATACCACAGGGCAATGCACTCGCGCAGTTGCTCGGAGCCGTCCGACTCGGGATACTTCAAGCCGAGCGCAAGAAAGTCAGCGGACTCTTTTGAACTCTGCAAAACCTCCTCGACGCGCAGCGGAAGCACGCCACTCTCTGACAGATTGAATTCGACTTCGTTTTCATACAGGCACTGGGTTCGTTCCATCCGGAACAAGTCGATGCGCACGGCCCCTCCAGTCAACAGCAATCCGAGGTGCCAAATTTAGCAGAGAGAGCAGGAAAGTAGAAAGAGGGGGCCTGTCTTTGCGTTCTTTGCGGACTACTTTGCGACCTTTGCGGTTCAAGCTCTTTGTCGACCGTCTCAAAAAGGTCAACCCCCTAACCGCAAAGGGCGCGAAGACAGCCGCAAAGTTCGCAAAGAAAACCTGGCTTACTTCTGTGGCGGTTGCTGCTGCACCGCGCCCAGGACCTGCTTCTGGCAGGGTTGCTGGATAAAGGCAACCACCCGAAGATTGGCGGGATCAGTCCTGGGATCGAGCTTCATGTGGACGTCCTGCGAGAAAGTCTTTCCGCCCTCGATGCTGCCGATTCTTGTAAGACTCTGTACCACGCCCACGTGAGTCAGGCGCCGGCCGCTGTTTTCGCCACGCAACACCTGGGACTCGGCATGGTTCAGGGCCACGACGAGATAAACGTCAGCCTTGCGGACTTTCAAGGTCTCGGGCAACGCATCGGTGTCAACGTGGGCCTGCAGAGTTTTTGCACCGTCCAGCGAGAGATCCGAAATCCTGACGGCCACCTTCGGCCGGGCCAGTGCTTTTTCCACGGCCTTGCTGGCCAGGCGCGAATCGTTGCCCACAAACTCGCTCTCGCCATCGACCACCATCTGCGGCGTATAAACGCTGTTCAAACCGAAACGGCTGCCGTACGCGCTCTGCCGATCGCTGAAGAAGCGCGAAGAATAGGGATCGGTCCAGCCGATGTGGTTCCAGTAATCCACGTGCTCGCTGAGCACGATCAACTGTGCTCCATTCACCGGCTGGGTACGATCGAGTTGCTGGAGCAATGCATCTGCCGGAGGACAACTAGAGCAACCTTCGGAAGTAAACAGCTCGACCAGGACCGGCGAAGCTGCGTCGCGACCCGGCAGACCGGACGCGAACATCCAGACAGCAACAACGACAGTCAGTAGCAATGCCGAAAGCTTGATCATTCCCCACCAACCCCAGGGTGCGAGAAGTGGCTGCAAGAAGTATTGCACGCCCTCGGATGGGATGTGTGAGCGGCGCCAAAAGTTACAAGCACAAAAAGTTACACGTGGGACAGCCGCCCCCGGCTGTCCGGCGGAGCGCAGCTCCTCAGGGTCTCCTGAAGGCCGCATTGAGAATGGTTCACAGCCGGCGAGCCTTGATCGCCCGGACAGCCGAGGGCGGCTGTCCCCACGTGGTCTGTGCGCTATAATCACGACTCCCCTCGTCATGCGTGCCATCCTCTCTCTGGGCCTGTTGCTTCCACTGTGCGCATCCGCTCAGACCGCCGCTTCGAAGTCTCGGCCAGCGCAATCCCCAGCACTGCAATCAACGGTACCCCAGTTCAAAGATGTGGCCCAGGAAGCCGGCCTGACGGTCTCCCACATTTCTACTCCGGAAAAGAAATACATTGTCGAATCCATGAGCGGCGGCGCCGGCCTGATCGACTGCGATAACGATGGCAAGCTCGACATCATCACGGTAAACGGATCCACCATCGACCGCTATCGCCAGGGCGGCGATCCCATGATCACGCTCTACCACCAGGAGGCAAATTTCAAATTCACCAACATCACCAGCACGGCGGGTCTGGCGCGCAAAGGCTGGGGAATGGGCGTGGCCGTCGCCGACTTCGACAACGACGGCTTGCCTGACATCTATGTCACGGGTTTCGGCGGAAATGCTCTCTATCGCAACCTGGGCAACTGCAGGTTTGAAGACGTCACCGGCAAAGCCGGCGTGGCGGGCGGCGGCTTCAGCACGGGAGCCGCGTGGGCGGACTACGATCGCGACGGCTTCGTGGACCTCTACGTTTCGCGCTACGTCCACTTCGATATGGACCACTTGCCCACGTTCGGCAGCGACGAGAAAAATTGCCGCTTCAAGGGCATCCTGGTGCAGTGCGGTCCCTGGGGCATGATCGGCGAAGCCGACCTGCTCTTCCACAATCGTGGCGATGGCACCTTCGAGGAAGTTTCGAAGAAGGCCGGAATGGAAGATGTAAACCGTTATTACGGACTGGGCGTGATCTGGGGCGACTACGACAACGACGGCTGGCCCGACCTTTACGTGGCCAACGATGCCGGCCCGAATTACCTGTACCACAACAAACATGATGGAACCTTCGAGGAAGTCGGCATGCTTTCCGGCATTGCTCTCGGCGGTGACGGTCAGGGCCAGGGTTCCATGGGCGTGGACTGGGGCGACTATCTGCACCAGGGCCGGCTCTCCATGTTTGTAACCAACTTCCACGAGCAGCCCGACACCTTGTATCTCAACCAGGGCAAAGACGGTTTTTCTGACGTAAGCTATCCCGCCAAGCTGGCCCAACCCACGTTCCTCAAGGTGGGCTGGGGGACCGCCTTCTTCGATATGGACAACGATGGCTGGCTGGATATTCTTGTCGCCAACGGTCATGTGTATCCGCAGGTGGATTCGATCCCGGGCGGACTCTCCTACCGCGAACCCATTCAGCTCTTCCGCAACCATCGCGACGGCACTTTTCAGGACGTCTCCAGTGCACTGGCCGGGATCCCGCCGGAAAGCCGGCGAGGAGCGGCCTTCGGTGACATTAACAATGACGGGAATATTGACGTCGTGCTGGTAAATGTTGGAACGCTCCCCACACTGCTGCTGAGCCAAGGCGGGAACCACAATCATCGCGCCTCGTTCAAACTGACGGGCACAAAGAGCAACCGGTCGGCGATCGGAGCGCGGGTGACGGTGAAAGCAGGGAAGCTGGCGCAGTTCAGCGAAGTCCGCGCCGGGGGCAGCTATATCTCACAGAACGATCCGCGCCTGCATTTCGGACTGGGAGCGGAGGCCAAAATGAACGAAGTAGAAATCAGGTGGCCCAGCGGCAAGGTGGAAGTGCTGCGCGATGTGCCTGCGGACTTTATCTATACGATTGTCGAAGGTAAGGGGATCGAGAGCAAGCTGCCCTTGCCGCCGCCGTAGCCTTCATTCCGGCTCCAGCATCTTCCCCAGCGTCGGTTTATGTTTGGCCGTCTTCTTGTCCCTGCGGTCGGGCACGACGCGTCCGGCGGGAGGCGCGCCGATCTGGGCCCGCGCCATGGCTTTCACCTGATCGACCGCGCTGAACTTCTTCGGCTTGCGCTTCTTCTTCGCCATCCCACCCATCTTGCCATAGCTTGTAGGCGGCAAAGCTGCAATAATTGGCTGGAGAGAATGAACTGACCATGGAAGAACGCGAATTTTTCGACGAACGGCCGGAAAAGAAGATGGCTACGCTCAACTGCCCGCACTGCCATCAACCTGCCGAGTACGAAGTTACCTGGATTGTTCGCACCAAGAAAAGACAGTTGTCAGGACGCGCCGATGAGCGCGACCGCGCCCGCTTCGCCAAAGCCCGCTCTTACATGCTGCGCAAGGACGATCTGATGGCCTGCAAGAATGTGCGTTGCCGCAAACGCTTTGAGATTTCCGGCGTGCAGTCCGTGGTCTTCACCGAGTAGCCTGGCCAAACGGCCGAATCCAACTGAAACGACGCCCTTCCCTGGTGCCCGCCTCAGGGAATCACCACTTCCAAGTCCGCCTTGGCTCCCAGGGGACGGAAGGAACCGTCGGCCAGCGACACTTCGATGGTGTGCTTTCCCGGTCTCAGCCCCTCGAAGACCAGCCGGTTGGTCATGGGCAGGATGTAAGGTTCGTTGTCAACCCGGAACTGCAGATGCCCCATTCCGGGGCCGCCGCCATACGTGATCGGATCGGTCAGGGTGACGTTCCTCACGTCCACTTCCACCACCGCGATCCTGCGGGCGGCATTCTTCTCCTTGTCGGCCAACTGAGCATTGAGTTGTGGCCCCTTTTCCGGACCCTGCCACGAACCATCCTGGCCTGCTGCCGGCAGGATCAAAAGCAAAAGCAAGGACAACGCGACGGCCTGTCCTTCCCAGCGAAATGTGCGCATCATGTTCCTCCTACCGCAAAGTTGGCCGGTATTATACTTCGCTCCGGGTAAAAAATGAGCAGTTTGACGCTCACGGCCAAGCCGGGTCCCTGCGGGAATCACGCGCCTCATTTATACTGGTTCGTTTCGCTCCACGTGGTGGACCTGGCAGGGAAGGAGCTTGTCTTTGAAAATTCTAGTCTGTATGAAACAGGTACCGCAGAAAGATGCGCCCCTCAAGCTCAACGAGTCTGGCACCTGGATTCGCGAAGACCTGTCATACGAAGTGAATGAGCCGGACGCCTTTGCCCTGGAAGAGGCCCTGCGCCAAAAAGAAAAGCACAGCGGCGAGGTGGTCGCCATCACCGCGGGTCCTGCTCGCGCCCAGCAGGTATTGCGCGAGGCCCTGGCGAAGGGCGCCGACCGCGCCATCCACCTGGAAGACGGAGCGTTTGTCGGCCTGGACGCTGCTAACACCGCCCGTGCCTTCGCGGCCGCCATCAAAGAGGAAAAATTCGACCTGATCTTCACCGGCCTCCAGTCCGACGATTACGGCTACGCGCAAACCGGCGTGGTGCTGGCAGAACTTCTGGGCTGGCCCCACGCCACCATCATCATGCAGATTGAAAAAACGGATGGCGGTATCCGGGTCAAGCGCGAGCTCGAGGCCGGCTACTTCCAGTTTGTGGACATGCCGTTGCCGGCTGTGCTCACCATCCAGTCCGGTATCAACAAACTGCGTTATGCCACGCTGATCGGTATCAAACAGGCGAAAAACAAGCCGCTGCGCAAGGTGGCCCTGGCCGAAGTGCAGGCGGCAATCGGCCCCAACATGCAGAAGATCGAACGGCTTTACATTCCGCAAAAAACGAAAAACACTGAATTCCTGGAAGGTTCGCCCGCTGACGTCGCAAAGAAGCTGGTGGAAAAATTGCGGAACGAAGTACGAGTGCTGTAACTGGGAACCGAGAACTCAAATCTGGAAACTGGTTTTAAGAGAATCACCTCCCGGACCTGTGCCGAGACCGAAAATCATGCCTGATTCCATCCTGGTAATCGTCGAACAACGTGAAGGAAAGCTGAACCGTGTCTCGTGGGAAACCCTGACCGCCGGCCAGGCCCTGGCGGCGGAGACTGGTTGGGTACTCGAAGCCGCCGTCGCCGGCAGCGGAGTGACAAACTTAGCCAACGAAATTGCAGACAAGAAAGTAGCGAAGGTGTATGCCGTCGAGTCCCCGAGACTCGAACCGTACACGCCCGATGCGTTCGCGGCCGCACTCAAGCCATTCATCACGTCAAAACAACCCAGGGTGGTGCTGATGCCGCACACGTATCAAGTGCGTGATTTTGTTCCCAAGCTGGCTACCGCGATGGAGCGCACCGCCATCAGCGACTGCATCGGATACAAAAAAGACGGCGACAAACTGCTCTTCACTCGCCAGATGTTTCAGGGCAAGCTGGCCGCCGACGTAAGCTTCGCGTGCGCTGCCCCGTGGTTCGTCACTTTCCAGAACGGCGCCTTTCGCGGGGACAAGGTTGAAGCCGGTGCTTCCCCCGCGCCCGTCGAAACCGTCAACGTTGAAATCGCAGACGGCGTGATCCGCAACCAACCGCAGGAAGTCTTCAAGGAAGCCAAACAGGCAGTGGACCTGACCCAGGCTGAAATCATCGTGTCAGTCGGTCGCGGGATCAAAGAGCAGAAAAATATCGAACTGGCAAAACAGCTGGCCGAAGCCCTTGGTGGCGAACTGGCGGCGTCGCGTCCCATCTGCGATTCGGGATGGCTCCCCATGGACCGCCAGATCGGGTCATCCGGGCAAACGGTTGCGCCCAAGCTGTATCTCGCTCTGGGCATCAGCGGCGCCATTCAACACATCGTCGGCATGAAGGGCGCACGCACGATCATCGCGATAAACAAAGATTCAGAAGCGCCGATTTTCGAGATTGCAGACTTTGCCGTGGTGGGAAACCTGTTCGACATTGTGCCGCCCCTGATTGAGGAAGTGAAAAAAGCCAAGGCAGGGAGTTGATGGTTAAGCGCATGGGTACATCTCCACAGGTAACCATTTTTTCGGTACCCGTGTGGGCGGGAACCCTCTAAAATGGACACCATGGACATGACTCTCACCGCTGTCTTTGAGCAGGTTTCGAAGAGCGAGGGCGATGGCTACGTCGCCTATGTCGAGGAATTGCCGGGCGCTATCTCCGAGGGCGACACCCTGGAAGAAGCCCGCGAAAATTTGCGCGACGCCGTCGCACTTCTCTTAGAGGCCAACCGCGATCTGTCGGGACAGCGGATTTCTGGCAAGAAAATCACTCGGGAAAAGATCACTGTCTCCGTCGCTTAACGGTCCTGGCAAACCGCCACACAATAACTCGTCAACGTAGTCGCAGCGGGAGAGGCCACCAGCGGAAGGCGGCGACCTGGTTCCATTTTTTTCTTGCAATTCCTGAAGACCTTCCGTACTGTGCGCCGCCAGGCATCAGAAGGCATCCGAATGAAGCGCCAAGACTTAATTCGCCACCTGGAGGCAAATGGCTGCGTTCTTCTCCGCGAAGGCGGCAGGCACAGCGTGTACTACAATCCCGCCGCCCAGCGAACCAGTACCGTCCCAAGGCACCGCGAAGTCAAGAATCCAACCGCTATTCGCATTTGCAAACAACTTGCTGTACCTGATCCCCTTCGTTGAATACGTCCGGCCGTATATCATAAACAATCAGCCCAAGCTGGACTCCGCTAGGATCGTCACTCAATGCTTATCTTCCGCAAGCCGCTCCCGAACATCGAACGTCCCCAGATGCCGGCCGATGTCGTCATCGTTGGCGGCGGCCCATCCGGGATGGCGTGCGCTCTTCGCCTCTCGCAGCTCATCGATCAGCACAACGCGAGCCATCCCGACTCGCAACTCAGCAAAGAGAATATCTACGTGCTCGAGAAGGCGCGTGAGATCGGCCAGCATTGCCTCTCGGGCGCCCTGCTTGATCCCCGCTCCATGCGCGAACTTCTCCCGGGATTCGAGAAAGAAGCACCGATCGAGGCAGCGGTCACGAGAGAGGCGGTTTACTTCCTTACCGAGAAAGGCAAATTCAAGTTTCCCATCACGCCGCCTCCGCTGCGCGATCACGGCAACTACGTGATCTCGCTTAACCGTTTTGTTAAGTGGCTGGGGAGCAAAGTTGAAGAAACCGGCATTACGATTTTCACCGGCTTTGCGGGATCGGAACTTATTCTAGATGGCGATCGCGTTACCGGAGTCCGCACCGACGACAAGGGCGTGGACAAGCAGAACCAGCCAAAATCAAATTTCGAACCGGGCTATGACCTGCAAGCCAAGGTCGTGATCCTTGCCGAGGGCACCCGCGGATCGCTCACCAAGCAGCTCATCGCGCGCTTCGCCCTCAATCGGGACCGCAACCCGCAAACCTACGGACAGGGCGTCAAGGAACTATGGGAAGTCCCAGCCGGCCGCATCGTGCCCGGCGAAGTCATCTACACCATGGGCTGGCCGCTGACCACGAAGGAATACGGCGGCGCGTGGATTTACGGCGGAAAAGACAACGTGGTTTCGCTCGGCTTCGTGGTGGGGCTCGACTATCCCGACCCGCGCCTTGATCCCCAGCGCGTCTTGCAGGAGTTCAAGAAACACCCGTTCGTCGCCCAGCTTCTCGAGGGTGGCAAGATGATCCGCTACGGTGCGAAATCCCTGCCTTACGGCGGCTGGTGGTCGATTCCGCCGCTGGCCGGCAATGGTTGGATGATTCTCGGCGACTCAGCCGGCTTGCTGAATTCGCAGCGCCTGAAAGGGATTCATCTCGCCATCAAGAGCGGCATGCTGGCCGCCGAGACCGCATTCGAGGCGCTGAAGAAAAACGACTTCTCCGCCGCCACCTTGGGCGATTTTCAGCGGCGGGTGGAATCCAGCTGGATCAAAGACGAGCTCTGGAAAGTCCGCAACTTTCATCAGGGTTTCGAGCATGGTTTCTGGCGTGGCATGATCAACGCCGGCCTGCAGCAATTCAACGGTGGACGCGGGCTGCGGACGCGCTATCCCTCAACTGCGGGATATCAGCATCTGAAGAAGCTGGCCGAGTTGCCCGCCGACGGCGGCGACGAAGCCTATCTGCTCGGCCCAGCCAAAGGAGATGGCAAGCTGACTTTCGACAAGCTGACCGACCTCTACCACTCCGGCACGAAACACGAAGAGGACCAGCCGGCGCACCTCGTCATTCACGATACTGATGTCTGCAACACGCGCTGCATAAAAGAATTCGGCAACCCGTGCCAGAATTTCTGCCCGGCCAACGTGTACGAGATGGTGGACGACGCCACGCAACCGAACGGCAAGCGCATCAGCCTGAACCCGTCGAACTGCGTGCACTGCAAGACCTGCGACATAGCCGACCCCTATCAGATCATCGACTGGGTACCGCCTGAAGGCGGCGGCGGACCCAATTACGACGGCATGTAGTGCCACGGTCCGTGTGGGGACGGGTCTCTGACCCGTCCAGTCGAGCGCAGCTCGACAGCAGTCCGATTGCGTGCCCGTAGGATCGCAACGTTACGATGCCCAGTTCTGCAGCTTCAGCCCACGTACCCGCCGGAACTCTCGTTCGTTGTTGGTGACCAGCGTCAAACCCGACGCCACTGCGTGAGCTGCAATCCAAAGATCGTTGTTCCCGATCATCTCGCCCTTCGCTGCCAGTTCTGTGCGGATCGTTCCGTAGGCTTCTGCCGCGGCTTCCGGCAGGGGGAGGGCCGGCAGCCAGTGGACCAGTTCACGCAACCTCTCCAGCGCCTCTTCTCGCCGCGAACTCTTCGCCGCCCCGTAGATGAGCTCTCCATAGGTGATGACCGACAGCGCAGCTTCGCCGGGACGGAGCCTACGGAACCGCCGCAAGACTGCTTCCGGCCTTTGCTGGCGGATATAGATACAGATGTTCGTGTCCAATAAAAAGCGCGGCTCCATCTAAAGGCCCTTGCGCTTTTGCGGGTGGTCTTTTCGGCGGTCAATGTCAAGGTCGTCCGGCAACCCGGACAGCAGGTCGAACGCCCGCGCCATGGTGCCGTCTTTTTCTCGCAGGACGATCTCTTTTCCCCGGCGGAAAATTTCGACTTCTTTGCTTTTCAGGCGGAATTGCTTCGGCAGCCTCACAGCCTGGCTGTTTCCTGAGCGGAATACCTTCGCGGTACCCATCACAACCCCCTTGGACGATGTATATACGTCGAGTATACACATTGCCGAAAGCGACCGAAAGCGTTAGCTTGTGTAACGTTCACTTGCTTGAGCGCGGTGCCAGGGTGGAGATGCTCCTGGCTCGTCCGATCTCTAGCTGATTAAGGGAATACTATGCTGCTGACATCCCGTCGCTTTATCAATTTGGCATCCGTCGTCTGCCTGACACTCTCTGCCCTGGCCCAGCAACCCGCCATCCCACCCACCGGGTTCGCGGGCCTCGACCAGTACCGGGCCTCGCGCATTGCGGTGTTCACTGACGATTATGGCCAGCTCGCCCGCTACCGCGACGCCAACGCCGCCCTCAAGCCGCCCGCGCCCGGAGAGAACCGCGTAGTTTTTTTCGGAGATTCCATCACCGATATCTGGAAGCTCGAAGACTCTTTCCCCGGCAAGCCCTACCTCAACCGCGGCATCGGTGGGCAGACCACGCCGCAGATGCTGGTGCGCTTCCGCCAGGATGTAATTGACCTGCATCCCAGGGTGGTGGTCATTCTGGCCGGTACCAACGACATCGCCGGAAACACCGGCCCCATGCGCCTGGAAGATATCGAGGCCGATTACGCCTCCATGGCGGAACTGGCGCGCGCCAATCATATTGCGGTGATATTTTCCTCCGTCCTGCCGGTGCACAACTACACGCCAAAGTCACAGGACTTTTTTGCGCAACGCTCTCCTGAGAAAATTCTGGCGCTCAATCGCTGGCTGAGAGACTATTGCGCCGCCCATGGCCTCGTGTATCTCGACTACTTCGCCGCTATGGTGGACGACAAAGGCCTGCTCAAGCGAGACCTCGCCGAAGACGGACTGCACCCCAATGCCGCCGGATTCAAGATCATGGCCCCGCTGGCGGAGAAGGCGATCGGCAAGGCGCTGGCGAAGAAGCCTTAATTTGCCTCTTCGGTTCGCCCCGCGCATCTATAATGGAAGTTGAGTTTCCGACCGCCCCAGCCTTCGGGCATACCCCGGCTGCGGCGGCGAGGGATGGTTTTCTTTGCGTCCTTTGCGTAGTCTTTGCGTCCTTTGCGGTTAAATGCTTTTGACCGCAGTTGTAGTTCGCAAAGAAAGGCCAACCCCGAGGGTGCAGGTGGAAACGCCGGCGCCTCCCGGCTTCGCAAGAAGCCATTGGAAAGGAAACAGCTGCCGGGATGTTCCCGCCTGTCTGTGTCCTTTCTTGGGTCGTTGGCCAATGGTCGTTAGTTGCTGGTCAAAATTCATACGATCACGCAGCCCACGGCCCAGGACCAACGACGAACGACCAACGACCAACGCCGTGCCTCTTACCGACAAATTCGGCCGCGCCATCACCGATCTGCGAATCTCGGTCACCGACCGCTGCAACTACAAGTGTGTTTACTGCCGCACCGGGAACGAGGGCGCGCTCTACGGCGATCTGCCCTTTGCCGACTATCTGCGCATGGCGCGGGTTCTCGTCGAACTTGGAATCCAGAAAGTCCGCATCACGGGGGGAGAGCCGCTGCTGCGCAAGGGCGTGATCGATTTCGTCCGCCAACTGGTCAAGGTTCGCACTACCGATGGAGAAGACCTCGACATCGCGCTCACCACCAACGGTCACCTTCTGGCCGATATGGCGCAGCCGCTCAAGGACGCCGGCTTGCGGCGCGTGACCGTGAGCATGGACGCGGTCGATCCCGACCGCTTCGCCCGCATCACGCGCGTGCCCGATGGATACGACAACGTGCTGGCCGGTATCCGCGTATCCCGCCGCGTCGGGTCTGGGGCCGGTGAAAGTCAACTGCGTGCTGATGCGCGGCTTTAACGAAGACCAGATTATTCCGTTCGGCATGTTCGCGCGCGAAGAAGGAGTTGTGGTCCGTTTCATCGAATTCATGCCGCTCGAAGAAGACCGCGTCTGGTCGCCGAACACGGTGGTTACGCTCGACGAGATTGTGCAACGAATGGGCGAATACCGGCCGCTGATGGAGATTCCGCATGCCCGCAGTGAAACCGCGCGCCGCTACCGCTTCGACGACGGCGTCGGAGAAGTTGGCATCATCGCGCCTGTATCCCATCCCTTCTGCGGCCACTGCAGCCGCATTCGCATCACCTCCGACGGAAAGATTCGTACCTGCCTGTTTTCCATTTGGGACCATGACCTGCATGCTCAGATGCGACGTGGCGCCTCAGACGAAGAATTAGCGCAATTCATTCGCGGCGTGGTCCAAAAGAAGGAAGAGCGCCACCACATCGGCGAACCCGATTTCGTGCCCGCGTCCCGGACCATGGTCCACATCGGCGGCTGAGCAAGTATTGTGGAGGACGGGCGTCCTCGCCCGTCGGGCAATGGCCTGTGTTGGACGGGCGACGGCGTCCGTCCTTCCTTGTCGAGCTCAAGTTTTCTCCACGGTAGATAAGCCCGGCCGTTCTTATCCCCCCAGGAAAGTCAATTCCTCCCCAGGTGTGGATTGTCCCCACCTTCAAAACAATGTTCTCCATAATCAATTCATCGAGACGCTTCAAAATCAAAGGAGAATAAAAATGAAAATTACTTATTTACTGATGGCCTTCAGCATGCTGTTGTCGGTGACCAGCAACGCGCTTGCGGCCGAGAAGAAAGACATCGTGGACACGGCGGTCGCCGCCGGCAACTTCAAGACCCTGGCGGCTGCATTACAGGCCGCCGGACTGGTGGACACACTCAAGGGACCGGGCCCCTTCACGGTTTTCGCGCCCACGGATGGGGCCTTTGCCAAGCTTCCCGCGGGCACGGTGGAAGACCTGCTCAAGCCCGAGAACAAAGACAAACTGGTCGCGATCCTCACTTATCACGTCGTCCCCGGCAAAGTCATGGCCAAGGACGTCATGAAACTGAACTCGGCCAAGACGGTCAACGGCAAGAGCGTCAGCATTTCAGACCGCAACGGAGCGGTCATGGTGGACAACGCAAGGGTTGTCCAGGCCGACATCGCGTGCTCGAACGGAGTCATTCATGTGATCGATTCCGTAATTTTGCCGCAATAGGTTGGTGGTATGCCTCTGCCCCAACGGCTGGGAGGATCATTTCCCAGCCGTTTTTTCAACCCCCTGGAGCTCCGCCTCAAAGCGCTGTGATTTTCTGTTTCCGAATTCTCAGATTTCGATTCTCACCACTTCGACTCTCACCAGAAAATACGCTTCGGTCTCGACCCGCCCGCCCTGTCTCTCCAACAAACGGAGAGACGAGGACACCCTGAGCAGATTTCCCCGCGGGCGGTTGAACCCGATAACATCTCAGAATGAATCGCCTTCCGGCGGGCCGATTAACCTTCGTCCTGATCATCGCTCTCAGCCTGAACATGGCGCCGCAGTCCACGCCCGCGACGTCCGCATCCGCCTACCTGGGATTCGACCGCAACGACTACCCGGGAGACGCGAACCTGAAGCTGCTGCGGCAGACTTTTTCCTACGCGGGCTTCTGGCTGAACCAGCCCCCTGGCGAAAAGACGAACACCTGGACCGGGAAGCGCGAGCCACTGCAAGCCGCCGGTTTCGGATTTCTCGTGCTGTTCAACGGCAGGCCCTACTCGCAATTGAAGACCGTTGCGAATGCTGCAAAGTTGGGCAGGTCCGATGCTCAGGCAGCGGTGGCCTCGGCGCGGCGCGAAGGTTTTCGAGAGGGAACAGTCATCTTTCTGGATCAGGAAGAAGGCGGCCGGATGCTGCCGGCGCAGAAAGCCTACATCTACACCTGGGTAGATGGCGTGGCTGCAGCCGGTTTCCGCGCCGGCATCTACTGCTCCGGCATCGCGGCAAGAGAAGATGGCCGCGCGTCGGTGGTCACCGCTGAGGATGTCCGGCAAAATTCAGCGGGCAGGAAGATCGTGTACTGGGTCGCGAACGATGCCTGCCCGCCTTCGCCCGGATGCGCCTTCCCCAAGCCTCCGCCCAGCCCGTCCGGGAGCGGCATCGACTTTGCGGAAGTATGGCAATATGCGCAATCTCCGAGGAGGCGAGACGTTGCGGCCGGGTGCCCCGCCAACTACAACCGCGACGCCAGTTGCTACCCGCCGGGGGTCGATCTCCAGCAGCACTTGCATTTGGATCTGAATACCGCGGCCAGCGCCGACCCTTCCCACGGAAGGACTCACTGACCGGCCCGGCCGATCATGCATCCCCACTGCCAATGGCCTGTTGCTGGACCTTCCGGACAAGAAGTATGACTTCATGCCGGATCGGATCGTAGGTCATGGCCAGGTTGACCATGGTGACCCGCCTCGGAAACTTGAAGAGAAATTGGATTTGATCGCGTCCCGCTTTTCCGCTGGCAATCATCTCCTGGACTTTGCCCTCGAACTGCTTCACGCAGGTGCATGGAGCCACGGAACGGAAGAAGTTTCTGCCCACAACGCCGCCGCGGGGCAGGCCGGAGAGCGCCGACTCCTCTGTGTTGTATTCCAGGACGACACCCTTTTCATCCAGCCGGATGAAGCCGTAGGGCAGGAGGTCGGCAACTTCGCGATTGAGAAGCGCCACGTTTTCGATCGCGTAGCTGAACTTGTCTCCCAGGCACGTCAGGCATATTCCGTGCGAAATCAAACCGCTCTTGCCTTCGCGTATCAGCCGGTCACACCAGGCACAGATGACCGAATGTTGCTCGTTTTCGGGAACAGAGTCTGGACCGCTTTCCAACATGGAACTGCCTCAGTCGTGATTCTGCCTCGACCGGGCAGATCAGGGCAAGGAACTTTAGCCGGATGCCCGGACATCCGAGGCATATTGTCCACCCAACGCAGTGCTGCGGAGATAAAGCGGTCCACGAAATGCCTGCGCGTGATCTGTAGCTGTTCAAAAACTAATCTCCGGGATGCATTAGAATAGATGTACTCCTATGGCGGACCGCAGTTTCACCCTCGATGAAGCCCAAAGTCTTCTGCCTGTTCTGGAATCCCTTCTGCGTACTGCGATTGATGGCAAGAAGCTGATTGAAACGGTTGACGCCGAACTCCAGGAACTCGCCCATCGGGTCTTCCTCAGCGGCGGGTTGCTGGTGAACATCGTTCAAGTGGCGCGGCGCAAAGCGGAGCGCGAGAAAACCATCCAGCGGGTGAAAGACACCCTCGCCGAAATCGACGCCACCGGGGTCCAGGTGAAAGACCTCGACATCGGATTGCTCGACTTCCCCTGCCAGGTGGAAGGCCGCACCGTTCTGTTGTGCTGGAAACTGGGGGAGAAGGGAATCACCCACTGGCACGACACCAGCGAAGGCTTCGCCGGCCGCAAGCCCATAGACGAGAAAATCGCGAAGGCGAAAAGGACGAACTAGCTATCAGCTCTCAGCCCTTAGCCGTCAGCAAAATCTTCCACCGCCGAGCCCGCAGAGAACGCCGAGAAAACATTTAGTAACTTCTTTTTTTCATTTTCTTATTTTTTCTGCGTTCTCTGCGATCTCGGCGGTTGGTTGGTTTAGCTGAAAGCTGACAGCTGAGAGCTGACCTCACGGCTTGCCCCCCTCATTCCACTGCGGCGTAAAGGAAGAATTCACCAGCCAGCGGACCGGCCCCAACAGCGATGCGATGGCTGCGTCCATGTGCCTGAAGTCGATGTGGGCCACATCGTCGCTGGGCTGGTGGTAGTCGCTGTGCAATCCGTAGCTCGAGACGGTCTGGGCCACCATGCCCTTCTTTGCCAGAACATAATTGTCGGAGCGCGCGAAAAAATTCTGCTTGGGATGAGGGTCTCCGACCAGTTTGGCGCCGCGAGCCGCACAGCGTGGGTCCGAGATTCGAGCGCTCCCATCCAGTCAGCCACACCGTGTCCGATTTCACCGCGGGATCGGCGCGTCCCAGCATTTCGAATTCGAGGTTGACGACGATTTGCTTCAGGGGCACCGGAGGATGCTGCAGGAAAAATGTTGATCCCTGGCCCGCCGGTCTCCTCGCTGCCGAACAGGGCGAAGATCACGGTGCGCCTGGGCTTTCGCCCGCTTCCCAGGACGCGTGCAAGTTCGAGCACGGTGGTCGTGCCCGAAGCGTCGTCATCGGCGCCGTTATAGATGTCATCTCCATTCACCGCCGGCCGATTCCCAGATGATCCAGATGCGCCGAGAGCAAAACCGCGGTCTGTCTGCAATCTCGGGTCCCGGCCCCGCAGAATGCCGACCGCATTCCAGGTGTATTTCTTCTCCGCGGTCGCAGGGCCATCGAAGGTCAGTGCCGTGTTCTCCGGAAGCGCTTCGAGAACGGCGGTTGCTTCGGGGCTGGCTTCCAGCAGATTGAAATCGTTTTCCAGGCCGGAGCCATCCGGCCCTTCCAGTTTCACCGGTAGCGTGGGCAGCTGCGGCGTGTACGCTGGAACTGGGCGGCGCGTTCCGCGGTGTCAGCGATGATCGCCGCGACTGCTCCTTTTGCGGCCAGCGAGAAGGCCTTGCTGCGCTGCCGGCGCCGGTCGTTTCCCAGGATGAGGACCACCGCGCCTGAGGTCTGCGGGTCGTCTTCGTCAACGTTGATCACGCGCAACGGGCCCGAGAAGTGGGAGTGCGCGAGATAGAGCGCCGCGAACTCCTGGCCGCAGGTCCAGGCAACTTTTTCTCCTCCGGCGGTACCGGATTTCGCAAAGGTCAGTTGCGGGGGCGCGGTAAATTTTGCCTGTAGCAGTGCCGCCCGCTGCAGATAACCACCGTTGTCGCCGGCCGGAGCGATTCCGTAGGCCCGCAGTTGCGCGGCCACATAGGTCGCCGCCACCAGTTCGTCCGCCGTGGCGCTGCCTCGTCCGCGCAGCGCGTCGGAAGCCAGAAATTCCATGTTGGCCCGGATGCAGGCGGCAGCACAGTCTAGGAAGGAGCGGGGAAACGTGTGCCTGCGTCCGCTGCAATTTGTTCGCCGGCGGCGGGGCAAGGCCGGTCTGGCCGACCGACTCCCGCCGAAAGCACGTATCGAGAAAGAGAGCAAGGCAAAGAAAAACAAGGAGAGAGAGTCTTTTCATTCCGTAGCTTCAGCCTCGGGCCTGGCCGTACCGAAAAAAGCTGATAGCAGATTAGCAGGCCTCGGGGTGCCGAGTGGTTACGGGCATGCCCTGCGCCGGCTGCCTGGCTAGCATCGGACTCCCGGTAACTGAGATCCGCCACAGACCTTAGTGCACACAGAAGTACACCCGTCCGGTCTGGCAAAAACCTGGTCTGCTACAATTCTTTTTAGCCACTCGTAGCGGACAGTGCGGGGAAAAGTACGTCTGCCGGGAACCTTTTCAACATGCCTTCTTTTGAACGGAAACTCCGTCTTCTGGCTACGCTTGCGGCGCTGTTCCTGCTGGCCCTGGCGGCTGGTTGCCGCGGCTTTTTCGTTAACCCCACCCTGACCTCGCTGGCCGTGACGCCCTCGTCGGTGTCGCTCATTCGAAGGGCACACCCGGCAGTTGTCGCGACCGGCACTTACACCGCAGACAACAGCACCAAGGACCTGACCGGAAGCGTCGACTGGACCACGTCCGATTCGACGGTAGCGACGGTCAGCAGCGGTGGTTTGGTTACGGCCGCTGCGACCATCGCCAACCCTCCCGGCACTGCGACCATCACCGCCACTTCCGGCACGATCACGGGCACGTCCACCATCACGGTAAACACCGGCCCCTTGCTCTCTATTGCTCTCACGGCTTCAACCCTAGCCCAACCGCCGGCTCGACCTTCACCCTGACCGCGAAGGGAACATTTTCCGGAAGCAGTCAACTCCAGGACATCACCAGTCAGGTGACGTGGAACAATGACAACACCACCGCCGTGAGTTTGAGCCAGGGCAGCGGCAGCGCGACCGCGAATACCGGCACCTCAGGCCAGATCGCTCACATTTTTGCCACTCTGAATGGCATCAACAGCAATACCGTGACGATCACCGTGCAATGACCGCCATCCGCTGCATCGGCATCTGCACCGGGGGCGGTGACGCACCCGGCCTCAACGCCGTCATTCGTGCCGTAGTGAAGTGCGCCTTCCTGAAGTACAAGTGGAAGGTCATCGGCATCCCGGATGGTTTCGACGGACTGATCTGGCCGGAGAAATCCTACGAGCTCAAGCTCAAGGACGTCAGCGGCATTCTGCCTCGCGGCGGCACCATTCTGGGTACCACCAATCGCGGCAATCCCTTTCGCTACTGCACCATCGAAAACGGCCAGGAGGTCATGCGCGATATTTCCGACAAGGTCATCGGCAACTCCCGCAAGCTGGGCATCGACGCCGTGATCAGCATCGGTGGCGACGGCTCGCAGACCATCGCCCTCGAACTTTTCCGCAAGGGCATGCAGATCGTGGGCGTGCCCAAAACCATTGACAATGATCTTTCGGCCACCGAAGTCACGTTTCGGCTTTGACACCGCCGTCACCACCGCCACCGACGCGGTGGACAAGATCCACACCACCGCCGAGTCGCATCACCGCATCATGGTGGTGGAGGTCATGGGACGCGACGCCGGCTGGATCGCGCTCGAAGCTGGCCTGGCCGGCGGCGCGCACGTCATTCTCATTCCCGAAATTCCATTCACCATCGAGAACGTCTGCAAGTTTGTCCGGGCGCGCGAGGGCTATGGCAAGCGCTTCACCATCGTGGTGGTAGCGGAAGGCGTCAAGCTTCCTCCGGAGTTGAAGAACAACCGGCGCGCCGGCTCGGTCGGCAACCTGATCGGCAATGCCATCGCCGTCTGCGCCGACAAGGAAGTGCGGGTCAGTGTGCTGGGACACATTCAGCGCGGCGGTTCGCCCACGCCCTTCGACCGCATCCTGGCCACTCGTTTTGGCGTGGCCGCGGTCGATCTGATCGCCCAGGGCGGGTTTGGCAAGATGGTGTGTTTGCGCAGCGCGCGCATTGAAGCAGTAGATATTGCCCAGGCCATTGGCTGTCTGAAGACGGTCGATCCCAACGGTCAATTGGTGCAGACCGCCAGGGCCATTGGTATTTCCTTCGGGGACTCCAGTCCTCAGGCGTAGTCTGGGACAGAAAGCCGTGGTTCGAGCTTCGTGGAAATTTGACGCCGTGAGATTCCGCCGCCCATTTTTCGCATGCTGTTCTTTTCTCCTTCTGCTGGCGGGTGTGGCCCTGCTCGACGGCTGCAGTCGCGGCAAGACCGGCAGCAAAGAGATGGCGTACGTATCCGCCCCGCAGGCCTTTCTGCGCGACCAGGTGGCCGCGGTTTACAACAAAGCCGGCACGCGTAAAGAACGGCGAGGCGGTGCAAGTACTGGCGACGCGACCGCCGTTTTGCCCGGGTCCGCACCTCCAGCGGCGCCGAGGGATGGCTGGAGCAGCGTTATCTGGTAAGCCAGGAAACCTATGACGCCTTCCAGAAACTGGCGGAGCAGACGCGCAATGATCCCGTCCAGGCGACCGCCATTGCGCACAACCAGAGCAACATCCATCTGCGAGCCGCAGCGCGATGCGGAACACCTCTACCAGATAGACCAGGGGGCCAAGGTCTCGCTGCTGAAGCGCGCCAGCAGCGAGAAGCCGCTGCCCGGCGACCGCCAGGCGCGCGCCGGGAAAGAAGGGACGACGCCCGCCTCCCGCCGCCCATGGAAGACTGGTGGCTCATCCGCGATGACCCGGGACACGTGGGCTGGGTCCTGGGCCGCATGCTGGATGTCGATGTGCCCATCGAGATCGCGCAATATTCCGAGGGCCAGCGCCTGGTGGCTTCGTTCGTGCTGGACCACGTCACGCGACGGCGACAAGCAGGTCGCCCAGTACCTGGTGCTGTTCACCGAAAACAAAGATGGCATGCCCTTCGACTACAACCAGGTCCGGGTCTTCACCTGGAACGTCAGGAAGCATCGTTACGAAACCGCCTATCGCGAGCGCAATCTCAACGGCGTGCTGCCGGTGACGGTCTCGCATGAGACTTTCGACAAAGAAGGCGATCTGCCGGTCTTCGTGGTGCGCGTCAAAGACGACGCCGGAAACCTTACCGAACGCAAATACAAGCTGAACACACCCATCGTGCGGCGCGTGCTGGCGCCGGGTGAGCAGAAAGACGTCAGTCGTCAGTCATCGTCGTCAGGAAGAAAGTAAGAAAGAAAAATAAGCGATAACGCCTGCAGTCAGGAATCTGAGAACCGGCAACTGAAAACTGACAACTGATAATCCACTCGAACAACTATTCCAGCACCACAATCGTGGGCAGCGGGGGCACCGGCGTGCCTTCGTCAAGGGCACGCTGCCACGCCGAAATCGAGCTCAGCAAAAGCGCCGAATCGATACCGCCGAAGTTTTCCGGATAGCGGGAGAGATTTCGAAATGCCCGCCTGAGCACGGACCGCGCCCCCACCGAATTCCCATTTCCATGGTGGTAAAGCGCAACCGCCACCTGAATCAGTCCCTGCAGAAACTTCTTGTCGGCTGCGGGTGCGGCTCGCCAAACGTCCTCCAGGGCCTCGTGAGCGTCGAAGAAAGCCGCCCGGTTGAAGAGTTCGACTCCCTCCCGATATTGCGCGGAATCCACGCCTTCATTGTGGCACAGGAAAGCCAGGCTTCGGTCGCCACGAAATATAAGATTTCATAGTCGAAGGCCTGAGAGACCTACATTTTTCAGTATCAAGCAACAGATCAGTTACCACAAATGCATGAAAACATTGTGTGTTATAGAACCTTAATGTTGGAATCTGAGTTGCATCGAGATGTCCAGTTCAGTCTGTCGTCGTGTTATGTGGTTGCCTGGTTTTCGATTCAGGCCATATTCCCAGGATTTTCGTGTTGAGGAGAAAAAGCATGTCTCGATTTGCCGTCACATTTAAGGTTTTCGCATTTGCCCTGGTGCTGCTGGGCCTGTTGACGCTGGGCGCTGGAGCGGCCTACGGTCAGGCCATCACCGGCAATGTGGTGGGTACGGTAGTGGACTCGACGGGCGCCGCCGTGGTCGATGCCGACCTCAGCGTAGTGAACATTGCCACCGGCGTGGTGGTAAGCGGCAAAACCAACGAGACGGGCGGATATCGCTTCGACAATCTGCTCCCCGGCTCCTACAAGATCACCGTTAAGTCGGGCGGGTTTCGCACCACCACGGTGTCATTTGAAGTGCGGCTGAACGGAACCAGCACGGCCAACGTGAGGTTGGAGCCAGGGCGCCAGCACCGAGACCGTGGAAGTTTCGGGACAAGCGCCCATCATCGATACCACGACGATCCAGCTGCAGAACACTTTTGAGGGCAAGGCGCTGCGCGACGTGGCTATCGCCAACATGGGCGTTGCCACCAACGGACAGAACCTGGGCGTGATCAATCTGTCGCTTCTGGACGCCGGCGTGGGCAGCACCGGTGGCTTGGGCGCCGGCACCGGCCCCTCCGTCAGCGGCCAGCGGCCGCGCAACAACAACTTCACCATCGAAGGCGTGGATAACAACGACAAGGGCGTGACCGGGCCGCTCATCTACGTGCCGGCCGACGCGGTAGCCAACTTCACGCTATTGCAGAACCAGTTCAGTCCGGAGTTTGGCCACTCCACCGGCGGCCAGTTCAACATCACGGTATTGGGTGGCACCAACAACTTCCATGGCAGCGTGTACGAGTATTTCCAGAACCGCAATCTGAACGCGGTGGACCAAAGTCTGGCCAACCAGGGTGTGTTTTCCAACCCGCGCTATGACAATAACCGTTATGGCGGGCAGATTGGCGGTCCTATCTTCAAGAACAAGCTCTTCTTCTTTGCCAACTTTGAATACAACGCGGTGGGCCTGGCGGCAGTGCCGGGTGCACCGGTCCTAGCTCCCACCCAGGGCGGCTACACAACCTTGAACGGCATTCCCGGTGTCTCCGCCAATAACATCTCGATGTTGCAGCAATACGCCGTCGCTCCCTCGGCTTGCCCCCCCTCTGGTAACCCTTCGTGCCCAGCAGGGGGCACGCTCACGGTTGGGGGAGTTCCCGTCCAGGTTGGCATTCTGCCCATCGTGGCGCCGAACTACACCAATTACCGGGCGTTGACGACTTCCATGGACTACAACCTCAGCGAGAGGGACCAGATCCGCGGTCGTTACATCTATAACAAGCTGGCTACCATCGACACCGGCGCGCAACTGCCGGCGTTTTACACCCCGTTCGTGCAGCCTTTTCACCTGGTGAACCTCAGCGAATATCACACCTTCTCGCCGTCGATTGCCAACGAGTTACGCCTGGGATACAACCGCACGGGAAACAATTTCACCGTTCCTGATTTGACCTTCACGGGGCTGGACGCATTCCCGAACGTCACCATCGACGATCTGGGACAGCTCAATGTCGGGCCCGATGGGAACGCTCCGCAATACGCAATGCAGAACACATACCAATTAGTGGACAACCTGACCTGGACCAAGGGGAACCACACCCTGAAGTTCGGCATCGAAGGTCGCAAGTCGATCTCACCTCAGCTGTTTATTCAGCGCTCACGCGGTGATTACGACTGGAGTTCGCTGGAGGCCTATGCCCTGGACCAGGTGCCCGACTTTGGCCAGCGCAGCTTTGGTTCGGTCGGCTATTCCGGAGACCAGTACGGAGTTTTCTGGTTCGTCAACGACATCTGGAAAATCCGGCCCAACTTCAGTTTGAACCTGGGTCTGCGTTACGAATACACCAGCACCCCGGTCGGCTGGAATCAGATGGCCCTTAACAGCGTGGCCGACCTGCCGGGGGTGATTAGCTTTACCGCTCCGGAGGCGCCCAAGAAAGGACTTCATGCCGCGAGTCGGGTTTGTGTGGTCGCCCGGCACCAGCGGCAACACATCAATCCGCGGTGGTTTCGGCATGGGCTACGACGTTCTCTACGACAACATCGGAACCCTCTCTCGTCCGCCGCAGATCGGTTCCACCAAGAACTGTCCGGATCCCGTGTGTCAGGATCCATTCCTGGCTAACGGCGGAATTCCACCCCAGGCCAGCAGCGGCATCACCGTCCTGGATCAGGCAGATGCCCGCGCCAACACCTCGAGTTTCCTGCCCAACCACGTGCAGTATCCGTATTCCGAGCAGTGGAACCTGGGCGTGCAGCACGTCTTCATGAAGGACTACACTGCGGAAGTTCGCTATGTGGGCACCCGCGGAGTGGACCTCGACGCGCAGAACATCATTGATTTCCAGCCCGTCGTGACCCCGACCCATCATCTTCCCACTTACCTGCAGAACCCGGGATCGTCCACCTTGGACGCGCTGCCGCTTACGCTGGACACACTGCTGACCGAGTTCAATAACGGAGGCTTTTTCCGACCCCAGTTCCTGAATAACGGGTTCTTCAGTCCGATCACAGGCTTTCTGCCTTTGGGCGCTTCCACTTATCACGGATTGCAATCCCAACTGAACCGCAGGTTTTCAAATGGCCTACAGTTCCAGGCTGCCTATACTTTCAGCCACATGATCGACAACGGCACGGCTGATTTCTTCTCCACGGTTATTGCCCCGCGCCGCCCGCAGGACTTCCTCAACCTGCCGGCCGAGCGCAGCAACTCACTGCTGGATCACCGGCATCGCTTCACATTTTCCACGATTTACGACATGCCGTTCTTCAGCAAGAGTTCCAGTTGGATTGAGCGCAACCTGCTGGGTAACTACCAGATTGGAGCCATTTACACCTGGGAGAGCGGCCAATGGGGCACGGCGCAAAGCGGTACCGATTCCAACCTGAATGCGGACTCGGCGCCGGATCGGCCTATCTTCAATGCTGCGGGCACACCCGGCGTGGGCAGCGATATCATCAATCTCTGCAACAGCAGCCTTCCGGCGGGTCACTTCTGCAACGGTGATCCCGACACCAGCTTTGATCCTTCTCCATACATTGTGGCCTACCAGGCTGTAAACCCCAACGCCCAGTACATCAAGGCGGGAAAGGGCGCGTTGTCTAACACACCGCGCAGCACCATCACCACGCCCCCGATCAACAACTGGGACATCAACATGGCCAAGCATATCCAGATCACCGAGCGCGTCCGCTTCGATATCACGGCGGGCCTGCTGAACGCCTTCAACCACCCGCAATTTGTGACTGGCAGCCCCGATCAGGCGCTGTCTATCTCGATCACTGGTTCGGAGAGGAACTACCTGATTCCAAGTCAGCCGAACTTTTACAATGCCCGCGCCAGCTTCGCCAGCAATGCTCGCCAGATGGTGCTGGGAGCAAAGCTGACCTTCTAACCACTGCTGTGAGATTCGAGTGGGGCCCGGTTTCGGGCCCCATTTGATTTTCTCAGCCGGATCACAACATCAGGGCAGCACCTTGCTGGCTATGGCTTTTTGTATCTGCTCGATCTACAACTCCGTAGGTGTGACTAAAGTACCGCTGTCTTTGTTGATTCCGCTGGAAAGCTAAGTCCCGCCGAATTAAATACTTCACATAGACATCTTTTACTGGCCAATCAATTGCCTTTACGACCATGCAGGGGCCTGTCGTAGAGTGGCACTCAGGGCGTGTTTTCCAGCCAGTAAGAATTTTTTCTGCGTTCATGGCCCGCGCCCGCGGACAAGTTGGCGAAACCTGATCGCCGCAGCAAGCCGAACGAATTGCGGACGACTTGATGAATCAAGGAGCGAAACACATGCAGAGCTTCAGACTACTTTGGGGAAGCATCCTGACGATGCTGGTGTGCGCCACCCTGGCGCTGGCCCAGACCGGATCGATTCAAGGCACGGTGACTGACTCAGCCGGCGCCGTGGTAGAGGGCGCGGAAATTACCGTCCGGAACCTGGGATCGAACGCCGTGCGCACGGCGACCAGTGGCGGAACCGGGGCTTACAGCATCCCGTCCCTACCGCCTGCTGCCTACGATATTACGGTAACGATGGCAAGCTTCAAGACCTTCCAT
This sequence comes from Terriglobia bacterium, assembly GCA_963801595.1. Lineage (GTDB taxonomy): Bacteria > Acidobacteriota > Terriglobia > Terriglobales > Acidobacteriaceae > JAIQFF01. The sequence goes on along the minus strand of CAWDFW010000028.1, from coordinate 468,782 downwards.
GCCACGGACGTTCAGCTCACCGTTGCCCAAGTGCTGTCCGTGAACGTGGAGTTGGAACCGGGCGCGGTCACCGAAGAAGTGCAGGTGCGCGCCGATCAGATTCCGGATGTGGACCTCGAAACCTCGCAGGTCAGCAATCTGGTGGATGAACGGACCATCAAGGACCTGCCGCTGATAACCCGTAACCCGTACGAACTGGTGCTCATGTCGCCTGGTACCTCGCAGACCAACGCCTTGGGCGGGATCTCGGTGAACGGAGCGCGCGAACGCAATAACAACTTCCTATTGGACGGAGTCGATAATAATGACACTTCCGTACCCGGTGGAGTCGGTGGCGTGCTCAGCGCCGATCCGGAATCAACCCAGGAATTCCGCGTGATCACCAACAATTTCAATGCCGAGTACGGCCGCAACACCGGCGCCATCATCGACGTGGTGACCAAGAGCGGGACCAACACTTTTCACGGCAATGTCTATGAATTCGGCCGCTGGAATGGGTTCGGCGGCGCGCGAGACTGGTTCAACCGCGTGGGCAGTCCACAGGACCCCTATGTGCGGAATCAGTTCGGCTATTCCATCGGCGGGCCCATCAAGAAGGACAAGACGTTCTTTTTCTTCAACCATGAGATGCAGCGTTTCGTAACTACACTGACCGGTTCGGCGACGGTCCCGACGGCAGCGTTTAAGACAGGACAGTTCAACTACATCGACCCTCTGGGGAACACCACTCCTGTGGATATCACCGAGACCGGGGCCAATAACGGCACACCTACAATTCTGCAGCAGTTTGGATACGCAACCGTGCTCCCGCCGGCGCCTGCCGATCCGACGATGCAGCAAGTTTTTTCGAAATATCCCAATCCGACTTTTGAGAATGGCGACGGTTTTTCTGGCACTCTCCTCTTTCCCACTTCATCGCGACAAAGCAGCTATCAGACGGTAGCGAAGATCGACCACCACTTCAGCAGTCGCCACACGCTCACTATGCGCTACGGGTACGATGCCTTCAACGATCCCGATCCGTTTCATGATGATGTCCTGCCTGGTGGCGTCGGTGCAACTTCTTCGAAGGGCATTAGCCAGGCTGCGGTGGGTAACCTGGTGTCCAGCTTCAGCGCAAATTTGCTGAACAACTTCAATTTCGCGTGGAACCACATCTACGCTAAGTTTGGCTGTGGCGGACTTGATGTCCTTGACAGCGTTGCCCAGGTGGACCGGTTCGGTAACGGAAGCGATATCACCATGGATCCCTTTACCAGCTTCGGTTGCCTCAGCCTGGTGTCGGATGGTCAGTTTCGCAAGACCGGGACCACCAGCTACGGCGACAGTTTGAGCTGGGTTCATGGTTCTCACACCTTCAAGTTTGGCGGCGACTTCCGCAATATCGGCGAGAGTGGCCCGAGTTCATTCTTCTCCCGTCGGGCGGTAGGGACCGATACCAACTTCAATACCGGCCTGACCCTTCTGCAAGGCGTACCCAATACAACGGTCTCGCTGGAGGATGCGGTATCGGCCTATTACGGTTTTGTATGGAACGACTTCAACGCCGAGTTCTTCGACAAAGGCGGCGTCCGCCAGCCCACCGATGACAAGAAATTTCGTCAGCACGAATACGACTGGTACGGGCAGGACACCTGGAAAATACGGCGCAATCTCACTCTGACTCTGGGCTTGCGCTACCAACTCGACGGCGTTCCTTATGAAGAGAACGCGAACTTCTCCAATTTGCTGGAGAGCACGACCGCAGTTCCGCCGCTGACCATGTCTATCGTGGGGCCCGGGACCGGTAAGCAGCTTTACCAGACGGATTACTCCAATATCGAACCGCGCGTTGGATTTTCCTGGGATCCGTGGAGCAACGGCAAGACGGCCGTTCGCGCCGCGTTCGGGATCTTTCATGATCGTGTATTCGGAAACCTGTTTGGCAATGCTCGCGGTAGCCCGCCTTTTGAGCAGGACTATAATAGATTTCCTTTCGATACTTTTAACGGCTTCTATGGCGGTGCGATCAACGGCCCGTTTGTCTTGCCCAACCCGCCGGATACTACGCCCTCCGCGATCATTAACGACGGGGACGCGCTGGCCCCGGTGTTGTTCGATCCCCATTTTCGCAACGCCGCCAGCAACAATTGGAATTTCGGTATCCAGCACGAACTCTCGAGCAGCAATACGATTGACCTGGCCTATGTGGGCTCGAAGGGCACCCACATCTACCGCACAGTGGATGGGAACCCGCCGGATCCAAATCTGGTCAACCAGTTAGTCGCGTTTTGCAGCGATCCTACGAACGCCTTGGGCTGCAATCCCGGCACGGTCACTTTTTCAAACCTGTATACCGGATCGGACAACGGTTTCCTCCCATTCAATGCCGTAGCTCATAACGCTCTGGCACAACCCTTCCTGAACGTTTCCGTTGGCAACTCCATCTACCATTCCTTGCAGGCCAAAATAACCCATCGCTTGAGTCACGGCTTGCAGTTGCAGGGAGCGTACACTTACGCCCACGCGATCGACGATTCGAATGACCCCATTGTTCCCGCTCAGGGCAATCGCTCATTTCCTCGGAACTCCCGCAATCTCGCGGAAGAACGCGGAAATTCGGACAATGATGTGCGGCACGTCGGGGTCATCGGTTACATTTGGGAAACTCCGCTGGGCAAGGGAAAGAGTTACCTGAACAGTGGGCTGGCAGGCCGAATCTTCGAGGGGATACAGTTCTCAGGTATCACCACGCTGCAGACCGGCCATCCGTTTGATGTATTTACCTCGACGGACATGGAACGGACGGGCTTGAGCGGACGGGCTGACCTGGTGGGCGATCCCTACGCTCCGGGAAGCAACACGCCTGCGAGCGCCGGCGGTAACAAGGTGTGGATTACCAACCCTGCGGCTTTCTCGGATCGGACCGATGCCTTCGGTGGCCCAGCCTTCGTCGGACCGGGAAGCTCTGGCCGCAATCACTTCTATGGGCCGGGTTTCGTGAACTTTGACCTGACCATGTCCAAGAAAATGAAGCTGACGGAGCGTTTTAACGCTGAATTGAGGGTGGAGTGTTACAACATTTTCAACCACCCCCACTTCAACAATCCGGGAGACACTGGCAGCAGTCTGGGCAACCGGGTGGGATCGCCGATCTTCGGGTTGATCACCTCTACGGTTGCGCGGCCCGATGCCACCACGTCGGCACGTCAGATGCAGGTAGCGGTGAAGCTGAATTTCTAGACGCGAACGACTAGACTGGCGGCCTGCGGGTTTCTACCCGCAGGCTTTTTTCGTCTGCTCGCTTTGCCGATGTAACGAGGGAAACAATGGACCTCTGTGTGGGCGTAGCCTGCGCCGAACTGAAAGGTGGAAGCATGAAGTCTCGCAAGCTGATTTCCGCGCACCTGTGCTGGGCTGTGACCATGGCCATGCTGTTGTCGGTCGATTCCCCCGTCGTGTTCGCGGCAGACATGAAGGCGGAAGACGTGGTTGCCCGGCATCTGGATTCCATCGGCACGGCGGAGGCACGCGCCGCCGCAAAAACCCGCATTGTGCAGGGGACAGCTCTGTTCAAGATCCAGGTGGGAGGCGGCGGTGAGTTGCAGGGCACGAGTGCGCTCGTTTCCGAGGGACGGAAATCGGTCCTCATGATCAAGCTGCCCAACAGCGACTATCGTGGCGAGCAGTTCGTTACCGATGGCGATAAGGTCTCCGTGGCCGCAACCACCTCCGCCCACAAATGGTCTGATTTTGGCGAATTCGTGCGTGCTCAGGATGAGATTGTGCGCGAGGGCCTGCTGGGCGGAGAGTTGACCACCGCCTGGGCGCTGCTTAACCTGGCCGAAAACAAGGCGAAGCTCAACTTCGACGGCGAAAAGAAGGCGGATGGCCGCCCTGCGTATCAGTTGAGCTACCACTCCAAAAAGCGGGACGATCTCACGATTCACCTCTACTTCGATCCCCAGACTTTTCAGCACATCATGACGACTTATGCGATCACACTGGCTTCAGGTCTGGGGGGCTCGCCTTCCATCTCGGATCAGGCAGGGTTGACCACATCGTCCAACCCCGGGGGCGCGGACGTCACCCAGAGCTCCAAGCAGCGAGAAACTCGCTACACCATAGAAGAACGCTTCAGAGACTTCAAAAGCGGCGAAGGATTAACCCTGCCCACGAAGTATTCGATTCATTTCACCGAGGAACTGCAGAACGGCACCACCAAGGTCCATGAATGGGACCTTGCCGTTGACGAGATTTCTAATAATAGGCCGCTCGATGCGAGGAATTTTCAAGTCAAGTAAGGGGAGTTGCTGTAGTTTCCGCAGGCCTCAGAGGCCATAACGGAGCGAAGGCAAGAGTCCCTTCGGATATGCCGGTACTCGGATCCTTGCTCTCACCGTCCCAGAATCGTGTAATGCGAACTGGCGGCCATGAAAAATATCATGGGCACGGACAGGAAGAAATTCGTGCGCGACGCCAGGAACGCCTGGCGCGCCAGCACCGCCGCGTTGGCTGGGGGCGTGCCCGCCAGGGTGCCGCGAATGATCATCTTGTTATTGCGCCAGATGATTCCCCAGACGTTAAACAGCATGATGAAGCCCAGCCCGCCGCCGATGCCGATTGAGAGCACGTGGTTGTCGTCCTGGCCCACCGGCGTGTAGTTCACGAAAAGCCAGCCCGCGGCACAGACCAGTACCGCCGTGATCGCGCCCAATACATATCCGCTAGGCGTCTTTGAGATCACGAAATAGAGAATCATCGAAGCCGCAACCCAGATCAGCAGAAACAGCCCGATGGTGCTTCCCGCGCCGACTCCCATGCGATGCGCGTCGGCGGCAACGTAAACCTGCGCCCAGTACCAGAAGCCCACGAACACGGTCAGCATGGCGCTCCAGCGAAAAAGTTGCATCGCCGGCATGGTCATGTATTGCAGGACCCTGGGCTTGCTGGCCGCGTCCAGTTGCTTCATGAAGGGCACGTTGACCAGGTTGAAGAAGTAGAGCAGTCCCACCCAGGTGATGCCCGCCAGAAGGTGGACCCAGCGCAGCATGAAGGCGAGAGCTTCGGTGCCGGTATGAGTGGGCATGACAAACAGAGCGATCGTATGGTGCATACATGACTCCCGAAGCTCAGTGTGAACTCGGCAGCGCTTCGACTACGGCTGCTCTTGAAGGCGAGAATGGTTGCACTTTGCGGTGACGATGTCAATCGGGCCGCTCGCGCGACTTCGTAGCGCTCCCGCAAAAAACACGTGGGGACAGCCGCCCTCGGCTGTCCGGGCGAGCAATGCTCGCCAGGGTCTTGCCCAGGCCACACCGCGGAGCTGCGCTCCGCCGGACAGCCGAGGGCGGCTGTCCCCACGTGGTTGGTTCTGGGCGACCCGTGACCAGCTTGAAATGCGGGAAGCAACGCCGTATCGTACAAATGCCCACTCGTCAGCGTTGCGTACCAGCGTACAGAGTTTATAGCGAGGCGCGCGCTGCCGGTTTATCCCCACTCTCACGGCGGCGCCAACTGCAACCGCGAGCAGATGTACAGACAGACTGACCGTCAGGACGTTGCGGTCAAGAGCAAGGAGATCGGCGATGGAAACCAAGCCGGCGCAAAACATCCAGGACACCTTCCTCAACACGGCACGCAAGGAGCGAACCAATATCACCATCTACCTGTTGAGCGGGGTCAAACTCACGGGACGCATTCGCTCCTTCGACAAGTATTCCGTCGTGCTCGACACCAACAACCAGGAGCAACTGATCTTCAAACACGCCATCTCCACTGTCGCCATGGGAAAGAGCTTGCACGGCCAGGGGAGAAGCCGACGGTCCTGGCGGCATCAGCGGGCGCTCCGGCGAGTGGGGAGGCGGCGGCGATGCCGCGTCCTTCCGGGACCGAAGGCTGAACGGCCGCTTGGTAATCAGCATTGGCGTGCAATTAGCATTTGGCAAAAGCCCGATCTGGCCATGCCGAGCGCCAGGCGCTGAGTTGCAACACATTGAGCAGTTCACAATCCAGATCATTGCGTAAGATCAGCAGCAAGACCGGAGACGCCGGACGCGGCACAGCGGCGAGCGGGAACCGTGCGCCCCGGGAGCGTGCGTTTCTCATTGGTCTTGACGCTGCGCACCCGTTCTCGCGGACCGGCATCCCCCAAGGCTCGGAGCGGTCCGCTGACCGCGGCCGCCCAGGCGGCTCGCGATTCCGCTGCAAAGGTGGCAACGAAGGCTCCGGACATCCCCGAGTTCAGCGCCGACGAGTCGCTGGCTGAACTACGCTCTCTGGCGGTGAGTGCGGGCGCCGAAATCGTTGGAGAGTTTCTGCAGCACCGCGACCGCCCCGATCCCGCCACCCTGATCGGAAGCGGCAAGCTGGAGGAGATCGCGGGCGCCACCGCATCCGTCTCTGCCGATCTGCTGTTGTTCGATCACGACCTCACGGCTTCGCAACAGCGCAACATCGAGAAGCTGGTCAACACCCGGGTGATTGACCGTACCCAGCTGATCCTCGACATTTTCGCCAAGCACGCGCGCACCCGGGAAGGCCAGCTGCAGGTGGAACTGGCGCAGCTGGAGTACATGCTGCCCCGGCTGGGCGGGCGCGGAATCGAAATGTCGCAACTGGGCGGCGGCATCGGCACCCGGGGCCCGGGCGAAACCCAGCTTGAAACCGATCGCAGAAAAATTCACCGGCGAATCCGCCATGTGAAGGAACAGATCGAGAATGTGCGCCGGGTGCGGGCGCAGCAACGGGCCCGCCGGGAGGCGGTGCCGGTGGCGACGGTCGCGCTGGTCGGTTACACCAACGCGGGGAAGTCCACCCTGTTCAACGCGCTGACCAATGCGGCGGTGCTGCAGTCCCCGCGAATGTTTGCCACGCTCGACCCCACTATCCGGTCCGTGGCCCTGCCCTCGCGAAGAAAAGTACTGCTCTCGGACACGGTCGGATTCATCCGCAACCTGCCGCACACGCTGGTTTCCGCGTTTCGAGCGACTCTGGAAGAAGTGCAGCGCGCCTCGCTGGTGCTGCAGGTTTCAGACGCCAGCAGCCCGCTGTCGGAGGAACAGGATGCGCAGGTGGACAAGGTCCTCAGGGAACTCGAGGCCGACGGCAAGCCGCGCCTGCGGGTGATGAACAAGATTGACCTGCTGCCTCCCAAGCAACGCGAGTCACTGTTGGACGATGCCAGCCGGGTGCATGTCTCGGCGGCCAAGGGAACCGGCATGACCACCCTGCTCGACCGGATTGACGAGATGCTGTCCGAAGACCCGATCAGCCGCGTGCATCTGAGAGTTCCCCAGAAAGAAGGAAAGATGCTGTCGCTGCTCGAGGCCCGGTCGCGTATTTATTCACGCGCCTACAAGGATGGATTGGTGGAGATGGAAGTGGAAGCGCCGGAATCGGTAGTACGGAAGGTGAGAGAGTGGGTGGTGGAATGAAGTCGTCGTTGGTCGTTGATTTAGGCCGACGACTGAAGACCGACGACTGATGACTAAATTAAATGGGCCGGCAACCAAGAAGCGGTGACATTCCTTGGCTATCGGCCCATTCGATCCGGATTGGATCGGAGGTGATATATCCATGCTAGACCCCTTATGCCGGATGTCAAGCAACTTTCCGCCCTCCCGCGAAATAGTTCCGGGGCCTCGGTTTCAATCCGGAAACGGCCTGGGGCCGCGTTGACACTCAGTCCGTAACATGTTACTTTCAATGGTCTTAAACCTCCTTACGCTCTGGACCTGATCAGCACACAATGGACGAGATACTAGGACAACTAGGCGGATTACTGCTCGGGTCCGTGCCGACTATTATCTTCATCGTCCTGTTGTTCGGCATTTATACCGCGGTGGTTCACAGACCGCTGGTTAAAGTGCTGGCTGAGCGGCACAGCCGGACCGAAGGCGCGATCGAAAAGGCGCGCGCCGACATCGCCCAGGCCGAAGCCCGCACCGAGGAATATGAGCAGCGCTTGCGGGAGGCGCGCATGACGGTGTTCAAGAGTCAGGAAGCGCGTCGCCAGCTGGCGTTGCAGGCGCGGGCCGCGGCGGTGGCCGAAGCGCGCACCGGGGCGCAGGGCCAGGTGGAAAAAGCGCGGGCGGCGATTGAGCAGGACCGTGTAGCTGCACAAGCCGGCCTGCAGGCGGAGAGCGGGAAACTGGCGGCGGCGATTATTCGCACCGTTCTGCATCCGGCGACTCAAAGCCCGGCGGGAGGCGACTGATGCCAAGCCCACGCCGAATCCGACATGTCCGCGTGATTTTTGCTTCTTGCTTTTTGGCGTGCATCCTGCTCAGTTCGGGCGCGCAAGCTCAGGCGAGTGGTTCGGAAGAACCCTCCGGTACCATGAACGCCAAACTGGCCAAGGAATCGCGCGAAGCTGCGGGCGAGGAGCAGGACCAGTTCAAGCACTCGGCCTCGGTGCAATTGGTGGCCAAGCTCACCGGTCTGAGCCTTGAGCACGCTTACTGGCTGTGCGTGCTTTTCAATTTCGCGGTGATCGCGGGCACAGTAGTTTACTTTTCGAAGAAGAACCTTCCCGGCGTCTTCCGGAATCGCACGGCTTCCATTCAGCAGGCGATGCAGGAAGCGCGACAGGCCAGCGAGGATGCCAACCGGCGCCTGGCTGAAATCGAGACCCGGCTCTCCCGGCTGGATTCGGAAATCGCGGCGATGGGTGTGGCAGCGGAGAAAGAGGCGGTTGCGGAAGAAGCGCGAATCAAGGCTGCCGCGGAGGAGGATGCGCGCAAGATTGTTGAGTCCGCCGAACATGAGATCGCGGCCGCAGCCAAGCTGGCGCGGCGCGAACTGACTTCCTACGCTGCCAATCTGGCGGTGTCTCTGGCCGCCAGACAGGTGAAGGTGGATGCGGCCACGGACCAGGCGCTGGTGCGGGAGTTTGCCAAAGAGCTCTCGCCGGGTCCTGGTGGCGGAGCGAAAACCGGACAGGACGGAGACTAAAGCATGGCTTCCGTGACCAGCACCTACGCCCGGGCCTTCGCCGACGTGGTCTTTGACCAGCGCCTGGACCCTGCGAAGACGTTGCAGGAGGCGCAGTCTGTGGCCGAGTTGGCGGCCGGAAGCCAGGAATTGCGCGAAGTCTGGGAGGCCCCCTCGATTCCGGCGGAACAGAAGCGTGCGTTGCTGGACGCGATCGTCGCGCGCGCCGGTTTCTCCAGGCCGGTGAGAAATTTTGTGGCGGTGCTGATCGATCACCGGCGCATCAGGTTTCTCGATCCGATCGTGAAAGAATTCCAGCAAGAACTCAACCGCCGGATGGGGTTCGTCGAAGCCGAGATCGTCAGTGCGCGGGAGTTAGGGGCGCCGGAACGAAGCGCGCTCGAGGCCCAGGTCGCAAAGCTGACTGGCCACAAGGTCCGCGCCCGCTACGCGCAGGACGGCTCAATTCTCGGCGGCGCCATAGTGAAGGTAGGCAGCATGATCTACGACGGTTCGGTGAAAGGCCAGCTGGAACGCATAAGAGAAGCTATTAGCTCTTAGCTTTTAGCCTTTAGCTCTTAGCCTGAACCAAAAGCTGGTTGGTCGGGGAACTGGGGATTTCAAGATCTTAACCGCAATGAACGCAAAGAAAATCCGCAAAGGACGCGAAGAGAAGAAAAGCTAGAAGCCAGGAGCTAGAAGCCAAGAGCTGACTTTATGGCACAAATTAAAGCAGACGAGATCACGCAGCTGATCCGGCAGCAGATCGAAAACTACGAATCCAAGATTGCCGTGGACGAAGTCGGCACCGTCATCACCCTGGGCGACGGTATTGCCCGGGTGCATGGCCTCGACAAAGTCATGGCCGGAGAACTGCTCGAATTCCCGCACGATGTGGCCGGCATCGCCATGAACCTGGAAGAAGACCAGGTCGGCGTGGTGTTGCTGGGCGAGTACACGGAGATCAGTGAAGGCGACGAGGTCAAGCGTACCGGCCGCATCATGAGCGTGCCTGTGGGCGAAGCGCTGGTCGGGCGGGTTGTGAATTCTCTGGGCCAGCCCATCGACGACAAGGGCCCGATCGCCACCGACCAGTTCATTGCGCTGGAACGCCTGGCTCCGGGCGTGATCGACCGGCAGCCGGTGCGCGAGCCCATGGCGACTGGCCTCAAGGCCATCGACAGCATGATTCCGATTGGCCGCGGTCAGCGCGAGCTGATCATCGGCGACCGGCAAACGGGCAAGACCGCCGTTGCACTCGATACCATCATCAACAGCAAGGGCAATGACCTGATCTGCATCTACAACGCGATCGGGCAGAAGCGCTCTTCGATTGCCCAGGTGGTAAAGATTCTCAGTGACGCCGGCGCCATGGATTACACCATCGTGGTCGCCGCATCAGCTTCCGAGCCGGCCCCGATGCAGTACATCTCGCCCTACGCGGCTTGCGCCATGGGCGAGTATTTCCGCGATACCAAGCGCCATGCGCTGGTGATTTACGACGATCTTTCGAAGCACGCGGCGTCATATCGCGAGATTTCGCTGCTGCTGCGGCGCCCGCCCGGCCGCGAGGCGTATCCCGGAGACGTTTTTTATCTCCACTCCCGGCTGCTGGAGCGCGCTTCCAAGTTGAGTGACAAAATGGGCGGCGGTTCGCTGACCGCGCTGCCGATTATCGAAACTCAGGCGGGCGACGTATCGGCGTACATCCCGACGAACGTGATTTCGATTACCGACGGCCAGATATTCCTTGAAACTGACTTGTTCAACAGCGGCGTACGCCCGGCCGTAAACGTAGGAATTTCCGTGAGCCGCGTCGGCGGCAGCGCGCAGATCAAAGCCATGCGGCAGGTGGCCGGCAGCTTGAAGCTGGAACTGGCCCAGTACCGCGAACTGGCGGCATTCGCGCAGTTTGGCAGCGACCTCGACAAAGCCACGCAGGCCCAGCTCAATCGCGGCCAGCGCCTGGTGGAAGTGCTGAAGCAAAAGCAGTTTTCGCCGCTGCCATTTTCCAAGCAGATCCTGATCATCTTTGCCGGCACCAACGGCTTTTTCGACGATCTCCCGGTAGATCAGGTGCGCGAGTTCGAAGCCGAGCTCTACAAATATGTGGATGCAACCAATCCCGGCTTGCTGCGCACCATTATGGAGAAGAAAGTTTTGGACGATGCTCTGAAAGCTGAAATGAGCAAAGTGATCAAGCAAAGCAAAGAAGCATTCGTAGCGGATCGGCAGGCAGCGGCGAAATAGCTTTTAGCTCTTAGCTTTTAGCTTGAGGCCAACGACCAACGACCAATGGCCAACGACGAATCACCGACGACCGAAGACTGACGACTGAAGACTGACGACTGTCATGCCAAACATTCTCGACATCCGGCGGCGCATACGCAGCGTGACCAACACGCGGCAGATCACCAAGGCCATGAAAATGGTCTCGGCGGCGAAATTGCGCCGGGCGCAGGAACGCGCTCTGGCGGCGCGGCCTTACGCCCAGATGCTGACCAACGTGCTGAAGTCGCTGGTGTCCCGGGCTGAGATCTACGATCCGGAGACGGGCGAGCCCCGGCATCCTCTATTGGCCCGTCGTCCAGAAAAGAACGTTCTGCTGATCGTAGTCACCGGCGACAAAGGGCTGGCCGGAGCCTTCAATACCAATATCCTGAAAGCGGCGGCACGTTTTATCGGGACCAAGGCGGACAAGAACCTCGAGATCGAAACCATTGGTCGCAAAGGGCGCGATTTTCTGCGGCGCCGCTACCGTACGGCCGAGCCCAGAACAGTCGAATCGCAGGAGCGGGAGCAAACCACCATCGTCGGCGAGCAGATCGGGATCTTTAACAAGATTGACTATGCCCTGGCGTCGGAGTTGGCTGAACGCGTCATCGAACGCTACAGCCGGGAAGAAATTGATGCTGTGTATCTCGTCTTCAACGAGTTCAAGTCGGTCATCGCGCAGCGTTTGATTGTCGAACAGATCCTGCCCATTGAACAGATTGGCGCGCCTGAAGTGCGCATGGCGGAAGCCATGACCGAAGAGGAAAGAGACCGCGCTCTCGAAGCTGCGAAGGGCGCAGGCGTCGGCATTCGTCCCGCGGATACGCGCGACATTGATGCCGCCGCCGCCCGGTTCGCGACAGCACCGGTGGACTATATCTACGAGCAGTCTCCGGAGGAGCTGTTTCGGTCGCTCTTGCCCAAATACGTGGCCATACAGGTCTTTCGCGGCCTGCAGGAATCGGTGGCCGCAGAGCACGCGGCCCGCATGACCGCGATGGATGCGGCCACCAACAACGCCACCGACATGATCGATTCCCTGACCCTGGCCATGAACCGGGCCCGGCAGGCCAAGATCACGAAAGAGATTATCGAAATTGTCAGTGGAGCAGCAGCGCAGTAAAACCGCTTCTGGCTGCTAGCTTCTAGCTCCTGGCTCGACGCCAACCGTAACAAGGAGTCGGCGCGACTGCCGGGAGCAGAAGATCGAATCAGAATCAGAAGCCAGAAGCTAGAAGCTAGAAGCTAGAAGCCGAGGTCCTATGCCAGAGAGAATTGGACGCGTCACCCAGATTTCCGGCCCTGCCGTTGACGTGCAGTTTGTCGAGGGCGCCATGCCGCCGATTTATGAGGCGCTCAAAGTGGTGAGCGACGGATTCACCGTGCCCAACCCGGTCAATGTGATTCTCGAGGTGCAGCAGCACCTGGGCGAAGGCCGGGTGCGCTGCGTTGCCATGGAAGCCACTGAAGGCATGGTGCGGGGCATGAAAGTCATCGACCAGGGCGGGCCAATCTCGGTGCCCGTGGGCCGCGGCACTCTCGGTCGCGTCATGAACGTGATCGGTCAACCGGTGGACCAGTTGGGGCCGATCGAGCACACCAAGACCATGCCCATCCATCGTCCCGCACCGCTGTTTGAGGACCAGGCCACGACCGCCGAAATGTTTGAAACCGGCGTCAAGGTCGTCGATCTCATTCAGCCCTTTCTGAAGGGCGGCAAGATCGGATTGTTCGGCGGCGCCGGTGTCGGCAAGACCGTATTTATCCAGGAGCTGATCAACAACGTTGCCAAACAGCACGGCGGATATTCCGTATTCGCCGGCGTTGGCGAACGGACCCGCGAAGGCAACGATCTTTGGCTGGAAATGACTGAGTCGGGCGTGATCAAGCCCGGCGATCCATCGAAGTCCAAGGCGGCCCTGATTTATGGGCAGATGACCGAGCCGCCCGGCGCGCGTCTGCGGGTTGCGCTGACCGGGCTGACCGTCGCCGAATTCTTCCGCGACGAGGAAGGTGCCGACACGCTGCTGTTCATTGACAACATTTTCCGTTTCACCCAGGCCGGATCGGAAGTTTCCGCGCTGCTCGGGCGCATGCCCAGCGCCGTGGGCTACCAGCCGAACCTGGCCACGGAAATGGGCGAGTTGCAGGAGCGGATTACCTCGACGAAGAAGGGCTCCGTGACATCGGTGCAGGCCATCTATGTTCCCGCTGACGATCTTACCGATCCCGCGCCGGCAACGACCTTCGCCCACCTCGACGCAACCACGGTGCTCTCGCGTGCCTTGACCGAGATCGGAATTTATCCCGCGGTCGATCCCCTGGCCTCAAGCTCGCGAATTCTCGATGCCCGCATCGTGGGCCAGGACCACTACGACGTGGCGCAGTCAGTAAAAAAGATTCTGCAGACCTACAAGGACCTGCAGGACATCATCGCGATTCTCGGCATCGACGAACTGAGCGAAGACCAGAAGATCAGTGTGGCGCGGGCGCGAAAAATTCAACGCTTCCTCTCGCAACCGTTCCACGTGGCCGAGCAGTTCACCGGTTCGCCCGGACGTTACGTCAAAGTGGCTGACACGGTGAAGGGCTTCAAGGGAATCGCCGAGGGCAAATACGACGACATCCCGGAACAGGCCTTCTACATGAAGGGCACGATAGAAGAAGTGCTGGAAGCAGCAGAGAAGATGAAAGCAGCGTAAGTACCGTCGCTGGTCGTTGCCCCTTGATCTTTGGCCAACGACTTAAGTGCTACGCGGGAATCGAGACGAAATCACTATGGGGTTTGGATCTTGACCAGCGACCAACGACCAACGACCAACGACTGATGCCCGACACTTTCCAACTCGAGATCGTCACCCCGGAAAAAATGGTGGTGAAAGATGTGGCGGAAGAGATCCAGATTCCTGGTAAGGGCGGATACCTCGGCATCCTGCCCGGCCACGCGCCGCTGATTACCGAGTTGGCGGTGGGTGAGATCAGTTATCGCAAAGGCGGCCAGACCCACTATCTGTCGGTGGCCTGGGGCTTCGCCGAGGTGCTTCCCGACAAGGTCACGATCCTGGCCGAGACCGCCGAGCGTCCGGAAGAAATCGACGTGAAGCGCGCCCAGGAATCGAAGCAGAAGGCCGAAGCTGCCTTGAAGACGGGCAAGACCGAAGCTGACTTCACTCACGCCGAAGACGCTCTCAAGCGCGCCGAAACCCGGCTGGAAGTGGCGGAAAAGAAGGGCTGACCTGCGGGGTCTTGCCATCCTGGTGTACGGAAAGACCTTCAGTCCCTGGCCGGCGTGCTGAATAGAACAACAATAAATCTCTCCGCGTCCGCCGTCGCGTTAAGAAATGTGGACTTCCGTCCCGCCGCGATCCAGACCACGTCGCCCATCGATTTGCGGATTCTCTCGTACTCTCCGGCTTTCAGGTCGATGTCGGTGACTGGAACCAGCAACTCCGCGCCCGGTTTCTCCGGCGGTGAAAACGGATCGCGCGAAAGCAGTTGGACGTCACTCACCGTGACCGGGCCCAGTGAAATCGAGTTCGTGAACCTGGCGTGAGGATCAACCGGCGGGCTGATGGAGGCGGGCCCATAGTCCAACCCCCCGGAGTAGGCCTGGTAACCGTAGTTCGTCACTTTAGGATCGAGGAATTCTACGGTGAGGTTGCGATAGTCCGTGGTGCGGTCGTTGCGGATGCCCAGCGCTCGTCCGCCGGAGTAGAAGCGCACATCGCCCTGGTTGAAGTGAAAATCGACAATGTCCGATTCTCCTTCCGGCCAGATCACTACATCGGAATCGAGCAGCGCAACCACCAGGAAGTTGCGATCGTGCCGCGCCATGGTCCGTTCCAGAGGCCGCAGCGTGAGCGCAAACACCCGCACCTGATCGTTGGCCAGCAACTGCCGGTAATGCCGCGCCGAAGCCATGTCGGGCGCGCTTTGCGACCACGCCAGGGGCGCGCACAGCAACAGCATCAGGAGGCATGGCTTCATGAAGGAATTGTATTCCGGAAAGCTGGGCAGGCAAATATTCCGAAGGTGCGACCGGCTCCCCGCTGATCGGTAGCTGCCGTGAATCAGGCAAGCTCATCCAGTTGATGAGACTCGTCATCCTTCTCAGACAAGGCGTCGGGTGCTGGTGAAGCTGGAACTTTGACTTTTTTGCGACGACTCTGGCCCTTCTGTCCCAGGCGATCCGGTTCGGCATCGCCAATGCGGCTGCTCGGGTCCAGGCGTTCAGGAATGTGGATGCGATCCATGACCAGGCTCGCCGGGATGATCGGCCACTTGCGCCGGAAACTTCAGTGATTTCCGAGGCGCTCGTGACCGCAGTGTCTCAATCCGCCCGCCCGCCCGGCCGCAAATCGCGGCTGCGAGATCGGAATTTCGCGCATTGACTCGGGTCGTGAGTGTAATTGCCTGTGGGTGTTGAAAAAGGGCTACTCGGAAGCGGACGTTGGTGGGGTGTGGGTGCCACGAAGTGAAGAAGAGTTTCTTGCGCGGGTTGGAAACTAAGCCGTCACGGCGAGCGGCGGTCGGGGTACTTGACTGAGGAAGCGGACCAACCGCTTGATGTTTTGGGCAGCCGCTGCCAGGAAGAACTGCTCGCGAACGAACTTCATTCTGCGCAAACGCAGCCGGCGTAGTCCGATCTGGTTCTTGAGTTCCGCGAACAGCGCCTCCACCTGCTTTCTTTGCCGCTGTGCGTTCACGAAGCCAGGCGTGTTGGCCAAGGCTCGCGCACGTTGCCGGGCCGGCTCATGCATGTGGATGGCAAGATACTTCAAAGGCGCGGTGGTGCATTGCGTTTTTTGTGCGCACGCCCCACAACGTTTGCGGGTCCCGATATAGACGTGGGTACGGTTCCGGGTATTGTGTCCGCCATAGTTGAGTTGCTGGCCGGCGGGACAGAGGTAGCTGTTGCTTTCGGGAAGATACGTAAAACGCTCGGGACCATAGAGCGGACTGTTCTTGCGGAGAGCGCTGTCCCGCGTACGCATATACGGTGTGATGCCCCGCTCCATCAACCATTGCAGGAACTCTCCGTTGCCGTAGGTTGCATCAGCGGCCACCGACGCAGGTTCTCGCCCCTGCCACTGCGCGAAGCGCGTGAGCATGTCTTGCGCCGCCACCGTCTCTTGACTCATCCGCGCTGCCGTCGCTTGCACTCCCACGATCACGCAGCTGGGATTGTCCACTAGATAGTTGTCGTAGTAACCCAGGCGAGCCGGAGTTCCACCCTTCGTCGCGTAAGTGGAGTCCGGGTCCGTGGTCGATACTTGCTCCTGTTCATGCACCGGTTCTTCGGTTGGGTTCTGCTGCTCCAGTTCCACCAAGTACTGGCGCACCGTGTGGTTCACCTGCGCCGCTTCGGCTAACCGCTCGCGCGGGATGCGGCTCTCCTTGCTGGCATTGGCCTCCACGAAACTGCCATCCACCGACAGGTTGTCTCCTTGCACCAGTCCGGCTTCCAGACAATGTGCCACAATCTCCTCAAACAGTTGCTCGAACAGCTTCGACTCCTGGAATCTCCCGTGCCGATTCTTGGAGAACGTGGAGTGATGCGGAATCTCCTGATCGAATCCCAATCCGGTAAACCAGCGCCATGCCAGATGCATGCGCAGCTCTTCCACCAACTTGCGCTCGCTGGTGATGCCGTATAAATAGCCAATCAGCAAGATGCGCAGCAAAAGCTCGGGATCGATCGAAGGCCGACCTGTCCCGCTGTAGCTATCCTTCAGCTTTTCGCGCACGAAGGCGAAGCTGACATGCTTTTCGATGAGCCGCAGCAGGTGGGTTTCAGGAACCTGATCTTCCAGGCGGAAGTAGTAGAACAACGCTTCAGAGCGCTCGTGTTGCCCCATCATGATCAGCAGGCCTCCGACGATCGGAATCAAACAGAGCATGGGCGGATGCTTTCTTCTAACATGCTTCTGCTGAATCTCATCCTGCTAATCGACGTGACTTTTTCAACACCCACGCCTGTTTACAACAATTGACCTGAGTTCTAGACGGGGCGCCCGAGGACAATCCAGAAAGCTTCTATTACGACGTAGGCCAAAAGAACCAGAAGGTAAGGGCGCCCTGCCAACCGTCGACGCCTGTCAAACGCCATTAGTGCAAGCAGCAAAGCATCGATCAACGCAAGGCAGATAGTCTGGGACGAAGATTGCCGCATGCGGAACCAGTATCCCAGAGTTCTTGCCGCGCCCGCCGGCAGCAGAACCAGCGTAATACAGATCATGTACCGCATATGCGACGCGACATTTTGTTGACGTATCGATGCAATCGAAAAGCCGTACAACGTGCCGAAAAGCAGAAGCTGGGCAGCAGACAGGAACTCGGCGTTGCGAGCCACCTGAGCCGTCGTGCCGTCACTCAAATGCTCGTGATATTCCTTCCACAACATTGCGACGGAGAAAGCGAGAACGAAGGGTATGAGGATGTTCGACAGTTTTCCAAGAAGGCGGTGGGTCGAGAATGCCTTGTAGCGTATGGCAAGCGGCTGCACGATCAACAGGAGAAGAAAGCAAAATAGCAGTACGGCGTGAATGTGGACAGCAGTCGTGATGGATTGGTCGAAGTGGGAGATCTCGGAGAAATAAGGAATCCAGAAACCGGCGATGAAGATCGGCAGAAGAAGAATTAAGACGTATCCGAGATTGCGATAGGCACGCTCCATCCGCTGCTACCGATTGCGGCATTTTAGTTGGGCACCTGAAATGATTCAACTGCCAAGGCTGTAGTTAGCGAAAAATCGTGTCAATTACACTCACAACCGCGCAGGAAGCTGCCATGGGGAAACTCTCCCGGGTCATAGTTGGTGTAAATGCCTGACTAGTGTGGTTACTCTGAGGAGATGCGGATCATCTCAATGGGCGTCCACAGCTTTGACCCCGTACTTGTAGGTCTCCAGCGTCTCCGCCAGCAGGGGTAAGGCCTTGACCAACCCTTTTTCGGTCTTCGAGCTCAGCACCACGAGAGCAATGATTTTTTTTTCGTCGATGTAGGCAACGGCCTCGGAAGAGCCCTGGTTGACGCCGTGGAAGTAGCGCACCTTGGCAGTTCGGCCCTTGAAAGGGATGTCGCCATCGACGTAGGTCATTCCGGGATTGTCTTTGCGAAATGTTGCCAGGTCCGAATCCATCAACTCCTGGAGCGTTGCCCGCCCCGGTCCCTTGGTCACGATGTTGGGATACAGAATGGTTTCCGCGGTGTCCCAGGGCCCCTTTTCGTAATAGATGCAGCACACCTTAAGGCGGTGTCCGACCTTCCGGTCGGCAATCCAGTTCCTGGGCCCCTCGATGGCGAAAGACCCACCGTCCGACTCAAGAATAACCGTGTGGTTCTTGCCACTCGTCGCCGGTTTCGGGTCAGCCGTCTGCGAAACAGCGGGCAAGGCGAAAGCAGCCGCGAGCATAACGTGGACCAGGCAATTCATAAGGAACCACTGCGGTAAGCATAGCTGACGCACGGCAAACCTATACACGGGTCGCGCGAGCTATGGTTTACTGTGTTGATTCTCGCCCTACGCGCTAATGGCCTGAAGTCGAGCTTCGCTCGACTGGGCAGATGAGGACATCTGCCCCTACGCACTGCAGTATCCTGTTCCAAAGCCCGGAGGATGAAATGAGATTCTGGCGCATCACCGCTCTTCTTATTATCTGTGGCATCGCTCTCCCTGCTACCGGCGAATCCAGACCGGCTCAGGCTTCCGCGAGCAAACCGGCCCGCACTGAGCAGGGCGACATTCCCAGGTCTATCGCTGAAAGCGTCAGTGGCCCGCTCCAGTTCACTGAAGGCAGCCTTCTTGGCCTCGCTGAAGCCATGCCGGAAGACAAGTATTCGTTCGTTCCCACGGCCGGCAAGTTTGATGATGTCCGCAGCTTCGGCGAGCAGGTGAAGCATGTCGCTTGCGCGCAGTTCGCCTTCTTCAACGAGTTTGAGGGCAGACGGCCGCCCGACGACTGCGAAAAGGGCGGTCACGATCCGGCAAAGACCAAGGCCGAACTGGTCAAGTACCTCGAGGATTCGTTCGACTACTCCAACCGAGTGCTGGCGACGCTTACTGCGAAAAACGCCCTTGACCGTGTCGAAGGCCGTTATGCCGGACCGAACACGAAGCTTGGTATTTCCGTCATTGCTGTCTGGCACATCACCGATCACTACGGACAACTGGTCGAGTACCTGCGCATGAACGGTCTCGTTCCGCCGATGACCCAGAAATACGGATTGAAGGTGCGGTGAACCTGTCCAGAAGTTCAGGGGAGTCGCCCAACTTAGATCTTCTGTAAGGCATCAGCGGGACTTCTCCGCCTTGCCCAGCGTCTCTGCCCGATACAACCTCTCATCGATGCGATGTAAACGCCTGGCCATCCCGGGCCGCAGCAGTTTGTAATGGCGGACTTCGAACAGGTGATCCACGATGAACCACACGGGTTTCTCCGTGGTCATCCAGTGCAGATGATCGAAGCGGGCCAGGTTTACCGGGCGGGAAAATGTACGCAGGGTCCGCTCCCGCCGCAGGTTGAAATAGAGATTGAAGAAGCTCATGGCCAGTTCGCGTAGTGTGCGATAGACCGGTTCGCGGTAACGGCAGCCGGTGTAGTTGGACTTGGCCACCACGCCCCAGTGCCCTTTCACCTGGTAAAGCGCGAGAACATGATCGGTATCGTGTTCGGCTTCGAGATCCAGGAGCAGGGGAGGGAAGCCGTTGGCGCGCAGGGCGGCCGCCGCGAAGATGGCGCCTTCCAGGCAATGCGCGGTATTTTCGCGCAGCACCTGGCGCGGCGACCAGGCTGTGTCAGCCAGATGGTACGGCATGTCGTCGAGGTGACGCTGGATGCCATAGGGATCCTTCAGGCTGCGCAGCTTGCGCAGTTCGGCGGGGGTGAAACTGGCTGGCTCTGGCGGTTTTTGCATCCTCGATGGAGTTTAGCTGATGAAGGCCGGAACAGAGTTAACCACGGAGGACACTGAGGACACGGAGAAGGCGATACTGCCTGCGCTTTCAAATATCGGATGACGAACTCTGTGTCCTCCGTGTCCTCCGTGGTTTTCTTGATTCGAACCACGGAGGACACTGAGGACACGGAGTCAGAAATCGGGTGATCGAGCAAACAACTCCGCCAGTTCACCCGGCCGATCGACCAGCAAGTCGGGCGGGGGATCGTGCAGGGTATGCGGGGCGAAGCCGTAGGTCACGCCGCATGTCCAGGTCCCGGCGTTTCGGCCGGTGAGAACGTCCACTCCGGAGTCGCCCACGATCAGGGTCTCCTGGGGCTCCGACCCCATTTCCCGCAGGATGGTTTGCGCGCCCTCGGGATCGGGTTTCTTGGTGGCGAAGCTGTTGCCGCCGTAAACCAGGGGAAAGAAGTTGCCCAGCCCGAGGGCTTCGACGATCGCCCGCGACGGATTCACCGGCTTGTTCGAAAGCACGGCCATCTTGCGGGGCCGTCCGTTGTGTGAATTCTGCATGCTCGCCAGGGCTTCGCTGATGCCTTCGTACACGTGAGTGTGGTCCAGTTTATGTTTGCGATAGTAAGCCAGGAAGTATTCCAGGCCCGAGCGCACCAGTTTCTCGTCGCCGGCCTCCTTGCCCAGGGCGCGGCCGATCAGCGCGGGCGCTCCATCCCCGACGTAGCTGGCAATCACATGGTCGGGCAGTTCGGGACGCTTCATGTGGCGCAGGGTGGCATTGACCGAATGCACCAGGTCGAGGCGAGAGTCGATCAACGTACCGTCAAGATCGAAGATCAGCAGCCGGATTTTATGAGGATCGAACGGGCGATGGAATCTGATCATGCAAAAGTGGTAGTTCTCGCCAGTACGCCAAGGAAACCAGGAAAAGGTTTTCTCGGCGCGCTCGGCGTACTCGGCGGTTAATTTTTTTGAACTATTCAGTATATTCGGAGTCCGGCCCAGGATTTACAATGCAAACGCGGCTTGTACTCTTGCATCGAAGGGAGCCGGATGGCCACCACCAAGACTGACCCTAAAACGGCCGTAGTATCCGAACGCGATGTCAAGAAAACCGGAAAGACCTACGAAGGCCTTTCCCGCGAACAGCTGGTCGAAGCCTACCGCCACATGTACACCTCGCGGCGGGTGGACGACCGCGAAATCCTGCTCAAGCGCCAGCAGAAGATCTTCTTCCAGATTTCCGGCGCCGGCCATGAAGCCGTAGGGGTGGCGGCGGCCTTCGCCTTGAAGGCGGGATACGACTGGTTCTACCCCTACTATCGCGACCGGGCGCTTTGCCTTGCCCTGGGCGCGACCGCCTACGACATGCTGTTACAGGCGGTGGGCTCGGGCGACGATCCCAGTTCCGGCGGGCGCCAGATGCCGTCCCACTGGAGCCTCCCCGATCTCAATATTGTTACCGGCTCCTCGCCGACCGGGACCCAGATCTTGCAGGCCGTGGGTTGCGCCGAGGTCGGACGCTACTACGCTGCTCATCCTGACGCAGCCCGCAAAGCTACCGGCGACTATCGGCAGTTCAAAGACGTTAAATTCCACGGCGATGAGATTACCTATGTTTCGCTGGGCGAAGGCACCACCAGTGAGGGAGAGTTCTGGGAGGCGCTGAACACTGCTGCTAATTCCCGGCTGCCCTTGATCTTTGTCGTCGAAGACAATGGCTATGCCATCTCGGTGCCGGTCGAGGTGCAGACGGCGGGCGGAAACATCTCCCGCCTGGTCAGAGGTTTTCCCAACTTCCACTTTGAAGAAGTAGATGGAACCGACCCGGTTGCGAGCTATGCGGCCTTTGTACGCGCGGTGAGACACAGCCGCGCCGGGCATGGTCCTTCGTTTGTGCATGCCCACGTGATCCGCCCCTACTCTCACTCCCTTTCGGACGACGAGCGACTTTACCGGCCGGATGTCGAGCGCCAGCGCGATGCCCAGCGCGATCCCATCACCCGCATGCAGATGTTCCTGATCCGCGAAGGCATTCTCGACGAGAAGAGCATCAACCGGCTGGAAAAGCAGGTCGATGACGATCTGCAAGCCGCCGTCGATCGCGCCCTGCAGGCGCCCGCACCCTCTCCCGACAAGGTGCTGCAGTATGTGTATTCACCCAACCTTGATCCGACCTCGTCGGCCTTTGAAACCCAGCCCGCGGCGTCCAAGGCTGAGGCGGCGGCATCTGACGGCAAGAAAACGGCCCCCAAGACCATGGCCGACCTGATCAATGCCACATTGCGCGATGAAATGCGCCGCGATGAGCGCATTGTGATCTTCGGGGAAGATGTCGCCGACTGCAGCCGAGAAGAGTACCTCAAGCAGAAACTGGTCAAGGGCAAGGGCGGTGTTTTCAAGCTTACCGCCGGGTTGCAGATAGAGTTCGGGTCCGACCGGGTCTTCAACTCTCCGATCGCCGAGGCCAACATCGTGGGCCGCGCTACCGGCATGGCCCAGCGCGGACTGAAGCCGGTGGTCGAGATCCAGTTCTTTGATTACATCTGGCCCGCCATGATGCAGTTGCGCAGCGAACTGCCGCTCATCCGCTGGCGCTCGTACAACACGTTCTCCGCGCCCTGCGTCATTCGCGTGGCCATTGGCGGCTATCTTACCGGCGGAGCCATCTATCACTCGCAATGCGGCGAGAGCGTTTTTACCCACATTCCCGGGCTGCGGGTGGTGTTTCCATCGAACGCGCTCGACGCCGCCGGCCTGTTGCGGACGGCCATCCGCTGCGACGATCCGGTTCTGTTCCTTGAACACAAGCGGCTCTATCGCGAGACCTACGGCCGTGCGCCTTATCCCGGCCCGGACTACATGGTTCCGTTCGGCAAAGCCAAAGTAGTGCAGGCGGGAACCGACCTTACCGTGATTACTTACGGTGCGGTCGTTCCCCGAGCGCTACAGGCGGTTCAGAAACTGGAGCGCGAGCACGGCGTCAAAGCGGAACTGATCGACCTGCGCAGCCTGAATCCTTTTGACTGGGAGACCATTGCCACCTCGGTGCAAAAGACCAGCCGGGCCCTGGTGGCCTATGAAGACACCCTGAGCTGGGGATACGGGGCTGAGATCGCCGCCCGCATCGCAGACCAGATGTTCGAACATCTGGATGCGCCGGTCCGGCGGGTGGCCGCCATGGACGTCTTTGTGGCCTACCACCCCGACCTGGAAAACGCCATCCTGCCCCAGACTGCGGACCTTTTCCAGGCGATGAAAGAGCTATCGGAGTATTAGAAACAGCACTTAGCAATTGGCATTTAGCAATCAGCCCGGTCCACCGAAACTTGAGCGGTGAGCAGGTTTTGGCATGGCGGCGTTCGGCCAAAGGCCAATTACTGAGTGCTGATCGGTTTTCGTAGCGCCGCCGTCCCGGCGGCTGTCGCGAGGGTATCTTGCCCTCGCCGCTGGTATCTGTACCGCTCAGTGTCTGCCCTCTGCGGGCGGGACGCCCGCAGGACAGCCGGCGAGACGCCGGCGCTACAAAGTAAGCACTTAGCACATGGCACTTGGCAACCAGCCAAGGCTACACCGGAACCTGTCACATGCTTTGCCGGCCAAATAGCAATTGCCAACTGCTGATTGCGGTTTTCCACCCCGTCCCGTCTGTCCAGATACCTGAGTAACGTCTCTAGTACTTTGGTTACGCAATGGGGGTGCCGCTCGAACCGACTGTATAAACACTGCTATTAGTTGTACCCAATATCCATCGAACCGCTATTTGTAGTATCAACGCGCAACTCCCGACCCGCCCATTTCCAGAAAACAGGTATAAAACCCGGTAAAACCCGAAGATACGCCTTGACCTTGGCACTTTCGGGGTTGATATATGCTCAGCACACCTAAATTCACTCGAACGCAATTTTGTGCGAGGAATTTTCTCCCAAGTTGCCCGATACCGGGCCTGAAATCTGTGGAAAGGGTTTGGAACTATGGCCGACTCGCGGGAAGTGATGAACATTCGCCAGGCGTCGCAATACCTGGGAGTGAGTCCGGACACGCTTTACAAGTACGTAGGCGAACAGAAGATTCCGGCTTTCAAGCTGGGGAACCGCTGGCGCTTCAAGAAGTCGAGGCTGGACCAGTGGATGGAAGAGAAGTCAACCCAGATGGAAGTCAAGAGCAAGAGGAAACCGAAGGCGGCTGGTAAGGCTGCCGGGCAACTGTAAAAGGCGGGCACATGTTTGGATTCGGATCGAAGACGATTGTTGGTCTGGATGTAGGCTCCTCGAGCATCAAGGCGGTGGAGCTTAAGAAGGGGCGCAACGGCATCGAAGTGGCGCACCTGGGCCTGGAACCGCTGGCGCCGGATATCGTCGTGGACTCCATGATCGTGGATTCCGGTACGGTGTCGAGCGCGATCTCGAAGCTGTTCCTCGACAATGCCATCAAGGCGCGGGCCGTGGCCACAGCGGTGAGTGGGCACTCGGTGATCGTGAAGAAGATCTCGCTGCCCTCGATGAGCGACCAGGAACTGGCCGAGACCATCGAAAAGGAAGCGGCGCAGCATATTCCCTTCGATCTGGCTGACGTGAACCTCGACTACCAGATCCTTTCTGAAGACGCCGGCAACCCGCAGATGGACGTTCTGCTGGTGGCTGTCAAGAAAGACAAGATTCTCAACTACACCAACGTACTCTCGATGGCGGGCAAGACTCCGGCTATTGTGGACATCGATGCCCTGGCCTTGCAGAACTGCTACGAGTACAACTACGAACCCGCGCCGGGACAGGTGGTGGCTCTCTTGAACCTGGGCGCGAGCGTGATGAACATCAACATCGTGAAGGGCACGACGCCCTTGTTTCCGCGCGACGTCAGCGTGGGCGGGCACCAGTACACCGATTCGCTGCAGAAAGAGCTGGACCTGAGCTTCGACGACGCGGAGTCGCTGAAGCTGGGCCACAAGGTGGGCACGGTGAGCGAAGATGCCAAGACGCCCATCCTGCAGCAGGTGACCGAGATCATCGTGCTCGAAATTCAGAAGACGTTCGACTTCTTCCGCGCCAGTTCGGCGGGCGAGCACATCGAGAAGATTTATCTGGCGGGCGGCTCGTCCAAGGTCCCCGGTTTAGTCGAAGCCCTGCGCCAGGAATTTTCACTGCCGGTGGAGATCTTCAATCCATTCCAGAAGATCGGCCTGCCGACAGAAGGGCCGGGAGTGCAGTTGATCGAGCAGAACGCGGGCCAGTTGGCAGTCGCAGTGGGCTTGGCCTTAAGGAGTTTTGAAGACTTATGATCCGAATCAACCTGCTGGGTGCACAAAAGGGAAAGAACAAGCGATCCGCAGCTTCGGCGGCCGCCGTCATGGAAGTGGGTGACGTAGGCTCTCCCAAGATGAAGGTCCTGGTGGTGCTGGTCCTGGCTGCCCTGGTCAACGCGGGCTACTGGTACCAGCTGGACAAACAGCACCGGGACATCGCCGCCAAGATGGAAGTGGCGATGCGGAAGAACGCTGAGCTGGCCGACGTCAAGGCACGCTACATGGAGCGCCAGCGCGAAGCGGAAAACTACAAGCGCCGGGTGGATGTAATCGACCAGTTGCGCGCGGCCCAGGCCGGCCCGGTCAACCTGCTGAACACGGTTGGCCAAACGGTGAACAGCACCGAAGCCGTCTGGCTGAACAGCATGAAGGACCAGGGCACCAGCGTCGATATCGACGGCATGGCGCTGAGCACGGATGCGGTAGCCAGTCTGATCTCCAATCTGCAAAAGACCGGATACTTCTCCAATATCGAAATCAAAGAGACCTACCAGGACGACACTTTTAAAGAAATGCAGGCTTTCAATTTCACCTTGACCTGCGAAAAGGCGAAGTCCTAGGGAGGCGGGAAAATATGGCCAACTTTAGCGAAATGTCGGGCATTAAACAGTGGGCAGCCATGGTGGGTGTGGGGCTGGTGCTTTCCGGCGCCCTCTACTACACCGTGTTCAAGAGCCAGCGCGAAGCCAATGCGGCGGCGCAGGCTGCGCTCGAGACCAAGCTCCGTGAAAACGCGGAACTGGAGTCTTACCGGCCCAAGCTGGTGGATATCGAACGCCAACTGGCCAGCCTCAAGCAGCAGTTGGAGATCGAGCGCAAGATCGTGCCCGACGAGAAAGAAGTGCCTGGCTTCATGAAGATGATGAACGCCGAGGCCATGAAGGCCGGGATCGAACTGCGCCGCTATACCGCCAAGCCGACCGCAGCCAAGGAATATTACACCGAGGTGCCTTTCGAGATGGAACTCGACGGCCCGTACTACTCGATGCTGAATTTCTTCGACAAAGTGGGCAAGCTGGAACGCATCGTCAATGTCTCGGGTCTGATGGTGGCAACCACCAAAAAACCCACCGACGCCAAGGCGAAGCATACCTATCAGTACGCGCCGAACGAGAGCGTTGTGGCCACCTGCACGGCCACGACTTTCTACAGTCATGACATGGCACCGGCAGCGAGCGCGCCCGGAAAACCGGGTCAGGCCGCGGCGGCGAAAAAGCAGGGGACCATATGAAGCTGACGACTGGAATTGTTTTCCTGGGGATGGTGGCGGGAACTGCCTTGGGGCAGAGCCCGAATGCCGTCAACAACACACGGGACACGCTGAAGACCGCTCAGCACCAACCGGCGGCCAATCCAGCTCTGCCGGCCAAGCACGCAGCCAGGCCGGGGAGCGCCGTCCCGGCGAAATTGAAGCCGGTGGCCGGACACAAGAAATCGCAGCCCAAACAGCAGATCGCGGTGGAGAACCAGAAGCAACCCGCGAAGGCGAAAGCGGATGCGCCCCGGCAGATCAATCTGTCCAGCCGGCGGGATCCCTTTGTCAGCCCGGTGGTGAATCGCAGCATGATGGGTTCGGGCTGCAGCGTGGGAAAACGCTGCCTGGCCATCGAGCAGATCAATCTTAAAGGTGTGGTGAAGGCTGACTCAGGGATGATCGCCGTCGTGGTCAACAGCTTGAACAAGGCGTATTTCCTGCGGGAGAACGATCCGGTGTTCAACGGCTACGTGGTCAAGATCACCGGCGATTCGATCATTTTCAAGCAAACGGTTCAGGACCGCCTGGGCAAGTCGATGACCCGGGAAGTGACCAAGAAGATTACGACGTCAGCAGTCTAGAGCGGCGGGGATGTTTAGCCGGGAACCCGGCAGAAACGAATCTTGCGAGAAAGATACGGGGCGAGCCAAGCGGCAAAGCCCGTGGGGAGAAGCGAAATGCGAAAGCAATTTCTGACCGTTTTACTGCCGATGCTGGTAATGGCGCTCATTACCGCCTCGGCCCAGACGCAGGGCGCGGGCACGGACGCTCCGCAGCACGCCGCACTGCAGAAGGTAAACGTCGTGCGTACCGCCGACGGCGTCAGCGTGGAGATCAGGGCCCACGGCACTGTGAAACCGCGGCTGAGCACGCTGGACAATCCGGCCCGCATCGTGGTCGATCTGCCGAATACGGTAGTCGCCACTGCGCATGGCCTGATCAGCGTCAACGGCGACGGCGTGAAGGACGTACGCCTCGGCATGGACGGCCGGAGCACTCCCACCTCTCGCGTCGTGGTCGATCTGACCCAGGCGTGCCGGCACGAACTGGTTGCGGGCAGCGACAATTCTCTGGTCCTGAAGCTGTACACCAGGGCAGCGGTGGCCAAAGCAGCGCCGGTCGTGGTCAAGGCACAACCCGTCGCGGCCAAGAATGAAGTTGCGGTCGCGCCCCCGGTCGCCGAGATTGTCGCGCCGGCCAAGGAAGCCAAGCTCGTCCAAACCTCATTGACCCAGGCTTCGTCAATTCAGGCCTCGGCCCGCGCCACCGATTTCGCCTTCATCGAACCTTCTTATCGGCCCAAGGATTCAGCCTCGGCTGCCGATGCCAAGCCGGCTGTGATCGATCCTTCCGCGCGGGCCACTGCGGCCGCCGGAAAGTTCGCCGCCCGTCCCGAAGGCAACTTGTTGCCTCTGCCCAGCGCCGCCATGCAGTCCAGCGGCCTGCAACCGGCCGTAAACATGGCCGCCGAGCAGAAAGTACAGGCGGCGCAGGCGCCCGCGATCACCGGCCCCAAGTACACCGGCGAACCCATCTCGGTCAACCTGAAGGATGTGGACCTGAAAGATTTCTTCCGCCTGATTCACGAGATCAGCGGACTGAACGTCGTTCTTGACCCCAACGTCAAGGGCACTCTGACCATCGTGCTCGACGACGTGCCGTGGGACCAGGCACTGGACATCGTTCTGAAGAACAATGATCTGTCGCGGCAGCTGGAAGGCAACGTACTGCGCATCGCCACTGTCGAGACCATGCGCAAGGAAGCGGAATCACGGCGCGCCCAGATTGAAGCCGAGGCCCTGGCGGTGGACAAGGTCACGGTCACCCGTTTCCTGAGCTACGCCCACTCCAAGGATGTCGTCCCCACGGTGAAAAACTTCCTCACCCAGCGCGGCGACGTGATCTCCGACGACCGGACCAATGCTCTCATCATCCAGGACATTCCTTCGGTGATGCCGGCGATTGACCGCCTCCTGACCCAGCTCGACCGCAAGACCCAGGAAGTGGAAATTGAAGCCCGCGTCGTCGCCGCAACCCGCAGCTTCGCCCGCGATATCGGAACCCAGCTTGGTTTCGGTTGGGGCGATGGAAAAACCGCGATCGGCGGCTCTTCTGCGGTCGGAACTTCGCCGACCACAGTGGGCGGTCTGACCCCGGGCTATATCACGGCAGGCAGCACCACGGGGGGAAGCCAGATTCCACTGTTCTCGAACTTTCCCGTTACCAGCCCAACCAGCGGCCTTACCTTCGTCAATGCGAGCAACAATGTGCGCATTGATGCCATCCTCACCATGGCGGAGTCGCGCGGGCTGCTGAAGATCCTGTCCCGTCCGCGAGTGGTCACGCAGAACAACATTCAGGCTCTGGTTCGCCAGGGCGTGCGCGTGCCCATCGTGACCCAGGCGCAGTTGGGTGGACCGCCCACCGTAACTTACGTGGACGCATTCCTGCGCTTGACCGTGGTTCCCCAGATCACGTCGGAAGGCACCATCTTCCTGAACGTGGATGTGGAAAATACCACGCCTGACTTCGGCCGCACGGTCCAGGGCAACCCAACGCTGATCACCCAGCAGGCAACCACCCAGGTCCTCGTGACCGACGGTGGCACGGTGGTCATCGGCGGCGTTATCCAGACCCAGAACTCAGTCAACATCCAGCAGGTACCTCTGCTGGGCAGCATCCCGTACCTGGGCAACCTGTTCAAGCGGCAGAGCGTCAGTACCTCTAACCAGGAGCTGATCTTCTTCATCACGCCGCGCATCATCCAGACCTAGTCGCGGCAGACATAGCACGAGGTAGAAGTAAAGACAGCCGCCGGCCCCTGAAACACTCAGGTCCGGCGGTTTTGTTTTGCCCGCACTGGTCCCGCCGATGCATGGGGGCACACTGGCCCCAAACGCAGATTGCACCCCAAGAGTCGAGTTCTGCCGGGTGCTCTCGACCCGCCTGGCATCCAGAACCGGATGGCCTACCCCTGATCGACTTTAGAGAATCCGGCAACAACTTCATCGAAATAGGCAAGGAGTCCAGGATCCGGAAAAGTATGCTGAGGCTGCGCTGCTCCTGAGGCACACGGAATTTCGAAGAGCAGGGGAGACGGTGCCAAAGCGCAGACGTGGAAAAAGAGGCCGATGCGAGACAAGATATAAGATGAGGCGGACGTGAAAAAACTATTTTCGCTCTGCGCAGTGTTGTGGCTCATGGGTATGACGCCCACGGTGCTATCCGGCACCCAGGATCGCGGTGCAAAAGAGGGTATCCAGAACCGGTTTATCGGAGCCTGGCGCTTGGTCTGGCTCGAAGAACAAGGTGCGGACGGGAAAATTCACAGGCCTGACTGTACCGGGCTGCTCGTCTTCACAGGCGACGGCCACATGTCGGTCCATGTGATGTATCGGAACTCGCAGGCCAGCTCGCAGACGACGACCAACGCTTCTCCGGTGCAATATGCGCAGGGCGGCTACGAGGCTTCCTTTGGCACATATAGCATTGACGAACCCGGTCACCAGTTCACCTTTCACGTCGAGGGGGCACTGGTTCGGACCCTTATCGGCAAAGACCTGACGCGGGTATACGGATTTTCCGGCAATGAGCTTATCGTGAAGTCGTCCAGCCTGGATGAACACTGGAGAGTTGCCTGGGAACAATACTAGGCCGCCCCCGCAATCATTGCGCATAGCTTTGTGGAAAGGATGAAAATCATGCAAAAACGCAAACTTGGGAAAAGCAATCTGGAAGTATCTGCCATTGGGCTGGGCTGCATGGGTCTGAGCTTTGGCTACGGTCCAGCGGTGGACAAGCAGGAAGGAATCTCTCTTATTCGGGCGGCCGTCGAACGCGGCGTCACATTTTTCGATACCGCCGAAGTCTATGGCCCATTCACGAACGAAGAACTCGTGGGCGAAGCTCTTGCTCCATTTCGCGACCGGGTGGTGATCGCAACCAAGTTCGGCTGGGCGCCGAATCCGGCGGATGGAGACAAGTGGAACGCCCTCAATAGCCGGCCCGAGCACATCAAGGAAGCAGTCGAGGGCTCGCTCAAGCGGCTCAAGACCGACGTCATTGATCTGTACTATCAGCACCGGGTTGACCCGAACGTGCCGATCGAGGATGTAGCGGGAGCGGTGAAGGACCTGATTCAACAAGGTAAGGTGAAGCACTTCGGCCTTTCTGAAGCCGGCGTGAAATCCATCCGTCGCGCCCACGCAGTGCAGCCGGTCGCGGCGCTGCAGAGTGAATATTCACTCTGGTGGAGAGAGCCTGAGCAGGAAATTCTACCGGTCCTCGAGGAGCTCGGGATCGGATTCGTTCCATTCAGCCCCTTAGGGAAAGGGTTCCTCACGGGCAAGATCAACGAAGAAACCAAGTTCGATAAAACCGATTTCCGCAACATCGTCCCGCGCTTCACGCCGGAGAACCGCAAAGCCAATCAGGCCCTGGTGGATTTGATTGGCAAGATCGCGGAAGGGAAGAAAGCCACGCCCGCGCAGATCGCGCTCGCCTGGATTCTCGCCCAGAAGCCTTGGATGGTTCCCATCCCCGGCACGACGAAGTTGCACCGGCTGGAAGAAAACATCGGCGCCGCTGCCGTTGAACTGACACCCGACGATCTCCGACAGATCGATAGCGCCGCTTCAAAGATTCCGGTGCAGGGAGCGCGATATCCGGAGAACCTGCAGAAATTGGTCAATCGTTGAGTCGGCAGGTGTGATGAAGGTGTCAGCGATTAAAGCAATCACAACTCAAGCAGGAGATGTCATGAGTAGAAAAAAGATTTGGCTTATCACTGGAGGGAGCCGTGGCATGGGTGTCGATTTCGCCAAGGCTGCCCTGGGGGCCGGCCACGCCGTCGTTGCTTCGGGCCGGGACCGGGACCGCGTGTCCGAGGCCCTGGGACAATCGAACGACCTGCTGGCCGTCAAGCTGGACGTGACTAGTCGCGCCGATGCCGAGGCGGCCGTGCGTGCCGCCGTAGAGCGATTCGGACGCATCGACGTGCTGGTCAACAATGCTGCCAGCTTTTATGCGGGCTACTTCGAGGAGCTGACGCCGGAGCAGATGGAGCGGCAAATAGCGACGAGCCTCATGGGTCCGATGAACGTCACCCGCGCTGTCCTGCCGGTAATGCGCAAGCAGCGCTCCGGGCACATTATCTCGATCTCTTCGTCCGCGGGCCTGGTCGGCTTCGAGTTCTGTAGCGCTTACGCCGCATCGAAGTTCGGCCTGGAGGGCTGGATGGAGTCGCTGCACGCCGAGGTCGCGCCGTTCGGCATCACCACTACCGTCGTCAACCCAAGGTTCTTCCGAACGGAGCTCCTCACCGAGCAATCGACGAACTATGCCGAGCCCTCCATCGAGGACTACGACGAGCGCCGAGCCAAGCAGCTCGAGTTTTGGAAAGCCCAGAATGGCAAGCAGTCCGGCGACCCGGCCAAGCTAGCGCGGGCGCTCATCATTATTGCGGCCCAAGAGCCACCACCGCGCCGCTTTATCGCCGGCGTCGATGCCATTGCCACCGCGGAGCAGAAGGTCGCCGATCTGAAGGCGCAGATCGACGCTAACCGGGACCTCTCGACGTCGCTCGCTTTCGACCGAGCGCCCGCCGCATGATGGATATTGGAGAGCGGCGCTTGATAGAAGGTGAAGGAGACTCAACGACGATGATGTCGCTCTTCATACTTGTTTCGAATGGCGCGTCGCAGACTGCGCCTGTCCAGAGTTCACCAACGATCAAGATCGTGCGAAGCGGCTCGCAACAGCCAGTCAAAGGGCCTGCGGAGAACTTCACTGGCTCAGTCCAGGTTCAGCCCCTTTTTCCCGCGAACGCTCCATCACGCACAACCGGAGGGACGGTCACCTTCCAACCAGGAGCGCGAAGCGCATTGCATACCCACCCGCTGGGTCAAACTTTGATGGTTACGGCTGGCAGGGGCTGGGTTCAACAATGGGGCGGACCGGTCGAGGAAATTCGGCAAGGTGACGTCGTCTGGATTCCATCGGGCGTGAAGAACTGGCATGGCGGCACGGCAAGCACGAGCATGACTCATATCTCTATTCAGGAAAGTCTGAATGGGAAGACCGTCGAATGGATGGAAAAAGTGAGCGACCAGCAGTACGGAAATTTTCAGACTCCATCGGGAGAAGCAAAAGGCATGACTAAAGAACCATCTGCAGCCCAGAAACTGTTCGGCGACTTCGATCCCAAGCTGGCGGAATTAACCGACAACGTGCTTTTTGCCGATGTCTGGGAGCGTCCGGGACTCTCCAAGCGCGATCGTAGTCTCATCACGGTCGCCGCCCTGATTGCCCTGAATCGGCCGGAGCAGCTGCGCGCTCACCTCCAGCGGGCGCGCGAGAATGGCGTAACCAGGGATGAAGTGGTTGAGGTGATCACCCATCTGGCTTTCTACGCGGGGTGGCCAAACGCGATCAACGCGATCACCGTGGCCAGAGAGATATTCCAATGAGGGCGTCAGCGAAAAGAAGGACGGCAAGGTCGTCGACTGGATGGAACAGGTGAGCGAGGAGCTATACCGCAAGCAGGATCAGGCTGATAATTAGAAGCAGGAGTGCAAATGCCAGCGCCAAAAGATGGTCTCAGAGACCGGCTTTCCCGATCCAGCGAAATCAACATCACCGTGACCGGAAGAAAGTCAGGACGCGCCATTTCGAACCCGATATGGTTCGTAGTGGATGAAGATAAGCTTTACCTCCTGCCGGTGCAGGGGTCGAGTACGCAGTGGTACAAGAACGTGCTGAAGAACCCGTCGATTCGGATCGATGCGCGCGGAGCACAAGGTGAGTTTCAGGCTGTTCCCATCACCGATGCCGCGCGAGTCTCGTCTGTCGTCAATAAATTCCGCGAAAAATACGGGGCGGGCGACGTGAAGAAGTATTATTCAAAGCTCGACGTTGCCGTGCTCGCTCAGGCGCAATGCGGCCCATAATGATTCGCAAAAGCGATATTCCGGACGGCGTGAAAAGCAACGGCAAAGTCATGTCTCTGCGGCAGGCGGGTGATGGGGCGGGCCTAAATAAACCGGACACAGCCGCCCTGGCCCACCTCATCGCTGCCCACGCCCCGCACGACGGCACTTTCGAGCTACGCATTCCTGGTTTGCACGCCAGCCGCTTTTCACGAGTCAACAAGGAGTGTGTGCATGCGCTAAGTGTCTCGTCGTTGTGCATCGTCCCTCAAGGAGCAAAGACCGTGATCGTAGGGGACGAGGTGTACGAGTACAACGCGTCGCGCATGATCGTGTTCTCGGTCGCGCTGCCGGTTGCGGCCCAAGTCACACGAGCCAGCCAGTCCGAGCCGTATCTTTCTATAAGGCTGGACCTTGATCCCCACAAGATTGCCGAGCTGGTCTTAAGAGTGTTTCCCCACGGTCTGCCACCGGTTCAGGAACGAAGCGCAGTTTACCTCGCTGCGATCGACGCAAGCATGGTTGATGCCGCTATCAGGCTGATGGAATGCCTGGGAAAGCCGGGGGACGCTGAACTTCTGGCCCCACTCGTGATGGATGAGATTCTGATCCGGCTACTGCGCAGCCCCATTGGTGTTCGCGTTGCTCAAATGGGCTTCGCAGAATCCAGCGTGCAACGGGTAGCGAAGGCGATTTCCTGGTTACGCGCCAACTTCTCTCAACCCATGAAGGTCGAAGATTTGGCCGAGATGGTGCACATGAGTGTTTCCTCCTTCCACGAGCATTTCAAGTCCGTGACTTCGATGAGCCCGCTGCACTATCAGAAAGTGCTGCGCCTGCAGGAAGCGAGGCGTCTGATGTTGTCCACGATGATGGATGCGGGCATGGCGAGTCAGCGCGTGGGCTATCTGAGCGCTTCGCAGTTCAGCCGGGAATATAGCCGCTTCTACGGGAGCGCGCCGGCCAGGGACATCGCCAGATTGCGTCAAGAGACCGGCCTCTGGGTCTGACCTCGAGAGTGATTGGGAACAACGCCCGCCATTCAGCCATGACCTCCGCGCCACGCTGTTGCTAAACTCCTGGGATGGACCATCGGGGCCGTCAACGGCGCTTGCAGCATTCTCTTTCCAACCATCGCCTGGACGCGCTGCTGGTCGTCCATCCTCCTAATATTCGCTATCTCTGCGGATTCACCGGCAGCGCCGGCATTCTCGTGATCACGGGAAAGAATCGGGCGTTCTTTACCGATGGGCGCTATACCGGGCAGGCGCGAGCCGAAGTGAAAGGGGCGAAGATCGTCATCGCGAGAAAGGGGCCGCTGGCGGCAGCCGCCGCATGGCTGTCGGCGAACCGGCTGGTTACGCGACTGAAGAGCAGACGTGGGGTTTCGCCGACCAGGATTGGGATTGAGTGTGAGCACATGACCGTAGCCACGCGATCCAGGCTCGCTGCAACGCTGCCTTCGAATCTCCGTCTGCGCGAGGCTCCGGCCTTGATTGAGCAGACCCGGATGGTAAAGGACGAGGAAGAGATTGCCTGCCTTCGATCTGCGGTCAATCTGGGATCGAGTTTGTTCGACCGCGCGCTGGAAACCATTCGTCCTGGCGTCCGTGAAACCGATGTGGCCGCCGAAATGGAGTATGCAGCGCGCCGGGCCGGGGCCGAGGGAATGTCCTTCAACACTATTATTGCTTCCGGAGAGCGATCGGCATTACCTCACGGACGGGCGTCGCACGCCCTCATCCCGGCCGAGGGGTTCGTGGTCTGCGACTTCGGTGTTATACTCGCGGGTTATTGTTCCGATATGACCCGCACCGTATATGTGGGTCGCCCCTCGGCGGAGGCTCGCGGAATTTACCAGGCGGTGAAGCAGGCGCAGCAGGCTGCGGTGGACGCAGTGAGGCCGGGCATCGCCGTGAACGAGGTTGATCGCGCAGCTCGTAAGTCATTGCAGCATAATGGGTTAGCAAAATATTTCACGCATTCGACGGGTCACGGCGTAGGCTTGGAAATCCACGAGGCACCGCGCCTGGCTCCGGGACAGTCTGAAATCCTGCAGGCGGGGATGGTGATCACAATAGAGCCCGGAGTTTACGTTCCCGGCAAGTGGGGCGTACGCATTGAAGACATGGTTGTGGTCACGGAACGAGGGTGCAAGGTTTTGACACCCACCAGCAAGGAACTTGTGGCGATTTGAAAAGCTGTCACCCCGGGCGCCGGGAGGCGTTGCGGGCAGAGTTGATCGTGCCCTTCCGGCGGACGCCCAAGAAGGCAGAAGTCGGTCCCACCGTACGATGAATCAGCGCATACGATGAATCAGAAAGAGCTGAAAGAACTCATCGAGTTCTTAATTGAGAAAGACATCGCCGAGTTCGAACTGGAGCGCGGCGACGTCAAAGTGCGGATCAAGCGCGGAAGCGAGGCTGCGGCTCATGCGCCGGCTGCGGACGCGCGCTTCTTTACCGCGGCGCCGCCTCCGGCCCCGGAACTCGGCGTTTCGCCGTCTGCCGCCAGTCCGCCCGCTGGTCCTTCTGCGCCTGTGGTGGCGCCTCCCGCGCCCGACGAAGGGCTGCACATTGTGCGCTCCCCGATCGTGGGCACGTTCTACGAATCGCCTTCGCCAGGGTCCCCGCCTTTCGTGAAGCCGGGGGACATAGTTGAAGCCGGCCAGATTCTGTGCATCGTGGAAGCCATGAAATTGATGAATGAAATCGAGTCGGACGTGGCGGGAGAGGTCGTGAAGAAGTTGGTCGCGAACAATGCCCCGATCGAGTATGGGCAGGAATTGTTTGCCATCAGACCGCGAAAGTAAACCCGTGGGGACAGCCGCCCTCGGCTGTCCGGTCGAGCGAAGCTCGACAGAATGTTGCCGGGACTCACAATAGCGGAGCGTCGCTCCGCCGGACAGCCGAGGGCGGCTGTCCCCACGTGTTTCTTGCCGTCTGATCTAGCGCATGTTCAAAAAGATACTGATCGCAAATCGCGGAGAAATTGCCCTGCGGGTCATCTGCGCCTGCAAGGAACTGGGCATCCGCACCGTGGCTATTTACAGCGAAGCCGATCGCAATTCGCTCCACGTCCGTTTTGCCGATGAAGCCATCTGTATTGGCCCGCCGCAGCTGGCGCAGAGCTATCTCAATATTCCATCGGTGATCAGCGCGGCGGAAATTGCCAACGTCGACGCCATCCATCCCGGCTACGGCCTGCTGGCGGAAAATGCGAACTTTGCCGAAGTTGCCGAAACCTGCAATATCAAGTTCATCGGGCCTCCTCCTGAAATCACCCGCCTGATGGGCGAAAAAGAAAAAGCGCGGGCAGCCATGAAGCGGGCCGGAGTCCCTATTCTTCCTGGCTCGGAAGGAATTCTCGCCAGTGACGGCGAGGCCATGGAATGGGCCCGCCAGGTCGGCTTTCCCATGATCATCAAGGCATCGGCGGGAGGAGGTGGGCGCGGCATGCGCATTGTGCGCAGCGAAGAAGAACTTCCGGCCCTGTTCAAGGCGGCGTCCTCCGAGGCGGCAGCGGCCTTCGGCAATGGCGATCTCTACATGGAAAAATTTGTGGAGCGGCCGCGCCACATTGAGTTCCAGATTCTGGCCGACCAATATGGCAACGTGGTCAGCCTGGGTGAACGCGAGTGCTCCATCCAGCGCCGTCACCAGAAACTGCTCGAGGAATCGCCCTCCACGCAAGTCACGCCCGAACTGCGCGACCAGATCGGACAGGTCCTGTGCAAGACGCTTTCCGACGTCGGCTATGTGAACGCCGGCACGATCGAATTTCTGATGGATGAAGACCGCAAGCTGTATTTCATCGAGATGAACACCCGCATCCAGGTGGAACATCCGGTCACGGAAATGGTCACGGATGTGGACCTGGTGAAGAGCCAGATCCTGCTGGCCGCGGGCGAGCGCCTGGAGAATGTGCTGCACGGCCCCATTCTGCATCGCGGACACGCTATCGAATGCCGCATCAACGCCGAGCACCCGGAGAAGTTCACGCCATCGGCGGGCCGAATTACAACCTTCAATCCTCCCGGCGGAACTGGGGTGCGCATCGATACCGCCGCTTACGCAGAAGGCGTTATCCCGCCTTACTACGATTCTCTGATCGCCAAGCTGATCGTGCGCGGTAAAGACAGAGGCGAAGCAGTCTCCCGCATGGCGCGGGCTTTGGAGATGTTTATCATCGAGGGCATATTCACCACGATTCCGCTGCACCGCAGGATCCTGGCCGATCCTGACTTCCGCGCGGGCAAGGTCGATACCACGTTCATCGAAAGGTTTCTGGCGCAGGGCAAGTCAGAAAAGCATTAATAATGAAGAGGGGGTCTGTGGGGCGGGCGCCCTCGCCCGCCGCCTTTTGAATTTGACTCTGTTTGGATGTTGATTGTTCCGTTGTAAGACGGGCCAATTTTGGTAAGTAAAGTCCAAGTCAAAGGCGGCGGGCGAGGGCGCCCGCCCCACACAATCTGCGATGAATCCCCTTCCTCGTCTTTACTCTATCCTCGATGTGTCTTCGTTCCCGGATACAGAAGGCCTTTTCCTGGCCGCCGGCGAACTGGTAGCAGGGGGCATCACCCTGATGCAATACCGGAATAAATCGGGCAACGCCCGCCAGATACTCGAACAGGCCCGGGAGCTGAGACGTTGCCTCCCCAGTTCCGTCAAACTGATCATGAACGATCGGGCAGATTTGTGCCTGGCTGCCGGTTTCGATGGCGTCCACGTGGGACAGGATGATCTATCGCCCGAAGGTGGCAGGGCAGTGATCGGTGACCGGCTCTGGCTGGGCGTCTCGACCCACAATCCCCAACAACTCGCCGAGGCTGACCAGACCAGTGCGGACTATCTCGCCATCGGACCGGTGTTTCCAACTCGGAGCAAGGCGAATCCTGATCGTGTGATCGGCCTCGACGGCGTGCGCCGGGCGAGGGGGTTAACGCGCAAGCCTTTGGTAGCGATCGGCGGAATCACCCGCGAGAATTGCGGGTCGGTCATCGAGGCTGGGGCGGATGCGGTGGCGGTGATATCTGATTTGATACGGGAGCCCCGCAAATCAGCAGAGGAATTTTTCCGCATATTAAGGTAAAGTCCCATTGAGTTTGGCGGGCGAGGGCGAGACGCCCTCGGGACAGCCGGCGGGACGCCGGCGCTACAGTAAACCGTACCCCCCCGGGAGGGTTGTGAGTATCGAAACCACGCCACCTAAGCCTGCAGGCGCCACCGATTGGGACCTCCACAGCCATCAAGACAAAGAACTGGTAAAGGGCCTGGGGTTGACCAGCGCCACCATGCTGGTTATGGGTTCGATGATCGGCTCCGGCATTTTTATTGTTTCGGCGGAAATAGGCCGAGAGGTCGATTCGCCCGCGCTCCTGATCGGGGCCTGGCTGGTGACCGGCTTCCTGACCATTGTCGGGGCCTTGAGCTACGGTGAGCTGGCGGCCATGATGCCGCGCGCCGGCGGCCAGTACGTTTACCTCAGAGAAGCGCTGGGGCCGCTGTGGGGATTTCTGTACGGATGGACGCTGTTTCTGGTGATCCAGACCGGAACCATCGCCGCAGTCGGTGTGGCCTTCGGCAAGTTTCTCGGCATCTTTTTTCCTTCGATCTCGTCATCCAACTGGATTGTGCACTTCTGGAAAGTGCCGCCTATCCATATTGGACCCATGGTCCTGGGAAATATGGAGACCGGGCTAAGCACACAGAACCTGGTTGCGATTCTGGTAGTGGTGTTGCTGTCCGTCATCAACGTAACCGGCCTGAAAACCGGCGCGCTGATCCAAAACGTTTTCACCTTTGCCAAGGTTTCCGCGCTGCTGGGCCTGGTTTTCCTGGGCCTGTTCATTGGACGCAATGCGCAGGCCCTGGCGGCAAATTTTCAAGGCAACTTCTGGCACAACGCATCGTTGGGGACGCAACACGCGGTGCAGGTGGGAGTGGGTGGTCCAACGGTGCTGGTGGGCACGCTGACCATCCTTGCGGTTGCGCAGGTGGGATCGCTGTTCTCCGCCGATGCCTGGAACAACGTGACCTTTACCGCCGGCGAAGTGAAGAATCCCAGCCGCAATCTGCCGCTCTCGCTTGCCCTCGGCACGGGCGTGGTGATTGCGTTGTACGTTGCCTGCAACTTTATTTACTTGAACATTCTGCCGCTGGATGGCAGCGCCGCAGGCGCGACCATTCTGGAGCGCGGCATTAAATACGCCACCGAAGACCGCGTGGGCACGGCGGTCATGTCCCAGATGCTGGGCGCGACAGGCGGGACGTTGATGGCCATCGCCATCATGCTTTCTACTTTTGGTTGCTGCAACGGCCTGATTCTGGCGGGCTCGCGGGTTTACTACGCGATGGCGAAGGATGGACTATTTTTCAAGAGCGTGGCCAGATTGCACCCTACGTACAAGACCCCTGCAGTTTCGCTCATGGTGCAGATGGTCTGGACCTGTATCCTGTGCGTCTCCGGCAGTTACGGACAGTTGCTCGACTACATCATCTTCGCCGTGCTGGTGTTCTATGTCCTGACCATCTTCGGGCTGTTCGTCCTGCGGCGCACTCATCCCAACGCGGAACGGCCCTACCGGGCGATTGGGTACCCCGTACTTCCGGCGATTTATATTGTGATGGCTTTATTTATCGATGTCGTACTATTACGCTACAAACCGCAGTTCACCTGGCCGGGACTGATTATCGTGCTGCTGGGGATTCCGGTGTACTTCCTGTGGTCGCGGCGACTGGGTCGGGAGACCCGCGCTTCAGCATAACTGCTTATTAGGAGAATCGAAACGCATGGCAAATCTCTGGGCCAGAAAGCCCCTGAACATGTTGCTGGCGGAGGCCGGCGAGTCGGGCGAACACAGCCTGAAGCGGACCCTCGGCCCCTTCCAACTCACCGCACTCGGAGTGGGGGCGGTCATTGGCGCCGGCATCTTTGTCCTGTCCGGCCTGGGCGCACACTATGCCGGGCCAGGGTTGATGCTCTCGTTTGTGCTGTCAGGCATGGGATGTGCCTTCGCGGCTCTCTGCTACGCCGAATTCGCGGCCATGATTCCCCTGGCCGGAAGTGCTTACACCTACGCCTACGCCACACTGGGCGAACTCTTTGCCTGGATTATCGGCTGGGACCTTACGCTCGAATACGCCATGGGCGCCAGCACGGTGTCATCGGGCTGGTCGAACCACTTCATCGAACTGCTGGATATTTTCCATATCAAAATGCCGCTGTGGCTGGCCTATGACCACTGGACCGGGCTGCGCGCCGCCGAAAACATTGTCGCCCGCCAGATGGCGCAGGCCTCGGACTCTACGCTCGTCCCCGGTACTCAAGCCTTCCTCAACAAAGTGACCGATATCATCGCCGGGCAGTCTCCGCAACTCTTGGAAGGCGCACACAAGCTGTTGGATGCTCCGAAAATTTTCGGAGTCGAGGTGGGCTGGAACATGCCGGCCTTCGTGATTGCCCTCGTCATCACGGCGATTCTGGCCATCGGCATCAAGGAGAGCGCGCGTTTTAACTCGACCATTGTGGTGATCAAGGTTGCGGTGGTGCTGTTTGTCATCGGATTGGGGTTTCGCTATGTGAGCGCCAGCAACTGGGGTGGAGACTGGCACACATTTGCTCCCATGGGATTCTCCGGCATTGGAGCGGGCGCAGCCTATATCTTCTTCGCGTATATCGGATTTGATGCCGTCTCGACCACTGCCCAGGAAGCCAAGAACCCGCAGCGCGACTTGCCCATTGGAATCATTGCTTCTCTATTGATCTGCACCGCCCTCTACATCGCCGTGGCGGCGGTCCTTACCGGCATGGTGCCGTGGCGCGAGGTGAACATCGAAGCGCCCATTGCACGCGCCTTCATGGATCGCGGACTGACCGGCGCCTCGCATATCATTACGCTCGGCGCGCTCGCCGGACTCACCAGCGTGATGCTGGTCATGCTGCTGGGGCAAACTCGCGTTCTCTACTCCATGGCCAACGATGGCCTGCTGCCCAAGAAATTCTTCGCCGACATTCATCCCAAATGGCGCACCCCGTGGAAGAACACCATCCTGGTGGGAGTGCTGGCTGCAGTGGTGGGAAGCCTGGTGCCCATCGACGATATCGGAAAGATGGTGAACATCGGCACTCTGCTGGCTTTTGTGATCGTGTGTATTGCAGTGATTCTGTTGCGGCGCACCGACCCCAATCAGCCGCGTCCCTTCCGCACCCCGTGGGTGCCGCTGGTGCCAATTCTCGGCATCATCTTTAACGGCTACATGATGTACCGTCTGGGCTGGATCAACTGGGCCCGTCTGATCATCTGGCTGGCGATCGGGCTGGTGGTGTACTTTACCTACGGCCAGAAGCACAGCAAGGTGCAGGCGCTGCCGGAGAATGCGGGAAAGTAGTCGTTGGCCATTGGCCACCGGCCAAGACAGCGCTTCGTTCGCGTATCAGATATTCGTGCAGCAATTCGGAACCGAAATCCTGTCATCCCGACCGGAGCGCAGCGCAGCAAGCGGACTGGAGGGACCTGCTGTGCCGGCCGGCAGCGTGGCGACGTCTCTATCGCAGGACCACTGATACGGAAATCTTCGGCAGTTGGTTTATAGTCGTCGCTGGCTGCAGAGTGAGAGTTCGCGGCACGATCACTCGGCGGCCTGGGCAGCCCGTACAGCAGGTCCCTCCACTACGCTTGCTGCGCTGCGCTCCGGTCGGGATGACAAGATAGTCCAACGACCAACGGCCAAGGACCAACGACCAACGGCCAACGGCCAAGGACCAACCCATGAAGTCCCTGCGCAATCTCCGGCTTATCGGCGTGGCGCTGCTCGGGCTTACGCTGGCCGGCACCGCCGGCTTTCACTTCATCGAAGGCTGGTCATGGTTCGATGGCTTCTACATGGTGATCACTACTTTCACCACCATTGGATACCAGGAGACTCATCCTCTTTCCCACGCTGGACGCGTGTTTAACGTCGGCCTGATCATCGTGGGCGTTTCGCTGGTGTTTCTCGCCATCGGGTCATTGACCCAGGCTTTGCTAGAATTCGAACTGGGCAGCTTCTTCGGAAGGCGGAAAATGGAGCGCGAGATCAGCCGGCTCTCCGATCACTACATCATTTGCGGGGCGGGCCGGGTTGGCCGCAGCGCGGCGCGGGAACTGGCGAGCAAGGGGGTGCCATTCATCGTTGTCGATCAGAGCGCGGACCGGGCGGCGGGAGCCGGGGATTCCTGGCTGACGCTGGTCGGCGACGCCACTCAGGGACAGACCCTGCGCGATGCCCACATCGATCGCGCCCGGGGATTGGTCGCCGCCACCACGACTGACGCCACCAATCTCTACATCGTGCTCACCGCGCGCGAACTGAATCCCCAGTTGAGAATCATCGCCCGCGCCAGCGAAGAAGACGCGGAAAAGCGCCTGCTTAAGGCTGGCGCAGATTCGGTAGTTCTGCCTTACCTGTTCGCAGGACAGCGCATCGCGCGTTCGTTTCTGCAGCCGCACGTGGTCAATTTTCTGGATTCCGCCACAACTCACCTTGAAATGGACCTTGAGATCGGCGAGATCTGCGTGGCGGACGCGTCCACGGTGGCGGGTAAGACCATCGAAACCTCCCGCATCCGCCAGGATTGCGGCGCGGTCATTCTTGCCATCAAGCGGGAAAAGAAAATGGATTTCAATCCCTCGCCCGAAGACCGCATCGAGCCTGGCGACTACCTGATCGCCATGGGCGAATCTTCCCAACTGCGCCAGTTGGAACGCATGGCCGCGGCCCGGCCATGAAAATCGTCACGGCTGCTGAAATGCGCGAGATCGACCGCGCCACCAGCGAGCGCTTTGGCGTCCCCTCGCTGACCCTGATGGAGAACGCGGGCGCGGCGGTGGCCGCATTCGTCTTGTCGCAATATCCCTCGGCTGAATCTGTCGGAGTAATTTGCGGGAAGGGAAACAACGGCGGCGACGGATTTGTCGCGGCCCGCAAGCTGCACGAGGCCGGCCAGGAGGTCCGTGTACTGTTGCTGGCGGAGCGCTCCGAACTGCGGGGCGACGCGGCGGAGATGTTCACCAGGCTGCCAATGCCGGCGGTTGGAGTGTCGAAAAACGACCATCTGAAGACTGAAGCAGCCCGCGCGGTCTTTGACGCGGATGTTTTGATCGACGCGGTCCTCGGCACCGGCTTCCGTCCACCGGTGAGCGGGCTATACGCTGAAGCCATCGCCGCGATGAATGCGAACTCGGCTCCGGTTGTCGCGGTGGATATTCCGTCCGGCGCCGACGCGGATGTTATGGGCGAGCAGGTGGGCGCGGTGGCGAGGGCCGATGCGATCGTGACCTTTACCGCTCCCCGCCCGGCCCATGTTTTCGGAATGCTGACCAACGGGCCGACCGTGGTGGCGCCCATCGGTTCGCCAGACCAAGCCGTCGTGTCTTCTCTCCAGCTCAACCTGATTACCGCGAGCACGGTCGCGCCGCTGATCGGTCCGCGGCCCGCGGCGTCGAACAAGGGAAGTTTCGGTCACGTTCTGGTTTTGGGCGGATGCACGGGCAAGGCCGGGGCGGCGGCCATGGCTGGCATGGCGGCCCTGCGCGCTGGCGCGGGATTGTCCACGGTGGCCACCGCGAAGTCGGTGCTCGCGACCGTAGCCGGCTTTCATCCCGAACTCATGACCGAACCGCTCGAGGAAACGGAAGCCGGCAGCATTGCACTGGCCTCATTGCAACAAGGCCGCCTCGACACGCTGGTCAAAGCAAAGACGGTGCTGGCTGTGGGGCCGGGCATTTCGCGCGATCCTGACACCGCGGCGTT
This sequence comes from Terriglobia bacterium, assembly GCA_963801595.1. Classification (GTDB taxonomy): domain Bacteria; phylum Acidobacteriota; class Terriglobia; order Terriglobales; family Acidobacteriaceae; genus JAIQFF01. The sequence goes on along the minus strand of CAWDFW010000028.1, from coordinate 424,406 downwards.
GGTGCGAGGCGTGGTCAACAAATACGGACTCCCGATTGTTCTGGACGCGGATGGCCTCAATGCTTTCGAAGGACGGGCCGCCGAGTTAAAAAGCAGGGTGGGCCCTCTGGTCATTACACCGCATCCTGGCGAAATGGCTCGGCTTGCCGGTTCGACGATTCCCGCCGTGCAGCACGACCGCCTGAACGCGGCTCGCACATTTGCCCGCGACCACGGACTGATCGTCGTCCTCAAGGGACACCGCACCCTGATTGCCCAGCCCGACGGCACGGTCTGGGTGAATGCCACCGGCAATCCCGGCATGGCGACGGGAGGCACGGGAGACATTCTGACCGGCATGGTCGCGGGCCTGATGGCGCAGAACCCAGATCGAATCGCACAGGCGGTGATTGCCGCCGTTCACCTCCACGGCCTGGCGGGCGATGTGGCGCGAGAGAGGATGGGCGAACAATCGATGGTTGCGACCGATCTGCTCCAGGCGTTGCCGGAGGCGTTTCGCCGGACGCGGGACACGGCGCAAACGCCGCTGGTCACGATCCGCGGCTAAAACGTTTCGGACCAATTGCTGGGCCATGGGCTGGGAGTGACGGTGAATCCAGTTCGCGACGAAAGTGGAAGGGCACGACTTTAGTGGTGCCAATAAGCCGCAGAAGGGAGGTTGCGCTTCAGCGCCTGAGGCTGGCTGCTTGCACCTCATTGGGCGGACGCGCCGCTATTCACGACATCGTCCATTCGGCCCGTAACCAGCCCGGCAACAGGCGCCCATCTTCCTGATGGCATTGGACCTTAGAGTGGTTCCGGAAAAGACATCAACCGGAATCCGTACACGTGCCTTCTGTAACCTGTCCCAGACCCGGGCGCCATGAAATAGTCCGTGCTATGACTCACTTTCCCCAAGTGCATCCTCAGCGCCGCTCTCCACGTATCCAGCCTGGTGGTTCCATTCTGGCCTTAGTCATGCTGGAAGATGGCAAGCGCGCCAAAGCCAAACTCCATACTGTTTCTGTCACCGGCGGTCTATTGCGGCTGGCCAAATCCCTCAGCGAGGGAGATTTTGTCGAAGTCGCTTTTCAGACGCAATCTGGACCGGTACGAGGCATGGCGGAAATGCTCACGCCCGTGCGGATGGCCACAGACGGCGCCCTGCAGCCTTTCCGTTTTGTTGCGCTCGGCGACGACGACCATCGCGCCTTGCGCATGGTGGTGGATTCGGCCGCGGACCGCAGTTTCCAGGGAATCAGGTCCAGCCAGTGGACGGCGCCGAAATCAGTTTGAACGGCAAAGGCCTACCTCAGCGGCTGATGATGTTCGGCGGCTGGTGGCACGACTTCTATTCGTGCATTGGGTTTGGTAAGGGCACGATTTCAGTCGTGCCAACTAAATGTGGGATCGAGACGCGCTTTGGCGCCTTCGGTGAGTTGCCAGTTCGCAACAGCAGACCTCAGGCGCTAAAGCGCCAACAAGTTTTCAGCGAAGGCACGAACTGAAGAGGTTGCGGAAAAACTCAATTTGCCTGGGCGAAGCGACCAAGGGGGCTAAAGCCCGCACACACTTCTGACGACTTACGCGGCCCTGAAGAGCCGCTCTTCCACGCAAGGGCCGACATTGGTGAGTTTTTCCGCCACCTCTGAAGTCGTGTCCTTGCCATTCTTGTCCCTGGCACGATTGAAGTCGTGGCCCTCCCATTCTCGTCTCTGGCGCTGAAGTCGCGGGGTCCGTTCCCGGGAAGGAAATCGCTATACTGGTCGTTCGATTTCGACCAGCATGGCCACACAGGAATTCATCACTCATTCTGCCGAGGAGACCGTCGCGCTTGGCCGTACTCTGGCCGGGCTGCTCACTCCGCCCAAGCTGGTGCTGCTGCGTGGCGATCTGGGAGCGGGCAAGACCACACTGGTGAAAGGCATCGCGGAAGCCTTCGAGGCCGCCTCCGCGGACGACGTCACCAGCCCCACCTTTACCTTGATCCACGAATATCGCGGCCCCCAGGCCAACCTCTACCACATCGATCTGTACCGGATTGATACGCCGCGCCAGCTGGAAACGCTGGGGCTCGATGACCTCATCGCTGACAACAGCATTCTCCTGATAGAGTGGGGAGAGAAGTTCCAACGCTTGGAGCGCGAGCGCGATGTGGAAATTGCGCTGGAGAGAGGGAATGACAAACTCGGCGAACCAGGGCAAAGTTCCGAAAACGACCGGCGGATCCGGATCACCAGCAAGTAGGTTCAAGGCTCAGCTCCCCCGATATGGTCGTTCCCTACTCTCTGCCCTTGCGGCCAGCCGGACTGAGCCGGTAATGGTTCTCGCCTTCAGCTTGATGATGATGATGACGAGCGCTCAAGTATGCCAATCGCAGGACGCGCCTGCGGCTACGGACCAAGACGGCGCGAGCCACAATCAGGCGCCGAAGCGGGTTGACTCCTCCACCCAACCGTCAGGCCAGCAACGAATGTTCGGCATCGTGCCCGCCTACGGATTGGTCGAAGCCGGGATGCAACCGCCTCCGCTTTCGTCTGGCCAGAAGTTTAAGCTCGCAGTGCAGTATTTCAATCCTTACACTTTTGCATTTGTGGCCGCCGAAGCCGGCGTGAACCAGGCGCGTAACAGCCCCCCTGAATATGGCCAGGGCGCGGAGGGTTACGGCAAACGATACGGGGCCGGCTTTGCCGACGGTTTGACCGCCAGCGTTTTTATCACGGGCTTGTATCCCTCACTATTACGCCAGGACCCGAGGTACTACCGCCTGGGCGATGGAGGCTTCTACCACCGCATGGGATATGCGGTGAGCCGTGTTCTGGTGACGCGGCAGGATTCCGGGAGAAAAGCGTTCAATGTCTCGGAAGTGTTGGGCAGTTTTTCTTCATCTGCCCTGGCCGTGACCTACTATCCCAGGAGCCAGAGAGATTTCTCCGACGTGGCTGAGCGCGCCGGCATCCAGTTTGCCTTCGATGCCGGCTTCAATGCGCTGAAGGAGATTTATCCCGACATCGAACGCAAGTTCTTCGGCCGGAAGCGCAAGCCTTAGCGCCACTAAAAGCCCATGATGTTGTAACCGCAATCCACGTAGATCACTTCTCCGGTGATGCCGGAACTGGCGTCGGAGGCCAGAAACACGCCGGTCGCGCCCACTTCGTTGACATCCACGTTGCGCTGCAACGGTGCGCGCTCGGCGTGGGCCTTCAGCATGTCGCTGAGACCGGAGATGCCGCGCGCCGCCAGGGTCTTAATCGGGCCGGCGGAAATGGCATTGACCCGGATTTTCTTTTTCCCCAGATCGTAGGCCAGATAACGAACGCTGCACTCCAAAGCTGCCTTGGCCACGCCCATGACGTTGTAGCGAGGCACGACCCGCTCCGCTCCGTAGTAGGTCATGGTGATGATGCTGCCGCCGTCTTCCATCAGGGGCGCCGCGGCCCGGGCCAGCGCGACCAGCGAATACACGCTCACATCATGGGCGATGCGGAAGCCTTCACGGGTGGTGGCTACGAACTCGCCCTTCAGTTCCTCGGCGGGAGCAAACGCTACGCTGTGCACCAGCACATGCAGTTTGCCGAAGCGTTCCTTGAGTTGGACAAACAAGCGGTCGATGGCGGCGTCATCAGAGACATCGCACATGAAGCCTTCCGCGCCCGGCAGGGACGCGATCAGTTCCCGGGCTTCCAGTTCCAGACGTTCGTTCTGGTAAGTGATGGCCACTTTCGCGCCCGCATGGTGCAGCCCTTGCGCGATCGACCAGGCGATCGAACGTTTGTTGGCGACTCCAAACACAACCGCAACTCGACCTTCGAGGCTGGATGACATGCAAGTCTCCTGGACGAAGTTGGAACGGGAAAGCATACCAGTTTGAGGCAGAAGGAAAGAAGTCCGAAGTGCGATCTCAGATTGTAGATTTGAGATTTCAGATTGTTGATTTCAGGGTTCAAATTTCAGATTATAGATTTGAGATTATTGATTTCAGATTTCAGATTTCAGTTCTCCGTTCTCGGTTGCTTTGAGCGGTTAAATCTGAAATCTGAAATCAACTCGCCTCAATCCGGCCCCACCTCGCAAATGGGTGTTGCCGTCGCCACCGGCCACACCGCCGTGACGAAGGCCACCGCATAGACCATGCCGATGATGGCGAAGCCCGCCACCAGGTTCAATTGCGCCACCGCGCCGACCAGAAATCCCAGAACAATCTGCAGCATGGTGCCGGCGAAGTAGAACGTGTTCTGCACCCGCCCCATGAAGTGCTGCGGCACTTGTTCCATGATACTGGTGTTCATGGCCACGCCGCTTATGCCGCGGCCTGAACCCATGATGGCGTAAATCGCCACCGCTACTGCCAGCCAGGGCGAAAGGGGGGCTACGGTCATGGCAATAGCCAGCAGGCCCATGGAAATCGCAATGGAACGGCGCGCGCCGACCCAGGCGATGAGCGCGGGCGCGTAGAGCACGCTCAGAAACGCGCCCGTGCCCCAGCCCGCGTTCAGCCAGCCATACCCGACAGCGCCGGCATGAAACACGTTGTCGCTAAGCGGAGCGGTCACTACGACTCCGGTCATCATCGCGCCCAGGAAAAGCGCCCAGCTGACGCCCAGCGTGACCACGGAGCGGTGGCCGCGAAGAAAATCGAGGCCTTCGCGCATCTCGCGCACGAAGCGTCCCACCGCGGTCTCGGCAGCGACGATGTCCGCCCGCAGCTCCGCCGGCCTGGGCACTACGTGGCGTCCCTTGCGCACTCCGAGATAGAGCAGAAACGACGCCAGGTAGGTGGAGAAGTCGATCAACAACACGCCGCCCAGGCCGATGTGGTTATAAACGAATCCCACGATCGACCCGGCGATCAGCCATCCGCCCTGGATGCCCGCCAGCAGAAACGTATTGGCGTGGACAAACTCTTCTCCGGGAGTCAATTCCTGGATCAGCGCGGTGATGGTCGGCCAGAACATCCAGAAGCCCGCCGCCACCAGCGTGTTCATCAGATAGAGCTGCCACACTTTTACCTTGCCGGTGAAGGCCAGAATGGCTACCACGAGAATGATGACGGCGCGGACCGCGTCCAGCATCATGACCAGGCGGCGCCGGTCTTCGCGGTCGATCAGAACTCCGGTGAAAGGCAGCATCAGCATGGCGGGCAGGGTTTGCAGCACGGCAAACGTCCCCAGAGCGACTTCGGAGTGTGTGGCCTGCAGGATGTACCAGGCCACGGCGGCGGAATTCATGCCACTGCCCAGCATGGAGATCATGTTGGCGCCAAAAACAAAACGCAGCGCCCGTTTCTGCAGGATGGCACGCATGCTTCAAATGTAAACGATGAAGAGGGACTCTCCAACCCGATGAGTTGGCGATGCGAGTTCAGGTTTTTCTTTGCGCCCTTTTGCGATGCCTTTGCGAACTTTGCGGTCAAAAGCTTTTACCGCAAAGTTCGCAAAGAAACCCGCAAAGGACGCAAAGGGACCGGCTTACGAAGGTCTGGTGCGAGCCGGCCAATGGATTTGCACCCGGCTTGCTTCCCAGAATAAATACACCGCCAACAGGATTATCTCCGGCTCGATGGCATGTTTGTAGCGCGGGAACGGGTTCACGAGGTAGTAGGGCAGAGGGTACATCAGCAGAAAGCAGGCCAGCAGAAATCCTCCCCGCATTCTGTTTCGCACGGTCAACCACAGGCCTGCGAAAGCGAAGGCAGCGGGAAGAATGAACATGAAATGGCGGGCGATCATCAGGTCATAGCCGGCGACGATGTTGGCCTGCGGAGGTCCAATCCAGAAGTAGAGAACGCGCTTCAGGGTAAAACGAAGAAACTCGTCCGGGTGTTCCCGCACGAATTCGCGGACCTGCCGCTGCTTCTCCTGCATGAAGGGAATTTCACCCAGTTGCTGGAACCGGCGCATGGCTTCGGGATCATTGCCGGGATGCTCGCCCCGCGTCCACAACCCGTTGGACTGGTCATTGTTGGCCATGTGTATTTCGAGTGCGAGGTTGTCGCGAACAAAAACGAATTTTCCGAAGACGTCATAATTGCGGACCAGCCAGGGGCTGACCACAAGCGCTGCGGCCAGCATGCATAATCCAAATCCCACGAACTGCCGGGAGCGAAGCGGCAGACGCCATGCCAGATACAGCAGATAAAACGGCAGCATCGAAAGCACCGCCGTGTTGGTAATGGCCAGCACACCCCAAAGCACCCCGAACCCGATCCAGGCTCGGGGGCGCGGCGGCGCATCCGCCATGCGCAGCGTAAGCAGCAGGGCCAGGCTCAACAGGTAGGCGCTGAGGCTCATCTCCCAGACCACGCGCACCGGCCAATAGATGGCATACGGGAACAACGCCCAGGTCCAGGCGGTGGCCCGCGCCACGACCTCGCTGTATATCCGTTCTCCAATCCGGTAGAGCGTCAGACAAGTCAGAGCGGAAAAAATACTGTTGAAGGTCAGGATGACCCAGCCGGAAAGATTGCTGTAAACCCCAAACAGCTTGAATACTCCCGCCAGGATGTAGGGATAAACGGGCGGCGCCCAGGCGCTGGGCCCGGTGGATAAATCCGTGGGAGAGCTGAAGCCTTGCCCGGTCGCGATGGAGCGTGCGATGCGTCCCATTTCCCATCCGAACTGGAAGTGGTCGCGGCGGGGCGTGATGCGGTAAGTGTGGCCGATGGTGATGACCGCCACACGAAGCAGGAATGCGACCAGAACGATGAAGAATATGGAATGCGTCCAGGATCGCACATCACGGGCCACATTCTTCGCGACTGCCGGCGAGTCCGTCCGCTCGCGATCCTGCATGAACAAAAGACTAGCACAGCGATTGCGTAGGGGCGGGTGCCCTCACCCGCCCAGTCGAGCGCAGCTCGACTTGGTAGCGCCGGCGTCTCGCCGGCTGTCCTGCGGGCGTCCCGCCCGCAGTGCAAGGGCAAGATGCCAGTGCGAGGACGGGGTGCCAGTGAGAGGGCAAGATGCCCTCGCGACAGCCGCCGGGACGGCGGCGCTACAAAGGCGACACCAGCCCGCCTCGCGGCTTGCATAATCCCTCTCTTCGGCGCTACGATGCCGACGCCATTCCGGAGGTGACGTATGAAGCACGGCCGCTGGCCTGTCCTGCTGGTTGCGTTTCTGTTCGTGGTTGCTCTGTTTTCCCTGGCCCAGATCGAACCCATCGTGATTCCGGCGGGCACGCCGGAGGACGTGGCGCTGCAAGCCATCACCAAAGAGCCGGATGATCAAAAGAAGCTGGCCATGTACGAGGATTTCGTGAAGCAGTTCGCCTCCAATCCAGCGGCCGTCGCCTATGGCAACTGGCAGCTGGCGCAGGCCTACCAGGGCGCCGGCGACTTGCAGAAGGCGCTCGATTACGGAGACAAGGCGCTGGCCAGCGCGCCTCGCAGGCTCGATATTCTCGTCTCTCAGGCCAGCATCGCTCAGCAGATGAAGAACAATCCCAAGCTGCTCGATTACTCGGTGCGCGGCGGCGAAGTTTATAACTCCATAGGCAAGACCAAGCCGGAAGGCGTGAGCGACCAGGATTTTGCCACCCAGACAGAAGAACAAAAGACTGCGGCCAAGAATTCATACGAATTCCTCGAGGCCGCTGCCTTCAATGTGATCGTCGATCAAACTGACGCCAAAATGCGCATGAGCGACATCGATCGTTTCACTGCTGCTTTCCCCAAGTCGCGTTTTGACGAATCGGTTGCGTCGTACGCCATGATGTCACTCTCCGAGCTCAAAGACACGGCCCGGGTGGTGGCCTTCGGCGAAAAGGCGTTGGCGGCAAATCCTAATAATCTGGCCGCGCTGTTGCTTCTGGCCGGGACTTACGTCGAAGATCCGAAGCCTGGAAGCGTAGCCAAGGGTGCTGCCTTTGCGCAACGGGCAGTGGTTGCGGCCAAGGCGGACGCCCCGGACGCGGACCGCACCCGCAAGCTCTCGGCCGGAGTTGCCCATTCCACCCTGGGCTATGCCGACATGAAGCAGGACAAGACCGCGGCCGCGATTGCTGAGTTGAAGTCCGCCACCGCCCTGCTCAAAGGACTGGATGACCAGCAGTACGCGGTTGCGCTCTATCGCCTGGGTTTCGCCTATGCCAAGATCAGCCGGGTCACCGAAGCGCGTGAAGTATTGATGGAGGCGGTAAAAATTCCCGGGCCGGTTCAACCGCTTTCGCAAGACCTGTTGGCCAAAGTGAATGCGGCCCGCGCCAAGGGAAGATAGGACAATCAAACTAGAAACTAGAAACTAGAAACGATCTCCTCAATGTTTCACCAGATCATCCGACAGCAGTAGAGCTTTCGATGCGAGATTGTGTGCGCGTTGCACGTCTCCCGCTTTCTCGGCGGCGTTGGCCTGCTCCATGTATTTGCGAATCTGGCTGACGCTATCCTGCTGGGCTGAGCTCAGCTGCCGGGACGCAATCTGCTTCAGGTTGTCGTCTGTGGCGGCCAGCAACTGGGCAGTGCTTTGACGCTGGCTGGAGGCTTGCTCCGCACTCATCCCGGGGGCGAGCTGAACCACGGGATCGACCGTGCCACCGTTTCGCACCACTTTCTTGTCAGACGTCGCAGCCGGAGGAGCGCATGTTTTCCGGCGGCGCTTCTTCTTGCTGGGCGCTTTCTTCGCTGACTTGGATTCCGGGTTTTTCGCAGCCGGCTCCGGCTGGGCTTTTTGCGGTTCCGGAGCGGTCTCTGGTTTCGTTTCTGGCGGCGACGCGGGCTCGGGCTGAGGTTCCGCGCCGGGTTGCGAAGGCCCGGCGGCTGGACTGGGCGGCGCGGTATTCTGCGGCGCATCATTCTTCGGTGCATCCTGGGGAGAGCCGGCAGGCGCCGCATCCGGCGCGGGCTGCGTCTCCTGGTTGAGTTGGGGAGGTTGCGCCTGCATGAGCGCAGCGAAGGATGGAGTCGCCAGCGCGCAAAATCCGAGAATGATGGCCAGATACATGCTCATGTGATTGGATGCAACCACTCCCCAGTAGGCATACCCGGAAATTTTAACTTCGGGAGGCGTGCCTCTGGTACTGTCAGGAGTTCATACAACTCTCACAGTCTCTAGTCCGCCCTAACTGCGAGTTGCCGCCTCCTGCAAGGCATTCGAGCGCGACTGGACCAGGGGCAGGCGCAGGCGAAAGGTTGTGCCCTCACCCTCGACTGATTCGAAATCAACCGATCCATAGTGCCATTGAAGAATCTGATAAGTCTGTGCCAGCCCAATGCCAGTCCCTTCTTTTTTGGTGGTGAAGTAGAGTTCAAAAATCTTGTCCTGAGCATCGGCTGGAATGCCGCTGCCCTGGTCACGAATTTCGGTGACCACCATGTCATCTTCGCGGCGGGCTGAAACCGTGAGCCTGCCTCCATCGGGCATGGCTTGGACGCCGTTGAGCACGACATTGAGAATGGCCTGCTTGATGAAGTCGGTGTCCACCTTCACGGTCAGGGGCTGGGCGGGAAGCTCGGAGACGATGGTGACGCCGTGCCGGCTGGCGTCGGGCCCGGCCAGCTGGACTCCGTCCTCCAGCAGGCGGCGCAGATCGGTTTCCTCGAGATGAAGATCGCGCGGGCGGGTAAAATCCACTAGGATCTGCACCACCCGGTCCAGGCGGTGTATTTCGCTGCCGATAATGTCCATGTGGCGGCGGGTGTCGGGATCGACCTGCCGCAGTTTTCCCTGTAACAACTGCAAGTGCAAGACAATGGCGTTGATCGGGTTCTTGACTTCGTGGGCCACGCCCTTGGTGATCCTGCCCGTGGCGGAAAGCCGGCGTGACATTTCGATTTCATCTTCGATGCGGCGGACCGACTCCGCATCGCGCATGGTCAACAGGGCGCCGATGGGGGTTTCCTTTTCCCGGATGAAGTCGAGGGAAATCTGCACCCTCTTCCCGCTGGGAAACTCGATCTCCCGCGGAGCAATCGGGCTGCGTTGCGCAAACGACTGCAACAGGAGCGCACCGAACTCCGACTCGGGAGAAAAGATTTCCCGGGCGGCATGGCCCAGCAGTTCGCGCCGCGGCCGTCCCATGAATCGTTCCACTGACGCGCTTACCAGGACGACGCGCAGGTCGCGGGTGAACAGCATCAGGCCGTCCTGCAGATTGCCCATGATCTGATCGACGTTGTCCTTCAGAGCGGAAAAGATTTCCTTGGCGTCGCGCATCTGGCGGCCCAGGTGGGCGATCTTGAGGCTCACCATCCCGTACTCGTCGTGGCTCGCTTCGGGTTCGCCGACGGTGTCCGCACCTCCGGCGGTGACGCTGTCCAGGCTGCGGTTGATCTGCTCCAGCGGGCCCAGGGCAATATGCGAGAGCCCGGCGGCCAGCAGCAGGGAAAGAAAAATCGCGATGCTGGAGAAGACCACCGCTTGCTGCAACCGGGGCGTCAGTTCGTTCTTCAGAAAGACCGTCGATACGCCCACCCGGATGCTGCCGAAGCGGGCCCCGTCAAGTTGCAGCGGGATGCGCACGTCGTACACGGTGGGCGGGTGGTACACCATGCGAAACTGCCGGCGAAAGTTTGCGTTCTCCACCAGGTGAAAGTCGGGCCGGTCGGGAACTTCCTTGCCCACCAGGTCGGGATTGGTGTGCAGGATGGCCTTGCCGTCGCTATTGACGATGGCCGCGTCGTAGATGATGGGCCAGGTCCCGACCACCGATTCCAGAAAATTATTCAGATCGCGGTCCGTGCCCAGGTAGTACGCCACCGCCCGCCGCATGGCCTGGGGATTGGTGGTGTCCACCTTGGTGCTGCTCAAATCGGGGGCGGCGTTCGCGGCCAGGTAGGCGAGGTTGGAGGTCAACTGCGCTGCGGATTCTCGCGCCGTGGTCACACGCTGGCGCAGCAGTTCCGAGATGTACACATAGGAAAATGCCGTGACCAGCACGGCCACCATGAAGGTGATGGCCAGCACGATTTTGGTTTTTCGCCGCATGGGCTGTTAGACCGCTGTACTTAGCGAGACCGCGTGGGGACAGCCGCCCTCGGCTGTCCAGTCGAGCGAAGCTCGACAGCGTTTTGCCGGACTGCAACTGCGGAGCTGCGCTCCGCCGGACAGCCGAGGGCGGCTGTCCCCACGTGCTCTGTGCTAATGGCCAAGTGCTTCAAGTTGTTCCTCTATTCCTCCCTTGCCAGGGCCGCGTCGGCTGTGGCATTGCCGTACTCCTTGAGCTTGTTGTGCAGAGTCTTCAGGCTGATGGCCAGAATTTCTGCGGCACGGGTCTTGTTGTTGTTGGTGGCTTCGAGCGTTTTCAGGATCAGCAACTTCTCGGCTTCTTCGACCGTGGTGCCTACGCCCAGGCGCACGGTGTCGGAATCCTCGGCTGAACTGCGCAGGCTGGATTGCCCGAATCCCGGCGGGAGATGCTTGGTCTCGACCACCGCTCCATCGCACACGATGATTGCCCGCTCCAGAGTATTGCGCATCTCGCGCACATTGCCCGGCCAGGAGTAATTCTGAAACGCGTTGAGGACCGCCTCGCTGACGCCTGCAACTTTGCGCCCATGTTTTTCGTTCATATCGGCCAGCAGGGCCGTCACCAGTTCAGGGACATCTTCCTTGTGCTCACGCAGCGGCGGCATGTGAATGTTGAAAACGTTGAGGCGATAGTAGAGATCGTTGCGCAATTCGCCCCGGGCAACCGCTTCTTCGGGAACTTTGTTGGTGGCGGCGAGAACGCGGACGTCCACCGTGGTCTCTACCTTGCTGCCCAGCCGGCGCAATTTACGGTCTTCAAGAACGCGCAGCAGTTTGGCTTGCGTGGCCACCGGCATCTCGCCGATTTCATCCAGCAGCAGAGTTCCACCTTCGGCCAGCTCGAAGCATCCCGTACGCCGCTCCAGGGCCCCGGTGAAGGCGCCTTTTTCGTGGCCGAATATCTCGCTCTCGATCAGGGTCTCAGGAATGGCCGCGCAATTGATGGGAACGAATGGTTTGTTCCGGCGAGGGCTGAGTTCATGAACGGTGCGGGCCACCAGTTCCTTTCCGGTGCCGCTGGCCCCGGTGATTAACACAGAGGCGGTGCTTGGCGAGACCATCTCGATGAGGTGAAAGATTTCCTGCATTTTCCTGGATGACCCGATCAGGCTTCCGAGAGAACCGGCATCGCGGAGCTTGCGGCGCGTGACCTCGAGTTCAGCGCGGGTCCCCAGCAGGGCGGATGCATTTTGCAGGATGGTGCGCAACCGGTTGGTGTCAATGGGCTTGGTGATGTAGTCATAGGCCCCCATGCGCATGGCCTGCACGGCGCTATCAATCGTGCCCTGCGCCGTCACTACCACGACCGCCATGGTCTGCGCGTCGGTGGCCAGTTTTTCCAGAAGCTCCAGGCCGCCCATGCGCGGCATCTTCATGTCCGTGACCACGATGGAAGGAGCCCAGCTGGTAACTTTCTCCAGTCCTTCGGCGCCATCTTTCGCAGTTTCGGCCCGGTACCCCCAGCCCGTGACCAGTTCGGCCAGGCCGGTTCGTTCGTTTTCCTCGTCCTCGACGATTAGTACCTTTTCGTGGTTCATAGTGGCCCGCCAGCCATTATTTAGGCTTTCCCGCCCGGCTGCAAGCAGACGCTACCGTCTGGCAGATTTTTCTTCCCCGCGGGAGCCGATTTCGCCATCTCAGATGCCTGCACCGGCCAGGGGCCGAGAACGCCGGGGAGTATATCAATCTGAGACACTTATCGGTGGTGAGTTAGTTGGTTAAAAGGTTCCAAGGTCGCTTGATTTGACTCTGGTCTGGGGTAGAATTACTCCTCATACCTGATTTCGGTATTTGCTTCCCACGCAACTCCCGGTCGCAACCTAATGCTCTAAGCGTGGATGCGAAATTTTTATCTAGAAGATTTTCGGAGGATGGCATGTCACTTCGTCGGTTGCTGTGCGGCATTTTCTTGAGTTTACTGGCTGTGATGTTGATATCAACTGCGGTAGTGGCACAAGAAGAGACCCCGAAAGCTGAACTCTTCGTGGGCTACCAGTGGCTGCATCCGGGGGCCACGGTGCCGTCGCCGTTTCAACCGCCGAATGCTCCGGTGGCGCAGAAGATGGGGGACATTCCGCAAGGAGCGGGTGCCAGCTTTACCTACAATTTTACCTCCCACTGGGGATTGGAAGCCGACTACGGCGGCAACAAAAACAAGAACGGAGCCGAGAATACGGTATCGATTGGGCCTCGCTTCGCGTGGCGCAATGAAGGAGTCACGTTTTTCGCCCACACCCTGCTGGGCTACAACCGGTTGACGGTGCCGCTGGTGGACTCGAGCAATGGCATAGGCGCGATTCTGGGCGGCGGAATGGACCTCAATCTCTGGCGCCGGCTGTCACTGCGGCTTTTCGAGGCCGACTATGTGTGGGCGCACCACAATTTTTCCGATGAGGTAGGTCCCGCCTTTCCGGAGCTGCGTCGTCCTACTTTGGAAGGTGTCCGGCTGCGCACGGGATTGGTTTTCAACTTCGGTTTCGAATCGCCTCTGCTTCCGGCCGCGAGTTGCTCCATCGAGCCCAGCGAAGTAATGGTGGGTGAGCCCGTTACGGCCACCGCCAGCGCCAGTAATTTCAATCCCAAGCACACTCTGAGCTACAGCTGGGCCAGCACGGGCGGAAAGGTCACCAGCAAGGACAACACCGCAACCCTGGACACCAACGGAGTTGCCGGCGGCAGCTACACAGTTACAGCCCGCGTCACCGATCCCAAGATGAAGAAGGGTGGAGAGGCGAGTTGCACGGCTACCTTCACGGTGAAGGAACCGCCGAAGAATCCGCCGACCATGTCATGCTCCGCCAGTCCGACATCAGTGCAGGCAGGCACGCCAGCAACCGTGACCTGCAGCTGCACCAGCCCGGACAACGTTCCGGTGACGGTCAGTGGCTGGACGGCCAGCGGTGGCAGCGTTTCAGGCGAGGGCGGCACGGCCACTCTCAACACCACTGGAGCTTCAGCCGGCCCAATAACGGTGAGCGCTACCTGCAGCGATTCTCGTGGCCTTACCGCTTCGGCTTCGAGCCAGGTGACGGTAGAGGTTCCGCCTCCGCCGCCGCCGGAGGCGAGCAAGCTGAGCGAGTGCGACTTCCCCAACAAGGTGAAGCCGTGGCGGGTGGACAACACTTGCAAAGCCGTACTGGACGACGTTGCCCAGCGGCTGCAGCACGATCCCGATGCCAAGCTGGTGATCGTAGGCAACGCTGAACCCGGCGAGAAGCGCAAGAACCTGGCCGGAGAGCGCGCCGTCAATTCCAAGGCATATCTGTCCGGTGGCGAAGCCAAGCAAGCCATCGATGCCAGCCGGATTGAAGTGCGCACCGGCAGCGCCGGCACCAGGACTGCCGAATACTGGGTAGTCCCGGCGGGTGCCACCTTCTCGGCTCCTGGAACCGAGGTGGTGGATGAATCCATGGTGAAGGCGGTTCCCGACCACCCGGTGGTCAAAAAGAAAGCCCGCTAAGCCTAAGGCCCAGTGACCTTTAGCGACTATGGGCCGGCCGAGATTCCTACTCGACCGGCCCTTTTTCATCTGGCCTTCGGTAACTTGAAAAGAGCGTATTACGCTGTCAATCTCAGCCGCGAGCGCATAATTTTTCGCTAGGGGCACATTCACCTATGATTTCGCGTAAGATTCGGCTGAATTCCTGCAAGTGGTTGATTACATTGGCAATTGTTGTGCTCTCCACGTCTGCTCTCTGGGCCGGTCAGTGGACTGCCCTGGGCCCGGACGGAGGGGACGTGCGGAGTCTGAGTTACGACCCCCAAAATCCCGACCGTATTTATCTCGGAACCAGCACCGGAACGCTTTTCCTGTCCGCGGACGGGGGACACAACTGGTCGCGTCTGGCCCACCTGGGCGGCGACGACAATGTTCTCGATCACATCGTCATCGATCCCAAGAACCCCAAGCACATTTACGTTTCGGCGTGGAGCGTGGTGAACCAGCAGGCCGGCGACGTGTTTCGTTCGCATGACGGCGGCAATAACTGGGAAGCGCTTCCGGGTGTGCATGGAAAATCGGTGCGGGCGATGGCGATCGCTCCCTACGATTCCAAGGTTCTGGTGATCGGCGCCCTCGACGGCGTGTTCCGCAGCAAAAATGGCGGCAACAGCTGGGAGCGGATTTCTCCCGCCAGCCAGGCCGAACTGAAGAATGTTGAATCGATCGCGGTTGATCCCAAGAATCCCGATGTGGTGTATGCCGGTACCTGGCACCTGGCGTGGAAGACTGACGACAGTGGAACCAGCTGGCATCGCATCAACAAAGGCATGATCGATGACTCGGATGTGTTTTCGGTCATCGTGGACTCGACCAATCCCGCGGTGGTTTACGCCAGCGCCTGCTCCGGAATTTACAAGAGCGACAGCGCCGGCGATCTTTTCCGCAAGATGCAAGGCATTCCGTTTTCCGCGCGCCGCACCCGTGTTCTGAAGCAGGACCCGAACAATCCGGCAACGGTTTACGCCGGGACGACCGAGGGTCTGTGGAAGACCGCGGACGCCGGCAAGACCTGGAAGCGCGTAAGCAATCCTCAAGTCGTAGTGAACGATGTGCTGGTTGACCCGCGCAACTCGAACCGGGTGCTGCTGGCCACCGACCGCAGCGGGGTTCTGGCCAGTGACAACGGGGCGCAGACTTTTGTGGCTTCCAACCACGGCTACGTGCACCGCTATGTGAGTTCGATTCTCTCCGACAGGAACGATCCCAACAGCATGCAAGTGGGCGTGGTCAACGATCGCGAGTTTGGCGGCGTTTTCTCCACCCGCGATGGCGGCCAGAGCTGGCAGCAGAAGAGCGCCGGCCTGGGCGGACGCGATGTTTTCGCGTTGCAGCAGACTGCCACCGGCGGCCTGATTGCCGGCACCAACAAGGGTATCTTTCTACTGGATCGCAATGCGAGCCAGTGGCGTCCGATCAACACCATCGTGACCGAGAAGTCGGCGGCGCGAGTGGTGAAAGGCAAGAAGGGGAAGAAGGCCGTAAGAGTGCCCGCGGTCGTGGTTCGCTCGGTTCTGGATGCCCGCGTGAGCGATATCGAAGTCACGCCCAGGCGCTGGCTCGCAGCCACTTCCTCTGGACTGTTCACCAGCTCCGACCAGGGCAAGACCTGGACCGGCGGTCCGGTGATGGGCAAGTCTGATTTTGTTGCGGTGGAGTCGAACGGCGACTTGCTGGTGGCTGCCACTCGTACCAACGTTCTTTGCTCCTCCAACAATGGAGCGACCTGGCAGCAAGCGCCGCTGTCTTCCTATATCACCAGCATTCACGGCGTGGAGCTCACGCCGGAGGGCGAAATCCTGGTGGCTTCCCGCGAAGGCGCCTTCCGGAGTTCCGATTCCGGCGCGACCTGGGAACATATCGTGAACGGACTTCCGGACAAGAACATCAGCTCGATCACGTATGACTCGAGCAAGAAGCGTCTGCTGGCCACCAGCAGCGCTACCGGAGTGGTCTTCGAGAGCCGGGACAGTGGCCGCAGCTGGCATCGCGGTCCTGATTCGGGGTACCCGCTGCGCCGCATCAGTGTGGTCCGCGGACGCTTTGTGGGAGCCACCCCGTTTGATGGCTTGATTGTCCAGCCCGAAAATGAAGCGGCCAGCGCTTCGGCCGGCCTGGGCGGGTCGTCCGACTAAGCGACCGCGAGAAGGTTTTTGAATCCACGGAGGAGCGGCCAACCCGCTCCTCCGTTTTTTCTTTCCACGCAAAAACAGAACCAGCCACGGATAACACGGATTTCTACGGATCAGAGCATGAGGCGAGCCTCAGGGCAGGGGTTAAGAGCAGATCCGTGAAAATCCGCGTGAATCCGTGGCGTTCCCGCGCTAGCGCGATAATACCTGTAATAACTACATCTGGACCTCCCGCGCCGCCCTTAACTCACTGATAAATTGGTCTCGAACGATGGCATCCAGCTTGCGACTTGTCGAGTGGTGGTTGGGCGCGGCAGGATTGGTTTATGAAGTTGTCGAATGGGAATTGGCGGAATGCTGCCGGGTTCTCCGTTCTTTTAATGGGGCTGATTCTGGCCGGTTGTTCACGACGGGAGAGCCTGCCCGGGATCGAGGAGAATGCCGCGGACCAGCATTTGCCTTTTGAAGCTGCATCCGACAAGGGCGGAATTTCTCCCACCGGTTCGCTGACGCCCACGGCGATCCCGGCCGGAACGCCGATAACCATCCACGTGCGCTTGTCTTTGTCGAGCGCCAGTTCTCGTGCCGGAGATCCCTTTGAAGCCGTGCTCGATGAACCCATCATCGTCCGGGGGCGTACCCTGGCGCCGCAGGGCGCGGTCCTGACCGGCAAGGTGCTGGACGCCAAAGCCTCGGACCAGTTTCAGGAAGCCGGCTACCTGCGGCTGGCTCTGACCGCGATTTCCATCAATGGAAAATTCCTTCCCATACAAACCTCCAGCATCTTCATGAAGCGAGGCTCGCATGAGCAGCGCAACGTTACCATCCTGCGCGACGGCGCCGGGAAAAAAGGCGCCCTCATCGGGGCATCGGTGGACGCTCCCGGGACCACCTATGCCACGGGTAGCACGGACGTCGGCGTCGCTCCCGAGCGCAGCCTGACCTTCAGGCTGGCCCAGCCCTTAGCGCTCTAACCGAAAGTGGGCAGGTGTGGGTCGGACACTCCTGTCCGACGCCTATGACTTGGATTTTGAAGAGCGGAATAATTGGTGGCTTATGGAGGCCGTTGCCCCCCGGGTTGAAGAGAGAGAGTCAACGGCAAAAAAAAATGGAAATCGGCGACGATCTGCGTGAATCCGCGGAGCAGAAGTGGGCGAGCGGCTGAAGGCGACGCGGTGACGACGACAACTTCAATTCCGCTGATTTACGCGGATCAATACGGATCAAAACATCAGAATATAAATCTGCGCGAATCAACTTAAACGGCGTCGGACAGGGGTGTCCGACCCACACCACCCACACACAATTCTTATAGGGCGTTCATGAATGCGACCAAATCCGATTTTTGGTCGTCGGTGAGAAGCATGTTGAAACGCTGGTCGTAGAAGTTGACCACGTCCAGCAAGGTATTCGCCGTGCCGTTGTGGAAATAGGGCGCGCGCGCGGCCAAGCCGCGCATGCTGGGGACTTTGACCTTGCTCATATCGGCACATTTGCCGGTCACCATCGCCCGCCCTGGATCAGTAGTCACCACTTGGGTGCTGTCGTTGCATAGGATCAAATACGCAGGAAGGTTGGCTTTGGGCGAAGCGGTTCCGATGTCCATCATCTGGAAGGTCGAGCTGCTCCCGACGTTGGGAGTGTTGTGGCAGGTCGTGCATGTGCCGATGACCTGCGTCTGGCCCAGAACGTCGTTGAATCCCGGCACGCTGGTGATCCTCATGGGGAAACTATTGAACAGCATCTCTCCCCGCGCGATGGACTGCTGCGCGGCGGCATTGCTGCCGGTCGCAGTGGCCCAGCTGGTGTACAGGGTGAACGCATTAGGATCAAACCCGGTTCCGGAGTTCATACCGGCGGAGAAGGGCTGAGTGGAGAGGAACTCCGGGCCGCCATTCGCGCCCTGTGCAGTCAGGTCTCCGGCCAGGCTGTCCACCGACTGGGCGGTGAACAGCGAGGATTCGAGATTCACGATCTGCTGTAACTGGGCATCGGTCGGCGCACCGCTGGGTTGAGTGTGGACCATGGTTGCGTCGAGGGCCTGGGTCTTCAGGTCGGGCTCCCGGCCGTCCCACATAATGCCATTGAGAAACTTCAGGTTGGTGGAAGGAAGCGGGCGCCGATACAGCGCCGGCGAGGTGGCGGTGGTTTCTGGGCACTGGTAAGGGTCGGTGATGGCGACGATGCTGAACTCGGCGTTGGCCGGCACCGGCAATGTCATGCGAATCAATCCATGATTAAGCAACTGGCTGTATGCCGATGTGGCGGCCGCGAGAGTGGAGACGTCGTCGCTGGGGCAATTGGCTCCGTCAACCGTGCGAAATATCGGGTCCGTGCCCTGGGTGTTGTTGAAGCGCTCCTGCAAGTGTGGGGGAGTGACACTCCATCCGTCGGCGGCAACGTGACAAGTGGCGCAGCTCCGGTCGTTGCTCCCCAATTTGGCAAAAAACGGGCCCGTTCTATCAATCTTCTGGTGGCTGAAAGTGTCGAGGGTGCCGCTGGGATCCTGAGATGTTTCGTGGAATGAGCTTGGCGGCGTGGTCACGTCTCCGCCTGTTGACCCTCCCCCACATGCGGTAAAGGCTGAAACCAATACTCCGGCAACCGCTAACAAGACTTGCTTTCGCTTCATTGCTTACAGGGCCTTTTGGGTTGTTGATTTCCACGCCGGCCCGCCGGCACACCCGGCCGCTGGACAGCTAATGGTGAGTCATGGGGGGAGAATTCTTGGGGGAGGGAACTTAAAAGTACCACATGCGGGCTGAAAATCAAGTCGAGAAATGGGTAATCCGCGGCCTGTCTGGATGTTGTAAATAGTTGCACTTCGCGCGGAGGGCAGGCATCCGAACCAAACCGAGAAGCAGCATTGATTTAGCTGCCGCAAGCGACAGAGAGTGAAAGAGAGCTGGGCAATTCCGCGTGCCTTTGTGCCCGGTAGCATCAGGAATTCTCGACGGTGGGAATTTCAGGCATGTTCTTCCGTCACATCATGGTGTGACCGCTGCCCTTAGCAATTTGTCTGCGGCCGCATAGACTTCCCGAAATGGAGAGCGCGCCACAGGGAAAACTGTCGCAGCGGATTTCCCGATTCAGGACGGTTGAGCCTTTCGACAGTCTCGCCGAACCCATTTGGTGCTTTCCCGAAACGTGCTCTACGGCTAATGCTTTCGTTAGCGGACGCTGGATGAAGACCAGCAAGCAGGTTTGGTCTCGGGTCCGGCGAACGCCGGTCGCAGGTCTTGAAACGATGAATGCAATCGCGCAGTTGCGGCCGAACAGCTCTGGATCTCCCGATCCCGCCGTCCTGCTGGCCGCGGTGCAGGCCTGCCCTGAGAGTCTGGCGATTATCGCATCCGGCCACATTGTTTATGCCAATCCGGCATGGCGGGCAATGTTTGAGTGCCTGGAGCGTTCCCAGCTTCAGGGAGGGGAAGCAGGAGATTTGCTCCCCGAGCCCCTGATCTCCGTGGCCACCAGCGCCCGGCCGGGCGAGGAACGCGAAATGAGCACAGAGGCGCGCGTGATTCGCACTCGCAAGGATGGCACCAGGGTGCATCTCGAGGTGGCCAGGGCCGGCTTTGAGCTGCGCGGCTGTGAATTTCAGGTGGTCCACTCCCGTGACGTCAGCCGGCAGTGGCAGGCGGAGAGACGGCAACAGGAAGCGCAAGGGATAGAGGCGGTTGGCCAGCTGGTGGGAGGGGTGGCGCACGACTTCAACAACCTGCTCACCGGGATCATCCTCTACTGCGACCTGTTGCTGGGGGAATTAGAAGAGGACAGCCAGACCCGTCGTCACGTGCGGGAAATGCGCATGGCGGGGGAGCACGGAGTGGCCATGGTGCAGCAACTGCTCGCGGTGGCTCGGCCTACCGCCAATGAATCCCATGTGCTGGTTTTGAACGACGCGGTTAAAGGAATCCAGGACCTCATGGTCCGTCTGATCGGCGAAGACATCGAGCTCAGCACCGCGCTGGCCGCCGACCTGGGCGAGGTGAAGATGGACCCGGCGGAAGTCCAGCAAATCCTGCTCAACCTGGTACTGAATGCCCGCGACGCCATGCCCGACGGCGGCCGGATTACAGTCAGCACGCGGAACGGTACGGGCCCTTGTCCCATCGGTAGCGCGCCAGAATCGCAAGGTGGGCAATGGGTTGAGCTAAGCGTGGCCGACACCGGCGAGGGCATGGACGCCGAAACCGTGGAGCGCGCCTTCGAGCCTTTTTTTACCACCAAGGGTCCGGGTCGAGGCAACGGCCTGGGACTGGCCACAGCTCGCCGGTTGGTCCAGCAACAGGGCGGAACCATTATGGCGGACAGCGGACCCGGAACGGGCACGCGCGTTTCCATGCGCCTGCCGCGAGTCCAACCCGATCAAAATCCGAAAGCTCCAGAAAGGTGATTTCATGACCACAGCCGCAATGAGTGCCCCCACTCCGGTCCAGATGGAACCGGCTAATTTCCTGAACCTCCTGATCGTGGACGACGAACGCGCCATCCGGGAAGTCTGCCGCGAAGTCGCACAATCACTCGGCTTCAACACCGTGGTGGCTGATTCCGCCGAGCATGCCTATCGTCTGCTGGACACGCAGAATATCGATGTCGTGCTGCTCGACCTGAAGCTGCCCGGCGCCAGCGGCCTGGAGGCATTGCACCAGATCGGCGAGCGCAAGCCCGATGCGGTGGTCGTGGTGGTCACCGGATACGGCACCGTCCAGTCCGCGGTCCAGGCCATGAAAAACGGCGCCTATGATTACGTGACCAAGCCCTTCAGCATGGAGGAACTGAGGTTGCTGCTGGAGCGTGTGTCCGACCACCTGAAATTGAAGACCGAAAACCGCACCCTGCGGGAGAAGATCAAGTCGAAAATGGGTTTCGGCAGCATCGTAGGCCGGGCGCCGGAGAT
The DNA here is from genome assembly GCA_963801595.1 of Terriglobia bacterium. GTDB lineage: Bacteria > Acidobacteriota > Terriglobia > Terriglobales > Acidobacteriaceae > JAIQFF01. Next base: position 402,929 of record CAWDFW010000028.1, on the reverse strand, counting down.
GGAACGGCTCTACCGCATCATCGGCAAGGCCGCCCACAGCAGCCACCCCGTGCTCATTCTTGGCGAAAGCGGAACGGGAAAGGAAATGGTGGCGCGTTCCATCCATTTCTCCGGACCTTTTCGCGACAAGCCGTTCATCCCGGTGGACTGCGGCTCGCTGGTCCCGACCCTGATTGAGAGCGAACTGTTCGGCTACGTCAAAGGCGCCTTCACCGGCGCAGTGCAATCACGGGACGGCCTGCTGGCGATCGCCGAGGGCGGCACGGTATTTCTGGATGAAGTCGGAGAACTTCCAGTCGATCTTCAGGCCAAGCTGCTACGCGCCATCCAGGAACGGGAGATTCGCCCGGTGGGAAGCACCAAGCGAATCGCCATCAACGTAAGAATTCTGGCGGCCACCAATCGCGATCTGGAACAGGCCGTGGCCCAGGGAACCTTCCGCCGCGACCTTTACTTCCGGCTCAATGTCCTGAGCCTGAAAATTCCCCCCCTGCGGGAACGGCGCCAGGACATTCCGCTGCTGACCGGATACTTTCTGGAAAGGCTGTCGCGAGGCTCGGGCCACGAGCGGAGCTTGAGCGACGACGCTATGAAAGCCCTGCTCGCATATGACTGGCCGGGGAATGTGCGGGAGCTCGAGAACTGCCTCGAGCGGGCCTGCGCCTTTACCTCGGGTCCGGTAATTCACGTGGCGGACTTGCCCAGCGCCATCCATGGAGTCCCCATCCATCCCTTGAACGGAGGCAACGGCAAGACTCAAATCATGCCCATGGCGGAACTGGAGAAACACACCATCCTGAGCACGATTGCCCAGCTCAACGGAGACAAGCTTCTGGCGGCACGAATGCTGGGTATCGGCAAGACCACGCTCTACCGCAAGCTGAAGGAGTATGTCGCGCAGGATTAGACCGCGCCAAGACGGTTCAATCTATCGGAAGTTCTCGACCAGCATGATATCTCTACTTAATCCATCCAGTTGTGTGTAGAGGATGGTCCCGTGGGCCGGTGAGATGGCCAGTCCTGGCGCTTGCCTGGCGGGGCGGTTCTCCAGATCGAACACCCGCGTAGTGCGGCCGGCATTGAAGTCGAGAAAGACGATGCCAGGTTTCGCTGTCGTATCCAGGTAATAAATACCGTTCTTGACCACTGCCCAATATCCCCAGAGGCCTGCTTCCAGAGAGCTGACAACCTCGACCTCTGCGCCGCCGTTAGTCGGAATGCGCCATATTCCGGGAAGGGTCATGTCCTTGGCGTAGTAAAGGAATTTTCCATCGGTCGATTCGAAAGCAGCGAATCCACCATGGCGTGTGACTTGCGCAGCGGACCCGCCCGTCGAGGGCATCTTCCATATCTCGTTGCGGCCGGTGCGATCAGACGCAAAATATATCCAGCGTCCGTCTCGCGACCAACTAGGCACGACCTCGCTCGATGGATCGCTGGTCATGCCGCGAGGCGGGCCTCCGCGAGAGTCAACGACGAAAATGTCTGCATTGCCAGGAGCGCGCGAGTCGAAAGCAATCTGTTGTCCGTCGGGCGACCAACGTGGAGTTCCAGTCGAAGAGTTAAATCGGGTGAGCTGAACACTACCGCTCCCGTCGCTTCGGCACATCCAGATTTCGTAAGCGCCACTACGGGTAGATTCGAAGGCGATCTTACTTCCATCAGGCGAGAACTGGGGACCGCTTTCTATTCTCGTGGTAAATATGAATCTATCGGACGGACCGGCCGAAACCCATGAATGGAGTTTCCGTCGCCAGATGTTGATATTCGCCGTCTGGCGCGCGTACACCAATCGGTTCCCTTGAATCGAAGGTTCGACTCCTTCCTGGCCAAACTGCAGTCGTTCTGGTTCACCCCCGCCACGGGGTATCTTCCAGAGCCAACCAGCATCCGCGAGCCAACCCGCCTTGGCGAAAACAATGTCGCGTCCGTCGGGCGTCCAGGCCAGTCCCCATCCGAATTGAACCCCCGAGATGAGATGTTGTTCTTCTCCTCCCGAAACCGGTACGGTGTAGATCGCCGTGACTCCCTGTGAACCTCGGTTGAAAGCCAATGTCCGACCATCGGGGGAGAACGCAGGATTGTAATCACCCACTGAGTCTCGCGGAGAAGTCAGTCTGCGTACTTCTGACGAATCGAGCGATAAGAGAAAAATAGAAGTGGGTTGGCTGGAATCTCCAGGGTCAGAATACGCAATTAACTTCCCATCGGGCGACCACGAGAGGCGCCCAAAGTACCAAAAGACCTGGTAAAAGTCGTCTTCCTGCCAATGGGTCTCGCGGATTCTGCGCTCAACGCCACCCATCGCCGGGATGACGTAAATGCCGGTTCCACCTTTTACGATGCGACAGAATGCGATGTAACGGCCATCCGGCGACCAGACTGGATTGAAGTCGATTGAGGCCTGCTTGGTCAGCCGTATCGAGTGCTCGGTTCCCACAAGCTTCACGTACAAACTGAAGTGAGACCCGGCCCCACCGTTCCAGGCGAAGGCCAAATGCTGGCGATCTGGAGAAAGACTTGGGGTATGTTTTTCGCCAACGTCAGTGACGACCGGGGTCACCGCCGGCGTTCCCGCGTCGGATGCACGCGACTGCCGGTAGTAAAGAAAAGCCGCGACAAGAGCACACGCCGTTAAGCCGCCTAAAGCAGCGTTCCTCGTCGTGAACAGCCACCGCCAGGGTTGGTATCGAGCGGGCGCGGTCGGGGCTGGTACGTGAACTCCGCCGGACCCATCGTCCACCGGAGCAATGAAGCGATAGCCGCGTCGCGCAACGGTCTCAACAAATAGGGGCTTCTCCGCCGATTCACCGAGAGCGTCGCGCAACCTCTTGATGGCGGCATTGAGACTATGATCGAAGTCAACGAAGGTGTCTGACGGCCAAAGTCTGTTGCGCAATTCCTCCCGAGTAACCAGTTCTCCCGGCCGTTCAAGGAGCGCCGCCAGAATTTGAAGCGGCTGTTCCTGGAGCTTTACCTTCTGTCCCCGCTGGCGCAGTTCCCCGGTGTGGAGATTAACCTCGAAGGTGCTGAAGCGGATAACTCGGAATGAGGAATTAGCCAACACTGGAACGCCACGCGGTCGAAGTCTAGCACCTTTCGATTACGTTCCGACTGGCTATCCCTATCTCCTCCTGATTTTGATCCAACTTCCCGCACTGGGAAGGGTAGAGTCGGACAACGTATACCTAACCGGTCTGTTTTCAATGGCACCGCCGCGGCAATAGACTTGCAACGTAAACCAACATGCTGCTCGTCATTACGCCTTCCGCTAAAGCCCGGGGCTGCGCCCAGGCGATTCAACAAGTCACCTCGGAAGAAACCCATGTGGCGGCCACCTCGTCCCAGGCGCTGGCCCGCCTGCGCGCCCAGGAATATGGCGCCGTGCTCATCGATCAGGCATTCCTCGAAACCGAACCGGTCGAGAGCGACATAGTGCTGGAAAGCATCGGGACGGCCGTGCCCGTCCACGTGAACTTCGCCATTAACAACATGGACCGGGTCGCACGCGAGTTGCGGGCGGCGCTGCGCCGGCACAAGAAACAAGTCCAGCTGGTCCGGCAAGAGGTACAACTCGCACTGCGAAACGAGCTCAAAGGGACCGTCACCGCCCTGCTGCTCTCGTGCGAATTGGCGCTGCATGTCCCTGATCTCCAGAGCGAGGCCGAAATCAAGATGCGCAGCGTCCACCAGCTTGCTCAGGAAATGCGTCTCAAGCTCGAAAGTCCCGTCTGAGCCGCCGCGGCGGAACCGGCCTCACCCCGATCCTCAAGTGCAATATTTTGCGCACCCGTACACTTCCCGAGAAAATCCTTCCCGGACATAGCAGTTCCCGCACTACAATGACGCAGCAGAAAGAAACGCGGAGTCGCCGCTCCCTGGCCGCTCTCCCCGCTTCCCAGGTGAAATTCGTGCACGTACTGGTTACCGCCGACACTTTGAGTGGTACATGGACCTACACCCGTGAGCTGGTCTCCGGGCTGGTGAGTCGTGGATTGCGTGTGACCCTGGTGAGTCTCGGCGAAATCCCCCTGCCCCAACAGACCCAATGGATGGAGAACCTGCATGGCCTGGAATACCGTCCCACGGCATTCCGCCTGGACTGGATGGAGGAGGGGCAGCAGGACCTTAAGGATTCCTCGGACTACCTCACGGCGCTGGTGAAGGAACTGAAGCCCGACGTACTTCACTTGAACCAGTTATGTTATGGCGACCTGCGGGTGCCGGTGCCACGCGTGGTGGTGGCGCATGGCGACTTGATCACCTGGTGGCGGGCGGTGCACGGCCGGGAGCCCAGGCAGGACAGTTGGCTGCAATGGTATCGCGAAGTGGTCACGCGAGGCCTGGCCATGGCCAGCGTAGCGGTGGCGCCCTCGGTCTGGATGCGGGACACCATCCGCGACTGTTACACCCGCTCACGGCACGACACCGTTATTTACAACGGGCGCAATCCGATTTTCTTCAATCCCTACGTGGGTAAGGATGATTCTGTACTGGCGGTGGGCCGTCTCCTGGATGCGGGCAAGCAGGTGTCGCTGCTGACCCAGCATATCCATCCCCTTCCGGTCTGCATCGTGGGGTCAGAGACTCCGGTCCACGGTCTCGCCGGACCTCCGATACGCGCCGATGTCAAACTGTCGATCAACGAAATGAATGTCGCGCTGAAAGGGCCGCAGACCGAAGCGCAGCTGCGCACCCTGTACAGCCGGGCTGCGATCTACGCCGCTACCTCGCGTTACGAACCTTTCGACATGGCGGCGGTAGAAGCCGCATTTTCCCGCTGCGCCATTGTGGCCAACGATATCCCCGCATTCCGCGAGATATGGGGCGACGCGGCGCTGTACTTCCGTGAAAATGATGCGGCGAGCCTGGCATCGGCGATCCGCCGGCTGAACGACCAGCGAGACTTGTGCCGCACCTACGGCAACCGCGCTTATCAACGGGCCCGCGAATGCTTTACCTCCAAACGCATGATTGATCAATATCTCGAGCTCTACGGCAACCTGCTGCAGGCCAAATGGGCGGCGGCTTAGGAAGGTCTCAGCTGTCAGTTGGTCTCCGAACCACGTAGGCCCGGACGCCTTCCTTCGATTTCGCTCAGGACCACGGGCAGGCGAGCAACGCTCGCCTGGTTTGAAGCTATGCGACGCTGCGGAGCTGCGCTCCGCCCGGGCGGGTGAGGGCACCCACCCCTACGTGTTCTGTGCGGCCACACAGTCGCCAAATGCCAGCGGCGCGAACAGTGGGGGTGACTGAAAGCTGGCAGCTGAGAGCTGACAGCTGCCTTTCTGCTATCTTCAATAGCGAACAAGGAGGCCCCCATGGCAGTCAAAATTACTGTCCGCAAGAACGGCCCTTACCGGGTGGAAGATCCCGAGGGCACGATCGAACTCGTGGACGCCGACGGCAATAAATACGACCTGACAGGCAAGCCGGCATTTTCTCTTTGCCGTTGCGGTGGATCAGTGACCAAACCATTCTGTGATGGCACCCATAGCAGGATTGGGTTCCTGGGAGAGGAATTGGCGGTCAAAAAGACGGGGAGCAGCGGCTGACCCCGAACTTCCCCTGACCGGAAAAGTTTTCCGTACAGGACGGGCTGCGGCGCCTTTGCTTCAATCAGGTTCCTGCCCATCCGGCAATGGCCGCTGGATTCAGCCGCATCAAAGCCTTGGAGGAGCCCCCTGTGAGCGATTGGAAAGATGCAGAGCTAGGGATGGGCCGCGGGATCACGCGGCGTGACTTCTTGAACGGAGTCGCACTCACCGTGGGCGCGGCAATTCTTCCCCAAGATTTGCTTGCAGCCGCCGATATGCAGGCTGGGCAGGAGAAGTCGCCCGACTACTATCCCCCGGCCTTGACCGGACTTCGCGGCAGCCATCCCGGATCATTTGAAGTGGCGCACAGCCTGCGTGACGGCACCTTCTGGGCCCAGGCCGGGACCCCGGTTGACACCAGGGAGACTTACGATCTGGTGGTGGTGGGGGGCGGCATCAGCGGACTCTCGGCGGCGCATTTCTTTCGCAAGACCGCGGGACCCAAGGCGCGCATTCTGATTCTCGATAATCACGACGACTTCGGCGGACACGCCAAGCGCAATGAGTTTCGTACTCCCCAGCGGACCATGCTGGGCTTTGGGGGAACGTTTTCCATCGAGAGTCCGGCTCCCTACAGCGCCGTCGCCAAGGGCTTGATCGAGGAATTGGGGATTGATGTTCCGTCCTACCCCAAGTATGCAAACCGGGATTTATACCGGTCGTTCGGCCTGGGCCCGAAAATTTTCTTCGACAAGCAAACATTCGGCGCCGACAAACTGGTCACCAATCCGACGCCGCGCGTCGGAGGGGAGAGCGAAGACGACAAAGTGCTGGCCCACGCGGTGGAAATGTTCCTGCAGGAGGCCCCTTTCTCGGAATCGGCGAAAGTAGACTACCGGCGCCTGGTCACGGAAAAGACCGACTATCTGCCCGGCCTGAGTTCGGACGAAAAGAAAGCCCGCCTCGCCCGCATGAGTTACAACAGCTTTCTGGCTGACCTGGTCAAAGTCAGCCCCGAAGTGGTGAAGCTGTTTCAGAACATGCCCCAGCCTTTGTTCGGAGTGGGCTTTGACGCGGTGGCGGCGCAGGATGCATGGGGACTCGGGGCGCCCGGCTTTGCCGGCATGAATCTCGATCCCGGCCCAGGCAAAGGCATGAACCGCGATGCCATCCCCAACAAAGAAGCAGAGAAATACTTTTTCCACTTTCCCGACGGCAATGCTTCCATCGCGCGCCTGCTGGTGCGCAGCCTGATTCCGCGGGCGGTTCCTGGCCAGTCCGTTACCGATGTGGTCCTGGCGCGGGCCGACTACGCGAAGCTCGATGCGAAGAGTTCCCCTGTCCGCATCCGCCTGAACAGCACGGCGGTGCGAGTGAAGCATCAGGGGGATCCCGCCAGCGCCAAGGGGGTTGAAATCGCGTACGCGCGCGGCGGCAAGGTGTACACAGTAAAGGCCGCGCATTGTGTTCTGGCCTGCTGGCATGTGGTCATCCCCTACATCTGCGAGCAGTTGCCGGAGAAGCAGAAAGAAGCGCTGGCATCGGCCGCGAAAGTTCCATTGCTCTACACCAACGTTGCCCTGCGTAACTGGAAAGCATTTGAGAAGCTGGGCACAAACGCGATCTACGTTCCGGGCGGGTATCACTCCTACATGAACCTCGACTTACCCGTAAGCATCGGCGGCTACGAATGCTCGAAGAAACCGGAAGAGCCGATCGTCGTCCACATGATGAAGACGCCGTGCAAGCCGGGGCGTCCGGCTCGCGACCAGCACCTCCTGGGCCGGGTTGAACTGTTCACCACCACATTCGAAACGATGGAAAGAAATATCCGCGAGCAATTGGCTCGAGTGGTGGGCCCGGGAGGGTTAGATCCCGCGAATGACATCACGGCGATCACCGTAAATCGCTGGCCCCACGGCTACGCCTATGAATACAACTCACTCTGGGACAAGTTCTGGCTGGAAGGCGGCGAGACGCCTTGCGAGGTCGCCAGAAAGCCTTTTGGCAGGATCGCGATCGCCAACGCCGACGCCGGCGCCTACGCCTACACCGACGGCGCGATCGATCACGCGTATCGCGCGGTGGGGGAACTTTCGAAGGGATGAACTGAGGTCCGAGAACTGCAAACTGCCAGACTGGTTTTTGTGTCGTAAATTGCTTTGACTCTACATGCTGGCCTCAGTGAATGGTCTTGGTCTTTCTCGACATGTAATCCATCAGCAGATATTGCCCCAGCGTGTAAGGCGTGGTGAAGTAGGCTTTGCCGCGGCACATCTCGGTAACCTTCTGCACGAACTGAACCAGTCCAAAGTCCGAAGCCAGCATGAAGGTATTGATCATGACTCCGGCCCGCTTGCACTTAGAAACTTCTTCCAGGGTCTGGCTTACCACCATGGGATCGAGGCCGAAGGCATTTTTGTAGACGCGTCCATCTTCGAGCGTCAACGCGGACGGTTTGCCGTCGGTGATCATCACAATCTGTTTCATGTCCTTGCGCTGGCGCTGCAGGACACGCTGCGCCAGGCGCAAGCCCTCCCGCGTGTTGGTGTAGTACGGGCCGACTTTCACCCGCGCCAATTGTGAGAGCGGAACTTCCTCCGCCGAATCGTGAAACAGGACCAGGGAAAGCGAATCGCCAGGATATTGCGTGCGTATGAGGTGCGAAAGCGCCATCGCGACTTTCTTGGCTGGAGTGAAGCGGTCCTCGCCATAAAGAATCATCGAGTGCGAGCAATCCAGCATGAGCACGGTCGCGCAGGAAGACTGGTACTCGCACTGGTGCACCTGCAGATCGGAATATTCGATGTTCAGGGGCAGCTTCAAGCCTTCGCGCTGGATGGCGCTGGAAAGCGTGGCGGTGATGTCGAGGTTGAGCGTATCGCCGAATTCGTAGGACCGGGATGCGCCGCTGGCCTCAATGCCGGTTGAGAGGTCGCGCGTGTCATGGCGGCCGAAGCTGGATTTTCCCAGCGACCCCATCAGGTCTCGCAAGGTCTTGAACCCGAGAAAGTCCAGGCTCTTGTCGGTAATTTCAAACTTCGCCTGCTGGGCTTCGCCCGCCTGGCCGCCAACACTCGATTGCTGCGAAGGGTCGTGAGGCTGATCGACGCTGATGTAATCTTCCTGCTCCATGCGTTCGATCAACTGCTCGATGAGTTCGTCGAGCGTCCCGTCCATCTGCATCTGGCGCAGGCGTTCCTGCATTTCTTCGTCCAGCAGGTTTCCGTCGAGCAGCGCCTGCTCGATGGCGCGGCGCAGATCGTCGAGCGTGTGCTCGCCCTCCATGTCGTAAAACATGTAATTCTGGAAGCCGCTCTGCAGCAGGTAGTCGGATAGCGCGCTGAGCAGGTCCTCCATGCTCATTTCGCCGGCCGGATCGGGAACGTACTTGCTGTAGCGGATGCGTTTCATAAAGGCAGTCGTTGGCCGTTGGTCCTTGGTCGTTGGTCCAAACCTCTGCCTGAATCGTCGGTGCCAATGGCCAACGACCAATGGCCAGCGACTAGTTATACGGTCTGCGGCCGCGGAAAGGCTGGTCTTCGCGCTCGAAGGTTTTTTCCGTTTGCTTCGGCTGTTTTTCTCCGGCGGTGAAGACGCGCTCCTCGTTGCGGCCGATGCGCTTGTGCGCGTGCAGGCCTTCGAGAATGAATTCGGCGGCTGAAACCTGTACCTCAGGGCTGTCCTTGGGGCCGACGCCTACCTTGACCGTTTTTTCCATCAAGCCCTGAATGCCGCGCAGGGAAGGCAGCGCGCCGGCAGCGCTGGCCGTGTCAGCCAGTTGAATTTCTCCGCCCAGGTCGAACCATTGCACGATCTGCTGCATGTCAACGCCCTTGAAATAGGTGTCGTGCGTTTTCGCCACTGCGGCACGAATCAATTCGCGGCTGACGTGATCGGCGCCCTTCATTTCGCCTTCGTATTCCAGTTCCAGCTTGCCGGTGATGGCGGGCATGGCGGCGTAAACATCGGCGATGCGCGGCACCACCAGCTTTTCTTCCTGGTGAACGGCCCGGCGCTCGGCGTTTGAAATTACATTTTCCATGGCGGAAATGGGCAGGCGCTGGCTGACGCCGGAACGCTTGTCAATCTTCTTGTCTTCACGGGCGGCGAAGGCGATGCGCTCGATCACTTCCTGCACATATTTCGGCAGGTGCAGTTTGTGCCCGTTGCGCTGTGTCCAGGACTCCTGCGCGGTGATGGTGATGCCTTCCTCGACTGTGGCCGGATAGTGAGTGCGGATTTCCGAGCCGATGCGGTCTTTCAATGGGGTGATGATTTTGCCGCGCGCGGTGTAGTCCTCGGGGTTGGCGCTGAACACCAGCACGACGTCGAGCGGCATGCGGATGGGATATCCCTTAATCTGCACGTCGCCTTCCTGCATGATGTTGAACAGGCCCACCTGAATTTTTCCCGCCAGGTCGGGCAATTCGTTGATGGCGAAGATGCCATGATTGGCGCGCGGCAGCAATCCGTAATGCACGGTGTATTCGCTGCCCAGTTCGTGGCCGCCGCGAGCCGCCTTGATGGGATCAATATCACCGATCAGGTCAGCGATGGTGACATCGGGCGTAGCCAACTTCTCCACGTAACGCTGTTCCGGAGTGAGGTACGCGATGGGAGTGCTGTCGCCCGACCTGGCGATGTCCTCCCGGCAGCGCCGGCAAATCGGGGCGTAGGGATTGTCGTGAATCTCGCAACCTGCGACGTAAGGGGCCTGAGCGTCAAGCAAGGAGGTCAGGGCGCGCAGGATCCGGCTTTTGGCCTGGCCGCGCAGTCCCAGCAGAATGAAATTATGACGTGAAAGAATGGCGTTGACGATCTGAGGCACGACCGTGTCGTCATAGCCGACAATGCCGGGGAAAATGGGACCGCCCTGCCGGAGTTTCGCGATCAGGTTGTCGCGCATTTCGTCCTTCACGCGCCGGGTACTCAGCCGTTGTTCGCTAAAAGGACTTTGACGCAATTCGCCCAGCGTCCGCGGCAGACTCATGATGAAAAACCCCCCGGGAAGCAGCTTCTGCTCGGATTATACGCCGTTGACGGGCCGCTCTCGGCGCTTCCCAGTTATGAATTTCGACGGCGGTCCGGCTAATGAACATGGCCATTGCCGCCGGCCTTCTGGCGCACTCGCACCGTCCGCCGCAGATTCGGCAAGATGGCCTCGAAGTAGGAGATGACGGCTTGCATGCGTTCCGCTTCCGACTTCATCCCCAGCAGGGTCTGTTTGAAATCGAGATCGAGTGGAAGTGGGCCGACCAGACTGAACGAAAGTCGCGGGCTCTCGCTCTCCGAAGGATTGGCGGGAGTGGAGCCGGCCAGTTCGATGATCTCGCCTTGCAGCTTCACCGCCTGGGCAATTTCCTCGGCGGTAGCTTTTTCCGGTTCGTCCTGCAGGTAGAGCACCTCAGCCTGCAGAAACGACCGCTCCTGATTGACCTGCATCACTTCAAAGCGCTCGCGCCCTTCGGTCACGATATCCAGGCGGCCGTCGGGATATTTTCGGGTAACGGTGATAATCTCTGCTGTGCAGCCGATCTCAGCGACTCCTTCCTCTTTGGCCCGGACGACGCCAAACGACATCTTCCGGTCCAGGCATTCGGAGATCATCTCTCTGTAGCGCGGCTCGAAAATGTGCAGTGGCAAGGGTGTGCCCGGGAACAGGACCACGTCCAGCGGAAATAGCGGGAGAAGGCTCACGCAGGAGCTCCGGGAATTCCTAGATTGTACGCCCCGCGTTGTGGGATACGGAATTCGGCAGTGGCCAGGTTTTCTGGCACCTTTGCGGTCAAACTCTTTAACCGCAAAGGCTCGCAAAGGTTTCGCAAAGATCGCAAAGGAAAGACGGAAAGCCCAAGAATGAACTCCAGCCAGATTAGCGTTTCGGGAAAAGTCGTGGTGATCACCGGCGCTTCGATGGGCATCGGAGAAGCCATCGCCAGACTCTTTGCGGATGAGGGCGCCCGGGTGGTGCTGCTGTCGCGGGATGCGGGGCGAGCCGAGGCCGCCCGCGGCCGCATCGGCCATACCGAAAACACGCTGGCCCTCTCCTGCGACGTGCGCAACCGCGAGGAGATCGATCGCGTGGTCAGCCTCACCCTGCACCATTTTCAGCGTATCGATGTCTGGATCAACAACGCCGGGCATGGGCTCATGGACACAGTCGCCAACGTGGAGATGAACGCCCTGCACGAAACCTTCGACACCAATTTCTTCGGCACCGTCGAGTGCATGCAGGCGGCGCTGGCGGTAATGAGGCAGCAGGGCTCGGGAACGATTATCAATATTTCGAGCGTTGCCGGGCATCTTCCGCTTCCGTTTCATGCTGTTTACAGTGCCACCAAATTTGCCATGAACGCGTTTGGCAAGGCAGCCAACGTTGAACTCAAGGGCTCGGGCATTCATGTGCTGACGGTCTGTCCGGGATATGTGCGCACCGACTTCAGCGCCAATGCCATCAAGGGAAGGGAAGCCAGGACGGTGCGGCCGTCGTCGGTCCGGGGAATTAGCGTCGAGCGCGTGGCCCGCGCAGTGTTGCGCGGCTATCTGAAGCAGAAGCGGGAAGTGGTGGTGCCCTGGCCCATGCACCTGGCCATCAAGGCCTATCAGTTGTTTCCTGCGCTCGTGGAACGAGGCATGGTAAGAATGTCCCGTCGGGTGGATTAAGATTGCCAGTGTGGGTCGGACACTCCTGTCCGACGCCTTTGACTTTGTTTTTGCTCTTCTTAAATCAAAATCAAAAGCGTCGGACAGGAGTGTTCGAGCCACACAGATACTTACCCCAGTTCGGCCAGCATGCCTTCCATCTCGGACTGGGCGTGCCCGTTTCCAGTCTTCTTCGCCGACGCGATACCTTCCACCAGCATCTTCCTGGCTTCCTCCGTGCGCTCGGCTTTCGCCAGCGTCTGGGCCGCCATGAAGTACCCCGCAGTGTAGTCCGGATGGGTCGCCAATAGCCTGGCAAATTCCCCCAGCGCCCGTTCGACGTCTCCGGAGTTCGAATATTCCATGGCGAGGCCATAGCGGGCAAAGGCGTCTGTGGGATTCTGCGAGAGAACTTCGGTGAGCAATGCGATGCGGTCCATAAGATCAGCTTCTGGCTTCCAGTTCCTGGCTTCTGGCTCGAACATCAGATTACTACAGCCGCGCGGGCCGCCGGGGTGCTCTGCCCTTGTGGCCGTGGGCGACTCGCCCGCGAAAGGCGTCCAACGAAAAAAGCTCGAGAGCGTTCCGTCACTTCAGAACTGGCGAGTCACCGTCCGTATGGATACAATGACCATCACCAACCAGGAGAACCACTTTTGGCTTGTCCCTTCTTCATGCCGCTACAGAGATTAGACGGCGCCTTTCTGCATCCTTCACGACTTCCTCTGGGCGCAGGATGGGACGGCCGCTGTTCCGCTCCCGGCCATGAAGGAACCCGGCCCTCCGGCCAGGAACTGCACGAATTCTGCAACCTGGGGTATGCCGTGAAGTGTTCGCGGCTGCCCGCCGAGCGCGATTGTGATGCCGTGCGCTTCTCGGTTGCCCGCGACCACGGCTCCCGGCTGCAGCTATGGTTTGTGTGCGAGAGCGGCCATCGTCCAGTAACCCACGGCACGCTGGAATACGACGTGGAGCGCGGCCAGTGGATTTCAGCGCATTCTGACGCGCGTATCCAGAAGATGCTGGAGTGTTACGTTGAGGCTTATTTACAGCGTAGAATTCAATCCGCCACGACCAACTCCACCGTGAGCGAAAACTCGTGACCCAGAGCGTTTCATGACTCAGAGGTTTCGATGACGAAGAGAGTTTCATGACGACAAACGAAGATCTCGCGTTGCCCCGCCCCGTCCGCGACTCGCAGTCGGAGATGGCGGAAATTGTTTTGCCCAACGATTCGAACGTGCTCGGTGCTCTGTTGGGCGGGCGCCTCATGCACTGGATCGATGTGGCCGCCGCCATGGCCGCGCATCGGCATTCGCGCAACTACGTGGTCACGGCTTCCATCGATCATCTCGACTTCAAGGTCCCGGTACACGTGGGCGACCTGGTGATCCTGCGCTCCTCGGTGAATCGCGTGTACCGCACTTCGATGGAAGTCGGAGTGAAAGTCTGGGTGGAGAATTACATTCTCGATCATTGCGAGCACGTGAGCTCGGCCTACCTGACGTTTGTCGCCGTGGACGCCGCCGGCCGCCATCTCCCGGTGCCGCCGGTAGTTCCTGAAACCGACGAGCAGAGACGCCGCTACGAAGATGCCGGACGCCGGCGCGAGATCAGGCGTCTGGAGATGGAACGCAAACGTGTCGCCGGACACTAGCAGGGGCAATCGACCATCGCACCCTGATTTCTTCTTGCCGCGAACTCGCTTGGTATTGCCCCCATGAACTCTCGCCTAAAGGACAAGATCGCCATCGTGACCGGCGCCGGCAGCGGCATCGGCCGCGCCATCGCGTTAGCCATGGTCCGCGAGGGCGCCCGCGTGGTCCTAGTGGGACGCCGCAAAGATCGGGTGGAAGCTGTGGCCCGCGACGCGGAAGGGTCAGCGATCGCAGTCGCCGCTGACGTCTCGAAGCGGGATGAAATTGAACGCGTACTTCAGGAAACCGCAAAGGCGTTCGGCGGAATCAATGTCCTGGTCAACAACGCCGGAATCCTTCATCCGGGCACCGCGGAGCAGATCACCGAGGCGCAGTGGGATGAAACCTTCAACATCAACGTTCGCGGACTCTGGCTGCTGTCCCGGGCCGTGCTGCCCCACCTGCGCAAGGCTGGCGGTGGCTCGATCATCAACGTCGCGTCGGTGCTCGGAATCAATGGCGTGCGCAACCGGGCGGCGTATGCCGCCTCGAAGGGTGCGGTCGTGCTGCTCACCAAGTGTATGGCCATCGATCATGGCCACGAGAACATTCGCGTGAACGCCATCTGTCCGTCGTTTGTGGAAACTGACTTGACCGCAGCGGTCCTCAGCAAAGCCGCGGATCCGGATGCCATACGGCGCGAACGAATCGGAGTCCATCCCATTGGACGCCTCGGCCAACCCGAAGACATGGCCGGGCTCGCGGTTTATCTTGCCAGCGAAGAGTCGTCATGGGTAACGGGAGCAGCGTTTCCGGTCGATGGCGGATACCTGGCGGTATGAACTGACAACTGAGAACCAATAACTGAGAATTGATCACTGACAATCCGATTCTCTGGTTCCCGTATAATCTTGAGATGAGTTCACAACTTCCCCCCCGCCCCGGACAGCAACAGCAACCGCCATCCCCGCAGCCCTTGCCCGGCGTGGGCGCCATTGTCGCCGTCGGTTCCGGCAAAGGCGGTGTGGGCAAGACCACACTCGCGGTCAATCTGGCAATCGTTTTGTCCAAGCTGGGACACAAGGTCGGCCTGCTCGACGCCGACGTTTACGGCCCCAATGTCCCCCTGATGCTCGGCCTCAACGCGCAGCCCAAGGTGCTCGGGGACAATCGTATCGAGCCGCTCGAAGCCCACGGCCTCAAGGTGATCTCGGTCGGGTTCTTGAATCCCGGCGACAAGCCTCTCATCTGGCGCGGTCCCATGCTGCATTCCATCATCAAGCAGTTTTTGGGTTCAGTGGTTTGGGGAGAGCTGGACTACCTGGTCGTCGATTTACCCCCGGGCACGGGAGATGTGGCGCTGTCGTTGATTCAAACCGTTCCGCTCACCGGAGCGATCGTGGTTTCCACACCGTCTGATGTTTCTCTGCAGGATGCGCGCAAAGCCATCGAGATGTTTCGCCAGATGAAGGTGGACCTGGTGGGCATGGTCGAAAACATGAGTTATTTCGTTTGCCCCAACTGCAATCATCAGACCGACATCTTCTCTCGCGGCGGAGCGGAGAAGACTGCCGAACAGTTTGGAGTGTCCTACCTGGGCGAAGTCCAGCTCGATCCCGATATCCGGAAGGCCAGCGACAGCGGCCAGCCAACGGTACTGGCAGGAGAGGGCTCCTCGTCGGGCAAATCGCTCTACGATTTTGCCCGCAAGGTGGTGGCCCGCGTGGATGAGATCAAAGCCAACGCCGGCGAGAGCGTCATCCAGATTCAGTAGCAGAACTCGCGTAGGGCAGGTGTCCCACCTGCCCAGCGGAGCAACGCTCCGCAGAGCGACGGGGTGCGAGAGAATTGCTCATCGTATGATTTTTCCCGGGGGATGCACGACCGGGACGGTCGCGCCCACATCAGGCGAGACTATTTTCCAAATCTGCCTAGCCGGAACACAGGATCCGGGTCCTTGTGCTCCAGCACCCATCCCGCGACCATCTCGCCCAGCGCGGGACCGTGCTTGAACCCGTGGCCCGATCCGCCACCGAGCAGCCAGGCATTTTCGTGTTCCGGATGCCGGTCGATGATGAAGTTATTGTCCGGGCTGTTCTCGTACTGGCAGACGCGCGACTCCAGCAGCGGCGCATCTTTCAGGGCGGGAAAGCGGAAGGCGACATAGTCCCGGATCGTTTTCAGGCCTTCGGCGCTGACGGTTCTTTCCCCTGACGTGGGATCAAAGTCGGGGCCGCGAGTATCGTCGGCGACTTTGAAGCCTCTCCCCTGGTTGCCCGGAATGCCGTAAATGAAACGCTCGCGGTGGTCGGCCCAGACGGGCAGCCGGGCTGCGGTGAAGCGGTCATCTCCGGCGGGAGTGCCAAAGAAGAACACATCCTGCTTAGTCGGGCGGATATGACTGCCAATGGTTTCAGGGAACAATTTTCCCAGCCACGGCCCGCAGGCAAAAACGTACTGGTCGGCGGCAAGTTTCGAGCCGTCGGAAAGCGACAGGCTGTTCCATTTACCAGTGTCGAGATCACGCTCTGTCACAGCCGCCTGCCGGTATTCGCCGCCTTCCGCAAGAAAGCCATCGAGCACCGCCCGGCAGGCACAGCGGGCTGCAAGAAACCCGCCTTCCGGCTCGTAAATTCCCCAATGAACTGCTTCCAGATTAATCTGCGGCCAGCGCTTGATCATTTCCTGCGATGAGAGTTCCTGATATGTGATTCCCGCCTCGCGCAGCAGCGGCAAAGACTCGCGCTCGAAGTGATCGTCGCCTGCGGTCACCATCCACAGCACGCCGGTCTGGTGCATGAGCTTCTGGCCCCAGCCCTTCTCATTTTCCTGCCACAACTGCGTGGCCCGGGCTGCCATCTTCGTATAGGGCTGGTTCGGTCCATAGGTTCCGCGAATCACGCGCGTCTCGCCGCCTGACGACGCGCGCGAGTTGCCGGGGCCCCACGCATCCACCAGAGTCACGCGCGCACCACGGCGCAGCAGATAGAGCGCGGTCCATCCGCCGAAAGCGCCCGCCCCGATCACCGCGATATGAGTCTTTGCTTCCATCCTGGTTGCAGCCGCAGGTCGAATCTGCCGGCCTGAGCATATTCGCAGAACTGGGTCATCACTGCCAAGGCAATCCCGTGGTCATCGGTTCTGATTATGCCGACAATCTTTGGCACAGGATAAGGGTGAACTGCCGCCCTGAGAGATTGCCGCAAAACCTGGTCCCTGCTCACCCCGGCCAGTTAGCGTGGCGGATAGCGTCCGCATCAGGACAGCATTCGCGAATCTTCTTTACATGGGCCAACGCCCGCGCCAGCGGCCAGGCCAGGCACCAGTGCAGATAGGCGACCACCACTGTAGGTGAGCGACTGACGCCGGCGGTGCAATGGATGTAAACCGAGTGGCCAGCCTTGAGCATCCCGTCGAGGGCTTTGACGCACTCTGGTAGCCTGCGCTAAAGATCGGCGGAATCAAAATCGGTGACAGGTATGTTGAGGAAGTCCAAGCCCGCCGCCCGAGCCGCCTTTTGTTCCCATCCAAGCCCGCGGTCCCGAAGGTCGTCATTGGTCTGGAGACTGAGAATTGCCGTGATCTTCAGTAATCTCAGGGCTTCGAAGTCCGCGCTGTCCCGCGGGTCTGGGCCCACAAACAGGCCCGGCAGAACACGATGACAATTCATGGCAGGAACCCGCCAACTAATGATAGCCGAGCTCTTTACCCGCCCCGACGCCTTCTAAATGCAGCCTGAAAACAGGGCAAACAAATCCCTTGACCCCGCCCCTTTTACCCGCTAAATTACAAGGTTCCACGGACATTGGGACAGGTTTTAGGGCGTTCCCAGTACCTCCGCAGATAAGTGGGACCCGATCCGAATCGAAGAAACTTTCGGGCTCTGCGGAGCATCTATACCAGTAGCCAGAGCATTCCCGTACAACCCATAAGAACTGAAGGACTTACGAAACTGGCCGGGACTTGCCCTGTCGTAAAAAGTGCGAATCTCGCCAATTTGTCGGGGTCAGGAGAAAGAATAATGAAGCGCTCGGATCGAGTTTTTGATGCTTTACATACTTTGCGGAACCGTTATATGCTCTGTCAGCTTGCATCGAAGGCTACCCGTAAGTTTCACAAGCCCAACACCAGAATCCAGGAGACCATGAACGAGGTCCTGGATCGGATTGCAAGTTCGGAGCGGCAGTCGGTTCTGGCCGAACCGGAACATTTTGCCGAGGCACAACGGCGGGCTGCATAAGTTAGCCCGCCCCCTGCCCCGCTGGATGGATCCTTCTCTTTCGCGTACCCCCCTTTGAAAAATCTCCTCGCAGGTGACTGATGACCATTGCTGAACTCAAAGAAAAAAATATTACGGAGCTAACCAAGATCGCCCGATCTTTGGACTTGCCCGGAGCCAGTGGATTGCGCAAGCAAGACCTGATCTTCAAGATTCTCCAGGCCCAGAGCGAAAAAGAGGGCCACATTTTTGCCGAGGGCGTGCTGGAAATCCTGCCCGACGGCTACGGTTTTCTGCGCTCGCCGGATTACAACTATCTGCCCGGCCCGGACGATATCTACGTTTCGCCGTCGCAGATTCGCAAGTTCGACCTTAAAACTGGTGACACCATCAGCGGCCAGGTGCGTCCGCCGCATGAGGGCGAAAAGTATTTTGCCCTGGTCAAGATTGAAGCGGTCAACTTCGAATCGCCGGAAGAAGCGCGCAACAAGATCCTGTTCGACAACCTGACGCCGCTGTATCCCCAAGAGCGTTTGAAGCTGGAGACGGTGCGCGAGAACGTCAGCGCGCGGGTGATGGATCTGCTCACTCCGCTGGGCAAGGGCCAGCGCGGTCTGATCGTTTCACCGCCCCGCGCCGGCAAAACCATGCTGCTACAGAACGTGGCCAATTCGATTACCACGAATCATCCCGAAGTTGTGCTGATGGTGCTGCTGATCGATGAGCGTCCGGAAGAAGTCACCGACATGCAGCGGTCGGTGAAGGGCGAGGTCATCTCCTCGACCTTCGACGAGCCTGCCGCCCGGCACGTGCAGGTTGCGGAAATGGTGATTGAGAAGGCCAAGCGCCTGGTGGAGCACAAGCGCGACGTGGTCATTCTGCTGGATTCGATTACGCGCCTGGCGCGCGCTTACAACACTATCGTTCCGCCCAGCGGCAAGGTGCTCTCAGGCGGCGTGGATTCGAATGCGTTGCAGCGTCCCAAGCGGTTCTTTGGCTCGGCCCGGAACATCGAAGAAGGCGGATCGCTGACCATCATTGCGACCGCGCTGATCGATACCGGATCGCGCATGGATGATGTGATCTTCGAAGAATTCAAAGGCACGGGCAACTCGGAAATCATCCTCGATCGCAAGCTGGTGGACAAGCGCACCTTCCCGGCCATCGATATTCAGCGCTCCGGCACGCGTAAGGAAGAGCTGCTGATCCCGAAAGAAGACCTGACCCGCATCTGGGTATTGCGCAAGGTGCTGAACCCGCTTTCACCCGTGGAAGCGATGGAACTGCTGATCGATAAGCTGAGCAAGACCAAGTCGAATGGCGAGTTCCTGGCGAACATGAGTTCGCTGTAGCACACGTAGGCCCGGACGCCCTCGTCCGGGTGGGCGAGCAAAGCTCGCCAGGGGGTTGCCTTAGTTCACCGACCTTCATGCGTAGCCGGGCGTTGCCCGGCCGGGCGGGTGGGGGCACCCGCCCCTACGCAAGTCAAAGGCTGCAATCGTTCTCCTTCCTGCTTTGTCAGCTCTCCCTGGGCCGAACGTATAATGACCCTCAATTCTGTCCTTCGAGGTGGACTTTGCGATTCAAGAGCCTCTCACGAATCCTTCTCGCCTTCGCACTCGCGGCCGCGATGCCGTCGGTCTCGCAGAACCCTAACATGCGTCTGCCGGACGCTCCGCGCCCCGGTCCGGAAGACCAGCCGCGCCTCAGAATGGAACGAGAGATGGCCAAGAAGGCCAACCTGGAGCGCCAGGCCGACCTCAAACGCGATACCGAGAAGCTGCTCAAGCTGGCGAACGAACTCAAGGAGTCTGTGGACAAGACCAACGAAGGCACGCTATCCGTGGATGTGGTCAAGAAGGCAGAGGAGATTGAAAAGCTGGCGCACAGCGTGAAAGACAAGACGAAGGGATCGTACTGAACGCAGGCTTCGTGTGCGCTGACCACAAGCAGGTCCCCATTCGACTTCCCCTCGTGTGCACTCGGGGTTCGCTCAGGGCAGGCTCTCCACTGCGTTCGCTTCGCTCACTTCCGTCGGGATGACAGTGTTTTTGTGAATCCTACTGTTTTACTTCTCGATCAGGTGGAGTGGACGATGGTGCGGTGACGGTCCGCCCACCAGCCCCAGGGAACCACCAACCACATCGCCATGCCACCCCACGCGAGAGCAGTTACATTCGGCGGGGCCCCGGCGAACAGCGTGCTGAGCCAGCCAAAAAAGAGAAATGCTGCCAGGGCCCAGAAGCCGTAGCGACCGGCGTTGTCGCGGGCGCGAGTGCGGCTGAGATAAATCCATAGTCCGGCGCCAAAGCAGAAGACTTCGGCGGCGATCGTTGCCATCCAGGAATTCCACAAACCTAATCCAACGCGTGCCGGGCCGCCCGGATACAACTGGAGATCGGGGCGGTGCACGATGAAATCCAGTATCCAATGACTGAGCACGGCGGCGCTCACCACCAAGGCACTTCGCAGATTACGTCGGAGGGCGTAGTAGGTCCCACTGAAGACGACCGCCCACACGACTGCCATCAGCAAACTGTGTGAGATGGGATAGGCGGTGAAATCAAGCGGAGATACCCGGGTGATGCCGGGGGCGATTCGCACCTGCTCGATGCCGAGCAGCAAGAACACCGGCCAGAGGAAATCAAGGAATTGGGCAGCGAGAATCAGAGTTCCTAGTGAAGCTTTCGGCGCCACTCTCTTGGCCGCGAGCGCGACGCCGAAATGACCGATAAACATGACAGTAGATTAATCAGCAGGTCGATCGAGCCCCGAGATACTTCGATCGGGTTGGCATTGGACGGGCGGGACGCCCGTCCTCCATTTCCTGGCTACACCATTTTCGCTGGTCCTTCCTTGACGATGCGCATGCCATAGAATGAGCGGTACACGAAGATGAACGACGCCAGGAAAAACCCCACGGCCAGCAAATGACCCAGAGTGCCGCCGGCTTCGGCAGTGAGTTTCACCGCCAATTCCACCGCCAGCAGTCCGAACAAAGTGGTGAACTTGATGACCGGATTCAGCGCCACTGAAGAAGTGTCTTTGAAGGGATCGCCGACGGTGTCGCCGATGACCGTGGCATCGTGCAGCGGGGTGCCTTTCTGTTTCAGTTCGACTTCGACAATTTTCTTGGCGTTGTCCCAGGCGCCGCCCGCGTTGGCCATGAAGATCGCCTGATAGAGGCCAAAAATGGCAATCGAGATCAGGTAGCCGATAAAGAAAAACGGCTCGACAAAAGCGAACGCTAGGGTCGCAAAGAAGACAGCCAGGAAAATGTTGAACATCCCCTTTTGCGCGTACCTGGTGCAGATTTCAACCACTTTCTTGCTGTCGGCGACGGAAGCTTTCACCACGCCCTCAAGCTTGATGTTGGCCTTGATGAACTCGACCGCCCGGTATGCTCCGGTGGTGACGGCCTGAGTCGATGCCCCCGTGAACCAATAAATCATAGCGCCGCCCGTGATCAGGCCGAGCATGAAGGGAGCGTGCAGAAGTGACAGGTTGTTCACGTTTTCGGTGAGCCCGTTGGTGAGCGCCATGATTATGGAGAAAATCATCGTAGTAGCGCCAACGACGGCCGTCCCGATCAGCACCGGCTTGGCCGTGGCTTTGAAAGTGTTGCCAGCGCCGTCATTCTCTTCCAGCAAGTCCTTGGCGCGTTCAAAGTTTACGTCCATGTTGAAGTCTTTTTTGAGCTCCTGCTTGATGTTGGGGACCTGCTCGATCAGCGACAGTTCGTACACGGACTGCGCGTTGTCGGTCACGGGACCGTAGGAGTCCACTGCGATAGTAACCGGTCCCATGCCCAGGAAGCCGAAGGCCACCAGTCCAAAAGCAAAGACCGGGGCCGCTACCATCAGGGCCTCCAGGCCCATGGTGCTGAAGTAGTATCCAATGGACATCAGGCCCACCATGGAGAGTCCGAGATAGTAGCCAGAAAAATTCCCCGCTACAAAGCCAGACAGGATTCCAAGCGACGCACCGCCTTCGTTGGCGGAAGTCACAACTTCCCGCACGTGGCGCGACTCAGTCGAGGTAAAGACTTTTACCAGCTCGGGGATGATGGCCCCCGCCAGCGTGCCGCAGGAAATGATGCTGGCCAGCTTCCACCATTGCGTCGTATCCCCGCCGAGGCTGGGAACGATGATGGCGGAAATGACAAAGGTCACTGCAACGGAGACCAGCGAAGTGAGCCACACCAGCCAGGTCAGCGGCGTCTCGAAATTCATCTTGTCGGCCGTGCCAAACCGGGCCTTGGCGATGGCCCCGTTGATGAAGTATGCCGCCGCGCTGGACACCAGCATGGCAATGCGCATCACAAAAATCCAGACCAGTAGCTGTACCTGGATGGTCGGGTCTTTGACTCCCAGCAGAATAAAAGTAATGAGGGCGACGCCGGTAACGCCATAGGTCTCGAATCCGTCGGCAGAGGGTCCGACGGAATCGCCCGCGTTGTCACCGGTGCAGTCGGCGATTACGCCGGGATTGCGCGCATCATCTTCCTTGATTTTGAAGACGATCTTCATCAGGTCAGAGCCGATGTCGGCAATCTTGGTGAAGATGCCGCCGGCAATCCGCAGCGCGGCCGCACCCAGCGACTCGCCGATGGCAAATCCGATGAAACAGGGCCCGGCGTAGTCGGCAGGAATAAAGAGGAGAATGATGAGCATGAGCAGCAGTTCGACGCTGATCAGCATCATGCCGATACTCATCCCGGCCTGCAGGGGAATGTTGTAGATCGGGTAGGGCTTGCCGGCGAGACCAGCAAACGCAGTACGCGAATTGGCGAAGGTGTTGACCCGAATGCCGAACCACGCCACCCCATAACTGCCCGCGATTCCCACCAGGCTGAAAAGAAGAATGATAGGGAGCGTGACGGCAATGGGCTTTTCCGGCACCGGCGACAGCACGCCAAAGTAGAGCACGATGACTACGGCAATGAAGAGCCAGAGGACCAGCAAGAATTTGCCCTGCGTAACCAGGTAGGTTTTACAGGTCTCGTAAATCAGCTCGGAAATCTCGAGCATGGAACGATGCACCGGCATCTTCCGCAGGCGGGTGTAAATGATCAGTCCGAAGCCCAGGCCAAAGATGCAGAACAGAATGCCGATCATTAATAAACGATGGCCGTCAATGCCGAGGAACAAAACCTGCGAGAGATCGGGAAGTTTCAGGCTGGCTTCGCCCCCCACTTCGTGGGCCGGCTGGGCCAGGGCGGAAATCGACGCGAAACTAAGGACGGCGATGGTGGCGGCCACCGTCCGGGTAAAGAAATGGGCGAATTGGCGTCCGTCGGACACAGCTTTCGCCAGCCAGGTGTGCATAGGAATTCCTCCGGTATGAAAACTATTTCAGGACCATCACGTGTTTAGGCACTGCCACCCAGCGAACAGCACCAACCGGACGCTCTGATGGAGAGCGCCGGGGAGCGCATTGCCGGAGTTCCGAACACGCTTCCACTACACGGCATTGAACGGAGTGTTGAGCTTGGCCGCGTCGGATGTTTTGTACCGCAGAGGCCGCCGGCGGGACGCTGATCCTGCTGCCGGAGGCCCGATACAAAACCAGCTTTTATAGCATGTTAGGGAGGGCTGGTCAAACCCAGAAGGATGCTCCAGATCGTGTGGCGCGGGCGCCCCCGCCCGCGGTTTTTGACCTCGATTGCCAGCACCACGCGGGCGAGAGCGCCCGCGCCACACAAGAATTGCCGAGCTTCGCTCGGCCTGGACGGGTCGGAGACCCGTCCCTCCACGAGCACCTATGCCCAAAACGTCCGGTCCAGCGTCCGGTACTGAATGGCCTCCGCGATGTGTTTGGGCTCAATCGCGGGGGCGCCTTCCAGGTCGGCCACCGTGCGGGCTACCTTTAGTATTCGGTCGTGGGCGCGGGCGGTCATGCCGTGCTGGGTCATGGCGCGCTCCAGCAGGCGGTCGCAGTCGGCCGAAAGGTCACACGAAGCCCGGATATGGCGAGGCGCCATCTGGGCATTGCAGTAGAGTCGCGAGCGCGACGTTGCGAACCTCTGCATCTGGATTTCACGGGCCCGCATCACCCGCTCGCGAATCTTGGCCGAGCTCTCCGGCTCGCTTCCTGCCCGCAGTTCTTTGTAATTGACCGCGGGCACGTCAATATGGATATCGATGCGGTCGAGTAGCGGCCCCGAAATTTTGCCCATATAGCGCTGGATCATGGGCCGGCTGCAATGGCATTCGCGGGAGCGGTCATTGAAGTATCCGCAGGGACAGGGATTCATGGCCGCGGCCAGCATGAAGCGGGCGGGAAAGGTCAGAGACATGGAGGCCCGGGCGATGCAAACCGTGCCGTCCTCCAACTGCTGGCGCATGACCTCCAGGACGTTGCGGGGGAATTCGGGGAGTTCATCCAGAAAGAGCACGCCATTGTGCGCCAGCGACACTTCGCCGGGACGAGGCACGGCGCCTCCTCCGATCAGGCCGGCATCAGAAATGGTGTGGTGCGGTGAGCGGAACGGGCGGACGCCGACCAAGCCTGCGCCGGCATCGAGCACCCCGGCGACGCTGTGGATCTTGGTCGTTTCAAGCGCCTCCTCAAAACTGAACGGGGGCAGAATGGTGGGCATGCGCTTGGCCAGCATGGTCTTGCCCGAACCGGGGGGGCCGATCATCAGGATGTTGTGGCCTCCGGCGCAAGCCACTTCGAGGGCGCGCTTGGCGGTGTGCTGCCCGCGCACATCCTTGAAATCGACCGCGTAGTGCTGCGCTTCGCTGAGCAGCGTGTCGCTATCAACTTTCAAAGGCAGGATGCCGTTGCCGGTATTCACGAAACGAATGACATCGAGCAGCGATTTCACCGGGTAGACCTCGACTCCACCGACCATGGCAGCCTCGCGGGCATTCAATTCCGGCACGATCAGCCGGGGGATCTTCTTGCCTCGGGCTTCAATGGCGATCGGCAGCGCGCCGCGCACACCGCGAATGCCGCCGTCGAGCGAGAGTTCGCCTACGAACAGGCAGTCCGGCACATCTTTCTTATTGAGCCCTCCGTAGGCGCCCAGAATTCCCAGGGCCATGGGCAGGTCAAATCCTGAACCTTCCTTGCGAATGTCGGCGGGCGCCAGGTTGATGGTGATGTGGGTGGGAGGAATGTCGTAGCCGCAGTTCTTCAGGGCGGCACGCACCCGGTCGCGGCTTTCGCGCACCGCTGCGTCGGGCAGTCCTACGGTGTGAAAGTAATCTTCATTGGTCTTGATGCCGGAGACGTCCACCTCAACCTCAATGATGCTGGCATCAATGCCATACACCGCTGCGCTCAAAGTCTTATAGAGCATGACG
This sequence comes from Terriglobia bacterium, assembly GCA_963801595.1. Classification (GTDB taxonomy): domain Bacteria; phylum Acidobacteriota; class Terriglobia; order Terriglobales; family Acidobacteriaceae; genus JAIQFF01. The sequence continues at coordinate 377,578 of CAWDFW010000028.1, read as the reverse complement.
CTGTGGGCTCGCAGATTGCTGGTTCATCTTCGAGCCACCATGACCAATGAAGATCGGCCGCTGACCTGCACTTGACGTCCACCATACATGCCCGACTGCAAAACCATGGTGACGGCCGTCACAAGTGCAGGTGACGGACGAACCACAGTCCGCGTGGAGACAGCCGCCCTCGGCTGTCTGGCCGAGCCAAGCTCGGCTTCGTGCCTCTTTAACTTCTATCCGGGATGGCATCCCAGGTCCTTGTTGTAGCAACTCATGCCGAGCTTCGCTCGGCTGACAGCCCAGGGCGGCTGTCCCGACGTGTCCCGAGAACCAAGTTGCCTAACATACCTCCATTGTGTGGGCTCGGGCCCTGAACTAGGATTCAGCTAACCTGCTTGGAAACCTGCGACTCCCAGCGCGGGTCCAGGATTAGTGTCGGCAGTTATGGACGAAGAAGAAGATCAACCCAAACGCCCGTCTCGCGCTCCGGGACATCTGGAAAAAGAAGAAGCCCGGCTTTGGCGGATGGCCCTCGGTTTTCTGGTGTTGCTGGCCACCGGCCTTGCGGCACTTTCCTGGGAGCGTCTGCAGGACCTGCCCTATCACCTGGGTGCTGTATCCATCGGCCTGCTGGTGCTGTCGATTCTGTTCGCGGCCTACGTGTACGGACGGCGCCGCGAAGTCTCGGAATTGAAGCACCTGCTGCACGACCTGCACGACCGCACCGGCGCCACCCCTTCCGACGAGCAGCTCGACCAGTTGACCCAGGTCATCCAGCGCTCCCAGCGAAGTTTTAAGGAGCTCATTGACTCGTTCGACGACGTGGCCTTCGCCTGTTCGCTCGACGGCACCCTGCGGACCGTGAATCGCCGCGTCACCCAGTTGTTGGGCCTGGCCTACACCGAAGTGGTGGGGCACAAGATCGATGAGTTTCTGGACGAGCCTCTGCGCGGCGAGGTCGAGACTGGTCTTCCGCGCTTTCTGGAAAAACGCCGCTGGTCGGGACTGGTCCGGGTCCAGGTCAAGAACAGCACGCGGGCGCTCTATTTCGACTGCGTATTGAATGCCATCGTCAAGAGCGACGAGGTGGTGGGCATCAGCGCTCTCGCCCGCGACGTGACCGAAGAACGCGAGAAGGAACGCCGCTTCACCGAACTCTTTGAGACCCTGCAGGAAGGTGTGTACTTCAGCACTCCGGAAGGGAAGTTGCTCGACGCCAATCCCGCATTGATCCGAATGCTCGGGTGCAGCAGCCGGGACGAGTTGCTGTCCCTCGATCCCAGTACGCTCAATCTGGATCCCGGACAGGGTCCGGTGCTGGGAAGGAGTGTGGACGATCGCGGAAGTGAGCGCAGCCGCGAACTCACGCTGCGCCGCAAGGATGGGACGACCGGCGTCTTTCTCGATACCTCGCGTGCGGTCTGGGACGGCGCGGGCAAGATTATCCGCTACCAGGGCACGCTGGTGGATGTGACCGAGCGGCGCAAGATGGAAAAGGCGCTGCGCCAGCAGGAAGAGTTTCAGCGGTATCTGCTGGAAAGCTTTCCCGACCTCATTCTTGTCGTCGGCCTGGATGGGCGGTATAGCTTCGTAAGTTCCCGCATCCGCGATCTACTGGGCCGCGCCCCGGCGGAGATGCTGGGCAAGAAGGTGGATGACGCGGAGCAGGAGCAATCCGCCGAATTCGTGGCGCTATACCACGACGTGAGCACGGGCGCGAAGAAGTTCGGCTTCTGCGAGTTCGGGGCGCGCCACCGCGACGGCAGCTGGCGCACCATGCGCGCCAACGCCAGCCCGCTGTTCGACGCCGAAGGCAAGGCCAGTGGCGTGATCGTCTCGGTGCGCGATATTACGGTGGAGAGAAAACTGGAACAGCAGATCATCCAGAGCGAACGACTGGCGGCCATGGGGCAGATGATTGGAGGCTTTGCCCATGAGCTGAACAATCCTCTCACCAGCATCATGGGCGTGGCCGAACTCCTGCAGGAAGGCGAACAGGCCGAGACCACACGCAAGCAACTGATGATGTTGCAACAGCAGGCCCGGCGTGCGGCTGATATTGTGCAGAACCTCATGTACTTCTCACGCCCGCCCGCTCCGGGAAGAGGTCCGATCAACCTGAGCGAGCTGGTACAGCGCACCCTGCATCTGCACACTTACTCGTTGCGCAAGAACAATATTACGGTGGATTATCTGCCGGAACCCTCGCTGCCGGTGGTGACCGGCGATTCGCACCAGCTGATGCAGATCTTTCTCAACCTCATCCTGAATGCCGAACAGGCCATGCGCGAGGCCCGCGATCGCGGCACCCTGCGGATTCGACTGGAGAAGAGCAACAAGTCGGTCGCGATCGTCTTTCAGGACGACGGGCCTGGCATCGCCGCCGATGTACTGCCCAACATTTTCGATCCCTTCTACACCACCAAGCGGCCGGGGCGCGGCACGGGACTGGGCTTGAGCATCTGCAAAGCGATTTTGCGGGAACACGGAGGAGAAATTGAGGCCAGCTCGGGGCCGGGCGGCGGGGCGGTGTTCAAAGTCACTCTGCCGGTGCCGGATACTCCTGCCAGCGTCTAGAACCCAAAAAATGGAGGACGGGCGTCTCGTCCGTCTTTGCAGAGAGCACGAATGGACGGGCCAGGACGCCCGTCTTCCATGGTAAATCGCAAAGTTTACCGTTCGACCGCCATCGCTACTGCATTTCCTCCACCCAGGCACAGTGCGGCAATGCCGCGATGAACGTCGCGGCGCATCATCTCATAGATGAGCGTAACCAGCACTCGCGCCCCGCTGGCGCCTATGGGATGCCCGATGGCAACCGCGCCGCCGTTGACGTTGACCTTGCTGGGATCGAGACCAAGCTCGCGCATTACGCCCAACGCCTGCACCGAGAAAGCTTCGTTGAGTTCGTAGAGGTCCACGTCTTCATTCTTCCAGCCGGTCTTCTCCCAGATCTTTCTGACGGCATCGACGGGCGCCATCATCACCCACTTGGGATCGACACCACTGGTGGCTTGGGCCACGATGCGCACCATAGGTTGCGCGCCCAGTTCTTTCGCCCGCTTCGCACTGGTTACCACCAGCGCCGCGGCGCCATCGTTCACCCCCGGAGCATTCCCGGCCGTCACCGTGCCATCTTTCTTGAAGGCTGGCTTCAGTGAACGCAGAACCTCGATCGTGGTGTCTTCGCGCGGAGACTCGTCCCTGTCGAAAATCACTGGAGTCCCACCCTTTTTCTTGGGAGCCAGCTCTACCGGAACGATCTGTGACTTGAATCGGCATTCCTTGATCGCGGCCAGGGCCTTGCGATGAGAGTTGAGCGCGAACTCGTCCTGCTCCTCGCGCGTGATGCCGTATTTTTCCGCCACGTTCTCGCCGGTGACGCCCATGTGATAGTTGTTGTAAATGTCCCATAGCCCATCGTTCACCATGGAATCGACAATCTGCGCATTCCCCAGACGGTATCCCTTGCGGGCCTGCGGGAGAAGATAGGGCGCATTGGTCATCGATTCCATGCCGCCGGCAACGACGATGGAACTGTTTTCGGTCTGGATGGCCTGCGCCGCAAGTGCGACTGCTTTGAGTCCGGAGCCACAAACCTTGTTGACGGTCATGGCACCCACTTCCGGAGGCAGTCCGCCGAAGATTGCAGCCTGGCGCGCGGGATTCTGTCCCAATCCGGCCGAGACCACATTGCCCATGATGCATTCGTCCACTTGTTTCGGATCGAGACCGGCGCGCTTTACTGCCTCGCGGACCACGATGGCGCCCAGTTGCGTGGCACTCAGATCGGACAGGCTTCCCTGGAATTTTCCCACCGGCGTGCGACAGCCGGAAATGATGACGACCTCGTCGTAAGCAGCCATTTAATATGCTCCCGCGATGATTTCTCAACTCCAATTATAGATGCGCGCCGGAGCAGGAGGGATTGAAATTCGCCGCCTGCCCGGCAGATCGTCGGGCAAGGTTGCATGGGAGTTGCGCTTGCCTGCTTTCGGATCGTGCGGATATGAGAAATTGTGAATCGCCGCATAACTTTCGCGTCCCGAGACTCTGATGACGCGGCTTGCATTCGCGAAAATTTCCTCGTCCACGCTCTCATGTGACTTTGGTTCAGCGGTCGCATGCGCGCGCGAGCATCATTTTTTTCTTGACATCACTTTTTAATGACTCTATACATTCAATTAGTTGCAACAGACGACCGTTGCTATAGCAAGTCCATGAAAAATGGAAAGGGAGAATAGAAACCATGGCAACCAAGAAAAAGGCAAAGAAGAAAAAGAAGCACTAAGAGAAGTATCAGCAAAGTAACAAACAGGGGACGCGGAAGCGTCCCCTAAGTTTTTCCCGCACGGAAAATCTCCCCTGTCATCCTGAGCGAAGAAATGCGATTCGCTTGCGAATCGCATGACGCAGTCGAAGGACCCATACCCGCGCGGAAATGCTCTCGCCTGTTGGGGGCTTTCGGGTTGCGCAGCAAATCCCACCACCCCGGGCCCTGATTGACAATAGGGGTCCTTCGACTCCGCAGCTGTTTCGCGACGCGAAGCAGCTGCTCCACTCAGGACGACAGCGATCTGGATGACAGCTATCTTTGCCGCGCGGTGGCGGCCTGGTTTTGCGGCGAGTGTTCCTGCAGTTGCTTCTCGGTGGCGGGGCACAGGTTGCGATAGGCGCAGAATTTGCAATAGAAGCCGGTCTTGGGCTGAAATTTCCGGCGGCGACGTTTTCCGAAACTGCCTGCACCCGGCTCTTCGCCGCTTCCAACTCAACGTCGCTGCGCCGGGTAACGACCGCGCTGTTTCCTTCCAGGTTATAGAGCACCAGGCGGTCGGCGTGATATCCCCACTTTTCGCGCGCCGCCATGGCGTAGATGGAAAGCTGCAGGCTCTCGTCGGAATCTTCCTGCGATTGGGCCCTTCCAGTCTTGTAGTCGGTAATCACGACGCTGCCGTCCGGCAACCGGTCGATGCGGTCGATGCGCCCAACTACCGTGACCTCGCCTACCTTCACATCGAAGAATTCCTCGGTGTGCAGCACCTGGGGTACGGGAGTGCGCCGGAATGCGGCCAGAAAATCTTTTAACTGCTGCGACACCCTGCGCCGCGTAGAGGTCGTGCTGGTAACGGTCCTGCATGCCGGCCTGGGCGAGATCGTCGCGGAAGAACTGGATCAGTTCGTCGTCGGACATCGGGCGCTCCAGGCGCACCGAATCGTAATAAGCGCGCAGCACGCGATGCATGACGGCGCCATACTGCATGGCAGCGGGGACCTCGTCGGGAATTCTCCATTCCCGTTCCAGCTTGAACTGCAGCGGACAGGTCTCATAGGTCTGCACCGCGCTGGCGCTCAACCGGGAGTGCAGACTGGCAGACGGCGGCAGGGCCAGCCATTGGTTGGTACGGGTCGTGGTTGCCGGGGCCGCCTCTTCGGCAAACATGTCAGTCTGAAAACCGAGGGGCGGGGCCTGCACCAGCCAGCGGCGCAGGCTCGTGTCCTTCAGCAGGTCACGCAGGAAACCGGGAGGAGTGAGATCTTTTTTCCCGGTCCCCTTCTTGGCGTAGATGGTGAGCGAGTCCCGCGCCCGGGTCATGGCCACGTAAAACAGGCGCCGCTCTTCCTGTTGACACAACTCCTTGTCCTCTCCCTGGGCAATCGAGTCCGGGTCATACAGCTCCCGCGGCAACTCAATCAGTGCTTCCTTATACGACGAGGGAAAGGAGTTCGAATTCGCGCGAATGATGAAAACGTGCGAAAACTCCAGGCCCTTGACCGCGTGCGCCGTCATCAGATGGACCGCGTCTTCATCATTTGACGAAAGGGGAATGCCACCGCCAGCTTCCCGAAAATATTCCAGGTAATCGAGAAGCTCGGCCATCTCGCCCGTCCTGGTGATCGCCTTCTTCTCCCATTCGCTCACGAAGTCGAGGACCGCTTGCAGCACTCTGGAGTCGCGATTCAAAGCAAAATCGCGTACCAGGATGTTCACCGCGGCACGGCCTTTGGCGCCGGCAATGTCGGCCCGAGTCTGCCGCACGCGCTCGAGAACCGCTCCGCCACCTTCGATTCGGGAAAGCACCAGCGCAATGGCCGACGTGCCGGCATCGCGGGGAAGAGCCTTGATGCCGGAGCGCAGCTTTTCCGGGTCGATGGCAAACTGCGGCAGGGCTGCCACTCGAAACAGGCTGGCCCCATCCGCGTCCGAGACCACCGCACCCAGGCAGGCGAAAAGGTCCCGCGCCTCGGGCGTATCCATCACGTCCATGTTCTCGATGGTGAACGGGATGTTTTGCCGCACCATCTCAGCCGCCAGCTGATCGCGATTCGCGTGGCTGCGATAGAGGACGGCGCAGTCGCTCCACCGGCACCGGAACTTTCGGCGCAATTCGCGCAGCTTCGCAATCACCTCGCCTGATTCCGTGTCCTTGCTGTCGAGCACGACCGCTTCCACCGGCACGCGCGGCAGCTCGCTTCCCGAACGCGCCGCATCTTCTTCGCGGGCTGACAACAGGACGGAGCGCTGGTAGGCGGTGGAACCGCGTCCCGCGTCGAAGACGTTCGGATTTTTCGAGATGTGGGCGAAGGCGCTGTGCAGAATCGGCGACAGCGAACGCCGGTTTTTCTCCAGCTTGATCAGTTTTCCGCCCGGAAAGTGGCGCTGAAAGAGGACAAAAGCCGCGCTCGAGGCCCCGCGGAAGCGATAGATGGCCTGGTCCGGATCTCCAACCGCAAAAACATTGCGTTCCGCCCCTGCGAGCTTTTGGAGGACCTTGACCTGTGCGAAATTGACATCCTGAAACTCGTCCACCAGGATGAAGCGGGCGCCGGCCCGGCTCGCTAGTTCACTGTTCTGCTGCAGCAGATGGTGGGCGTTCGTGATCATGTGGCCGAAGGTGCCCAGGTTGTCTTCCCGCAGCATGCGCTCCACGGTGGTGAATACGCCGGCGATTTCGCGGCACCGCCCCACGACTTCTTCGTCCGACAGGGTGCCGGCATCTTTTGACTTGCTCACCCGCGGGATGGGCAGCTCGCCGCGCTCCAACCTCCGAACATATTCTTCGTATTGTTCCGGGCTGACCAGTTCGTCGTGGCAGTGCCGGAAGAAGGTGAGCAGGTCATCGAAAAATTTGCTGAGCCGGGCGGCGCGAATGTAGTAGTTGAGGTTCAGTTCACGGATGCGGCGGCGCAGATAAATCCACAGGTCCTGATCGTCCACCACCCCGAACTTCCTGCCGCACTGGTCGAGGAGAACGTTGCAATAATCGTGAAAGGTGGCAAGCCGGAGACCGGAGAGGTTGGTCCCGCGCAACTCGGCCTCTACCCGCTGCCGCATCTCCTGGGCCGCATTCCTGGTGTAGGTGACGGCCAGGATTTCGTCGGGCCGGGCGTGTCCCTCGCGAACCAGGTGTGCGATGCGCCTGGTGAGGACGGTAGTCTTCCCCGTGCCCGCGCCGGCGATGACCAGCACCGGCCCGTGGACATGTTCGATAGCTTCGCGCTGGCGCTCGTCAGGCTCGAGCGCCCGGGGACGTGAGTTGGGTCTTGCCACTGCCACTGAGCAGGAGAATATCAGAGAAGCTTGAGGATTTTTCTGAGGAGAATCTTAAGAACGGTCAGGATGGAATTCCCCCTCCCATAAAAGGCGTCATCCTGAGCTTGCGAAGGATCTGGCGTGCAGCGGATACAAACCCGCAGCTCGTGGCAGTGCACGCTAGGTCCTTCGGGTCTGAAGTCCCTCAGGCTGACGCCGTTGAAGGTGTCGCCCGCAGGCAGGAGTCTTATTGCAGCTCGGCCAGGGCAATGGCGGTAGCTGCGATCGCCGCAGTTTCGGCGCGAAGGATCGTGCTTCCCAAAGATGCCGCAATCCATCCGGCCGCCTGGAATGACTTCAGTTCCGAGCCGGTCCAGCCACCTTCCGGGCCAAAGGCCAACGTGACCTCATCCGCCGCGGGGTTGGCTCGCAGTGCATCTTTCAACATCACCTGTTCTTCGGATTCGGCCAGGACGATGCGGGTGCCGTCGCGCGAAGTGACGGCGGTTTGTAAGGGCGCAGGTTGCAGGATTTCTGGCACGGAGGCCCGCCGCGACTGTTCCGAAGCCTGGAAAGCAATACGTTGCCATCGCTCCACCCGTTTCTGGGCAGCTTTGGCGAGATGGGCCTCGGTGCGATCCGCAATGACCGGAACGATTCGAAGCACGCCCAGCTCGACACACTTCTCGATGGCCCACTCCATGCGATCGAATTTGAAGATGGAGAGGACTACGGTCAGTCTGGGAGCCGGATTTACAGGGATGATCTCGCCGAGCTCGAACTCAACTCGGTCGTTCGTGATGCTGGAGATGCGACCGCAGCGGATGCCCTCACCCGTTGCGATGTCAAACTCCTGCCCGACCCGTCCGCGAAGTACCTGCGCGAGGTGCTGGGCGTGTGGGCCCACTAAAGCGGCGCGATTGCCGGAAACTTCGTCGGCGATCCAGCGGCGGCGTGTCATGCGGATAGAGTGTACGGGATTTCGATTCTCGACGGCGCGAACCACGTGGGGACAGCCGCCCTCGGCTGTCCGGCGGAGCAGGGCTCCGCCAGGTCTGCCGTCAGAGAAAAGGTCGAGCTTCGCTCGACCGGACAGCCGAGGGCGGCTGTCCACACGTGGTTTGCAGCGCTATCCGAAGATGTCTTTGACTTTGCCCAGAAGAGTGCGGCGTTGGGGCCGGTTTTCTACCCGGGTCAGACTCTCGAGTTCGACGAGCAACTCGCGCTGCCGTTTATTCAGCTTGCCTGGAGTCTGCACTCTCACTTCGACGAACAGATCGCCTTTGCCGTGTCCGTTGAGGATGTGTACACCCTTGCCGCGAATGCGCAGCGTGGTGCCCGACTGAGTGCCTTCTGGCACTTTCAGCACCTGTGGGCCTTCAAGAGTGGGAACACTGATTTCTACGCCCAGGGCCGCCTGCGAAAATGAAACTGGGATCACACAGTGCAGATCGTTCCCCTCGCGCTCGAAGAAGGGATGCTCTTTCACGTGAAGAACGACGTACAGGTCGCCCGGGGGGCCACCGTGCAGGCCGCCCTCTCCGTAACCGGTGAAGCGGATGCGCGTTCCGTCCTCGACGCCGGCGGGAACTTTTGCGTCCACTGTTCGCTGGCGCAGCACCCGGCCTTCCCCTTTGCACTTGGCACAGGGATCGGTCACCACGCTGCCCGTGCCCTGGCAAGTGGGACAGGTGCGCGCGATACTGAAGAAGCCCTGCTGATAGCGGACTTGTCCCCGGCCATTGCAGGAACGGCAGGTGATGGGAGCTTTGCCCGGGGCCGTGCCTGAACCTCGGCATTCTTCGCAGGTCTCGTGGCGCCGCACCGTGACTTTAGCTTCGGTGCCGAAGACCGCGTCCTCGAATTCCATGTTGATGTCTTCGCGCAGGTCAGCGCCACGCTGGGTACGGCTGCGGCGGCGCGTGCCCCCGCCGAAAATTTCTCCCAGACCGAAGAAGTCGCCGAAGATATCACCCAGATCGGTGGCGTCGAAGCCCGCGCCTGCGCTTCCGCCCAGACCGGCATGACCGAAGCGGTCATACACGCTGCGCTTTTCCACATCCGCCAGTACCGCGTAGGCTTCGCTGCACTCCTTGAATTTTTCTTCCGCGTCGGGATTGTTGGGATTGCGGTCGGGATGGAACTGCAGCGCCAGCTTGCGATAGGCGCTTTTGATCTCCTGCTCGGTGGCGGTGCGGGCCAGGCCCAGCACCTCGTAGTAGTCGCGTTTTCCGTTGCTGGTCAGAATGGCCTTTCCTCTAATCCTTTCAGCTCTTTCATTTTTAGATTACACCGGGCTCAGTGCTTGGGATTGCGCGCGACCCTCACCATCGAAGGACGGAGCAGGCGGTCTTTCAATTTGTAGCCGCGCTGCAGTTCTTCGAGGACATGATGGTCCTCGGCTTCCTCAGTGTCCACCATTTCAATCGCCTGGTGAAGATGGGGATCAAAAGGTTCACCCTTGGCAGGGATGGGACGAAGTCCCAGTTTGGCGAGCGCATCCTGTAATTGCTTGTAGATGAGTTCGACGCCGCCGCGAAATTCCGACTTGTCCGAAGCGCTGGTGTGCAAGGCGCGCTCGAAGCTGTCCAGGATGGGCAGCAGAGCCTTCAACGCGTCGGTGACGGCATACTCGCGGAATTCCTGTTGCTCGCGGGCGGTGCGCTTGCGGGCATTCTCGAACTCGGCCTGCAGGCGAGCCAGGCGGTCAAGCAGCCCGTCCCGCTCCGTCTTCAGCTTGTCGAACTCGGTGGCTGCACTCGCGCCGTCGCGAGCGTCTTCCGCCGCAGGCAATTCATGCTCGGGATCGAGCTCCGCCGGATCGACTTCGGATTTTCCGTTTCCTCTTGCCATATGAATGCTCACTCAGATTCGTTCAGGATCTTGTCAAACAGCCGAGCGATGTACGACACCGCCGTCATGGTGTGCTGGTAGTCGATGCGTGTGGGTCCAATCACCGCCAGCGACCCCATCACATCGTCACCCACCCGAGCCGGCGCGCCGATGAGCACAAAATTTCGCATCGACGGCAGCGCTTCGTCCAGTCCGATCACCACCCGAACCGCTTCCTGCCTGGCGTCCAGATACGCCCCCAGCAGCTCAACAATTTTCTGTTTTTCTTCCAGGGTCTGCAGCAATTCCTGCAGGCGTTGCCGGTCCTGCTCGCCGGTCACCAGATTGGATGCTCCCTCGACGAAAACCACTTGCGCGGTTTCGTCAGCCGTCAGCGCTCCCTGGCGGTAGAGCTGCTCCACCGATTTCATCAGGCGATCGTACTCGCTGCGCTCCTGCTCCAGACGGCGCGCCAACTCGGCCCGCATCGCCTCCATGGTCCAGCCGCGAAAATTGTCGTTGATAAAGCGCGCCGCGGCGTCCAGATCAGCCTGCGGAAGATCAAGTCGCAGGACGCGGTCGCGCACCAGGCCGGATCGCGTCACCAGCACGGCCAAAACTTTCTGGTCGCCCAGCCGGGAAAAGTACACATGCTCCAGCGCGTTCTTAGGGCCGCCGACAGCGACGGTGATACCGACGTTGTGAGAGATCAGAGACAGCACGCGCGAAGTGCGTTCCATGAACTCCTGCACGTCGGAAACCCCATGCAGCGAATCCTTAATAATGCCCTGGTCTTCCTGCGAAAGGCTGGCCTTGCCCGTAAGCTGTTCTACATAATAGCGATATGCCTCTGAACTGGGCACGCGGCCGGCCGAGGTATGAGGCTGCTCGAGGTAGCCGGCGTCGGCGAGATCGGCCATAACATTGCGAATCGTGGCCGGGCTCAGTCCCTCCCGGTTCGACCGCGCCAGGGTCCGAGACCCCACGGGGTCGCCGGTGGCAATAAAGGTCTCCACGATGGCGGTCAGAATCTCGCGTTCCCGCTCCCCAATAGGGGGTCCAGATGGCATATTAAGTACTTTTAATCCAAAAACTTAGATTAGGAAAAACAACAATGCTCCAGTGTCGATTCTAGGAAGCGCAACCCCGCCTGTCAAGGCTTAGCACTCTGAGGTCTAGAATGCTAATCTCTTGATTCAATGTAGGCGCGGGCGTCCCGCCCGTGCACCGGTGGGGTGCCGGAACCCCATCTTTCAACAAACTCAGACATAGACATTGAAGGATCGTGTATTAGAGGATTCATGGCGTAGATTCCGGTCGCTTGTCGAAGGCATGCGATCATCCGTAGGCTAGCCAGCCCAGATCCAGATCAAGACGAAAAATAATGATGACGGAGAAACGAACATGAACAAGCAGACTTTTCTGCCGGGTCTGGCGCTGGTTTTGTTCTTTGGCAGTACTGCGCTGGGACAGGCAGTTGCGCCGGCACACGGAAGCGAATCGTCTCTCCTGGCCGCCACTCCGCCCATGGGCTGGAACAGTTGGGACGGCTACGGCACCACGGTCACAGAAGCTGACGTCAAAGCTAATGCTCAGTGGCTGGCCGAACACTTGAAGCCTTTCGGCTGGCAGTACGTGGTCGTGGACATGGAGTGGTTCGTCACCAACCCCACGGCGGAAGGGAATTCCAAAACCTCGCAGTACAGCATGGACGGCTCCGGCCGCTACACACCGGCGGTGAACCGCTTCCCGTCAGCGGCCAATGCTGCCGGCTTCAAGCCTTTGGCGGATTATGTCCATTCGCTCGGCCTGAAGTTTGGCATCCATATTCTGCAGGGCATTCCCAAACAGGCGGTGCAGAAGAATCTCCCAATCTCGGGGTCACCATATCGTGCCGCGGATGCCGCCGACACCTCCCACACCTGCTCGTGGAACTTCGATAACTACGGCCTCGACGCTTCGAAGCCGGGAGCGCAAGCTTATTACGATTCGATTGCGAAGCTTTACGCCAGTTGGGATGTGGATTTGATCAAGGTGGATTGCATCAGCAGCCGTCCGTACAAAGGCGATGAGATCCGAATATTGAGTACGGCGCTGGCCAAGACCGGCCGACCGATTGTTCTGAGTCTTTCGCCCGGGCCTGCTCCGCTGGAAAAAACGGAGGAGATGCGGAAGTATGCCCAGATGTGGCGAATTTCAAACGATATCTGGGACCTGTGGCACAGCACTGTCGATTATCCCCAGGGCCTGGGAGAACAGTTCGCGAACATGGCGAAATGGGCGGGAAAGGCACAGCCGGGGCACTGGCCGGATGCGGACATGCTTCCGCTGGGATATCTGGGGCCGGCTCCGGGATGGGGCGAGCCACGCTACACCCGGCTTACGCACGACGAGCAGAGAACCTTTCTTACCCTGTGGTGCATATTTGCTTCACCGTTGATGGTGGGCGGCGACCTGCCCAGGGCCGATGCCTGGACGACTGCGTTGCTCACCAATCCCGAGGTCATTGCGGTTGATCAGCACTCCAGCGGGAATCACCCCGCCGTCGCGACCGACACGACAGTCGTTTGGGTGGGGCAATCGGCAGAGCCTGGCAACCACTCTCTGGCGATTTTTAATCTCACCGAGTCCAGCCAGAAAGTCCGGTATCGGTGGAAGGACCTGGGTTTCACCGGCGCGAAGTATGAACTCCGGGACTTGTGGGAGCGGAAAGATCTGGGCCCGGCGGATTCGCTCACCGTGACCCTGCCGCCGCATGGCAGCGTGCTGTACGGAGCGTCTCCGGTCGAGAATGGCGCGCACTGAGTTGCGTTGCTCGCGCCTTGTCCGAGATTATTTGCCAATCATGTCCCAAGGTCCCTCTACTATGTAAGATCTGCCGAAAATTGAGTCCTCGTTGAAGTGTTTCTGGTCAAAATTGACCATCTCGCTCGGGGGCGACGCGGCACTATGGAGTCATGAAAGCGTCGAAGAAGCAGGCGCTGGCGATTCGTTGTCCCACCTGCGGGGCCAAGCCCGGCGAGAAGTGTGAACTCGGCACCGGCCAACCCCGTACCGAGCCTCATCGGAATCGGCGCCTGGTGGCGTCGGACAAGTAATTCTCTGCGAACCGGCCGCCGCGTATCCCTGTACCAACAATCCCGCAAACCCAACGATTCGCTCGATTTCACGGAGGCGCCTGCCGCAGACCACGTAGGCCCGGACGCCCTCGTCCGGGCGGGCGAGCAAAGCTCGCCAAGGTTTCACCATTAAATCCCCAGTGGTTTTCCCTTCGCCGAAATCGGCCGGGCCTTGCCCGGCCAGGCGGGTGAGGGCACCTGCCCCTACGTGGTTTGCGGTGGAAACAGCAGCGGGCAAGGGGCAAAAGACGCTGTGCAGTATTGCTCAGACGCCAGCAAATCTTAATGAGATAGTTCTCATATTCCGGGGGTTAGGTTATGTGGATTCTTTCAGGACATCAGAGCAAAGCAGACACTCAGGCAATCCTGCTCACAACTTGAATTGCTGGTTCTGGAGCGCACAGCGGAGCTGCAGAGCCTCTCTCAGCGGCTTCTCAGGGTGCAGGATGAGGAAAGGCGCCGGGTAGCTCGCGACTTGCATGACAGCACCGGCCAAACCCTTACCGCCTTGAAAATATGCGTTGACCTGCTGCAACAAAAGCTGGGCAAGGACAAACGAACCCACGATGAGATTTCCGCCATCGCGCGTTTGGTGGATGAGGCGCTTCAGGAAATTCGTACAACCTCCTACCTGCTGCATCCGCCCATGCTGGACGAAACCGGTTTCACCAGCGCGGCGCAGTGGTATATCAGCGGCTTTTCACAACGCAGCGGGATGAAAGTGCGGATGGACTTTTCGCCGGAGGTCGCGCGTTTGCCGGACACGATTGAGATCGCGCTGTTCCGCGTGCTGCAGGAAAGTCTCACCAACGTGCATCGCCACTCGGGAACCTCCGAGGTGGAGGTCCGCTTTCGCCGGGACACGCAGGCTGCGATTCTGGAAGTGCGAGACTTCGGACGTGGCATGCCCAGGGAATGGTTGAGTCGCATGGGCCCGCCGGTTCAAGATTCGGGTGTAGGGTTGGCTGGAATGCGCGAGCGCTTGAATGAACTGAGGGGCGGATTGGAAATAGAAGCCGCCGATCCCGGCACCAGACTGCGGGCGGTTGTCCCTCTGCTTGCGGAACTGCAACCTCTGACGCTCGATGGCTCAGCGGCCCTGCAATTTCCTTTAGCCGGTGCCACCGAACTGACGCTCAGCCACGCCCTCCGAATGTAAAGGGAACACTGCCCTGCGTCCTGTGATCACCGCCCTGCGTCCTGTGATCACCCTGGTCGGTGGTGTCTCACTTTCAGGCTTGGCTCACTATATTCAAGGCGCCATGCTGAGTCTCGCGAAGCATCTGGCGTGAAGCACGACCGCGGCTCGGGCAAGCGCCGGCGCTGTGCACGCCAGATCCTTCGGGACTGAAGTCCCTCAGGATGACTCTGGGTTGCAGGGAATTTTTCAGACTGAGTCACTACCCCTGGTCAGATCACCTTGTGACTTTTGGTCGCCACCAGCACTGCCAATACAGTGGCTGTGTTGCGAACGTTTCCCGCGATGGTGATGAGCGCTTCCGAGACCGGCGGATGTTGCTCCGCCAGGCCCTCCAGACGGTCACTTACGCCGTGGAGTTGGGCAACTTCGTTCAGGATCGCATCAAGAGGCATGAGTACACCACTCTTCCGAAGAAACCTAAGGTCTGAGAGGACTTCAGATGGACTGGCTTAGGTCAGAAGACCTGAAAGAGGAGAAGGTGTTAACCACCTCAAGACTAACCATAACACGCCAGAGGCCGATTTAACTGTCCCAAAATAGACCTTTTGACCGTTTCGGCGGATCCTTCCGTCTTGCGCTCCTCATGCTGGATTTCAGGCTAAATGTCACAAATGCTGCGAATTTGCGGGGGTGGGTGAACCCTGGCCTCGGGGAGCAGGTCAGGATTTGCTGGCCAGGCAAACCCTACCCGAGCCAAACAAACAGGTTAGCCCACTTGCTTTCGAGATACTGTGCAAAATTGCTCACTCGATGTCCCGGGCATTTCGGCCGCGATTTATTCTGATTGACTGGCGTTTGGGACTAAAATAGAAGCTGATGAGTCCAGTGGCAGGCAGTAAGAAGAACCGTGAATTCGATCCTATCACCTTTCTCGCGACCATTGGCGAGGGCAGGAAGAGCCTGACTGTTGCCAAGAAACAAGGGATCTTTACTCAAGGGGATGCGGCCGACGCTGTTTTCTATATCCAGAAAGGTCAAAGTCCGGCTTGACCGTAGTATCCAAGACCGGCAAGGAAGCCACGATCGGCATCCTGGGTGCGAGAAATTTTTTCGGTGAAGGTGCCCTGGCAGGACAGTCTGTCCGCATGGGATCAGCTACGGCCATGAGCGATTGCCAACTTCTGCGCATCGACAAGAAGGCCATGATGAGCGCGCTTCATCGGGAGCACGCGTTTTCCGATTTGTTTGTCGCGTACCTGCTGGCGCGCAATATCCGCTACGAGGAAGACCTGGTTGACCAACTGTTCAATTCCAGCGAAAAGAGACTGGCCCGTGTCCTGCTCATGCTGGCTCACTTTGGCAAGGAAGGCGTGCCCGAACCTGTCGTCCCGAAAATCAGCCAGGAGACCTTGGCCGAAATGGTGGGGACGACTCGCTCGCGAGTCAGCTTTTTCATGAACCGCTTCCGAAAGTTAGGTTTCATTGACTATGCCGGAGGAGTGGAAGGCGGGTTACAGGTCCACAGTTCACTGCTGAATGTCGTGCTGCATGATTGAAAGCTCTGGTCTCCAGGTGTCCTTCGTTCTAGAGTGGAGGCCGGCGTCCCCGCCCGGCTGGAAGGGCGAGACCCCCGTCCTCCCTTTACCCTCGTGTTAATTCGAAAATCCGCTACCTGTAGCCCGCAACTTTGCGCGGTGTGCCGACCGCAGTGGCAGACGTAATCTGGTAATCCTGGTAGTCAATGGTGAAGGATGCACGGCCTCCCAGCCGAATAGCGCTGGTGCTGCGATTGGATAGCGGGAGCCAGAAATCTCCCACCTTTGCGTAAACCTGTTCGATCCTGGTTTCCTTGGTCCAGAAGGAAGGATTCTTCGCCGGCACCGCATCAATGCGGACCACGGCAAAGTCTTCCGCATCCACCCAGATGCGGCCGCGATACAGCAGTTTGTCGCCGGTCCGCGGCTCCACTAAAAGAATGTAGGCCAGACCCGAAGGCGTGCTCTCGTAGCCATCCAGAGTGAACTTGTAGTTGTCGCGATTGAGAGCGACGCGGCTCTGCTTTTCTTCGGAGGCTGCCTCTTTCTCGCTCTGCAACATTCGTTTGAATACTCGGTCGATGATGAGTTGAGATCCCTTTTCCGACCGGATGATGAACTCCTTGGTTCCGGGAGTGCTGTACTTTACATCCACCGTCATCTCCGCCGCTCTGGAACCGGGGAAGCCGTGATACTCCAGTCGATAGATCCGGGTCCCCTGGTAGGCGCCCAGCGCCCGGGCGCGTTCGAGGTTTCTCTGTATGAGGTTGGTCACGACTTCTTCCGTGCTCAGCTGAACATGGGGCACTACCGCCGCCAGTGTGTCCGAAGGTTGTGCGGAGGCGATCGGCGAGAAGCCGAGGCCGATAACGAACGACAGGGCAAGATGGGCGGAACGGACGTGAGGTTTCATCGCTGGACCCGTTATCAAAGATAACCTGAGTGCTTTCTACAAAAGTGTTCAATATTGACCAGATTCTGCTACCCTGTCCGGCTGACAATTTGACTCGTCTCGTCGTCTCTATCGATGGCTTCTCAACTTCGGAGTTTACAGTGTTCTAAGGAATCCGAAATAGTCGTCCCCGGCGCAAGCTGCTCGACAGCCTTTGCAGATCCGCCCAAGGAGGGCGACATCGCGTGCGCGTTCACCTTATCAATCCCAGTGAAGTCTCCTTCGGCACTGCGGTCATAACTCCTCGCTGGTTATACGTCCTCGCAGCAGCGACACCTGCTAGCTTCGGTGATCCCTGCCTGGTCGACGAGACCCTGGAGCCGGTAGACCCGGACCAGATTCAAGCCGGCGATATTGTGGGCATCGGCATACACACCGCCAATGCGCTGCGCGGCTACAAAATTGGGAAACTGGCCCGTGAGCGCGGCGCCTACGTGGTGTTCGGAGGCATTCACGCCACCCTCTACCCCAACGAAGCCCACGAACTGGGCGGCGCCCATGCCGTAGTCAAGGGCGACGGAGACGTGGTGTGGTCCAGGGATTGGCGGATTGCGCGCAAGGAACTCCCCTGCGATCTACGAAGGTGGAAGGATCGAAGCCGACGCATTCCTGCCCGCCCGCTGGGATCTGGTGCCGCGCAAAAGCTACATGTGGGCATCGGTTCAAACCGTTCGGGGCTGCCCCAAACATTGCTCCTTCTGCTCGGTCTGGCGAACCGATGGTCAGCGTCCGCGTCAGCGTGCCTCGGATGTTGTCATCGCAGAAATCGTCCAACTAAGGAGACTGGGATTTCGCTTTCATCGCGCTCGCCGACGACAATTTCTACCCGGTCACTCTCACCGACCTCCGCCTGGCCGAGGAGCAACACAACACGGCCCGGCTGAATGAACTTAAAACCATCCGGGCGGAGCGGTTTGCACTGATGGAACGGCTGGCGCAGCTGCCGCCCGACACCATCTTCTTTACTCAAATCACCATGGAAGCCGCCGAAGACCCCGAGTTTCTCGATGCCATGTGTGCGGCGCACATCAAGGGCGCGCTGGTGGGAGTGGAGTCCGTGACCCCGGAAGGTTTGAAGGACGTTTATAAGGAATTCAACTGCTCGGGCGAAACTCTGGTCAATCAGCTGAGGAAGTTTCGTCGCCACGGCGTTTATGTTCTGGGCTCGTTCATCTTTGGCTTGCCGAGTGACCGGCCGGAACCTTCGATGCCACCGCGCTTGCCGCCGCTGGCCAGGCGGAAATCGCGTTTGCGCAATTTGTCACGTTGACGCCGTATCCCGGCACCGTGGACTTCATCCGCTGGGAAAAGCAAATGGAAGCTGCGCCGGTGCTGGTGGCAGGCATCCCCATCACCCGCCGCTGGCTCATTCCACAGGCGTAGCGGCCCAAGCTGTATTGGCCCCACCCCACCATGTCGGCGCGAGGAAGTTCGCCATGCGCACGCAATCGGTCTGGGACACTTTTATGGACTCAAGTGCATCTGGGTGCGGTCCCGGTTCATAAAATCGCTGCGCGCCCGTCTGGCCTTCGTCCTGATTTCCAAGATCTACCGGCAGATGTACGCGGATACCGGAATCGCCACCGACAGCGCGCGCGTCTCTCGATCAGCGCGTTGGGCCCGCTTTCTGGCGAAACCGTGCCAGCGGCTGTTTGCCGCGTCTCCCATGCCAGACCTTGAAATCCCCGGGGCTTGGGGCGCAACCGCCGGACTGGAGCAGAACACATCTGCCAGCGATTAGAGCGGGCCATCAGGTCACCATTCACACTTCTTTGCGTCCTTTGCGGTTAAAGGGTTTGACCTCACAAGCCTCGACCTCCAGCGATTGAGCGGGCAATCAGGTCCCCCAGTCACACTTCTTTGCGTCCTTTGCGGTTAATGGGTTTGACCTCACAAGCAACCGTTCAACAAGTCCTCGACCGCAAAGGGCGCAAAGAAAAGAACCACCGCAAAGGACGCAAAGAAAACCGATCTCTCAGATCTAAACAGCGCGATCGCGGTCACCACACCGCCAGAAAAATCTCTTCTACCCTGATTGTCAGGCAGGAGCCGTACCAACCTTCGCGCATGAGCGCGGGCCATCTGGCTTTTGAAATAGAGGGAGCCGCTTTCACCGCGCAAGAAAAAGGCCGGCCGAGTAATGGACTCGGCCGGCCTTGTTGGTGTTCGCGGCTTCGGTCTGCGTGATTACTGAACCTTAGGCTTGGCCTTTCTTCTTGCCGTCGTGGGCGTTCTTTTAGTTTCCTCGGCCTTGATCAGGGTCAGGGAATCGGCAGCGTTGAAGGGGAATTCGCGGACCGACTGCTGGCCTGTCGTACTGAGTGTCACATCCACGCGCCGGTTGCTCGCCAGGATGATCGTTCTCATGTGATCCAGTACTCTCTGCCGTTCCGCCGGAGTCAGTTCGGGGTTCTGCTCCACCGCATCTTTCACCTGGGCGTCGGTCAGGTTCTGTTCTTCCCCGACCGCCTTGGTTTCCAGGCTGGCATCGGGAACGCCGTGCTCGATCAGGAATTGCCGGGTGCGCTCGACCCGCCGTTCGGAAAGGGCCTGATTGTATTCCACCGTACCCCGCGGGTCGGCGTGGCTTTTGAGAATCAAGTGGGCATTGGGCTTGAGCTCCAGATATTTTTGGAAATCGTCAGCCAGCGAAACCAGGGTTTGCTGCTGGCTGGCCAGCAGGCCGCGGTCAGGATGCTCGGGGGTAGGCTTGGCCGTGGGAAAGTAAATGCTGTGCAAGGCAAGCCGGCTTTCGAGTCGTCTGACTTCCGGTGAGACCGGGGGCGGGTTCTCCACCATGACCATGGCGGTGGCCGGAGTAGTGAGGCCGCGGGAGTCGCTGCACGTTGCGCCCACGGTGATCGGTCCCGACGAAGCACCGGAGGTATCGAGAGCGGCGGTGTTGCCGCTGCCAGAAATGCTGCCGCCGCTGGCGGTCCACTGGCCCACCGTAAACGAGGCGTTGTCCGGGCTGGCGCAAGTGCAATCGATGCTGGAGGGCGTTCCGGTTTGAACCGTGGCCGGACTTGCCAGGCACGAAATGGTCGGCGGATTCCGCGGCGGCTCCCTGGCTATAAAAGTCGAGCTGCAGATGGCTTCCCCGACCTTATGCCGCCTGGGGTCCGAGACCCGGGCAGTCACGGTGTAACTGCCAGCTCCGAGGCCAGTGGTGTCGATGGTTGCGTTGGCGTCGTTCCCGCTAACTCTCCCGCCGGTGCTGGTCCATCTGTAGTCCAGGGTGTGACGGGGATTGAAGTTGCTGGCGGTCGCGCTCACACCGACCGGTTCGCCGGCCATGACTTCGCCGGGCCGCAGCGAACAGCTGGCGCCGACCGGCGCAGCGGCTTCGCCGCCGAGCATGAACACCACGCCACTCTGCAGTCGAACGCCGCGGATTTCAGTCTCGGGAGTGGTGGCCGAAGGGCCATAGCGGTAGTTGGAGT
This sequence comes from Terriglobia bacterium, assembly GCA_963801595.1. Classification (GTDB taxonomy): domain Bacteria; phylum Acidobacteriota; class Terriglobia; order Terriglobales; family Acidobacteriaceae; genus JAIQFF01. Next base: position 357,043 of record CAWDFW010000028.1, on the reverse strand, counting down.
AAACGAAGTCGGCCCGCAGCAGCCGCAGCGCCACGTGCCGGGTCAGGTTGATATCAAGCCCGCCGCCGGCCATGATGCCCAACTTTTGGATGTCGTGGAAGGCATCAGGCATCAGGCGATGGTCGCCCACCAACACTTCCAGAAATGGCGAAAAGCGGTGGTGCCGGAAGGTAAACTTCGGGCCCAGTGAAAGATTGGAGAGCGCGGTGTCATCCACGCGGTCCGTTCCTACTTCGCCGCTGTTCCAGGATGTGCTGCCATCGAGGGTGAGGCCGAACCAGCGGTTGAAGTCATAGGTCACGCTGGCGCCGACGCCACGCGGATTCGGCTCCAGGCGGCTGCTTACCGGGAGCAGCCCCAGAGGTAGCACGCCGTGGATATCGGCGCCGGGATGGAAGAAAGAGTATCCGCCGTAGAGCTCCCACTTGGGGGCGGGCTGCTCCTGCGCGGCCGCGACCGCGCCGACGCACAGGACGGCAATCCCTGCCAACAGCATTGCTGCAAACGGGGCATGATGGCGGTGAGAATGAGACGACGACATACGTAGAGTCCTCCGACCTTTGAGACTTGAAATCGTTTCGCGCCCGGCCCGGCAGGGCCAGCCTGAAGCTGGCCCCTGCCGCACGCTTCCGGTCAGGGCGCGGTTACCGTGTTGCTGTCGAATGTGACTGCGGCATTACGGGCTAACGCTCTGCCTTGCAGAACGGCGCCGGTATTCAAGGTGATGGACTGAAGGGCCAGGATTGTTCCCTTAAAGATGGAGGTTGTGCCCAGGGTCGCGGAAGAGCCGACCTGCCAAAAGACATTCTTGGCCTGCGCTCCTCCGGACAGGACAACCTGAGTACCCCCCAGGGTCGTGAGCGTGGACGCTATCTGGAAGATAAAAACCGCATTCGCGTTACCCTGGGCGTCGAGCGTGACGTTCCCGGCCGACAACATGACCGTGCTCGAGTTCTTGTACAGGCCAGGGGTGAAAGTCAGACCGCTCAAGTCGCCGGGCAGGACCGCGCCTCCGGGCAAGCCTTCGGCGTAGTTGTAGGCGGAGGTCAGATCGAGTTGGCCCTGCGCCGCGGTCGGATCGGTGACATGCATTACCGCGGGAGGGACCATGGTTCCGGGGGGAAATCCCGTGACCGCGCTTCCCGGGCTCAGCCCGACGTCGCCGCCGGCAATGGTGGTGGGCCCGGTATTGGTGACGGTAGAACCGGCCACGGCGTCGAAATTCTTTACCGATCCCAATGGCACCGGCGGCTGACATATCTGCGTTGCCGTGGTGAAACTCCAGACAAAATCACTGGCCAGTCCGTTGCCGATCAGGTCCTGGGCCCCAGTGGTGACCGTGCCGGTATAGATGGTGTTCAGTGCGAGATCGCTCGCGGGGGTGAAGGAAGCAATCCTGCCCGTGACATCCAAGGCGACGGCCCCGGTGACGGGGGTCACCCCGGGGCCGGCCAATTTCAGAGTTGTCGTGGTGATGGTGGCAGGGTTCATGGCTTCATCAAATGTGGCGGTGACTACAACGTCGGGACAAATGCCCAGGGCCGCGTCCGGAGGAGACACGGAAATCACCGTGGGAGGAGGCGGCGGAACACACGCCGCCGCGGACGTGGTGAAAGTCCACACAAAATTGCTGGCCAGTGCATTGCCCGCTGCATCCTGGGCGCCGGTGGTAATGGTGGCGGTAAAGGCTGTATTGAGGGCGAGCGTGCTGGTGGGGGTGAAGACAAACATCTGGTTGGGTACGTCGTGGGTGATGGTTCCTGCGACCGGGGTGACGCCGGGTCCTGTCAGCGTGAAAGTCGCGGGGTTGATGGTGGCAGGGTTCATCGCCTGCGGGAAGGTGGCGGCGACCACGGTGCTCGAGCATGTTCCGCTGGAGCCGTTGGCGGGGTTCACCGAATTAGGCGGCGACGGCGGTTGGCATAGAGTGGCAGCGGTGGTGAAGGTCCACACGAAATCGCTGGCCAGAGGCTGCCCCAGGAGGTCTTCCGCCCCGGTCGTAATCGTGGCTGTGTAGGTGGTGCTCGGCACCAGGACGTTTGCAGGGGTGAAGGTCACGCTATTGCTGGGCGCATCGTAGCTGACCACGCCGTTCACCGGCGTGGTGCCCGGCCCGGTCAAGGTAAAGGTCGCGGTATCGAGTGTGGTGGGGTCCATGGCCTCATTGAAGACAGCAGTGGCGATGGTGTTGGGACACGCACCATTCGCGGGAGTGGCCGAAACCACTGCCGGTGCGCCAACCCCTGAGCAGGCTCCAGCGCCCGTGGTGAAGCTCCACACCATCCGGTTCGCGAGCCCGATGCCAAATACGTCCCTGGCCCGGGTCGAGATGGCGGCGGTGTAGAGCGTGTTGGGCGCGAGAGCGGCCGCCGGCGCAAAGATCGCTGTATTGCTGGCGACGTTGTATGTGACCTGTCCCAGTTCGGCGGTGCCGCTGGGCCCGGTCAGGGTAAAGGTGGTGGAGTTGATCGTTGCAGGATTCATTGCCTTGCTGAAGGTGGCGGTGACGATCGTGTTGATACAGGCGCCGCTGGCGCCGCTCAGGGGTGCAACCGACACCACCACAGGTGCAGTCAAGCCGGGGTTGCCGCCGGACTCGTCCGGATCGCTGCATCCGGTCGCGACCAATAGCAGCAGAATTGACATGAAGCAGATCGTATGAGCGCTGTACCTTCGCATAACCGTCACCCTCGCTGTTCGATTTCTCGGCTGAAGTGCCACCGGACAACGGAAATGCAATCGGGTGACCGAACTTCGCGAGAGTGGTGAGCCAATTCGTTCAGGCGGCGCCACGCCTGCGCCATTGTGGGCGCCGGACTGGCTGGCATCTTTTCCAATTCTTCAACACTTCTAACGACTTGCACCCAGGCCGCGTACCCGGTGGTCGCGCCTCGCAAAATATTTTTGACCCGGCCGATTGAGCGCGGAGTGGGTATCACTTGCGCGAGGGCGGGGGGGTAAATGAAGCCAAAACCGTTCCAGGTTGGGAGAAGGCAGTCCCATTCGGGGAAGTGGACGGCAAGTCGGAGAGGGACAGATCCGGCTTCGCTGATGGAATGCCGGAGGGAATAAAGTCGGGAACGCAGTTATCGGGAGCAGGCGGTTCAGGCTGGCCGGAGCACCTTGCCGCACTCCAGGCAACAGGATTCATGGCGCGGTGTGATAAGCCCACAGAAAGGGCACATGCGCTGGGAAGCAAAATCGCCGTCGTGGGGTTGCATCCCAAACGACTTCCTCAGCGACGCCGCCAGGTAGGCAAACCGGCTTCGGATGCGGCTAAGAAAGGGATGCGGAAGGGATGTCATCGCCAAACTTCTGGACTTTCTGATCGCTGCCTGTCCGACAACGCAATCTTAGTGCGAGGAGCACAAGGAAAATATGCTGAATGCCCAAGCCCGCTTGGGTTGTCACCTTTTCGTACCCCGGCAACAGTAAGGATGACAGGTCCGGGTCCGTGGTTCTGTGCAAGATTGCTCGCTTCTTTGGGAAACGAGGCCTGGACCGCAACCCGAGAGTGAGCAATTCAGATCAGCTATCGCGCAGCGGCAGGGCCATCATGTGACTAGAGAAGAGCATTCCTGCTTTCTCTTTCAGGTCCCTGAACTAAGTCAGCCCATCTGAAGTTCTCTCCTCTTAGTTTCGTGGCTCCTAGAGGAACAAATTCATGAAAAAAACAATGTCAGTGTTGTTGATGGGTTTGATGGGCCTGTTTGGAACTTTGGCCTGGGCAGGCACCGCCCGTCAGACACGGTCGAACGCCTGCAATAACGTCCGTCGATGTTCTGCACGCCATCATGGGAACTCCGGACAAAGGAATTCCCGAAGAAGTGCTGAGCAATGCGAAGTGCATCCTGGTGGTTCCCAACCTGATCAAAGGCGGGTTCATTTTTGGCGGCAAGCACGGACGCGGCGTCGCGTCGTGCCGCACCTCCGACGGCTGGAGCGCGCCTGCGTTCGTGTCCATTGGCGGCGGAAGCTGGGGATTGCAGATCGGCGTCGAAGGCGTAGACCTGGTGATGCTGGTCATGAACGACCAGGGCTTCCAGCATCTGCTCTCGAGCAAGTTCGCGCTTACGGGTGAAGGATCAGTAGCGGCGGGCCCGGTTGGCCGTCATGCTTCTGCCGGAACGGACTGGAAGATGAACACTCGAGATGCTGACTTACTCCCGTTCCAAGGGTGTGTTCGCCGGTCTGACGCTCGAAGGCGCAGTGATCGAACAGGACAACGATTCCACCCGCGCCATCTATGGCAAGCAGCATGGCGTTCCGCAACATCCTTTCCGGCAAGACCCCAACCCCGAAAAGTGCGGATGCGTTCGTGAGGGCAGTATCCGAAGCCGGGCACCAGGCAGCCATTGCGGAAGTGAACGACGAGAGGAACTAGTTGATGGGGGAGTTTCCAGCGCTGGCGGAGACCGGGTGCCGGTCTCGGTCAGCGCTTTTACTCTGTCCACCATCCTGCTTCCTGGAAGGTTCAATCATGCCAAACACGGGTGAGAGACGGGAAATTATCCGGCGAGTGAATGCCAAGGAAGCAGAAACCGTCCAGGAGTCGAAGCAACTGGTGTCCAGAACCCGGCAGCTCACCGCGAGTTCAGATGCCAGGACCAAAACGCGAAGCGCCGAAGCCAGAAAACGGCGATCTCCTCAAGGTCGAAAGAAGAGATGACTTTCACACTCGCCCCTCCTGACGCGGGCGCCATGCCGCTTTACTAGACGAACCTGCCGGTACTCCTCTTCCCTGTACGGAAATAACCGCCTCTCTGCATCAAAAATTACGTTCGTATCTCTCCCGTTTGCCATCCAAATTGAGGAATAATGTGGAAGGTCAGGGTTGTCCTTTTCACCTTTCATCGCCCGGATGCCAACTGCCGCTGGAGCCTGGCAGCGACGGGCGGAAATCAAATACAAGAAAGGCAGCAGTGCCATGGCGAATAAGAAAGTATCCGACCTGGTGGTGGATACTCTGGCTGCAGCGGGCGTCAAGAGGATCTACGGCCTTCCAGGCGATTCCCTCAACGGAATCACGGACTCGCTTCGCAGGCAAAAACAAATTCAGTGGATCCATGTGCGGCATGAAGAGACAGCCGCGTTTGCGGCGGGCGCGGAAGCGCACCTCACGCAGGAGCTCGCGGTGTGCGCGGGGAGTTGCGGTCCGGGCAATCTGCATTTGATCAACGGTCTCTATGACTGCCATCGCAGCCGGGTCCCGGTGCTCGCCATCGCAGCGCAGATTCCCAGCAACGAAATCGGAAGCGGATACTTTCAGGAGACCCGTCCCGGAACATCTCTTTGCGCAATGCAGTCACTATTGCGAACTGGTTTCGCAGCCCGAGCAGATGCCCCGCGTCCTGGAGATTGCGATGCAGACCGCGCTCTCCCGGCGTGGGGTTGCAGTGGTCGCGATCCCGGGAGACGTCGCCCTGCGCGATGCGGTTGAACAGAAGCCGCGGTTGCATTTCCCGCCGCCGGCGCCCACCGTGTGTCCTTCCGATGAAGAGATCGCGGGGTTGGCCGGGGTGCTCAACCAGGCAAAGAAGATAACCATCCTGGGTGGAGCGGGTTGTGCCGGGGCGCATGCGGAACTGATTGAACTGGCGGCCAAACTCCAGGCCCCGATCGTGCACGCCATGCGGGGGAAGGAATTCATCGAGTACGGCAACCCGTTCGACGTGGGCATGACCGGCTTGCTGGGATTTTCTTCGGGCTATCACGCCATGATGAACTGCGACTTGTTGCTGATGATTGGGACCGACTTCCCTTATCAGCAGTTCTTTCCTAAAGATGCGACGGTGGTGCAGATCGACATCCGGGGAGAACAGTTGGGCCGGCGCACCAAGGTCGATTACGGCTTTGTGGGAGACACGAAGGCGACACTTCGCGCCCTTCTGCCAAGGCTGGAACACAAAGAAGACGACAAGCACTTGAAGGCCGCGCTCGAACACTACAGGAAGACACGCCAGGGCCTGGATGAACTCGCGACCGACGGGTCGGGCAAGAAACCGATCCATCCTCAGTACGTGGTCCGGGTGCTCGACGAGCTTGCCGCCGAAGACGCAATTTTTTCCTGTGATGTGGGCACCCCAACCATCTGGGCGGCGCGCTACCTGACCATGAACGGCAAACGGCGGCTGCTCGGCTCCTTCAATCACGGATCGATGGCGAATGCCTTGCCTCAGGCCATCGGGGCCCAGGTCAGTCATCCCGGCCGTCAAGTTGTGACCTTGTCGGGCGATGGCGGGCTTGCCATGCTCATGGGAGACTTGCTCTCCCTCCGGCAATTGCAGGCGCCGGTGAAAGTGATCGTTTTCAAGAATGACTCGCTGGCCTTTGTCGAACTGGAAATGAAGGCGGCGGGCATTTTGGAGTTCGGAACCGACCTGCAGAATCCGGATTTTGCAAAAATGGCTGAAGGCGCCGGCCTGCTGGGGCTGACGGCTGAAACGCCCGACCAGGTTCGACCCATGGTCGCCCAGGCCTTGCGGCATGACGGCCCGGCGCTGGTCGAAGTCATGGTAAGCCGGCAGGAACTCTCCATGCCCCCGACGCTCAGCATTGAACAAGTAAAAGGCTTCAGCCTGTTCACGCTTAAGGCAGTCCTTAGCGGCCGTGGTGACGAGGTTCTCGATCTGGCAAAGATCAATCTGTTCCGCTAGGCCTCGCGTGGGTGCGAACCGCGGGTGCGCGGAGCTGCCGTTGTGGAAGGGTGGTGTTTGTGGAAGAGCGGCCCTTTAGGGCCGCGCTCCGCAGCGATCACAGCCCTCGGCCTTTAGGCCCAGCGGCGCCACTGGGGCTGAAGCCCCAAATGTCCAATCTGGCGACGCGGCGCTTAAAGCGCCGCTCTTCCACGGCGCGAGCGGGTCTCTGCGCAATGAAAGTTTTGAAGCTCACCAATTCCGTCTGCCGACGTCCCGGGTCCGATGTCCGGGGTCCTGAATCCGCCAAGAACGGCGGGCGAGCGCGCCCGGGCCACACAAAAACGGGGGCAGGTCGGACCGTATCAGAGACTCCGCTTGTTGCCATACCCTCAAGTCGCACTCAATCTGGGTATGAGCTTTCACAAAGACGCGGTCATACCAGGGATACTTTTCACAGCTATAAGAACCGGCTTTGTATTCGAACCGGAAATTTCCCAGGATACGGGTGCGGGCTGGATCGGCGGCGCGAATCTCGGACTGGCCGTGCAGCAGTCCGTGGGGCTGGTAGAAATTTGCGGCCCGGGCCACGTTCGCGGGGACGACCGCATCATTCTTGCGAAACATGGAGATGCTATCCACTTGAACCGTCAGGAGCACGGGGATGCCATCTTTTTCGAGGCGCCGGGCCACGGCCAGGGCCGCGGAGCCGCCCCAGCTGTGTCCGTAAATGATGATGCGGGCTTTCTGTTTCTCGTCGAGGGTCAGAGTCCCATCGTGGTTCGTATCCAGCAGGCTGAGGATTCGCTTGCGGGCTTTTCCCTTGTGATAACTCTCAAAGGTCTCCACCTTAACTCCGGAGGGATAGGTCTGGCGCAGGCGCGCTGCCAGCTGCACCTCGCTATGATTGGGATTGTCGTGCCTGATAAACCCGCCGACAAAGCCGATGACGATTACGGGCGGCATGGCTGGAGCAGGCCTAGAAGCGACGGATTGCGCCTGGCCGGTCAGGACAAGCGCAAGGACCGCCGCCACCTCGATGATCGAGATACAAATCGAGCGCCTGATCGGGACAGGGGAGTTGGGTGCGGTGGGATGAGATGGATGTGGGATGAGGGTTTGGTTGGCGGCGCAGCAATTCATTCGATCGCCGGCGCCGGGCGGCCCGCGAGAGTCTGAAACGGGGCCGCGTCCTTCAACTGGTCCAGCCCGGTCAGCACGCCCTGCCAGTGAGCCGCGTCCTTTTTGGTCTCGATCGGCAGCGTAAGGTCGGAATAAAACTGCAGGATGTTCGCCCGCAGGTCGGGGGACGCCAGATCGAACTTCCGGTCAGAAAGTTGGCCCAGTAACTTGGCGTAGCTGTCGTCGGTGAGGGAATATTCCGACGCCCGGGTCGGGTTACCGGTATCGAAATCATAGTTGGGAAGGACCAGCGTCCCGGTGCGCACCGCTTCGAGGTAGGCACGGTACTGATCGACGGTGGCGTTGATGCTCTTGATATAGAGATCGGCGGTTTGCGGAGTCGGATTATTGAATCCCAGCTTTTTGAACGGACCAATTTTCGGCATGTAGCGCAAGAGCGTTGACAGGATCCGCGTGCCCAGTCCGGGCTTGATGTAGTCTTTTCCCCATTCCTTTTCATAGTCGGAGCGCGAAAGGCGATACAGGAACTTTCGTTTGGCGAAATTGGGTATTTCGCGCTTCAGGTCCTTCTTGTGGATTTGCAGTGCGACCTGGGTCATTTGTGGAATCAGGCGGCTGACCGAGAAACGGTAGGAACCGATGGCCAGGTCCTCGTGCGCCAGCACGTCCTTCAATTCCAATCCATACACGGCCGGGAAGGCACGCTCCAGCAGGGGCTTCGATACTTTGAACCCGATGAAATCGTGGTACTGCTGCGACGCATAGCGGTTTTTCGCCACCTGCGCCATGTCAAACCCGAACTCGGTTTTCAGGTGGGCGGTCTTGTCCTGGGCGTAGCGGACCGACTTGCCAAACTTGGCGCGCAACTTCGGATACTCGACCGCCACCGCAGTGTTGACCGCAGGGTGGCCCGCGATGTCCGACGCGTAGTGCGACAAGGCGCCCAGCGCGAAGGCGTACTCGTTAACATCCTGGCTCTGGCGCAGCAGTTCGAGCACGAAGTCGCCGCTGCGGACGTAATGCACCAGATTGCTGAACTCCGTGCTGCCGAAGGGGTAGTAGCCGAGGTCCTGGATGACGGCACCGCCGTAAGCGTAGGCATGCGCCTCGGTAAGCTGCTCCTCGGTGAGTCCGGGATAGCGCTGCAGCAGCAGGGGACGAAGAGCGTCAGTCCAGAGCAGGTCAACGATTTGTTCGTGGGTCAGAACGGAATACGCGGACGAGCCGCCGCTGCACATGACGAGAACGAGAAAAAGGGCCACCCGTCGGACCAACAGCAGGCGCCAACCTCCGGCCACGGCACGCCATTTGAACGAGCGCAGCACGGGTCAGATGCGGCCCAGAAGCACGAGAACGACGACGATGAGAATGATTATGCCCACTCCACCGGTTGGGGCATAGCCCCAGTCCCGGCTGTGCGACCAGCGGGGGAGCGCCCCGACCAGCGCCAAGATGAGCACGACGATCAGTACAGTTCCAAGCATGGTGGCTCCTTGAGTCAATGTGTTCATGACGGTGCAGCCTCTCCCGAAGCTGCACCGCCGAAACCCGCACTAGAATGTGATGTTGATCGCAATTCCCTGGCCGGGATAACTGCGGTTGTACATGTAGTAGCCGTTGTCCACGTAGCTTACGTACACATCGTCGTTGTCGTACCAGTCATCCCCCCAGTTGGACGGCCAGGGATCGACCGCACTGATCCAATAGCCTTCGTACTGAAAGCGAGGGTATCCGCCTACAACCAGGAAGGGGAGGGTGTTGATGCGGAACCCGTGGCTCGGCCCAAAGTATCCGCGATAGCGGTCATCAGGAATGCGATAACCGCGGTAGCCGCCACGTTGCTGCCAGTTCCGGTGGTCGGACTGCCAGTTCTGTGAGCGATGCTGCTGCCAGGCGCTCTGTTGGATACGCTGCTGTTGCTGGTTATGCTGGGCCTGCTGCTGGTTGTGCTGGGATTGCTGCTGGTTGTGCTGGGACTGCTCCTGCTTCTGCTGAGCCTGCTGCTGATTGCGTTGCGCCTGCTGTTGCTGGTTCTGCTGTTGGGCATGCTGGGGCTGGGCATGCTGCGGTTGCGGTTTCTGAGCATGCTCCTGCTCGGATTTGCCTTGCTGATGCCCGCCCTGCTGCGGTTTGGCGCGGTCCTGCTTGTCGCCGTGATCTTCGTGCTGGGCGTAGGCAGGTGCAGCGACTCCGAGAACCAGGGACAGAATGGCGGTGCTGGTGATTCCGATTACTTTCACTGTGCAGCCTCCGTTGTTGCTGGATTGCGTTTGCCCTACTGCAGGCTTCCGGTTTGCGGATTGACCGAGTTGCCGATGGCCTCGCCGGACACCAGAAGCTCGACTCTCCGGTTCTGCTGCCGGCCGGCGGAGTTGTCGTTTGAAGCTACGGCGAGGCTGTTGCCAAAGCCTTTGGCTGTGACCGCATTCGACGACACGCCTTGTTGCACCAGGTAATCCCGCACTGAGTCGGCGCGGTTTTCAGACAGGGTCTGGTTCATCTGATCGCCGCCCACATTGTCGGTATAGCCGCCGACTTCGATGTTGAGTCCAGGATAGGCAAGCAGAATGCCGGCGACTTTTGCCAGCTTCTCCCGCGCGCCCGGCTTCAACGAGTATTTTCCGGTGTCAAATAAGACATCGGACATGCTGACGATGAGCCCGCGCGCGCTGTCGCGAGTCTGCAGAATGGTGTTGAGTTGCTCGGACAAGCGCAAGCGCATGGCCGCTTTGTCGGCTTCCGCCTGTTGCACGCTCGACTGGGCCTGTTGCGCGGCCAGCCTTGACTGGTCGGCATCGGCCTGGGCCGCGGAGAGGGCGTCGGCGGACGAAGCCTGGTTGGCCGCCATATCGGATTTGGCCTGATTGGCGTCTGCCTGGGCACTCGCGGCATCGGCCTGAGCTTGTGCCGTGGCAGCTTGCGCCCGTGATGCATCCGACTCAGCTCGCGATTTGGCGCGCTCGGCGCGGGCCTGGTCCGCCTGTGCCTGTTCCTTCTGCTGGGTTGCATCGTCGGCTAGCGCCTGGGTATTGGCCTGCGCGTCAGCGGCCGCCTGGCGCTCATTCTCCAGTCGCTCCGCTTCGATCTTCTTGACCGTGATGGCGCGGGCGTCTTCCGCCGTCTGCACCACTTCGCGGGCCACCCCGATCATGGCCTTGCGATCGCTGTGCTTGTTGACGGCATCGGCATCGACCTGGTCCATCAAGCGGGAGGCATGCTGATAGCTGTCACGAGCATAAGTCTCGGCCCCCTCGGCCTGTGCAATGCGCAGGGCGTTGCGGGCTTCGAAGAATTCCAGGGGCAATCTGGTATTCAGAACTACCGGATCGAATTTGTAGCCGGTGGGGATGTAGCCCCCGCGTTCCAGAAGTTCATACTTGGTGTGCATGGCCTCGGTGGTCCCCTTGGTATCTTCGCGGACCACGTTTTCGAGCACCACCACGTTGCTGGGCTGCCGCACCGCATAGTAAGGTTCCGCGGTGACCACCAAAGCGAACGACTGCAAGTCGGTAGTGACATCCACCTTGCTGCGATGGTTATCGCCCACCAGGATTTCTCCCAGGTTCACTGCCCGCCCCTCGGGCGAGATGGCCCACAGGATGTAGGTCAGATACTCGTTGCCGAAAGTCGTGGGTTTTTCCAGGTTGGCAAACTCTACTTCGATTTCGATGTAGCCCTTCTTGCTCTCCACTTTGGCTTCGCCGCGGGCTTGGGGCATGAGGTCAGTGCCCGCGAAATCCATCTTGGTGGCTCCGCCGCGATGCTTGTAATTGACCGCCTGAACGCTGCGGCTGACCACGGTCACCCGGAAGGTCGGGGTGTGTTCCATGGGCTCGACGGCTTGAGAATTGCTCTGTGCGAATGCACTCAAACTGAGGGTGAGTCCGGCTGCTAACAGAAGCTTGGTATTCAAAGGTCTCTCCTTGTGGCAGATATCTGCCGTCCTGCTCTAGTCTCCATCTTGAATTCGCGGGTCGGGATTATGACTTGCTCATAATCCGTTCATCCGTTCCCGACGTGGATACGGGAAAGGGAATGAAACAGTCCAAAAACATTTAACAGCCACAGGACCACGGCGATTACCACGACGCCGTTCAGGATCGACTTGATGGACGACTGCATAGGAATGAAGCGGTTCACCAGCCACAGCAAAACACCTACCACGATCAGAACTTCCAGGACCTGAATTAAAGGCATGGTCTTTGACCTTTCCTTTTTGCGCGGGCAGACGCCCTCTCCGCCGAGGGTGTTGCCCTAATTGTTGTTCGAGTTCTCAGGGTCGCATCGTGTTGCCGTGAAGTTCCGCGGCCCAACACGGACGAAGAATGTCAACTAGCTGGATGTGGTCGCTTCGACTTGGATTGGCCGGGACCTGACCCGCCGCGACCCAGTAATGAGAGCTCCGAATTAGGGATCGTCGCCCTCTACACACTCAGCAGAGTAAAGAATGACAGGCAGGCGCCGTCTTGTCTGAGCAAGATAGCTCACATCCGGAGCTGGGGCATGGGTTGCTTCACGCAGAGGTAGAAAGTGTCTGTGGCTTTCTGCCTACGCTTTGATGGTGACCTTCACCGTCGCGCCCTTCTCGAGGCTCACCAGGTCGCCGTTTTTCATGGTCAGAGTATTGTCGATGCGGATGTGTTGCAGTCCATCGACACCTGGAATCGCGATCTGCGCCTTTTCCGCTGCGGTGGAATCGGATGAGTGGATGGTTTCTTCGACGACTCCGGGCAAGGTCATGCTTACTGGATCGGTCATATGGTCTTCCTCTTTGAGCGTAACTAAGGATGTAAGAACCAGGATGCAAGAGAGCATGACAAATGCGCCGCCCGGCGTCTGAGCAACATCGCTCAGTCTGCGGTCACCGGCCGCTTGGCGCAGCCAGGATCAAATGACCGGAGGTTCTGAACATTCAAATTCCCGTCCGCACTTGAAGCAGACCTGATACGTTCTCCCTTTGATGGTGAATACGCGGCTCATCTGACGGTGACGGCAGCGGAAGACAAACTCGAAGAGCCAGAGCACTGGGTTCATACATCCTGCGATCGCCGGCGTTCACAACTTCCATTGGCATCGAGCCATTCCAGCAGAGCGCGCACGCTGGCCCGGGCCAATGCGATCGAACAGTCGGCCGCCCCGTAGTAAATATTGACGTTGTCGCCATCGGGTTCCATGGTGTATCCGCAGGGGAAGACGACATCATTGACGTCGCCATTGCGCTCGTAGTCCGCTTCCGGCCCGAAGATCCAGGAGTCGCCGCGCAACAGGCATTTCTCCGGATTCTCCAGATCAAACAGGGCCAGACCCAGCCGGTACAGGCAGCCCGAAGGAGTGTGCCGCACTCCGTGGTAGAGCACCAGCCAGCCTCTTGACGTCTCGATCGGCGGCGGGGAGAGTCCGATCTTGTTGGCATCCCACCAGGCCCCACGGCGGGCCTCCAATATGGGCCGGTGCCGGCCCCAGTGGCGCAGGTCGGGCGAATAGGAAATCCACATGTGGGCCCCGAGGGGCGTCATGGGGCGATGAATCAGCGCCCAATAACCGTTGATGCGCCGGGGCAGGAGCGCGGAATCTTTATCATCGGGCGTCATGATGACGCCGTAGCGCTCGAAGCTGCGGAAGTCTTTGGTCAGGGCCAATGACACACCCGGGCCGCCCCGCGAGTACGAGGTATAGGTCACAGCGTACTGTTGCAGTTCCGGCACGAAGGTGATGCGCGGGTCTTCGATGCCCCAGACCTCCTCGGGATAATCCTTGGGGCTGGGCATCAGGGTGGGTTCGCGGTCGATCTGCCAGCCGTCCACGCCATTGAGCGAGCGGGCGGCGCACAGATGCGACAATCCGCGCCGGTCTTCGATGCGGCACAGCAGCAGAGTGGTGCCATCCTGCAGCAAGGTTGCGCCGGCATTGAACACGCTATTGATGGAGTACGGCCAGTGCTTGCGCGTGAGAATGGGGTTGCCCGGGTGGCGCAGGAGCAGGGGCGGATAGTGAGAGCTTTCGAGGTTGACTATCGTGGTTTCAGGAGCAGTCATGAACGGCCATCCAACTTTTCAGGTATTTGAAGGGAGCTCATTTCGAGCAATGCCATCAGGAAAGACAGGGTGGATTCCGCTCCCTGATTTTGATTGGCGCGGTCGGGATGCAAACCGTCCCGGCATCCGCCAGTGGCAGAATCGTAGAGAGGAAGCTGAAGATCGTTGTCACCCAGGAACCAGTTGAACGCCGACCAGGCATCCATGCGCCAGCGATCATCGCCCGTGACCCGGTAAGCCTGCAGAGAGGCGGAAACCGCACCCGCGGCTTCGACCGGTTGTTGATCGAAGCGCGCCTGTTCTCCACCCTGGCGGTAGAATCCTTCCGAACCGATGGGCACAAAGTGTCCATTGGTCGGGCAACGCTGGGTTTCCATGAGCCAGTTCAAGGACTCGAGTCCGGCGGCGAGCATGCGATCATTTTCGCAAGCCGATCCCGCCAGCAGCAGGGCTTGCGGCAGCCTGGCATTGCCATAGGCCACCACATCCTCAAACCACTTCCAGTCCGGGCGGTGGACCGAGTCATACATATCGAGCAGTCTTTGAGCCAGCGCCACTCGTACGCGCTGGGCGTCGCGGTCGCCAGGATAGGAATGAAGGTACTCCTGAATTCCGAGCACGGCATAGGCGCAGGCCCGGGGGCTGTGAAACTCGACAACTGCCGGCACAGCGAACTCGAACAGGCGGCCAGCCGCGCCCCGCAGGCCGGGATTCCCGGACCGGCCCAGGAGGGATCCGAGGGCCCACAACGCGCGTCCGTGAGAATCTTCCGAACCCTGTTCTTCCAACCACTTGTGGTCGTAGCCCAGGAAGTTTCGGAACCTTTTCATCCTGGGATTGAAGGCATGCTCGAGGAATGCCAGGTAGCGGAAAGCCCAGTCCGGGTTGGCCGTCGCGTCTGCTCCGGCAGCCTTCTCTGCTAGTTGATTCAGCAGCACGGTAAAAATCAAGGCACGCGCATTGTCGTCGGTGGTATAGCCCTCGGCGCGGTTGGGGATGGTGAAAATGGCATGCTGCAGCATCCCGGTGTCATCGGTCAGGGCATTCACGTGGCTGAGTTTTAATTCGGGCAACAGGTTCAGCGATTTCTCGTTAAAGCGCGCCGAATACTGAACTCGGGGAGTCGCCATGCGGTCGCCGCGGACCCGGGAAAAACTCGCCATGTAACCCTGCGCGGATTTTTTCCAGACCATATCGCGGGCGAACAGGTAGGCGCGCTTGCGCATGGCATGACGCAGCGCCGGCGTGCTCAGAAGTTCGATGGTTTTTTGCGCGATGGCGCCGGGATCCTGGAAGGGAACCAGCGCCCCGCGACCTTCGTCCAACAGCTCAATGGCGTGCCAGTAAGGAGTCGAGATGATCGCTTTGCCCGCTCCCAGGGCATAGGCGAGCGTCCCGGAGACCACCTGCGCTTCGTGGCGATAAGGAGTGATGTAGATGTCGGCCGCGCCGATGAACTCCGCCATTTCCTCAGGGCTGGCAAAACGGTCGTGGAAGATCACTTGCGATTCCACTCCGACTTCTTTGGCCAGGGCCTGCAGGCCGGCTCGATACTTGTCACCCTCGCGGCGCAGGATGTGAGGATGGGTCGCGCCCGCCACCAGATAAACCACGTTTTCGTGCTTCGACAGGATCTGCGGCATGGCCTTAATCACGTTTTCAATACCCTTGTTGGGCGAGAGCAGGCCGAAGGTGAGCAGCACCGCCTTGCCTTCGACGCCAAAGCGGTCCTTATAGAAATTGGGATCGAGAAAAGGCAGGTCCGGAACGCCGTGCGGAACCATGTCAATCTTGCTGACGGGCACCTTGAAAATTTCCTGCAGGAACTGGGACGAGAGCTGGCTCATAACGACGAGCCGGTCGGAAAGCTCCGCAATCTCCTCCATGACCATGAGCTGGTCGGGGTTGGGCTCGCGCAGGACGGTGTGCAGCGTGGTCACCACCGGCATCTTCAAGCCGCGCAGCAAATGCAGAATATGGCTTCCAGCCGGGCCGCCGAAGATTCCATATTCGTGCTGCAGGCACACCATGTCGATATTGTGGAAGTTCAGGAATTTCGCGGCTTCCTGATACGAGGCCACGTCGTCCTGCGCCAGGGACCATCGCACCCGGGCGGGATAGTCATATCCTTCTTCTGTGTCATTGACCGGCAAAGCCAATAGCCGTGCGGTCCCAT
This sequence comes from Terriglobia bacterium, assembly GCA_963801595.1. Taxonomy (GTDB): domain Bacteria; phylum Acidobacteriota; class Terriglobia; order Terriglobales; family Acidobacteriaceae; genus JAIQFF01. The sequence continues at coordinate 341,054 of CAWDFW010000028.1, read as the reverse complement.
ACTCCGCCGCAATGGCTTCGCACAGGTCGGTAGTGAACGTGGCGATCCCGCAATGCCTGGGCAGATAGTTGCCGATCACGGCAATTCGACTGGGCAGCGAGGGCTTGGTGTGCCAGCGGGGGGCCGCAACGTCGTCCCGGGTGCGGGGGCCGGGAGCGACGACTTCCAACATCCCTCGGGAAAATATTGTCTCAGGAAGTGACATTAGCCCCTGGTGGTGCATGAGATCGCGTAGGCCCGGACGCCCTCGTCCGGGTGGGCGAGCGGAGCTCGCCAGAAGTCGCGGGATCCAGAAAACTGCTGCGGAGCCTTGCTCCGCTGGGCGGACGAGGGCGTCCGCCCTACGTAAGCTCGCTGGTAGAATTTTAGCTACAAGGAGTATCGAACATCACGACGCCTGAGGACTGGTCAAAATTGACCAGATATCTACGCAAGACCCTGAATACCGGAGCAACACAATGTCTATTCGTCCCGTTAAGCGCCTGGTGAAGGCCAAACCAACTCTCGAAGGTGCGGGCGTGCACCTGCGACGCGCGTTTGGCTTCGGCAACACCTCCGACTTCGACCCCTTCCTCCTGCTGGACGACTTCCGCAATGACGTTCCGGAGGATTACCTGGCAGGCTTTCCGTGGCATCCGCACCGCGGGATTGAGACTATTACTTACGTCCTTGCTGGAACGGTCGAGCACGGCGACAGCATGGGCAACCGCGGTGCCATCGCTTCGGGCGATGTGCAGTGGATGACGGCGGGCAGCGGAATCATCCACCAGGAGATGCCCAAAGGCGATCAGGCCGGACGCATGCATGGCTTCCAGTTGTGGGCCAACCTTCCCGCCTCGCAGAAGATGACGGCGCCGCGTTACCAGGAAATCAAGGCGCCTGAAATTCCGGAGATAAAGGACGACGACGGCACACACGTGCGCGTGGTGTGCGGCACGTTCTGGGGGAAGACCGGACCGGTCGAAGGAATCGCGACCGATCCCACTTATATCGATGTGTCTGTATCCCCGGGCAGAAGGAAGACGCTGCCGGTTGAAGTCACTCGCCACGCCTTTGCGTATGTGTTCGCGGGCGGTGGGAAATTTTGCAACGCATCGGGTCCGCTGACGGTACCGACTGAAGCGGTGAAGTGGTCGGACACCACGCCTCCGGTCGAGGCCGACAACCGCTCGCTTGTACTTTTCGATCGCGGCGACGAAGTCACGGTGGAGGCCGGAGACGACGGGATCCGATTTCTGCTGGTCTCGGGAAAACCTCTGCAGGAGCCGGTGGCATGGTACGGCCCCATCGTGATGAACACGCAGGAGCAGCTGCGGCAGGCGTTTCAGGAACTGGAGCAGGGAAAATTTCTGAAGTAGTACCAGGAGACACGTGGGGACAGCCGCCCTCGGCTGTCCGGTCGAGCGAAGCTCGACGACTGTTTATCAATCCGAAATTATCGGTACTAAAAAGTAGCGGAGCTTCGCTCCGCCGGACAGCCGGGGGCGGCTGTCCCCACGTGGTCTGTGGCGTTACTTTGCAACTGGCTCCGCGAGGCCCCGGTATTTCAGCATGGGCTCGATGCTGGGCTCTGCTCCCAGCCAGGCCTTGTACAAGTTGGCCAGGTCTTCTGTGTTGCCCCGAGACAGCACCATGCGGCGGAGACGATCGCCGTTGGCGAGAGTCAGGCCGCCGTGGTCTTCGAACCATTGGAAGGCGTCGTCGTCCAGCATCTCGGCCCACAGATATGCGTAGTAGCCGGCGCCATAGTCTCCGCCCCAGATGTGCGCGAAGTACGTGGAGCGGTAGCGGGGCGGCACGGCGCTGAGGGCTAGATGAGTCTTCTGCAGAGCAGCCGTTTCAAATGCATCAGGTTTCTGCAGCGGCGTGCCGGGCGGAAGCGTGTGCCACTGCATGTCAAGTTGTCCCGCGGCCAGGATTTCCGTGAGCGCATAACCCTGGTTGAAGGTTTCGGACTTCCTGATCTTCTCGGCAAGTTCCGCAGGCATGGATGCGCCGGTCTTGTAGTGCTTCGCGTAGTGGCGGAACACCGCCGGGTAAGTTGCCCAATGCTCGTTGAACTGCGAGGGGAACTCGACGAAGTCGCGAGGCACGGCCGTTCCAGACAGAGTCGGATATTCGCTGTCGGCCAACATGCCGTGCAGGGCGTGGCCGAATTCGTGGAACACGGTGGTGACATCGCGAAAGCTGAGCAGCGCAGGTTCGCCGGGCGCGGGCTTGCTGAAATTGCACACGTTATAGACCACCGGCAGGGTCCCCAATAACTTGGACTGGTCCACGAAGTTGCTCATCCATGCGCCGCCGCGCTTGTTATCGCGCTTGAAGTAGTCGCCGTAGAACAAGGCCAGGGGCTGGCCGTTGGCGTCAATGACCTCAAAAACGCGCACCTCCGGGTTGTACACCGGAATATCTTTGCGCTCCTTGAAAGTGATTCCGTAGAGCTGGCTGGCGGCGTAGAACACGCCGTTCTCCAGCACATTGTTCAACTCGAAATACGGCTTGATCTGGGCTTCGTCCATGTCGTACTTCGCTTTGCGGACCTGCTCGGCATAGAAATTCCAGTCCCACGGCTCCAATTTGAAGCCGGCCTTCTGCGAGTCGATTAGAGCTTGAATATCGCCGGCTTCGGCAGTGGCTCTGGCCGTCGCTCCCGGCACCAGCGCATCCATGAACTTCAGCGCTGCCTCCGGCGTTTTCGCCATCTGGTCGTCCAGCTTCCAGGCAGCGTAGGTAGGGAAGCCAAGCAATTTGGCTTTTTGCGCGCGCAGCTGGGCCAGACGGGAAACAATGTCACGGGTATCGTTTGCTCCCCCGCGTTCGGCGCGATTCCAGGAGTTCTCGAACAGCGCCTGTCTGGTCGAGCGCTGGTTGAGCGAATCCAGGTCAGGCTGTTGCGTGGTGTTCTGCAGCGGAACCACGTAGCCCTCCAGCTTGCGGTCTTTTGCCGCCAGTGCGGCCGCGCTGATCTGCGCATCCGTCAAGCCCGCCAGCGCGCCCTTGTCGGTGGTGACGAAAGCTGCGGCCTTGGTGGCGGCGAGCAGCCTGGTGGTGAAATCGTTGGTGAGGGTTGACTCTTCTTCGTTGAGCTTTTTCAGCGCGTCCTTGTCGGAATCGGAGAGGTTGGCGCCGGAGTGCACAAATTTCTTGTAGTAGAACTCTACCAGGCGCAGCGCTTCCGCATCCAGTTTCAGCGAATCGCGTTGCTGGTAAATCGCGGCCACGCGCTGGAACAATTTGGAGTCGAGATAGATCGCATCGCTGTGTGCGGCCAGGCGGGGTGCCTCGAAATCCTGCACCTTCTGCAGTTCGGGATTCAGGTTCGCTCCGGTGACCCCGTTGAATGCGGCCATGGCGCGGTTGAACAACTGGCCGGTCTTCTCCATGGCGACAAATGTGTTTTCGAATGTCGGCGGAGCAGGGTTGTCGGCAATCGCCCGGATCTCCCGGCGTTGCTCCGCCATGCCGGCTTCGATGGCGGGCTGGTAATCGCTCTCTTTGATCTTGTCGAAGGGCGGTGCGTGAAAGGGCAGGGTGCTTGGCGCATAGAACGGGTTATTCGGCCCAAAATCCATAGGTTTATCCAAGGTGGAGGCACTGGAGCCGAGCGCCAGGGCGCCGGCTGTGATCAGAATCGCTAATCGTGACCGCATGATTTCTATTCGAGAATTGTAAACGACTGGCAGGGTTTGTGGATGCGGGTCGGACAGGAGTGTCCGACCCACACGTTATGCGGATATCAGACTGCCTGGTGGCTCAGCGCCTCGCGGTTGGCGGCCCAGGTCATGACTTCGGCGATCACGCGGCCAACCTCTTCATTGGTGAGCTCGGGATACATGGGAAGCGACAGGACGCTGGCGGCGGACTCTTCCGTGACCGGCAGCGCACCGACATGAGCGGGACGTCCCCAGGGAAAGCCTTCCTGCTGGTGAATGGCAATGGGGTAGTGAGTCAGGGCGGTAATGCCCTCCGACTGCAAGTACGCCTGCAGACCGTCCCGGTCGTCGCTATCGACCACATATAGATGATAGACGTGCTGGTAGTCGGGCGGTGTGAATGGCAGAGTCATCCCTGCGCCGGCCAGGCCCTGGTCGTAGAGCCCGGCAATCTCGCGGCGGCGCTCGCTCCACTCGTCCACGTGCTTCAGTTTCACGCGCAAGACCGCGGCGTGGATATCATCCAGGCGGCTGTTGTAGCCGATGCTGTGATGAGAGCGCTTCATCGAGCCGTGGTTGCGCAGCTTGCGGATCTCGGCGGCGAGATCCTTGTTATTGGTGGCCACGGCGCCGCCGTCTCCGAAGCATCCCAGGTTTTTCTGAATGATGAAGCTCAGGCAGACTGCGTCGCTGAGCTCGCCAATCGCAAAGTTATCGCCCCGGGCTCCAATGCCCTGGGCGCAATCTTCCACCACAAACAGATTGTGGGCCTTGGCGATGCGTGCGATCGCAGGCATATCTGCGGTCAGGCCGTACAGATGTACGGGCACGATGGCGCGAGTTTTTGGCGTGATCGCGGCTTCGATCTTGCTGACGTCAATATTGCGGGTCCGGGGATCGGAATCCACGAATACCGGAGTGGCGCCGGCCAGCCAGATAGCTTCGGCGGTGGCGAAGAAAGTGTTGGAAGTGGTGATGACTTCGTCGCCCGGGCCGAGGCCCAGGGCCAGGAACACCAGCAGCAGGGCGTCGGTGCCGGAGTTGACGCCCACCGTTTCCTTGGTCTTCATGTAACGCGCCAGCTCTTCTTCAAACTTCACCAGTTGCGGGCCCAGCACATAGCTGCCGCTTTCGAGCACATCCAGAATGGCCTGATCGATCTCGGCCTTCAGATTGTGGTACTGCTTCACGTGGCCATAAAAGCCGATGTTAGATTCGGGCATGGGGGACTGCCTCCTTGCATTCTGTTGTGGATCTGACGAAGCCGAACTCTATCGTATTAAAACGATTAACTCGCCGCAAAATGGGCTGGTCAAGACTTTGTACCCCCAATAGGCTCCATTCGCTAAACTCAAAAATCCGATGGCGGAGAATCAAAAAACTGCTAGCCCGTGCACTCGAGGGAGTTACAAACCGCGTGAGGCGGGAACCTCTCGGTGGGCGAGACGCCCACCGGACAGCCGGCGGGACGCCGGCGCTACGGAACTACCGAATCAGTGATGGGCAGCGAAGGTTGACGGCTCAGGGGGCACGTCATTCCGCAGCCGCTAGGGCAGGCGCACGTCCAGGCTGTAAATCTCCTGGGTGCTCTTATCCCGCATCAGCAGCGGCGAGTCGTCGGGCGCCAGACCGACCCAGAATTCCCAGGGATCGAAGCCGCGCGGAACTTCCTTGAGGCTGAACAGGCGTTCCATCTTGCCGGTGGCGGCACTCACCCGCACCAGGTCGTCGGTTTTGTCGGAATAGTCCTCGGCATAAAGGTACTTTCCATCGTGTGACCAGTTTTCGAAACCGAAACGTGACGAGGCGAGTTGCTTCCAGCTTTTCTTTTCCCTGTCGTAGAGCAACAGTTTGGTGGAGTCAGCGGAAAGAGCCGCGACGTAGCGCCCATCCTGCGAGCAGCGCGGACTGAAAAGATCTTCCGAGCCCGGCAGATCTGACACCTGCGAGGTCTTCAAGTCAACGGTATGAATGTTCGGACCTGGTGCGGTCCCATATTCCAGCCAGGGCATTCCTGCGAACACTATGGAATCACCGTCGGGGGTCCAGGTGGGATCACCCTGATTGCGGTCGCCTGCCGTTAGCTCCTGCGGCGTACCACCCTCGGCCGGCACTACGAAGATCTTCCAGGGTTTTCCTGGACGCGAGGCTATGAAAGCGATCTGGGTTCCGTCGGGCGACCAGTGTGGCATGTGAGCCTGCATGGGGGCATAGGTGAGTTGGATTCGGGAACTTCCGTCGGGCTTGCTCCGCCACAAGGTGAGGTCGGGATGGGTGACGTAGGTGATCCACTCGCCACTGCGCTCGAAGTCGGCCTCGCCCGCCGAAACGCCTGGGAGGTAAACGGAAAACTGCTGCGACTTGCTGTCCAGGCGCACCAGATCGAAGCGGCGCTGTTGGCCGATCACGAACAGCTTCTTTCCATCCGTGCTGGGAGTGGGATTGCTGAACAGGAGCGGTCCCACGGTCAACTGCATCGGCTCAGTACCCGCTTTGCTAAAAAAAGACGTGGGTTCCCGGCGGGCCCAGATATTCTGGGTATGATCACGGGTCGATTCAAAAAGGAAGTATTTTCCATCCGGCGTCCAGGCTCCGCCGAACTCTTCCGGCGGCTTGTTCCAGTCCGGCAGCACTGGATGCAGCCCCTTCCCGTCGGTGGAAACCTCCCACAGGGACGACGTGCGCTGATTGGTGTCCCGAATGGTGAAACGCAAGCGGCGCCCGTCGGGAGAAAATCGCGGCGCAAAAGGAACTCCCGGCACGGTGACCAGTTCCCGCGAATCGGTTCCATCGGCATTGCATGTGTACACGCTCGACTTCCTGACATACACGATGCGCTGACCATCCGGCGCCCAGGTGGCCCCGTGCGCGAGGATGTCTCCTACCGGCCGGAGCGAGCCTGCGGGGAGCGGTAGTATCCAGATTGGCCACTCCGTCTCCGAGCCTTCGGCCACGCCTTTCACCAGCAACTCCGAGCGGCCCGGAAAGAAATCATAGATGTCGGCGCTGACGAGGGAGATGGGCACAGGGGCGGTCTCGCCGCCTGAGACCGAAACTTGTCTCAGGACCGAATGGCCGCTCAGATATTCGGAAAAGTAAACCCGACTTCCGTCCGTGACCAGAGATCGCTTCGAAGTGCCGTCGCTGGTGATCTGCAGCACCGAAATCACGGCGGGTGGGTTCTGGGGCGATCTCAGGAAAAGAAACAGTACAACCAGCGCTGCGGCGGCACAGGCAGCCATGACGAGCCGGCCTGCCATACCCACCCTGGGTTGCGGTTTGAGAACGGTGGTGGCGGCGGCAAAAAAAGAACGGATTCGCTCTTTCGAGTCCGGCGCGGGTTTCGCGGCGGCCACGGTGGGTGCGGCCAGGCCTGATTCGGTGGTGCGGCGAAGATTTTGCAGATCGGTCCGCATCTCTGCCGCACTGGCATAGCGACGATCTGGATTCTTCTCCAGAGCCTTCCGCACGATGCTCTCAAACGCCGGCGGGGCGGATCCCACGGGCCACTCCGGCACTCGATGAATAATGGAGTCGAAAACCGCGGCCGCCGTCTGTCCCTGAAAGGGCTGGACTCCGGTCGCCATCTCGTAGAGTACGACCCCGAACGAGAACAAATCCGTGCGGATATTAAGGGGCTGGCCCAGCGCCTGTTCCGGCGACATGTAAGGAATGGTTCCCAGAGTGGTCCCCCGGCGATTGAGGTCATCCGGCGACCGCGTGTCTCCCCCGAAAGTGTCGCCGCTGATGCTGCCTTCGTCCCCCACGGTGAACTTCGCCAGGCCGAAATCCAGAATCTTGGCGTGGCCGCGCTGGGTCACAAAAATGTTGGCCGGCTTGATGTCGCGGTGCATGATGCCATGGGTGTGCGCGGCGTCGAGCGCGTCGGCGATCTCGATACCGAGGTCGAGCAGCTGGGACAAGGGCACGGGCCCTTCCGCGATGCGTTGACGGAGCGTCACACCATCCAGAAACTCCATCGCGATAAAGCGCCGGCGCTGCGCCTGGCCGACTTCGTAGATCACGCAGATGTTGGGATGATTCAGCGCAGACGCGGCCCGCGCTTCCCACCGGAATCGTTCCAGTACCGCTGGGTCCTGGGCAACCAGGTCGGGCAGAAACTTGAGGGCCACCAACCGGCGCAACTCGGTGTCCTCAGCTTTGTAAACCACACCCATCCCGCCGCCCCCCAGCTTCTCGATGATGCGGTAGTGCGAGATGGTATGGCCGATCATCTGGGGGACTAGAATGTTACGTATAACAAACAAAGTCAGTCAATGAAGGACGGTAAGGGCAGTGGCTGGGTTTGATGTCTGTTGTTAAGCCAAGGTTTCATGCTAAGCCTGCGAGGCATCTGGCGTCGAGCGGATACGCGGCGGGCAAGCGATGACGTGGCTGGGCGCCAGATCCTTCGGGGCTGAAGCCCCTCAGGAATGGGGATTGGGCACGTGAGCCATCACTTCGTTTTTTCAGGAGAAAAGAAAGCATGCACTACCGGGCACTCGGTCGTACGGGATGGAAGGTTTCAGAAATCAGCTTTGGCGCCTGGGCGATTGGCGGGTCATGGGGCCAGGTTTCTGATGAAGAATCAATGGCTGCCCTGCATCAGGCCATCGACTGCGGCGTGAATTTCATAGATACCGCGGACGTTTACGGCGGCGGCCGCAGCGAACGCCTGATTGCCCGGCTTAAGAAGGAGCGGAAGAACGAAGAAATCATCGTTGCCACCAAGGCGGGACGGCGTCTGCCCCGGCAAACGGTTGAAGGCTACACCCGCGAGAATCTTTCAGCCTGGATCGAAGACAGCCTGCGAAATCTTTCCACCGAGAGGCTCGATCTGGTGCAGCTGCACGGCCCGCCAACGGTGCTCTATTCCCGCCCCGAAGTTTTCGGGATGCTCGATGATCTGGTGGCCGCCGGAAAAATTCGCTATTACGGCGTCAGCGTGGAAAAAGTCGAAGAGGCGTTGCTGGCGATCAAGTTGCCCAACGTGAAGACGGTGCAGATCATCTTCAATTGCTTTCGGCAACGTCCCGCCGAGGAGTTTTTCGCGAAAGCCAGGGAAAAACAAGTGGGCATTCTGGCGCGGGTGCCACTGGCCAGCGGGCTGCTTACGGGCAAGCTTCGCCGCGACTCTACGTTCGCAGCCGACGATCACCGCAACTTCAACCGGCGGGGCGAAGCCTTCGATGTGGGCGAAACATTTTCCGGAGTGGACTACGAAACTGGGCTGGCGGCGGTGGGGGAGATCAGGAAACTCCTGCCGGCCGGGGTCTCGATGAGCCAGTTCGCGCTGCGTTGGATACTGATGTTTGACGCGGTCAGCTGCGCCATTCCGGGAGGCAAGCGAGCGGAGCAGGTGGCTGATAACTGCGGTGCTTCTGAGCTTTCGCCGCTTGGGCCGGAAGCTATGGCCGCGGTGCGCCGCATCTACGACGAGAGAATCCGCCCCCTGGTGCAGCATCGCTGGTGATCCAAGCCCACGTGGGGACAGCCGCCCCCGGCTGTCCAGTCGAGCGCAGCTCGACCGGGGTTTTCCAGGCCAGACTTGCGGAGCTGTGCTCCGCCGGACAGCCGAAGGCGGCTGTTGCCACGTGGGCTTCGATCAGGTGGTCTTCCATTACAATGGCGGCGCATGAACGTACTCTTTATCGGGGGCACCGGGATCGTCAGCAGTGCCTGCACCCGGCTGGCGCTGCGACGCGGCATCAATCTCACGCTGCTTACCCGCGGACAGCACGCAGCCGACTGGCTGGCCGGCGCGGAAACAGTACGCGCTGATATCAACGATCCGCCAGCGGTTGCGCAGGCGTTGCGAGGGCGGCACTTCGATGTCGTCGTCAACTGGATTGCCTTCACGCCGGCGGACATTGAGCGCGACCTGGAATTATTTCGCGGACGCACCCGGCAATACATTTTCATCAGCTCGGCCAGCGCCTATCAGAAACCGGCTACCGATTACCTGATTACCGAATCGACGCCGCTGGCCAACCCGCACTGGGACTATTCGAGAAACAAGATCGCCTGCGAAGAGCGTTTGCTCAAAGCCTATCGCGAGGAAGGATTCCCCATCACGATTGTCCGGCCTTCGCTTACTTATGGCGAGACTCTTATCCCGCTCGTCATTAATAGCTGGGAGCGCTCCTACACCGTGGTGGACCGCATGCGGAAAGGGCAGAAGGTCATCGTGCCGGGCGATGGTTCATCGCTTTGGGTGATCACGCACGACAGTGATTTTGCCAAGGGCTTTGTCGGGTTGCTGGGCCACGCACAGGCCATCGGTCACGCCTTCCACATCACGACCGACGAAGTGTTGAGCTGGGACCAACTCTATCGCATCGTGGGTGCGGCGGCCGGAGTGGAACCGAAGATCGTGCATATTCCTTCCGACTTCATGGTGGCGTGTCTGCCGGAGATGGAAGGCACGCTGATTGGAGACAAGTCGGTAAGCGTGGTGTTCGACAACAGCAAAATTAAGCGCTTCGTTCCCGATTATGTGGCTACGACCCGATTCGCGCAGGGCATTCGCCAGTCGCTAGCCTGGTTCGACGCCGATCCTGCCCGCAGGGTGATCGATTCCCAGGCTAGTGCCACCTGGGACAAGCTGATCGACGGCTACGAAAAGGGACTACGGGAAGCCTTGGCCAGCTTTTAGCGTGGGCCAGAATGTGGGCGCGGGCGTCCACGCCCGTGCAGTCGTCAGTCATCAGTCGTCAGAAAGTGCTGACGACCGACGACCGACGACTGACGACTGGACGGGCGGGACGCCCGTCCTCCATTACTGATTTTTTCCAGAATTCCACAGTGGGGGCATCGAATCGGTGGTTTTGACAATTTGGAGACATCCTCCGAAACTGCCCAATCTGCGCCACTTCCAAGAGCTTGTCCCTTCCGGGAAGGCGGGCGCACAAAAAGACGAAAAAGGGGTTGGCAGCGCGCGCAAGATGATCTATCTTGGCAGGCACAAAATCTAGGCTCCGGGGGCGAAAGAAATTGCGGGCTTAGTTCGAAAAGCGGCGCGGTGGCGGTACTCGGGCCCGGGTCAGCAACCTGACGTCACTCGCTGGCGAATAAACCTTCAGTCCCTGGCATCCCTGCTCGTTTGGATCGAGTCTAAGATTCGAAAGAAGGGCCAGCCGTGAAATCTCCTTGTTTCCTGCTCAGGGCTTCTCTCCCCGTCTTTTTGTGCCTGTGTGCAAGCGTTTACAGCGCCCCGCTTGATTCATCATCCGGTTTCGGTTCTGACACCACCACCAGCGCGAAGTCATCTGACGTTCCGCAGCCGGCGGCGGTAACGGGCGCAAGCGTTGTCATACCGGGGCCGCTGCGTTCGTTTCTGCGCATGGCCGGCGTGAGTCAAAAGATCTCCATCGAAGAAGTGCTGCCTCTGCTGGCGCGCAACGTCGCGGTTGAAGGTTATCAGGGGCGCAAGGACAAGGCGGGCAGGCCCACGGAATTCCTGATCCTGCTGAAACGGTATGTGGAACAAGCTAGGGAACTGGTCATACTGGCGGGGCCAGAAGGGGTCATTCGAGTTTCCAGTTGCGACCAGGCCGGGCCCTTGCTGAATATTTTGGGCTACCGGCTGCGCGGATGCGGCAAGGATGCTGCCCTCGAGACCGCTGATCCTGAAAGCGCCTTCCTGACCATTGACTCTGGATTCCCGCTCGCCGAACTCGAGCAAACCCTTCAGGGCGGCCAGCCTTTTGCCTGTCGTTTTGCCCCCACTCCAGTTCCGCTGCTGTTCTCGCCGGACGATTGGACTCATGCGGGAACGAAGGAGTCGCAAGACAAGAAAGATGACGTGCTGGACTCGTTGCTCGACGACCCTGCGCTGGCCAGGCTTTACTGGGCCATGGCGCGGATGGACACCGAAACCAGCGCCAGCTTCCGGCAATTTGCGGGAATACCCAGGCTGCTGCCTTTCGCTCCCGTTCTCGACTTTTATGGCAGCCACATCTCGATTCGAAATGGACGAGTGATGGTGCCCGGCGGAGGGGCTGCAGAATCCGCGTGGAAGGAACTGGCGGGAGCGAGTCCGGAATCGCCGAAAGAGTTCGTGGCCCGTCTGCTGGCGAAAGATGACGGCTGGCTGGCCGCTTACTTCGACACCCTCTCGCGCTTGACCCCGGCCCAGCAGGTTTACTTCACGGATGCCCATCGCTTGCCGCGTTTCTACGAAGCTCTGCGCGGAAAAGACTTGGGCGCCGGCCCGGCCCGTCCCGTGTTCCGGCCCGATCCCGACCTGCTGCTGCTGGTGACCCGGCTTGAACTGGATGCTTCGGGCCAGCCCATGGTCCCCGGAAATCTGCAGGTGTGGGAGCAGATTCTTCATCTGAAAACCGATTCCAAAGTAGTTCGGCAGTGGGCCAAGCGCGCCAGCCATTGGAAAAATCCCGATCAACTGGTGGAGGCCCTGTTCGCCTTCTCCCGGCAAAGTTCCACCGAGGGGCCTCTGCAAATCTATCTGATGCTGAGCGCGATCGACGGCGCCCGGCCGCCGGAGCGGCGTTTGAGTCCTCAGACAGTCCTGCTGCTGGCACAAAATTTTTCCCGCTACGGCAATCAATATCTGACTTTTTCCGAGTTCGGTGGCCTGAACGATGATTCCGTCACCCGTTTTCTGCAGGTGGCGGCCGTCATCGACCGGGTTTCCAATGTCACTCTGCGGGCCAATGCGCTGGGCATCTTTCAGGCTGAGGTGGGCCTGTGGCAAATCCTGGCGCGGCAGGGTCAGATCTCCGCCGCCAATTTGAATCCATCATGGCAGGCGATGATTGCTCCTTTCGCTGCCGGAGTCCCCTCTTCGACGCAACTTTTCGACTCTGCCCGGACCTCGTTACGGGAACTGTGGCGGGCGGCTGCAGGCCGTCCGAATCTTTCTCATGACGAGGTGGTCGCCCTGCTTGCCGGTCCCAGTCAGTCGAATCCCGACGGGCAAAGAGTCCGGCAGGAACTGGCCGAAAGAATTCACTCGGTGCTGGACGGCCAGCGGCTGGTTTCTCTCGACACCCTGCTGGGCCTGGGAGAAGGACTGAATGAACTGGCGCAGGGCAAGGACGTGGGCGATACCCTGCTTCCCCTGGCCGGACAGCTCAAGGAATTCGAGATGCCGCGTCCCATGTTTACCAGTGGCGAACGCAGCGAATGGGCAGCCGGGTTCTACAACGTGCGTCACAGTTCCTTGCAGACCCGGACCGATCTGGCCAGGATCATCAAGTCCAGCAAATCGAAGAAGGAACTGGTGGAAGCGCGTGGACTGGTCGTCCCCTTCCTCAGGGACACGCTGGTGGGCCTGAACTATGCCTACTACGAACCGCCGGGAGCGCAGATTCTTCTCAACAATCCTCTTTTTGTGCGCTCTCACGACTTTTCCGGAGAAATGGCGATGGGCGGCGGACAGTCCTGGCGCGTGCCCCACGTTTTCGGGTCCGGCTTGCCGGCGGGCGGGGGCGCTCACCTCGCGGGTTCGTTGGCCGACTTGCCCTTTGTCCTGGCGGAAGCCGAGCAGGATTTTATCGTGCCGGAAAATGTTCAGGCCCTGATCTGGCATGAACTGGTGCCTGGCCTGGTCAGCAGCGCGACTTTGCCGCGCTGGTGGGGAGTCACCCGAAATGAGCTGCACGCCGTCACTCTCTATCAGCGGACCGGGGAGGAACTGCTGACCGCCGCGGCGCAGGATGAGAAATTACGCCAGGCGGTGCTGGATATTCTTGCCGAGCGCATGGCCCCGCAGCGCTCCGAGCAAGTCGGGAAGGCCCTGAGTGCCGGCGCTGTCGAAGACGCGCTTTCCCGGGTTTTGCCCGGGGAAACTTTCTACCTGGCGGCGGAATTCCGCCAGAAGTTTCCTGGACAAAGTGGTCACTGGGGAAAGGCTGGGGAGGAACTGGAAGAGCTTTCCACCCGCTATCCCGCCGAGGTCAGCTGGAAGCGGCTGTCCGACGATTTCGGGGTGCCGCATCCTGCCCTGGCGCAAAGCTATTCTCGGGAACTGCTTAAGGTGAAGCCCTTTCCGGCGTTCATGGGCTATTCCAGCCGCCTGCTGGCGGAGTCATGGGACTCCAACAATCTTTACTGGGCCCGGCTGGCGGATGAACTGGGCTATTCGCCGGCCATGATGAACCGCCTGGTCCCCGAACTCACTTATCGCATGGTGGAGAAGATTTTTGCCACCGACTTCGAGGATTGGCCGGCCATGCTGCGGGCGATGCGGGAAACCGGCGACGAATTCCGGCGCGGCAAGATCACCACGTTGCCGAAGGTAGCTTTGACCACGACCGTTCAATAAAAGCTTTTGGTTGGACAAAACTTATCAGGTCCCAGCCCCGGGTGAAGAGGGCTGGGGGCAGGTGAACAGGCTTATGGCAAAACGATTTCTTCTCTTTCTTGTGGTTGTAGTCCTCGCCGGCTCCGTTAATCGGGCCCCGGCCCAGGAGACTGACTCCGAAACCAAGATTCGCGTCGAAGTGGACATGGTGCAGTTGAACGTGGCGGTGATGGACCGCAAAGGGAACTACGTGACCGGACTGCGACCCTCGGACTTCGTGGTGACCGAGGATGGAATCACGCAGAAGGTCGCCACCTTCGGCGAGGGCAATGAAGCCACCCGGAGAGTTACCTCCAACGGACCCGACCGGAACCAGGCGGGGGACCGCACACGGTTGCAGGAGGGTTCCGCGGCCCCGGAAACCTCGTCAGAACTGGGATCGGAACTCGGCTCCATGATGGCAGGCGCCAACGTCTTCATCCTGTTCGACACCAGCAACTACATGTACCGGGGTTTCGTTTTCGCGCAGGACGCGATTGCTGAGTTTGTCCGCTCCCTGGACGGTCCCGACCGGGTAGCGTTCTACTCCTACAGCCGCGACCTTTCCCGAGGGGCCACTCTCACCGCAGACCGCTCCCAGGTGCTGCGGGGAGTGCGTACCACGGTGGCCGGCGACGACGCCGCTTTGTACAACGCGCTGCTGATGACCGTGAGGGACGCGGGCCAGAACACGGGCCGGAAAGTGATCGTGGTATTTTCCAACGGACCGGACAATGCCAGCATGGTGCCCCCGGAAGATGTGGCCGAACTGGCGCAATCGAAGGGCATCCCTATTTATATGATCAGTACGCGGGAAGCCAAGCTGGAGCCGGTTTCGAGCACGGTCTTCAAGCGCATGAGCGCGGCCACGGGCGGCGAAGCCTACTTTGCCAAAACCTGGAAACAACAGCAGAAGGCGTTCGCCTCCATCCGCAACGACCTGGCGCACCTCTATTCGTTGAGCTACTACCCGCAAGCCAACCCGAACCGGGGATGGCGTTCGATCACGGTAAAGTTGGTGGGCGAAAAGGCGAAGGGCTGCCGAGTCCGTACGCGGAATGGCTACCGTCCGCAGTCGGCACGGGTGGCCGCCGAGACGGTCACACCGGCCTCTGGAGTAGAGCCGGCGCAAGGGCCAGGTTCGTCCAACTGACAATGCGCGATCGAATTGAATCTGGAACAAAGTATTTGCGGCCACGCGAGTAAACGTTTACCATTTCCCCGCCGCATCATCCCAGGAGGCAATCCACATGTTCTCCGCCAATCGACGACGTTTCTTGCGTCAAGTTTCTTCTGCTGGAATCGCCTGTTCCGCCAATCTTGCCTTCGGCCGTTTCCTGTCGGCCCAGACTCCGGCATCAAACGCGGGCGACCTGGCGCGAGTTTACGTGGACTCGCGACGTACCCTGGCCCCGCTTGATCGCAATCTGTTTGGCTCCTTTCTGGAGCATCTCGGCCGCGCCATCTACGAAGGAATTTACGATCCCGGCTCGAAACTTTCGGACTCGAACGGCTTCCGCAAGGATGTGATGGATGAAGTGCACCACCTGGGAGTTCCCATCATTCGATATCCCGGGGGAAATTTTGTTTCTGGGTACAACTGGCTCGATGGCGTTGGTCCCAAGCAAGACCGTCCGCGGGTGCTCGACAAAGCGTGGAATGCGACCAACACCAACCAGTTTGGCACCAATGAATTCATGGCATGGTGCAAAGCGGTCGGCGCCGATCCCCTGATGGGCCTCAACCTGGGCACCGGGACCGCGGAACAGGCCGCCGCGCTGGTGGAATACTGCAACGTGGAAAAGGGCACGCAATGGAGCGACCTGCGCCGCAAGCACGGTTTTGCCGAGCCCTACAAAGTGAAGCACTGGTGCCTGGGGAACGAAATGGATGGTCCCTGGCAGATCGGTCACATGACGGCTACCGAGTACGGGCTCAAGGCGCAGGACGCGGCGCGGCAGATGCACGCGGTTGATCCTTCTCTTCAACTCATCGCCTGCGGCTCGAGCGGACCTTTCATGCCAACCTACCTGGAGTGGGACCGCGAGGTCCTCGAGCAATGTTACGAGTACGTCGATGCGCTCTCGCTGCATCGCTACATCGGAAACACTCCGGCGGAAACCGGCAGCGACAGTTCAAAGTATCTGGCCATGAGTCTCAGCATGGAAAAACAGATCGCGGAAACCATTGCCGTCTGCGATCTGGTGCAGGGGCACAAGCGGTCTCCGAAAAAACTGTGGCTCTCGTTCGATGAGTGGAATGTCTGGTACCGCGCCCGCAGCGGAGATGCGGTGAACGGGCATGGACAGGAAGCGCCCCACCTTCTCGAAGAGGTTTACAACCTGGAGGATGCGCTGCTGGTGGGCGGGATTCTGAACTCGCTGATCCGCCATGCGGACCGGGTGAAACTGGCGTGCCTGGCCCAGTTGATCAATGTCATCGCTCCCATCATGACCAACCCGAACGGCATGTTCCGGCAGACGATTTTCTATCCGTACAGTTGGGCGCTGCAGTTTGCCCGCGGCTCGGTGCTCGACCTTCTGGTGCAATCTCCCACCTATGAAGTTTCGGGAATGGGCCAGGTCCCTTACCTGGATGTTGCTGGAACGGTCAGCGCGGATGACGGCAAAGTTTCCCTGTTCATTCTCAATCGCGACCTGGCGAAGGCGCATGCCATCGAGGTGACTTGGGAGGACAAGGCGCCGGCGCGAGCCTTGTCATCGATGCTGCTGACCGGCGACGACCTGAAGGCCTTCAACAGTTTCGATACGCCGCAAAAGGTGTCACCGCGAAACTTGGACAAACCTTCGATCGCGGGAGGACGGGCGAAGTTCGAGGTGCCGGCCCGCTCCTACGCGGTCATTCAGTGGGGAGCGTAACGTGATAAGGCGAAGAGAATTTATTCGTAACGCTGTGGC
This sequence comes from Terriglobia bacterium, assembly GCA_963801595.1. Taxonomy (GTDB): domain Bacteria; phylum Acidobacteriota; class Terriglobia; order Terriglobales; family Acidobacteriaceae; genus JAIQFF01. The sequence continues at coordinate 324,177 of CAWDFW010000028.1, read as the reverse complement.
CGGTGCGGGCTACTTGTGGCTGAACCGGGCTGCGCCGTTTGCCGCCAACGTGGGCGACGACTCGCAGATCGAAGTCCTCCTGGGCGAGCCTCTGGGAACGATCTCACCCAACATCTACGGTCACTTCGCCGAAAATCTTGGAGGAGTGATCTACGACGGCATCTGGGTGGGCGAGAAGTCCAAAGTTCCAAACGTTAATGGCGTCCGCAAAGAACTGGTCGAGGAGATGCGGAAGATCAAAGCCCCAGTGGTGCGCTATCCCGGCGGATGCTTTGCCGACAGCTATGACTGGCGCGACGGCATCGGCCCCGCTGACAAGCGTCCCCGACGTACTAACTTCTGGCAGCAGGTGGAGAGTTCGGCCGGCCCCGCCAGCCATAAGTACGATCCCAACCAGTTCGGGACCAATGAGTTCATGCAGTTCTGCAAACAGATTGGAAGCCAGCCTTACCTCGCGGCCAACGTTCGCAGCCTCCCTGCGGCTGAATTTTACCGCTGGGTGGAGTATTGCAATTCGCCCGCGGGCAGCACGACTCTGGCTGATATGCGGGCCGCGGCCGGGTATGCCGAGCCCTTCGGTGTGCGCTATTGGGGCGTGGGAAACGAGTCGTGGGGTTGCGGTGGAAATTTTACGGCGCAGGAATATGCCGTGGAATTTCGCCGCTATACGGCGTGGGTCCCGCAGTATGAACAGAAATTGTCATTCGTGGCTTCCGGGCCCAGTGACGACAAATGGGATTGGACGCGCGGGTTTCTGGAAGAGATTGTGCGCCATTCTCCAGGAGACATCCGTTCCATCTATGGCCTGGCGCTCCACTACTATGCCTGGAACCTGAGCCGTGGCCGCACCAACAATTGGAACGAGGGCAAGGGCGACGCGCTCAAGTTCGATGTAGTGGACTGGTACGAACTGCTGCGCCAGGGCGACGTAATGGAGTCTCTGATCAATGGGCACTGGCTGGTGATGGGAGAATTCGACCGCGAACATTCCATCAAACTCGTAGTGGACGAATGGGGACCCTGGTACCGCCCCGGCGGCGAAGCCACGCCCGGCGACATTCTCGAACAAACGCCGACCCTGCGCGACGCCGTGTTCAGCGGCCTAACGCTGGACACCTTTAATCGCCACCCGGAAAAAGTTGCAATGGCCAACTGCGCTCAGCTGATCAATTGCCTGAACAGTCTGTACCTGGCGCATGAAGACAAATTTTGCGTCACCCCGGTGGGCCATGTTTTTGCAATGTATGCCGCACACCAGGGCGGGCAAGCTCTGCGGACGATGTTCTCCGCCCCTTCGGTGAACTATGACCGTGACGGGAAGCCCGCGTCATTCTGGGGCCTGCAAGGCTCGGCTTCGCTGCATGACAAGGAGTTAGTGCTGACGGTAGTGAATCCTCACGTCAACGCGATGCGTGAAACGAAGATTGGGGTTCGCGGCGCGAGTTTGAAATCGGGTTCAGCCACCATCCTGACAAGTTCCGATATTCACGCCCACAACACTTTCGCGGAACGGAACGTAATCAGCCCGCAGATGAAAACGCTCGATTTACAGCGGGGAAGTCTTACCTACAACTTTCCACCCGCTTCCGTAACCAAGCTGGCGCTGTCGCTGGAGTAGGAGGCGAGGGAAGGAAATTCTGGCGGCGACCGTTTGAACAATCCCCGTACACACGGCGTAGTCCTGAGGGACTTCAGGACTTCAGTCCTAAAGGATCTGGCGTGCACAGCGCCCGCCCCTGCCCGAGCCGCGCACGTGCTTCACGCCAGATGCTTCGCAAGCTCAGCATGACGCCTCGGATTGTGAGGCCAGACCTCAAACTAAGACACGACCAACGTTTCACTGCCGCTTTTCGGCAGGTTTCGACGCACCCGCAAGCAGGCTGGTGGACTCGCGTAGCACAAGATTTGTCTTGAGCACGTAGTCGGTTCCGTTGGGTGCCGGTACATCGCGCTCCACTTCAGCCAGCAGTGCGTTGAAGGCCAGCCGTGCCAGTTCGGGTTGGGACATCTGCACCGAGGTGAGCGGCGGCAGCATGAACTGGGCCAGGCGGATGTCGTCAAACCCAATCAGTGAGAGGTCGCGCGGAATGGAGATGCCGGCGTCATGGCTTTCGCGCATCACGCCGATCGCGGTCATGTCATTGGAACAAAGGACGGCAGTGGGGCGGACGGGGCCGGCGAGCAATTGCGTAAAAGCCGCCATGCCGCCCTCCAGAGTGTGGTCGCCTTCGACCACCAGCCGCGGATCGGCTTCGAGGCCGATTTCCTGCATGGAGCGCAGGAACGCCTGTTTTCTGGCCATCGCGGATTTCAGGCGCAAGGGGCCTGTGATGAACGCAATTTTCTCGTGGCGGAGCGCAGCCAGATGCTGCACCGCCTGGCGGATCCCGTTGAGGTAATCGATTCGGATGTTGCTGACCCGGGGACGCGGCGGCCCGACATCGACAAAGACCAGGGGCACTTTCCGCAGCTTCAGGTCTTCCAGCAGCACCTCTTCCATGCCGAAAGTCAGAATGGCCACGCCCTCCACCCGGCGCTCGATCATCCGGCGCACCGCGCTTTCCATGCGGGTGGGATCATTTCCGGTCGAGGTGAGCAGGATCTCGTAGCGGTGCTGGACTGCGATGGTTTCGAAAACCTGAACAACTTCCGGAAAGAAGGGGTTGGTAATTTCAGAAATAATGAGCCCAAAAATCCTGCTGCGACCGGAAACCAGCGCCCGTGCCTGAGTATTTGGATAATATCCAAGTTCCTCGATCACACTCCAGACCCGCTTCGCCAGCGCGGCGTTGACGGTGGGGACCCGGTTGATAGTGCGGGAGACAGTGGCGGTTGACACTCTGGCCCGTTTCGCGATTTCCCGAATGTCCATAGGTTCCGAGGGAGTGGAGCGATGGCGGAATTCTAGCACGGCAAACGTTATCCCCATCACGCTCGGACGGGCGATGGCGTTGGGGAAGGGAGGTGACGGAAACAACCCGGACCGCGCTGCCCCTTGCTGCGGTCCGAGATTGGTGGTTTGCTGCTTGCCTCGGCTTCTCCGGAAGCCCGAAGGCGAACCGCTGTCCCACGGCTAGCCCGAGAAATAATATAGAAAACGTTTGCTGAAATCCTGGAAAATGCCCATGGCAGGTGCCCGGAGATGGTTTCGCCATTGAAATCAGGCACTAACCAGATCGGATCGAGAGAATTCGAAGACGGCTGGTATTCCGTGATTGACAAAAGCGGTTACGTACACTATTTTGACTTTTCGCATAGTAAACGATTACCCGTCAGAAATCGCGTATTCCTCGGAAAAGCTCACTATGCTGTTGCCTCGGTTGCGGGAAGAGGTGCTGGAAGCCAACCTGGAGCTGGTGCGAAGGGGACTAGCTCTTTATACCTTCGGCAATGCCAGCGGCATCTCCCGGGACCAGAAACTGGTTGTCATCAAACCCAGTGGCGTCCCCTACGAGGCCATGAAACCAGAGCACCTGGTGGTCACCGATCTCGAGGGCAAGATAGTGGAAGGCAATTTGCGGCCCTCCTCCGACCTTCCCACTCATCTTGTCCTCTATCGGGCCTTTCCGGGAATTGGCGGCGTGGCTCACACCCATTCCGAATACGCCACTTCGTGGGCGCAGGCGCGCCGATCGATTCCATGTTTCGGCACCACCCATGCCGACTACTTCCATGGCCCGGTGCCCGTCACCGGGGTGATGGCGGACAGCGACATTGCCTCCGAGTATGAGAAAAACACCGGACATGCTATTGTTCGTGCCTTTGAGAAGGTGGGGTATGCCTCGGTGCCGGCGGTGCTGGTGGCCAATCACGGCCCCTTCGCCTGGGGTCCGGACCCGGCCGCAGCGGCGCATAACGCCGTGATCCTGGAGGCGGTGGCGCGGATGGCATACTTTACTGCCACCCTGAGTCCAGAGGCCGAAGCGGTGGGACGCGGGTTGCACGACAAACACTATTTGAGGAAGCACGGGTCCAGCGCGTATTACGGGCAGGCAAAGGAAAAGAAATGATGCCAGCTTTCGCGATGTTGGTCGAGACGCAGCTTGTGCATTTGTCCAGGGTGGACTTCGTCATCATTGCCTTCTACTTCGCGCTGGTTCTGGCGATTGGTTTTTACCTGCGCGGGCGGGCCAATACTGGCGAAGACTTCTTCATGGCCGGACGCGAGATGACGGCCTGGGTGGCTGGCCTCAGCTTCCTCTCGGCTAACCTCGGTGCTCTCGAGTTGATGGGCTGGGCGGGTTCGGCTTACCAATACGGCATTCTGGCAACCCACTGGTACTGGATTGGCGCCATTCCGGCGATGCTTTTCCTCGCGCTGGTTATGATGCCGTTCTACTACATTTCCAAGACCCACTCCGTCCCGGGATATCTGAAGCTGCGCTTCGGCGAACCCAGCCGCGCCCTGTCCGCCATTTCATTCGCCTTCATGACCGTGCTGATGAGCGGCGTCAACATGTTTGCCATGGCCAAGGTCATGCAAATCGTGCTGGGCTGGGACATCAATTTCAGCATCTGGGTTTCATCGATCACGGTTGCCATTTATGTCACGCTGGGCGGACTGCGCTCGGCCATCTTTAACGAAGTGCTGCAGTTCTTCCTCATCTGGGCGGGAGCGCTGCTCATTCCGATCCTGGGATTGTACGAAGCCGGAGGTTGGGGCCATCTCAAGATACTGATCGCGCAGAGAGCTTCGGAGCAGTACGTCCATCTCTGGTCGGGTTTGGGCTCATTTACCTCCAACCCCATGGGCATTCACTGGACCGGCATTGTGTTCGGACTGGGCTCGGTGATCTCGATGGGATACTGGACCACGGATTTCCTGGTGGTGCAGCGCATCCTGGCGGCGAAAGACATTCGCAGCGCGGAAATGGCCCCCATAATCGGCGCCGGATTCAAGATGCTGGTTCCGATCATCGTGATCCTCCCCGGTCTGCTGGGCCTGGGTCTGCTGCCGGTGAAACTGGTCCCGGAATCGGTGGCGACGGTTACTGGAGGCCACAGCTACAACGACGTGCTGCCTCTCATGCTGGCCCGCTACTGTGGCCCTGGCCTGCTTGGCCTGGGGATTACGGCGCTGATTGCGGGGTTCATGTCGGGCATGGCCGGCAACGTCAGCGCGTTCACCACCGTCTGGACTTATGACATCTACCGTCCGCTGATCAACAGCAAGGGGACCGACCATCACTACGTCAACATGGGACGCTACTCCACGGTGTTCGGAGTGCTGATCAGCGTAGGCACGGCGTACCTGGTGATGCGGTCCGCCAGCATCATGGACTACGTACAGGCGTTGTTCAGCTTCTTCATAGCACCGTTGTTCGGCACGGTCATACTGGGAATGCTGTGGAAACGCGCGACCGGCCCGGGCGGTTTCTGGGGATTGCTGTGCGGGACGGTTTCGTCGGTGGGCATGTGGGCCTGGGTCAAGGTCGATCCCACTGCCCTGCGTTATGTGGCACTCTCGCCCCATGCCAAAGCTCTGGCGCAGGATATGTACCAGGCGCTCTGGTCTTTTCTGGTTTGCGTGGTTGTTACCGTGGCGGTGAGTCTGGTGACCAAACCTGTGCCTGACAGCCAATTGACCGGTCTAGTGTACGGGCAGACGGAAATTCCCTCAATCGGGGACGTGCCCCTGTACCAGAAGCCCCTTTTCTGGGCTGGCGTGGTGGTGGTCGTGTTCTTTGTGCTGAATATTATTTTCTGGTAAGTGGGGATGGGATTTGGGTAGCGCCGCCGTACCGGCGGCTGTCCGGCGGGCGTCCCGCCCGCCGACCCGAGGGCGAGACGCCCTCGAGACAGCCGGCAAGATGCCGGCGCTACGGTAAATCGGCGTGTTCTAAAAAGCAGAGGTGCGCAGCATGATTTCTATCTGGTTCTTCATCGGTATCTCGCTGGCGGTAAATGGCGCTCTGATCATGGCCGCAGGAATTTACCAGGTGGTAAGTCCTCCGGTAAATCCGGACGTAGTCCTGTTCAGCTTGCACGCCAATGTGTGGTGGGGTGCCGTGCTTCTGGTCATCGGATTGATCTATTGTGTGAAGTTCGCTCCCAGGCGGCAAGTCTAAGCGAAAGGTTTTCATAAGGGCTAAGTATGGCGACGAAAAAAATGACGATGGGCCTGATCGTGGGCAACCGCGGCTTTTTCCCCGATCATCTGGCCAAAAGCGGCCGCGAAGAAATGCTGCGGGTGCTGACCACGGCGGGCATGGACGTGGTCGCGCTGACTCCGGAAGAAAGCAAATACGGCGCGGTCGAGACCCGGGAAGAGTCCAGGCGCTGCGCCGACCTGTTTAAACGCAACCGCGATCGCATCGACGGCATTGTCGTGACCCTGCCGAACTTCGGCGAAGAGCGGGCCATCGCCGATGCCTTGCGGCTGGCCGATTTGCGCGTGCCGGTGCTGATCCAGGCCACGCCCGACGATCCCGGCAAGATGACCATCAAGTTCCGTCGCGACAGCTTCTGCGGCAAGATGTCGGCCTGTAACAATTTGCGCCAGTACGGCATACCGTACTCCATCACCACGCTGCACACCGAGAGCCCCGACTCGCCTGAGTTCGCCAGAGACCTGCAATGGTTCGCGGGAGTTTGTCGCGTGGTGAACGGTTTCCGCAATTTACGCGTGGGCGCGATTGGAGCGCGGCCCACGGCTTTCAACACCGTCCGCTACAGCGAGAAAATTCTCGAAGGGCAGGGTATTTCGATCGAGACGCTCGATCTCTCCGAGGTGCTGGGCCGCATCGAGCGCATGAAGGACAATGACGATGCTGCCCAGGCCAAGCTGGCCGTGATCAAGAAATACGTGGATTCAAGCGGCGTGCCGGCGCTCGCCCTGATGAAAATGGCGAAGCTCGGGGCCGTCGTTGACCAGTGGATGGCGGCCACGGAAGTTTCCATCAGCGCGGTGCAGTGCTGGACTTCGATCGAGGAAAATCTCGGCGTGGTGCCGTGCACGGTGATGAGCATGATGAGCGACAGCCTGCTTTCGAGTGCCTGCGAGGTGGACATCTGCGGCGTGCTCGGCATGCATGCCCTGCGGCTGGCGTCGGAAACGCCTTCAGCCCTGCTCGACTGGAACAACAACTACGGCTCCGACCCCAACAAGGCGGTGTGCTTTCACTGCTCCAACCTGCCCAAGCACTTCTTCCGCTCGGTGAAGATGGATTTCCAGGAGATCATCGCCGGCACCGTGGGCAAGGAAAATACTTTCGGCACCTGCGTGGGATTGATCAAGCCGGAGAAGATGAGCTTTGCCCGCTTCTCCACCGACGACACCGCGGGCAAGATGCGCGGCTACGTGGGCGAAGGCAGATTTACCGATGATCCTCTGAATACTTTCGGTGGCGCGGGCGTGGTCGAGATTCCACAGATGCAAAAGCTGCTGCACTACATCTGCGAAAACGGCTTCGAGCATCACGTGGCCGCCAACCTTTCGAGTGTGGCGCCCGCCGTCTATGAAGCTACCACCCGATATCTGCACTGGGACATGTACCAGCATCCGGGGAACAACGGGGCCTGCTGATGGCCATCGTGGCGGGAGTCGATTTCGGAACTCTCAGCGTACGCGTCTCCATCGTGGACAGCGAGCGCGGGCTGCTCGAGTCCGCGGTCGCCGAATATCCTCTGCATCGCAAACGCGAAGACCCTGAATACGCCACCCAGGCGCATGAGGATCACATGCGCGCCCTGGCCGCCGCCACTCGCGAGGCGGTGAAGAAGGCCGGCATTCCGGGCGATAAAGTCGAAGCTATCGCGCTCGATACCACTGGCTCCTCTGTGATTCCGGTGGGCAAAGACCTGCAACCTGTCGGCGAATACTACCTGTGGTGCGATCACCGGGCCAAAGGCGAGGCGGCGGAGATCACGGCGGCCGCGCATCGCGAAGGGCTGGAAGCCATCAACTGGTGCGGCGGCGTGTATTCCTCAGAGTGGGGCTTTTCGAAACTCCTGCACTGGCTTCGCCACAACCCCGCGAAGCGTTCGGAGTTCGTCTCCGCATTCGAGCACTGCGACATGGTGGCGGCGACGCTGTGCGGCATCACCGATCCTAAGAAAGTAAAGCGCAGCATTTGCGCCATGGGCCACAAATGGATGTGGAACCGGGCCCTCGGAGGTCTTCCTTCCGAACAGTTCCTGGTCAAGGTAGATCCGCTTCTGGCCGGCGTTCGTGAAAAGTTGGACGGCGAATACGCCGCTTCCGACCAGATCGCGGGAACGCTCTCTGAGCAATGGGCCGAAAAGCTTGGGCTGAAAGCCGGCATTCCGATACCGGTGGGCGCCTTCGACGCGCACTGGGACGCGATCGGGGCCGGTTGCGGTACTGATGACATGGTGAATGTGGTCGGGACTTCCACCTGCATCATCGGGATAACGCCGTCGGTCAATCTGGTTCCGGGCGTGTGCGGCGTGGTGCAGGGAAGTGTGCACCCGCTCCGCACCGGGATCGAAGCAGGCCTCTCCGCCGTCGGAGATATTTTCAACGCCATCGCAACCCGGGCCGGCACTGATGTCAAGACCCTGAGCCAGGGCCTCGATAAGTATCGAGCTGGACAAACCGGGCTGCTGCGCATGACCTGGGACAATGGCGACCGCACCGTGCTGGTCAATCCGAACTTGCGCGGCATCACCCTGGGTTGGAACCTGCAAAGCACTGCCCAGGACGAATTGTTTTCCGCCATCGAAGGCACGGCGTTTCACACCCGGGTGATTCTCGATCGCATGGCTGCCAACGGAGTAAGCATCAAGCGCGTCATCAACGCGGGTGGAATTCCGCAGAAAAATGATGTACTGAACCAGGTCTATGCCAATGTCCTAGGGCGGCCGGTGCTGGTGCCGAGCAAAAGCGTGACCAGCCTGGGTTCCGCGATTTTCGCGTTTCTGGCGGCGGGGACTTTCAAGACCATCGAGGACGCGCAGAAAAAGATTTGCCCGTCTAACCGGGTGTTTGAGCCCGACAAATCCGAGCAGCGGGTTTACGAAGAGCTGTATCCGCTCTACAGCAAGCTTTATTTTTCCTTTGGCGATCCCCAAAAAGATGGCTTCGGCACAGTGCTTCCTACGTTGATTCGCGTGTCTGAATCCGCGCACAAGGGATAGTACTGCGACGAAACACGTGGGGACAGCCGCCCCCGGCTGTCCGGCGGAGCGAAGCTCCGCTATTTTTCGTCCCAAAAACCTGGTCGAGCTGCGCTCGACTGGGCGGGTGAGGGCACCCGCCCCTACGTGTTCTCCGGTGACGCTGGCACGAGCGAGGACGCTCGCGCCTACATTAGAATGGGCAGTCTTGCCTGCTTCTCTTAAACTCGATCGTCTGCGCGTGGTGTTGGTATCGTCGCGTAACCCTCTCAACATCGGCGCCGCGGCCCGAGCCATGAGCAATTTTGGCTTTTCCCGCCTGCTGGTCGTGAACCCATATGAAAAGGCCTTTCGTACGGCACGGTCCGCGGTTGGCGCCGCGGAGCTGCTGGCCAGCGCCGAGGAATACAACAGCGTTGCCGACGCCGTGGCCGACTGCACGCTGGTGGTGGGAACGACCGCAGTGCGGCACCGGGAACTGCAGCATCCCCTGCGGCGACTGGAATATGGCGGGCGCCTCATTCGTAAACACATGAGCTCCGGCCCGGTGGCCCTCTTGTTCGGCTCGGAGAGATACGGGCTCTCGAAGGATGACTTCAGCTATTGTCATTGGCTGGTCCGCATTCCCACCCGGGAACAGCACATCTCGATGAACCTCGGCCAGGCGGTTGCGGTATGTCTGTACGAATTGATTCGCAACAGCCGGGCGGCTGGCGCAGGGGAGAAGCAGGCGCTGGCCACAGCGGGCGACATCGCGCGCATCATGCCTTTGCTTGCAGATCTATTGAGCACCAGCAGTTACATGCTGCCGCAGCGGGCCACCGATACCGAGCAGCGAATCCGCCGCATGCTGCGCCGCCTCAAACTTTCGGCCCAGGATGTCGAAGCATGGCTGGGCATTCTGCGCCATGTCCAATGGCGGCTGCGGGCGGGGAAAAAGCAGGCGGAGTGACCTGTCCCTTCGGGATTCCCGGAAACGAAAAATCATTTACACTAGGTCAAATGTCTGACCGGATTGTGTGTTCGTGCATCACCTGTCCCAAATGCGGGACCTGGGTCGTGGTCGAACGGGAAATGACTCGAGAAACGAACCGGGAAAAGCTGAACGCGACCTGCCCGGGCCCCGAGTGCGGCAAGCAATTTTCCTTTGCCCCGGGGGAGACCAAGGTCTTCGAACTTCCGATGAACCTTTTTGAACGGCGCCACTTCTACCGCTCCGAATTATCGTAGGTCCCGCCTGCCATTCCCGATTGTGCCCGCGCCTATTAGGCGTAAACTTGTCTGAGTGTCGCGTACGCTGACGACAGCCGAGGTCCCCTCCCCCAACGCCGGGCCACCCCCGGGCCTTGGGTCCTTTCTGCTGCTTGCCATCTGGTTTGCGATCATCGCCGGCCTGGTGGAGGGCGTGGGCCTGCTGCGTTTCCAGAGAATCAATTGGGCGCGGTGGGGGCCGACTCTGCACGTCTCAGAACCGATTATCTGGATTTCGCCCATCGTCGATCTCATTCTGTTTGGTGTCTTGACGCTTGCATTGTGGACCGTGGGACGGCTGGTCCCGAAACTCCGCCTGCTGCAGGCCGCTATAGCCTTGCTGACCTCACTTACTCTGTATGACTGGCTCACAGTCACGGCCCGTCTTTCTCATCTCAGCTGCCTGTTGCTGGCGGCCGGCGTGGGCGTTGCCTTCAGCCGCTGGGTGGCGAGGCGCGAAGGTGCCACGCTGCAATTTGTAAGGCGAACCTTCCCCCTGGTTGCCGGGGCAGGGGTACTGGCGTTCGCCGGAATCCAGGGCGGCCACTGGCTGCTCGAAGCAAGGGCCGTCAGCAAATTGCCGGCGGCGGCAGCGGATGCGCCCAATGTACTGGTCATCGTGGTGGACACGTTGCGCGCCGACCATCTGTCATCTTATGGATATGCCCGGCCCACCAGTCCGAATATTGATCGCCTCGGCAGCGACGGCGTGCTGTTTGAGAATGCTGTCGCTACGTCGTCCTGGACGTTTCCCTCGCACGCTTCGTTGCTCACCGGCCGTTATCAGTACGAGCACGGCATGGACAAGATAAGGCAAATGTCGGTGGCCGGTGGGGAAGCATTGAGTGCCAACGGGCTGCCCACGCTGGGCGAAGCCCTTTTGCAGAAGGGATACCGCACCGGGGCTTTTTCCGCCAATCGCACTTACTTTACTCACGACCTCGGCTTCGGGCGCGGCTTCGTACATTTCGAAGACTACTTTCATTCGCCCAGCGACATGTTTGTGCGCACGCTGTATGGCCGCGAGTTTGCTCGAATCTATCTCAAGCGCAGCGACCGGAGCCTGGTCAAGCGCGTGCTCCGAGGGCTGGGATTTACGGGTTTGCTCGATCAGGGCGCGGAGGGCTCGGGCAGCTATGGCGGCGCCTTCGGCATCCGCAAGCGCGCCGACGTGGTCAGCCAGGAAACGCTGGACTGGATCGACCGGGATCGCCGGCGGCCCTTTTTCGCCTTCCTCAACTATTTCGATGTGCACGACCCTTACGGCGGACCGCGCACCTACGCCAAACCTTCGTGGCCGCAGCTGACCAATGTGGACGCGTATGACGATGGCGTGAAGTATGTGGATGATTACATCGGGCGGCTGATGGATGAGCTGGACCGGCGTGGTCTGGCAAAGAATACGCTGGTCGTCGTTACCGGCGATCACGGGGAATCGCTGGGGCAGCACCACCTGCGAACCCACGGTAAAGCGCTCTACTGGGAGCTGATTCATGTTCCCCTGGTGCTCCGCTATCCGGGACACATTCCGGCGGGCCTTCGCCTGGATGTGCCGGTAACCAACTCGGCCCTTCCGGCTACGATCATGGAGTTGCTGGGCGGCGGACATGAAACCTTCCCCGGACCGTCGCTGAGCACGCTCTGGCAATCCCCGGCGGCGCAGCCCGCCTGGCCTGACGCTCTTTCTGAAGTCGCAAAACACAACATCGTTACCGATGAGAGCAAGACGGTGGGAAAGCTGGTCGCGACCACTGCGGACGGTCCCATGAAATCCGTGGTGACCACACGTTGGCACCTGATCGTGCACAAAGAACTGGGAGATCAGCTCTACGACTGGGTGCATGATCCCGGTGAGACCAACAATCTGATCTTCACTCCCCTGGGCCAGCAGGTGGCGAGTGAACTGAACGCAGGGCTGGAAGCGCTGCTGGCGCGGTCCGCGGGGCGGGACCGGGTGCCCACCTCGATCGCCTTGCGCGACGGGCGCTTCAACCAGCAGCAGAGCACTGTTCATGCGAACCGGCCCCGGCACGGACCACGAATGGTTAACGATTACTACCGCATGGAGGCGCAGGCTGGATCCACACTGGTTATCGAGGTCAGCGCCCAGCAACTTGTTCCGTCGGTCCGGCTGGATCCAGTGATCGCGATTGTGGACCAGAATGGGCAGCCCTACCAGACCTGCCGCAATCCAGGCGACGATCACACTCCGGAGCCTGGTATCGCCGACCCAACGCCGAACGCGTTCGACGATATCTGCGTGAATGATGACATCAATCCTGGAGTGAATACCGACGCGCGGCTGGAGATTCTGGTGCCGGACGGCAGTAAGTCTCTAGTAGAATTGAACATCCGCGTATCGGACTGGAACGGGCAGTCGGGGGCTGGATTGCCCTACCAGATGCAGGTCCAGGAAGCGGGAGCCCGGCCGGAGTCGGCCCGGGCCGCGAATCCATGAACCTCGGCAAGACTGTGCCGCGACCTTGTTCAGAGAAGCAGGAACTACTCTGCCACTGGGGAGCGCCATGCGGAGGATGCTAAAATCATAAGCGATATCTACATCAGAGGAGCATCATGAGAATTGAATTGCTGGCGCTTTACGGTGGTCCCGACCAGGTGATGACGGTGACTTCGGGGCTGGCCAGCGTGCTCGGCCTCCTGCTGCTTTTCTGGAACAAGGTTGTCGGGATCTTTTTCAAGGTTGTACGCAAGTTCAGCCGCTCGGGTGCGCCTGCCGCTGTTGATGCTCCCAAGGAAACGCCTAAAGGAACTCCGTAAATTCGGGTCCGCCGCTTGCGCAGAAAAGTTATTGTCATCGGTTTGGACGGGCTCGAACCCGGCATTGTGGAAGCGATGCTGGAACGCGGCGAGCTGCCCAACCTGGCAAAAATCCGGGCCTCCGGCAGCTACTCCCGCCTGAAGACAACTTATCCGGCCCAGACTCCCGTGGCCTGGTCGTCGTTTGCCACCGGGACCAATCCCGGCGGACACGGAATTTTCGATTTCATCTGCCGCGATCCTAAAACTTATTTGCCCGATGTCGCGCTCACCCGGTTCGAGCGGCCGAAAAGCATGCTGGCCCAGCCGCGGGTAGTGAACCGGCGAAGCGGCGTGCCGGTGTGGCAGACGCTTTCGGCGGCGGGCATTCCGTGCACCATCCTGCGTTGTCCATGCACTTTCCCTCCCGAAGCTGTGCAGGGCCGCATGCTGGCCGGAGTGGGGGTGCCAGACCTGCGCGGCAGTCAGAGTAAGGGAACCTTCTACACCCAGGACCGAGCGGTGGTCGCGCAAGAGAACGAGCAGCTCATTTTCCTTGAGACCGGGGCTGAGATTACAACGCGAGTGATCGGGCCGCGCAACACCAGGGTTTCGCCGGCGGCCGATACTTCCTGCGAGGTGCGGGTCCACGTGAACAAGGCGGCGCGCAGGCTGGTGTTTCAAACTGGCGGCACACCCGCCAGGATTGAAGTTCCGGAAAAAGGCTGGAGCGACTGGGTACGATTCAAATTCAAGTTCTCCATGCTGCAATCAATGACCGGAATCGCGCGCTTTTATGTCCGCCAGCTGGAGCCGCATCTCGAGTTCTATGTTTCGGCGGTCAACTTCGATCCGGCCGCACCCATGTTTCCAGTTTCGGCTCCGGCCGATTACGCCCGGGAATTGGCCGACGAGATCGGCCTGTTTTCCACGCTGGGCATGGCGGAGGACCACAACGGCTTGAACAATGGCCGGCTGGACGAAGCGGCGTACCTGCAGCAATGTGAACTGGTGCTGGGCGAGCGTGAGCGCACGATGCGTTTTGAACTTGACCGCTTCAGTGAAGGCCTGTTCTTCATGCTGTTCGACACGCCCGACCGGGTGCAGCACATGCTGTGGCGTTTTCGCGATCGTGAACATCCTGGCTTTGAGCCCGACCTGTCGCCCGAACTTGCCACCCGGATTGAAGAACACTACCGGCGTTGCGACGCTTTGCTGACCGCTGTGCTTGACAAGGTGGACGAGAACACGCTGCTGATTGTGCTTTCCGATCACGGCTTCGGAACTTTCCGGCGTGCTTTCGACACCAACACCTGGTTGTGGCAGAACGGGCTGCTGGCGCTGAAAGACGGTCGCCAGCCGGGCGGGGACATGAGTGATGGATTTGCCGCGGTTGACTGGTCGAAAACCTACGCCTACGCGGTTGGCCTGGGCGGCATTTATTTGAACTTCAAAGGGCGCGAAGCTGGCGGGATTCTGGACGAGGGAAGCGAAGCCGAACGGGTACGCAATGCGATACAGACCGGCCTGGCTGATTTTTCCGACGTGCACACGCAGCGCGCGGCCATTCGCAATGTGTCGCGCCGTGAAGAGTTATACTCGGGGGCGTTTGTGGAGAACTCGCCGGACCTGCTGGTAAATTTTCATCGCGGCTTCCGGGTTTCGTGGGAAAGCGCGGTGGGCGGCTTTGCCCATTCCGCGCTGGAAGACAATATGCGCCGCTGGAGCGGGGACCACATTGTCGATCCGGAATCGGTTCCAGGCATTTTGTTCATGAATCGCGCGGCGCTGCACAACGATGCGCGAATCATCGATCTGGCGCCCACGATCCTGAACTACCTCGGAGTGGCAAGGCCCGGCACTATGGAAGGCGCGTCGTTACTGTGAGCAAAGCGATTCCCGGCACCAAGACTCTGACGACATGAAGATCTGCGTACTTGGCCTCGATTGCGCCGCACCCGAAATCGTCTTTGGCGATGAGCGCTTGGTGAACCTGCGCCGCCTGATGGACCTCGGAGTTTACGGACGGCTGGAGAGCGTGGTCCCGCCCATCACGGTCCTCGCCTGGATGTGCATGACCACCAGCCAGGACCCAGGTTCGCTCGGCGTGTACGGATTCAGCAATCGTTCCGACCATTCTTACGACAAGCTCACCTTCGCAAACTCGGCTTCCATCAAGGCGCTCGCCATCTGGGACCAGCTGGCGCGGGAAGGCAAGAAATCAATCATCGTCGGAGTGCCGCCAAACGATCCGCCACGGCGGGTGAACGGCATCAGCATCGGTTGTTTTCTCACGCCGGACACGGTGAAGAACGATTTCACCTATCCGCCATCGCTCAAAGCGCAGATCAACGAACTGGTGGGGGAATACCCCGTCGATGTAAAGAATTTTCGCACCGACAAAAAAGACTGGCTCAAGCAAGAGATTTTCAATATGTGCGGCAAGCAGTGGGCGGTGGTGCGCTGGTTGCTGACCGAACAGGAATGGGACTATTTCCACTTCGTGGACATCGGTCTCGACCGCATGCATCACGGCTTCTGGAGCCATTTCGATCCCCGGCACGTGCAGTTCGAGCCGGACAATCCTTATCAGGACGCGATTCCGGAATACTACCGTTTGCTCGATGAGCAGATCGGCAGCGTCCTCGAATTGCTGGACGACGAAACCATCCTGCTGGTGGTCTCAGACCACGGAGCCCAACGTTTGGATGGTGGCTTTGCAATCAACGAATGGCTGATCCGCGAAGGTCTTTTGGTTCTGAACGAATACCCGAAGACCTTGACGCCATTTGAAAAGCTGAACGTGAACTGGAGCAGGACGAAAGTCTGGAGTGAAGGTGGATACTACGCCCGCGTCTTTTTCAATATGCAGGGCCGGGAGCCGCAGGGTGTGGTTCCTGCGGCCGAGTACAAGTCTTTCCAGAACGAAATGAAGACGCGGCTTGAAGCGCTGCCGGGTCAAGACGGCCAGGCGATGAAATCGCTGGTGTTCAAGCCCGAGGAAATCTATCGCAACGTTCGCAACGTGGCTCCTGACCTGATCGTGCACATCGGCGAACTCTACTGGCGGTCAATTGGAACAGTTGGACATGCCAAGCTTCATGTTCAGGAAAACGACACCGGCCCCGACGGCTGCAATCACGCACAATACGGGATGTTCATTCTGACGGCGCCGAATTGCCCGCTGAGCGGGGAGTACGAAGGCGCCCGCCTGCTGGATATTGCGCCCACATTATTAGACCTCGCCGGATACGAAATACCCGAGACCATGCAAGGGCGCTCGCTGGTTTCCGGCATGGAAAAGAAGGGCCCTGGTGGTGGCTCCGACGAGGAGTCAGCACGAATAGTGCACGACCGCCTGGCAGGCCTGGGATATGTTTAGCGATATTGCGGCGGAAACAGGTTTCGATAAGGGATTGGAAAAGGCACGACTTCAGAGGCTGCGGAAAAACTCAATTTGCCCGGACGAAGCGACCACGGGGGCTAAAGCCCCGCACACACCTTTCTGACGACTTACGCGGCCCTGAAGGGCCGCTCTTCCACGGAAGAGCCAGCGTGTGCGAGTTTTTCCGCAAACTCTTCAGTCGTGCCACCATGACTCAACGAGTGGGCGGCTTCAGCCGCTGCGGTTAGCTGGAGGAACGATGCTGAGAAAGTCTCTGTTGTCCCTATGGATCGCTTTTTTCCTGGTTCCCGCGCTCGCGCAGCAGGGCAATCCGCCCTCATTCGACGGGAAATCGTGGTGGGAGCACATCAAAGTCCTGGCCGCGGACAACATGGAAGGCCGCGACACGGGAAGTCCAGGGCTGAAAAAGGCAGAGGCTTACGTCGTCGGCCAATTGAAGAGCGCAGGCCTCCAGCCCGCGGGTGTAAAGGGCTATTACCAGCCGGTGAAATTCGTGTCGCGCAAACTGGTGGAACAGGAATCGAACGTCGCTCTGCTTCGCGATGGCAAAGCGGAACCGCTGACCCTGGGAGAAGATGCGATCTTCAGCACGCGCGTGGACCTGGCTCCAGAAGTGGAAGCTCCGCTGGTGTTTGTGGGTTACGGCCTGAGCATTCCGGAAAATGACTTCGACGATCTTGCCGGACTCGATCTCAAGGGCAAGGTTGCGGTCCTGATCAGCGGCTCGCCTTCGCAGATTCCCTCGGCGCTGTCGGCGCACCATCAGACGGCCGAGGAACGCTGGAAGCCCTTTCGCGCCGCGGGGGCAGTCGGAATCGTCCTGATTCCGAATCCCGCATCGATGGACGTGCCCTGGTCTCGCATCGCTTTGAACCGGTTGCACCCGAGCATGGAACTGGCCGGCTCGGAATTCAGCGAGACCGAAGGCGAGAAGCTCGCGATTTATTTCAATCCCGCGCACGCGGACAAGTTGTTTGCCGGATCGGGCCATAGCTTCCAGGAGTTGGCTGAATTGGCCAAGGACCGCAAGCCGCTGCCGCATTTTCCCCTGACCGCTTCCATGCGGGCCAAGGCGAGGTTGAAAACGAAAGTCGTGATGTCCTCGAACCTGGTGGCCCGCCTGCCGGGGAATGATCCGCAATTGAAGAACGAATACGTATTGCTCTCGGCGCACATCGATCACGTGGGCATCGGCGAGCCGGTCAATGGCGACCGCATATATAACGGCGCCATGGACAACGCAGCCGGCGTTGCCGTGCTGCTCGACGTCGCAGCTTCGCTCAAGCAGCATTCCGTACCATTGAAGCGTTCGCTGCTGTTTGTGTTCGTTACGGGAGAAGAGAAGGGACTGCTCGGCTCGAAATATTTTGCTGCCCATCCCACGGTGGACCCGAAATCCATGGTGGCAGACATCAACGTTGACATGTTTCGCCCGCTCGTGCCGCTGAAGTTGCTCACCGTTCTGGGATTGGCCGAATCGGACCTGGGGGATGTGGCCCGCCAGGTTGCGGAATCGGACGGTGTTTCCGTCCAACCCGATCCCCAGCCGCTGAGAAATGTTTTTGTCCGCAGCGACCAGTACAGTTTCATCCGGCACGGCGTGCCGGCGCTGGCCATGGACGTTGCTCCCAGTACGCCGGAGCACAAGCAGATGTTCCAGGACTGGCTGACTAAACGCTATCATGCGCCGTCTGATGATCTGGACCAACCGGTTGACCTGGCGGCAGCCGGCAAGTACGAAGAAATCATTCAGCAGCTGCTGGTCAAAGTGGCGGACGATCCGCAGCGGCCGCAGTGGAAAGCCGACAGCTTCTTCCGCCGCTACGCGAAAAACTAGAGTGCAAAAGTGTGGGGCGGGCGCCCTCGCCCGCCGCTCTTGACTTTGATTTCCTGGAAGCTTTCCAGAACCATGGCAGATGACCAAGGTTCATGAAGCAAGATCAAAGTCAAAGCAAGATCAAAGTCAAAGGCGGCGGGCGAGGGCGCCCGCCCCACACAGGCTGGTTGTCAGCGTCCGGAATTTGCCGGCAGATATTCCTTTACCAGGGAGAGCAATTCATCGCGCAGGAAAGGCCCGCCAGCCAGCAGGCCGGGGAGCAGCGGTGACTTGCGGTTGCAAAGCAGTTGAGAACTCTCCAGCGTGCTGATGAAACCACCAGCACTGGTCACCAGGGCCGCGCCGGCTGCAATGTCCCAATCATGCTTCGGAGTAAGCGTGAAGGTCACATCGGCCAGGCCCGCCGAAACCAGCGCCAGTTTGTAGGCCACCGATCCCATGGGACGAACGTTTACCGCGGCGGTTTCGAATTGCTTCCACTCCCCGCGCTTGATTTCGCTGCGGCTGGCCAAAATTACCGCGCCCTCAAGGCTGGACCGCCGGCTGGAGCGCGCGGGCTGTCCGTTGTAGGTTATGCCTGAATCCAGGGAACCGAGAAAGATCTCGTTGGTGGCAGGATTACAGATTCCTCCGGCGACGGGAACTCCGTCTTCCACCATCGCCACCGAAACGCAGAACTCGGGAATGCCGGCCACGAACTCGCGCGTGCCATCAAGAGGATCCACGATCCAGACGCGCTTCTTCTCCAGCCGGGACAAGTCGTCCACGCTTTCCTCGGAGAGCCAGCCTTCGCCTTCGCGCAGTAATTCGTGACGCAGAACGGCGTCCACTGCACGATCAGCTTCGGTGACCGGATCGTGGCCCGCCTTGTATTCCGCTTCGATGGCGCCCAGAGTGAAGCGGGCGAAGATCTCGCGGGCGGACTCGAGCGCCGAGTGAATTCGCTGCAGCGTTTCGGCCTGAAATGAACTACTCATAAGTAGGTTAACGTTGCCGTTTTTTGCGTCCTTTGCGGGTCTCCTTGGCGACCTCTGCGGTCAAAATCTTTAACCGCAAAGTTCGCAAAGGACCCGCAAAGTTCGCAAAGAAATCTGCGGAGCTTCGCTCCGCTGGACAGCCGGGGGCGGCTGTCCCCACGTGGTTATCCCCTACCCAGCCATTGGCTATGCGCGTTCTCCGATGGCGCCGAAGAAGCCCTCGCGCTCGAGATGCAGAATGATTTCCTGCGCCGACTCCTCCGGAGTCAGGTCCGCCGTGTTGATGACGACCTCGGCATCTTTCGGTTCTTCGTATGGATCTGAAATGCCGGTGAACTCCTTGAGAATTCCAGCCCGCGCTTTGGCGTAGAGACCCTTGCGATCACGCTGCTCGCACACTTCGACCGAAGTGGACACATGCACCAGGATGAATCCACCCAGAGGCTCGATCAGTCCGCGCACGTGTTTGCGGGTGGCGTCGTACGGGGCGATGGGGGCACAGATGGCGATGCCGCCATTCTTGGTGATTTCAGAAGCCACGTAGCCGATGCGGCGAATGTTGATGTCGCGATGCTCTTTGGAGAACCCAAGTTCAGACGACAGATGCTTGCGCACCAGGTCGCCGTCCAGCAGCGTGACCGGACGGCCTCCGGTTTCCAGAAACTTGGTTAGCAGCACGTTCGCGATGGTCGATTTGCCGGAGCCCGAGAGCCCGGTGAAAAAAATGGTCACGCCCTGCTTGTGCCGCGGCGGATAGCTGCGCCGCAGTTCCTGCACCACTTCCGGATAGGTAAACCAGCTGGGAATGTCGCGGCCTTCGTTCAGCCGCTGACGCAGTTCGGTGCCTGAGATGTCCAGTACGCGAGCCCCTTTGGGCACTTCGTCAGTGGGAAAATATTTGTCCTGATCTTCCAGGTACACCATCATGTTGAACGGCACCATGGTGACGCCGATATCGGCCTCGTGCTTCTTGAAGACTTCCTGGGCCTCGTACGGGCCGTAGAAAGGCTTGCCATCGGTGTCCTTGCCGGGGCCGGCATGATCGCGACCCACGATGAAGTGGGTGCAACCATGGTTCTTGCGAATCAGCGCGTGCCAGATGGCTTCGCGCGGTCCGCCCATGCGCATGGCCAGCGGCAGCAGCGAAAGCTTTACCGTTCCCGGAGGATATTTGGACGACAGCAACTGGTAACAACGGACGCGGGTGAAATAGTCCACGTCGCCCGGCTTGGTCATACCCACAACGGGATGAATCAGGAGGCTGGCTTCCACCTGCTTGGCGGCGCGGAAGGTAAGTTCCTGGTGGGCGCGATGCATGGGGTTGCGGGTCTGGAAGGCGACGATGCGGCGCCATCCCAGGCGGGCGAATTCGGCGCGGAGTTCGGCTGGAGTCAGGCGCAGCGAACGGAAATCATAGTGGGAGGGAGATTGAGTGCCCTCGATGCGTCCGCCCACATACCATGGATTCGCCTTGTTGATCGTGTAATCCGCGCCCGGATGGGCTTTGCTGGTGCTGTTGAATACCGCCTTGGCCTCGGCTTGCCGGTCGGGCTGCCAGACGTCCTCGACATGCAGCACTGCCAGCATTACTCCCTCGGCATCGCGCAGTGCGACCTTGCTGCTGCCCGGCTTCAACGACTTGGCGAATTCTTCGCTCACGTCCAGCGTGATGGGCATGGGCCAGAGCACTCCGCTGGCCAGCTTCATGTTGCTGCATACGCCTTCGTAGTCGGCGCGATTCATGAATCCGCGCAGGGGAGAAAACCCGCCGCTCAGCAGCAGCTCAAGATCGCAGAGCTGGCGCGCTGTCAGGTCCCACGAGGGCCACTCGCGGGAGTGGGATTTCAGCTGGTTGACGGTTTCCGGTTGGGCGATAAGATCGACTAGTTCTCCACCGTGCGGCGGGATCAGGTGACTGCTCGAAGTGCTCAAACTCTTTGGCCTCCTGGAATTTTTGTGAGATTCCGACGTCAGCAATTGTGCGGGTATTCCGGCAGGTGCGGAAGTCCTGCCACTCAGATGTAGGGAAAGCCGCGACGGTTGCGCCATTTCCCGCAGCTGCCCCTGGAATCAGGGGAGTTAAGCCGCCGACCCAGGGCCCTAAACCCCGGGTTCGGCAAAAATGGAGTCCTGTCCTGAGTGCCACCTCGAACGCAATCAGTGGAACCCGTTCCTCCAGTTTAAAACAAAAACAGCGCCCTGCCAGAGCAACCATCGCGAAAGTGGGGAGGGTCTCAACAGCACTCACGAATGTGACCTCGGGTTGCTCATCTCGTCATCGGGTAAAAGATGTAATTAGTTCCAATTTGTCGGGTAGTCGGGGGAAAATTTTTCTCGCCCGCAAACGCCCTTAGCTTGAAGATAAAGCACTTACTCCCTTCGGATCCGTTCTCTGACCGTGCCGAAAGGTCGGCGGAACGGCAGCGATAAGCCAAAATCATCTGCATTTTACGGAAAATTCTCTCGGCAAATTCATCATCAGGTGGCGATCCCATAACTACGCTCCCGCCGGAACCAGGCTGGGCCCGTCAGCGAATCTGGAGTGCTATCCATATGATAAAGAAAATAAATAACTTAATAGGCTATTAAGGATCAGGAATAGAGGCTGGGTGAACCTCAGGTGAGACTCTCGAAATATCCACATTTTCCGCCGAAAAGGGAAATCCACGGTCAGCTTGGCAGTGTGCATGCTATGAATTTTGGGAGAAATCAATAAATCTGAGGAGTAAGTCAGTGATTCGGACGCCGCACGCGGCTTCGGACGCCAGCTACTTCTATCCACAACTGCCCGAATCGGGCCTTGAATGCAATAAACAAGGGGGAAGCCGGAATGAACGAAAGCTCTATTCGGCTGGGTCCGCGGGAACAGCAGATTGCCGAACTGCTGCTCCAGGGTTGCGACAATGCGGA
The DNA here is from genome assembly GCA_963801595.1 of Terriglobia bacterium. Classification (GTDB taxonomy): domain Bacteria; phylum Acidobacteriota; class Terriglobia; order Terriglobales; family Acidobacteriaceae; genus JAIQFF01. The sequence continues at coordinate 301,961 of CAWDFW010000028.1, read as the reverse complement.
GATTGCCCGACAGCTCAAGATGGCCCGGCGCACGGTGAAGGCGCACTTTAATCGTCTTTTCTTACGTTTTGCAATTACCGGCGGTATCAAGCGAGTCAAACTCGCAACTATTCTTTACCGGAGGCAATTATGTTCGGAGAACAGCGTTACGGAAACCGGGTCCCCAGCGAGCGAGAACATCAAGTCATCGAACTCGTCGCTCAAGGGCTCAAAAACCGCGAGGTCGCGGACGCCATCGGTACCACGGAGCATGTCGTCAAAAACTACCTCCGAATCATCTACGACAAGCTCGGACTCTGGAACCGCGTCGAGTTGGCTCTCTGGTACGAAGCCCGCCGCCAGCAAGTCCCGGCGCACGCCTGAGGTCCTGGAAAGCTGGGAGCAGAATATTCTCAGTCTCCATCAACCCGGCCTGCGCCGCAATCACCTGCAACGCTGAATCCGAAACCACACCAAAACAGAAGACCCTCGCCAGAGGGTCTTTTTGTTTTTCCTTGCCTTCGCGATTCTTTACTGACAGCCCTGCGATTCCAGATCGCGCAGCTGTTGCGCCGCCTGCGGGGCTCCGCGCCTGGCAGCAGCGATGAGCAGAAGGCGCGCCTGATCGCAGCTGCGGGGAACGCCGTCGCCGCGCAAATAAAGGCCTGACAACAGAAGGGCGGCGGTGGCATTTTGTTTCCCCACTGACTTCCACAGCAATTTTGCGGCCTCTGCGGAATCCCGCACGCCCATGCTGCCTCCGAGATAGCGCTGGGCGAGCCGCAGATCGGAAGCGCCGCTCTCGTCGCCTGCCAGCGCCGGCCGCAATGATGGGGAACTGAGCAGCGGAGATTTCTGAGAGGCCGGCTGCAGCCCACCCGCCTCGGCGGCGTGATCATGGGCCACGATGGTTGCCGAATTCCGGGCCTCGGGCGTTTTGGGCTCGGCCGAAATCGCTTCTGGTGGATTGGATTCGGCCGGCGAAGCATCTTGCGGAAGCGAAGCCACTGGAGCACTCACCTGCGGCGCGGTACTGGATGACGACGCCACTCCTGTCCTCGGTCTCTGGGCCCACTGCAGATACGCAAAGCCAGCCAACACAAGCACGACCGCGCCCAGCAGATATTTCCATGCTCGCCTCTGCGGACCGTCCGATCCGTCCAGACCGCTGAAGGCCCGGTCGCGCAGCCACTGCACATCGTTCTCGGAGTTCTCGGACGCCGGAGGTGCCGTCTCGCCAACTTCGGTAACGCCCCGATTTTTTGCCGGATCGGGTTGCACGGGATGGAGGGCCAGGCCGCAACGGCTGCAAAACCTGTGGCCCGGCGGATTCTGGTGCTCGCAGGCGGAACAAAGGGCGCTGTGGAATTTTTCGTCGCGGGCAAAATAGGGGCGAATGGTTTTCTCCGCGGGTTCCGCACCAGCTTCCCGTTGGATTTCTTCCAGCAGTTTGCTCACGGCCTGTTGCCGTTTCGCGGGAGGAGTGCTGAAGTAAACCTGGGCCCAGCGTCCGAGATTGTGCTCCAGAACCGGGTTCGTCAGCGGGTTCAGTTCGGCCGGGAAGGGCGGTTCAGACAACTTGTCCTGGAGATTGGGCACGTGCATCCTCCAACAGGAAGGTTACCAAACATCACACTCTGAGTTGGAGGTTGTCAATCCTGAGATGTGGAAAAAAGATACTGTAGATTCCCAGCCAGGTTTAGGGCTAGATTCACGGGCAGGCCTTTCCTCGGGCGGGCTGAAACTGGTCCTGTTGAGCATCCCGCTGGCTGGAAAACTTTCCGTCCGCGGTCTTGCCATACAAGTCGCCGCCGGGGCAGTAGTACAGAGCGGTGTGGACATCGACCCACACCTGAGTCTCGGGATTCCCCAAATCGACGGGCGGAGGCGGGGCTTCCGCCAGGCCAAGATTTACCAGAAGCTTTTCAAAGAGCGTCAGCTGCGGCGCAGGCGGCGCCTGGTGCTGGCTGGGTTGCGGGGTAGCGTTTCCCGCGCTGTTTCCGGCCGGTCGATTGCTCCAGGTGGAGATCACAACCAGGAGCATCACGGCCGAGACCACCACGTAGAAATTTGCCCGGTGCTTTTGCCATTGCCGGGCCAGCCACTCCGCCCGAGGGCCGTGGTGGGTCTTGACTGTCTCCAGCCATTCCTGCGTCTTCTTGGCCGATCCCCAAGGATAGGGCGCAATTTTTTTTGCGTCTTCGGCCCGATCTGCTGGAAGCGGATCGGCGGGAACAATGCGCAGCGAATCCGGGCCCGCGACTTCGGCTGGCGGCGCAAAAGGATCCGGTGGCAGAAGCATCGGGCTGGTCATCATCGCAGGGGTCTGCAAGGCGGGCTTCGAGTCTGTTTCGAATAGCTCCGCTGGAGGCGGTTCAACCACGCTCTGGGCCACCGGGGCCGGTGTGGCTCGAGGTCCGGAAACCAGGCCTGCAGGCGGAGTGGCCGGGACGGCCTTGTCCTTGAGGATCGAGTCGCTGGTCGGGGCCACACCTGTCCCCGAGTTCCCGTTCGTGGGATTTTCCTGCCCGTAAGGAGTAAGCCAGGGAGTGGCATGCTGTTTCGCAGAGGAAACCCCTGGGCCGTCGATTGGTGCGGGGGATACCGGACGCGCGGTCCCACAAATTCCGCAGAACGACTCACTCTCATCGAAAAAGTCACTGCCACAAGCGGAGCATACGTCCGCGCTGCGCACTGCCGGAGCCTGGGGCCTGATCACGGATTGCGCCGCGGCGGGCGCAAGAGGCCGGGATGCAGCGAGGTCCTCGATGGGCGCGGATTCATTGCCCAGACGTTCGATCTGGGGTTTGATTCTTTCCAGGGCTTCGAGCATGCTCTGCCGCTCCGACGCCAGCGCCTCCTTCCACTTCATCCGGGCCGCGGTCACCATGGCCTCGCTTAACAGGCCCGCCATAAGTTCAGCAGTTCGGAGGTCGGCTTCACGGAAGGAGTTGGCGCGGGCAAAGCGCAGCTCGAGAACGCCGGCCACCTGTCCCGCGTGATAAACCGGCACCGCGATGAAGGCTTTCACATCGCGACTGCGGAAAAGATCGACGTGCACATGCAGGCTCGGAGTGACATCGGGATAGTTGAGCGCGGAGCCTTTGCTCAGGCAGTCAGCCGAGAGCGCGGAAGTCAGGGGTACGCGCGTGCCCGCGTCCAGGGCGGCGGTGCCCGTGGCGGCGCGATAAAGGAGTTGGTCCTTTTCGATGATCCCGATGGCGGTACCGGAGGCGTGCGTGATCTTCTGCACTCTCTCCGCGACCAGTTCGGCGGCGGCCGCCAGATCCAGTTGCAGGGTCTGGATTAATTTTTGGGTTTCTACAATCGCTGAAAGATTTTCTGCGAAGTCAGCCTGATGCCCCTTCGCTCGCAAGCGATCATTGTGCTCCTGGAGCACGTAGGCTGCGGAGAGAAGTTGTTGAAACGAAGCCTCGTCAAGCAGAGGCTTTCGTTGCGGGCTGGTAGCAGTTTGGGTCACGAGCGTATTACGCGCCAGCCGGTGGGGGACCCCGGAAATTCTATTGTAATGCAATCCACAAACCAAACCGGCTTACCAAAGCCTGCACCCAAGGTTCCGCTGGCTGGATGCCGGGGGAGGGGCGAGGCACGAGGCTAGCGGTAAGTCGCTGCAAAGTATAAGCCATGTTGCCTCAGGTTCGACAATCGCGGGCCGGCGGGGGGCGCTTGCCGGAGGTGTCAAAAAGGCCAAGGCCTTTCCTTGGGGGGCGAGTGTGCAAAGTTGTGCACTTTCGCCTGCAGCGCGGCATCTTAAGTCCGCGCCGGCTGAGCCTTCGTCCCACGGTCACCCAGATAGTAATGAACCGCGGGCGTGATGATCAGCGACAGCACCATTGAGATCAGAATTCCGCCGATCACCGCGATGGCCAGAGGCTGTAACATCTGCGAGCCAGCACCCAGAGCGAAAGCCAGGGGCAACATTCCGGCGACGGTAGCCAGGGCGGTCATTACGATCGGACGCAGGCGCCGGCGACTGGCTTGCAGCATGGCGTCTTCCGCGGCGAATCCGAGCAGGCGGAACTTCTGGTCCGCATCCAGCAGCAGGATTCCGTTCTTGGCCACGATGCCCACGACCATGATCATTCCCATGAAAGACGCCACGTTGAACGTAGTGCGGGTGATGATCAGGGCCAGGAAGACACCTGCAGTCGAAAGCAGCGCCGAAGCTAGAATTGCGAGGGGTGCTGCGAATGACCGAAATTCGAACAAGAGAACGATGAACACAAGAACGATGGCCAGGACAAATACGAATACCAGATCACGGAACGACTTCTGTTCTTCCTTGTACGTTCCGCCGTATTCGACCCGAATGCTCGACGGCAGATGCAGTGCATTGACTGTCTTTTGTACCGCCGCGACTCCGCTGCCCAGGTCGGTGCCTTCCAGACGGGCGGTAACAGCGACGTCGCGCTGCAGATTCTCGCGCCGGATTTCGATCTGAGGCGGAAGCTCGGTAATGGTCGCGAGGGCCCCCAGAGTTGCTGTATTCCCGCTGCCGCTGGTCAGCAGCGTGTTGCTCATAGTCTCGAGCGAAGCGCGATTGCTGCCGGGAAAGCGCACCCGTACCACATATGCCCGGTCGCTATTTACCACCGGTGTCGGTGCCGGTTCACCCTCGAGAATCGCGGCGGCATCGACTGCGACCTCCTCCGGGGTAAAGCCGGCGCGCGCGGCCGTGCTGGGATTGATCTGAAAGACGACGGCGGGTCCGCTGATGGTATTTTCGATGCCGTCGAGCACATCCACCACACCGTCTACTTTTCCGATCGCAGCGGCAACTTTTGGCGCCCAGGTCTCCAACAATGCGGGGTCCCGGGAAAACAATTTGATCTCGACCGGCTCTGGGGCGCTGGTCAGATCGCCGATCATGTCCTGCAATACTTGCACGAATTCAACGCGCACCGCCGGTTCCTGGGCGACCACTCTTGCCCGAACGTCCTCCATCACGTCGTCAATACAGCGACTGCGATCTTCTTTCAGCTTCACCAGGATATCGCCGCGATTGGCCTCCGTGACCGCCGCCAAACCCAGTTCCAGCCGGTACGTCGTGACGTGCTCTCGACTTCCGGAAGGGTTTTCAGGATTTGCTCCATCGCGGCTACCATGCGATTGGTTTCCGCCAGTGAACTGCCGGCGGGTGTCCAATAGTCCAATGTAAACCCGCCTTCATCCATTTCCGGCATCAAGTCCGAACCGGAATAGCGATAACAGACATAGGCGACGACTACCAGCACCAGGCTTAAAGCGGCGAGCCACATAGGCCTGGCCAAAGCGCGCCGCAGCCAACGTTCGTGGAAGTCCACAATCTTCCGGAAGAAGCTGCCGAGGGAGCCTCTTCGGCCGCGAGTAACTGCTGGATCGACTCTTCTTCCGGCGGTGCCTCGGCAGGGTTGGACTCCGTGCCTTTTCGGTGGTGGATGAAGTATAGGCTCAGATTCGGCGTCCAGGTCAGCGCCAGCGCCAGCGATGCGAACAGCGACACTCCCATGGTCACTGCCAGGGCGCGGAAAAATGTACCCGGTAACTCCGGTGATCGAAATCAGCGGCAGGAACACGACGATGGGTGTGACTGTCGAACCGATCAGCGGAATCGTGATTTCCTGTCAAAGCGCTGTGAATCGCCTGCAACCGGCCTTGCCCGGAGTCGCGGTGAATGACAATGTTTTCCACCACCACGATGGCGTCGTCAATCACCAGCCCCACGGCCGCGGCCAGTCCGCCCAGACGTCATGAGGTTGAAGCTTTCGCCCAGCACTTTAGCGCTATGAAGGTCACCTGCAATCGTGACTGGAATCACCAGCCCGCCACCACCGATGTGCCCCAGTCGCGCAGGAAAACCACCAGAATGATGGAAGCCAGAATCAGCCCGAGCAGAATCGCGTCCCGTACGCTCTTGATGGAATCGCTCACGATGATCGACTGATCGTAAAACGGCCGAATCTCGACACCGGTCGGCAGCGACTTGCGAATCTCCTCGACTTGAGCATGCACTTCGTCCGCGACCTGCACCGTGTTACTGTCCGGCTGACGGTTGATGTTGAGCAACACCGCAGGCTTGCCGTTGGCCGTCACGATGGTGTAGACCGGCTTGACCCCGGGCGCCACCGTGGCCACATCTCCGATACGCACTGGAATGCCGGCGGGAGTGTTCTTGATCACAATGTCCGCGATCTTCTGCGGAGTGCTCACCTGACCGCTGATGAGCGCGAGCACCAGTTGGTGATTGCGCTCGAAAAGCCCCGGAGAATCGATCAGGTTGGTCCGCTTCATGGTGTCCAAAATATCGGTGACGGTTACGTGCGCTGCCAGCAGTTTGGAGGCATCGGGCGCGATATGAAACTCGGGCTCCTGCCCTCCCTGCACCAGCACGGTCGAGACGCCGTCCAGCCGATTCAGTCGCGGCTTAATGTCATAGGTGGCCAACTCCCAGAGTTGTGTCTGAGGGACGGTGTCCGATGTAAGGCTGTACCCAATAATGGGAAAACTGGCGAAGGTCAGGCGGTTGGCCACAACCGTTGCCGTGGGCGGCAGTTCGGGTTGGACACGAGAAATCGCCGCGTTCACGTATTGCAGAGTCTGGAACATGTCCACGTTCCAGTCGAAAAACAGATCGATTTCCGCCGACCCCCGGCTGGTAATTGATCGCACGTCCAGCAACCCGGGAACGCTGTTTACCCCTTCTTCCAGGCGCCGCGTGATCGTTACCATCATTTGATCGGTGGGCATGACTCCGTTATCGACCGCGATCAGGATGCGGGGGAAGTTCGTGGCAGGAAAGACGGCCACGGGAATGGTGAAAGCCAGATAGCCACCCAGCAGCGCCAAAGTCAAAATCAGAAAAATCACCGACTTGGAATGTCGCGCGAACCAGTACGAAGGTTCCAGCTGAGGTGCCGCCCCTTCCACGCCACTATTTGTCATCGGGCTTTCGGTTCTTGTCTTCGGGTTGTTCGGCGGATTGAGCTGCGGGCGGGTCCTCCGCCTTGATCTTGGTCTTGTCCGGCAAACCGTAGGCCCCGGATGCGACAATCCGGTCCGCGGCTTGCAGTCCTTCGATGATCTGCACCGATTCGCCTTGCCGAATTCCGACGCGCACGTTCTTCTGGTATGCGTGATCGTCGCCGCTGACCTGCATCACCGACGTGGTGCCGTCCTGCGCGGTCAGTAGCGCCGCAGTGGGAATGACTAGGGCATTCGGAATGGTCTGCGCCAGCATCGAAAGCTGCACGCTGGTGCCCGGCTTCAGGCGCTGATCCGTGTTTTTAATTTGTACCCATACTTCGACCGTGGTGCTGTTGGGATCAAGCGCCGGGCTGACCACCGTGATCTTGCCCTCGATTGGATTGTCCTCGCCAGGGACGGTGATGGTTGCCTGGTCGCCAGCTTTGAGCAGCGCGGCTTCGGGTTGGGGAATGTGGGCGCGGGCGATGACTTGGGAAATGTCCATCACGGTAAGCAGTGGGGCACCGGCCGCGGCCATCTCACCCGGGTAGAGGGGACGGTCGGCTACCACGCCGTCCATGGGGCTGCGGATTTCGGAATAGCTGAGCTGCGCCGCCGAGCCCAGGTATTTGCCTTTTGCGGATTCGAGTTGTCCCGCCGCGGATTTCAGCTGCTGCTGCTTTCCTACTTTCATCAAGGCATCGAGATGCCGTTGCGCGATTTCGTACTGGTTGCGCGCGTTGGTCAGGTCCACTCCCGCCTGGTCGAGGTCCTTGCGCGGCATTGCGCCCTGCTGAAAGAGTTCCTGCCGGCTGTTGAAGATTTTCTGTTGGGCGGACAAAAGTTGCTTAGCGGCTTGCGCGTCGAGTTGGGCTTTCTGGACTTCCTGCGGCAGGGCGGAAGCGGTGGTGGTTTCATATGCGGCCTGGGCCTCGTCATAGGAGCCCTTGTTCTCCTGGGCCGCGGCTGCCAGGTCACTGTGCTCGAGCACGGCCAGCAACTGGCCTTTGCGCACCTTGCTGCCACGCCTGATGTAGAAAGCCTTGACCGGCGCGCTGATCTTCGGAGTGATCGCCGCCTGTTGCAAAGGGAACAGAACGGCCTCGGCTGTGACCGTGCGCTGCAGCGTTACCTTTTTTACCGTGACCACCTGCACCAGGACTGCGGCTTCCTTCTCGCTGGAATTGCTGGTGCAGCCCGGCAGGAGGAGTAAGGGGAGGATCGCGAGGCAAATTGCACGGCGCAGATACGACAATTTGTGCGCGAAGACCCCGCCCTGTCTCTCCAAAGGACAGAGAGACGAGGACGGGGCACGCTCGCGAGTTTTTATTTCTGGGGTCAGAAGGTTCCTGTCAGGGTTTGAAGGTTCGCCAGGGCCACGCGAAAGCGCGACTGGCCATCACTGAAAGCGTTGCGTGCGAGGGTGGAGGTGTTTTGTGCGTCCACTACTTCGAGCACGGTGGCCTCTCCGGACTGATAGCGCAGTGTGGTCAAGCGCAGGCTCTCCGCCGCCAGTTCAGCCGACTGATTTAGAGATTCCAGTTCCGAGCGGGCGGTTTGAGCTTCATCGTACAACGTGCGCAACCTGGCCAGCAGCTGGCGCTGGGTGAACGTCAGCTCCAGCTGGGCCTGCTCGCGCCGCAGATCGGCCTGCTTCAATCGGCTGCGATTCGCTCCCCAGTTCCAGACTGGCAACTGCAGGGTCGCGGTGGCCGCGTATCCGAGATTGCGCACTGACAGCTGCGAAGCTGGATCGAACTGGCGGGTGGCGAAGTGGTTCGCGTCAATGCCGTAAAAATAATCCAGCTTGATGGAAGGTAAGAAACCAGACCAGGCCACGCCAACTTCCTGGCGAGCCTCTTGGAGCGCACCCACGGCGGCCCGCAGATCGGGGTTCTGGCGGGCAGCAGCGGTCTGGACTTCGGCGAAGGATGGAATCGGCTCGGGGGTTTGCAGGTCGTCCACCACGCCGAAATGTTCGTTGAAGTTGGGGAAGATGAGCACTGCCAGCTCGAGGCGGCTGCGATTCATCTCGAGCTCTGCTTCCTGCAGGTCGCGCGTCTGCTGCTGAAACTGTATCTGGGCCTTGATCACATCCGAGTGCGCAACCTCGCCGCCCTGTTCAAGCTTCTGGCTGATATCGAGAAAGCGCTGGCCCTGGGTTGCGGCGCGCTGGGCGGTATCATACTTCCGCTGCGCCACCACGAAATGGTAATACGTCTGGACCACGGTCACCACCAGCCCGCGGGCGGCAATTTCGGAACGGGCCCGCGCCACGGCCTCCGCGGCCCGCGTGCGCCGGTATTCCGCGATTCCCTGCAGGGAAATATCCTGGTGAACATTGCCCTGGCTGAGGTATTCATGCACTCCGTTGGCGCTCACGAATCGCCCCGTGGGTGTGCCGTTGCCCTGGGTGTATAGAAATCCTGCGTCGTAGTTTACGCTGGGGAGCAGAGAGGCGCGGCCCTGCACGCGGTCTTCTTTCGCGGAACCGTAGGCGGTCAGGGCGGCGTGATATTCGGGATTCTGTTTTCGGGCGCGGGCGATGGCATCCTGCAAGGTGACGGTCAGTGGGGCAGAGTTCGTGGCCTGATTCGGATTGCTATCGGCATCTATCCCAGGCAGCGAGTTCTGCGCGGATGCCACCGCGAGCAGACCCAGCATTGTGAAGACCAACCTCATTCCTTTGCCGATATTGCCGCTGCGCAAGTGCATTCTCCGAACCTCCATGAAACCGCGTGGGGACAGCCGCCCTCGGCTGTCCGGCGGAGCAACGCTCCGCTATTTTCCCTGGCGAAAAAAATCTGTCGAGCCATGCTCGACCGGACAGCCGAGGGCGGCTGTCCCCACGCGAGCAGGGGTACAAATATTACCGGAACGTACCTTAAGGGAACCTGAAGCTGACTGAGACGCGAAGCGTTCCGCTGTCACCGCCGGCGGGACGCCCTCGGGACAGCCGGCAAGATGCCGGCGCTACCGGCAGGACTGGGCTATCGCCTGGGAACGGGCAGCTCAACCGTCATGCGGGTCCCCTCGCCTGGGCTGCTCTCGGCAGCGATACGTCCGCCGTAGGCTTCCACCAGGGCTTTGGCGATGGCCAGCCCCAGGCCGAACCCTCCCGTAGCCCGGGACCGAGAGTGGTCTCCGCGATAGAAGCGCTCAAAAATCTTGGGTAGATCAGCGGCGGCTATGCCGACGCCATGGTCCTGAAAAGAGATTTGCGCGTGGTCTCCGTCGCGAGCCACCGCGATTTCGACCGACGTTCCCTCGGGACTGTAACGGACGGCATTTTCCAGCAGGTTCGTCCACACCAGTTGCAAGTCCTCGGGATCGGCGCGGATGGGGACCGGCCCGTTGGTCGCCAGATGAATCGTGGTGTGGCGAGACTCGGCCAGTGCCCGAATTCGCTCCACCGCTTCTTCGCAGGTGGAGTTGAGATCGATGAGATCGAGATTGCGCCCCTGCGCATTTTGCGCCCACTGCTCGGCCCGGGCCAGCCGAAGCATCCACTGCAGCAGTTGCTCCAGCCGGTCCAGGTCCTGGAGCGAGGCCTGCACGCCGGCGCAATACTCTTCCGAACTTCGGGGACGCTGCACCAGCGACTGCAGCGTGGACTTCAGCACCGCCACCGGCGTCTTCAACTCGTGCGCGGCGTTGGCCACGAATTCCCGTTGCTGTTTGAAGGAGTACTCAAGACGCGCCAGCATCTGAGTCATCGAATCGGTCAAGGGGCGCAGTTCCTCGATCTGCTCGGCTTCCCTGGGAGGCTGAAGCTTCCAGCTCTGGGTCGAGACCAGGGCTGCCTGCCGGGCCAGACTCTGCAAGGGCAGCAGGCTGCGTCGAATCCTCCACGAAGCGAGCCCGGTGGTTGCGCCCAGCAGGAGCAGGCTGGCCAGGGCAATGGAGGCGCCCGCGACCTTGACCTGGTGTCGAATCCGGACCAGGGGAGAGGCATAGACGATAGTCAGGGTCTGGGGGTGGAAGGCTGCGCCCTCTTCCCGGTCAAGTATTGGAACATGGGTCAGGCGCACCGCGTGATAAGGGACCCCGGCCCAGGTGAAATTCCAGTGTTCGCTGGGGCCGGGCTGGAACTGCAGGCCGTCGGGCCAGTCTTCGGAGCGGGTGAGAAATCCGGTGCGGTCGGCCCAGACCGTGAACTGATCAGGATGATTGGGATCAATCGACTCGGGCAGCAGGCTATTGTCGAAGTACACGTGCCCGCTCGCATCTTCGGTATAGCGAACCAATACCGCCACGCTGGTGGCATGGGCATGCATGCTGGTGTCGAGCGTGGAGATCAGGCGCCAGTAGGTGACCAGAACTCCGATGACCACCAGCCCGGCGGTGAGGATGATCTGCGACAGCAGGACTGAAGCGATGAGCCGCCGTTGGATGGAGTCGCGCCGCATGTCGGTTATTTCGGAAATCAGTCCTGCAACATATAGCCCTGCCCGCGCAAGGTGCGTATGAGCTGCCGCGACGAGCCCTGATTAAGTTTGCGCCGCAGCCCGGAGATATAGACCTCGATCACGTTGCTGAATTTTTCCCAGTTGTAATCGTATAGATGCTCGAGCAACTCGGTCTTTGAGACCACGGCGCGCGGGCGGTGCACCAGGTACTCGAGAACGCGATATTCCATGGCGGTCAGCGTGATCGCCTTTCCGCCGCGCTGCACGGTGCGGTTGACGGTATTGAGCTCGAGATCGCCGATCACGACCACCGGGGAGGGCTGTCCCTTGCCCCGACGGATCAGGGCCTTGGTGCGTGCCAGCAGTTCGCCCAAATCGAAGGGTTTGGTCAGGTAGTCGTCGGCCCCGGCATTGAGCAGGGCGACGACGGAATCCTTGTCGTCGCGCGCGGTCAGCACCAGCACCGGCGTGTGCTGTCCAGCCTGGCGGATTCTGCCCAGCAGCTCCATTCCATCCAGTTTGGGCAGCATGAGGTCGAGCAGCACCACGTCGTAGGGGTTCGATTCCGCCAGGAACAGTCCCTCCTGACCGTCGGCTGCGACATCCACCGCGTACCCGGCGCTCTCGCGCAAGCTGCGGGCAATGTTTTCGGCGAGCCGGGCCTCATCCTCGACTACCAGCACGCGCATATTGTCCCCCTGCAGGCCATTCTATCCGGGCCCGCGCCGTTGTGGGACGAGGTGTCCCGGATCAGGCTTAACGGCCCAGCCCGGACACCGTGGGCCATAGACCAAAATGTAGCATTCGCAAGGCTTTGTCCCTTTGTGCAGGTCAGCGAAGCTTTGGCGAAGCAGTTGCTTCTGTGTAGTTCCGATCGCAACCCAGGCGCAAGCGTAAGCGCAGCGGGTAAAAGCGATCAATATGAATAGAGGAATCGCCATGCTGAGCCTGAACCAGATCAAGATTACACCGCGCGATGAACAAGTCCTACAGTTGCTGATACAGGGCTGCAGCAACAAAGAGATCGCGGCCCAACTGAACATCAGCCCGCGGACGGTAAAGCAACATCTGCGGACGCTGTTCCTGCGGGCAGGTATCCGTGACGGCAGAAAACGGGTGAAGCTGGCAACCGCGATGTTCGTCAAGGAGCAGATGAAACATGCAACCCCGTGAGCGGCTCACTGCCAAGGAAATGCAAGTCGCAGGCCTGGTCTGGGAAGGCCAGACCAACCGCGAAATTGCCCGAGCGATTGGCACCACCGAACAGGTCGTGAAAAACTACCTGCGCAACACCTTTGACAAACTGGGGGTATGGAGCCGCCTGGAGCTGGCTATCTATGTCGCCCGGCACGGCGGCGAGAGATGGCAGGAGGAAATCGCCATGCGGCCGAGAGATGTCATGTCGGGGACGATTGCTTCGTGAGACGGCGCGTTCCCGACTACAGAACGGCGTGAAAGATGTAAGCAAGAGAGACCACGTGGGACAGCCGCCTCCGGCTTGTCCGGCGGAGCAGAACTCCGCGACTCCTGGCGCGAGGAAAAGATCGTCGTATCGAGAGCCGCCGGCAGCCCTTCCTTATTTTCTTGGCGGGTTCAGAGGGGCCTCAACTTTTTCGTAGTGGCTCAGTTGAAATTTCTCCTTGTCCACGGCGTCGTCCTGAACGGCCTTCAGGCCTGAAGGATTTGGCGTGAAGCGTACACCCTGTGCCCGGCGTTGCTGCCGATGCACCGCCGGGACCTCGGGACTGAAGTGCCTCAGGATGACGCCGCCGGAACGGGACGGTTTCGAATTGAGCCGTTACCGACTTTGCTCGCTTCTGCGACAGCACGAGGGAAATCGTGTTCTCGTCACAGATCTACGTGACCGATTTCGTCCTCTGTACCGGGGTCCCAAAGACCCACCTCTGATCGCGAACGAGCCCGAAAAGGTGGGGCACCCTGGCGACGGGGCAAAAGGCTGCAAAAGCTTGCATTTTGCTCGTTGGCGTATCTTTTCGATATCTCTAAGTGGTTGATGATTAACGACCTATAGCCATCCCTGCCGTGAGCTGGTCCCGGCAGCTAATTGCATTCCTCAGAGCGGGGCGTAGTCCCAGGACCCTCCGGCGCTTTCTTCTAAGCCTGCTCAAAGTCCGACCCCACGAGGCAATGATGGCATACAAGGAAACGTTCTGGATGGCCTGCGATTCCACCGAACAGATGCGGGCCGAGTACGGTCCCTTTCACACTCGCGCCGAGGCTGAACAGGAAGCCAGGAAGCTGGCCTTCGGCTACCTGCTGCGCTACGAGCACATCATCGGCGACAACGAAGACATACAGGAAGTGCGCTGCATTTTTGTCGAACTGCCCCCCGGCCCGGTTGCCGTCCCTGCCCGCCTGGTTCGAAAGCTCCACACCCGCTGCGCCACCTGCGGCGAAACCGCGATTCATGATGAAGCCTGGCAGGCTGAAGTGTGGGCGGACATCCATGAGTTTGAGCACTCGCGCCACCGGGTGCGGCTCTTCGAGCAGACCCGGGCGGACGGTCTGAAGGAAATCTCCGACTGGCGAGATACCTGCGCCTGAAGGGCTAGTTTCAGGTTTCGGATTTCAGGTTTCGAAATTGCAGTTTCAAGGTTTCAGTTTCAAAGTTTCAAAAACGAACCCCTGAAACCTTGAAACCATGAAACTTTGAAACCTGCCTTTTGAACCCTGCCTTCTGAACCCTGCCTTCTGAAACCTGTCCCCGCATAGAAGGTGAACAGCGAGCGGCTTTTTTGCTAATCTGTTGGCCGTGACTTCCACCTTCGACGGACTCTTCCGGACAGAATCATGATGCTGGTCATCTCGGTGCTTTTGGCGCTGGTTCCACTTCTGGGCATTGCCTGGATCGTGCTCAACGGTTCGATCACCACCGTGGACGGATTGTTCATGTCGCTGATCCTGGCGGCCATGTCGGGCATCGTGGGCCTGAACATTCTTATCGAGCTGCGTAAGCGAGGTACGGGAAAGCCAAGCCCTGCGACGGCGACTTCGACGGCCGCTGGCGGGCTCAGGCAACAGGGCAAAGTGCAGAGCGTTCAGTTCTACGAATCGGGCGTGGGCCAGCCTAACAAGTCGATTGTGACCTTGTCCGACGGCGGTGGTACGTCAAACCTGCTGGTGCTCGAGGGCGACATGCGGAACGCCTTGCCCGTGGGTCAGAGAGTCTCTAGTCACGTTCCGTAAGGAAAGCGGACACAACGTACTGGTGGACGTCGATTATCCCTGAAGAGTCCCGCTCGTTCCACCCCCGATTACGAAGGTAACCGTGAGAGAGTTTTTCCCGCTCCCTGCCCACGAAAATTGCGATACAAATCCTAAGGACGAGTGTTCCAGATCAGGGAAACCTGTGCTTGCGAGGAGAGGGAAATGTCGCAGTCCGATGAAGAGCGCACAACCCCACCCTCCATGCTGGTGCGCGCGGACGAGATTCAGCAGCAGATTCAGCAACTTTCGGGACGCGACCTGCAGCTCTGGTCAATCGGAATTCTGGTGATGCTGGTCCTGACTTCGGGCCTGCTGGCGTTGATTTTGCCGAACCTGGTGTGGTCGCAGCTGTTTGCCCGCATCGACCGCTTCTATCTGCCGCAACTCTTCTTTGGCCTGATCTCGCTGGTTTTGCTGTTCAACATTTACCTGTTGTCGCAAAAGCGGACGCTCAACAGCACCCGCCTGGCTTTGATTCGCGAACTGGTTCTGAACGAACGGCTGGAGAGCCTGTCGCTGATCGACCCGCTCACCCAGTTACTGAACCGGCGGGCCCTGAATGAGCTGCTGCCGCGCGAAGTGGCGCGCGCCAACCGGCTGGGCAGCAGCCTGACTTTCATGGCCATTGACTTGAACGGTTTCAGCGCCATCAGTTCCAAGTACGGAGCGCTCGAAGGAGACAAGGTCCTGGTCGATTTCGCCAAGAATATTGAAGACCGTCTTCCGCGGCGCCGACCTCGCCTTCCGCCAGGGTGGAGACGAGTTTCTGATCATGATGCCGGACACCACCGAAGAGCAGGCCGATTGCCCGGTTCAGCGGATCCTCCGGGAATTGGAGCAGTGGAACCTGGCCAGCAAGAAGGGCTTCGAACTCTCGTTCAGCTGGGCCCTGGCCCCTTATGTCACCGGCTCCGACGCCGAAGATGTTTTGCGGGCGGTCGATCGCAAGATGTATTCCAAGAAACATAACCTGATGCCGGTGTTCTAAAAAGCACTTTCCACTTGGAACTTGGAATGAGCCCCGGCCTGAGCTACTATCCATCGGGAGTTTTTGTCCGTGCGCTTTCCGCTTCGATGGTATTCCCGCCCTGTCTTTCTGCTGGTGCTCACCCTGAGCGCGGTCTCTGTCGTGTTCGCCGGCGATGCGCAATGGATTGAGGTCAAGTCTCCGCATTTTTCCGTGGTGACCGATGCGGGTGAAAAGCGCGGACGGGAAACCGCCATGCGATTTGAACAGATGCGCGCCGTGTTCGATGTTCTGATGACGAAGGCCAGCGTGAATATTCCCATCCCACTGCAGATTGTGGCCTTCCGCAATGCCAGGGAAATGCAGCAATTTGCGCCCTTGTGGAATGGAAAGCCGGTGCAGCTGTCGGGTCTGTTTCTGGGCGCCGAAGACCGCAGCTTCATTATGCTGGACATGTCAGTCGAGAATCCGTGGAGCGTGGTCTTCCACGAGTATGCCCATCAGCTTATGAACGGCGTGCTCACCGCGAGGGTGGATTCGTGGTTCGAAGAAGGGTTTGCCGAGTACTTTTCCAGCATCGAAGTTGACAGTAAAGAGGCCCGGGTGGGCAAGATCCCGGAGGATGAGTACCGGGTGTTGCAGCAGAACGGCATGATGAAAGTTGCCGACCTTTTCCGGGTGCAGCAGAATTCTTCGACCTATAACGAGAGCGGCAGCCATCGTACCGTCTTCTATGCCCAATCAGGGATGGTCGTGCACTATCTCTACGACAACAACCTGATTCCCAGGCTTACGCAATATTTCGATTTGAAGCTGGCCAGGAATGTGCCGGTCGAAAGCGCCATCCAGCAGAGCCTGGGCATGAGTGCGGCTGATTTCGACAAGGCGTTGCGCAACTACGTCAGCAGCGGCCGCTTCAAATATTATCCAATCCCAAAACCTGCAAACATCGTCAGCAGCGAATACGTGGTGCATCCTCTCAGCCCGGCGGACAGCGGCGTCGTGCTCGCCGATCTTCACCTGCACTCCCTGGATTACCGCGAGCAGGCCGTGGCCGAGTTCAAGGAAATTCTGAAGGCCGATCCCAACCATGCGGCGGCTTGCCGCGGCCTGGGTTATGCCTACCTGCAGAAGCAGGCCTTTACCCAGGCCGCGGAATATTTCAAGCGCGCAGCGCAGGCCGACTCCAGAGATCCCCGCGTTCACTATTACTCAGCGCTGCTGATGAGCCGCGAGGGCGGTTTCGCGAACCCGGTGGATTTGGCGGAAATGATCCGGCACCTTGATGCCGCCATCGCGCTCGACCCCACTTTCGCCGACTCTTATAGCCTCCTGGCGTTAGCCCAGATGTCCGCCGGAGATCCAGCGAAGGGGCTGGTCAGCATGCAGAAAGCGGTGTCGCTCAGCCCTCGAAACGAGAAGTATCAGTTCAATCTGGCGCAGATCTACCTGAATAACCGGCAGCCCGATGCGGCCATCCCGATCTTGCAGGTGTTGGTGCGGAACGGCAGCCCCGAAGTAGCGGAACGAGCCGGCAGAGCGCTGGAGGAGGCCTTGCAATATCAAGACAGCAATCGAGGAACGGCGGGCAGCGGGCAGCGGAAGCGTAATCGAGAACGATGGGGAAGCACATGCCTGCTGCTCTATCGGAACAGGTATCGATGCGAGCTCCATCGTCGAAGAACACATTCGCATAATTCCAAGTCAGGCTCCGCCCAGCTTTCTTAAAGGCACAATCATGAGCATCGACTGCTCCACGCCGCCCAACGCGACATTGACCGTGGTTTCGGATGGGAAAACCTGGAAGATGCAGGTGCCGGACAGCAAGCATGTGGCGCTGATCGGAGCGGACGCATTTTCCTGCTCCTGGAGCAGGCAGAAAGTCGCGCTCAATTACCGGGAAACCGGAACCGGCGCGGGACAGGTGGTCTCGATCGAGGTCCAGTAGCGCCGAGAGCTGTGATCAAAGACGACTGCTGGGGAGTTTGTTGGAAGAGTCGGCGTGGGGAACTCTGAAGGTAGCCTGCGTTGATTCATTCGTCTTGCGCTCCGGCACCACGATGTAACCGGTCTCGCCACATCCACAGACGCGATTTCGCGTCCCGGCCCAGTACCACCAGTGCGCCGCGATGTAGGCACAGAGTACGGCATCAATCTGGTCTTCGACAGGCTTCAGATTGCCGGTTTTTGGCACGGACGGCAGGCGCAAGGGCAGAGCAGGATCCAGCAACGGAAGACGCGACAGCATCAGGGCGCGCAAACGGCGCAGTTCCTGGGCGCGAGCCGCGCGCCGGCCACGCTTGTACTTCACAATACGGGTTAAATCGAAAAGATTCACCGTGGCCGCGTGAGGGTGAACCTCGATTTGAAAGCGGCCTTGCGCGCGCGCGGCCATCGCAGGGCCATGAGCGAACCCCAGGGCCGCGAGCTGCCGACTGAATGACAGCACATTTCCGGCAAAGGGACGCCCGAGATTGGCGGCGTGGCATCCGGCATGAAAACGACGAAATTCCTGGTTCATTTCCCGCTCCGCATCACGGATTCCCCCCTGGTTACGGATTACCAGTGGAGCGTCAATCCCTATCACGGCGTTGCCGCTTCCGGCCTGGTTCTGGATCCAGGCCAGAATCTCGGCGGATTTTTCCAGGCGGGTCAGATTTTGAAGAAACAGTTGCCCATGACTGATTCCGATCGAAGCCAGGCCACTCGGCTTTCCATACCAGCCCAAATCTACTCCCAGAAACACGACATTGCCGGGACCGTTCATGACCGAGGCAACAGTTCGACCGGGTCACCGACCGCAACCCGGCCCGGAGTGATGACGTAACTGTTCAGCCCCAGCACGCCGCCAAATTCCCTCTGGATGCGGCGCAGCACGTTGACGTCCTGTTTGCCCGTGTCAGGGTCGTAGGTGGTCATGATGCAGCGGCCCCTGAGATCGTCCATGCCGATGACCGTTTGGTTAATGCGCAGGCGTGCTCCCTCCCACTGGCGTTCGGAAAGGCCCTCCACGCCGGCGATGACCAGGTTGGGCCGAAAGCGCCGCCGGTCGTAGCCTACCTCTGCAAACATCCCATCGGTTGTGACCAGCAGGGGAAGAACATCGAAGCGGTCTGCGGCGTCGCTGCGGACCAAGCGGGTTCCCGTGCCCGCAGCCTCCTCAACCTCGAGAGCAACCTCCTTTGAGTCCCAGGGGCGTCCGTCCACCAGCACATCGCCGTGATCGGCGAGCACCGCTGTGTGCCGCAGCAGCTTGGGCCGGGTGCGCGCGGAAAAGATTCGACCCGCGGCATTTCGCACTTGGATGATCCGGTCGCCGGCAATGCCCTGTGCGGTAATCTCGGCGGTGTCCAGTGGCTCGCCAGCCATGGACTTCACCGGATACCGCCAGAGTTCTTTGATCAACATGAGATCAGACAATCGGACGCGACAGAGCGGTCGCCGCGGGCCCATCGATCAGCCAAAGCAATTTGCCGTGGGATGGATGCACTCTCTGAGACGGCAGGTCCGCGGAGCTGTTCTCCAGAACCTGGTGGAGAATCGCCGCTTTGTCGGGTCCACTGGCCAGAAAAATGACATAGGCGGCGGCATTCAGGACCGGGAAAGTGAAAGTGAGACGGTGAGCGCTGAATTTCGGCACCCAGTTCGCGACCACCAGGCGCTTTGTTTCGTTTAAGGCCGCAGTGCCGGGAAAAAGGGAAGCCGTGTGCCCGTCGGTCCCAATGCCCAGAAGGACCAGGTCGAATCGCGGGAACTGGCCCGGGGACAAGTGGGAAAAATCCTGTAGAGCTTGCTCGTATTGCAGCGCTGCGGCGGGCGCATCTTTTTCCTCGGCATGAATCCGAAAAATGTTTTCCCGCCGCACCGGGACCTTGGAAAGCAGCGCCTCGCTGGTCATGCGATAGTTGCTTTCAGGATGGTCGGGTGGAACGTGGCGCTCGTCGCCCCAGAAAAAATAGATCTTGTCCCAGGGGATATCGGGTTTGCTGGCCAGCAGGGAGTACAGGGCCTTGGGCGTCGAGCCGCCGGAAAGAGCCACGGTAAATCTTCCCCTGGCCTGCACCGCCTGGAAGGCTTGAACCGCGAACTCTGCCGCTGCCGCTTCAAATAATTCCGCGGCAGTTTTCAAAATACGGATTTCAGCTCTGGCCAGCATGCAGAAATTATTTTACGCTGCCGTGGTTTTGACCAGGGCACACCGGGCAGCGCCAATCAGCGCGATGCGGTCGTTGGTGATTACCCTGACTGGCATGGCTTCCAGCAAAGCTTGCATCCGGCCCTTGCCGGTGAAGGCCTGCATGAACAATGGCCCGGAGAGTTTGGAGAGCATTTTGGGAGCGATCCCGCCACCCAGATAGATTCCGCCCGTGGCCATGATCTTGAGCGCCAGATTGCCCGCCTCGGCGCCGTAGATGGAGACGAAGAGGTCGAGCGCCTGCTCACACAGCCCGCACTTGCTGTCCATGCCGGCGCGTGAGATCGCGGCCGCGGGATCTGAGTGCGACATCTCGTCAACCAGCCACTGCGGCGGCGTCCCACGTCCGGTGTCGCGCAGAAAACTGAAAACATTTACCAGGCCGGGACCGGAAACGATGCGTTCGTAGCTGACGTGGCCGAAGCGGATTTGCAGGTAGTTGAACAGCTCCACTTCCAACTGGGTGCGGGGAGCGAAATCCGCGTGACCACCTTCGCAGGCGAAAACGTGGTGCCTGGTGCCGTCCCAGTACATTCCGGCTTCGCCCAGTCCGGTTCCGGCGGCGATCACCGCCTGGTTGCCCACCGGCTGTCCCTTCACATGGTTGAGTGCGACCACGTCCTTGGCATCGAGAGCGGGAATGCCCCAGGCGTTGGCTTCGAGGTCGTTAATCAGGAAGGCCTTTCTTGATTTTGAGCTCATCGGCCAGGCGTTTGGACTCGATGATCCAGGGAAGATTGGAAGCCTCCACCCGCCCGTTGCGCACCGGACCCGCGATACCGAAACAGGCGGTGTCAGGATGCAGGTTCGAGGTATCCACGAATTTGGTCACGATCTCGTCCAGGCCAGAGTACTCGCGGCTGGGAAAGATGGATGCGGAGACCAGGCTGAAGCGGCCATCGACAGAGTCGAAGAATGCCAGCCGGGTGTGGGTACCTCCAATGTCGCCTGCAAGAATCATTTCTCGAAATTCCTCCAGTGGCGGCCGTCGCGTTCCAACAGGTCTTCGGCTTCTTTGGGGCCCCAGGTGCCGGCGGCGTAGTTGGGAAAATTGCGCGGCGGCAGAGCCTTCCAGACGTCCAGGACGGGACTGACCACGCACCATCCCGCTTCGACCATGTCCGCGCGCTGGAACAGGGTGGCGTCGCCGATCATGCAGTCGTGCAGCAGGCGTTCGTAGCCGGTGCTGGGGATGGCACCGAAATAGTCGGAGTATTCGAAGCTCATGTTCACCGCGCCCAGCCGCATCGCGGGTCCCGGCACCTTGGCGGCGAAGCGGAGAGAAATGCCTTCTTCCGGCTGGATATGCAGCACCAGCTGGTTGGGCATGAGGTTTTCCACCGGAGTGTCGCGGAACAGAACAAAAGGGGCGCGGCGAAACTGGATGACGATGCTGGTGCTGCGGCTGGGGAGACGCTTGCCGGTGCGAAGATAAAAGGGAACGTCGGCCCAGCGCCAGTTATCAATCTGCAGCTTCATGGCCACGAAGGTTTCGGTCTTGGAATCGGGCGGCACGCCCGGTTCCGCGCGATATGCCGGGAACGCGTTCTCCGCCGCTAATGCCCTCGCCATACTGCCCGCGGACCGTCCGGATCAGCACGTCTTCCGAACTCATGGGCTGGATGGCATGCAGAATCTTGCCTTGTTCGTCGCGGACGGCGTCGGCGCGAAATGAAACCGGCGGCTCCATCGCGGTCAGGCTGATGAGTTGCATGATGTGGTTGGGCACCATGTCCCGCAGCGCGCCGGCCTTGTCGTAATAACCGCCGCGCTTCTCCACGCCCACCGTTTCCGCCACCGAAATCTGGACATGGTCGATGTAGCGCCGGTTCCAGATAGGCTCGAAGATTCCGTTGGCGAAGCGCAGCGCCAGGATGTTCTGGACCGTTTCCTTACCCAGGTAGTGGTCGATGCGGTAGATCTGCTTTTCGCTTGCCACCTGCAGCAGTTGCTGGTTCAGCAACCGGGCAGACTCGAGATCGTGCCCGAAGGGTTTTTCGATGACCACCCGCCGCCAGTGCTGATTGTCTTCCTGCATCAGGCCGACTTCCGCGAGTTGCTCCACGGCGGGGCCAAAAAATTCAGCCGCAGTGGCCAGGTAGTACATGTGATTGCCATGGGTAGAGTGGTCGCGGTCAACTTTGTCGAGCAAGTCTTTCAGCTGCAGATAGAGGTTCTTATTGCCCATGTCGCCGCTCAGGTAGTAAATGCCGCGGACGAACCATTCCCAAATGCCGGGGTCCACCTTGTCGGTGGCGAACTGCTTGATATCTTCCGAAACCTTGTTGCGGAAATCCTCGTGGGACAGGGGCGAACGCGACACGCCGATGACGGCGAATTCCCGCGACAGCAAGTCGTTTTTCGCCAGATTGTAGAGCGCGGGAATCAGCTTGCGGCGGGTCAAGTCGCCGCTGGCGCCAAAAATCACCATGATGCAGGGATCGCCGAGCTTGCCGATCCGCTGCTGCTCCACCGCAGGCATGACTTCAGTCTGGGCCATATCTACTTCTTGAGCGTTCCCGGCTCGACGTGACCGCCGAACTGCTGGCGCATCGCGGACAGCATTTTTTCCGCGAAGGTATGTTCCTGCCGCGAACGGAAGCGGGCGTAGAGCGCCGCCGAAAGAACATCGACCGGTACCGCTTCGTCAATCGCAGCCTGGATGGTCCAGCGCCCTTCGCCGGAATCCTGCACGAAACCGGTGTACTCGGCAAGCGTGGGATTCCCCGCCAGTGCGATGGCGGTCAGGTCGAGCAGCCACGAACTCACCACGCTGCCGCGCCGCCAGACTTCGGCGATGTCGGCCAGATTCAGGTCATAGCGATGCTCTTCCGGGACTTCTTTGCTGGTGGCATTGCGGAAGATGTCGAAACCCTCGGCGTAGGCCTGCATCAGCCCGTATTCGATGCCGTTGTGCACCATCTTGACGAAGTGGCCCGCGCCCGAAGGGCCGCAGTGGATGTAGCCGTCCTCGGCGGTGCCCGTCATCTTCTCGCGCCCGGGAGTGCGAGCGATATCGCCACGTCCGGGAGCCAGGGTCTTGAAGATGGGATCCAGCTGCTGGACTACTTCCCTGGGGCCGCCGATCATCATGCAGTAGCCGCGTTCGAGACCCCAGACGCCGCCGCTGGTCCCGACGTCCACGTAGTGAATACCTTTCTGCTTGAGCTTGGCGGAACGGCGAACGTCGTCTTTGAAATAGGAGTTGCCGCCGTCGATGAGAATGTCGCCGGCCTGCATCCGCTGCGAGAGCGCGTCCACGGTCTGCTCCGTGGGACCTCCGGCTGGAACCATCAGCCATGCGATGCGGGGCTTGCCGAGTTTGGCGACGAAGTCATCGAGAGAAGCGGAGCTGATCGCGCCTTCGCCGGAAATCTTTTTTACGTTGTCAGCGCTCAGATCGGTGACCACTAGTTCGTGCCCGCCGCGCATCAGGCGGCGTGTCATGTTGGCACCCATCTTGCCCAGTCCGACCATTCCCAGACGCATAAATCCGCTCCTTATCCAATATTAAATCGTTTCTATAGCCTACCGCCACTGCTTTCGGCGGCCATAGTGTAAACCAGTGCAGTGTCCCGGGACGAAAATCAGGTTAGGGCTTGATCAAACGCTGCCGCCAGCCGCTCAAGGCCTGTTGCCAGGTCTTTGCCCAGATGGACCCGCAAGGCCCGGCGTCCGCGCTCCGCGAGGACCTGGAAGTCTCCCCGGGCCTGCGCCGCTTTCACCACGCCGAACGTGTACTTCTGCCCGGGCACGGGCAGGTCGGCAGCATCGTCGCAGGTGATCTGCAGAATGACTCCGCTGTTCGGTCCGCCCTTGTAGGCCTGGCCGGTGGAATGGAGGAAGCGCGGACCAAATTCGAGACAGGTGGCCACTCGCTTCCGGTCGCGCAACGCCTGGCGCAATTTCTGCAAAAGCGTTTCGTGAGGGGCATTCATCTGGATGTAGGCCAGCAGGGCAAAGTAATCGCCGACACCCGCGCGCTTGATATGGGCGCGCAAGTATCCCGCCAGCGTCTTGTCGCTGTCCGCGGCTTTGGCCAGGGCCCCGGCGTTGACTGTGTCCGTGAAGAGCCTGATGCCGTTGTCTTCGAGGACAGGCTTCTCCGCGGGCAGGGAGCCAGTCTTCTCGTATTCCGTGGTCAGGTTGCGGGTCGCGATCTTGCTGGCTTCAACATCGGGCTGGTTGAAGGGGTTGATTCCGATGATGGAGCCGGATACAGCGGTGGCGATTTCCCAGCGGAAGAATTCCTGGCCCAAATCGTAAATGTCGCCGAGAGGTATGCGGACAACGGGATGTCCGGCCTGCTCCAGGGCCGCAACTTTGGCGTCCTGAGTCTTGTCCGGCGCGGATTCCAGACGCACGTAGGCGAACAAGCGATCGTTGCCGTAAACCTCGGGAGGCCCAACATCTTCGCGGTCCACCGGGACGATGCCCTTGCCCTGCTTGCCGGTGGATTCCGCCACCAGTTGTTCCAGCCAGGCGCCGAGAGCGGAGATTCCGGGCGAGGTAATGAGGGTGAGCTTGTCGCGTCCGCTGCGCGCGCCTGTCCCGAGGATGATTCCTAGCAGAACTCCGGGATTCTGTTGTACCCCGACACCGGCTCCGCAGGCCTCGACCATTTCCTGAGTGCGAGCCAGGAATCGACTCATGTCCAAACCCATGAGCGCACCCGGCACCACACCAAAGTTCGAGAGTGCCGAATAGCGGCCGCCGATGCTGGGCAGGCCGGGGAAAATGTGGCGGAAGCGATCGGCCTCGGCGACCTGCTGCATTTTCGAGCCGGGATCGGTGATGGCGATAAAACGGCTGCCGGCTTTATCCGGGCCGATGGTCTGCTTCGCCCGTTCGAAAAAGTATTGCTTGAAAATATTAGGCTCTAGCGTGGTGCCGGACTTGCTGGAGACGATGAACAGCGTACTGGCCAGGTCAACTTTGTTTTCCGCCGCCTTGACCTGCGCCGGATCGGTGGAATCGAGCACGTGCAGTCGCGGGAAACCTGCGATCTTGCCGAAAGTCATCGCCAGCACATCGGGGCACAGACTGGAACCGCCCATGCCCAGCAGCAGGATGTCGGTGAAGTTCTCTATCTTGACGTCGGCAACCGCGGCCTGGAGTTTGTCGCTGTGGGCGATCTGCTGGGCGGTGATGTCGAGCCAGCCCATCCACTTGGCTTCGTCCGTCCCGGTCCAGAGCGCGGCATCGTGCTGCCAGAAACGGCGCACCTTGTCGCCCGCTCGCCAATCTTCAATGTTCGCCTTTACCGAGGCCGCCAGGGCCTCGGGGAGTTTGGAGGTCTGCAGACTTACTTTCGGACTCATTTGGATTTCGAGCTCTTTTCTACGGCCGCAAGTAGTTTGTCAAAAGCCTCGGAGAAGAGACGGACTCCGTCATCGGTCAGCTTGTCCGTGACTTCTTTCATTGAGATGCCCAGTTTGGCCGCGGTTTCCATGGTCTTGTGGGCCGAAGGCAGATCTTCGGTCAGGCTCTGGCGGGGCTTGCCATGATCGCGGAAGGCGTCGAGCGTGGCGGGCGGAATGGTGTCCACCGTGTCCGGCCCGATCAATTCTTCCACGTACAGCACATCGCGGTAGGCTGGGTTCTTGGTGCTGGTGCTGGCCCAGAGCACGCGCTGGGTCTGGGCTCCCTTGGTCGCCAGGGCTTTCCAGCGAGGCGTGCTGAAAATGGCCTGGTACTTCTCATAGGTCTGCTTGCCGTTGGCAATCGCCACTTTTCCCTGGATGCTCTTCAGCTGTTCCTGTTCGCGGGCATCTTTCGAAGCCTTGAGCCGGGTGTCGATGATGGCATCCACCGCGGAGTCAATGCGGCTGATGAAGAAGCTGGCCACGCTGGCCATGCGGCTGACGTCGCCACCGTTTTTGGCGAATTGCTCCAGACCTGCGATGTAGGCTTCAGCCACTTTCACGTACACATCTTGCGCGAAGAGCAAGGTAATGTTGATGTTGATGCCTTCGCTGATGGCCTGCTGGATCGCAGGGATACCCTCGGCGGTGCCGGGAATCTTGATCATCACGTTCTCGCGGCCGACGGACTTCCACAGCCTGCGCGCTTCTTCGAGCGTGCCCTTCATGTCGCGGGCGAGGTAGGGCGATACTTCGAGGCTGACATATCCGTCGCGCCGCTTCGTGCTTTCGTACACCGGGCGGAACATGTCGGCGGCATCCTGGATGTCGCGGATGGCCAGGACCTCGAAGCGCCCCTTGGCGTCGAGATCGGTGCGCGGCCGCAGGGAGTTCAGCAAGTCGTCATACAGTTTGCCACCCGTGATCGCCTTTTCGAAGATGGTCGGATTCGAAGTCATGCCGCGCAACCCATCTTCGTCGATCAGGCGCTTCAGTTCGCCGCCCGTAAGCAGGTCACGGCGGATGTAATCCAGCCAGACCGATTGTCCGAATTTCAAAAGCTCTCTGAGGGGGTTGGTGGCTTTGGCGGTGTCGAGAACTCCTACTGGCTGCATGTGAACCTCTCTTCTAGTCGTCAGTCGTCAGTCTTCAGTCGTCAGGAAAGCCGAACAAGCTCTTGCTGACGACTGACGACCGACGACTGATGACTGCTTATTTCCCCAATGCTTTTCGGGCCACCGCGACTACGTTCTCCGTGGTGAACCCAAACTTTTTCTGCAAAGCCTTGATTGGCGCCGAGGCGCCGAAACGGCGCATCCCGATTACTATGCCCGATGGACCCACATATTGCGACCAGCCAAATGTGGAGGCCTGCTCCACCGCGACCCGCGCCTTGACCTCCGGTGGCAGAACTTTGGCCTTGTATTCGTCGCTCTGGTGCTCGAAAAGATTCCACGAGGGCATGCTCACCACGCGTGCCTTGACGCCCTCAGCCTTGAGTTGCTCGTAGGCGCTCACGCACAGCGAAACTTCACTGCCGCTGCCCATCAGGATGACTTCCGGCTTGCCGTCAGCGGCGTCGGCGAGGATGTAGGCACCTTTAGCAACGCCTGACGCTGCGCCGTACTTCGAGCGATCGAAGGTGGGGACGGCCTGCCGGCTGAGCACCAGTGCCGCGGGCTCATGCTGCAGCGGCATGATGACCTTCCAGGCCTCGACCACTTCGTTGGCATCGGCGGGGCGTATCAACATCAGTCCCGGCATCGCCCTTAGCGACGCCAGTTGTTCGATGGGCTGATGTGTGGGACCGTCCTCGCCGAGGCCGATGGAATCGTGGGTCCAGACGTAGATGGTGGGAATCTCCATCAGGGCGGCCAGCCGGACCGAGGGCCGCATATAGTCGCTGAAATTGAAGAAGGTACCGCCGAAGGGCCGGATCTTCGAAACCGCCATACCGTTCAATGCGGCTGCCATGGCGTGCTCGCGCACCCCAAAGTGCAGGTTGCGACCGCCGTAGCTGCCCGCCTGGAAGTCGCCGGCTGCTTCGAACTTGAGCCGCGTCCGGTCGGAACCCGCCAGGTCGGCGGAGCCGCCCACCAGCCAGGGAACGTTCTCGGCGACTGCGTTCAAGACTTTTCCCGAACTCTCGCGCGTGGCGATGCCTTTGGCGTCGGCGGGAAAGGTTGGCAGGTTCTTGTCCCATCCGTCGGGCAGTTCGCGTTGTTGCATGCGCTTGATCTGGTTGGCCAGGTCGGGATACTTCTTTCCGTAGTCCGCGAAAAGCGTCTCCCACTTCTGGCGGAGCTCGCCGCCGCGCTTGCCGATCCCGTTCTTGAAGTTGTCCAGCACGCCGTCGGGGACGAGAAATTTCGCGTCCTCGGGCCAGCCGTAGAACTTCTTTACCAGCCTGACTTCTTCTTCTCCCAGCGGTTCGCCGTGAGCCGCGCTGGTGTCCTGCTTGTTCGGCGACCCGTAGCCGATGTGGCTGTTCACCCGGATCAGCGTGGGACGGTCTTTGGTCTTCAGGAAGCCGTTGTAGGAGTCGACGAGGGACTGCAGATCATTGGCGTCTGTGACGTGTTCCACGTTCCAGCCGTAGGCTTCAAATCGCTTGCCTACGTCCTCAGTGAAGGACACGTTGGCCAGGCCGTCCAGCGTGACGTGGTTCTCGTCGTAAATCCAGCACAGGTTGGAAAGCTTCAGATGGCCGGCCAGGGATGCGGCTTCGCTGGCCACGCCTTCCATCATGTCGCCATCGCCGCACAGGGCGTACACGTTGTAGTCAAAAATCTCAAAGCCGGGCTGGTTGAAATGCGCCGCCAGCCATTTGCCGGCAATCGCCATGCCCACGCTGTTGCCCGACACCCTGTCCCAGCGGCCCGGTGGTGGTTTCGACGCCGGCGGTCCAGCGGTATTCGGGATGTCCGGGAGTCTTGCTGTCGAGCTGGCGAAACTTCTTGATGTCATCCAGCGTGACCGCGAATTCGCCCAGGCGCTCGTACTCGGGATTCACGCCCCGCACCTGCGCCAGGTACAGCATGGCGTACAGCAGCATGGAAGCGTGGCCGTTCGACAGAATGAAGCGGTCGCGATTGGGCCATACTGGATCGGCAGGGTCGTAACGCAGGAATTGCTGCCACAGGCTGTAGGTTACCGGCGCCAACGCCATGGGCGCGCCCGGATGCCCGGAGTTCGCCTGTTGCACCCCATCCATCGCCAGGGTGCGGATGGTGTTGATGCACAGCATGTCCAGCTGCTTGCCGGTGGCCAAAGTCTGCTCGGTCGCTACCATGAAAAACTCTCCCTCTGGAGGGTACGTCATCAACCGACGCGGATGGAAGTGCACATCCCTTAATAATTCGTTAGGAACGCGAATTCACAATCCCAGCAATTGCAGTTTATCAATTTCTGCCAACCCTTGCTGCGGCAATGGCTGTGTGTGGGTCGGACACTTTTGTCCGACGCCTTTGACTTTAACTTGAGGTTCTAAAACGTGATGCGGCTGGCCATAACCACGGGAGAGCCAACAGGCAGAACAGACACAGTCACAAACACAAACAAGAACAACTTCAAAGGCGTCGGACAGGAGTGTCCGACCCACACAGGTGGCTGTCCCATATGCCAGGTTGAGAGAGATTACGGGTGGGTGACGATCGAAACTGAGCTAACGCTTCATCTGGGCCAGATATCCATTTTCGCTGTTATAGCCCTTGGTCGTGCTTTCGACGAATTTGAGGAAATGACGTAAGTTCTCGCGCTCGGTGGGTTCGAGTTCAGAAAATTTTATCCGCACGCCGAAGGATGGACTGCTCTTGGTAACAATTCCGGTGAGGATAATGCCTTTGATCCAGATCTTGCCGTTGGCCAGCCACAGCCCGATTTCCACGGTTACGCCTGAGGGCACGGGTGCAGCGGTTTCGACGAAGCATCCCCCGATGCTGGTGTTGGACAGATTGCCCCAGATTGGGACTGCGGAGTTACCCAGGCGCAGCTCAACCGCAACGAAGCACCGCATGCGAGCGTGACGGCGGCGGTCCTCGCCCCAGGTAGGGGTAAAGATGTCTGGTTCGAAGGGCGGACTGGCTGCCGGGCTGGTCGCTACCGGCGATGCTGGTGCCGGTTGCGCTGCAGCGGGCTCCGCCTCTCGTGCTGACTCTGCCGTCTGCGATTTAGCGGCAGCCTTGGCGGTCCCACCTTTGATGTTGCGCATGGCCTCAAGCAGGGCCTGATCACGCTTGTCGGCCGGGGCCTCACGATAAACCTGCAGCAACTCTCCCAGATGGCTCACCAGGGCAGGATCGGTCAAAAGCAGGGTCCAATCCGCACCGGTGCCGGAATACTTAGGGTCACTCATAAGATCGAAATATTCCCAGGAAGCTTTGGTTATGCCTCCACTAGATTGAAGCAGAACGGCCTCCGGAACAAGATGACTATAGTCACTGGGTAATCAGGGCGCAGCCAACCCCGTAGTCGGCTTATCAGGCCATAGCCGCATGCCCGAACCCGATAAAATGGGGTCATGTCTCCCCAAAGAGCGTCACACAGGACCGTTACGGAGTACATCAATGCCGCCCCCAAAGAGGCGCGGAAGAAGCTGCGTGAGCTGCGCGCCTGTATTCGCGCATCTGCGCCCGGCGCTACGGAAGGCCTGAAGTGGGGGATGCCGGCGTTTTCCTATCGCAGAATTCTGGTCACCTTCGCAGCCTTCCAGCATCACATCGGCTTCTATCCCACGCCCTCGGCCGTTAAAGCCTTTGCCAGAGATCTTACGAAATTTGCAACCGCAAAAGGCTCGATCCAGTTTCCGCTGGAGAAACCCCTTCCGTTGCCGCTGATCCGCAAGATCACGGCGTTTCGGGTTCGAGAGAATCTCGAGAGAGACGGGAAATGGAGGACGTAAGGGAAGCGGCTTGCGGAGCAGTCTGATTCGGACTCCTTTGAGATCGTGAGGAAAACGGGATGCCCACTCCTGCCATCCAAACAGAGTGATCCCAACCTCTAAGGAGCTGCCCTCATGCAGAAAATTACTCCGTTCTTGTGGTTCGACAACAACGCCGAGGAGGCGATGAAGTTCTATACCTCGGCTTTCCAGAATTCAAAGATCGGAAAAATCACTCTCTATCCGGAGGGATCGCCGGGGCCGGCTGGAACGGTGATGGTAGGGACCTTCCAGATCGAGGGACAGGAATTCATAGCCCTGAACGGAGGTCCGGTTTTCAAATTCACCGAGGCCATATCATTTGTGGTGAACTGCGAGACCCAGGAAGAGGTGGATGAGTACTGGAAAAAGCTCACCGCGGGAGGTGGAAAAGAGGTGGAATGCGGCTGGCTCAAAGATAAATTCGGCCTGTCGTGGCAAATCGTTCCGACGATTCTGAGCAAGTTGATGTCTGATAAAGACCCAGAAAAGGGCAAGAGAGTCATGCAGGCGATGCTCAAGATGAAAAAGATTGATATTGAGGGCCTGAAGCGAGCCAACGCGGAGGAATGACAGAGCTCGCGAAAAAGGCGGCCTTCGGCTGGACTGTTATCGAGCAGGAAATCTGGTGCGCCCGGAGAGATTCGAACTCCCGACCTATTGCTCCGGAGGCAATCGCTCTATCCATCTGAGCTACGGGCGCGCTGGTTCAGTTTACATCCCGCGGCTGTGGCCATCAAACGGGCCGTGGTATTCAGGCGAGGGCAGGACAGTTCTGAAGCGCGAGATCCGCGCCTCGGGTCGCAGTCGCCGGTCTGCTGGAGAATTGAGAAGCCGGGTGGCCGGCTGAACGAGAGATTAGTAGCGACCTCGGCCGCCACCGCCGCCACGTCCGCCGCGGTCCCGGCCGCCGCCGCCACCACCGCCGCCGCGCTCCACCTTGGGACGGGCCTCGTTGACGTTCAGCGTTCGTCCGCCTACCTGGGTTCCGTTCAGGGCGGCGATCGCCTTGTCTCCCTCTTCCGCGTTGGCCATCTCCACGAAACCGAACCCGCGTGAGCGGCCGGTGTCCCGGTCGGTCATGATGCTGACGCGGTCAACCTGCCCGTGCGCCTCGAACATCTGCCGCAGCTCTTCCTCTGAAGTATTGAAGTCGAGGTTTCCTACGAAAATATTCTTCAAGTGAGTCGCCTCTAATTGAGCTATCTGAGAGTGACTGACTTCGGCGGAAAAGCAAAGGCTGGTTGGCCGTCTTACAGCCGGAGCAGGCGAACAGTCAAATGCGTGGGGAAGTATAGCAGGTCTTTTCCTTGTGGGAACTTATTCCGCGAACCCCGCTCGGGACACGGGTTTTCCTCAGGAGAAGGTCTGGAACTCTAGCAATCATCCACCTTCCAATAGCCTTCGCGCTGATATCCGATCTGGAGCAGGCGATTTTTTGGGTCGTGCCGCTTCTCGCAGTTGGGGACATTTCAGATAGCGGCTCCATGCGGTCCCCTGGCGATCGTAGTTTTCAGAGACCGCGAAAGTAGTCCCGCAGCTGCAGGGAATCACAAACATCTTAAGCCGCTTGTCATCGCCCGGGGTCATCAGAGGCAGTATACAAGCGGGTCACGATCCCGGACGGGGCACCCTACTCTTCGACTGCGACCATGGAACTCTTTTTACCGCGTCGGTTGGCTTGCAGGACTTTCTTGCGCAGGCGCAGCGACTTGGGGGTGACTTCGACGTATTCATCGTCGGTGATGAATTCGATGGCCTGCTCCAGGTTCAAATTGCGGAAGGGAACCAGGCGGATCGCCATGTCGGAGGTGGAAGAGCGCATGTTGGTCAGCTTCTTCTCGCGCACCACGTTTACGTCGAGGTCGTTATCCTTGGCGTTTTCGCCGACGATCATGCCTTCATAGACGTCGATGGTGGGGCCGACAAAAAGTTCGCCGCGCTCCTGCAGGTTATACAGAGCGTACGGAGTTGTGACTCCGTTGCGGTCGGACACCAGCGCGCCGGTCAGGCGGTGCGGAATGTCGCCCTGCCACTCGATGTAACCGTCGAACAGCGAGTTCATCACGATGGTGCCGCGAGTGTCGGTGAGCAACTGGCTGCGCAGGCCGATCAGTCCGCGGCTGGGGACGCGGAACTCGATGCGCACCCGTCCGTAGCCGTGATTGTGCATGTTGAGGACTTCGCTCTTGCGCGCGCCCAGTTGTTCCATGACCACGCCGACGAATTCTTCCGGCACGTCCACCGTGAGCTTCTCGATGGGCTCCATCAGCTTGCCATCCACGCGTTTGGTGACGATCTCGGGCTTGCCTACCATCAGCTCGAAGCCTTCGCGGCGCATCATCTCAATGAGAATCGAAAGCTGCAGCTCGCCTCGTCCCATGACGACAAAGGAATCCGTGCTGTCGGTGTCTTCGACGCGCAGGGAAACATTGGTCAGCAGTTCCTTCTGCAAACGTTCGCGAAGATTTCTGGAAGTAACGTATGTGCCCTCGCGCCCGGCGAAGGGCGAAGTGTTCACCGTGAACAGCATGGCGATGGTGGGTTCATCAATTGCGATGTGGGGAAGCGGAGAGGGATTCTCGGCGTCGGTGATGGTTTCGCCAATGGTGATGCCTTCCACTCCGGCGACCGCGATAATGTCTCCCAGCGTGGTGTCGGTGATGTCAACCCGTTTCAGTCCGGAGAATGAAAACAGCTTGGTGATTTTGGTTTTGTGCAGCGTGCCATCCAGCTTGGCGATGCCCACGTCTTCGCCGGTGTGCATCGTGCCGTTGAACACGCGCGCGATGGCGAGGCGCCCGAGGTAGTCGCTGTAGTCGAGATTGGCCACCAGAATCTGCAGCGGGCCCGCGGGATCGCCTTTCGGTGCCGGAATAGTCTTGACGATGGCCTCGAACAGCGGCTGCAGGTTTTCACCACCGCCCTTGATGTCGGTGGACGCGGTGCCGGTCTTGGCGTTGGTATATAGGACCGGGAAATCGATTTGCTCTTCTTTGGCGTCGAGATCGATGAACAGGTCGTAAACCTCGTTCAACACTTCCTGAGGACGGGCGTCGGAGCGGTCAATCTTGTTGATCACCAGAATTGGCGGCAGATGGGCTTCGAGAGCCTTGCTCAGTACGTAACGCGTCTGCGGCAGGGGGCCTTCGCTGGCGTCCACCAGCAGCATGACGCCATCCACCATCTTGAGGGCGCGCTCCACTTCGCCGCCGAAGTCGCTGTGGCCGGGCGTGTCCACGATGTTGATCTTTACGTCGTGATAGAAGATGGCGGTGTTCTTGGCCAGAATGGTGATGCCGCGCTCGCGCTCCAGGTCGTTGGAGTCCATGACGCGTTCGATCAAGTGCTCGTTGGCGCGAAAAGTGCCGCTCTGCCGCAGCATGGCGTCAACCAGCGTGGTCTTGCCATGGTCCACGTGGGCGATGATGGCGATATTGCGAATGTTTGAAGTCAAAAGTCGGTTGCCTTCCTGAAGTTGGTTCTGCTACCACTCTACTATGTATTCAGGCTTCCGAAGCGAGGTAGTTTCTCCGCGGCGCAGGAGGCCCACTCCGCGGATGGGAATAAATCCGGGCTTCGGTGAAAGTCTTTATCACCACGAACCACGTGGGGACAGCCGCCCCCGGCTGTCCGGTCGAGCGAAGCTCGACTTGCATTCGGCTGAAAAGAATAGCGGAGCTTCGCTCCGCAGGACAGCCGAGGGCGGCTGTCCCCACGTGGTTCTTGTTGACCTTTGACGCCAGCGCTACAAAATCAGGTCCGGTTCAGCCTTTGCTCTCAGCCTGTACCAGGTCACGATGGCAGCCAGCGAAAAGATAAAGATGATCGTAGAGATGGCATTGATTTCCGGCGTGATGCCGCGCCGCAGGCGTCCCCAGATTTCGAGGGGCAGGGTATTGTCGCGGCCGATCAGGAAAAAGCTGACCGCGATCTCGTCCATCGAAAGCGTGAAGATCAGCAGTGCCGCGCCGATGATCGAGAGCCGCAGGTTGGGAAGCGTGACCCGCCAGAAGGTCTGCCAGTAATTCGCGCCCAGATCGAGCGACGCTTCCTCCTGCGCGCGATCGAGTTTCTGCAAGCCGGCGAAAACTTCCGTGGTGGCGACTGAAATGAGCGCGGTGCCATGGCCGAGAATGATGGTCAGCAGGCTCAGCTTCACATCGGCTGCGCGAAACAGCATCAGCAGGGAAAGTCCGGTGATGATTCCGGGAAGGATCAGCGGCAGCAGCACCAACCGGCGGAAGAGGGCTTTGCCGGGGAAGTTGGCGCGATCGAGCGCCAGCGCTGCGGGAATGCCGAACATCAGCGAAATTGCCATCGCCGCCAAGGCCACCAGCAGGCTGTTCAGCACCGATGTCCAGATCGCATCGTCGGCAAACAGCAGGCGATACCAGTTCAAGGTCAAATCGCGCGGTGGAAATCCGCCCACGCCCGAACCATTGAACGAATAAACGATCAGCGTAACGATGGGCAGATAGAGAAAGCCGAAAACAACAATGGCGTGCCAGGGCAGCCAGCG
This sequence comes from Terriglobia bacterium, assembly GCA_963801595.1. Lineage (GTDB taxonomy): Bacteria > Acidobacteriota > Terriglobia > Terriglobales > Acidobacteriaceae > JAIQFF01. Next base: position 267,417 of record CAWDFW010000028.1, on the reverse strand, counting down.
CGAAGTGGGTAGGGTGCGCTCGCGCTGGTTCATCGGAAGCTCCATTTCTTTTCCAGTCGTTCCGAGAGAAAGAGCAAGGCGAGCACCAGGGCCAGCATGCAGAACGAAATCGCGGCGCCCAGGGGCCAGTTGTAGGCGGCTCCGAACAGGCTGACGACGATATTCGAAATCATGATGCCGCTGGGACCTCCCAGCAACAACGGTGCGAGAAAATCACCCAGGCTCAGCACAAATGCGAAGGTCGCTCCCGCCAGAACTCCGGGAATGGAAAGCGGGAAAATCACCCGCCAGAAAGTCTGAAAGGGTGACGCGCCCAAGTCGTGCGACGCCTCCACCAGGTTGCGTGGTATGTGTTCGAGCGCCGCATAAATCGGCAGGAAGGTGAACGGGGTGTAGATATGCGTGAGGGTCAGCACCACGGCGAACGGGCTGTACAACAGGAAATCGAGGGGATGACTGGTCAGGTGCGCATATTGCAGGAGCGTGTTAAGGACGCCATCACTGCCCAGGATGGTTTTCCAGGCGTAGGCGCGAACCAGATAGCTGACCCAGAGCGGGATGATCACCAACTGATAGAAGAGGTCTTTTCTCCTGCCGGCGTGAAACGAAAGGTAGTAGGCCAGAGGATAGCCGAGCAGCAAGGAGAAGATGGTCACCCGCGCCGCGATCCACATGGAGCGTAGCAGAGTTTGCCAATAGACATTCACCTGCACCAGTTGCCGGTAATTTTCCAGGGTCCAGGAGTGGACAATCTCCTGCGACGACGAAACTGACCAGAAGCTGTAACAGAAAAGGAGAGCGTAGGGAACGAGCAGGAATACCGCTACCCACACAAGCGGGGGTAGGGTGATCGCGGCACGATAGGCGCGGGAGAACATAAAAGATCAAAGTCAAGAGCGGCGGGCGAGGGCGCCCGCCCCACACAGTCAGCTCATCTCCGACGCCCGGACCGGCACCGCATCGGCCGGAGAGAACTCGAAGTCAACATCGCCGGTCCAGCTTTCCCGGCTGGCGGCGCGGATCGAAAGCACCAGCCCATCGGCGCATTCAACCTGAAGCAATTCCGTGGCTCCGTGAAATGCCTGACGCAGGATTCTCGCGCGAAAGCGCACGGTTGCGCTGGCGCCGCCGGCGATGCGGATATTTTCCGGGCGCAGTGAGAACAGGCCGGGGCCATCCCGCAATCCGGTGCGCCAGGAGAGCGAGTGGCAGTGCGCCACTCCATCTTTTACTTCGCCGCTGAGCAGGTTGGTGTGGCCGATGAACTGGGCGGTGTAGGCCGTAGCCGGGCGGTTATAGATCTCTCTGGGGGAAGCGACCTGCTCCAGTTCTCCCATGCGCAGCAGCGCGATGCGGTCGGACATGACCATGGCCTCTTCCTGGTCATGAGTGACGAAGACGAACGAGATTCCGACTTCGCGCTGCAGCGATTTCAGTTCCACCTGCATCTGGCGGCGCAAGTTGGCATCCAGCGCGGAGAGCGGTTCGTCCAGCAGCAGCAGGCGGGGACGGTTCACCAGGGCGCGGGCCAGGGCGATACGCTGCTGCTGCCCGCCGCTGATTTTTGCCGGCTTGGCGGCGGCGTAGGCAGCCATCTTAACCATGTCCAATGCCTGTTTCACGCGCGTCGCGACTTCCTGACTGGGTACCCTGGCGACACGTAATCCGTAGCCTACATTTTCTGCAACCGTGAGATGTGGAAACAGGGCGTAGTGCTGGAAAACCGTATTGACGCGGCGCCGGTAAGGCGGCAGGTTATCGAGGCGCTCGCCGCCCATGAGAATCTCGCCGGAACTCGCGGCCTCGAAACCGGCGATGATGCGGAGCAGCGTTGTTTTGCCGGAACCGCTTTCTCCCAGGATGGTGAGAAACTCGCCCTCGGCCACTTGCAGGGAAATGTCGCGCAACACCGGATTTTTCCCAAACGACTTGGCGACACTACGGATGTCGAGCAGCGGGGCCGACGATGGCGTCGCACCGGTGGTCGCGGGTTCGCTCACTGTGGCCAAGGTTGTACGTAAGCATTTCGTAGCGCCGGCGTCCCGCCGGCTGTCCGGAGGGCATCCTGCCCTCCGCTCGCGGGCGGTACGCCCCCGAGACAGCCGGCAGGATGCCGGCGCTACTTTTATTGCTGTGCCGCTTTCACTTCGTTCCAGATTTCGTTGTACTTGGCACGGCGCGGGACATTCTGCCAGAAGTAGAGACGCTTCTGATAGTTGTCCACATCGTCCAGATGCAGCCCCTTGATTTCGTCCGGTGTCATGAATTTCGCCGCTTGCGGGTTGGCCGGGGTGTACCCGGTGACATCCGTGACCTTCTTCTGGGTTTGCGCCTCGACCATGTACTCCAGAAATTTGTGCGCCAGGTCCTTGTTCTCGCTGCCTGCCGTGATCATCAGGTGATCAATCCAGCCCGTGGTGTTTTCCTTGGGAATGGTTTCGCCGACGGGAAAATTGATCTTGCGGAGCTGGTTGGTCATCAGCGGCCAACCCATGGCTGCGACCACTTCGTGGTTCTGGAAAAGATTGGTTAGCTCGCCTCCAGTGGACCACATTTTCCGGATGTTCGGCTTCAGTTCCAGCAGCTTCTTTTTCACGGCTTCGAGCTGTTGGTCGGTGAGGTTGTAAAGTTGCGAAGGGTCGGGCTGGTCGTAGCCGAGAATTTGGGCCGCCATGTACACCGTCGAAAGATCGTCCCACACTGAAATTTTTCCGCGATACTTCGGGTCCCATAACACGGTCCAACTCTCTGGAGGTTTCGGGAAAACCGTAGTGTCGTAGATCAGCGGGTCTGGTCCCCACATGAAGGGCACGCCGTACACCTGTCCCTTGATGCGGACGAGCGGCAGGGAAGTGAGTTGCGTCGATAGTTGACCGTAGCTGGGAATCTGCGAAAGATCGAGCGGCAGGGCCAAACCCGCCTCGGCGATGGAGGTAGCAACATCGCTCGAAGGCGAGATCACATCGTAATTTCCCGCGCTGCCACCACGCAGTTTGGCGACCAGTTCATCACTCGATCCCATGTAAGAGGCCGAAACCTTGCAATGGTATTTTTCTTCGAAGGCGTGCACGAAAGACGGGTCGGCATAGCCTTCCCAGACCAGCAGATTCAGGGTGGGAACTTTCTTGCCGCAGGAACCGAGGAGGAGCACGATGGCAAACAGTGAAAGCGAAAGCGTTAAACGCCGGATCATCACCTCGTCTCCCCTGGTGCCTTATAGACAACTTTTCCGCCAACCATGGTCAAAGTCACTTTCATGTCTGCGACCTTGCTGGGATCGAGTTTGAACAGGTCCTGGGAAAGTACGATCAGGTCCGCCAGTTTTCCGGGTTCGATGGAGCCTTCCGTTTTTTCACGATGCCCGGCAAACGCCGCGCCCAGAGTATAGGCCTTGATGGTGTCTTCGAGGCTGACGCGCTCCTGGGGCACAAAGCCGCCGGGAGGATCGCCTTCACGGGTTTTTCTCGTCAAAGCATTCTGCACTCCCGGCCAGGGATTCAGCGTCACCACCGGCCAGTCACTGCCGAAAGCAAGCACTCCGCCGGTGCTCTCGATGCTGTGCCACACCCAGGCGCGTTGCGCACGCTCCGGGCCCACGTTGCGCGCCCAGATTCCGATTGTGTCTTCATCGGGATAGGCATGCAGGGGCTGGAAGCTGGCAATGACGCCAAGTTTGCCGAAGCGGGAAATGTCCTGCGCGCTGATGGTCTCGATGTGCTCGATGCGGGGACGCATGTCGTGGGTGTGATTCGATTCCGCCGCGCCCTGATATGCGTCGAGTGCCAGCCGCACCGCTTTGTCGCCGATGGCGTGGGTAAAGATCTGTAACTTACGGCGGTCGAGTTCAGTGACGGCTTGCTTGTATTTCGCCGGGTCCCAGAACAGTTTGCCGATCTTTGTCGGATCGTCGCTGTACGGTTCGAGCATGGCCGCGGTGTGGGCTTCCACCACACCATCGAGCATGGTCTTGACCACGCCGCCGGAAATCCAGTCATCGTGGTAAGTACGGCGCGCCTGCTCGATCTTTTCGATCTCAACCGGTTTGAGTTCCGGCGGATCGAGAAAGTAAGCGATGTAGAACCGGAGCGTCAGTTCGTCGCTCTGCCGCAATTGGTTATAAAGGTCGAGCCATTCAAAGTCGCCGCCCGCGCTGTGCACCCGCACCAGGCCAAACTTGTTGGCCTCGCGCATTCCCAGGCGAAGTGCGGCCAATCGTTCTTCACGGGTCGGCGTGGGAGTGAACTTGGCGATCAGATCGTCGGCCGATTCCTGCAGCGCTCCCGTGGCCTCGCCCTGGGCGTCGCGCATGATCCTGCCATTGGGTGGGTCGGGCGTATCGCGCGTGATGCCTGCCATTTCCAGTGCCTTGCTGTTGGCCCAGGAGCTGTGACCGTCGAAGGCGCGCAGGAATACCGGACGATCGGGGACCACTTCGTCGAGGAATTTTTTGTCCGGTAGAGCAGAGGGGCCGAAGGTGGGGTAAGTCCAGCCCATGCCTTGAATCCACTTCTCTTCGGGGTGAGCGTCGGCGTACGCTTTCACCCGCTTTTGAATCTCAGCCACAGACTTCGATCCGTTGAGATCCACCTGGGTGAGACCAAGAGAACCTTCCATGAAGTGGATGTGACAGTCAACGAAACCGGGAAGGATCAGCTTACCCTGAGCGTCGATCACTTTGGTGGAAGGTCCGCGATAGGCGGCAATCTCTTTCGCGCTCCCTACGGCGAGGATTTTATCGCCGCCAATGGCCAGCGCCTCTGCCCAGGGCTGCCTGGCGTTGACGGTGTAGATCCGGGCGTTCACGATGACTGTGTCCGCCGTTACTGCCGGCCGCGCCCAGGCGCTGGACCAGGGAGCGAGCACGGCAAGAAAGACCAGAGAAACAACATCACGCCAGCCGATTTGAAACTTCCCGGATTTGGCCAAGACTTTGCTCCTGTGTTTCGTTCCGCGGAATTCGCCGCCTGCTAGAAAGTAGGCGGCGTGTTGACCCACAGCACCCAGGTTTCGCTGCGGCCCGGGTTTTTCCAGCTATGCGGCGTTGCGCTCTCGAAATAGAAACTGTCGCCCGGTTGCAGATGGTACTCCTGTTCTTCCAGGGAAATCTGTAGTTCTCCCTGCAGGACGTACAGGAATTCCTCGCCTTCATGATGGTAAGACTCGCCGCTGCCGGAGTGAGGAGCGATGCGGAACAGGTGCGGCTCCATCACCGTATTGCCCCATGCCAGCAATTCCATGCGCACGCCGGGGCCGGCTTCGAGCACCTTGCGCTTGTCCGGCGACACCAGCCGGATACTCGATTCCGTGGGATCGAAGAAATCCAGGATGTTGGTTTTGTAGTAGCGCGCCAGCTTGCGCAGGGTCGAAACTGAAGCGCTCATGTGCGAGCGCTCGAGCGCGCTCAGAAACCCCACTGAGATGCCCACGGTCTTCGCCACCTGCGCCAGGGAGAGTCCGCGCCGGTTACGCAACTGGCGCAGACGCGTGCCGATGGCGCTGGAGGCCCCGTTTGAGGAAGATCGCAGCAGGCCGTCGCGCTTCAGCAGTTGCACGATGGCGGGCGCGTTCAGGCCTCGCACCTTGCGCAGGAAGCGCGCCCGCTTGAGCAGCTTCACATCCTCCGGTGCGTACAGGCGGTACTTGCTGGCGGTGCGGTGCGGACGGGTCAGGCCAAGGCTCTCCCAGGAGCGAATGACCGAAGGGGAAACGCCGACCAGGCGCGCCACATCGCCGATTTTCAAGTAGGGTTTTTGCTCCGCCGGTTTCATCCCCGAAACCTGCTCCCGCGAATTTACCGATCAGTCGTAGCGCTATTTTTTGCTTGACAGTTTGCGGATATTACCTCTAACCTTGCGCGATTATAGCAAGGTTTGCGGTACGCACAAGCCTTGCTTTTTCAAATTGAAACTTCGACCCGCAGCCCGGAGATTCCCCATGTCTTCGTCGAAAGCGCGCTGGACGAGCCGCTGGCTCGTCGTCCTTTGTCTTCTCTCCTCCACCTTCCTTCTGGCCCAGAGCACGGGCGGCAGAATCCTGGGCCGGGTCGCGGACCCCAGCGGCGCAGTGCTCTCCAACGTGAAGGTCATGCTGGTGAACGAAGCTACCGGTGTCACTCGCGAAGCCCTGACCAGCGACAGCGGAGATTATGTTCTGGTTGAGGTGCCGCCGGGCAGCTACCGGGTGGAGTTTGAGCAGCGCGGCTTCAAGAAGAATGTGCAGAAGAATGTAGTCGTGCAGGTCAACCAGGTGGTCACTCTGAACTCCACCCTGCAGATTGGCGGCACTCAGGAAATCGTCGAAGTAACCGGCGAAGCCCCGCTGGTCGAGACCACCAGCACCCAGATGGGCGCGGTAGTAAACCAGCGCGCTGTTTCCCAGTTGCCGCTCAACGCCCGCGACACTTACCAGTTGCTGCAACTGCAGCCCGGAGTGCAGTCGCAGACCGGTACCGACCTCTTCTACGGCAGCGACAATGCCGGCGTGGTTTCGGTGAATGGCGGCCGCGGACGCTCCAACAACTTCAGCGTGAATGGCGGCGACGCCAACGACCAGTTCGCCAATCTTCCAGCCGTTCAGCCCAGCCCGGATTCCATCGAAGAGTTCCGCGTGCTGACCAACACGTTCGATGCGGAATACGGACGCAACTCCGGCGCGGTAGTCAATGTAGTGACCAAGTCTGGCACCAATGCGTTTCATGGCAACGTGTACGAATTTTTCCGCAACAAGGTACTGAATGCGACAGGTCCGCTGGACACCGAAAAGCCTGATTTCAAACAGAACCAGTTCGGGGGCACGTTTGGCGGTCCGATCAAGAAAGACCGGACATTCTTCTTTGCGTCTTACGAGGGCCGGCGCATCCGGCAGGGAATTTCGTCCGACTCGATCGCTGTGCCGACGGCCGAGGAACGCGCGGGAGATTTTTCCGGCCAGAGCGTGTTTTCCGGTGCCCTGAACGACCAGACTGTTGCCGATGCTTTGATCAACCGCCCGGGATGCAGTGCTGCGGTCTCAGCTGCGGGCGGTGGTCCGATTGCGGCCGGAACAGATTTCGCAACTATTTTTCCGGGCAACATAATTCCCACGGAGTGCATGGATCCCACCTCGGTGGACCTGATGAACCAGTTCGTTCCCGCCTCCAATCGCCCGGATGGAACCTTCCAGACCGTCTCCGGTATTCACCAGGACCGCACCGACCAGTTCACCTTCAAGTTCGACCACCGGATCAACGACAAGCAAGGCTTTTCCGCGTACTACTACTTCGACGACAGCACGCTGTTTGATCCCTATTCGCGCTTTCAGGCGGGCGGGGCCTCCGTCCTGGGCTTTGGGGCCAATACCAAAGACCGCTACCAGCAATGGAACCTCACGCATAACTGGACCCTCAGCAACACTCTGGTGAACGAGGCCCATTTCACCTACTTCCGGGAAGCGCAGAGGAACTTTCTCCACCCGGCGCGTACCAACCTGGTGCAGGACTCCTGTGCCACGGTCCCTTCGGATGCCTGCTTTAGTGACGGCACTGCGGCCAACGACACCGGCATCCATCCCCGGCTTGGCGCGGGGCGCGAAGGTGTGCCCTTCGTGGACGTTTCGGGCCTGTTCTCTTACGGCAATAACTTCGAAGGCGAGCTTCCCCAGGTGGGTAATACCTTTCAGTGGTCCGATAGCTTGAGCTGGGTGAAGGGAAGTCATACCTACAAGTTTGGCGCCGATGTGCGCCGCCAGCGCTTTGATCAGACCCTGTACTACAACATCAACGGTCTCTACAGCTACTACGGGGGCAGCAACAACGACGTGGGCAGCGATGACCTCATGCCCAACTACCTGCTGGGCCTGCCCGACAGCTTCAGCCAGGGTTCCGCGCAGGTGGAAAACGTCCGCAGCACAATCTTTGCGCTGTTTGCGCAGGACAGCTGGAAAATCAGGAAGAACCTGACCTTGAACTATGGGTTGCGCTGGGAGTTGTTTACTCCGCTTACGGATGTCAGCAAACACGTGCAGAGTTTCCGCCCCGGACAAGTGAGCACGATTTATCCATGCCAGTTCACCGATCCGGTGATGATCCAGATCTTCCAGAATGCCGGAGTTGCCAACCCTGATTGCACCAATACCGGAGTTGTTCCCACGGGCCTGGTGGTGCCCGGCGACGCGGGCGTTCCTGCGGGCCTCACCAGCACCTATTACAAGACTTTCGCCCCGCGGCTGGGAATTGCCTGGAGCCCGGGAGACTCCGGCAAGACCAGCATCCGGGCAGGCTGGGGGCTCTTCTATAACCCGATGGAGCAGTTGGTGCTGGAACAGTTCAGCGCCGAGCCTCCCTTTGGCGGCAGCAACATTATTAACGCTCCGCTGTTCAACACGCCTTACCTGCAGCAGGACGGCACGCAAAAGCCGAATCCGTTCAACGGGATTCTTGATCCTCCGCGCGGACAGCCGGTGGACTGGGCGCTCTACCGTCCGCTGCTGCTCTACGGTCAATTCCAACCGCACCTGCGGACGCAATATTCGACCCAGTACAACCTGAACATCCAGCGCGAGCTGACCAAGGATTTGGTCCTCCAGGTGGGCTATGTGGGATCTCAGGGCCACCGCCTGCTGGCCAGCCACGACGTGAACTTCGGCAATGCCCAGTCCTGCATTGACCTGAACAACATGGCCAACATTTACGGCGATGACAATCTGACCTGCGGCCAGTTCTACGCGGACAGCGCCTTCTTCATACCCACCGATGAGGGCGGCACGCCGACGGTTGCGCCGCCCGGTGGGCTGCACTTGCCCTATGGGCCCGCTGGCTCCAGGACCATCGCGGCAGGCACTCCGATCTCGTCGGTCGCTCCTGGCGGAATTACCCTGGTCGGCCTGCGGCCTTACTCTTCGCCGAACTGCAATCCGCTCGACGGAACCGGATGCCCGCAGGATGGCACGCCGGTGTTCTCCAGCATCTTCGCCGAAGACACGATTGCCAATTCCAACTACAACTCGCTGCAGGTGTCTTTGGAGAAACGCTTCTCGCATGGGCTGCAGGCGCAGATGGCCTATACCTTCAGCAAGTCGTTTGACCAGGCGTCCAGCTTTGAAGGCGAGCTGAATCCCCTCGATCCGCGCGGCACCTACTCGCTTTCCCAGTTCGACGCCCGCCACCGCCTGGTGCTCAGCTACGTGTGGCAATTACCTGTTCCGAAGTATTCAGGTTTTGCCGGAAAGGTGCTCAGCGATTGGGATGTTTCAGGGATCTACACCTACCAGTCGGGATTCCCCATTCGCATTACTTCGTCCGCTGACAACGAACTGATGTACAGCGCGTTCTTCGAATATCCGGGAGAGCCCAATCAACTGGCGCCGTTCCGCAGAACAGACCCGAAAGCTACCGGCGGCTACTGGTTCGATCCCAACAGCTTCACCGAGAATGCTTCCGACAACAGCGAACCCCCGTGTTCTGCGGGTGCCGCGTTTAATTGTTACGACCCGAGCCTGTTTGGCCGGATCGGGAACGCCAAGCGCACCATCTGCTGCGGTCCGCCCGTCAACAATGTTGATTTTGCCGTGCACAAGGTGCTGCCGGTTGGGGGGGAGGGCAAGCGGTTTGAATTCCGAGCCGAGTTCTTCAACCTCTTCAACCATACCCAGTACAACAATCCGGACGGGAACACAACCGATGGTTCGGATTTTGGCCGCATCATACGGGCCAAGCAGCCGCGCCTGATTCAGCTGGCCTTGAAGTTCTACTTCTAGCCGGAAAGGGTTAGAGTAGGGACAGCTTTCAAACCCGGGCGGCTGCGGTCGTCCGGGCATTCTAATGGCCGCAATCAGAGCGGCTTGAGCCATTCCTGGAGACCCGATGTACCCCGCACTGCAGCAAGAGCTCGAAACTTTCGAGCGTCGTACGCCGAAATCCGCCGCCGCTCACAAGAAAAACCTCAAACGTATTCCGCTGGGCGTAGCCAGCAACTATCGCGCGTACGATCCTTACCCGATCTTCGTGAAAGAAGGATCGGGCAGCAAGTTCAGAGATCTCGATGGCAACGAATACATCGACCACAACCTCTGCTTCGGAGCGCTCATGGCCGGACACTGCCATCCCGCGGTCATGAAGTCAGTGGAGAAGCGTCTCAGTACCGGCACCATGTTTGGCATGCCGCACGATATGGAATGGGAGCTGGCGGAAGAAATCTGTAACCGCTTCCCGGTTGAGATGGTGCGCTTCGGTAACAGCGGCACGGAAGCCACCATGCACGCCATCCGTCTGGCCCGCGCCGCGACCGGCCGCGACAAGATCGTAAAGTTTGAAGGCGCTTACCACGGCTTGCACGACTCCGCACTGGTCAGCGTCAAGCCGCACGCACCGGATTACGGCGACATCAAGGCTCCTACCTCAGTATCCGGAGGACTCGGAGTGCCGAAATCAGCGGTGGCCAATGTGCTCATTGCCACATTCAACGACCTGGCTAGCGTCGAACTGCGCTTCAAGCAGAACCCGGGCGAGATCGCGGCCATCATCCTCGAACCCATCCTGATGAATGTGGGCTTGTGCATTCCGCAGACGGGTTTTCTGGAAGGATTGCGCGAAATTGCCACCCGTAACGGTGCCTTGCTGATCTTCGACGAAGTGAAGACCGGCGCGAAGCTGGGATGGGGCGGCGCTTCCGAGTACTTCGGCGTAGAGCCGGACATGATTTGCCTGGCCAAGTCGATCGGCGGCGGTTTGCCCCTGGCGGCGTTTCTCGCCCACAAATCCGTCATGGACCTGATCTCTCAGCACAAGGTTTTCCACGGCGGCACCTACAACACCAATCCGGTTTCGATGGCTGCGGGCCTGGCCACGTTTCGCGAGGTGCTCACCCGCGAGAACTACGTACACGTGGACAAGCTCAGTAAGAAATTGACCGAAGGCTACAAAAAGATCGTCGCGAAATCGGGATTGCAGGGGTATATCGCCAGCGCCGGGGCCAATGGCGCGTTGATGCTCTATGCCAAAGAGATTCGCAACTATCGCGACTGGGAAGCCATCGACGTTGACCTGTGGCGGCACTACTGGTTCGCCATGGTCAACCGCGGGGTGATGGCGCAGCCGTACTGGTGGGACGAGCAGTGGACCATCTCGGTTCAGCACAGCGAGGCTGACATCGAGAAACATCTGTCTGCATTTGAAGATGTGGCACCGGCGCTGGCCAGGGCGCAACAGGAGCGTGTTGGAGAAGTAGTAGCCGTAGCGCACTAAGGTTCTTGTAGCGCCGGCATCTTGCCGGCTGTCGCGAGGGCATCCTGCCCTCGCAGTGGGGGCGGGACGCCCCCACGACAGCCGCCGGGACGGCGGCGCTACGAAACCCAAAACCTAAGGAGCAGGTATTGTCCGCGAACGATCCTGACCAGCCGCACCTCAAGCGCGTGCTCGGCCGCGCCGACCTGGTTCTGCTGTTCGTGGTCGCCATCTTCAATCTGAATGTGGTCCCGTCGATTGCGGCCAACGGCGGGGTCACGGTCTGGCTGTGGATCGTATCGCTGCTGTTGTTCTTCTGGCCGCAAGGCATCGCTGTCATCGAACTGGCCCACCGCTATCCCGGAGAAGGCGGTGTCTATCTGTGGGCCAAGGAAGTGTTTGGCGACTTCCACGGCTTCCTTTCGGGCTGGTGTTACTGGACGAACAACATGCTTTACGTCCCGACAGTGATGCTGTACTTCGTTGGTGTATCGGTGTTTGTACTGGGCCCGAACCATCAGAGCCTGGCGGACAACAAACCCTTTGCGCTGGTGGCGTCACTGCTGCTCCTGATCGTTCTGGTGGTGCTCAACATCGTGGGCCTGGGCGTGGGGAAGTGGGTCAACAATCTGGGCGGCATCGGGACCGGAATTGCCGCAGCCACGCTGATTGGTCTGGGATTGGTGATCTGGATGCGTTTTGGCACTACCGTGAGCATCGCTGATTTCCGCATACCGGCGAATCCACGCTTCGTGCTGAACTCGTTTGGCGTAATTTGTTTTGGACTGGTGGGCCTGGAATTGGCCTCAGTCATGGGAGACGAGATCCAGGACCCGCAACGCACTTTGCCGGGCGCGGTAGCGTGGGGCGGAGTACTTTCCGGCCTGCTGTATATCGGCGCCACGCTCACCTTGCTGATTGCGGTGAGCAAGGACCAGATCAGCGTGTTGCAAGGCATCGTGCAGGCCGTGGGCAGCATGGCGGAGAGAGTCGGAGCGGGTTGGATCGTAGCGCCGTTTGCCCTCCTGTTGAGTTTTTCGATCGCGGGAATCGGCTCGGCATGGCTGGGGGGCTCGGCCCGCATTCCGTTCGTCGCCGGGCTCGATTCGTACATGCCGGCATGGATGGGGAAAGTGCATCCCCGTTATGCGACCCCTTATGCCGCGTTGATTGTTCATGCCGCGGTTTCCATGGTGCTGATCGTGATGAACTTCATCGGCGCCGGTGTGCAGGAGACGTTTCAGAAAATGTTGTCGCTGGCCGTGGTGCTGCAGTTGATACCTTTTCTGTACATGTTTGCCGCGCTGATCAAACTGGCGGTGAACACCTGTTCGGGGCCAGGGCACTACAGCAAAACGACGTTGCTCCTGGCAGGTATTAGCGGCCTGGTGACGACGACGCTGGGCATCGTACTGGTATTTTTCCCGGCGCAGCAGATCAGTTCGCTATGGTCGTATGAAGTATGGATGTTTGGCGGCACGCTGTTCTTCATCGGATTGGCGGCATTCTTCTTCTACGTGTACGGCGGCCGCAAAGCAAAACATGTGGTCGCGGGCGACTCGCCCGCGTAGCCGAGCGCAGCTCGGCAATCGATCGACCCAGCAAGGAGGCCTCATGCCCGGTGGAGTGAAAACCGACGTACGCACCTACCAGCTCTACATCAACGGCGAGTGGGTTGACAGCAAGGCTAACAAGACTTTTCCGGTGTACGACCCAGCCAGCGAAGAAGTGATCGCACAAGCACCGGATGCCAACGCCGACGACGTGAACCGCGCCGTCGCTGCCGCCAAAGCCGCCTTCGAAGATGGTCCGTGGGCGACGACCACCGCCCAGGAACGCGGACGCGTGCTTTTCCGTCTCGCTGAAAAGATTCGCCAGAACACCGCCATGCTGGCGGAACTGGAGTCCCGCAATACCGGCAAGCCGATCGTCGAAGCCGAGTATGACATCACTGACGTTGCCACTTGCTTCGAGTACTACGGCGGCCTGGCCACAAAAATTCTCGGCTATGTGAATCCGGTCCCGGACAACGCCATGAGCCTAACGCTCAAGGAACCGATCGGAGTCGCCGGCCAGATTATCCCGTGGAACTATCCACTGTTGATGGCGGCCTGGAAGCTCGCGCCGGCGCTGGCCGCGGGGTGTACCTGCGTGTTGAAGCCCGCTGAACAGACTCCGATTACGGCGCTCGAGATGGCAAACTGGCTGAGCGATGTCGGCCTGCCGGCAGGAGTGGTCAACATCATCACCGGCTTCGGCGAGACTTGCGGGGCGCCGCTGGTGCAGCATCCCGACGTAAACAAGATTGCCTTTACGGGAAGCGCGGCCGTCGGGAAAATCATCGTCAAGCAGGCGGCCGATACGGTCAAGCGCGTCACTCTTGAGCTCGGCGGCAAGTCGCCCAACATCTTTTTCGCTGATGCGGATTTCGAAGCCGCCATCGACGGCGCGCTCTTCGGAGTCTTCATTAATCAGGGCGAGGTCTGCTCCGCGGGTAGCCGCATCCTGGTGGAGAAGCCGATCTACAAGAAGTTTGTCGATGCCATGGCCGCGAAGGCGAAGACCATCAAGCTGGGCGCTCCCCTCGACCGGGACACGAAAATGGGGCCGCTGGTGAGCAAGGAACAGTACGACCGCGTGCGCTCCTACCAGGAAGTGGGGAAGAAAGAAGGCAAACTCGCAGCTGGCGGCGGGCGCGCCGAGAAATTCGCCAAGGGCTACTACGTCGAGCCCACAATTTTCTACGATCTCGATAATAGCGCCCGCATCGCCCGCGAAGAGATTTTCGGACCGGTGGCCGCGCTGATCCCGTTCGAAGACGAAAAAGATGCAGTGAAAATCGCCAACGATTCTCCTTACGGGCTGGCGGCTGCGGTCTGGACCCGCGACATCTTCAAAGCCTTCCGCACCGTGAAGTCCCTGCGCGCCGGCATTGTCTGGGTCAATCACATGCAGCCCACCTACGTCGAAGCGCCGTGGGGAGGCTACAAGCAATCCGGTTTTGGACGCGAGCTGGGACCCTGGGGGATTGAAGAATATCTGGAAACCAAACAGGTGCACATCAATCTGAACGAGGCCCCGATAGGCTGGTACTGAGAACCGACAACTGAAGACTGGAAACTGGAGTTATAAAAGCGTCGTTGGTCGTTGGCCATTGGTCGTTGGCCAATAACAAAAGACCGACGGCCAAGGGCCAACGACCAACGACGACTTTGAGAATTGACATGGCAACTATTCAGTTAACAACTCCGATCCCCGGACCAAAGTCAAAAGCTCTGGCGCAGCGTCGTGCTGACGCCATTCCGCGCGGCCTGTCGATTGGTACACCGGTGTACGTGGCCAAGGCGGAAGACGCCTGGCTCGAAGATGTGGATGGCAACCGCTACATCGATTTCGCCGGTGGCATCGGGTGCCTCAACGTTGGACATCGCCGCGAGCCGGTGGTCAACGCGATCAAGACTCAGGCTGATCGCTTTCTGCACACTTGCGTCCAGGTGACCCCCTACGAGGATTACGTGCGCCTGGCCGAGCGCATGAATCAGGTCACACCGGGTAAGTTCCCCAAGAAAACGCTCTTCGTGAATAGCGGTGCTGAAGCGGTAGAGAATGCGATAAAGATAGCGCGAGCGCATACCGGGCGTTCCGGCGTCATCGCCTTTGAGGACGCCTTTCACGGACGCACCATGATGACGCTGGCTCTGACCAGCAAGACCCACCCCTACAAAGCCGGTTTCGCTCCCTTTCCGGGCGACGTTTACCGCATTCCTTACGCCTATTGCTATCGCTGCTCGTATTCGCTGAAGTATCCATCGTGCGATTTGTTTTGCGCCCGCCATCTGGAAGACACTTTCAAGCGCGTAGTGGCGTCGGAGGATGTGGCTGCCGTAATTGCCGAGCCCGTGCTGGGCGAAGGCGGTTTCGTCGTTCCGCCCAAAGATTTCTTCCGGGTGCTGATGGAGATTTGTCACAAGCACGGCGTACTGTTCATTGCGGACGAAGTGCAGAGCGGATTCGGCCGCACCGGCAGACTTTTTGCCAGCGAATACTACGGCATCGAGCCGGACATTGTGGTGAGCGCGAAATCGCTGGGCGGTGGGCTACCGCTGGCGGCCATCACTGGCCGCGCAGAAATCATGGACGCGCCCGGCCCCGGCGGGCTAGGCGGCACATTTGCCGGCAATCCACTTTCCTGCGCAGCGGCGCTGGCGGTGCTGGACATTCTTGAGCGCGAGAATTTGCTGGATCGAGCCAACCAGGTGGGAGAAAAGTTCCAGAAGCGGGCCCGTCAGTGGCAGAAACGCTGGCCGATTGTCGGTGATGTCCGTGGCCTCGGCGGAATGCAGGCCATCGAATTGGTGCGCTCTGCAGGAACCCGCGAGCCGGCCGCCGAGGAGACCAAACAGATCACGCAATACTGCTACGAGCATGGTCTGATTACGATCACGGCGGGGTCGTACTCGAACGTGGTGCGGGTGCTGGTGCCGCTGGTCGTTACGGATGAGCAACTGGATGAGGGACTGGATGTGCTGGAGTCCGCGCTGCAAATGGTATGTGAAAAAAGAGGTGCCGTCGCCCAGCCGGTTTAGGCGTGCTTGTGTGATTTTGTGGTTGTGTGGTCGCGGGCGACTCGCCCGCGAGGCGGAGGGCGAGACGCCCTCCGGACAGCCCGGCCGAGCCTGCCCTGAGCGCAGTCGAAGGGCCGGCGCTACAATATCCTTGAGAAAATTTTATGACTGTTGCTACCGCGACTTTGACCAAGGTTCCTAACTACGTTAACGGGCAGTGGGTCGATTCCAAGGCCACCGATTGGCTTGACGTCACCAACCCGGCCACCGGCGAGATTATCGCCCAGACTCCGCTTTCGAGTGCGGCTGAAGTCGCGCGTGCGATTGACGCTGCCGCCGCCGCTTTCCCGGAATGGCGGCGTACGCCGGCTGAAGATCGTATTCAGCCGCTGTTCAAACTGAAGCACATTCTCGAGGAGCAGATCGACGACCTGGCTCGGATCCTCACCACCGAGAATGGCAAGACTTTTACCGAGGCCAAGGCCGAACTGCGCCGCGCTATCGAAAACGTTGAAGTTGCCTGCGGGATCCCCACCATGATGCAGGGCTACAACCTGGAAGACGTGGCCCGCGGCATTGATGAAATGATGATCCGGCAGCCGCTGGGCGTGGTCGCAGCCATCGTTCCCTTTAATTTTCCGGGGATGATTCCGTTCTGGTTTCTGCCCTACGCCATTGCGACCGGAAATACTTTTGTCCTGAAACCATCGGAGCGCGTGCCGCTCACTATAAAGCGGGCCTTCGAGATGATGGAAAACATCGGGCTGCCGAAAGGCGTCATCAATCTGGTGAATGGCGGCAAGAACGCCGTCAACGCGCTGCTTGATCACCCCAAAGTTCGGGCCATCAGCTTTGTCGGTTCCACGCCGGTGGCGCGCTACGTCTATGCTCGCGCCGGCGAACACGGGAAGCGCGCCCAGTGCCAGGGCGGAGCGAAGAACCACGTCATCGTGCTGCCTGACGCCGACATGAAAATGACCACGCAGATCATCGGTGACAGCGCCTTTGGTTGTGCGGGACAGCGCTGTCTGGCGGTTTCGGTGGCGGTGACGGTTGGCGAAGCGCAGAAAACATTTCGCGATTCGATTACCGAGGCGGCTGCGTCGTTGCGCGTGGGCAATGGCCTCGACGAAGGCGTGCAGATGGGACCGGTGATCACGCCGCAGAGTAAGTCGCGGGTCGAGACGTTGATTGCGACGGGTGAGAAGCAGGGGGCAAAGGTCCTGCTGGACGGTCGCAATTCGCGCATTCCGAGAGGCGAAGCAGGAAATTTCGTGAAGCCGACGGTCCTTGACGCGGTTCCCGCTACCAGCGAGCTGACGGAAACCGAAGTCTTCGGTCCGGTACTGAGCCTGGTCCACGCCAACGATATGGACGAGGCGCTGAACTTCCTCGAGCGCAGCCCCTACGGCAACCAGGCATCGCTCTTTACTTCGAGTGGAGCTGCCGCGCGCCGCTTCCGTTATGAGGCGCCGGCGGGCAACATCGGCATCAACATCGGTGTGGCCGCGCCCATGGCGTATTTTCCCTTCAGCGGCTGGAAGGACAGTTTCTTCGGCATCATGCACGCCCAGGGGCACGACGCCATCGAGTTCTATACCGAAAAGAAGATCGTCGTCGAGCGCTGGGCGAAAGACCATTCGCGAAAATTCTAGATTGGCCACCGCCCGCGTAGGGGTGGGTGCCCCCCACCCGCCCGGCCGAGCGAAGCTCGGCTAAAACGTGGGCGTAGCGAAAATTTGCACTGGCGAGCGTTGCTCGCCCACCCGGACGAGCGCATCCGGGCCTACGTAAACCGAGGCATTTATGTCAGACACCATCCAAAAATACAAAGACTACGTGATGACTGGCTTCATGAAGTCAGTCGTGCCCATTGTGATCGACAAAGCAAGCGGCGTCACCGTCACCGACATCAACGGCCGCGAGTATCTCGATTGCTTTGCCGGCATCTCCGTGGTCAATGCCGGGCACTGCAATCCCAGCGTGATCGCCGCGGCCAAGGCGCAGATGGACAAGCTGGTCCACTGCTCGTCCTACATCTATCACGTGCAACCTGTTGCCGACCTGGCCGAGAAGCTTGCGCACATCGCGCCCCGCGGCCTGGCTAAAACATTTTTCGGCAACAGCGGCGCCGAGGCCATCGAAGGCGCCATGAAGCTGGCCCGGCTCTATACTGGGAAGCATGAATTCATTGCGCTGCACGCCAGCTTTCACGGACGCAGCTGGGGAGCGCTCAGCGTCACCGGCAACATGGGACGCAAAAAGCGCGGCGGACCCTATGCCGCCGGAGTGACTTTTGCGCCCGCGCCCTACGCCTACCGTTCGCAGTGGCCAAACGATCCGGAAGAATGTGGACGGCAGTGTGCCCGCGCCATTGAAGACGTGATCCGATTTACCACCGCGGACGACGTGGCTGCATTCATCGCGGAGCCGGTCATGGGCGAAGGCGGAATCATTGTCCCGCCGCTCAATTATTTCAAAGAAGTGAAGAAAGTTCTCGACCGCCACGGCATCCTGTTTATTGCTGACGAAGTCCAGTCCGGCTTTGCCCGCACGGGAAAAATGTTTGCTATCGAACACTATGGCGTCGAGCCCGACATCCTGGTGACGGCGAAAGGCATCGCGGACGGGTTCCCGCTGAGCGCCTTTACTACACGTCCTGAGATCGCCGCTGCCTTTAAGCCCGGCGATCATCTTTCCACGTTTGGCGGCAATCCCGTATCTTGTGCCGCCGCCTTGGCCAACATCGAGTTCATGGAAAAGGAAAATCTTGCGGCTCGCGCCACCGAGACCGGCAACTACGCCATAGCCAAGCTGCGTGAATTACAGAAGCACAATCCGCTGATCGGCGATGTTCGAGGCCTGGGACTGATGATCGGCGCCGAGCTGGTCAAAGATGAAAAACTCACACCGGCCACTTCCGAAGCCGAGGCCATTCGCGACAGCCTGCTGCGCCAGGGCGTGCTGGTGGGCGTAGGCGGCGTCTATGGCAATGTCATCCGCTTTCAGCCTCCGCTGATCATTACCCGGCCGCAAATTGACCAAGCGATTGCCGCTTTCGCGACCGCCCTGCAGGAAGTGGCGCAACCGGTGCAGGTCTAGTTATCACCAATGGCTTCATCATCAATTGGTGCTTGATGTGTGCTTCTTTGTCGCATTTTGTTTCTGTGCTTCAGAAACCACATACACCATCAGAATTCCCAGTTCCGGCTCGATAGGATGGCGATAGCGCGGATGCGGGAAAACCGCGTAGTACACCGCCGGGTAGGACAGAATCAGCCAGAAGAACAGCCACGCCCCGTGCCGGCGCTTGCGCAGGGCGCGTCCCACGCCCCAGAAGGCAAGCACCGACGAAGCCAGGAAGACAGAGTTCTTGACGGGCGCCAGCGCCGGAATCTCGGACAAGCGCGGAACTCCAGCCCAGTAATAAATGAAGCGCTTCAGGCAAAGAAGTATGAAGCGCGGGTAATCCTCCCGAATGAAATCGATCGCCTGGCGCTCGCGCTCCTTAACGTACGCAACTTCGCCCATCTGACGGTAGAGTCGCATCTGGTAAACATTTTGCGTCGGATGAAGATACTCGCGCCACGTCCCATCCGCCCCCGGGCCGTTTCCGATACGAAGTTCGGCGCCGAAGTTCGAGCGCAGAGACATCACTCCCAGGGCCCGGTAATTGCGCGCCATCCAGGGGGCAATGCAGGCGGCGAATATCAGCGCCGACAGCACGACCCCGGCCAGCGAAGGCTTGCCGCGCTTCCAACGCCGGTACCATGCGTACAGTCCGGAGGCCGGCAGAAAAGCGAGCAGGGAAGTGTTGGCCAGCGCCGCGATCCCCCAAAGCAGTCCGAACTGAATCCACGGGGCGAGCCCGTCTCTTTCTTCCAGGTCGAGGGTCAGCCAGAAAATCAGCGCCAGCAGCAGCGCCGCCAGACTTGTCTCCCACACCCAGCGCGTGCACCAGTACATTACGGAGGGCATTACGGCCCAGAGCCAGGCCGTCCACACCGCCAGCTTCTCGCTGAAACACCGTCGGGTGATCAGAAAAATGGGGATACAAGTGAGGGCGGAAAATGCGCTGTTGATGCCCAGCAGCATGATTGCGGAGGCGTGCGTATAAATCCCGAACACCTGGAAGACTCCGGCTATAAGAAATGGATAGAGCGGCGGCTCCCACGCCGTCGGCCCCGTGGTGGCGCTGAACGGATTGCTGAAACCCTGGCCCAGCGCGAGAGAGCGCCCGATGCGTCCCATTTCCCAGCCAAAGCTGAAGTTGTCGTCAAAGGTCTTGAATTTGTAGGTGTGGGCGACAATAATCCAGCCGAAACGCAGGACGAATGCGACCAGCAACATCCAGAAGAAAGATGTGCGGGCCCGACGCCACCAGCGGATGAAGGAACCGGGTTGGTTCGTGTCTGCCGGGGGAGCGGTTGTGGCGGCATCAGCCATGGTTCGCCCGGTGGACTTCGGGCACTTCCATTTGTAGCTGATACGGCTGAGGCGGGCAACAGCCGAACCGTGCTGCTGCACGAGCGAGGACGCTCGCGCCCACATTTTACCTTGCCGTTGAAGTACGGGAGCGGGTCGCATATATTGTATCGGGATGCTCTCTGCGCGGCGCAGAGATCGAGGACACTCCATGGGCTGGCTGCAGAACAAGTTCGAAAAGAATTTCATGATTACCACCGTGGACTACGTGTTCAACTGGGCACGTAAGTCGGCGGTGTGGCCGATGACGTTTGGGCTGGCCTGCTGTGCCATCGAGATGATTGCCTCTTCCACGGCGCGTTTCGATATTGCGCGTTTTGGCTCCGAAGTCTTTCGTCCCAGCCCGCGGCAAAGCGATCTGATGATCGTAGCCGGGACCGTCACCTTGAAGATGGCCCCGGTGGTGAAGCGCATCTACGACCAGATGCCCGATCCCAAATGGGTGATCTCAATGGGAGCATGCTCGTCGGTAGGCGGCCCCTTTAATACTTATGCGGTGCTGCAGGGCGTGGACAAGATCGTCCCTACGGATGTTTATGTGATCGGGTGCCCGCCCCGCCCGGAAAACTTGTTCTATGCTCTGCTCAAGCTGCAGGACAAGATTGATCAAATGTCGCTGGCCAAGCGTCCCACCGAAGTCCGGCTCGACCCGAATATGGTGGAGAATTTCAAACGCCAGGTAATGATCGCGCAGACCTTGCAGCCAAAATAGTCGTCGGTCGCACACAGCCCACGTGGGGACAGCCGCCCCCGGCTGTCCGGCCGAGCAAAGCTCGGCAACTCAGTTTCAACACTCTGAAAGGTCCCATGTCTAACTTCGTAAGACTTGCCGCTCAATCTGAACTTCCCCCCGACGGCGAAGCCAGGGAATTTCCGCTGGGCGACAAAGTCATCTGTGTCGCCAACGTCAACGGCACCATCTCCGCGATGGACAATGTCTGCCTGCACCAGGGCGGTCCGCTGGGACAAGGCGTGATCGAGGGAGGCAAAGTGGTTTGTCCCTGGCACGGCTGGCAGTGGGACCCAAAAACCGGCCAGGCGGGGCACAATCCGGGAGCGAGAGTTGCAGTCTATCCGCTTAAAATGGAGGGCGGCGACGTTCTTGTCGAGACATAAAACCAGGTAACCACGGAGGACGCAGAGGACACGGAGTTCGCATCCGACTTATCCGAGATAGCGAACGAATTTTCCCACCTGGTTATCGAACCCCGGGAACACCTGATCCAGGGCCTGGTTCCCCAGATGCCGGTCAACCGCTTCACCCAGCACGCGGCGGAAGTCCGTAGTCACCGCCAGGTCGCGGCCTTCATAGAGTTGTGACTGGTCGAGACCGGGCCAGCGTCCGTAAACTTTTCCACCCTTTACCGGTCCGCCCATGACAAACATCACGTTGGCGTGGCCGTGGTCGGTGCCGCGGTTGCCGTTCTCGCGCGCAGTGCGCCCGAATTCCGACATGGTGACGACCACCGTGTCTTCGGCCAGGTCTCCGAGGTCAGTCCAGAAGGCACCGAGCGATTGCGAGAAATCGCGCAGCACATTCGCGATCTGGCCCTGCGTGCTGCCTTCGTTTACGTGATGGTCCCAGCCGCCAATGTCGGCAAACGCGACTTGCACGCCGAGGTCCGCTTTGATGAGCTGGCAGAGTTGCTTGAGGCTTTCTCCGAAGCGTCCCCGGGGATAATTCGCCCCGGCTGCCGGCCGATACTTCGCCGGGTCCGCCGCCTTCAGCATCTTGACCGCCTCGAAAGTTTCCTGACCGGTGCCGTGCAGAACGGAGTCTACGGAGTTGGCGTACATGGCTTCAAAGGTGTTGGAAACAGGCCTCGCGTTCGGATTCCGTCCACCCACGCCAAAGTCGTTAATATTGTTTACGGCGACGGCCGGTTCGGTGTCCGGCAAGAATTCGCGGCAGCGAAGGCCCCAGCGCGATGGCGCGGAAGGCGCGACTTGTCAGCAGGCCGTAGGCAGAGAATGCAGGGTACGATTCAGCCAGCCGTCTTCGGTGGCCTTGATGCCGGGCGTGCCGGACTCCATGAAATCCTGGGCATCGAAGTGCGAACGGCTGGGATCGGGAGAACCGGCCGCGTGCACGATCGCCAGATGGCGCTGGTTCCAGAGCGGCTGGAGGGCTGACATCGATGGATGCAAGCCGAAGAAGCCGTCCAGATCAAGCACCGCGCTGCGCGGGATATTGATGGACGGCCGCATGGCGTAATAAGCGGGCTCCCCGTGCGGCACAACGATATTCAAGCCGTCCGCCGCGCCCTCGCTGGAAGATGACCACCAGGCGCTTGTTGCCAGTGCCCGCTTCGACAGCGAAAAGCTGCGCGCGTGAGAAACGCAGGGATCGCTGCGGTGCCCACAACCGCCAGCGCACCGTTGCGAAGAAACACTCTGCGAGTGAACATAAAGACAGCTCCTGGCTCCTGGCGCTAGCTCCTGGCTGCTAGCTTCTAGCTGACGACGAACGACTGACTTCTTACCTTCTCTGAAACTCCGGCGATCCCAGCAGCAGGCCCGCGATGACGCCTGTGTTCGGTGGGCGCGCTGGGTCGTCCAGTTGACGCTGGCTGATTTTGGGATCGTTCATTTGCGCGGCAATCGTGTCGTGCGTCTGCCGCGACACATTGCCGGCAAGCAAAGTATTCTCCAGCGCGAGCAGCGCCCCTTGCGGCTCCGGCGGCGAAGCGCCGGCGCCGATCATCTGGCCTGCGTCCACCTGTACGCCCTTAGCTTTCCCGCGGTCAGCGCCAGCGCGAAGTTCATTCGCCCCAGCAGCGCCGACGAATTTACCCAGGCATCCGCCTTCATCGAATAGCCTGTCGGCGGCTGCACGCCATAGAGCGGCATGCCCAGGGTTTGAAGCTGCCGGGCCAGCGGCAAGGCGTTGCTGACTTCCGCGCCGCTGGTCCGCACCGCCGAGACCACAAACTCCAGCGGAGTTTTCACCTTGGCGCGGTAGGACTCGCGGCGCCCAGAATTCCGGCGAGTGGAACATGGTCTTCAGCACTTCGCGAATGTCGCCGTCCTTCTTCAGGAAGGTCTGGGTCATGCGCTCAACCAGCGCGGGCGGCGGATTGTCGGAAACGAAGCGCATGGCCAGTTTGGTGGATATGAACTTCGCGGTGGAGGGATGGTGCGCCAGAATGTGCAGCACCTCGCGGCCTTCTTTTTCACCGCTCGACTTGATCCGGTGCCCGAGCACGCGCTTCTCGCCGGGCTCATGCATGCGCTCGTCGAAGACGAAGCCGCCACCCTGCCGGGGCTGCTTCAGCGTCCAGCCGGTCAGGACGCGAGCCACTTCGGTGACATCCTTCTGCGTGTAGCCGCCATTCACGCCGAGCGTGTGCAGTTCCATCAGTTCGCGGCCATAGTTCTCATTCAGACCGCTGCGCTTGCTCCTGGCTTGCTTTGCCGGGGCGGGCCGCCGCATGCGCGGAGGTCGTCGCCAGTTGTAGTTGTCGGTTGCGCCTGGAGATGCCGCGGGCGAAGTCCGAATCGGGCCCCACGCTCAGCCAATTGTCGAGATAGAACAGCATGGCCGGACTCTGCGCCGTCGCCACCAGCAGGTCTTCAAACTTCCCCAGGGCGTGCGGACGGATGACGTCGCGCTCGTAGCTGGTTAGCAGGTAGCGGTCAGCGCCTTTGCCGATGAACACGTTGAAGTGGTTGAACCAGAAATCGGTCATCACTTCGTCGAGTTGGCGTTCGCTGTAAATGGCCCGCAGCAGCTTGCCCTGCACCAGTTCGCTGGTCACCACCTGCTGGGGATTGTTGAGCGCCATCAGGATCTCGCGCTGCTGCGGATTCATGCTCTCCATGAACTCGTCGCGCTTGCTGCCCTTCAGCGAAGTTCCAATGGCACGCTGCTCTTCGGGAGACATTTTGAGAATCGCCTTCATGCGCTGATCGGGTGGCAAATCCAGCAGGTCTTCGGCTTTAAGATCGGCGTAGAGACGGTCCTCGCGGCGGCGGGCCTGGTCGTCGCTCATGGGGGCTGAGTTTTCGGACGCGACCGTCGCCGGAGAATCGCCACTCGAAGCCGCCTGCTTGCGCTCCTTTTTCTGCTGATAGCGCTCCATTTGGGCCTCGTACACGGCGCGCCTGGCGGAATCAGAAGGCATCGACTGCCTGCCTTCGGCGATGGCTTTGATCACTTGCGGCGGCGGAAAGTTTTCGACGATCTCGCGCGTGTCCATGCGCAGTGTGCGAAAAGGCGCCAGCCGGACATCAAGAGCATTGTCATCAATCTTGTCGGGATGTAACTGTTGATCGATCCACTTGTCCACGCCCATCGCCGCCACGCGCTCGACGTCCCCCGGGCGTGGCCCAAAGGCCAACCGGTTGAGCGCGTGCAACGCACGCTTTTGCTCATCCATCCGGGTGGCACCAGCAGGCTTGCTCTTATGGGCAAGCGCGTGTTGGACGAAAATGACGACTCCAAGCGTAGATAGCGCAACCAGAACAGCGATTTGTCGTCGCAGAGCAATCATGCGGACCTGGTGTCAGGCCGAGAAGAACTTGAGTATTGTTAACCCGGACGAGGGGAAAAGTTGCTCGCGAGGACTGTACTCTCGTCCGATGAGAGGCCTGGATCGGGCCTCCAGCGCGGTCTTTGGGGAGCGGTCGCCCGTCGCTCCAAGTGCAAGCCAGACAATGCTTTAGCTGCTAAGGCGTGGGGCCCACTTTGAGCACGACCGAGGTAATGTCGTCATTCTGCGGCTCATAAGCGGCGAATCTTCGGGCCTGAAGGTGAAGACCGTCGGCGATTTGACGGGCGGGCTCGTCGCAGTGGGCGGCAATATATTCCAGAGCGCCCTGCACTCCGAATTCCTCGCCGCCGTGAGCCACCGACTCTGTAATTCCGTCGGTCAGCAGGACAACGATCTGCCCGGGTTCGAGCAGGATCTCTTTCTGGCAGGAAAACAGGCTGTCGGAAAAGAGTCCCAGCGGTGGTCCATTGCTTTCGAGCACATGCTCGACGACTCCCGAGCTGCTCAGTACGAAGCCCGGCATGTGACCCGCTCCGGCATAGATCAGGGAACGCCGGCTGGTATCAAGGCAAGCCAGCGCCAGCGTAACGAAATGACCATGTTCGAGGTCCTGGGCCAGCATGCGGTTTACCTGGACCAGTATCTGCTCCAGTTCAAGATCGAGGCTGGCGAAAGAGCGGAGGTAAGCGCGAGTGAGGGCCATGACCAGCGCGGAACCAAAGCCGTGCCCTTCGACGTCGCCCAGCGCGATTCCCAGGCGGCCGTTGGGCATGGCAATAAAGTCGAAGTAGTCTCCGCCCGTCTCGTACGCGGGATAGGAGGACCCGCCGATATCAAAACCCGCCACTGCCGGCGCGGACCCATAGAACTGCTGCTGCACTTCTCGCGCCAGACGCAACTGGAAGTCATGCTCTTCCTGCTTGCGGAGTTCGGTAATGTCCTGCAGCACGGAGACGAAGTGAGTCAGTTCGCCGCCCTGATCCCGGACCGGCGTGATGGTCTGCTGGGCCCAGTAGAGCTCTCCCGACTTCTTTCGATTGATAATCATGCCGCGAAAGGTCTGGCCTCCCATCAGTCGGCTCCACAGCTGCCTGTAGAATCCGGCATCATGCAGTCCGGATTTGAGAATGCGGGGTGTTCCGCCCAGCACCTCGGCCAGGGGATACCCGCTGGTGGTTACGAAGGCGGGATTCACATATTCGATTGTGCCCTGCTTGTCGGTGAGCATTACGCTGTCGGCGGTCTGCTCCACCACCCGCGACAGCAGGGTGATGGCCTGGATCTCCTGGCGGCGCTGGGTAACATCCTGAAAGAAGGCCACGCCCCCGTAAACCGGCCCGGCGCCAACTCTCAGGGGGCAGCCGCTCATCGAGATCCACAAACCTGCCGGGCGGCTGGGATTGCGCACAAAAAAAAGTTCGTCGCTGATCTGTTCTCCACGGCTGGCCCGGAACAGGGGAAAGCCTTCCGGCGGGACCAGAGTGATTTGATCAGAAAGGTACCAGCCATAGACCGTGGTCTGGTCTGGAGTTTTAAGGCCGCTGCCCCCCGCCCCCAGGATTTGTTCAGCAGCAGGATTAAAAAACAGAAGTTTCCCCTCCACATCAGCCACCATCACGCCCAGGGGGAGAGTCTCGAAGATCGCTTGCAGGGTCTCCGCCTGGCGCTTGAGCATTTCAGGTTCCAACTGGGTCCCGGCTGACATTACCGCCTCTTTCTGCAACACCCCATCTGAGCGAACCTGTCGTGTCGCATGACGGCGCCGGCTGTGTTTCGCTGATGGAAAAATCTGTAACGAAGGGGATACAGTGACTGACTAGAATATCTATCGGCCGATCAAGGGAAGGGATTAGTGAATATTGGGAAATAATCTCAGGCTGTGGGCGAAACAATTGAGGTTACTTTTGGTGCCAAGAGCGTGATGCTGCCCGCGTCAAATGGGGAATGCGATTGAGGCCTCTAGGTCAGATAAAGGCGGCCATGCGTGACCTTGTGCTGCAAGGTGGCCGCCAGTTGATCGATGTCCCCGGCAGCGATGTTGACTGCCATGCGGTCCTGAAGAAATGGGGTGCGGTTGCTGCCCACGGAGTCGCGCCGGATCTGCAGCAGCAGCCCCTGGACGGCGTTGGGATCAAATTTCAGCGGAGAAAGGCGAACGATCTCGCTCAAGGTGTTTCCCACCGAGAGCGATTCGCGATAGGGCCGCTCGCTGGTCATGGCGTCGAAAGTATCGGCCAGGCCGATGATCCGCACCGGCATGGCGACATCGTCCATCATCAGCCCGTCCGGGTATCCCGAGCCGTCGCCGCGCTCATGGTGGGAGCGCACAATCTCGGGAATGCGCGGCCAGGGGAACTCCACCCCGCTCACAATCTGATGTCCTACCACGGTGTGGTCGGCCATTTCGCGGAACTCTTCGGCATCGAGAGAACCGGGCTTGCCGAACAGGCGTTTGTCCACTGCAACCTTGCCGATGTCGTGCAGGTAGCCGGCGGAGCGCAGAGCAGCCGCGTCGTTCTGATCCATGCCCATGGCTTCTCCGATGGCGGAGGCATAGCGCCCCACCCGCAGGGAATGGCCGTGAATGTTCACATGCTTCACGTCGATGGCAGTGGCGAAAGCTTCGAGAGCGGTGTCATAGAAGCCGTGGAGAGACGCCAGCAGGCGCAGGTTCTCTGAAACACGCTGCGCCAGAGTTTGGGACAGCACGTGGTTCTGCATGGCAATCGCAACATAGTTGCACAGCAGTTCGAGTGCTCCCAGGTCTTCGTCGTCGAAGAGGGCATCGCCTTCGCGGCGGCCCAGTGCAACCATACCCACAAGTTTGCCGCCCACTTTCAGCGGGGCGATACACTTGAACAGCTCAGGGGCAACATTTCCGTTTGAACTCAGGAAGACGTCATAGGAGCCCGGCTTCAGGACAACCGGTCCGTGCGCCGTGGTGAGGGCATGAACGTGCTTCGGCAGCAGCGGCATGATGGCGGGCTCAGGCATCAACGCGAAGCCTTCGGAGGCCACGGAAGAGAGCATGGAAGGCTTGTCGCTGAAGGTGAAGAGCACGCCTTCACGCGCGCCGCCCGCCTGGAGCAGCGCCGAGACCATGGCCCGCGCGGTCTGCGGAAACTCGCGCTCCGCCGTCATCTCGGGGCCGAGATCGGACAGGGCTTCCACAGTTCGCAGCAGCCGCCGCAAATTGTTTTTCTGCACAGCCACGCACGGATGCGGGCAAAAAACCAGAGCAGAAAAAGAGTAACATGCGGAGAAACAGCGGGATACGGAGGTTGTTGGTTAGTTTGGTGCTAAGGAAAGAAAGGCAGCCGTCAGCTCTCAGCTTCCAATGGCAGTCCCCACAAAAACTCTGTCATCCCGACCGGAGCGTAGCGCAGCGAGGGGAGTGGAGGGACCTGCTGTTCCGCTGTCTGCAACTCCCCGGCCGCCTGCTAAAAGTGCGTCTGCAACTCGGAGAATTTCTCCACGACCAGCAATCGCCTCGGTGGCTCCGCGGACTCCACTTCCTCATGTTCCAGCACCCAGGTGGCGCCATGCGGGACGAACACGGCATTGAGACCCGCGGCCAGCGCTGGATTGATGTCGGACTTGGGACTGTTGCCGATCATCCAACTGGCATCGGGATCCAGATCGTACTTGGAAATGACCAGTTGGTAGGTAGGGACATTCTTCTCCGACACAATCTCCACCGCGGAGAAATACTCTTTGAGCCCGGAGCGTTCGACTTTGCCGGTCTGTTCCGGCACCGCGCCCTTGGTCATCAGAATCAAGTGATGGCGCTCGGACAGATATTGCAGCGTCTCCGGCACTCCGGGCAGAAGTTCAACCGGATGACCGGCAATGGTATGGGCAAATCCGTTAATCGTCTCGTGCAGGGCCGGGGTCAGAGGTTCGACGGCCAGGCGCTCGAAGGTCTAGACCAAAGAGTGCGCAAAACTGTGCAGACCGTAGCCGTGGCTCACGATGGACTCGCGCTCCACCTGGTTCAGCACTTCGCGTACTTGCTCCGGAGTGTACTCGTGATGATTCAGGAACGAAATAAAGTTCGCGATGGCGCGCTCAAAATAGATGTTATTTTCCCACAGCGTATCGTCAGCATCGACCAGCAGCGTTTGCTTACCGTTCAGATTTGCTTCCGCGGGCATTGTCCACATGATAACGACGAAAACCAGACTTGACGAGACTCTCCTTGGCGAACTTTGCGGAATCCTTTGCGTCCTTTGCGGTTAAGGATTTTGACTCTAACGCGGCGAGAGCTTAAGAGAGTACTGCTGTTGCAAGAACCTGCCTCAGAAGCTCTGTTAAAATCAGGCTGATGATCAAAAAGGGCTCCCTCCTTACCCTGCTGTGTATCGTCCTTATGATTTCTCCAACCTCAGCCCAAAAGAGTAAAAGAGCCAATGACGGGCTCAGCGGCCCGGGGCGCGGCTTCCGGCGGCATGCAGGTTGCTCCGGATCTGGCGCAGCGCCTGGCGAAATTTCGCCGCGTAGACATGCCATTTCACTCCACCGGACTCACCGCGCGTGAGAAGAAACTGGTGGACAAGCTGGTGGATGCTTCACGCTACCTGGAAAATATCTACTGGCGGCAGAGCGATCCCGAGGGCCTGACGCCTGTACCAGTCATTGGCTTCGAGCAAGAGCCCGAAGGATCAGGAACTGCGGCACTATCTGTGGATCAACGGTTCGCGCTTCGACCTGATCGAAGAGAACCGGCCCTTTGTCGGAATCACGCCGATGCCGCCGGGCCGCGGATTTTATCCCGAGGGCCTGACCCGCCAAGCAGATTGAGCAATACGTACAAGACCATCCCGAGAAGAGAGAAGAGATTTACAGTTTAACCACGCTCGTGCGCTGGCACGGCGATCGCCTCGAAGCCGTGCCTTATCACATTGCCTACCGCTCATTCCTGGAGCCCGCCGCCCGCGACCTGCGTGAAGCTGCCGCTTTGAGTGACGATCCCGCGTTCGCCAATTTCCTGCGTCTGCGCGCCGATGCCCTGTTGACCGATGACTACTTCAAGAGCGATCTGGCCTGGCTCGATTTGAAAGATCCCAAGTTCGATGTGATCTTTGCTCCCTACGAGACCTACACCGACGGTCTTCTCGGCGTTAAGGGTTCTTACGGGGCCGCCGTGCTGGTGCGCAATGAAGCCGAGAGCCGCAAGCTGGCGATGTTTCAGAAGTATGTCGCCGACGTCCAGGATGCGCTGCCGCTCGCTCCCGAGGACCGGCCTTCCAAGCACGGCCTTGAAACTCCAATGGAGGTCATGGACGCACCCTACCGCGCGGGCGACCTGCGTCATGGCTACCAGGCCGTGGCCGACAACCTGCCCAACGATCCGCGAGTCCACGAACAGAAGGGCAGCAAGAAAATCTTCTTCAAGAACTTCATGGACGCGCGCGTCAACTACGTGATTCTTCCGCTGGCGCAGTTCATGATGCCGCCGGAGCAGGCGGCCAAGGCCTCCGCTGAGGGATATTTGCTGAGCACCATCATGCACGAGATGGCCCACGGACTGGGTCCGGCCTACTCGCGCACTGCGGCCGGCAAAGTGGCGGTTCGTGAAGCCATCGGCCCCGCATACAGCGGTCTGGAGGAAGCGAAAGCCGATGTGGTCGGCATGTTCGGCCTGAAGTGGCTGGTGGACCACGAGGTGCTGCCCAAGGAAAAGCTCGAAGAGTATTACGCTTCCTACCTCGCCGGAATTTTCCGCACGCATACGCTTCGGCACTGGAGAAGCCCACGGCCAGGCCGAGATGATGGAGTTCAACTATCCTTCTGGAGCGCGGCGCGATCAAGCGGCAGTCATCGGGAACGTACGCGATTGACTATGCCGGCATGCCCGGTGCGCTGGCTGACCTGGCCAAAGAACTGCTGGACATTGAAGCCACCGGAAACCGCGAGCGCGCCGAAGCGTGGTTCAAAAAGTACGACGTGATGCCGGCGGAGTTGCAGGTGTCCTTAAAGGCCGCGTCGAAGGTGCCGGTGGATGTGGACCCGGTGTTCTCGTTCCCAGAGAAAATCAGATAGTGCCACGGCCCACGTAGGGGCAGGTGTCCCCACCTGCCCAGCCGAGCGAAGCTCGGCGATCTTGTCGGTGGTTTTCACGGCGACACCGGCGAGCTGCGCTCGCTCGCCCAGACGAGGACGTCTGGGCCTACGCAAATCTACCCCACAAACTCCACTCTCGCTTCTCGCGGAATAATTCCTGCTTTGTGTCCCATGTCCAGCAGGCGGCGCACGGCTTCGCGTCCATCCGGTCCATAGTCCAGGGTGCGCTCGTTGACGTACATGCCCACAAACTTGTCGGCGAGCTGGGGATCGACGTCGCGTGCGAATTGCATGGCGTAGGCCAGCGCTTCGTCGCGATGGTCGAGCGCGTACTGAATGCTGTCCCGCAGCGCCCCGGATACTTTCGCCGTCAATTCCGGTCCCAGACTGCGCCTGATCGCGTTTCCACCCAGCGGCAGCGGCAACCCGGTAACTTTCAGCCACCACTTGCCCAGGTCCACAATGCGTTGCAGACCGGCTTTGGCATAGGTCAACTGGCCTTCGTGGATGATGAGGCCAGCCTCGTAATTGCCATCCACGACCTGCGGGAATGATCTGATCGAAAGGCACGACCTCGGTCTCAATTCCGGGCGCGAAAAGCCGCAGCGCGAGATAAGCCGTGGTGAGAGTGCCCGGGATCGCAATCTTTTTGCGTTTGATTTCGCTCTGCGAAAATCCCTGGGTGGCCACAATCATGGGGCCGTAGCCATCGCCAACGCTGCCTCCGCTCGGCAGCAAAGCGTAGTTGTCCTGAATATAAGGATAGGCGTGGAACGAGATGGCCGTGACGTCATAAACGCCGTCGCCTTCCCGCGCCTTCTGGTTCAGGGTCTCGATGTCGCAAAGCGTGTGGGTGAAGCGCAGTCCGGGAACGCGCACCTTGTTGGTGGCCAGCGCGTAGAACATGAAGGCGTCGTCGGAGTCGGGACTGTGAGCGATGCTGATCTCACGGGTGGACGCGATGCCGCGCGCCGAATCTTTGGATTCGGGTACGAGCGCTGCGGTGCTGTATTTCCAGAAGGGGTTTCGACAAAACTCATGCCTGCTCCTTGCGGACACGCTGCCATCCGGTCGAGACTCCAGCGGCCAACATGACCTTGATCACTTCCGCGAACACGAACCAGTAAAGCCCCCAGCGCGCTGCCTGCGCGAAAGAGTGCGTCAGCACCGCCAGCCATGAAAGCCCGCCCGCGAACAACACCACTTCAGCCAGCACGCCAGCCGCAGCGGCGCGAGCGAAGCTGGCCTTGCCGCGCTCCATAATCCAACCCGCCAGCCCGGCGACGAACGGGTAAGCCAGCAGGAAGCCGCCAGTCGCACCTGACAGCTGGGCGATACCGCCCAGCCCCGCGGGATTAAACACCGGCATTCCCGAGGCTCCCTCTACCAGGTAAAGCGCCAGCGCGGCAAAGCCGCGACGGCTTCCCAACGTCAGGCCGACCAGAAGCACGCCAAAATTCTGCAGGGTCAAAGGCACTGGAGTAAACGGCAGAGGCACGGTCACGCGGGCGCACAGCGCCACAAACAGGCTGGCACTCAGCCACAATCGCAGCCTGTTCCGCCCAGTAGAGAGCGCGACTACCTCGGTCGAGGGCAAGACTAGCGGGCTTCGCCATGTTGGACGTTCTCCGTGTCAGAGTCTGAAACGCATGCGACCGCGACAACGAACTCGGGTCACTCCTTGCCGTGGGTTTCTCTGGAAGATGATTCCTTCATATGGCTGCGCACTCGAAGGTAGGCCGCCAATCCGACCAGAGCCACAGCTACGGTACTCAGGGCCAGGATCAGGAACAACCAGATCATCCGCACGATGTCCTAGGATATCAAAAGGGGAGCACGCGTGGGTCAGGTAGTGCATGTGCGGGTCGGACAAGAGTGTCCGACCCACACGGGCTTATCCTCACTTACCTGCCATGGCGTGCTCGACGTCGTCGGCAGTGTGAGGCAGGTTGGCGGTCAGGTTAATCAGCTTGCCGTCAGGGTCAACGTAAAGGATGTCCTCAATCCGCACCCCGAGCTTTTCCTCTGGAATGTAAATTCCCGGCTCGATGGTAAAGACCGCTCCTGGGCCGAGTGGAACGTTGTAATCGCCGGCATCGTGCACATTCAATCCCACGAAATGGCTGAGTCCGTGAATAAAATATTTCCCCAGGGGCTCGCCGTGCAAATCCTTGCCGTGCGAATTGATGTAGTTGAAGGCCACGTCGTAGAGAGAATCCGGCTGGTCTTTTCTCAGGCTGGACTTGCCCGAGCGAAACGCCGCCATGGCGGCCTGTTGCGCGCCCAGGACGATATCGTAAATCTCCCGCTGGCGGGCGGTGAATTTTCCGGACACGGGCAGCGTGCGGGTGATGTCGGACGCGTACATGGAATATTCTCCCGCGGCGTCAATCACCACGACATCTCCCGACTGCATGGTGCCGGAGTCGTCGGAGTAGTGCAGCACAGTGGAGTTGAAGCCCCAGCCCACTATGGGAGCATAAGCTGGGCGCTCACAACCGCGTTTTCCCCACTCATATTGCATCAGGGCGGAAATCTCGCGCTCAGTGACGCCCGGCTTCACTGTACGCATGGCTGCGAAATGGGCCGCAATCGAGGCGTTGGTGGCATCGCGGATGCGCTCGATTTCTCCCGCGTCTTTATAGGTTCGGAGCGAAGCCAGCATCGGACGGACATCCTGGAAAGAAACCCCGACGGGGAACGAATTGGCCCGCTTTAGCCAATCCAGAGGCGCCGCTGAATTCGAAATCTCGCCATCGGCGACCACGTCGGTATAGACGGTCGCCTTCTTTGCCGGAAGCAGGCGGACCAGTTCGGACCGCAAATTGTCGAGGACCTCGACATGATCGAACCCGGTAAGCTTGCCGGCGTCAGGACTGTCCGCGCCCAGCTTTGGCCCCGTCCATTTTTCCTGCGAGGGATTGTGATTGGGAAGAAACAGGATCTCGGTATAGGAGTGATCTTTCGGGTCAGCCGCACCCACGATCAGCAGCGCCGCTCCCGGTTCGCTCCAGCCGGAGAGGTAGAAAAAATTGTCGTCGGGACGGTAACCGTAAAGATCGTTCGGCCCTTCCGCTTCATTCGAAGCGAAAAGAAGGACGCCGCCGCCGCTGGCCTTGCTCGCCAGAGATTGACGGCGCATCCGGAAATCGGAATTGGGTTGGCGGTCCAGGGCCCATGTGAGTTGGGAAAAAGCAAACAAACCAGCAACACCTTTCGCATTCGGAGTCCCTTTGTTGGTAATTGCAACTTATTTTGAATTGCTGGTTACGGATTTGCTGGCCGCAATCAGGGCATCGACGTTGGTTTTATCCACCAGTGCTGATCCCGTATCCACAAATGCCGGAATCGGAGCAAAGCTGTCTTTGGCCCAATCATTAGTCAGCGTGGACAGCTTGTGATGATAAAGGTCGTCCAGCATTTTCAATCCCACAAAGCTCATGGTGTAGGGTTTTTGCGAAATCGTGGCCGCGATCACACCTTTCTGGATCCATGCGAGGGTGTCATCGTCGGTGTCCATCGCCAGAATGACTTTGTCCTTGACGTCATGTTGGCTCAGTACGGTGGCGACTTCCTTGCCTGACAGAGCTTCCAGGCATACGAACGCATCGACGTGTTCCTTCTTGTCGTTGCCCAGGATCTCGGTGGCGGTGTCGAATGCGACCCGGGAATCGCCTTTCATGTCCACGACGCGTGTGATCTTTATTCCCGGCGTGGCCTCGAGCGCATCGCGGTAGCCGCGCAGTCGCTCCTTCAGGTTGGCCTGCTCGGGAATGGTAAATACGACCACATTGCCTTTGCCGTTCAATTCCTTGACCAGCCTCTGGCCGCCGATCTGCCCGGCATGGTAGTTATCGGTCCCGATGAAAAGGAGCCGCTTGCTGGAAGGCGCATCCGAGTCCACCGTGATCACCGGAATACCGGCCGCAATGGCCCGGTCAATGTCATCTTTCATCAGGGCAGGATCCGCCACTGAGACTAGGATCCCGCTGGCCTTGCTCTGCACCGCCTGCTGAAATGCCTGCTGCTCCGCTTTGGCATCGTAGGTGTCAGGCCCGGCGAATTCGGATCGCACCTTGAGCTGCGCCGCAGCCTGGAACAACCCCGCTCCGCCCGCCTGCCAGTACGGAATCTTGATATTGTTGGAGATCAGGTAGTACTTCTCATCGGCATCGTGACCCGTTCCACAGCTGATCAGAAAAACCAGCAGAACGCCGAGAACGACTTTGGCAGTTATGGTGAGGTGGCGCATCGGACCCTCCTTGCGAACCGACATGACCGCGTCCGACGGACGCGAAACGGTAAGGATTCTAAACCCGCGTGCTGCGAAAAGAAAGGAATTGAATGGAGAATAGAAGAATGGAATGGAGGACGGGCGTCCCGCCCGTCCCAGTACAAACACGGGCGAGGACGTGCTCCACCGCTACACGCCCACCGGAAACGGCTTGGTATGGGTCTCGGAGCTCAGCGACAGGCCCGAGAAGCGGCCCTGCAACAATGACATCAATCCCGTGTACCAATACCCGACCACGAACAAAACCAGAAACGGCACGGTGATGTAGTTCTCATTGGCGATGGCGTAATAGACCGTAAGCGCGAAGTAGCTGCCGATCAGAAGCTCGACCCAGGGGACCCACCCCAGGCGCCGACGGTATTTGGAGGCGTTGATGCGATCGGCTTTCGACTCCACACGATACTTGGGCGTGCGCGCGAAGGCCGACTTCTTCCCAATCAGAGCTTCCAGCACGGCGCGTGTGTTGGTGATAGTCAGGCCGATGCCCAGCGCCATCAGAAATGGCAGATAGAGCAGGGCTCGCGGCCAGTTTTTCGGAAACAACTCACGCTGCGAGACCAGATAGAAACTGGAAATCGAAAACGTGGACGCCAGAAACAGCGGCAGATCGATGTACAACATCTGAAACCATCCCTGGTAAAACCGAATAATCATGGCGGGCAGCAGCAGCACGGAAAGCACGACCATCAAGGGATAGCTCAGATTCGCCGTCAGGTGATACCAGGCCTCCAGCTTTACCCGGAAGGGCTGATCGCTCTTCATTACGCTGGGAAGAATCTTTTTCGCGGTCTGGATCAGGCCCTTGGCCCATCGTGCCTGCTGGGTCTTGAACGCAGTCATTTCTACCGGCAGTTCGGCGGGACACTCCACATCCTGCAGGTAAATGAACTTCCATCCTTTGAGCTGCGCCCGATAAGAGAGGTCGGTGTCTTCGGTGAGGGTGTCGTGCTGCCAGCCTCCCGCCTCCTCAATCGCGCTGCGGCGCCACACGCCCGCCGTACCATTGAAATTGAAGAAGGCGTTGCTGCGAGCGCGTGCGGAATGTTCCAACACGAAGTGTCCATCCAGCAGAATGGCCTCAACCTCGGTAAGGAAAGAATAACTGCGGTTGATGTGGGTCCAGCGGGTCTGCACCATGCCGATTTTTGGATCGGTCAAGTGGTGGATGGTGCGCATCATAAAATCTTCGGGCGGAACAAAATCGGCGTCAAAGATGGCAATGAACTCTCCTTTCGCCGTTTTCATGCCTTCCGCCAGCGCCCCCGCCTTATAACCTTCACGATTGCTGCGGTGATGGTAGGTGACCGGAAAGCCTCGAGCGGCATACTGCTCGACCACGCTTTGCGCGACGGCCTGGGTCTCGTCGGTGGAATCGTCGAGCACCTGGACATCCAGTTTCTCCACCGGATACTGCAGGCGGCAGACCGCATCCAGCAAGCGCTCAATGACAAATTGCTCGTTGAAAATCGGAAGTTGCACGGTGACCAGGGGCAGCTCCGCAAAATGTCCTGCCGGATCAACGGTGCGATTGCCTCTGTGCTTGTAATAAAGATAGACCAGAACGTAGCGGTGCAGACCGTAAGACGCCAGCAGAATAAGGACCACGAAGTAGGGCACAAGCAACGCCATATCAAAAGCGTTGGCGTGATAAAGACCCTTGAAGGTGGTGTCGAGGAAGTGCTGGCGGATGTACTGGCCGATGCCGCGCGAGGCCACGAAAGCGGCGAGAGTTTGAATCGAGATCGACGTGATGCCCAGGGATCGTCTCCAGTCGGTCCCGACGGACCAGCCCAAGACCACTTATTGTACCTGAACCCAGGTGTGGGTCGGACGCTCTTGTCGGATGCCTTTGAAGTTGACTCTTGCCTTTCAATCGCTGCCTTGGAGGCGAGCGAATTTGATTCCAGTTCCGGAAGGTCAAAAGCAAAATCAAAGTCAAAGGCGTCGGACAGGAGTGTCCGACCCACAAGGGGCTACTGGGGATTTCGCCAGCCGCCATTTGCCGAAGTGAGGTTTTCGGCTTCCGCGGGGCCCCATGTGCCTGGATCGTAGGTATGCACCGGGGTTGCATTGTCGAGGACGGGCTGTACGATCCTCCAGGCCTCCTCGACATAGTCTTCACGGGCGAAGCGCGTGGGGTCTCCGTGCATGGCGTCATCCAGCAACTCCTGGTAGGCGGACAGCTCGGCGGGATCGGATTCCTGGCTCGCAAGAAGTTCAACCGGCTCCCCGGCCATCTTGTCCCCGGACTTTTTTACTTGACCGCCAACCGCGATGGCGAGGTCGGGAGTGACACGAAAGCGCAGATAATTGTGAGCTGGCGCATTGCCTGAAAAGATCGCGGGAGGATGTCGCAGTGCCACGTGCACTTCGGTGGCCGTCACCGGCAACGATTTCCCCGCCCGAATGTAGAACGGCACGCCCTTCCAGCGCCACGAATCAACGCGCAGGCGCAAAGCCACGTATGTTTCCACGGTTGAATCCGGCTTGACGCCTGCCTCGTCGCGATAGCCGTTGAACTGGCCGCGTACCACGTCGCCGGGTGCAAGAGTCTTTATCCCCCGAAGCACTTTGACTTTTTCATCCTGCAGGCCGGGATTTGCCATGGCCACAGGGGGCTCCATGGCAACGTTGGTGAGCAACTGGAACAGGTGGTTCTGCACCACGTCCCGGATCGCACCGGCCTGCTCGTAGAACGATCCCCGGCCAGCGACTCCGAAGTTCTCCGCCATCGTAATCTGGACGCTCTCTACGTATTGCCGATTCCAGATGGGTTCCATGAAAGTGTTGGCAAAGCGGAAAAACAAAATGTTCTGGACCGCATTCTTCCCCAGGTAGTGGTCGATGCGAAAAATATTCTGCTCAGGGAAGGCCGTATGCAGCGTTTCATTCAACGCTCGTGCGGAATTCAGGTCGTGTCCGAACGGCTTTTCTACCACCACCCGGGCGCCCTCCGAGCATCCGGAGGACTTGAGTTGCTTCACCACCTCACCGAAAAGGTCCGGCGGGATGGCAAGGTAATGCAGCGGGTGCCGGGCGTCCCCAAGTTTCTGCCGCAACTCACGGAAGGTTGCGCCGTCAGTGTAGTCGCCATCGATGTACTGCAGCACTCCACTGAGCCTGGCAAACGCAGCCTGATCGAGACCACCGTAGTGCTCGACGCTGTCCTGTGCCCGCTTTTTAAGTTGATCGAGGGTCCAGCCTGACTTAGCCACTCCAATGACCGGCATGTTCAGTTGATCCCGCTTGGCCAACTGCTGCAGGGCGGGAAAAATTTTCTTGTGGGCAAGGTCCCCAGTGGCGCCAAAAAATACCAGCGCATCGGAGATTACTTCACTCATGGTTGACCTTTTCCAAATCAAGCCTGCTGCTGGGTAAGAATGATCATTTAGCGGTGGGGTTGCTCGGCGGAGCCATCCGGCTTCGAACGCTGGCCCGCGGGTCCGCGTTTCCGCCCGATGTTCAAAGCCGTATTGACCAGCGCCACGTGCGAAAATGCAAGCGGGAAATTGCCCAGCAGGCGTCCGCCTTCAGGGTCGTATTCCTCCGCCAATAGACCCACGTCATTGCGTAGCGTCAGAAGTCTTTCGAAGAGCTTCTCGGCCTCGATCTTTCGGCCCTGCAAAACGTAATTGTCAGCCAGCCAGAAACTGCACGCCAGGAATGCACCCTCTCCCGGCGGAAGTCCATCGCCTGCAGTACCAGTGTTGTAGCGCTGCACCAAACCGTCGCACAGGAGATCACGCTCTATCTTTTCAATCGTGCCACGCACGCGTGGGTCCGATGGCGGCAGAAAACCGACGAGCGGGATCAGCAACAGACTCGCATCCAGATTCTTCGATCCGTACGATTGCACGAAACTGCCGAGATCATGGTCGAACCCATGGCGGCAGACGTCGTCGTGGATTTGCCTGCGTATCGCTCGCCAATGCTCCAGCGGGGCCTTCAGGCCGAACTTTTCAGCACTCTTGATCGTGCGATCAAACGCCACCCAGGCCATCACTCTGGAATGCGTGAAGCGGCGCCTCGGCCCCCGGACTTCCCACATGCCTTGGTCGGGCTCCTGCCAGACGTGCTCCAGGTGCTCTAACAGCGTTCGCTGCAGGTCTATTGCCGGCGTATTCTTCGGCAGCTTGCCTTCCCTCGCCTGATGCATGGCATCGGCAAGTTCTCCGTAAATGTCCAATTGCTGCTGACCGAAGGCAGCATTGCCCACGCGCACCGGCGATGCCCCCTGGTATCCGGCCAGCCATGGCACTTCCCACTCCGCCAGACGCCGCTCTCCGGCGACCCCATACATGATTTGCACCTGTTCGGCACTGCCGGCGATGGCCCGCAATAGCCAGTTCTGCCACTGTTGCGCTTCGTGGTAGTAGCCGGCATGCATCAGGGCCAGCAAGGTGAAAGTCGCGTCCCGCAGCCAGCAGAAACGATAGTCCCAATTCCGCACTCCATGCGGCTTTTCCGGGAGAGAGGTTGTGGGCGCTGCCACAATTCCGCCGGTTGGGCCGTAGGTGAGCGCCTTCAACGTGATCAGAGATCGGCATACGGCTTCTCCCCATGGCCCACTATAGGTACAGCGATCCGCCCATTTGTGCCAGTACTTTTCGGTTTGTTCGAGCGCCCGTCCGGCATCGATTGCCGGCGGAACCGGGCCGTGAGAAGCCCCGTAGGACAATACGAACGGGACCGTTTCTCCTTCGCCCACGGTAAATTCGCTGATGGTCGTGAGATTTTCGCCTCGCAGCGGCGCCGGCGTGCGAAGCGCGATCATGTCGGGCCCGGCAATGGCACGCATGGTCCCGTCTTCCAGCCGGGTGACCCAGGGCACAGATCGACCGTAGTCGAACCGTATCGTGAGTTCCATCTTCACCCGGACTTTGCCGCGTTTCCCTCGCACCAACCGGACAAGGTGAGAGTGCTTGCCGCGGAGCGGCATGAAATCGACCAGGGTGATGGCGCCGTCCTGGGTTTCAAATTCGGTTTCAAGGATGAGAGTGTTGTCGCGATATTGCCGAGCTACCCGCGTGACGCTATCCACGGGCGCCAGCTTCCAACACCCGTTGTCGGATGTTCCCAGCAGCGACGCGAAGCACGCGCCGGAATCAAACCGCGGCCAGCAAAGCCAGTCGATGCATCCGTCGTTACTACACAGCGCCGCCGTCTCGCAATCACCGATCAGCGCGTAGTCTTCGATTCGGCCAGGCATTTGACTTTGAGGTTGCACACCGGCCGCGGAGTTGCCTGGGTGCGATCGCGGCTTCTAATTCAGGAAGTAGGCGCGATAGAGCGTGTCGCGCTGCGCGGGTTTGAAGCCGGCGTCACGAATGATGCGCCGTAACTCTTCTTCCGTGGTGCAATTGGTCACACCGGCGGCGCGCACCACATTCTCTTCGAGCATGACCGATCCCACGTCGTTGCCGCCGAAGCGCAGCCCCATCTGGCAGACTTTCAATCCCTGGGTCACCCAGCTCGACTGAACATTGAGGAAGTTCGAAAGGTACAACCGGGAAATAGCCAGGACTTTCAGGTATTCGACCGCCGTGGCCTCGTCCCAGTGCCGCCCGCCCAGAGCGGTGTTGTGGGGCTGAAAACTCCACGGGATGAATGCGGTAAAGCCGCCGGTCTCTTCCTGCAACTCGTAGAGACGCTGGAAGTGGTTAACACGATTTTCGATGTTCTCGCCCACTCCAAACATCATAGTCGCGGTGGTGCGCATGCCCAACTGGTGCGCCGTCCGATGCACATTAAGCCAGTCCTCGGTCAGGCACTTGAGCCGGGCAATCTTATAGCGCACTTCATCGTCAAGTATTTCGGCGCCGCCGCCGGGAATGGAATCGAGCCCGGCATCGCGCAGACGAATAATGGTGTCGCGAATGCTCAATTCGCTGTATTCGGCGATGGCGATCACTTCCGAAGCTGAATAGCAGTGCAAATGGACCTTGGGAAAGCGCTGCTTGATGCCGCTCAGCATCTTCTCGTGCCACTCGATCTTGAGATCGGGATGCAGGCCACCCTGCATCAGCACGCCGGTCCCGCCCAGTTCGACGGTTTCGCGAATCTTGTCGTAGATGGTGTCGAACTCGAGGATGTATCCCTCTTTGGCCGCGGGTCCCTTCAGCGGCCGGTAGAAGGCGCAGAAGGTGCAATACTCGGTGCAAAAATTCGTATAATTAATGTTGCGGTCGATGACGTAAGTGGCCACGCCTTCGGGATGAAGCCGGCGGCGAACCGCGTCCGCTTCCATGCCAATGCCGATCAAATCGTCGGAGCGGAACAGGTCGAGGGCTTGCTGTTTGGTCAGGGACATGGCTTCGAACCGCTGCTGAGATTCTAACGGACTCAGCGCCGGGTGCCAAACCACATCATCCCCAAACACTTAAGCCGGGGCGGCCCGGTGCTTGTAGCGGTAGTACTGCACCAGCGAAACAATCCCGCCGATTACTGCCAGTCCAATCAGTGTAAACAAGGCCGGCTCGTAGTATTGCGAAAAGAACCTGACGATGTGCCGGCCATACATCGCTCCAAGGCCGGCCACGATGGTGAAACGAACTCCACGGCCCAGGGCCAGCGCGGCCACAAATTTCTTGCGGGAATATTGCATGGCGCCCGCCGCCAGTAGAAAAGGGACAATCGGAAAAGGCGGAGGCAACAAGGCCGGCACCGCCACCGTGAAAAATCCCCAGCGTTCAAATCGTTTGAAAACCTTGCTGGCTCTGCGCTTCGAGAGCTTACGCTCGAAGGCCTCTTTGCCGCCCCTCCGGGCGAGTCCGTACGTGATGTATCCGCCGATGACCGCGCCCACGGTGGCCATGAGGGCGTAGTACCACCACAAACGACGCTGGTGGGCGGCGAGGAAAATGGTCAGAACGTCCACGCTCCCCGGCAAGGGAACGACCGAGTTGTCCGCCAGTCCCAGGAGGACCAGGCCGACTCCACCCAGGTGGCGAAGTCGGTTCCAGACGGTAACCGCGATCAGGAAGTGAATCTGGGTCGGCATCTTAACCTTGGAGACAATTCTTCAGATGCGGGGGCACGGCAAGACCAGGTGAAATCTAGGTCGCGGCAATTTTGGCCACATCGAGAAAGCACAGTACCGGCGCTGCCGGCAACGCGCCGCATTCGCTGGCATAGCGATAGAAAAGCTGCAGCCCTTCCAGGCACGCGGGATCAAGATCATAGTGGATATTTTCAGTCAGATAAGTCCTGATCTCAGTCTCGTTCAAGCCCAGCCGTGGCGCCCATTCGCGAGCAATCTGGCCAAGATTCCCTGGCTGCAAACCGTGGTCGCGCGAGTCCTGAAACATTGCCGCCAGATCGAGGGCCGCGGGCGCATCCTTCAACGCTGATTGCCGCACCGCCCAAAAGGCGAACACAAAAGGCTTGCCGGTCACACGAATCCATTCTTCGGCCAGGTCGTAGGTGAGGTATCGCGAGCGATCGACTTTCAGTGCCGGATCGCCAATCACCAGGCCGGCGTCGTGCCCCTCCATCATCCTTTCTATGTTCGGTTCCATGGGTGTAAACGCCTTTGCCCTGTCCCCACCACTTCGCGAACAGAACCTTGGTCAGCGCTACCGACGTCAGGGAGGAAGTGTCGAGGGCAACCGACGCGATCTGGTCCAGCGGGACCTTGCTGACCAGAAGGATGGACCGAACTGGCCGGCTTGAAGCGATCGCGACCCCGGGCAGGATGGCAAGCCCCGGAATACTGGCATAGGCGGCCGCCGGGATAATGCCAATATCGGCTGTTCCCGCAGCCAGATTCCCGGCGCACTGCGATGGCACCGTATAAGAGAGATCGAACGTCGCACCCGCGTCAC
Organism: Terriglobia bacterium; assembly: GCA_963801595.1. GTDB lineage: Bacteria > Acidobacteriota > Terriglobia > Terriglobales > Acidobacteriaceae > JAIQFF01. The sequence goes on along the minus strand of CAWDFW010000028.1, from coordinate 224,497 downwards.
CGTGCTCGAAATCCCACATCAGGGGAGCAGTATTAAGGTAGGAAATCGCGGAAATACGAAGACGTTTCATGCGGCCAATGTTCAATCTTAACAGAGGAGTGTGTCGTGTGACCTTGACATCGTTTTTCGCGGATGTATAGAGTCCGCGAGTCAGACGATGTGGAGGTGGTGCTGTGCCGGAAGCCCTGGCTGTAACTCCGAAATCCAGCGAAAGCTTGCGCTATACAGTGGCTGGCGCTGGCCCTCACCCCGCGCCTCGGTCCCACCAGAGCACGGCGGTTGGTCGAGCATTTCGGAGGTGTTCAAAACGTTTTCAAGGCCTCGCTGACTGAACTCGAGGCCACCGGCATTCAGACGGTCTCAGCGCAATCGCTGGGCACGGGACAGTCCATGGAGTTGGCCCATGACGAACTGGGACGGGTGGCGGCGGCTGGAGTTTCCATCGTCTGCCTGGATGATTCCACCTATCCAGCGCAGCTGAAGCAGATCTACGATCCGCCGCTGATCCTTTATGTGCGGGGGAATGTGGACGCGATCGCCCAGCCCGGAATCGCAGTCGTAGGCACTCGCCATCCCACTCCCTACGGACTCGGAATGGCTGAACGTCTGGCATGCGATCTCGCGGCCCGTGGCCTGGTGATCTTCAGCGGCCTGGCCCGCGGCGTGGACGCGGCCGCGCATCGCGGCGCCATCAACGCAAAAGGAAAAACGGTGGCGGTATTTGGCACTGGCGTGGACATTATTTATCCCAAGGAAAACACCCGGATCACGGAGCAGATGCTGGCGGCGGGCGGCGCGCTGATCTCAGAATTCCCTATGAACACCTTCGCCGCGCCGCAGAATTTCCCTATTCGCAATCGCATCATCAGCGGTATTTCGATCGGCGTTCTGGTGGTGGAAGCCGCGGAATACAGTGGCACCCGGATCACTTCACGCTGCGCGCTGGAGCAGAATCGCGAGGTCTTTGCCGTCCCCGGCAACGTCACCAACAAGAATTCCTGGGGTCCCAATACGCTCATCAAGCAAGGCGCCAAGCTGACCGCCACCTGGGAAGACGTTTGGGAGGAACTCCCTGCGCCAGTACGACTTGCGCTGACTCCCGCCACCGGCGATGAATCGCCAGCGGGCCAGACTGCATCTCTATTCGGGGAAAGCGAGCTGCCTCCACACGAAAGAAAGATCCTGAAACTGCTGAAAGCCGACGAGGCCACCCACATCGACGAAATTGTGGAGTTGCTGGAACTGGACCTGTCGTCCTCCGAAATCTTCGCCGCGTTGTTCGAACTCGAGCTGGCCGGAAAGGTGAAACAGATGCCGGGGAAGAATTTTGTGAAGAGCTTTTAGCGCAGCTGTCAGCTATCAGCTTTCAGCTCTCAGCCAAAGCCTGGATCAGGATGAATATGCAGAGTTTCAGAAGCTTGAAGGTTTGGGAAATAGTCGCACGTCCTAACACTTGATGTGTACAAATCCAGCAGGGGATTTCCGCGAGACGAGCTCTATGGGTTGACGAGTCAGATGCGGAGATCCTCGGCTTCGATCGGTGCAAACATCGCCGAGGGATGTTGCCGAAAAGGTGACATCGAATTGGGACGCTTTTTGCAAATTGCGATGGGGTCAGCCAGTGAACTGGAGTACCAATTGCTCCTGGCACGCGACCTGGAAATAATGAAGTCTCTTGATTTTCAGCGGCTTTCGGGTGAAGTGATCGAGGTGAAGAAGATGCTGGCAGCGCTTATCCACAAGCTGAGAGCTGAGAGCTGATAGCTGACAGCTGACAGCCAATAGCTTTTTCCACCGCATTCATGCTAGCTTCAAAACCAGTAACCACCATCAGAGGACACATTGTCTAAAGGTTTAGTCATCGTCGAATCGCCGGCCAAGGCCAAGACCATCCAGAAATATCTGGGGAAGGGCTTCACCGTCGAAGCCTCGCTCGGGCACGTTAAAGACCTGCCCAAGAGCACGCTGGGCGTCGATATCGACAACGAATTCGAGACGGAATACATCGTCATTCCCGGCAAGGAGAAAGTTCTCGCCAAGCTGAAGAAGCTGGCCTTGTCCGCGGACAGCATCTACCTGGCGCCTGACCCGGACCGTGAAGGCGAAGCCATCGCGTGGCACCTCGCCGAAGAACTGGGCGATGGAAAGAGCAAGAAGAAAAAGAAGAAGAAGGATGGCGACGAGCCCGACCGCATCCGCCGTGTGACCTTCAACGAGATCACCAAGCGGGCCGTGCAGGAGGCGTTCGAGCATCCCCGCGACATTGACCAGAACCTCGTGGATGCGCAGCAGGCGCGGCGCGTGCTCGACCGCCTCGTGGGCTACCAGGTTTCTCCGCTGCTCTGGGACAAAGTGCGGCGCGGTTTGTCCGCCGGCCGGGTTCAGACGGTCGCGCTACGGCTCATCGTCGAACGCGAGCGGGAAATCAAGGCTTTCCAGAAGGTTGAATACTGGACCATCGACGCTCACCTCGCCGGACCGAAGCCGCCGGCATTCGATGCCCGTTTCATTGGCAAAGGTGAAGAGAAGGTCGAAGTAAACAACGGCGAGGACGCGGAGAAAATCCGCGCCGCTCTCGAGAAAGCCGACTGGGTAGTCCGCACCGTCGATCGCAAAGAACGGCGCCGTAATGCCACACCCCCCTTTACCACTAGCAAACTGCAGCAGGACTCCTCGCGCAAGCTGCGCTTCAGCGTGAAGCGCACCATGATGATCGCACAACGCCTCTACGAAGGCGTGGAGCTGGGCGAGGAAGGCTCGGTCGGTCTCATTACTTATATGCGTACCGATTCCACGCGCGTTTCCAACGAAGCGCTGGCGGAAGTGCGCGAATACATCACGGCGCAATACGGCAAGGACTACCTGCCGGAGGCGGCGAACGTCTATAAAGAGAAGAAGGCGGCGCAGGCAGCGCACGAAGCCATTCGTCCCACTTCGGCGATGCGCCATCCCGAACAGATCAAACAATATCTCAAAGAAGACGAGTTCAAAGTTTACAAGCTGATCTGGCAGCGCTTCGTGGCTTCGCAGATCACGCCCGCCGTCTTCGACCAGACCACCGTGGACATCGACGCCAAGTCCGCCGCCGAAACCTTCTGGTTCCGCGTGACTGGATCAGTGCTCAAATTCGATGGCTTCCTCAAAGTCTATGAAGAAGCGAAGGACGTCAAAGACGAGGAAGAAGAAGAGCTCAAGCACAAGCTGCCGCCGCTCGAACCGGGACAGAAACTCACGCTGCGTGAACTGAAGCCGGAGCAGCACTTCACCGAGCCGCCGCCGCGTTACAACGAAGCTTCCCTGGTCAAAGAACTCGAAGAGCGCGGCATCGGCCGGCCTTCCACGTACTCGGCGATTCTCAGCACGATTCAGGAACGCCAGTACGTGCAGAAGCTGGGCGGCAAGTTTTCGCCCACCGAGATCGGCCTGGTCGTCACCGATCTGCTCGTAGAAAACTTCCGCGACATCTTTGACGTCCAGTACACCGCCCGCCTGGAAGAAGAGCTCGACGAGATCGAAGAGGGCAAGGAAACCTGGATTAATGCCCTCACCGAATTCTACAAGCGCTTCGCCAAGGACCTCCGCTACGCCGAAAAGCACATGGAGAACATCAAGCGGATGGAGAAGCCCACCGACGAGAAGTGCGAGCGCTGCGGCTCTCCGCTGGTCATCAAATGGGGCAAGCACGGGTCGTTCTACGCCTGCAGCTCCTACGACAAGGAAAATCCCGACAGCTGCACCTTCACCAAGGAAAATCCCATCAACCTGCCCGACCTGGATTCGGCCGATATTCAGGAGACCACGCAGGAAGAATATTGCGAGAATTGCGGCCGGGTGATGGTGCTGAAGCGAGGCCGCTTCGGCCAGTTCATGGCCTGCACCGGTTACCCCGATTGCAAGACCACGCGCCGCCTCGATCAGGGCAAGAAAGTTCCCGACATCCCGATCGACGAACTCTGCCCCAAGTGCGGGCGCAACATGATGATCCGCCACGGCCGCTTTGGCGAATTCACCGCCTGCAGCGGCTATCCCGAATGCAAATACGTGAAGCAGAATTACATCGGAGTGAAATGCCCGCTGTGCAAACACGGCGACCTGGTGGAAAAGAAGGCGCGCAAGGGCAACACATTCTACGGCTGCGGAAATTACCCCAAGTGTAAGTTCACTTCCGCGGGCAAACCGCTGGCCGAAAAATGTCCAAGTTGCGGCAGCGAGTACCTGGTGGAGAAAATGCTGAAGGCTGGCCCCGTAATCGCGTGCCCAAATAAAGAATGCGACTTTGAGCGCGAGATACCCGTAGAAGCCGCTTCAGCATCATCGACAACCTAGGTTTAAATGTAGGCGCGAGCGCCCACGCTCGACTGCAGCGTCACGAATAATAACCAGGCTGAAACACCGCGAGGGATGGAATGGCAAAACCGACTGCCGCCGATGCACAACTGATTCTTAAACTCTACGATCTCCGCCGCGAGGCCGAGATGCGCAAGGCCCGCAGTTGGTGGCTCGTGACGTTCTGGCCAATGACGGCCGACGAGATCGTCAAGGTCGCCTCTGCCCTGGGAACCGACGAAAACGCCTGGTTCCGTCAAGTGGCCGGCTATTGGGATATGGCAGCGTCGTTCGTGAATCGCGGCATTCTCAACGCCGATTTGTTCCTCGAGGGTGGTTCGAGCGGTGAAATGGTTTTTCTCTTCGCCAAAATTCAGCCTATCCTGAAAGAAACGCGCGAGAAGATGAAGGCCCCCACGTTGTTCAGAAATGTCGAAAAAGCGATAATGGGTTCCAAATCCGGGCGGGAACGTTTGAAGCTCATTGGAGCGCGCGTCCAGGCCCGGCGCAAGGCGATGGCGGAAGGCGCCAAAGCCAGCTAGCCGGCAGCATCCCGTTCCCAAACCATCTGTCATCTTGGGGGCGAGTCCGGCTCTTTCGCTTGCGAGGAGCCGAAAGAGTCGAATGGACCCCTGTTGACTTAACTGCCGCCGCGACTCATCCCGCTGACACAATCTTGGCAGGAGTGTTCCGCTCGCGGTGCATCATTCGGGACGCCGCCGCACGAGCGGGACGCTCGCGCCCACACTGTGACTGTCGTTGAGCAGGCATAGGAGTTCTTTGACTGCTTCACTCAGGATGACAGGTGGTTAGAAGCCAGGAGCTAGCAGCTGGAAGCGTTCCCTAAGCAATGTACTCCCGGATGTACTCGTCCCGCGTCTTCGCCAGTTCATCGATATCGCCATCAAAAATTACTTTCCCGTCGCGCAGGATAAGAAATGCCAGCGGCACTTCGCAATGGACACCTTTAGGCAACGGCAGCATCTTGTTTGCATTGCGATCGAAATAGTGCGTGGCCATGATGAAGGCGTCCTGCAGGCGATGCGTGACCATCAGCGAACTGGTCTTGTACACGTCCCGCTGTTTCACGATCAGCTCCACGATGGTGGTGGAGGTCACCGGGTCCAGCCCGCCCGTGGGCGAATCGTAGAGCAGAATCTCAGGCTGGGTCACGATGGCGCGGGCAATGGCCACCCGGCGGCGCATTCCACCCGAAAGTTCCGAGGGGAACATGTCCACGGTCCGTTCCAGTTCGACGAAACTCAGGGCCTCGCGCACCCGCCGCTCGATCTCCTCTTCGGAAACCTTACCCTCTTCCATCAGGCGGAACGCGACATTCTCCCGCACCGTGCGCGAATCAAAAAGAGCGCTCTCCTGAAACACCATGCCAATCTGCCGCCGCAGGTCGAACAGCGCGTTTTCGCTCATCTCCGTCACATCCTGGCCGAGAACATAGATGTGGCCGGAGTCGGGTTTCATCAATCCCAGCGCCAGCTTGAGAATCGTGCTCTTGCCCGAGCCGGCGACGCCAAAAATAGCCTTGGTTTCCCCGTGCGGCAGGCGGAAAGAAATATCGTCCAGCACCACCTTGTCGTCAAACGCCAGAGTCACATTCTCGAAGCGGATGGCTTCGCTGCCTTGCTGCTTCGCCGCAGGCGCGGTCATGTCGAGCGGAAGCGTAGGAGCGGACATCGTCTATCGGTACCCCAACAGAGTGATGAGCAGTTTCGTGACAAAGAAATCCGTGACCAGAATCATTACCGAGGCTACGACGACGGCCTGGGTGGTGGAGCGTCCCACGCCTTGCGTGCCGCCGCGGGTTGACATACCGAAGTAGCAGCCCACGGTCGAGATCACAAATCCGAAGAGCACCGGCTTGATCAGGCCGGAGGTAAGGTCGCGCCAGACCAGGGACTGCCAGGCCGAGGTCCAGTACTGCCGCGAGTCCAGGCCCAGCAGCAGGCTCGAGACCATGTTTCCTCCCACCAGCCCGAGCAGGTCGGAAATGATGGTCAGAAAAAACAGCATCACTACCGTGGCCACCACACGCGGCGTGACCAGCTTTTTCGTGGGGTCAGTGCCGAGCGCGCGCATGGCATCGATCTGCTCGGTCACGGTCATCGAACCCAGTTCGCTGGCCATTCCGGAAGAGTTGCGGCCGGCCACCATGAGGCCGGTGATGACTGGCCCCAGCTCAGTGACCATGCCGACCGATACCAGTTGGGCAATAAGAGTGAGGGAACCGAAGCGCGACAGCGTGCTGGCGCTGTTCAGGGCCAGCACGGCGCCGGTGAAGCCGCCGGTCAGGATCACGATCGGCAGGGAACCCACGCCGATCAGGTCGGCCTGCTGAATCATGTCGGTGACGTACAAGGGCCGCCGGAAAAGATTGGCCAGCGACTGGCCCGTGAGCAGGGCGTAGTCCTGCAGCGCCGTGACCTTCTCCTTGGCGAAATCAGCGGGCGATCTGAGCGGGATCTGTATATCCCCAGCTGCCATGCAGTGTGGCCTCTATCCTGAGGAACTATAGCAGACGGCGGGCGCCGTAGGAGTTAGTCAGCGCCGGCATCTTGCTGGCTGTCCCGAGGGCCTCTCGCCCTCGGCGGTGGGGGCGGGACGCCCCCACAACAGCCGCCGGGACGGCGGCGCTACAGGGCCCGTCCTACTCCCGAACCTTCTTCTTGATCTCAATATTCAAGCGCTTGATTTTCTGGTTCAGGGTAGAAAGCGGCACGTGGAAACGCTCGGCGGCCTCGGTCTGGTTCCAGTTACATTTCTCCAGCATGTCGAGGATGATGTGGCGTTCGCAGTCTTCAACGATATCGAACAGGGAGGCGTCGCCGCGACGTTCCATCAGAGGAACCGGAGTGCCGCGGCCCACGATCTGGTCGGGCAGAAGTTCGGGCCCCACATCCTGGCTGGAGGAGAGCACGACCGCCCGCTCGATCACGTTTTCCAGTTCACGCACGTTCCCCGGCCATGAATAGGAGAGCAGAGGACGAAGTCCTTCCGGCGTCATTCTGCGCCGCGGACGCTCGTTTTCCTCCGAGTACCGGGCGAGGAAGAAATCCACCAGCAGAGGGATGTCTTCCCGTCGCTGTCGCAGCGGCGGAAGATCGACCGTGATCACGTTCAGGCGATAGAAGAGATCGTCGCGGAACCGGCCTTCGCGCACCAGTTGCTTCAGGTCCACGTTGGTGGCCGCGATGATGCGTACGTCCGCCTGGATTTCATGGACTCCGCCCAGGTGCATGAATTTGCGGTCCTGCAGAACGCGCAGGATCTTGCTCTGCGTGTCCATGCTCATGGTGCCGATTTCGTCGAGGAACAAGGTTCCCCGGTCGGCGATCTCGAACAGGCCTTTTTTGGACGCGATGGCGCTGGTGAATGCGCCCTTGACGTGACCGAAGAGCGTCGATTCCAGCAGGTCGGGCGGCATCGAGCCGGTATTTACCGGAACAAACGCCCGGTCGCGCCGCGGTGAGTTCAAGTGAATGGCTTTGGCGATCAGCTCCTTGCCGGTCCCGCTCTCGCCCTGCAGCAGTATCGTCGAGCGGCTGGGGGCCACCTGCGCCACCAGGTCGAAAATCTTCAGCATGGGCTCGCTCTTGCCCACGATGTTTTCAAAGTTGTAGCGCTGTTTCAGGGCGCGCTTGAGCTGGACGTTTTCTTCTTCCGCCCGATGGCGGGCCACCGCGGCACGAATGTCGGCCAGCAGTTTTTCGTTGTCCCAGGGCTTCTGGACGAAGTTGGTGGCTCCGGCCTGCATCGCCTTCACCGCATTTTCCACGGTGCCGTAGGCGGTGATCATGATGACGGCCAGCTGCGGATCGTGACTGTGAAGTTCCGCCAGCAGATCAATGCCATTGCGGTCGGGCAACGCCAGGTCAAGCAGCACCAGGTCGTAGGGCCGGTCGCCGATCCGGGTAAGACCCTCGTCGGCGGTGGCCGCCGACTGCACTTCGTAGCCTTCCATCTCCAGCAAAGTTTCCAGCGACTCGCGGATGGCGGCTTCGTCGTCGATGATCAACACCGAACCCGCGGTCGAGCCTTCGCTCAGGTTGTGGCGCGGGATCGTGGCCAGTTCAGACATTGACGGCCTTCCTGGCCAGCGGGAAATCCAGATAGAAAGTTGTGCCGCGTCCGGGATGGCTCTCCACCCGAATCTTTCCCGGCATGCTCCTGAATGATGCCGTAGGTCACGGACAGACCCAGTCCGGTGCCTTTGCCCTGGCCCTCACGCGGCGCCGCCTTGGTGGTGAAGAATGGGTCGTAGATGCGCTGGATGTGCTCCTGCGCGATACCGCTGCCGGTGTCGGAGACGACCACGCTGACCCCGTCGCCGTTGGAGGTGGCTACGCGCAGCGTTCCGCCCTCCGGCATGGCGTCACGCGCGTTCAGGAACAGGTTCAGGAAGACTTGCTGCAAGCGTCCCGGATTGCCGCTGATCAGCGGCAGGTGGCCGGCCAGTTCGTCTTCCACCCTGATCTTGGTGATCTTGAACTGGTGCTCCAGCAGCGCCATGGTGTCGGCGATGATCTTGTTGACGTTCACTTCCGTGAATTCCGTGCCGCTGGTGCGCGAGAAATTCAGCAGGTTGTTCACGATCTCCGAGGCCCGGAAGGTCTGCCGCGTGATTTTCTCGAGCAGCCCGCCCTTCTGCGGATCGTCCTGCAACTGCTTCGACAGCATCTGGGCGTAGGAGGAAATCACCGCCAGCGGAGTATTGACTTCGTGCGCTACTCCGGCCGCCAGCAGGCCGATCGAGGAAAGCTTGTCCGCCTGGGAGAGTTGCGATTCCAGGCCCACGCGTTCGGTGATGTCGTCCACGATGATCAGCCGCCCGATCACGTTGAACTTCCGGGTGACCAGGGGCGCGATGGCGACGTTCACAATGCGGCTCTCGCCCGTAGGCGTGGCCAGGCGAAACTTGTACAGGTTGTTGATGCCCGGGTTCTGCCGCACCCGGTAGAACTCTTCCACAAACTCCGCCGGAAATACTTCGCTCAGGGGCCGGGTCAGCGCCTGCCAGCGCGGCAGGGCGTACATGACTTCCATCTGCGAGTTCCAGGATTCGATGCGGTCCGCCAGGTCCACCGCCATCACGCCCACGTTGATCGACTCGACAATGTTTTCGTTGAAGTCCTTCAGGCGTTCGTACTCGGCGACCTTCTGTTCGAGCGAGGCGTACAGGCGCGCATTCTGGATGGCGATGCCGATGTAGCCGGCCAGGGTTTCCAGCAGTTCAACGTCTTCGCTGGTCAGGAAATCGCCTTCCACCGTCTTGCCCAGGCCGAGGAAGGCAATCGTGCGCTGCTGGGCGCGGCAGGGAATGTAGTAGTTCAGGTCCAGCCGGGCGATGGTCTGCTGCGCGCTGGCAGTCTCGCGCGGCACCTGGTGCACGTTCTCCAGGAAGAGATGTCCGGCCTCAGTCTCCGGCCGGGGGGCGCTGAGGAAGTTCAGGTCCAGACCGCTGGTCTGGGTCATGCCGAAAGACTTGGCCAGCACAAACTGCGGTGGCTCGCCGGCGGCGAGGAAAATCGCCATGCGATCGACCAGCAGGGTGCGCGACAGCCGATCCACCACCGAACTCAGCATCATGTCGAGATCGGTTTCCGCGCTGAGCTCGCGTCCAAATTCGATCAGCGTCTTGCGGTAGTCGTAGCGGGTGCGATAGAAGAACTGGTCAATCCGCTCCTGGATCCATTTGCGCACCGGATCGAACAGCAGGGCCGTGACCACCATGGCCAGGACCAGGCCGACCGATCCCGAACTCGGCACCTGGGTGTGCACCAGTTCGGCCACTCCGGCCACCACCGCGAAGTACACTCCCACGATCGCCGCCGCCGCCAGCGTGTACACCATGCCGCGCTTGAAGATCAGGTCCACGTCCATCAGGCGGTAGCGGAAGATGGCGTAGCCAAACGTCAGTGGCAGCAGGCCCAGCGACAGCACGGACACCTTCATGGCCGAGCTCGGCATCGATCCCGTCAGGTAAGGAATCACGTAGAACAGAGTGAAGGGTGCGATGGCAAGAATGGTGCCGCGCGTGACCCATTTCAGCTGCTGTCGCAGGATCGGCGTGCTGGCCCGGCGGTAGCTGTCCCACAACACTCGCGGCCGCGATCACGAAGAACAGGGCCAGGTAGCCCATCTGCACCCGGTCGAGGTCCCAGCGCAGGCGTTCGCTGGCCTTCAATACTCTGAGCGCGAGAATGTGCGCGCCGAGCAGCAGCATCCCGGGCGCATAAATCGCCGGAATGATCCAGCGATGCTTGCGGACAAAATTGCGTTTCTCCGGGAAGGTCAGGACGAAATGCAGAAACAAAGCCGGCTGCAGCAGCCAGGCGGTAACGTTGCCCCAATAGATCGTCCAGTCAAACTGGTTCAGCTTTCCGGTGAACTTGAAGGCGTAAAAGATGAACGAAACCAGGCAGAAAATATAGAAATGGGTTGAACTCGGCGCCGTCCAGCGCCGCAGCAAAACATAAAGCCCGATGCCCAGGTAGATCAGCGCGATGAAGCGCAGCCAGTAATTCAGGGAGCGTTCCGCCGGAATTAAAATCACCGTCGTATCCAGCGGGACGGACTGCCGCACCAGCGAATAAGTCGCCTTCGACCACGCCCCTACCCGGTAAACCTGTCGCATCCGGGCAGTGGTGTCTTTCACGTCATGCTGGTTGATCGCGGTCAGCCGGTCGCCCACCCGAATACCGGCTTTATCGCCTGGGCCGTTCGGTTCCACTCGCTTGGCTAGCACGCCGCCGTCGCTTCCGGCCTGTTCCATCCACCAAACGCCGTCGGAGGGAATCTGGAAATCGGCTTCTTTCTGGAAGTTGATCCAGGCAAGGATGACCGCAGCCGTGGTCAGAAGGATCAGCAGACCGGCTGTAAATCGGATTTGGAAGTCCCGGTTCATCGACCGCAACGGCTCCTGGATGAGGGCGGGGGGAAAACCCGATTGATGGTTAAGCACGTCGGGTGCCACGGCAGGGCGCAAGGGAGAACCTCTAACTTACTTCAACCAAAAGACTTCACCGATTATAAAAGCAGTGTGGAAGTAAAGCTATGCTTTTTGGAAGCCTTCTGTGGGGTTTGGTAACCCTATGAATAGCAGAAGCTTAATGCGCGCCTGTGTGGGGCCGGGTCGTTGACCCGGCCAGGCCGAGCGCAGCTCGGCTAGTGTGTCCGTGTGGGGCTGGGTTCTTCGACCCGTCCGCGTACTTTGCGAATGCCTGGGCGACGCATGCGTCATCTCACTCATGGGCCTGCGATACCTCGCGGACCAATCGTTCAGCGCTCCAAGCAACGGAACTTGATTGTGATCCCGACGCATTCCATTCTTGCCGGAAACCCACACATCGCAAAGCGCGCGATGTATTGATTGGATAAGAGCGAAGGCTCGATCCGAAACCGGTAGTCTTCGATATTACAGGCCGGAGAAAAGAGGGGTCAAACGACTGTGGGGTTAGAAGACAGAGCACTTTGAAACGACACATCATAGTAACTAAGTAGTAAAATATGACTTCACGATGCATTTTCAGCGGGAGATGACGCTTGCAGTGTGACGCACGCGGGCGCTGGCGCTGCGTTGCGGTGAGTTGAGTAGACGCGGCGCGCCCGCGCTCGCTTCGCTCGCGCTTGAAGTTGAGTTGGAGCTGGAGTTGAGTTGTCGCGGCTCTGGGCAAACAAAATGTTGGAGTGGAGTCGATACGCCCGCAGTTCCTCAACTGATAGTATTCCGCGATGATCTTACGAGAACTTGCAAATCAATTCGGAACCGTCGCACCGAGACAACGAGGCCGATGGGGCGCTGCCAACCCTAAACGACAACGATCTTCAGTTGCTCCTTCGATCCCGTCGCCCTCCACCTCTGCCCCATGCCTTGCGGTCTCAAGCGCCATCCTGTCATTACGAGGAGGGCTCACGATTCCGCAGCGCCTCGGGCTGGAAATGCCACCAACGCACTTTCGTCATTTCGTTGTAAAAGGCATCGTCGCCTGCAATGATCCGTTGCCCGTATGTGCGAAGTGCCTCGCCCAACGCCTGCGTCAAATCGCTGATTCTCTTCGGCGTCTCTGCAAGCCTCTCGCCTATAGCTTGATCGACTACTGGGAAAAATCGCCGAAGGAACAAAGTGAAGCTGAAGCTTTCGTCACGTCCTATCCTTCCAAAAGTCGTACCGACTTCGTAATCATATTGGCCATGATAAATCTCAATGAACACTCGCTTCGACTCAAATCTAATCTTGGACTCCGATCCTGCGGTGCACTGAAATCCATTCTCGCGAACAAGAAAATCGAAATGCTGACGAGCCACTTCTTCGAAAATTGATCCCTTTCTATTCATCTCGCTTCGGTTTATCCTCGACGCCTTTTAAAGGTGGCCGGTGGACGGGTGGCCCAGGCTTTTGACCGCGCCGGCGTCAAAAACATAGTGGCTGCCCCGTCCTTTGCGCAATCTGGGAGCGGAGGCGGATTTCGGAACGACAGACTTCAAAGGATATTATCGGCGAAAAGCGCCGCGAGTTTAGAAATACAGGAAAGGTTCCGCCGCTCTCTATCGACATTGCCATCAGGCCGAATTGATCTGCTCAACATAGCGATCTAAGAGCACACCCAGGTCTTCATCGGGAGCAAGCGCCCTGTCATCAAGAACGAAATCTGCCCCTGTCACTTTGTTAAGAGCTGGGACCATAATACGCCCCGCATTGTCGATCATTATGTTCGCAATGACATTTGAAGTTTCTATGCCCAGACCGAATTCCCCGCTTGGGCCGTCTGGATCTGTCGAATCAGTTTGCGTTCTCAGGAACAGCGTGGAGAGAGTCCCCCGTCTTTCTAAATACCACGCTTCGGCTTGTCGAACTAGCGTCACTAAAATGTCCACCGGATAATATTACTCGCTGGCGGCATTTCTGTGATGCCATAGTATTTCGCGAAGATGCTACTCGGTCCGTAGATAACAGGCGGGTGGCCCAGGCTTTTGACCGCGCCGGCGTCCAAAACATAGTGGGTGCCTCGTCCCTTTGCGCACTTTGCAAAGGGCGGGAATCTGGAACGCATGCGCGATCGGGTTGCAGAGCCAAAAAAGTTGTGTCGGCAGCATCGTTACCCGCCCTTGCAAAAACCGCAAGGACAGGACACCCGCTTTGAGCTCTGAGGTAAACTCGTCCACTGAAGGTGGACCACTCGTCAATCCCGGTCGAGGAGCGCTGGTTCGTCCTTGACGGCCACCGCATGCGCTACCTGTGCGGCGGTTCTGGTCCGCCCTTGCTCCTGTTGCATGGATTGCTGGGATACTCCTTCTCCTGGCGCTTCGCCCTGCCGCTGCTGGCGGAGAAGGCGACGGTGTATGCGGTCGATATGCCGGGTGTGGGTTTTTCCGACCGGCCTTCCGATGCCAGTGGCAGTCTCCGGGCCCACGCCGAGCGTCTGCTGCGTTTTATGGACGGCGTGGGCATCGCGTCCTGCGATCTGCTGGGAACGTCCCACGGCGGCGCGGTCGCGATGATGGCCGCCTCCCTGGCGCCAGAACGGGTGCGAAGCCTGATTCTGGTTGCCCCGGTGAATCCGTGGTCGGCCGCACGGCCGGCGGCTGGCGCCCTTGCTGAGCAGCGCGCCGGTTTCCTGGCTGCTCCTCCGCCTCGAACCGTGCCTCGGGATTGTCCACGACACTTTGCTGCGCCGCCTCTACGGAGACCCCCGGCGCATAAGTCCGGGCACGCTCGCCGGCTATTCCGCTCCTTTCAGAATTCCCGGGACCCTCAACTATGGCCTGGGTATTGTGCGGTCGTGGAACCGCGATCTCGAGGAACTGCAATCGGCCCTTCCCCGCATTGCAGACATCCCCACCCTGCTGCTCTGGGGCAGCAAGGATACGGCGGTGCATCCGGCGTCTGCGGAGTCGCTACGGCAGCAGTTCAGGGATTGTCAGCTCGAGGTCTTTGACGGCGTCGGCCATCTGCCATACGAGGAAGTTCCCGAAACCTTCAACACATCCGTAATTGCATTTCTGGCGAGAGATTTTGGGCCTGCCGGCTGACATTATTTCCGCAGCGCCGGCGCCACACCTGATACCTTGAAGGAAGAACAACACAGAGTTCATTTGCCTTGAAATCCAGCATCAAGCGAATCCTGGTCCTGATCGTAGGTTGGAGTTTCATCCTGCTGGGAATCCTGGGCCTGTTTCTGCCTATCCTGCAGGGAGTGCTTTTCCTGCTGGTAGGCTTGATCATTCTGTCGTCGGAATACGTCTGGGCCCATCGGCTGCTGACCAGGCTGAAAGAGCGTTTTCCCAGGCTGGGGCGCACGGCGGACCAAGCCACCGCCAAGGCGGCAGCATGGTTACGGCGGATTTCCGGTCAACCCGATCCGGATTGATGCGCTGTCGAGGCAGTGCTAGCCTCGAAACAGCGAAATCGCATACATGGCTGACCCCGCAATACCGGCTGTGCTGGCCTCTACCCCCGGCGCTCGTTCCCGCAGCCGGTTTCTGCGCCTCGATATCCCCGAAATCTGGATACGCTTTTTGCTGGCCCTGCTGGGACTGGTTCTGGCTTTTGCGGCCGCTGTCTTTTCCACCGTGGCGCGTGAATCAGGCAGCCTCTGGGTCACGGTGATCCTGGCTTCGATCGCGCTGGTCCTGGCGGTCGTAGTGGGCCTGACCACGGTGCCGTATCTGGCCCGCCGGGTGGCTGGCAGCCGGGTCCGCGATGCCTTCAACTACGACGTGACCGGGGTGGGAATCATCTACGTGGTGAGTGTCCTGCTGATCGGGGTTGCAGCCCTGAATACCGGCAACAACCTGCTTTACGTAATTGTGGCGGCGATGCTGGCGGCCATCCTGGTATCGGGCGTGGCCTCGGCGATCGTATTGCGCGAACTGGAATTGGATGTCCGCCTGCCCGAGCAGGTTTTCGCCGGGCGCCCCACGCTGGGAAAGATCGTGGTCCGGAACCGCCGGCGCTGGCTGCCTTCATTTTCCATCAGCGTAGTTCCGCTCAAGCAGAAGCGTTCCAAGCAATGGCAATGGGTGCCTACCACCTTTGCCTTTCCACCCGGGCAGCCGCCTGCCAGGCAGTGGGTAAGACTGCCGGACCGCCAGTTACGCCGGGTTGCGGGCGGCCCTTCCGCTCCGCCCGGAATTTTTACCGAGTCGGCCTACTTTCCCTACATTCCTCCGGCCTCTGAACTCGCGGCTGAACTGGAACTCTGCTTCCCCCGCCGCGGACGCTATCAGCAGAACAGTTTTGGTCTGGCCACCCGCTTTCCCTTTGCCTTCCTTACCAAAACACGGCGCGTGCCCTTGGCCCGGGAAATACTGGTGTACCCGCCGGTTGAACGCACGGACGAATTTTTTGATGTGCTCCCGCTGATCACCGGCGAATTTGAAACTTTTGCCCGCGGCCGCGGCGACGACCTCTATCTCATTCGCGAGTACATGCCGGAGGATTCAGCCCGCCACGTGGACTGGAAAGCAACCGCCAAATCCGGATCGCTGAAAGTGCGCGAGTTCAGCCGCGAGGACGATCGCAGGCTGCGCCTGGTTTTTGACAATCCTGCTCCGGGGTCGGCTTCCGAGCAGGCTTACGAAAACGCAGTGACCGCCGCCGCATCGTTGGCCTGGCACTTCTCCGAGAGCAACGCCGAGCTGTCGTTTTTGGCGCAGGGCTGCAAAGCCGGGGCCGGCATCCATGAATTCCTGGCGTATCTGGCTACCGTCGAACCCTCGGCCGCGCTGTCGGTGCTCGATAGCCTGGAGGTTTCCGGCGAATACAATGTCATCCTGACCACTCGTCCGCACGATACTATTCCCGCAAATCTTTGGGCCTGCTCTTACTTTATTTTCATCGGGACTCAGAACTGATCTTCACCCCTTCAACCCTGTCATCTTGAGCGCAGAGAACGGACTCGCTTGCGAGTCCGTTCTCGGAGTCGAAAGATCTGCTGTTTTGCGGCGGCGGCGAGCGCAAAGGCACGGAGGCCGCCGATTGCCGCCGGCAGAAAGCAGGTCCCTCGACTTCGAAGGATTGTTCGCAAGCGAACAATCCTTCTTCGCTCGGGATGACAGGGTGAAAAAGGAGGGAATAAAAACCTAGCCCAGGCCACCAAAAGCCCGTTATCTTAGTGCAGCCGTAACGTCACGGCCTGCATCCCAAGAAAGAGACAAGAGACGCCGCTTTGCCTGGCCAGCCGAAACTTCAGCGAGGTGAAAAGGACATGAATGGCAAATACTTCCAGCTGCTGAGCACGGTGCTGACGACTCTAGTCCTGGGCGTTGGCGCCAGTGTCCGCTTTGGCGCAGAGGTCTCTCGAGATTCCTTCCGGGACGTCTATCCGGGTCCGCATGATCGACAACCTCAGCAGCGAGCAGACCCAGATGGGAGACACTTTCCGCGGCACGCTGGACGAGCCGATCGAAGTGAACGGACGAACCCTCTATCCCAAGGGTGCAGACGTCATCGGCCGCGTCACCGACGTACACCCGACCGGCCGGCTCACTGAACCCGGCGAACTCGACCTGGTGCTCAACACGGTGAGCTCGGGAACTGTGGCGGAATCGATTCATGTGGAGCCGCTGATCATCAAGGGCGAATCGCACTCCAAGAGCAACGTGACCAAGATCGGCGGCGGCGCCGCCTTGGGAGCAGTAATCGGAGCCATCGCCGGCGGAGGCAAGGGCGCAGCCATCGGCACTCTCGCGGGCGGAGCCGCCGGTACCGGCGCAGCTGCGGCCACCGGCAAAAAGCCGGCAATCGTCGAATCGGAAGCTGTGCTCACTTTTGTTACTTCCTCAGCTTCGGCCCCTGCGACTCCACCGCCGGCCGCGCCGACCTCCAATGAAGCGCCGGCCACGCCTCCGCCGGCTGCCTCCGATGCCGTTCCAACCATAACTTCGGACTCGGCCCCGGGGCCGGATGACACCGCTCAGTTGTTCACCCTGCGTGATCGCAGGTCGATTCGAAGCTGCGTGAACGAGCATGCCTCCGACTTTCCGGCGGGCGCCACCCAGCGTCCGGAACTGCCTTCCGGGTCAGAGCGCCAGATTCACCGTGGGGGGACCTTGCCTTCCGAGGTTCAGAGCCAGGCCCAGTCCCTGCCTTTGGTCTGTGAAGAGCAGCTGCCCAGATTACCCAGCGACCTCGAACGGGTCGTGTACGCTGGTCGGGTGCTATTGATCGACGGCAAAGGGCAGGTCCTGGACATGTTCTATCTCGATCAGAATCAATAGTCTGATGGCGGCAGGCTGTGAGGAGGCGTGGCCAGGATAGATGATGCGTCCTGTCGGTTCGGTTCGGATGTAAGCTTAAGGCCGGGTTCGGGGATCTGGAACCGCCGTCTTCGGTCGTGATTGAGCCCTCAAAGATGGGTTTGAGATTATTTCGGTAACCATTACTTTCGATTACCTTGGTACATTGACCATCTGAGCCAAACTGCTAAGGTTACGTATATAAGAGAAGTCTAATCACAGAAACTCCGTCAACCGTGGCGCCCCCGGCTGGCAGAAAACTGGTTGATGACCGTCGATCACCAAACCGCGCTCTGGATTGCCCACCCCATACTGCAACTGGCGGTGGGGATTGCGATGTGGCGCCATAAACTGCATCGGCTTTTTCCTGTCTTCTTCGCCTACATCTGCTTCCAGATCCTCGCATTTGGCGTGTTGTTCCCCATGTCCTCGCAATGGGTAAGTGCCAGCTATCAGCTGTTCTTCTACTCTTACTGGTCGTGCGCCGCGATTAACCTCGTTCTGGGGTTCATGGTCATCTACGAAATCTTCCTGGACGTGTTCCGGCCCTATTACACGCTGAAAGACCTCGGGTCAGTACTCTTCAAGTGGGCCGCTTTGGTCATGTCGCTGGTCGCCTTCGTGGTTGCGGCATCGAGTCCGACCGGGGACCAGGGGCCGATCGTGCAAGCGGTGATAACCGTGACCCGGTGCGTGCGCGTAGCTCAAGTTGGACTCATCTTGTTTCTCCTGGTTTTTTCCCGGTACCTCGGTGTGTCCTGGAAGCAACATAGCTTCGGACTTTCGCTGGGCTTGGGTTTGGCTGCGGGAGTCGAACTGGGTACTCTGGCGTTCCACGTCAGTGGCCATGCCTCGGAAGTTTTAGTCCACGTGATAAATCTGGTGGCCTATAACATTTCCATCCTGGTCTGGTTGGGTTATGCCCTGATGAAGACTCCGGAGCGCGCGCCGGGAGCAGAATTGTTTACCCCCAACCGCTGGGAGAAGAGTCTTACTGATATTCAGAATCCGGCGCAGGTTGATTCGCTCATACCCATGTTTGAAAACATGGTTGATCGTGCTTTCTCCCGCACCCAGGAAGATTATTCGCCCAAGGAAGCTGCGACCGATACCGGGGTGCAACCCGCTCTTAGTGCTCGAAGTGGTATTCATTCCCTTCCGTCGCCAAGTCGTCGGGTTCACTGAATGTTTCACCGGGTGGCGATTCCGTTTCACCACCCGTGCCAGATACTCTTTCATCCCAACCAGAGTTTCACCTGATACTTGAACAAGAAGCGCGATCCAATAGAAGGAATGGGTCGCGGACGCGTAGCCGTGATCGACTTCGTTGATCGCACTTCTGTAAAGCTGGCATCTCCGCGAGCGTTCCGGGGCGCCGCTCCGACCCTTCCGAGGCCCATTCATCGGGCACGGCAAGCTGCTGCCTGGAGAAAAGGCTGGACGAGTGGACGGTCTTCTGTATAATGCCGCCACCGTGAGGTTTCCTCCCAGGAGCCTCGCAGCGTAAGGAGAACACCATGAAACGTGCGGTCAGGATGTTGATCCTGATGGTAGGTTTGGCTTGCACGTACGTGGCAATCGCGACCCCGATACTCAATGCAGAACTGGGCCCGATGCCACTGTGCAATCCTGCCAATCCCAATTGCTCGAAGCGTTAGGCAGGTGGGATTAGGAAGAGGCTGTTAACTAGCCGCGCAAGTGGCTTTTGGACCTGAACGGGCTGACCGATTGCGATTCGCGCATGGGTCAGCCCCATTTTTTTGTCCCAGACACAGGTGACTTTCAACTCTTCAGGGCGAGGCCGAGGGTCCGCCGCAATTGTTCTGCATCCATGATCGGAGGCTGGCAACTGAATCCGGAGCAGATCAATGCCGCTGACTTCCCCTCTTTGAGCATGGGTAACTGCGAGAGGGTTTCTGCGAGGGCCGGCGGCAGATTCTGCGGAACGACCTTGCTGGCGGCCAGGAGGAGCACCGTCTTGTGAAATGCGAAAAAGCCGGCTGCGATGGAGCCCAGCTTTTCTGCCAGGTCGTCTTCTCCGATGACCACGATCTGGGTGCCGGGACATGAGAGATATACCGCTGCAATGCCGTAGGTCGCGGCAAAGATCCCGAACTTGCCGGCAAGTCCGGCCAGCAGTTCGAGAGTTTGTTCCGCTTGCTCCCGATAACTCTTCTGGTTGGTGAAGGCGTGCAGCCGCAGCAATGCGATGGCGGCCATGGAATTTCCCGCGGGCGTGGGAGAATCCTGAAACGGCTTGCGGCGTGTGCCCAGTACTCCCAGAACCTTCTCGGGACCGCCTGCCGCAGCGTCGAAAAATCCGCCGGATACACTGTCAAAGAAACGCTCCACCATCTTGTCCACGATGCGCTGCGCGAAGTGGAAATAACTCAGGTCCGTGGTGGCCTCGTAGGCATCGAGGCATGCGATCGCTGTGAAGGCATAGTCGTCCAGCAGGCCCGGGACCAAACGCCGTTCGACAGCCGGATCGGAATAGGCGACTACGTGCTGCAGGCCCTGCTCCGGTTGCCAGGCTTCGGCGAGCACGCGATCCAGAGAACGGAGCGCGAAGTGTTTCGCCCCATCGAGCTTTAACACCTTGGCGGCCTCCAGGTAGGCCGAGACACAGAGCGAATTCCAACCCACATAGACTGTCTTGTCCACGTACGGCGTAGGGCGCTTCAGCCGCGCGGCATACATTTTCTGCCGGGCAGATTCCAGTATCAGCTCGATGCGCTCCGTGGTTAGGCCCAGCCGCTTGCCGATTTCCTCGAGCGAAGCCCGGACATACAAGACATTCTTTCTCCGGATTGTGGTGCATCTCGCCGACTTCGTTGACGTCGTAGCTCAATCCCGCGACCGCCGCTTCTTCTTCCGTCAGCGACAGCCTGCATCTCCGCCCGGGTCCAGGTGAAATAGTCGCCGTCATCGTCCATCGAGTAGTCGGCGTCCTGGGAGGCGTAAAAGCCGCCACGCTCACGGTCGCTGAGCCATTCATCCATCCAGCGGACGATGTCGCGGGCCACCGCGGCGAAGAATTCCGAGCCGGTCACCTGGTAGGCGTGGACGTAATTCTTCAACAATTCGGAGTTGTCGTAGCACATCTTCTCGAAGTGGGGCACGATCCAACGCTCGTCCACCGAGTAGCGGTGAAAGCCGCCGGCGAGCTGGTCATAGACGCCCCCCCGCGCCATTTTCTCGAGAGTTGAGACGAAGATGTCGCGCAGCTCCTCTTTTCCGGAGCGCGCATATTGGTCCATCAGAAGATCAAGCACGGCGGGATGAGGAAATTTGGGCGCGCTGCCGAAACCGCCATTCTGCGGGTCATACATCTTCAGCGCCGCTTCCACGATCTCGTCCATCACCTTGGGAGAGAACTCGCCGCTGCCGCCGGCGAAAGACTCGGCCCGGGAGATTGCGATCTCAACCATCTGCGCCTGCTCCACCACCTCGGTGTTCTTCTGGTGATAGGCGTCGGCGATGGACTGCAGCACGCGCTTGAAGCTGGGGCGTCCGTAGTTGTCGTTGGGCGGGAAGTAAGTGCCGCCGTAAAACGGCTTGCCATCGGGGGTGAGAAACGCAGTCAGCGGCCAGCCCCCTTGCCCGCTGATGGCGCTCACCGCCACCTGGTAGCGGCTGTCAATGTCGGGGCGCTCGTCGCGATCCACCTTCACTGCCACAAAGCGTTCATTCACGATCCGCGCCACTTCCGGATCGTCGTACGATTCGCGGTCCATGACGTGACACCAGTGGCACCAGACCGCACCGATATCGAGCAGGATGGGCTTGTTTTCCCGCTTCGCCGTGGCAAAGGCCTCTTCGCCCCACTCGTTCCACTGGATGGGCTGGTGCATGGCGGAACGCAAATAGGCGGAAGATGCCTTGGACAGGGAGTTGAGGGTCTGGGTGGTCATGGTTCAAGTGTATCGCGGCAAGACGGGAGGCCGCGCTGGACTCTGTGAAACCGGACGTTGAATCAGGTTCTACAGAGGGGCATCCTGATTCAACGGGTTCACCACGTGAACCGCGCCATATTTCTGTCCCGTGGACAAATCCTCGGAATACAAGATAACCGTGGCGCCCGAGCTCTCCGCCGCCTGCAGAATAAGAGCGTCCCAAAAAGATGTTTGGTAGCGCAGCTTCGATCTCCAGCGCACGCAGGATCGAGTGCCGGATGTGTTAATCGACGATCTCCCAGCTTATGTAGTCCTGAACAATCCGCCGGATCTCCTCCACCGGCGAGCGGGTGGGCGATCTTGCGGCGAAGGTTTATGCAAAGTTCCTGCAGCACCTGGGTGCTCAACACGCCTTCCCCTGGAGTCCAAAGCCGCTCCACCAGCTGGCCGGCACGTTCGTGCTTCAAACCCGCGGAGCGATCGTGCGCATAGAGCAGGATGTTGGTATCGACGAAATACTTATCCGGCATGGTTCATCGTTGTCATCGCTCGTGCAGTCTCGTCGCGGGAACGGGGAGGCGTCCAGTGCAAATCAAACCCTTCGCGCAGCCGAGCTAGCGCACGCTTGCGTGCGCGTTCATAGGTCTTGCGGTCGCGAACCAGTTGCTCGAGGCGAGCGGCCAGGAGAGCACTGATCGATGTGCCCTCCTCGGCCGCCAGCACCCGAATCTCACGCAAGAGAGCCGTGTCCAGCTTTGAGCGTAATGTTGGACTTCATATTGGAGCACGTAAACATGTGCAGCACGATTCTACGTGCTACTGAATCTGGAGTCAAATCAGGTCGCGCCGCCGCCCGCAGCGGGTACCCTGCT
The DNA here is from genome assembly GCA_963801595.1 of Terriglobia bacterium. GTDB lineage: Bacteria > Acidobacteriota > Terriglobia > Terriglobales > Acidobacteriaceae > JAIQFF01. Next base: position 202,152 of record CAWDFW010000028.1, on the reverse strand, counting down.
CGTCCAGCGAGGCGGGACGCCCTCGGGACAGCCGGCGAGATGCCGGCGCTACTTTCATGCGGAGACTGCCGCGCGATCGAGCAATACAAATCCACGGCATCCTGCAATTGTTTCTTCTCAACGTATTCGCCGTCGGTGTGGGCGACATGAATCGATCCCGGGCCGACGAGCAGGGGCTGTCCCCAGTTGCTGAGCGCAGGAATATCGGTGGTGAAGGCCGCAACCATGGTGGGCAAGGCCGTCCAGAGTGCGCAGGCGGACAAACGGAATCTCGAGAACAAACTCAACTTTCGCCAGATTGCCCACCGCTGCAACAATCTCCCGCTTCAATTGCTCTGACGGTCCAACCAGGCGGTAGAGCAGTTGGGCACGCGCTTTGTCCGGGACCACATTGGGGGCGCGACCGCCTTCGATCACGCCGATATTGAGCGTGCAGGGTCCGATGCCCTCTTCAGCCGGCAGCTTCATCGCTCGCAGGCGTTGCAGCGCAAGCAGCAGCTTGTCAATCGCCGACTCGCCCAGCTCGGGGTAAGCCGAATGCGCCATGCGTCCTTCCGCGATCACCTCCACCCGCAACGCGCCTTTGGACGCGATTGCGACTCGGTTCTCGGTGGGCTCGCCATTCACCAGAAACTTGCGAGCCGGGAGGATTCTGGTTTGCCGCTTTGGCGCCCAGGCTGTCGCGCTCCTCGCCAACCAGAAAGAGCAGCCCCACGTGAATGCCTTCCTGACGCAGCCGTTCCGCGGCTTCGACCTGCGTCGCGATGATTCCCTTGGCGTCGCAGGAGCCCCGTCCGTACACCCGCGCAGCATCTTCGGACGACGGGATGAAGGGCGGGACCGTATCCATGTGAGTGGAGAAAACAACCGCGGGCCGCGGCTGGTCGGAGGAGACGGCAAAGACATTGCAGCGCGCGCCTTCCACCGGAATCTTCTTCGCCTGAAACCCTCTCCGGAGCAATTCGCGGTGAAGGAAGTCTCCCACCGCGGCCCTCGTTGCCGGTGATGGACTCGATGTCCACGAGTTGACGGGTGAAGGCGGCGACGTCCATGCGCGACAGGATACCTCACTCCCGCGCGGTGAGCATACTCAGTGTCCTGCGTGGTTCAAAACCGCAAACAACCACGGAGGACACGGAGGAAGTTCGATTCGCTGCTATGCTTTACTCAGCCGAATGGAGACGCAAGCCGGCACAATCCGCTCCCTGTTTCTGGAAGGTCCTGCCGGCCGTCTCGAGGCCCTGCTCAATGCGGGAGCTTCCAGATGCCGCTTACGCCGCCGTCGTTTGTCATCCCCATCCCCTCTTTGGCGGCACCCTGCACAATAAAGTAGTCTTTCATGCCATGAAGGCGTTGAACAGTTTCGGTTTTCCCGTGCTGCGTTTCAATTTTCGCGGGACCGGTCTCAGCCAGGGCGAGCACGACCACGGAAATGGTGAAGTGGACGACGTTCGAGCCGGCGCTGGATTGGCTGGACCACGAGTTTCACTTGCCTCTGATCTTCGCCGGATTCTCGTTCGGCGCGGCGGTTGGCTTGCGCGCCGCTTGCTCCGATGCGCGGGTGAAGGCTGCCATCGGACTGGGTCTGCCGGTGTCTCCCATCGATGATCGCACTTATGACTTCAGCTTTCTTCAGAACTGCACCAAGCCGAAACTATTAGTCAGCGGCGATCGCGATCAGTTCGGGACGCCGGCGCAGTTGGAGGGCTTGGTGCATTCGATCCCAGGTCCGAAGAAGCTGGTCCTGATCGCGGGTGCCGATCATTTCTTTGAAGGACGCCTGCGCGAGATGCGCGACGCTATCGAGCAGTGGGTCGGCGAAGCGGTGAATTTGTAGCTTCATGCGAGGGCGTCACGTCCTCGGGACAGCCGGCGGGACGCCGGCGCTACACGGCCTTCTATGCCTTCATCTGCTGCCGACCGCGACAAGCTTGCCCTGGACATGCGGGTCACTGCGCGTCATCTATTTGAGCACGCGCTCGCGGAGGCCAGCATCGACCGGGCATTTCAGCGCCACGTGGATTGCGATCGCGGGGTGCTACGCATTTGCGAAGACCTGCATGACCTGGATTCGTACAGCCGCGTGCTGGTGATCTCCATCGGCAAAGCGGCGCATGCCATGGTCAATTCCCTGGAAATGCAGGCGGGCAATCGCTTCCAGGGCATCGTGGCCAGTTCGGTCGATCCGGTTTCCCAGGTTCGGGGCTTCCGCTACTTTCGCGGCGGCCATCCTACGCCGAACCAGGAATCGATCCGGGGCGCCGAGGCCATCTTGAAATCGCTCAGCGCCCAGAACGCGGCCTCGCTGGTGATCTTCATGCTCAGCGGCGGAGGTTCCTCGATTGTGGAAAAGCCGATCGACGACGAAATCTCGCTGGAGGACCTGATCGCCACTTACCGCGTGCTGGTGCTCTCCGGTGCGCCGATCGCCGAGATCAACACGATCCGCAAGCATCTGTCCGCCATCAAGGGTGGAAGGATGGCCGTCGCAGCCTCCGGAGCGCAGCAGGTGTCGCTGCTGGTGTCCGATGTTCCGGACAACACTGCCCGATGCGCTGGCCTCGGGGCCGACCATGCCTGATTCCACCAGCGTGGCCGACTGTTACAGCGTGGTTGAGAAGTACGGCATGCTGGACCAGTTTCCAGCTTCCGTGCGCGAGTTGTTTCAACGTCACGCGCTGGACGAGACTCCCAAGTCCGATGACCTCGCTTTTCATCGCTCGCGCTGGTGGCCGTTGCTCTCGAACGCTTCGCTGCTCGAAGCGGCGGAGGCGGAGGCGCAACGTCACGGCTTCAGCGTGGAGATAGACAACACCTGCGACGACTGGGATTACGCTCGCGCGGCGGAATACCTTCTCGAACGTTTGCGCCGCATGCGCCAGAAGTCCGAACGGGCTTGCCTGATTTCTGGAGGGGAAGTCACGGTGAGGGTGGAAAACGGCGGCACCGGCGGGCGTAACCAGCAGTTTGCCCTGGCCTGTGCGGCAAGGATCTCCGGCGAAGCCATCTCCGTGCTCAGCGCAGGCACCGACGGGATCGACGGCAACAGCCTGGCTGCTGGCGCGATCGCCGACGGCACCTCCCTCGACCGCGCCCAGGCCCGCGGACTGGATGCAGCCGCCCACCTCGCCGCTTTCAATGCGTACCCATTTTTTGAGTCGTTGGGAGGCGCGATCATGACCGGTCCCACAGGAAATAATCTGCGTGATCTGAGGATTCTCCTGGCCTATTGAGCAAGAGTGTGGGGCGGGCGCCCTCGCCCGCCGCCTTTGGGTTTGCCTTCCAAGCTTCAAATCAAAGGCGTCGGACAGAGCCTGCCCTGAACGAAGTCGAAGGGAGTGTCCGACCCAGACAACTCAGAAGAACTTGGTCACGCCTTCCTCCAGCACGAACACCCGGTCTTCAATGCCTGCCGCTTTCGCTTCTTTCTCCAGCAGCTGCAGAGGTTCGTCCATGGGTTCGTGGGAGAGTTGAAAGGTGCCGTAGTGCATGGGCACCATCCAGCGCGCATTCAGGTCAAAGAAGGCACGCATGGCGTCGGCCGGACTGGTGTGAACGTTGCGAAAGGAAGGCGGATTATACGCGCCGATCGGCAGCAGCGCCAATTCCGGCCCCAGGCGCTGCCCAATCTCGCGAAAGCCGGCGAAGTAAGCCGTGTCGCCCGCGTGATAGATCGAATGTTTGTGGTCGCGCAGCACGTAACCGCCGTATCCGCGGTGCGAGTCCTCGATCACTCGCGCGCCCCAATGCCGCGAGGGTACGTGGGTGACGGTCAGATCGCGATGACGATAACTGTTCCACCAGTCCAGTTCCACCACGTTGTCGAAGCCAAGGTCGGAAACCAGGTCGAAAACATGATGCGGCACCAGAATCGTGGGCGCCACCCCGCGCCGCCGTTTGGTTTGCTGCACGATGGCCCGCAGTGACGGCCGGTGCAGGTGGTCGAAGTGGGCATGGGTCACCAGCACCAGGTCAATGGCCGGCAGATCGCGCACTCTCAGACCAGGCTGCCGCAGCCGCTTGAGCACGAAGAGCCAGCGCGCAAAGTTCGGATCGATGACAATATTCTGGCCACCCACCTGGAGAAAGAAACTCGAATGACCGATGAATGTCACGCCCATTTCTCCGCTGGCCGCCAGCTTCGGCTGATGGGTAAGGCCGGTCCGGGGAGTGACCGCGGAGCGCCGCACCAGGCTGCCGAACTGCCGGGCGCGGTTGCGGAGAGCGCGATTCTTCAGGGTGCTTTTTAACATCTGGCGTGCCGGAGTCTCGATGCACCAAAACCCGCCGTCTTACCCAAGTTTTTCCGAAAAGATGCGAAACGGCGATGAGGATCCAAGCCCATTCTAGAACAAATGCACGTGGGATTACCTTGACCCTGGTTACTGCCGTCAGTTCTAATCGCTGTTAGCAATTAATGTCTTCAGGGGGAGAGTCAGGATGCGTGTTGCCTTCTTGGGCTTGGGAATCATGGGACGGCCAATGGCGGCCAATCTGGTCAAGGCCGGTCATGAGGTTTCCGTGTGGAGCCGCACCGCGGGCAAGGGAGTGGAGGGCGCACGCAGTGCCAGTTCGCCTGCCGATGCCGCACAGGGCGCGGAAGTGGTCTGGATGTGCGTCTCTGATACCCAGGCGGTGGAGAGCGTTTTGTTCGGGCCACAGGGCGTCGAGGAATCGCTGGCTGAAGGCATGACCATTGTTGACTCCAGCACCATCTCGCCCTCAGCTACCCGCAAGTTCGCCGAACGGGTGGCGGCGCGGGGTGTGCGCTATGTGGACGCGCCCATGACTGGATCGAAGGTGGCAGCCGAAGCCGGCAGCCTCATTTTTATCGTAGGCGGGGATGAGGCGGTCATCGAATCGTTGAAGCCGTTATTCGCCGCCATGGGCAAAGTATTTTTCCGTCTGGGCGAAACCGGCATGGGGCAGTCCGCCAAGCTGGTCATGAACCTGCAAATCGCCCTCATCTATGAAGGCTTCGCCGAAGGCCTCACCCTGGCCACCAAGCTCGGAGTGGATGTCGAGAAACTGATGCCGGTGATTCAGGCATCCATGATTCGCTCCGGCGTGGTGGACTACAAAGCGCCCTTCGTCCTCAAGCGCGACTTCACCCCCAATTTTCCACTGCGCCTCATGCATAAAGACATCCGCCTGACCCTGGAGGCAGCCAAGGAAGTCCGGGTAAAACTGCCTGCCCTCGAGACCGTGGAAGAGATCTATGAAATGTCCAGCGAAGATGGACACCAGGATCTCGACTACGCCGCCACCCTTACCCTGCTCGAGAAATGGGCGGGTGTCGAAGTAAAAGGCGCATCCGCCTGAGAGTGGGGCTTTGGTAGGTGTGGCCGCGGGCGACTCGCCCGCGGGCTGGTGGGCTCGAGCAAACCCGCGTGGCAGCCGCCCTCGGCTGTCCGGTCGACTCGAAGAGTCGATAACCTTCTGGCTCCAAACTTTTCAGCATGGCTCCCCGGCAGTTCGCGGGCGAGTCGCCCGCGGCCACGCCATTCCAATCTCTGAAGCGGCTTGGATTAACGGACTAGTACCTCCGTAACACCTCCACCCTTCCGCTATTACACAAGTCTTACACGCGTCGATATCTGTCCCTGCTACCGTAAGTATTGGAAGCTCAATACCGGGTACAGGAAAAGAACATGGCCATCGACCTCCAAGTGTTGGATCGCAAAGCAGCGGCAGACGACGAAATCAATTGGGTAACCGCGATTTTTATGGGCCTGTTCCATGTGGGCGCCATCGCGGCGTTGTTCTTCTTTACCTGGAAGGCTTTTCTGGTCTCGATGTTCCTGTGGTGGGTATCAGGAAGCCTGGGCATCGGCATGGGCTACCACCGGTTGCTCACTCATCGTGGATACAAGACTCCCAAGTGGGTCGAATACATTTTGACCACCTGTGCCACGCTGGCGCTCGAAGGCGGACCGATTTTCTGGGTGGCCACGCACCGCATCCATCACCAGCATTCCGATCAGGAAGGCGATCCGCATTCGCCGCGCGATGGCAAGTGGTGGGCGCACATGGGCTGGATCCTTACCGGCAAGTCGATGCATCACGACACCACTACGCTGGCGCGTTACGTGCCTGATCTCGCCAAAGATAAATTCCACGTCTGGATCACGAAATATCACTACGTGCCCATGATTGTCCTCGGAGTCGTGTTGTTCGCGATTGGCGGCCTCCCGTTCCTGCTGTGGGGAGTTTTCTTTCGCACCGTCATCGGACTGCACACCACCTGGCTGGTAAATTCTGCTACGCACAGCTGGGGCTCACGGCGTTTTGTCACCCGTGATCTTTCCACCAACAGCTGGTGGGTGGCTTTGCTGACTTTTGGCGAAGGCTGGCACAACAATCATCACGCGCACCCGGTTTCTGCCCGCCATGGCTTGAAGTGGTACGAAATTGATTTCAACTGGTACGGCATCTGGGCCCTGACCAAGCTGGGCCTGGCACGCCAGGTTTACCGGGTGAAGCTCTCCGAACTGCGGCGCGAGGAAGAAGAACAGGGAGCACCGGCGGAAGCACGAGCCGAAATGGTCTCAGCCTAGTTTTGCAAAAATGGAGGACGGACGTCTCGCCCGTCCAGCCGGGCGGGACGCCCGGCCTCCACCTTCTCTTCCTCGAGCGGAAACCAACACCAAACCAAAAGGCGTCGGACAAGAGTGTCCGACCCACACAGCCGCGCGGTAGAATCCTTGCCATGCGCATCAGCAGCCGCCGCCGGGCCGTCGCTTTTTTCGTCGTGCTGGGCGTTTGCCTGGTGCTGCTGGCGGTCGGGCTGAATGTCGGCTGGATCATTCTCAACTGGCGCGAAGGCGTCCTGCTCTTTCTTGGAGTGATCTTCTTTGCCTTGCTCATCGCCGGGCTGATTGTGAACACCAGCTTCCTGGTGCGTGAAATTCGCCGCAACGAACAGCACGACAGCTTCATCAATGCCGTCACCCACGAACTGAAGACGCCCATCGCGTCCATCCGGCTTTATCTACAGACCTTGCAGCACCGCGACGTGGACGAAGCCCAGCGGCGCGAGTTCTATCGCCTGATGCTGGACGATACCGATCGCCTGATGGGCACGGTGGACCAGGTGCTCAAGGCGGGAGAAGCCGGCCACAAGCGGCAGGACCGGCGCGTCCCCGTGGACTTCAGCGGGCTGGTACGCGAGTGCGTGGACGTGGCTCGCGCCAGCCATCACCTGGCTCCTGAATCTTTGCGTTATGAGCAGTCGGTCAATCACGGCGCCGCTGCGGGTGTCCTGGGAGACTCCGAGGAACTGCGCGCCGCAGTTTCAAACCTGCTCGACAATGCCGTCAAGTATTCCGGAGAGCACGTGGAAATCCTGGTGCGGCTCGACACGCCCGACGAAAAACGCGTGACCGTGAGTGTTCGCGATCGCGGAGTGGGAATCAAGGCCGAGGAGCTGAAACGCATCTTCAAGCGCTTCTACCGCGTCTCCAACCGCTCGCTGAGTCACGTGAAGGGGACCGGCCTCGGTCTTTTCATCGTTCGGGCCATTGCCCGAAAGCACGGCGGACGCGTCTTTGCCGAGAGTGAAGGCGAAGGCCGCGGCACCACGATGGTTCTGGAGTTGCCCAGGGTGAGCTTGTAAGAGTGGGAGTACCTGACCCACATTTTGGGATCCTGCATGAGTCATGTTCTGATCGTTGAGGATGAAACGCACCTGGCCAAGGGGCTGCAGTACAACCTGGAAGCCGAAGGGCACTCTGTCTCCGTCGTGGGCGATGGGGAGCGGGCCCTGGATCTGCTTCTGGGAAAATCTGCCGCGCCTGCTGCTTTCGATGCCGTGGTGCTCGATGTCATGCTCCCCGGCAAGGATGGCTTCACCGTGGCCGCGGAATTGCGCGCCGCCAAGCAGTATGTCCCGGTGCTGATGCTGACTGCGCGCGGCCGCCCGGAAGATGTGCTCAAGGGCTTTGCCTCAGGTGCCGACGACTATCTTCCCAAACCCTTCGAACTCCCCATTCTGCTGGCCCGATTACAGGGACTGCTGCGGCGCCGCGAGTGGATGCAGCAGAGTCTGGCTCCCAATGCGCCGGCCGCAGCAACCAAGGGATATGAGTCGTTCTCCTTCGACGGCCGAACGATAGATTTCGGAAAGCTGGAATTGCGGGTGAACGGAAACACCATCCAGTTGACTCTGATGGAAGCGGAACTGCTGCGCCATCTAATACGGAACGAGGGACGGGTGGTATCCCGCAAATCGATTCTCGAAGAAGTCTGGGGACTGCACGAAGACACCGACACCCGCGCCATCGACAATTTCATCGTTCGCCTGCGCCGCTATATCGAAGACAATCCCTCTGAACCTCGACATCTGCTCACGGTTCGCGGCGTAGGTTATCGCTTCATCGCGGAGCCGGGCAAGGAGTGAGCCGCGCAGCGGCGCCAGAATGCAGCCCAGGGCGTAAGCCCTGGGGGAAAGCCGCCCTCTGTCCTACTCGCGGCGGCCGAGATTCGAGATGAGATTTTCCCTGTGACCCAGGGCAATTCCATCCACCCGATCCAGAACAAATGCGTAAACCGCGAAGGCGAACGCAGCCGGCAGCCATAACACCAGCAGTTCCACCCATGAATTTTCATAGGTGCGGGAAAACCAGAGCATCAGGGCGCCCATGCCGAACAGAGCGCCCCGAACCGCAAAGCTCGCCAGTACGGTGGTCAGAGAGGCCCTCTGCCGTCCAAACACACCGGCTTCAATCCGGGTGGGGGAATAGATCGAAAACAGATTGCCGGCGGCGAGGTCGATAGGTACGACAAAGAGAATGCCCGCCAGTGTGGCCATGCTTACGCCTAGCGATGGCAGGCGGTAGAGCAAACAGGTTCCCAGCCACACCAATCCAACTTCCAGCGCAAACACGGCAGCATGCGCCAGGTTCTTGCCCATGACGATTTGCCGGAAACGGACCGGTGAAGCGAAGAAAAACTGGGTGCCGCCGCCATCCGCTCCAAAATTGTTGTAGGAAAGATTGGTCAGCAACAACAGTGAGTAGGCGGCGCCCAGGGGGAAGGTGAGTTCCGGCATTCGCGCCAACAGACCTTCATTCTTACCGGAACTGCGGAAGACCGCCAGCATGAACAGGGGCACGATCAGGGTGAAGAGCATCGGCCCGCTGCGACTGAGATAGCGCAGCTCTTTTTCGAAGACGGCGACGACCGGGCCGGGGACGCCGGGTAAATTCCAGCCGGGGCGCGGTGCTGGAAGCCCACGGGGCGGAGCTTTGCGTCCCGCCGATTCGCTGAAGCTCTCGCCACGATATTCAGCGCGCAACCGGAAATTCAGGAGCCAGAGAAATGCGGCCCCATAGGACACGAGCAGAATGAACGCGAGCACGCTGGTTGCAGGCTGATTCTGCATGGTTCCTGCAATGGCAGCGGCGGCCAGGCCCGGAGGAAGCGGCCGCTGCGCATTGGTCAGTTTCTCCCCCAGCACCCTGCTCTGGGGTATGGAGCGATGTTCGTACACCGCGATCAACGGTCCGATCAGCTGAAAGCTCAGAATGAAGAGAAAGAAAAGGATGCCCAGGATTTCGCGCGTCCGGCGCTGGGCCAGCCAGCGCTCCAGCCACGCGAACAGCATGCGAGCCAGGATGATGTTCACGAGAGCAAAGGCGAGGAGCACGAGGGTGGCCCAGGGGAGCGCGCGCGGCCGGGCGATGCCGATGCCGATGTCGATTCCGAGCAGCCACAGGCTGGCCACGGCCGTCGCCGGATCCAGCGATCCGTAAGCCAGGCGGATCAGAAAGTACGATCGGTAGCTCAGCGGGAAGCGCAGAAGATTTGAAGACTCGACATTCTGGGTAAAGGCAGTCGCCATCAGGGGAAAAAGCTGCCAGAAGAGAAAGACTGGCCACAGCAGTGTGCCCAGCCACTCCACATTCCCATGCAGGATCAGGAACCAGGCCGCCCCACCCAGGCCGACAGCGCCGCCGATTCCGCCGCCCAGGAAGGCCAGACTGATAAAAATGCGTGATGCCAACTCCAGTCGGCCGCGGAAAGTCCGCAGCGAATTGACAAAGACTCGCCAGCGCAGTCCAGCGACCGCTGCCATTTGCTGGCGCGCCTGCGTAGACAGACTCAGACTGCGGGACGTCATTGCTCTGTCATCCTCGCTCAACCTAACAGTGGAGGACGGGCGTCCCCGCCCGTCTGGCACGGGCTGGTGCATGACGGGCGGGACGCCCGTCCTCCATCGGCCCTAACCTAACCACGACAATTCCTGTCCATCGCCCCGCGATCCGCCCACGGTCAGCAGGAAGATCTGCTCCAGGGTCAGCTTCTCGCCTGCCCGGCCGCCAGCCGCGATCGGGAGATCTGCCGCCCGCGCCTCCACGCCCGCTCGCAGTTCCTCCACCGAGCCCTCTGCCACCAGCCGCCCGCGATGAATGATGCCGACATGAGTGCACAGCCGTTCCACAATCTCGAGCACATGCGAAGTGAGGAAGACGGTTGCGCCGCGCGCGATCATGCGTTGCAGCATGGCTTTCAGAGTGCCGGCGGCGATGGCATCCACGCCTTCGAAGGGCTCATCCAGAAACAGCACCTTGGGCCCATGGATCACCGCAGCCGCCATCGCCAGCTTCTTCTGCATGCCATGCGAGTAGTCCGTGACCAGCGCCTTGGGCTGGTCGGTGAGCTGCATAAAGGCCAGAAGTTCCGCCGCACGCTTGGCCGCTGTCTCGCGGTCCAGGCCATACATGCGGCCCACGAAATTTAGATATTCCGATGCGGTCAGCCGGCCAAACAGCGCCATGCCTTCCGGCACCACTCCGATCTGCCGTTTCACCTCCACCATGTTGGTGACCAGGTCGAGACCGAGAATCTCGATTCGTCCGGACGTGGGCGCGAGCAATCCAGTCAGCATTTTGATGGTGGTGGATTTTCCCGCGCCATTTGGCCCCAGAAAACCGAAGAACTGTCCGGGAGCCACCTTCAGGTTCACGTCCTCGACGGCAACCAGGTCGCCGAAACGCCGGGTCAGGTTTTCGGTACAGATGGTGGGAGCAGCCATGAAAGCTCCGACTCTAGCACACCGGAAGGCCTCTGGCAGGGGCGCGAGCAGCGTGGAAGCGTGGCCCTTCCAGCGCCACCATAGAGTCTTGTCGCGAGGGGCTTCCAGCCCCTGTGGCGTTGCATGCGAGCGCACGGGGCCTGAAGGCTTCGCTTTCGCGCGCTTCTTCGCAGGCCTGGAAGGCCTGCGCTTCCACGTCATCTGGACCGTGATCTCCCCACTTCGCGCGGCCGCCCGATCGTGGTTGCACGCTCATCCGCCAACGCTTCCATTCGATTCGTCGATCACCGTAATCCACGCTTGGACAAAAACCCTGACCGTACTAGACTAGGCGGCTGAAATTCCCGGCCCTTTCCAACTGCAGGTGCAGGAAGACGCGATCGGGATACGTGTGCTTAGTTTCAGGAGGCGATTTATGGGCTCTCGCTGGCTGCTGCTGATCCTGATCCTTTTCTTATTGACGACCAGCGCGTTGCTGGCGCAGTCGTCGTCACCACCGCAGCCTCCGCAATCCCAGTCGGCGGCTGCGGCGGGCGAGCCGTCGGTGCAGAGCCTGCTCGAGCGCGTTCAGCAACTGGAGAACCGCATCACTCAACTGGAGGAGCGTGATCGCCAGAAAGAGGCTGCGCTGGCACCCGCTCCGCCCCCGCCCAGCCCCGCTGAAGCTCCTGCTCCAGTGGCCGCCACGGCCCCGCCGCCCACGCCCGGCCCGGCCGCGATGCACGATGAGCACGCCAGCATGAGCGAAATCCGCGATACCGAGCGCCGCTTTCCTTCGCTGCAAATCAGGGGATTCGCTGACGTTGATTTCTCGGCAACCGATGAGAAGGGCTCGATCAGCGGTTTCAAAATGGGGCAATTCGTTTTGCATCTTGCGTCGCCCTTGTCCGAAAAGGTCAGCTATTTCGGTGAAGTCAGCTTTACCGCACAACCTGGCACTTATGATCTCAGCGTGGAACGCAGCATCATTCGTTACGACTACAACGACTACTTCAAGATCTCATTCGGCAAATACCACACTCCGATCGGTTTTTGGAACACCGCGTTCCACCACGGCGCCTGGCTGCAGACGACCATCGACCGCCCGGAAATGGTGAGGTTTGGCGGAACATTTATTCCCGTGCATTTCGTAGGCATACAAGCGGAAGGGAATATTCCTTCGGGAGGCCTGGGCCTGGGCTACAACGTGGGCCTGGGCAACGGGCGCTCCTCGCTCCTGAGCAAGTCCGGGGACAGCGGCGATTCCAACGACAATCGATCGTGGGTGGCCAATATCTATGCCCGGCCCTCCCGGTTTTACGGTCTTCAGGTGGGAGCGTCGGTGTATCGTGACAAGCTCACGCCGCAGCCAGGCCAGAATTTCGGCGAATGGATCACCGCCGCCGATGTGGTCTGGACCAAGGAAAAGCCGGAATTCCTTGCCGAATACGCCAACGTTCATCACCGCGACGAGCTGACTTCCAACACCTGGGACAGCCAGTCATTCTATGTTCAGCTCGCCTACCGCCTGCCCTGGCAGCAAAGCAAATGGAAGCCTTATTATCGATACGAGTATATTCATAAGCCCGAGGACGATCCCACGCTGCTGAATGTGCTGGATCTGACAGGTTCGACGCTCGGGGTCAGGTACGACATCACCAACTATGCGGCGTTTAAAGGGGAGTATCGGAACAGTCGCCATGGTGTGAACGAGCCCCGGGTCAACGGGGCCTTTTTCCAGACTGCCTTTACCTTCTGATACCGACATGACATCACATTGGAAATTCGTCTCTCGAGCCTTCGTTCTCAGCTGCCTGTGCCTGGCCCTTCTGCAGCCGCTGGCGGCCCAGCGCCACGACGTTGACGTCGCCGTCGTGGTGCACCCTGACACCCCGATCAGTAATCTCAGCCTGTCCGAGGTGCGCAAAGTCTTTCTCGGCGACCGTCAGTACTGGAGCACCAACGTTCCAGTCGTCCTGATGATTCGCGCTCCTGTGGCGCGGGAGCGGGATGTAGTCCTGAAGATCATCTACCAGATGTCGGAATCGCAATTCAAACAGTACTGGATTGCGAAAATTTTCCGGGCAGAATCGGCCACCGCTCCCAAAGTCGTCTATTCGAATGACATGGCCAACCAATTGGTCACAGCCATTCCGGGCTCGATCGCGTTCATCGATAGTAAGGATGTGAAGCCCGGCTCGAAGGTAGTGCGCGTGGATGGCCGTTTGCCGGGAGAGCCAGGTTATCCGCTGCGTTAAGTAGCGCCGGCTTTTTGGTTTTGTGGAAGGTCACGACTTCAGTCGCACCGGAGTGGAAGGGCACGACTTCAGTCGTGCCGAAAAAGCTGGCGCGAAATGGGCTTTAGCCCCTGGGATTCGCTGGTCCCGCTCGAGGCCAGCGTACGACCGACCTCGCTCTCGATTGCGATTGGACCCGAACCGCCAACCTCGGGCGCTAAAGGGCAACAGTCTCAGGGCTGGGGGTGGCACGACTGAAGAGGTTGCGGAAAAACTCAATTTGCCCGGACGAAGCGACCACGGGGGCTAAAGCTCGCACACGTTTCTGACGACTTACGCGGCCCTGAAGGGCCGCTCTTCCACGTAAGGGCCGACATTGGTGAGTTTTTCCGCAACCACTGAAGTCGTGCCTTTCCCGAACCGTGCCCTTCCCGAACCTTGCATCGCTAATTCACTGCGGCAATGCGAGCTGGTGCACTATTTTCTGGAATCTGGGATCGGAACGGAAGTCGTCGAAGGCGGGTTCGACCTTCACATACGTGAGATTGCTGTCGCGGTCGTGGTAAGCCTGTTCGAGCGCGGCCAGCGCCTGGTTCTTGTCTCCCAGCCGGGCGTAGATCTGGGCCATATTGTAGGACGAAACGTAACCGTGTTTGGATACTTCCTTTAAACCTTCCAGCGAACTCTTCAGCACCCCGGGATAGCCGGAGGCGTTGAAGTCCTCGCCGATCGATGCCGCCAGGTCGGGACTGCCGAAAAGCGTCAGCACCTTCTGCCGTTCCCCCACCGCTTCCTTGAACATGCCGTTCTGAGCATAAGCTGCTTCGATGGCATGCTGGGCGGGAACGAATTTCGGGTCCATATCCAACGTCTTCGTGAGCTGCAGGGCCGCCTCGTCATACTGCCGCGTGAAGTAGAGCAGCCGGCCCAGGCTGGTGTTGGTCAGAAGCGACAGGGGATCGAGTTCCTGCGCCTTCTTCAGTTCTATCCGGGCTTCATCGAAGCGGCCCATGCGCGCCAGGAAATCCCCGTACCACTGGTGACCGGACGCGTAATTGGGATTCAACTGGATCGCCCGCTTGAACTCGGACTCGGCTCCGGACCAATCCCAGTCATAACTTTCCCGCACCAGCCCCAGGGATATGTGCGCCTCGGGCAGGCTGTCATCCAGTTTCACCGCCTGCATGGCCGCGGACTTGGCGTTTTGCCAGACCTGTTGCGGCGGCGTGTATCCGGACTCGCCCAGAAAGTTATACGTATCCGCCAGCCCGGCATACGCCTGGGCATAGTGGGGATCTTTTTCGACTGCCTGATTGAAGTAGTCGATAGCTTTCCTGAACCCGTCTTCGGTCCACTTGTTCCAGTAAAAAAGGCCCTGCAGATAGAGCTGGTAAGCTTCGGGGTTTTCGGTATCGTGTTTGGCGACCTGGCTGACCTCCTCCGCGCCCACGATGCGGGGTCGAAGGTTGTCGTAAATTTCCTTGGCGATGTCGCCCTGGACCGCAATCAGGTCGGAAACCTTGCGATTGAACTGATCACCCCAAAGTTCAGCGCCATCGGCAACGTTCACCAGATCGGTCTGGATCAGAAGAGTATCTCCGCGCTGCGTCACCCTGCCCATAAGCACCGCGTCCACGTTGAGTTCCCTGCCGATTTTCTGGGCGTTGACGTCGCGCCCCTTGTAGCTGAAGACCGTACTGCGGGCCATCACGCGCAATTCCGGAACGCGGGAAAGGCTGCTGATAATTCCTTCGGTAACACCGTCGGCGAGATACTCGATGTTGGGGTCCGCGCCCACATTTACGAAAGGCAGAACGGCAATGGCATGAATGTGATTTCCGCCGCCCAGCAACCGGTCGCGCCAGCGGTGGGGAAGCAAGACTGCGACCAACAACAGGACGAGAACAACCGCGGCTGCGATGATCGCGGGTTTGCGCCACGGGACCTGCGATCCCTTCGGCGGCGTGAAGGTGGGAACTCCAGAAGACTCCGTGTCCCGCTTGACCCGTTTGAGGTCGGCCTGCAGTTCGGCGGCAGACTGGTAGCGCAACTTACGATCTTTTTCCAGCAGTTTGGCGGTGATCCAGCCCAGGTCCGGAATCAGTTCAGGATTTACGCGCGAAGCCGCCAGTGGCGTGCGGTTGAGGATGGCTTCGAACACCACGGCGGTGGTTCCGCCCCCGAAGGCGAGCCGTCCGGTCGCCATTTCATAGAGCACGGCGCCGAGTGAAAAAAGATCGCTGCGGCGGTCCAGTTCTTCGCCGCGGGCCTGCTCCGGCGACATGTAAGCCACGGTGCCCAGCGCCACTCCGGTGCTGGTCAGGTGATTGACTTCACTCAGGGTTGGGAGCGAAGCACTGCTGGCTTCGTCCCCTATCGGCTGCTGCGGCGTCACCAGTTTGGCCAGGCCGAAATCCAGCACCTTGGCCTGCCCGCGCTTGGTCAGAAAGATATTCGCCGGCTTGAGGTCCCGATGAATAATCCCGGAGTCATGGGCCGCTTCCAACGCGTCGGCAATCTGGATCGTAATCTCCAGGATTTGGGCGCCCTGCAGGGGCTTGCCCGAAATCATGTGCTTCAAGGGCTGGCCTTCGAGCAGTTCCATCACGATGAAGGGCTGCCCTTCGAACTGATCAATTTCGTGGATGATGCAGATGTTAGGGTGATTGAGTCCGGAGGCGGCCCGGGCCTCGCGCTGAAAGCGCTCCAGGGCCATGGGGTCGCGGACTAGCTCAGGGGGAAGAAACTTCAGCGCGATGCTTCTACCTAACCGGAGATCTAGGGCGCGATAGACAACTCCCATACCGCCGCCACCCAGTTTCTCTTCAATCCGATAGTGAGAAATAGTCTGGCCCAGCATAGGGAACTTCCCACCGATGGCTCATGGTAGGCCGCGCCTAAGAGCAAGTCAACGCGGCTGGTTCGCGGTCGTTGCCGGTTGGTCATTGGTCGTTGGCCCTTGGTCGTTGGCCAAATCGACTAAGCAGTGAATTGGAAGCACTGTCGGTTGATGTAAGGTAGCGCCGCCGTCCCGGCGGCTGTCCGGCGGGCGTCCCGCCCGCCGCCGAGGGCAGGATGCCCTCGGGACAGCCGGCAGGATGCCGGCGCTACAGTTAGAGTTCCTTCTTGGCCACACCACTTCCTCAGAGAATTACCCGTCCGCAGGTGATCGTGAATGGCCAAGGGCCAACGACCAACGACCAACGACCCGCTACTGGCGGGACGCTGACGCTCCCGCCGCCAGTTCGCGCAGCACGCTCAGAAATCCAGCGGCGGCTTGTTCATCGCTGAGCGCCTCCAGCGGGACGGTAGCGGCAATGTGGGGCGATTCGGAACGGAAGCGCACGCTGATCAGGTTATGTCCGCGCGCCGTCATCAGGGTGTTGACCACCGGGGAAAGTTCCTGGGTCCAGCGGCTGCGGGTAGTGAGAATGACAGGCCCGGGATGAGACACCGACCAATCGCGTTTTTGGGACGACAGCTGGCTGTGGCGCTGGGACAACCAGCGATGATGAAACACGTCAAGGTGGAAGGCGGGAGCGCAATCCAGGTCAGCTTCAAAAGTAAGAGTTTCCTTCTGCTTGTGCCAGATGCTGACAAACCACTTGAAGGGGATGGGCCGGGGGCGCAGGCGGATGGTCACCCGGGCATTGTCGAACCAGTGTGCGGAGAAGCCGAAACGTGCGTGCAGTTGGCTCACGCCCAGCCAGCGGGCGTCCAGCATGTGGCCTTTGCTGGAACAAGCGGCCTCTACCCAGTGCAGGGCGGTAGCACCCTTGCGGCGGTTATAGCGCGCAAAGTAGAAAAACCACACCCCCAGTAGGACGATCGCACTAAGCGCGTCAATGAGCACCATGCGTCCCACAAGGGCCTCAATGCAGATACTACGACTTGTGATGCAAGTACCGCAACAGGTTCCTCAGCCCCGGGGGGTCAATTCGAGCCCATTCCTCGCCAGCGGAGTAATCCTGAGGGACCTCAGTCCCGAAGGATCTGGCGCGCATCGGCAGCAATGCAGGGCAGAGGGGTGTATCTGCTTCACGCCAGATCCTTCACGGCCTGAAGGCCGTTCAGGATGACGCCTTTTGGTCTCGCTCGGCCCCTGGGGTGGGTCCGGCCTAAACCGTGCTGAATCAGGGCGGGCCCTATCGACCCTGGCTCCGCGACTACAATCAACTTGTGGAATTTGCCCTGCGAGACTTCCGGCACGAGGAATTCGAGACCCTGTGGCGCATTGACCAGCAGTGTTTCGCCCCGGGGATTTCTTACAGCCGCCTGGAACTGGCCATGTATCTCCAGCGGCCAGGCGCATTTGTCCTGGTGGCGGACTCATCCGAGGTCGATACAATCAGCGAATCTTCGAGGACAGCCCAGCCTCCAAGGACAGCTGTGGGATTCATCGTGGCCGAGGCCGGGAGCCGCGGACGCGGTCACATTATCACCATCGATGTCCTGGGCCACGCCCGGCGAGTCGGGATCGGATCGCAGCTGCTGCACGCCGCCGAGGAGCGCCTGCGTGCCGCCGGTTGCCATGCTGTAGTACTCGAAACCGCAGTGGACAATACGGCGGCCGTTTCCTTTTACAAGCGGCATCGCTACAACGTCACTAAAACCCTGCCACGGTATTATTCGAATGGCGTGGACGCCTTCGTGATGAAGAAAGATTTGCTTTCGCCCTCGCCGCCAGCTAACTTGCCCCAGTGAGCCCAACGAGAATGAGAATTGCGATTCAGGGAGAGGCGGGTTCGTTCAGCCACGAAGCTGCCCGACGCATGGTGCCAGGCTGCGACATCGTTTCCTGCGCGCGCTCGGTCGAGGTCTTTGACCGGGTGCAGCGGGGTTCGGTGGCGGCGGCGGTGATCCCTATCGAGAATTCGCTGGCCGGATCGGTGACCGAGCATTTTGATCTGCTGCTGGCGCGCCAGGTCTTCATCGAAAGAGAATTTCTTTTGCGCATCGTGCACAACCTGATCGCGGCGCCCGGAGTCAGGCGCGCCGCCTTGCGCCGGGCGTTCTCGCATCCCGTGGCCCTGGAGCAGTGCCGCGACTTCTTCGTCAAAAATCCACGGATTGAGCCCACTCCGTTCTATGACACGGCAGGCAGCGTCAAGCATGTGATCGAAAGCGGATTGCGCGATGCCGCCGGCATCGCAGGCGCTCAGGCCGCAAAAGCCTACAAAGGCCACATTCTGGCCGCTGGTATTGAAGATGACAAGCGCAACTTTACCCGGTTTTTCCTGGTGCGCAAGGCACGGCACATTCTGCCCGGCGCCAACAAGACTTCGATTGCGTTCAGCGTCAAGAACATTGCCGGCGCGCTGTTCAAGGCGCTGGCGGTGTTCGCGCTGCGCGACATCAGCCTGACCAAGATCGAGTCGCGTCCCCTGCGCGGGCGTCCCTGGGAGTACGTGTTCTACGCCGACTTTCTCCGCGGAGACGATGAATCCGCGCGCAACGCACTCCGTCATCTCGGAGAAGTAGCCGACCTGGTGAAAGTCCTGGGCATCTACCCCGCCGCCTGAAATCTCTTATGTGGGGCGGGCGCCCTCGCCCGCCGTTTTTGAATTTGGTTTTGATTGCGATTTGCTTGCCTTAGAGTCAAACTCCAAGTCCAAGTCCAAGGCAAAGGCGGCGGGCGAGGGCGCCCGCCCCACACAAGAGATCAACATCCCGTTTCGGGCGTCCTTTGGTCACCAATCGGTCTCAGCACCTTTGATTGGGTACAAACTCCTCGTTTAGGGTTTAGTATTCAATTACTTTCAAGTGAAAAGCGGGGCCTGCATCCTTCTGGGCCTTTATGTCATCAAAACTTGAGCACAAGACACTCAAGGTGAAATATGGCAGAAAAAACGCGCACTGAGCGCAATACCAAGCCAAAAGAAGAAGAAACGGGGATTCTGCCGATCCTGCCGGTGCGGGATACGGTACTTTTCCCCCACGCCGTGCTTCCCCTGACGGTGGGCCGGGAAAGCTCGGTTCAACTCATAAATTCACTGGGCGAGGACAAGACGATCGTGGTGGTGGCGCAACGCGAAGCCCGCGTCGATGCCCCCCAGGCCAGCGATCTTTATACGGTAGGAACGCTTGCCGTCGTCCACAAAGTAGTAAAGATGCCCAACCAGAGCCTGTTTGTTTTTGCCGAGGGCCTGGAGCGGGTCCGGCTCACTGAATTCTCGCAGCTGACGCCTTTTATGCGTGGTCGCGTGGATTCCGTGCCGGAGTCCATTCCGCCCAAAAGTTCCGAGGTGGAAGCGCTGCAGCGGAACGTTCTTACCCTCTTTCAGCAAATTGTGGCGGGCTCGCCGACTTTGTCGGACGAACTTTCCACGGTGGCCATGAACATCGATGAACCAGGCCGGCTGGTGGATTTCATCGCCTCCTCGCTGCCCTCGCTCTCGACCGCCGACAAGCAGGACACGCTCGAAACCACCGACGTCCGGGTGCGTCTGGAAAAAATCAACCAGCATCTGGCGAAGGAGCTCGAAGTCCAGCAGCTGCGCAACAAGATTCAGTCCGAAGTTCAGGACCGGGTGCAGCAGACGCAACGCGAGTACTACTTGCGCGAGCAGATGAAAGCCATCCAGAAAGAACTGGGCGAGCAGGACGAAGGCGCGCGCGACACCGAAGACCTCAAGCAAAAAATTGACAACGCCGGCATGCCCGATGAAGTCAAGAAAGAGGCCTTGAAAGAATTGGGCCGGCTGGCCCGCATGTCGCCCATGGCTGCGGATTATTCCGTCACCCGCAATTATGTGGAATGGCTGGCGGCACTGCCGTGGGCGAAAACCTCTGGCGGCGAAGTCGATATTTTGAAAGCCAAGGAAATCCTCGACACCGATCACTACGACCTGAAGAAGGTCAAGGACCGCATCCTGGATTATCTTTCCGTGCGCCGTCTGAAGCCCGGAATGAAAGGGCCGATCCTCTGCTTCGTCGGGCCTCCGGGCGTGGGCAAGACCTCACTGGGCAAGTCGATCGCGCGCGCCCTGGGGCGCAAATTCGTCCGTATCTCGCTGGGCGGGGTGCACGACGAGGCCGAGATACGCGGCCACCGGCGCACCTACATTGGCGCGTTGCCGGGACAAATCATCCAGGGTATCCGCCGGGCTGAGACCAAAGATCCGGTCTTCATGCTCGACGAAATTGATAAAGTCGGGCGCGACTTCCGCGGCGATCCTGCTTCCGCATTGCTTGAAGCTTTGGATCCCGAGCAGAACTCCACCTTCCGGGACAACTACCTGGATGTGACCTTTGATCTTTCGAAGGTGCTGTTCATCACCACGGCGAACATGCTCGATCCCATCGCGGAGCCGTTGCGCGACCGCATGGAGATCATTGAACTGCAGGGCTACACGGAAGAAGAGAAAGTGCACATCGCCTTTCAATACCTCATTCCGAGGCAGATTGAAGAAAACGGTGTGACCGCGGAACAAATCGAATTTCCGGAAGAAGGCGTTGCCTACATCATCCGGCACTACACGCGGGAAGCGGGAGTGCGCAATCTCGAGCGCAACATCGGTACCATTTGCCGCAAGCAGGCGCGGCGGCTGGCTGAAGGCAAGACCGACAAGCTGATCGTAACCAAGGAAGTCGTCCTGGAATTCCTTGGCGGCATCAAGGTACGCAGCGAAGGCGAAATTGCCGAACGCACCAAACGTGCAGGCGTGGTGGTGGGACTGGCCTGGACCCCTTCGGGCGGCGACGTGCTGTTCGTCGAAGCCAACACCATGAAGGGCAAGGGCGGTTTCACCATGACCGGACAGATTGGACAGGTGATGCAGGAGTCCATGCAGGCAGCCCTGACCTGGGTACGGTCGAATGCAGCCGTACTCGGCATTCCGGAGAATTTCTTCGCCGAGCACGATATCCACATTCACGTGCCGGCGGGAGCGATTCCGAAAGATGGCCCTTCGGCTGGCGTAACCATGGCGACCGCCCTGGTATCGCTGCTCAGCGGTCGTCCAGTGCGTCCTCTGACCGCCATGACTGGCGAGATCACGCTGAGCGGAGACGTCCTGCCTATCGGCGGGGTCAAGGAGAAAGTCCTGGCCGCCAAGCGAGCCGGCGTGCATGACGTCATTCTTCCGGCGGAAAACAAGACCAACGTGGAAGAAGATCTGACTCCCGAGCAACTCGAGAACATTCGGGTCCACTATGTGAAGTCGATTCTCGAAGTATTGGAGTTGGCCATTCCGGCCACCCAAAGCGAGGAGAAGCAGGACGAAGAGGAGCGGGAAAAGGTCCTCAGCGCCCAAGGCGCCTCATAAGTAACAGAAAACACAGGTTTTAACATTGTTCAATGCCAGCTCTCCTTACAATCCGGAAGCTGGCATTTTTGTTGCCCACATAAGTGCTTGTTTATCAATACGATGGTACATGTTCGACCGTATAGAACTAATCCCGCCCCAGGGGGTTTAATCCTTATGGAAGCGGTGCCGTTCCGGCCGCAGCGAGGAACAATATGCCAAAGACGAAGACATACCGCGGGTGGTTAGTCGGAGTTGTCCTGGCGGGCGTATTGCTGATGCTGCAGACTCCCGTCACAGCGCGGGCGCAAGATCAGGATGATGACCAGGATCCGCCCAGCCGCGTGGCGCGGCTGAACTACGCACAAGGGTCAGTTACCTTTCAGCCGGGCGGGGAAGGCGATTGGGTGACGGCTGTGCCCAACCGGCCGCTGACCAGTGGCGACAATCTATGGACCGACCAGGACGCGCGCGCCGAGCTGCATGTGGGTTCGACCGCGATACGCCTGGCCCCGGAAACCAGCATGACCGTGCTCGATCTCGATGATCGCACCATGCAGCTCCGCTTGTCGGAAGGCACGCTGATGCTGCGAGTGCGCCATCTCGATGACGGGGACCTGGTCGAAGTGGACACTCCCAATCTGGCCTTCAACCTGCAGCGCACCGGCGAATACCGGATCGATGTTGACGGCGCAGGGAATGTCACCAATGTGAGCGTGTGGAGCGGCCGCGGCGAAGTCACGGGCGGTGGATATTCATACACCGTCGTGGCCGGCCAGTCGGCCCGATTCACCGGCACCGACCAGCTGGACTACGACATCGCGCAACTGCCGGGCGCCGATGATTTCGACAATTGGGCGTTTCAGCGCGACCATCGCGAAGACGGCGCTGAATCAGCCAACTACGTTTCGCCGGAGATGACCGGCTATGAAGACCTGGATGACTACGGCCGCTGGCAGTATGTCGCGGGCTACGGAACGGTCTGGGTCCCGTCGAGCGTGGCTTCCGATTGGGCACCGTATCGCGACGGCCATTGGGCCTACATCAGTCCCTGGGGATGGACCTGGGTGGACGACGAGCCCTGGGGCTTTGCTCCCTTCCACTACGGACGCTGGGCGTATGCGGAAAACCGCTGGTGCTGGGTGCCGGGGCCGGTAGCGGTCAGGCCGGTGTATGCCCCTGCTCTCGTGGCTTTTGTCGGAGGAGTGAGTATTTCATTCGGCGGAGGCCCGGGCGTGGGCTGGTTCCCGCTGGCTCCTGGCGAAGTGTACATGCCCTACTATCGGGGCAGCCGCAGGTACGTAGAGCGGGTCAACGTAACCAACACCGTGGTGAACGTCACGCGAGTGACCAACGTTTACAACGTGTACAACTCCAACCAGCGCAATGACACCAGGATCACCTACGTCAATCAGCGAGTGAACAACGGCGTAACTCTGGTCTCGCGGGAGACGTTCGTGAACGCGCGTCCGGTGCAGCGAAACCTCGGACGCTTCGACGCGCGGCAGATGGCGGATGCGCGAGTGGAACGCGAGGTCCAGGCGCAACCGGTCAAGGCCAGCGTGTTGGGCTCGGGTGCTCCAGCACGGTTCAAGCCGCCGCAGGCGATTGTGAACCGCCGCGTGGTTGCAACCAAAAAGCCAGCGCCGCCCAGGCAGCCTTTTGGACAGGGGCAGGCGGTGAATGTACGCACTGAACAGCCCAACGCGCGGCCGCAGCCACTGACTCCTCAAGGGAACGAACGTCCGGTGGCGCGTCCGCAACAGCCTGTGAGTCCGGTAGAGGCGGAACGAGCCACTCCGGCCAACGTGCCTCGTCCTGACGCGCGTCCGCAACGGCCGATTGCTACGCCGCGCGTGGCCGAACCAGTGCGTCCGGAAGGGCCCACGGCGCCGCGTCCTCCGCAAGGCGAGGCCAACCAGAACGACAAGGGACGGGGTGCGCAAGGTTGGTCACATCCCCAGGCCAAGCCAGCACCGCCGGTGCAGCAAAGAAACGCCGCCCAGGCCCGGGACGACGAGACCAAGTTCCGCAACTGGCAGCAGAAGCGCCAGCAGGCCGCACCGCCGCAGCAACAGCGGCCTCAGGCCGCACCGGCGCAGAATCGCGCCCCGCAGGTGCGTCCGCAGGAACAACGTCAGCCGCAGCGGCAGCAGGAGAACCGGCCAAAACCGCAGAAGTGATTTGGTTGATAGCGTCGGAATTGCCAGTCTTCAAACGGGGACTGGCAATTTTTTTGCCCCCCTACAAATCATCGTGCCCACGATAGACTACTGGGAACCGGGAACTTGAAACCGGGAACTGGTTCTATGCAAATCCGCGTACTATTTTTCGGCGTTCTCAAAGATCTGGCCGGCAAGGCGAGCGACTCGCTCAGCCTTCCCGAGAATGCCACGCTGGGGGATGTTCTCAGCCACTACGAACAGATCATTCCCCGGCTGAAGGACACGGCATCGTCACTCGCCATGTCCGTGAACCAGGAATACGCGGGACCCGCCACCCGCCTGCGGCCAGGCGATGAAGTTGGGCTGCTGCCGCCAGTGAGCGGAGGATCCGAAACCCGTCCGCACGCGGCCATCGTCCGCGAGGCGATTGACACGGCCTCGGTTGTGCAGGGCCTCAAGCATCCCGAGGACGGCGCTGTTGCGGTCTTCGAGGGCATCGTTCGCAATCAGACTCGCGGCCGCCGCACCCTCTTCCTGAACTACGAGGCGTATGAGGAAATGGCGCTCAAGCAGATGGAGGAGCTGGCGGGGAGGGCGCTGGCCGAGTTCAAGATTCGCGATGTCGCCGTCGTCCACCGCCTGGGACGCCTCGAAATCGGCGAGACCAGCGTGCTCATTGCGGTGGCCTCGGCCCATCGTGGGGCCGCTTTCGATGCCTGCAAGTGGCTGATCGATACGCTTAAACGCACGGTGCCCATCTGGAAGAAAGAGCACTTCGAAGATGGTGCGGTCTGGGCTGACGGTGAGCCCTTCCCGGATGAGATAGCCAGCCCCCAAGGCACCCATTCCGGGGAGCGTGCATCTAAGTGACCAGCCGGTTTGGCTGTGTTCTCCGCGGAGTCTGTCTGCAATTGATCGCCGGGACGCCGCACAGCGACGCCAGGAGCGCACAGGCAAGTGATTTAAACCTCCAGATGAAACAGGTTGTGACTGCAGGTCTTCTGCTGGCGTTGTGCCTCGTCTCCGTTGCCCAGGAGTCCGATACCACTTTCAAGGTTGACGTCAAGCTGGTAAACGTGTTCGTCACCGTGACCGACGATCACGGCGCGCCCATCGCGTCCCTGAAAAAAGACAATTTCCAGTTGAAGGAAGACGACCGGGAGCAGAAGATCGCGGTCTTCGACAAGGAATCGGCCTTGCCGCTTTCGATTGTGCTGGCCATTGACACCAGCCTCAGTACACGCAAGGACCTTCCGCTCGAACTGGCTTCCGCCCGCCGTTTCGCCCATGCCATTCTGCGCCCGGTGGACGCCCTGTCGCTCTACCAGTTCAGCGAGACGGTGAGTGAGGTGACGTCCTTCACTTCAGATCTCAAGGTGATCGACCGTGGCATCGACCGGATTCGGATGGGGTCAGCCACCGCCCTGTACGATGCCCTATTTCTGGGTTCGCAGGCGCTGGAGCCACGAGTAGGCCGAAAAGTGATGGTGGTGATCACCGATGGCGGCGATACCATGAGCAAGGTGGATTACCAGGAGGCAGTGCGTGCCGCCGAGACCGCGGAAGCGATTCTCTACAGCATCATCGTGGTGCCGATCGAGGCCAGTGCGGGCCGCGACACCGGCGGCGAACACGCCCTGATCCAGCTTTCCGCGGACACCGGCGGCAAGTATTTCTACGCGTCGTCGTTGTCGCAACTCGACGAAGCCTTTCGTCAGATCAGCGATGAACTGCGTACCCAGTATCTGCTGGCGTACTATCCTTCGCAGCGCCTCTCTGATTCGGAGTTCCGCCGCATCCAGGTAACGGTCGCAGGGCTGCCCGCGGATTCCCGCTTCAAGGTGCGTCACCGGACGGGATACTACACGTCCAAATCGCATTAAGACGTGTGTGGGGCGGGCGCCCTCGCCCGCCGCCTTTGAAGTTGACTTGATGTGAAAGTGGATTGTTGCCTGTTGAACAGCCGCACAAGTCCGGGTCAAAGGCGGCGGGCGAGGGCACCCGCCCCACACACACAGCCGCGGCGGTTGACGGGACAAATTCTGTTGTGAAAATCTTGTAGGATTGCTGTTTCCAAGGAAGGTAAGCCAGACGAATGTCGAATACTGGTTGTGCCCGTTCCGCCCTCAGGCGGTCAGGTCTGTGGGCCGGAGTGATAGCGGTCCTTCTCGTTCTTTTGTCGGTGGCCCACGCCCAGGAGTCCACCGGAAACGTTTCCGGAACGATAACCGGGCCGCGAGGCGCGTCGATCAGCGGAGCCGACCTTTCCGTCACCAATAAAATAACGGGACAATCTTCCCGCACCACCACCAGTCCGGCTGGCACCTACGCCATCCGCGACCTGCCTCCGGGAGAATATGTTTTGCACGTGGAGGCCAAGGGGTTTCAGCCCGCGGATCTTCTGATCAGAATCCAGCCTTCGGGGACGGCGACCGGCGATGTCAGGCTGTTACGCGTGGTCGCTCCGTCCGCCAAACTGGTGGACACCGAATCTGCGGAAGTACGGGGCGCGGTCATTACCGGGCAAATGGAGCAGATACCCACGGACCGCCAGTTTCTGGATCTGACCCCGCTTGAGCCCGGAGTGCAGTTGCTCGACGGTGCGGTGCTGGCGCCCTCCAAGAGCGGACTTACCGCCGCGTCCGTGGTCGGCCGCAACGGCCGCACCACGCGGATGCAGGTGGATGGTCTGGATATCACGGACGAAGTCGTGGGCGCCACCACCACGAATGTTCCGGTGGGCGCCATCCAGGAAGTCGAGGTCGGGCAATCGCTGCTTCCACTTTCCTCCGGCCTGGCGTCCGCGGGCAGTGTGAACGTCGTGACCAGGTCCGGCGGCGATGACTTGCACGGCCAGGTCTTTGGCAACTTCCGCAACCAGGCCGCTGGGAACGCCGCTTTTCCCGGAGGGCAGGACAATTCTTACTCGCGCGAAGTCTTCGGCGGCAACGTGGGCGGCGCATGGAAGAAAGACAAGCTCTTCTATTTTCTGTCAGGAGAATATTTCAAGCAGGATCTCTACGCCCCGGCCATCTTCAATGCACCCTTCGATGTTCTTGATGGAAGTTATAAAGCTCCCTTCCATGAGACCGAAGGGGCGGCCCGCCTCGATTACAAACTCTCCGCGCAATCGCGGGCGTTCTATCGCTTTACCTATGATAATGGCAGCGACGTCAATGCCTTCGGCGGCAGCAACTACCAGCCGCTCAAGAGTCGCGGCACGGCGTACGGGAATGGGCTGGGCTTCGATTTCACCCGTGGACCCTATCTCCACAGCATTCGCTTTGCATACGATCGCTACTCCAACAACATCGAGGACGCGGTGGCGGGGGCCAATGTTCTCAATCCCGCCCCAGGATTGAGCCTGAATTTCACGGGCGGCTCGGGATTTGCCAGCGGCCCTAATCCGCAGGCGCCGCAGGAGACGAAGCAAGCCAACCTCCAGGCCCGTCACGACGGCACCCGGACCTGGCAGAGGCATACGTTTCGCTTCGGCGCAGCGGTGAACAAGATGGACACTCTGATCTCCGCTAATCTTTTTGGGTTAGCGCCGCAGGTGGGTTCAGACACGGGCGCAGAAGCGGTGCTGTTCGCGGGAATTGGGCCTTTCGCGGGAGGCGCCAGCAATCCCCTGAACTATCCCGTGAAGAGCATCACGCTGGGGAACGGCTTCAGTTGTTTCAGCGAAAAGTCAGGGTTTGGTTCGTCATGCGGCGGCTTCAGCGATACCCGCATGCAGGCTTACCTGGGAGACACCTGGAAGGTCCTACCCAACCTGACCGCGACCATCGGAGTGCAGTACGTTCGCGATAGCGGACGAAGCAATTCCGATCTGCCCGCCATTCCGTGTTCGGGAGTCGCCGCGTCTTACGGAAGCCAGGCGCCCTGCACCGGCGACGGCAATCTGCTCAATAAATTCGGAGGCTATTCCGGGTATGGCGGCGCGGTACGCCAGCCCAACCTGAATTTCGCTCCCCAGCTTGGCCTGGCCTGGGACCCTTTCAAGGCTGGACGTACCGTCGTGCGCGCCGGCATCGGCATGTACTACGATAACAACGTGTTCAGCAACCTGCTGGGGATCGCGTGGCCCGGCTGGCGAACGGGCAGTTCAATGCCCAGGCCAACGATCCATGCGCCAGTCACGGCGTGGTTATTTTTCCCGGCAACGTTGCTCAGAGCGCCGCGGGCCTGTGCGGGCAGCCCATCGGAAGTGTGGCCACTGCGATCGCGGATCTGCAAACTGCCTTCCAGGCGGCCAATGCCGCGCTTACGTCCAGCTCTCCTAACCCCAGCTACGTGGGACAGGCGCTCAATAGCCAGCAGGGCCTGCTGGCCCCCACCTACCAGACTCCGCGTTCGCTGCAGATGAACATCGGTTTGCAGAAACAGTTCTGGCAGACCACCCTGTTCAGCGTGGACTATGTGCGCAACGTCGGCACGCACTATCTGATCGGGTATGACACCAACCACGTGGGGGACGCCTCGCACCTGAACACGAATGCGGCGTTGAATGCGATCAACAACACGCTGGCCGCGAACCCGCTCAGCGCAGCTTGCGCGCCCGCCGGAAGCGCCGGGGCCAGTTCGCAGACTGCGGTCAGCTGTTACCTGGCCGCGGTGCCAGGCGCCAGCATTACCGATTTCGCCGCCAACGGCCTGGATTCCGGCGCTCAGTTCCTGGGCGGCGCTCCGGCATCCCTGTTTGGTTTGACTCCGGATACGGGCGCGGCCTTTGCCGGAATCAATCCGCTGGTTGGACGCAACACCATGTTCTTTCCTGCCGGCCGCTCGCTCTACAGCGGCTTGCAGGTTTCGGTGCGCACCCACGTCACCAATCCGGTGCGTGGAGTGGTAGGCGGGACTTTGCAGTTTTCCTACACCCACGCCAGCTTTCGCAGCAACATTGCGGGAGGGCTCGGCGACCAGGACCTGCTGCCCCTGGCGGCGGATTTCAACCACCCGACCTCGTACTTTGGCTCCGCATCGCAGGACCGCAAGCACCAGTTTTCCCTGGGCTCGGTGCTGGACCTTCCCCGCGGCATCCGCCTGGGCCTGATGGCCCAGCTGGCTTCGCCTCTGCCACAGACTCTTTTCCTTCCAGCCAGTGGCGGAGTAGGAGGAGAGATTTTCCGTACTGACGTAGGCGGCGACGGCTCCTTCGGCGGGCAGAGCCAGACGGGTTCCAGTTCCTACGGCGATATTCTGCCGGGAACCAATATCGGGGCGTTTGGACGCGCCGTCAGTGCCAGCGACCTGAATACGGTAATCCGAAACTATAACGCCAATTTCGGCGACCGGCCGACTCTTGCCGGCCTGGCGCTGGTCAATGCCGGCTTGCTTTCGCGATCGCAACTGCTGCAACTGGGTGCGGACTCGCCCAGTGTCGCGGCCGCTCCAGCAGATAACGTAAGCCTGGAATGGCTGCGCACCGTGAACCTGACCCTGGCCCGTCCCTTCAAATTCGGAGACCGGTTTGTTCTGGAGCCCAGCGTGTCGGCTTTCAATGTTTTCAACTTCGCTAACTTCGATGGTCCCGCCAACCGGTTGAGCGGGGCGCTGAACGGGACGCTGGGTTCGGTGAACGGCACAGTGGCGTCGGAACGGGCGACCAATCGCATCGGGCCGGGGTCCGGAGTATTTTCGCTGGGCGCGCCGCGCCAATTCCAGTTCGGCGTCAGGCTTACTTTTTAGCGGCTGGTTCTGCGATACTTCTGGTACGCCGCTGAGTGAATGAATTGTGTGGGACAGATTGTGTGGGTCCGCCCACACTGACAGCGTGTAAGATATCGGCTATGCCTTTTCAAGGACAAGGATCGCCTGGCGCTTCCCGCAAGGGAAGGCCTGCTCCTCCCCGAGCAGACCTCGGAGGAGGCCGCATACCTGAAGTCACTGGGAGAAAAACAGAAGCCGGTCAGCATCAAGCTGGCGGACGGCGAAGTGGTCCGCGGTTGGATTGAGTACTACGACAAGAACATGGTCAGGTTGACCCGCGAAGACCAGCCCAATCTGTTTATCTTCAAGCACGAGATCATGTATATCGCGGAAGACGGCGCCAAGCGCAAGTAAGACCGCCGATTCTCTTTGCGTCCTTTGCGGGGTTCTTTCGCGTCCTTTGCGGTTACGCTTTTCACTTGCGTCGGGAAAATCTTTAACCGCCAAGGACGCTAAGAAATTCCGCAAAGGACGCAAAGAACAGAACGTCATTCATGACTCGCCTCAATCACAATGAATTTGTTCCCGCGATGGCGGAGATCGCCCGCGAAGCCGGCGCTTTGCTGATGGGATATTTCCAGCAGCATGTGAAGGTCGAGTACAAGGGTGATGCCGACCTGGTCACCGTGGCCGACCGCACTTCCGAGATACTGATCCGGGAGCGCATCAAGGCGCGTTGGCCGGCCCACGATATTCTCGGTGAAAAGCAGGGCCTGGTCGATACCGGCAGTGACTATCGCTGGTTCGTTGACCCGCTCGATGGCACGACTAACTTCGCACATGGGTTTCCGGTGTTCTGCGTTTCGCTGGGACTGCAGCACAAGGACCGGCTGGTTGCCGGCGTGGTTTACGATCCCACCCGCGATGAGCTGTTCGCGGCCGAACAGGGAAGCGGCGCCTGGCTGAACCAGCAGCGAATCTACGGTCTCAAAGATTTCGAACCTGTCTGAGAGTCTGGTGGCCACCGGCTTTCCCAGCCACAAGAGGCACAAGAACCCGAATATTCACTACTATCACCAGATAACATTGCGCACCCACGGCGTGCGGCGTGCAGGTTCGGCGGCCCTCGACTTGTGCTGTGTGGCCAGCGGCCGCTTCGATGGGTCTGGGAATTCAACCTCAATCCCTGGGACACGGCTGCAGGGGTGCTGATTGTCGAAGAAGCGGGCGGCAAAGTGACGGATTTTAAAGGCGGCCCCTTCCAACTCAACAGCCGTGAGACCCTGGCGTCGAATGGCTTGTTACATGCCGCCCTGGTCCACGAATTTGCGGAGATCTTCGCCGGGCGGGGACTGGAACCTCTGCCCGATGTTCAGGAGTATAGAAAAAGAGTATGAAGCGGAAACTCTTAGTCTTGCTGGTCGCGATGGTTGTCTCGGCGCCGCGCGGAATCGCATCCGCGGCAGACAAGCCAGCCGCGGTCGATCCTGCTTACCAGCAGTCATTCGAAAAATGGAAGGGCGATCTGGTCGAAGATCTCAAACAGGAATGGCTGCCACTGGCCGGGCTGTTCTGGCTCAAGCCAGGCGAGAACAGCTTTGGCACTGATGCGAAAAATGCCATTGTCTTTCCCAAAGGGCCCGCCCACGCGGGGTCATTCAGCCTGCAAGGCCAGGTTGTGACCGTCAAGTTTGCTCCAGGTGTCAACGCGGTCATTGCAGGCAAACCCGCTAGCACGGCCCAGCTTCAGCCGGACACGGCTGACGATCCAACGGTGGTCGAACTGGGGAATTTGCGGTTTCATGCGATCATTCGCGGCGAGCGTGTCGGCATCGGCTAAAAGATCTCGACAGCGACGCCGCGCGCCAATTCCGCGGAGCGAATTCTTTCCCTTGGACTTGTCGTATCGAGTGACCGCATCCTTCCTGCTTTCTGACGGCAAACAGACGGTCGATGTTCCCAACGTGCTGGGCGATGTCTCCCCGACGCCGATTGCAGGAACGGCGGTTTTCAAGCTCAATGGTCAGGAACTCAGGCTGACCGATCTCGGCGGCGATGCCGCCAAAGGCCTGTTCTTCGTCTTCAGCGATCCCACCAGCAAGACGGATACTTATCCCGGTGGCCGTTTCTGAAGACCGGCCCCGTCACGAACGGCACGGTGGTGCTCGACTTCAACCGCGCCTACAATCCTCCATGTGCGGTTACGCCCTACGTGACGTGTCCGCTGGCACCTAAAGAGAACCGGTTGAGCGTGGCGATTCCTGCAGGGGAAGAGTACGACGACAAACACGGCCACCAATAGAAAACCCTTTAACCACGAATGACACGAAGGAACCCCTTGGTGAACCTTCGTGTCCTTTGTGGTTTACGCTTTAGCATTTCCGTGCCTAACCTGTCCCCCGGCAGTAAAATAGGGAAGTGATCACCTCGCTGTTGGATCGCAAGATCAACGAACGCCCCGATAAAGTTCGCCTGCAGGGACGCATTCTCTTCCTCACCGAAGATCCGGAACTTATCATCCGCCAGCTCGACGGCTGGGAACTGCCCTGGGACACCGCGAATCCGGCCAATAATCCCAAGTTGCGCGACGACATCTCGACCGACGAGATCACGCCCGCGCACGATCTGCTTCTACTTCGACGAAACGCTGGGCGAGTTTCCCTACGTCGGCCTCAAGTGCGGCAACGAGCTTCCCATCAAGCGCGGCGATGTAAAGCGCGGAGGCTTCGTCTGCGCAGTGAGCGGCAAGCGACGAGGCAAGGGCTAGCAGCCGCGAGCAGTCGCCCTACGCCGAGTGCTGCGCGGGATACAGGTCGGTGATCGCGGAAAACATAGAGCGAATTTACAAGCAGAACTGCCAGAACCTGGGCGTGCTGACCATCGACCGACTTTTCGCTGATCGACAAAATCCGTGCGGGCGATGACATTCCGCTCTCCGAATTCACGCAGGGCGAAGACGAGATCACGCGACAGGTCATCGAGTACGGCGGACTCTTCCCGTTCAACATCGCGCGTCTGCAATCCGCGCAGCCACGGCGCAAGAAAGTCAGTCTCCATTCCGACGATCACGACCGCCCGGCGTCCGCATGAACATTGCGGAAAAGATATTTGCGCGACACTGTCGTGGACGCCGACGGCAAATCTCGGCATCCCCGCCGTAAGGCCCGGAGACACGGGATTCGCGCGCACCGATCTGCGTTTCTGCCACGAATACGTGACTCCGATGGCGGCCATCTTCTACGAGCACTTCGTCGGGAAAGACGCGAAGGTCAACGATCCGGCCAGCATCCTCTTCTTCCGCGACCACCTGACCTTCCTCGATGAAGTGATCTCGGAAGAAAAGAAGAAGCTCGGCCTGCTCGACCTGGCCGACGCAACTCAAACTGAAGCAGCAGGAATTTGCCGCCAAGCAGGGAATCAACTGCATGGCGAATTGAAAGACCGCAAGGGCTCGGAAGGCATCTGCCACTCCATCGTGCTGGAGAGCTACGCGCTGCCGGGACAACTCAACATCGGCTCCGATTCGCACACTCCCCATGTAGGCGCAATCGGATGCGTGGCTTTCGGCATCGGCACCACAGACGTTTTCAACTCCTGGATCACTAAAGATGTGCGAGTCAAGGTGCCCGAATCGGTGAAGATCACAATTCGCGGCAAGAAACATCCGAATGTGACTGCCAAGGATTTCATTCTGAAGATTCTCAGCCTCGACTACGTGCGCAGCGGCAAGGCCCTGGCCAAGGTGATGGAGTATGCGGGCGAAGCCATCGAGGAACTGAGCGTGGACGAGCGCGCCACCATGACCAACATGGCGGCCGAAATCGGCGGCTTCACCGGCATCGTCGCACCCGACCGAAAAGCTGTCGATTTCCTGGTGGAGCGCCGCGGCATGGACCGCAAGCGAGCCGAGTCGATGATCGCAGGCCTGTACAGCGATCCCGGCGCCCAGTACGCGCACACCATCGAACTCGACGCCGCCGAAATCACGCCCATGGTGGCAACCCCTGGCGATCCCGGCAACGGAAAATACGTTCGCGAACTGAATACGCCGGTCCCGATTGAGCTGGCTTACGGCGGAACCTGCACCGCAGGCAAGAACGAAGACATGGACATGTATGCCCGTGTGCTGGCCGACGCACTGAAGCAGGGCAAGCGTGTGGCTGATTCGGTAAAGTTCTATATCCAGTTTGGATCGCAGGAGACGCGCGACTACTGCATTCGCCAGGGCTATCTGGAGATCTTCCAGAAAGCGGGCGCGAACGTGATCGAGCCCAGTTGCGGCGCGTGCATCAACGCCGGACCGGGCGTGACCACGCGTCCGGAGCAGGTGGTGATCAGCGCCCAGAACCGTAACTTCCCCGGCCGCAGCGGCCCCGGGCAGATGTATCTGGCCAGCCCGCTCACGGTAGCGGCCAGCGCCGTCGCCGGATATATCGTGGAGTACGAACCCAGTCCGCAAAGGGAACTGGCGGCGGCCGGGCGTTAACCCTCTCGATAATTTTGAAATTGAACCGCGACTGCGGTCAGCCGGTGTTGTGCAGGCCTGCCGCGATACCGTTGATCGTGGCGCCCAGTGCGTAGTCCACGCCATCCGCGCTTCCAGCGGCCCGTTTGCGACGTAAAAGCTCGACTTGCACCAGGCTCATCGGGTCCACGTAAGGATTGCGCAAGCGGATCGAGCGGGCCAGCACTGGATTACCTTTCAACAACTCCCCCTGGTCGGTGACGCTGAGAACCATCCCGCGGGTGCGTTCGAATTCGTCCACCAGCATCGCCCACACTCGCTCGCGTAGGTTCACGTCGGGGACAAGTTCCGCATAGAGGCGCGCGATGGTCAGGTCGGCTTTGGACATGGCCAGTTCCACGTTGCGGATCAAGTCAGAGAATAGCGGAAAACTTCGCATCATCTCGCAGAGCAGAGATTGATTTGCGGAGTCCTGAAGCGCGAAGCGCTCCAGTGCATGTCCTACGCCGAACCATGCGGGGACCGCGTGGCGGCTCTGCATCCAGCCAAAGACCCAGGGGATGGCGCGGAGATCTTCCAGCCGGCGGCCCTGGCCGCGACGCGGAGGACGGGAACCGATGCGCGCGTGTTCCAGTTCGTTCACCGGCGTGGCCTGTTCGAAGTATTCGATTACCTCGGAATTGTGGGCGATGTTGCGGCGGTAAAAGGCGAAGGCGTCGCTCGACATCTGCTCCATGGCCGGCGCCCAGCGCTGGTCGGCGCCAGGCGCGGGCCCGCGGGTGCGCGTGAGCGCTTCCAGGCAGGAGGCGATCATGATCTCGAGGTTCCACTCCGCCAGCACCGGATCGGCATACTTCCAGTTGAGCACTTCGCCCTGCTCGGTAATGCGAATCTCGCCGGAAAAATCTCCCACCGGCTGGGCGAGGATCGCGGTGTGAGTGGGGCCACCGCCGCGTCCTACAGTGCCGCCGCGGCCGTGAAAGAGGCGGAGCTTCACGTTGCACTCTCGCGCGGCGCGATGCAGGTCGCGATGCGCCTTGTATAACTCCCAGATGCTGGTCAACATGCCGCCGTCTTTGTTGGAATCGGAATAACCCAGCATGACCTCCTGCCAGCGCCCCCAGGAATCGAGCACAGGCTGGTAGTCTGGAGCGCGCCAGATGCGCTCCATCACCGAAGCAGAAGTCCGCAGGGCCTCAATCGATTCGAAAAGCGGCACCGGCATCAGTCCCGGGTCATCTCCGGCGGCCGCCACGCGCACACCACAGGCGGCAGCCAGTTTCGTGACCGCGAAGACGTCGGCTTCGGACTGCGCTCCGCTGATGATGTAGCTGCGAATCGCGCATGCGGGATAGACCTTCTTCAACTCGGCGATCTCGCGCAGGGTGTCGAGAACGTCCTCGGTCGTGGGAGAAAGTTCTTTAGTGTGGGCGCTCGCGCCCACATGAGACTCCATCTCGGCCAGCGCCTGGGCGTGCAGGCGCGCGTGCTGGCGGACGTCGAGGGTTGAAAGATGAAATCCAAAAGCGCGCACCTGGCGCAAAAGCGGATCAATCACCAGCTGGGCCAGCCGCAGCCCGCGATTCGCCGACAGGCTTTCGCGGATCAGCTGAAGATCGTTCTCGAATTCCTGGGCAGACGGGTATGACTTTTCCGCTTCCAGCCCTTCGCGGCTATGCCGCAACCGCACCACTATCAGGTTGAGCAGCCGGCGATAGAGTTCTGAGCTTGAAATGCGTGACTGGCGCGCGTTTTCATCACCCATCTGCGTGCTGTAATCTGTCAGCCGCGCGCGGACTGCGTCGGAAACTCTCACCTGGCGGATGGATGCGCTGAGCTGGTCACTGGCGCGTTCCAGTTCCGCGATGTAGTGCCCAATGATCACATTTCGCGCTCGCTGCAACGCCTCCCGGGTGGAGTTGGGCGTGACGAACGGGTTGCCGTCGCGATCGCCGCCAATCCACGAGCCAAAAAAGAGCAGGTCGGGAATTTCGGAATCCTGCAGGTC
Source organism: Terriglobia bacterium (assembly GCA_963801595.1). Classification (GTDB taxonomy): domain Bacteria; phylum Acidobacteriota; class Terriglobia; order Terriglobales; family Acidobacteriaceae; genus JAIQFF01. The sequence continues at coordinate 166,365 of CAWDFW010000028.1, read as the reverse complement.
AAGCTCATAAGCCGCGCACAGGGAATCGATCACTTCGTCATACAGACGCGGCAGGGCGGCAAACAGCGAAAAGGGATAGTGATCGAGGCCCATGCGAATCTCGTCGGTCACCAGGGGCTTTTCCAGGCGCACTTCATCGGTCTGCCATAAAGAAGTCACTTCCGCGAAGATTCGCGCCTCAAACCGGCTGGCATCAGCCTCGGTGAGAGGGAGGCGGTCCAGGCGCTCCAGTTGTTTGCCGATGCGGCGGCGCTTGAGCAGAACTGTCCGGCGGGCGACCTCAGTGGGATGGGCCGTGAAAACCGGCGTGACTTTTATTTTGCGCAAGACCTCCAGCGCCTGGCTGGCGTCGATGCCGGCCGCCCGCATGCGCCGGAAAGTGCCGCGGAACGAGCCCTCCAGCGGAGGCTGCTCAGGATGCAGTTTGGCGGCACGCCGCCGGCGTTTGCGATGGTTGGTTTCAGCAAGATTCGTCAACTCAAAATATATGGCGAACGCCTTCGTGACCCGATGGGCCTCATCGATGGTGAGCCGGGCGATTATGTTCCGGGCCTGGTGGAGAAGAGGGTCCTGAAAATCCGTTAACGCGGTGTGCGGGCGTGGCTGCTCGCGATGCTGAATGAAAATGCGCCGCAACTCCTCGACCACACCCAGTAAAGACTCGCCCACCTGCTCCACCAGGACGCGCCCCAGCAAGGTGCCGAGCAGGCGCACGTCACGGCGAAGGGGAAGATCTTTTGCTGGATTCGTGGTGCTGGCGGTCAGTTCGTCAAGCCGGCTGCGCTGGTCGTCAGCATTCCAAAGCGGGCGCTCACCCATATCCAATCATAATTGAAACCGGCAGAATTGCGCTCAGGCGCGTTGGCTGAGTCGCCCCAAAATTTCCCGTGGCTCCGGCCGCTGGGCATAGTCTTCGTCGGCGGAGGCATAAAGAATCGTGCCGTCGCGGTCCAGAATGAAAGTAGCGGGGATGGGAAGTTCCCAACTGCTGTCGCCATTGGCAAAGGGCAGATTGACGAAGGCATGGCGGTAGATGGACTGCTGCTCATCCGGCACGCGATAGACGAGTCCGAACTGGCGCGCCACGTGGTTGCCGGCATCGCTGAGCAGAGGAAAGCGCAGTTTGTGCTGGTCCACCATGAAGAATGATTGTTGAACCGTCTGCGGCGAGATCGCTACCAGCGAGGCCCCGGCTTGTTCGATCTGGGAGAGAAGCAGGTTCATGGCTTCCAGCTGCCCTACGCAAAACGGGCACCAGCGACCGCGAAAAAAGCAGAGTGCCAGGCGCCCTTTGCTCAACAGGGTGGTCGATGAAACCAGATTGCCGTTGTGATCATTGAGTTCGAAGGCTCGAGCGTTGGAGGCGACCGGAAGAATGTTTTCTGCCAGGTGCTTTTCTTTCAGCGCGGCGATCACACGGGTGTGGACAGCCTGAGTGTCAGGGGGAACGTACTTGGCGATCAGAGCCTTGCGCTCGGCGAAAATGTCATGCAGAGGCCGGGTGTCAGTGCCGGGTGCGGATTCTTCAAGCGAGCGCCACTTCATGATGCGGACCTCAGACGTCAGACCTCAGACCTCAACGTCAACCCCGAAATGCGCGGCAAGCCTTGGAAACGGGCCGAGGTCCGACGTCCGAGGTCTGACGCCCGCCTCACATTCCCGGCATCTTCATTCCCGCCATTCTGCGGGCGAAGCTGGGCTTGCCGATTTGCTTGAACATCTTTCGCATCTGGGCATACTGGCGCAGCAGGTTGTTGACTTCCTGCACGCTGGTGCCGGAGCCACGGGCGATGCGCTTGCGCCGGCTGCCGTTCATCACTTCGTGGTGCAGGCGCTCGTGCTGGGTCATCGAGTTGATGATCGCTTCCACCCGGCCGAGCTGCTTTTCGTCAACTTTATCGGCGTGCTTCTGTATTCCCGCGAACGGACCGACGCTGGGTAGCATGCCCATCAGGCTTTGGATCGATCCCATTTTCTTCAGCTGCCGCAACTGGTCGCGAAAATCTTCCAGCGAAAAGCCGTCGCCGGTGAGGGCGCGGCTGGCCATTTCCTCGGCCTTTTTCTTGTCAACATTCTGTTCCGCCTTTTCGATCAGCGAGAGAATGTCGCCCATGCCGAGAATACGCGAGACGATGCGATCGGGATGGAAGGGTTCGAGCGCGTCGTACTTCTCGCCCACGCCGATGAACTTAATGGGCTGCCCGGTAACCTGGCGGATGGAAAGCGCCGCGCCGCCGCGGGCATCGCCATCCATTTTGGTGAGGACAACCCCGGTGAGGGCGAGCTTCTTGTGGAACTCGTCGGCGGAGTTGACCGCGTCCTGGCCAGTCATGGCATCGGCCACGAACAGGATTTCCTGCGGGTTGAGCAGCCGCTTGAGCGACTGCATCTCGTCCATGAGTTGATCGTCGATGTGCAGGCGGCCGGCGGTATCCACGATCAGCACGTCTGACCCGGTGTTGATGGCTTCGCGACGCGCTTCCTTGGCCAGACGCTCGACGGTTGCCGTGTTGGCCTCGCCCACTTCACCTTCGTAAATGTTGGCCTTGATCGCATGAGCTACGATTTTAAGCTGCTCACGGGCCGCGGGACGGTACACGTCCACCGAAACCAGCAGCGGACGATGGCCGCCTTGCTTGAACCAGTTCGCCAGCTTGCCGGAGGTCGTGGTCTTGCCCGAGCCCTGCAGGCCGGCCATTAACACGACGGTCGGCGGCTGCGAGGCAAACTTCACCTTGGCGGTGTCGCGGCCCAGGATCTCGATCAATTCATCGCGGAGAATCTTGATGACCTGCTCGGCCGGCGAAAGCGCAGTCGCCACCTGCTGGCCGATGGCCTTCTCCTGGATGTGATCGATAAGCTGCTTTACGACCTTGAAGTTGACGTCAGCCTCGAGCAGCGCCAGCCGGATGGCGCGCAGCGCCTCCTGCATGTTTTCTTCGTTGAGGGTGGCCTCGCCCCGCAGGGTCTTGAACGCACGCTGGAGTTTTTCTGAAAGATTCTCAAACATAGATTTGTAACTATTCTATCAGTGCCAGGCGGGTGCTCCGTTCTCATCGTTCCGCACTATGGAACGACAGGGCGGGGAAGGTTAACTTGGCACCCTTTAGCGGAAGACTTCTTTCGCGGCCATCACCGTGTTGCAGTGGATCGTGACTGTGTCTTCTACGTTTCGAGCATAGCCGCCGGCATAGGTGACCATCACCGGAATGTTTCGCGCTTCGGCCACGCGGAAAACAAGCTCATCCCGTTTTTTAAGCCCCTCGATAGTCAGCGCCAGGCCGCCCAGTTGGTCTTCGCGATACGGATCGGCGCCTGCGATGTAGCAGATCAAGTCAGGCTCGAACTGGCGCAGGCCCGAACTGAGCGCGTTGTCGAGCCAGGCCAGGTAGTCGTCGTCACCCATCCCATCGGGCAGGTCCACATCAATCGAGGAATGCGGCTTCCAGGCCGGATAGTTATTGTGCTGGTGCAAGGAGATGGTGAAGACGTCACCGGCATGGGCGTGCCGGATCTTCCCCGGGGGCTCCGACCGGGCCGCCGAAGAAGTCGAAGGCAGCGGCGCGCTGGGAGTACGCGTACCGGCAAAGATGGCGGCAGTGCCATTGCCGTGGTGAACGTCGCAATCGACCGTCATGGCGGTGCGAATCTTGTCATCCCGCTGCATGCGGCGGATCGCCACCGCCACGTCATGGATCATGCAAAAGCCTTCGCCGTGATCGGGGAAAGCATGGTGGAAGCCGCCGCCTATGTTGAAGGCCACGCGATCGTTGAGCGCATGCTGGGCAGCCAGAATCGAGCCGCCTGCCGCCAGCCAGAAAGCCTGCACCAGCTCCGGCGAGTAGGGGATCTCCATCTCCAGTTCTTCACGGGCGGAAAGGGTTCCGGTCTTGAGCTTCTCAACGTATTGCGGAGTGTGGACCAGCAGAATGTCCTGGTCCGATGCGGGTTGCGGAGTTACGAAGTCGGAGGGTGCGGCAACCCCGGTCTCCAGCAATCGGTCATGGATGCGGCGGTATTTTTCAGCGGGAAAGACGTGCGTTCCGATTGGGAGATAGTACTTGTCGCTATACACCAGCTTGAAGGGAAGCATAAGACCGGTTGTCGGTTATCAGTTGCTAGTTGTCAGAGACTATCGTTTTCTGGCTGGCGGTACCGGCGCCACCAGGTGCCGCCGCACCGGTACGATAGCGCCCTTAGCCGGGTCGGCGGCGGCCGTCGCCCGCGACAGCACTTCCTCCTGGATGTACTTCACGAAGTCATGAATCTGGACCTGCATCTCTTCCATGCGTTCGCGCATTTGAAGAATGATTGCGATACCGCTGATGTTCACGCCCAGGTCTCGGGCCAGGGACAGGATGAACTCGAGGCGCTGCAGGTCTTCGTCGGTATAGAGGCGAGTATTGCCCTCGGTGCGCGACGGCTTAAGCAGACCCTCGCGTTCGTACAGGCGCAAAGTCTGGGGATGGATGCCATACATCTCCGCCACCGACGAGATCATGTAAGCGCCCTTGGATTTGCGTTTGGTCATCGGTACTACTTTACCCCAAAAGACAAACGCCACGGATCAGCACGGACCTTCACAGATGAATCCGTGAAATCCGTGTAAATCCGTGGCAAAGAGTCTTTAGGCTACCGGGTCAGGTTTCTCGGTTGCCATACCCCAGCCGGCCGGTTTCAGGGCTACATTCACGAAATAGGCGACTACCCCAGCGGCTATGAGCAGCATCCCGAAAGCAAAGGCGCTAATTCCCAAAACATGCTCGCTCTGACTTCGGACCACCGAGAAGCCAAGCAGCAGCATGGGCGCCACTCCCACCGCCACCGCTCCGAACATTCCTCCCGGGACCTTGAAGGGGCGCGGAAGTTCGGGCTCGCGGACGCGCAGGACAATTAACGCCACAAACTCCAGGGCGAGGCTGACGCCGTACAGCAGAATATCGATGATGATCAGGCGCTCGAAGCCCAGTCCCAGGCACATCGCCCACCCGGTCGCACAGACCAGAATGGTTACCCAGGGCGCCCGCGAGCGGGGATGCAGCTTGCCAAAGACCTTCGGCAGCATGCCATCCTGAGCCATGGCGAGGGGCAGGCGCGAATAGCTCATCACCAGGGCATTGAACATGCCAAAGCCGCTGATCATGCCCCCCAGGGCCAGGCCCACGCGAAGCAGCGGACCGCCGAGCATGAGGGCGATGTCTGCCCAGGAACCGGTTTCCCATGCGCTTGACGAAAGCCCGGTCATCCACATGGCCGCCACGGGGACGATGTAGCTCAGGGCCACAATGACAACCGCGGCCAGCATGGCCCGGGGATAGGTGCGCTGCGGGCGTTCCACCTCGGTCGCGATGGTCGAGGCATTGTCCCATCCCATGTAGTTCCACATGCAGATGAGCAAGCCGCCCAGGATGTCAACGGTAGAGGTAGTGGGCGTGGTCACGGCATTGGCTAGAGCCCCAACCTTGAAGGGAGCGATCGCCACGATCAGAATGAAGGGTGCCGACAGCGCGAAGAAAAGCCATAGCGAAGTCGTGGACACCACCCGGACCCCGGCAATATTCAGCAGTGCGCAAACAATTACCACTGCCAGCGCCACCATCACGCCGCGGTGCCCTTCCGCGAACCAGGGGAACAGGCGGTTGAGGTAGAGCACAAAGAGCGTGGGATAAATCGCCATGTCGAAGATCGAGGCCACCAGCGACAGCCAGGCTTCCTGAAATCCCCAGAAGTTTCCCATGGCACGGCGCACCCAGGCGTAATAGCCGCCTTCGAAGGGCAGCGCGCTCGAAAGCTCGCCGATCATGAAGGCGGTGGGCAGGCTCCAGAGAATCGGCGTCAGCAGCAGGATCAGGATGGCTTTGCCATAGCCGGCGCCGTGCACGATGTCTTCCGTGCCATAGGTTCCGCCCGACACCATAAAGAAGGTGGCGGCGACCAGGGGCCAGAGCGTAAGGCGGACTGATTTTTTCCGGCTGGGGACGACGGCAGGTGGCTGGAGATTCTGACGCGGGGCGCTAGCTGTTGCCAATTTCGACGGCTTCCTCCCGGGGCGATGCTTGCGCTTTCAGAATTCGGCTGGATGCAAGTTCGCAGCCGTGAGCATACGGGAAATTAGATGCAGTGTAAAAATAATTTTTGAATTATTTTTCTCCGGTGGGCACCGAGGTAATGCCAGTCGTCAGTCCTCAGCCGTCGGTCGTCAGCCAATCAGCTTGCAGGGAGGTCTGAAGACTGACGCCTGACGACCGACGACTGCTTCACACGTTCTTCCAGAGCTCTTCGCGCGGATCTTCCGGATTCAGCTTGGCCAGCTCGCGCAGGATTTCCTTGGAGCGTTCGTCGCGCGGCATGGGAACGGTGAGCTTGACTTCGACGATCTCGTCGCCACGCGTCCCCTCTTTTGTAGCCGAGGGCACACCCTTGTCGCGCAGGCGAAGTTTCTGTCCGGACTGGGTTCCCGGCGGAATTTTCAGCAGGGTGCGGCCGTCGATGGTCGGGACCTCAATTTTGGCTCCCAGGGCCGCCTCGGTGGCTGTAACCGGCACAGTGATACGAATGTCATCCCCTTCGCGCTGGAAGATGGGGTGGTCGGCGGTCCGGATGATCACGTAGAGATCACCGGCCTGGCCTCCATGGGTCCCGGCGTTTCCCTTGCCCGCGAGGCGGATGCGCTGGCCGTCACGCGTGCCGGCCTTGATGCGGACTTCGAGCGGTTCGGTGCGTTCGACCGTACCCTCGCCATGGCAATTCGGGCAAACGGAGATATTCTTTCCCGTGCCGTGGCACCTGGGGCAGGGCACATTGAATTTCATCCGCCCGCCGGTCTGCGTGACTTGCCCCTTGCCCCCGCACTCGGGACAAGAGCCGCCAGCCTCGATAAAGCCCTGGCCGTGGCAGTTGGGGCAGGTATCCCGGCGCGTAATATTCAGGCGCATCACGCCGCCGCGGATGGCGGTCCAGAAGGGCACGTTGACCTGGTACTCGAGGTCTGTACCGGGCTCGGGACCTTCCTGAGCTGCCCCTCCCCTCCCGCCGAAGATGCCGGAAAAAATATCGCGGAAGCTGCCCGTACCTGAGCTGCTGGCTTTCCTCCCCCGGGCGTTCTCGAACATGTCGGTGAAGTCGAAGCCGCCGAAATCGAAGTTTGCGCCCGGCGCGCCTCCACCCGCCTGCGCTCCCGGGAACCCGGCGCCGGGGCCGGCCGCGCCGCCTCCGGCACGGGCATAAGCCTCGGCCGTGGCGGCATCGATGTTGTCGGAGTAAAACCCGACCTGGTCGTAAATCTTCCGCTTCTTGGGATCGCTCAGGACTTCGTTGGCTTCGGAAAGCGCCTTGAACTTCTCTTCCGCCGCCTTGTCTCCGGGATTGACGTCGGGATGATACTTGCGCGCAAGCTTGCGAAAGGCCTTGCGGACATCGTCCGCCGAGGCGGATTTCTTCACGCCCAGGATTTCGTAATAGTCTTTTTTTGGGGTGGTGGCCATTCTTGGTTGTGCGCCGTACTCGCGGCCCGTGAGAATTCAGTTCTGAATATTGTGACGATTCTTTCCCAGGATGCCGAAACGCTCGTATGCCGGGGAATCCACGTAAACCGGGATGCGCTGCACTCCCGTCAGCGTGGGCGCCAACACGTACCAGTAGGCTTCGTCTTCCGCGAAGTTCAAAAAATAATCCTGACCATTCACTTCAAATTGCAATTTGTCGTCTCCCTTAACCTGTATCCCTTAAACCCGTAGCGCCGGCGTCTCGCCGCCGTCCCGAGGGCATCCTGCCCTCGGCGGTGGGAGCGAGACGCCCTCACCCACAGCCGCCGGGACGGCGGCGCTACGAAAACCCCGGGCGACTCGCCCGCGACCACACGAAACAAAGCCTGCCGAGCCTCGCTCGGCCTGGGCGGGTCAGAGACCCGCCCCCACACGGCGTTTGCTGATGGCTGACGGCTGATGGCTGACAGCTTACTTCTTGTCTTCCACGTCCACGTACTCGGCGTCGATCACGCCTTCGTCCTTCTTCGGGCCGCCGTTGGCGCCGGGCTCAGGTCCTGCGCTTGCGCCCGGCGTCGGGCCGGCGCCTGGAGCTCTGCGGCTGGGCCGCCTTGTACATCTGTTCGGCCAGCTTGTGCGAGGCCTGGGTCAGCGTCTCGCGCGCCTTGTCCATGGCTGCCTTTTCGTTCGACTCCAGCGCCTTCTTGGCGTCGGCAATCGCGTTTTCCACGTCGCCACGGTCGGAGCCGGAGATCTTGTCGCCCTGCTCGCGCAGCATCTTCTCCACGCTGTAGACCATGGAGTCGAGCTGGTTCTTGGAGTCGATCTCCTCGCGCTTGGCCTTGTCCTCGGCCGAGTGCGCATCGGCTTCCTTGGCCATGCGCTCGACTTCTTCCTTGCTCAGGCCCGAAGACGACGTAATCGTGATCTTCTGGTCCTTGCCCGTGGCCGTGTCCTTCGCGGTCACGTTCAGGATGCCGTTGGCATCGATGTCGAACGTCACCTCGATCTGCGGCACGCCGCGCGGTGCCGGTGGAATCCCGGTCAGGTGGAACTTGCCGAGAGTGCGGTTCTGCGCCGCCATCGGACGCTCGCCCTGCAGCACGTGCACTTCGACCGAGGTCTGGCTGTCGGCCGCGGTCGAGAACGTTTCCGTCTTTTTGGTCGGAATCGTCGTGTTGCGCGGGATCATCGGCGTAGCCACGCCGCCCAGCGTTTCAATCGCCAGCGACAGCGGAGTCACGTCCAGCAGCAGCAGGTCTTTCACTTCGCCCTTGAGCACGCCGCCCTGGATGGCCGCGCCGATCGCGACGACTTCATCCGGGTTGACGCCCTTGTGGCCTTCCTTGCCGAACAGTTCCTTCACCAGCTGCTGAATGCGCGGCATGCGCGTCTGTCCGCCGACCAGCACGACTTCGTTGATCTTGCTGGCATCCACGCCGGCATCTTTCATGCATTGCTTGCACGGGCCGACCGAGCGCTGAATGATGTCTTCGACCATCGATTCCAGCTTCGCCCGGGTCATCTTCTTGACCAGGTGCTTGGGGCCGCCGGCATCGGCGGTGATGAAGGGCAGATTGATCTCGGTCTCCATGGTGGTGGAGAGCTCGATCTTGGCGCGCTCCGCCGCGTCACGCAGACGCTGCAGCGCCATCTCGTTGCCCTTGCCGCGCAGGTCGAGGCCTTCGTCCTTCTTGAATTCGTCGATGAGCCAGTCCACGATGCGCTGGTCGAGGTTGTCGCCGCCCAGGTGGGTGTCACCGTTGGTGGCTTTCACTTCGATCACGCCTTCGCCGACTTCGAGAATCGAAATATCGAAGGTGCCGCCGCCGAAGTCGTACACGGCGATGGTTTCGTCCTTCTTCTTGTCGAGACCGTAGGCCAGCGCCGCCGCCGTGGGCTCGTTGATGATGCGCTTCACGTCGAGTCCGGCAATCTGGCCGGCATCTTTGGTGGCCTGGCGCTGCGCGTCGTTGAAGTACGCCGGCACGGTGATGACCGCTTCGGTGACCTTCTCGCCGAGATAGTCTTCCGCCGCCTTCTTCAGCTTCTGCAGAATCATGGCGGAAACCTGGGGAGGCGTGTACTCCTTGCCCTGCGCCAGCACCGCCACGTGGTCGCCCGACTGCACGACCTTGTAAGGCACCATCTTCATTTCTTCGGTCACTTCGTCGAAGCGGCGTCCCATGAACCGCTTGATCGAATAGACCGTGTTTTCCGGGTTGGTGATGGCCTGGCGTTTCGCCACCTGCCCGACCAGCCGCTCGCCGGTCTTGGTGAAACCGACGACCGAGGGCGTGGTCCGCCCTCCTTCTTCATTGGGGATCACCTTGGGCTCGCCACCTTCCATGACGGCAACGCAGGAGTTGGTGGTTCCGAGGTCAATTCCGATAATCTTGGCCATATTCTGGCCCTCCTTGAAACATATAAGTGCTTTTTAATCAATGCATTAAGTGCTGCAATGTCCGAAGATAATAAGACTTGAGTGAATCATTGTCAAGGTTTAGATGCGGTAAATCGAAGGATGGATACAGGTATTTTCGGCGATTTCTTTGCGACCTTTGCGGAACTCCTTTGCGTCCTTTGCGGTCAAAATTTTTAACCGCAAAGTTCGCGAAGGCAATCTTTTTCGCAAAGATCGCAAGGAATTCGAGGAAGTTAGTCGTACTTCTCGTAGAGGATCGACTTCCGGTCCCAGCCCAGGCCTTTCAGCAGCTCTCGATTGGCCTTGATCATCTTGTCCAGACCGCAGATGTAAGCGTGCATGTCAGTGCGACCTGGCCCACGATGCCGGGCACGTGTTCCTGGACGTATCCGCGCAGGCCTTGCCAATCGCGGAGCGCCACGGCTGAGGGTTGGCAGGTAGTGAAAGTTGGGATGAGCGGCGGCGAGATCGTAAGAAATTCCTCGTGATAGTAGATGTCGCTTTCGGTGCGATTGCCGAAAACCAGCCAGAACTCCTTGTCCTGATGGCGGCCGGATTCGGCCAGACAGCCAATGCAGCATCGAGCGAAAAGGCGCGATGCCGGTGCCGGTGGCGATGAAAACTGTATCGCGCATGGGCGGCCGCAGGATGAAGTTCGCCGAAGGGCCCCTGGCAAGTGATCTCTTCTCCCTCTTTCATGTCGCACAGGAAATTCGACATGAAGCCATCCTGCACCCGGTTGAGGCAGAGCGCGAAGCGATTCGTCCTCTCCGGGTGGGGATGCGATCGAATAGGCGCGCGTGATTTCCTCGCCGTCGGGCTTGTTGGTCTTGAAGCGAGAGCCACTGTCCGGCGACGAAACCGAAGCGCGAGAACGGAGGCACCTCGAATTCCAGGTGCTTGGTTCGGGTGGAACAGAGAAACTGGAACGAACGAGTCGGGTGGTGAAAGTTTGAAAGGGAGCCATCAGCCCTATAGATGACAGAGCGCGCAGTTGGACGCGAGAGTTCGCGCTCGCTACGCATGAGCCGGCGTCTCCTGAGCCCGATCGGAGGGAATCGCCCCGCCTCTGGCGCGGGAGTGCTCGTAGGACGCTCGCCGTGACGGCTGGCGTTGCTACGAATACCCGCCGAGATGCGCTCGGCCCCGGCTGGTCAGAGACGCCGGCTTTCAGCATGACCTTCGCTAAGAGCTAGGAGCTAGAAGCTAGAAGCTAGCAGCTGGCCCCTACTCCACCGTCACCGACTTCGCCAGGTTCCTGGGCTGGTCCACGTCGCAGCCGCGGCGCACCGCGATGTGATAGGCCAGCAACTGCAGCGGCACGATTTCGAGAATCGGCAGCAACTCTTCCGGTGCTGCGGGAACGTACAGCACGTGGTCGGCGGCTTCTTTGATGTCCTCGTCGCCTTCGGTGGCCAGCGCGATGATCATGCCGGAGCGGGCTTTGACCTCTTTCAGATTCGAACACGTCTTTTCGTATCGGGTCATCGACAGCGCGTCGTTCTGTGTCCCGGGTCGCGATGATCACCACCGGAAGATTCTCGTCAATCAGCGCGTTGGGGCCGTGCTTCATTTCTCCGGCGGGATAACCTTCGGCGTGGATGTAGGAAACCTCCTTCAGCTTGAGTGCGCCTTCGAGCGCGATGGGGTAATGGATGCCGCGTCCCAGGAACAGGAAGTCCTGTGAGCGAGAATATTCCTTGGCCAGAGTCTTCACATTCTTCATCGCGGGTGAGCAGATGCTCGAGCTTGCCAGGAATCACGCGTGAGTTCCTGGATCGCCGCTTTGGCCTGGTTCGGCGGTGATGGTGCCGCGCTCGCTGCGCCAGATACAGCGCGAACAGGTAAAGAGCGGTCAAGCTGAGCGGTAAAAGCCTTGGTGGAAGCAACGCCGATTTCCGGGCCGGCGTGAGTGTAGATGGTGCCGGCGGCTTCGCGCGTGATCATCGGATCCGACCACGTTGCAGATGGCCAGGGTCTTCGAACCTTTGGCTTTGGCTTCGCGCTGGGCAGCGATAGTGTCCGCGGTCTCGCCGGACTGCGTGATCAGCATGGTGAGGGTATCGGGAGGATGATGGGATCGCGATAGCGCCACTCGCTGGCGTAATCGACTTCCACCGGAAGCCGCGCCAGGCGCTCGATCATGAACTTGCCGGCCTGCGCGGCGTGCCAGCTGGTCCCGCAAGCTGCGATATTGATTTTCCTCGCGGCCTTGAACTCGGCTTCGGTGATTTCCATCTCGTCGAGGAAGACGTGGCCGGTTTCCTGCGAAACCCGTCCCAGCGTCGTGTCACGCACCGAGCGCGGCTGCTCGTAGATTTCCTTCAGCATGAAATGCTTGAAGCCGCCCTTTTCCGCCATGATCGGGTCCCAGGTGACGTGCTGCACCTGGCGGACGACAGGCTGTCCGTTGAAGTCGGTGAGCTGCACGCCCTCCGGAGTGATGACGGCGAGGTCGCCGTCGCCCAGAAAGAAAAGGTCGCGGGTGTGATAAAGAATCGCGGGCACGTCGGAGGCGACGAAATATTCGTCTTTGCCCAGGCCGATCACGGCCGGCGGGCCATTGCGGGCAGCCACGATTTTGTTGGGCTCATCGACCGCGATCACCGCCAGGGCGAAAACTCCAGTCAGTTGGCCGACCGTCTTGCGGACGCACTCTTCGAGCGAGGGGCGATGTCCGTTCGCGGTTTTCAGAAAGTATTTTTCGACCAGGTGAGCGATCACTTCAGTGTCGGTCTCAGTGGTGAACTTGTGGCCTTCTTCAATGAGCTTGCGCTTCAGCGAAACATAGTTCTCGATGATGCCATTGTGTACGACTACGATGCGTCCGGTGCAATCGCGATGCGGGTGGGCGTTTTCTTCCGTGGGACGGCCATGCGTGGCCCAGCGGGTGTGACCGATGCCGTAGGTGCCGTCGAGCGGCTTGAGCCGGATTACCTCTTCCAGGTTCCGCAACTTGCCTTCGGCCCGGCGAATCTGCAGACCCTCGCCATTGCCGCACACCGCGATTCCGGCGGAATCGTAACCGCGATATTCCAAACGTCTCAGGCCCTCGATGATGACCGGTACCACCCGCTTCTTGCCAACGTATCCCACGATACCGCACATACGAATGCTCCTAGTTTTCGGCCCGGGGGAAACCGAAAGATGTTGTTTGTGAGTTAGAATCCGGCCACTACTTCGAAACGCCGACCACGCGTTCTGCGGACAACAAGCCTGCCGCTGCAGGAAAACCTTCCATCACCGAACCGGGGACTTCGGCTAGTCTTCGAGGGAGAAACGAAACTCTTCAATCACCGGATTGGTCAGAACGTCGCGGGCAATGCGTGTTACTTCTGCCTCGACTTCGTTCCGGCTCAGGCCACCATCGAGTGTGAGCTCGAAATACTTGCCCTGGCGGACCTCTTCCAATCCCTTACATCCCATTTTCTTGAGCGCGCCCTGGATGGTCTTGCCTTGCGGATCCAGAACGCTCTTCTTGAGCGACACGTACACGTAAGCTTTCATGGGGGATGAAAACATTATACTCGAAAAACATTCAAACTCAACCGCACCATAGACTTAGCACAGCCGTGCCCGGCGTGCTTCGAGCTCGGAAAGCGCGCTCTCAAGCATCTGACGGAGGCGAAGATTTTGAGCCTTTTGGAGTTGCTGCACCACCCGCCGGCGGGACAGCTCAATCGCCTCCCGGGCCTGATTCAAGGCGGCCTGCTCCGGGGTAAGTCGTTGTTTCGATTCGGCCTCAGTTGCGGCCGCGGACTGCTGCTCTTCCACCGATTTGCTTTCCCATCCCCGGGCCATGAAGTTGATTATAGACTTCCCATTCTGGGAAATCCGTCCCCGGCTGGCACTATAGGGCCATTTCCGGCAAAATAAGGATAAGGGTAACGTGTATCTTGCGGAACGATTCTCCCGATCACAATTTTGACTTAGGAAAAAGGTGTTTGCAAGGCAGTAAACTTTAGTTTATCGTGCGCTGCGTTGCCGGGCTCTGCGGGGCAGTTCGAGTGGAGCAAGACCGAGCGGATCGCAAGCAGGATCGCACGTCCACTCCTATACTGGGGACTTCGTCAGCCGTGAAGTATAGCCTCGAACCAGGTAGAGGAACGCAGCTGACCCGGAGCATCTTTGATGCAGGCTCCTGACGATAGAATCGCCATCCTCGCGGCCGGACTCAACCTGCGTGGCTTACGTGAGCGCCTCGGGCTTACCATGCGCGAAGTGGAAAGCGCCAGCGCACGCATTGCGGAACGTCACGGAAATGAAGAGTTCGGAGTCAGTCCCAGCCGCTTGTCCGACATTGAAACCAAGGGATTGGTGCCCAGCATCTTCCGGCTTTATTCTCTCGCCATCGTCTATCGCTCCGACCTGCGCGAACTATTGGCATGGTACGGAATCGACTTGAGTTTGTCGGCGGCGGACCTGCAGCTCAACCTTCCTCCCAAATCGCATATTGAAGAGACGCTACAAGGCACGTCCAAGGTGGCCATTCCGACGCGTCTGGATCCCTCGTTCGATCCCCGCCGCAGCGCCAACCTGAGCCGCATGGTCGAGCAGTGGGGATCGGTGCCGCTGGGTTACCTGGCCAACCTGAGCCAGGACAAATACATGTACGGCTATGTGGGCAGCGAGGATTTCACGATGTATCCGCTGTTGCCACCCGGCACTTTTCTGCAGGTGGATGAAGCCAGAAGCAAAATTGAACAAGCGCTGTGGCGTTCCGAGTTGGAGCGTCCCATCTATTTCGTGGAGACGCGCGATGGCTACACCTGCTGCTGGTGCAGTCTGAAAGGCGATGACATCGTACTTCATTCACATCCGCTTTCGCCGGTGCCGGTGCGGGTGTTGCGCCATCCGCGGGAAGCGGAAGTGATAGGCCAGGTCGTGGGAATCGCCCTCAAGCTGGGGGAATGGCGTCCGGTGGTGACCCTCCCGGAGCAGAAAGCAGACTCGAAAGAGCATGTAATACTGCACTGAAGTGGCGTGCCGATCCGCCGCCCAGATCTGGGGGAAGCAGGGCCGGCGCCTGGCTTTGAAGCTGGTCCATAAACTCTTCCGCAGTCATCTGTAACGCCCCACTCAAAGCTGTCACATCGTCCCGCAAAACCCGAAGGGGAGTGCGCAGCATTCTAAGAAACAGCAGACGGTGCGCCTCGGCGAGAGCCTGCTGCGCCGCCATCTCACCGTACGTCCTGGTGAGTCCCCAATGCTCATAAGTGCCCGAGGCTGCGTCCCGCAAGCTCGCGAGATATTCGATCTTTCCGACCGTTCCCGCCACCCCTGCAAGCGTCGTTCCCAACAAGTCTTCGAGAGCTGATTTCAGCGCCATTTTCTGATTTCAGAAAAGCCCACAGCTTTCAGTTTTGTACAAGAGGCCAGCAATCGAAGCAGAAGTTATCACGGTTGAACTTCCCAATCCACTCCAAAAAGGAGTTCCATCGTGAAACGATTCTTGCTGTTTCTCATCGGAAGCTTACTGCTGGCAGGCACACTGACAAGTCCCATCTACGTAGCGGCGGACGGAGGTCCGGGACCCCAATGTCCCGGGCGTGAAATCTGTAAACCATGACGGGACGCCATTGGTCGTTGGCCTTTGGCAAAACCAGATCAGCCACGGATTGCACGGATTCCCCCGGATAAGACAAGAGAATAAACGTCCTGATCCGTGAAAATCCGTGGCTGCGTTTTTGGGGTGGCCAACGACCAGCGACGAGCGACCTGGTTGACCTGCGCTTCCAGGCCCTGGGGAAAAGTGTTTGCGGCAGAGCGGCAAAACGGGTTATAGTTCCCGCGATCCGCTATGTACCCGCACTCATTCCTGTGGCATTACCTGTGGATTGCACCCCACGCCCTCCAGATCATCGTTGTCATCGTGATGATGCGCCGCGGTTTGCTTCGCGAGTTTCCGGTGTTCTTTACTTACACCGTCTTCCAGATCGTGGAAGGGGGAGCGCTTTTCATCCTGGATCACAGTGCAGCGGTCTCCGGTTATCAGTACTGGTGTGCCCACTCTGTCGGCCTGGCCATTGACATTGCCTTGCGGTTCGCCGTCATCTTTGAGGTCTTCACCAGCGTTTTCAGGAACTACCCTGGGCTTAAGCACTTATGCCGGGTTCTTTTCCGGGGAGCGATTGTGGTTCTGCTGGTTGCCGCAATCACGGTGGCCGCGCGCGCGCCCGAATTCGGGATGTTCCCCTTTCTCACCAGAATCCATGTCGTGGATCTCTCGGTGGACGTTATGCAGAGCGGGTTGCTGATCCTGCTCTTGGGCTTCTCTTCCTATTTCGGCCTTTCCTGGCGCAGCCTCGCTTATGGCATAGCAGCCGGCTTGGGAATTTTCTCCAGCGTGGGTCTGGCGACCGAGGCCATGCGGGTTTGGACCGGGCCGGTCGCCGGTTACGCCTTCGACTTTGTCACCATGGCAACCTATCATTGTTGCGTAGTGATCTGGCTGGTGTACCTCCTGGCGCCTGAAACGGCACGCAGCAGTGTGAAGGAATTGCCGGAGAATTCGCTGGAGCAGTGGAATGCCGAGCTGCAACGTTTGTTACTGCAATGATTCTTCCCTTCATCCTGACGGTTGTCGCGCTGGCGATTCTGCTCCTGGTGCTATACGTCGAAGGCGGCCGGAACTCGTCGGTCAATGGCGTGGAAGATCTGGCGGGTCGCACCCGGCCCGTGGACCTCGAAGCTTTCCGGAATCTGGTGGATGTCAGCGAAGAGGACTTCCTGCGCGCCAGCCTGTCCCGGCGTGACTTTCGCGCCGTGCAGAGGGAACGCACGCGAGCCGCAGTGGAGTACATTCGCAACAGCGCGCACAATGCGGCCTGCCTGCTACGCCTGGGCGAGGCCGCAAGCCGTAGCGGCGACCCCCGCATCGCGGAAGCCGGGCGGCGCTTGATCGACAGCGCTTCGCGCTTGCGTGCATATGCACTTCTTTCAAGTGCGCGGTTGTATGTCCGCCTGATGTTTCCCGAGAGCCGGCTTTCTTATGGCCAATTGGCCGATAAGTACCAACATCTCAGCGCTTTAGCGAGTCAACTCGCGCTCATGCAGTATCCCACCCAGGCAACCCGTCTTTCGACCTTGCTATAAGAAACGTCAAGAGTCTGTTCTGGAAACCTGAATTCCACAGCGCATCGAACTCGATGCGTGGCGCCGCGTCTTTTTCTGGAAACCGAACAAAACAGAGAAAAGCATTTACCGGATAGACAATAGCACTATAATCCGTGCGATTTGCCGAGGGGGTGAGCGGGCTCGCGCAAATGAGTACAGACAGCCACTTCGATTCTGACGCAGAACTTCGGCGTTATGAAGCTCTGCTCGAGATGGCGGACCTTGTGGTCCACCATCACAGTCTGCCCGAGCTGTTTGCCGCGATGGCGGAGCGGCTCCGCCAGCTCATTGCGGCAGACGCAGCCAACTTCTCGCTCTACGATCCCACCAAAAATGTGATGCGCCTGTACGCCTGGGACGGAAATGACGTGGGCACGGCGCCCGTGGAAGTGGTGGTCGAGGAATCGCCCTCGGGTTGGGCGTGGCAGAACCAGCAACCGCTGGTGGTGGACGACCTGACAGCGGAGTCGCGATTTCGCCCCGTGCTGCGCCGACTGCACGAGAAAGGATTGCGGTCCTACTGCTGGCTGCCTCTGACGACCGCGCAGAAGCGGTTGGGTACCCTGGGCCTGGGCAGTTCTCAAACCAATGCTTACGGCGAAAAAGACATGCGCCTGCTGCCGCGCGTGGCCAAGCTGGTTGCCGTGGCGGTGGAGAATGCCTTGACCCGTGAAGCCCTGGTGCAGGAAAAAGAAAGACTCCACATGTTGCTGGAGGTAAACAACACGCTGGTCACCAACCGTGACCTGCAGAAGCTCTTTCCGGCAATTTCAGGGTTCATTCGCAGGATGGTCCGCTATGACTACGCCAGCGTGGCGGTTTACGACGAATCGGCCCACTCCTTGTCCCTCTATCCCCTGGACTCTCCCTTGACCACCGGACTGGCTGGCCTGGACACGACCCTTCCGGTGAGAGACACGCCAGCGGGACGCGCCTTGATGGAACGGGAGACCAAGATTTTTACCCGTGAAGACCTGCATGGGAATTCAATCCAGCTTCGTCAGCCAGATGCTGGAACACGGAATCGAGTCCTTGTGCTGCATTCCTCTGACCACCCGTAAAGGAGAACTGGGCACCCTGAATCTCGCCAGTAGAGAGGAGAGAGCGTTCGCGCCGCAAGACGTCGGATTTCTGCAGCAAGTGGCCGCACAGGTGGCGGTGGCGCTGGACAACGCCCGAGCCTACCGCGAGATCGCCCAGCTTACCGAGAAGCTGGCCAGTGAGAAGCTCTATCTCGAAGAAGAGATTCGTACCGAACTCAACTTCGAAGAGATCGTGGGAGACAGTGTGGCGCTGAAGCGGGTGCTGTCCCAGGCCAGGACGGTTGCGCCCAGCGACGCTACGGTATTGATCCTCGGAGATACGGGGACGGGCAAGGAGTTAATCGCGCGGGCCATTCACCGCATGAGTTCCCGGAAGGATCGGCTCCTGGTGAAACTGAACTGCGCCGCCATCCCCACCGGTCTGCTGGAGAGTGAGCTCTTTGGCCACGAGAAAGGCGCTTTCACCGGCGCCATCAGCCAGAAAGTCGGACGACTGGAACTGGCGGACAAGGGAAGTTTGTTTCTGGATGAAGTGGGGGACATTCCCCTGGAACTGCAGCCGAAATTGCTGCGCGTCCTGCAGGACCAGGAATTCGAAAGGTTGGGCAGCACCCGCACCATCAAGGTGGATATTCGCATGGTGGCCGCCACCAATCGTGATCTGGCCCGGACCGTGGCGGAAAAGGAATTCCGCAGTGACCTGTATTACCGGCTGAATGTGTTTCCCATCCGGATGCCCTCGTTGAGCGAACGCAAAACCGATATTCCCCTGCTGGTGCGGCATTTCGTACAGAAGTTTTCCCGCCAGATGAACAAGCAGATTGAGATCATTCCCAGCGCCACCATGAGCGCCCTCGTCAGCTGGGAATGGCCGGGCAACGTCCGCGAGCTCGAAAACCTTATGGAGCGATCGGTGATCCTCACCGATGGCCCGGTGCTCAACGCTCCTTTGGCGGAACTAAGGACTGGGCGTGAGGGCCTGGAAAGCGATGGCACGCTGGAGACCCTGGAACGTCAGTACATCATTCGGGTCTTGCGCGAGACCAGTGGCGTGATCGCGGGTCCGCGCGGAGCAGCGGTAAGACTGGGGATGAAACGCACCACTCTCCAGTCCAGAATTTTGAAGATGGGCATTTCCCGGCAGGAATATGAAAGCTGAGCCGCGAGGATGATGACGATCCCTCGGCACCGTGCCGACTGCACCGGCAGTTCGCTCCCAGCATAAATTGAAATCCTCACCATTCCCACCGCATAAGTAGCCTGTGTTTGCCGTTCAATTTAGGGAAGTCTGGAAGTTTGGAATCCCAGATGCCATGAGAACAACGTCGGGCACTCACCCGTAGGTGCCAAGCGATAACCAGAAATCATGCGAGGTTGCCACGATCCGGCTGGCGTACGTGATGTTGGGCGCCGGGAACGAGGATCGCAGTGTTGCTTTCAGGGCGCAACCCGGAGCGGAACCGGCACAATCGAACCAGAGCCCTCCCCTTCAGCGGACTTCTCCGGACGGTTGCCGATTCGAGGCCAGGCGTCGGCACAATCCGGAGGACGGGAATCGGGTTTTTCCAGCCCGGGTGGAAACCTGGCCGGCGAAAATCAGGTCGCGCCAGCCCGATGACCCGGGCCTCGATCCCCTGTATCTGTTCGCCTGCGGGCTGTCGTGGCGCAAGCAGGGTAACGCCGGCGCGGGATGGGAACTGGTCGCCTGCCTGAAGCGGTCAGGTCAGACCGCGCGGATCGCGGCCGCACTGCTGGCGCAGGCCAAGGATTTTGAGTTACCGGCTCAGGCCCCGGCGCATTCCAGGGCCGGGCCCGGCCGACCTCCCCCGAAAAGTGAACCGGCAGAACCGGATGTGAGCAAGGTGGTGGCAACCATGAATACCCCGTATGGGCTGGAAATTATCGAGAACTGTGTCTCCTGCAAGTTGCGCAGAGACAAGTGGTTTTGTGGCCTGTCTTCCGAGGTGCTGAAGGCCTTCAGCGCAGCCAGCCATTTGAGCACATATCCCGGCGGCGCGGTGTTGTTCGTGGAAGGTCAGACGCCGCGCGGCGCGCTTGTCCTGTGCTCGGGCAAGGTCAAGCTTTCGACGACCTCCCGCGACGGCAAGGTGCTTATCCTCAAGATGGCCGAAGCCGGGCGAGGCGCTGGGCCTGAGCGCGGTCATTTCCGCAACGCCCTACGAATTGACGGCGGAAACCGCGGGCCCCTGCCAGGTGAACTTCATTGATCGTGAGTCCCTGATGAAGCTGCTGGACAAATATGGAGAACTGGGGCTGCACTCCGCCCAGGCGCTGAGCCGTGAATTTCAGTCCGCCTACCGGGACATCCATGAACTGGTGCTGGCACGATCGTCGGCGGGAAAGCTGGCACGGTTGCTGCTTTCGTGGAGCGGAGATCGCGAGCGGGAGGCTGGAGCCAGGGAGATTCGTATCCGCTCCAGCATGACCCACGAAGAAATAGCCCAGATGATTGGTTCATCGCGCGAGACTGTTACGCGCCTGTTAAGCGAACTCAAAAAGAGGGAACTGATTCGTCTGGAAGGCTCCACTTTGGTGATCCGCAATCGGCCGGCTTTGGAAGCGCTGGCTGCCTAGCCGTCTGATGGCAGCCGGCAAGGCGGCCGGACCTCCAACTGGCCGCCTCCCCCTTTGCAATTGCAGATTGCAGATTTTCAGATTGAAGATTGAACACCTCGGGTTCGAGCAGGGCAGAGCGATGGGTTCAGCAATCTGCAATCTGAAATCAACAATCTGAAATTGTTTTCTAGAGTCCGAACAGCTCGCGCAGGCGCTTGGTCTGGGCCCGGCTGACGGGAATTTCGGTTTGCTTCTTGTCGTCCATCCGTAGTTGATACGAACTCTTGAACCAGGGGACGACTTCCTTGATCCGGTTGATGTTGACCAGGTAGGAGCGATGGGCGCGCCAGAAAAGATTGGGATCGAGACTGTCCAGCAGCTCTTCGAGGGTACGGCAGTTGGACTGGCCCTCCATGCCGTTTGGCCCGCTGGTGACAACTGTGATTACGCCTTCTTCGATGGAGGCGAAACCGATGTCTTTCTGATTCACCAGGAACAGACGGCCGGCAGCTTTGATCAGAATCTTGGACGCCTGCGGCTTCTGTGATTCCAGCATGCGAACCAGGGTTTCCAGCTTGTCCGACGACGCGCTGCCCGATTCCAGCTTGGCCCGCACTTTCTGCACCGACTGCGCTACCCGCTTCTTGTCAAAAGGCTTGAGCAGGTAGTCAACCGCGTTTACCTCGAAGGCCTTGACCGCGTACTGATCAAAAGCTGTGGCGAAAACGATCTTGGGAAGGTTGACCTTCTTGTCGAGCAGTTTTTTGATGACGCCGAAGCCATCGAGGCCGGGCATTTGTACGTCGAGAAAGACCAGGTCGGGGTTGTGCTCGCGGATCAGGTTGACGCCTTCGAGCCCATTTTTGCCCTGGGCCACGACGTCCACGTCGCCGACATCTTTCAGCAGGAAGGCAAGCTCGTCGCGGGCAAGCTGTTCATCGTCCACGATGACGGCGGACAGAGACATTCCAACTCCTAACGGGCGCATTCAGAGTATAGCGAGTGGCGAGTTGAAAGTGCCACCGGGGGCGGAAGTCGGACTTCGGGTATCGGACCTCGGACCTCGGACTTCAGACCTGGGACTTCGGACCTGGGACTTCGATCTCGAACTTCGGACCCTCGGGCATGGACCTCGAACTTCAGGCGTGAGATGTCAGACATCAGTTCTCAGATGTTTGTCTGACGTCCGAGGTCCGACGGCTGACGTCCGCCGTCCAGACCCGCCTCGCGCTCAGGCCTCGCCAGGCAGTAAACTTACGGTTCGATGAATTACATCTATGGAATCAATGCCGTTGCCGAAGCGCTGAAGGCACGAGGGCGATCGTTTGAATGGGTCGGCGTGTTGAAAGAGCGTCACGACCTGCGTCTGCAGCGCGTGGTGGAGGAATGCCGGCGGAACGGCGTCGCGGTGCGTTTTCTTGGCCGCCCGGAACTCGATCGCATGGCGGGAAACAATGCTCATCAGGGCGTGGTGGCCATCACCTCGGGCAAACAGTACAACCACCTGGATGACGTGGTGGCGGCCAAACGCGGGCAGTATTCGCTGGTGGTCGTGCTCGATGGAATTGAAGACCCGCACAATCTGGGTGCGATTCTTCGCACCGCCGACGCCTCCGGCGCCGACGGAGTGGTGATCCCGGAGCGGCGCGCGGCGGGAGTGACCGCAACCGTGATCAAGGCATCCGCCGGCGCCAGCGAGCACCTTCCCATTGCTAAAGTGACCAACATTGCCCGGACGTTGGAGGAATTGAAAGACAAAAACCTGTGGATCGTGGGCCTGGACGAGCGCGGCACCCAGAGTTACGACGCTCTCGACTACAACATGGATTGCGCCATCGTGCTGGGATCCGAGGGCAAGGGCGTCCACGATCTGGTGGCAAGAAAGTGCGACTTCCTGGTTTCCATTCCGATGCTGGGTAAAGTGCCATCGCTGAACGTGTCGGTGGCCGCGGGAGTCATGCTGTACGAGATAGTGCGCCAGCGCAGGATCAAGGCTGCGGATACGAAATGAAGATGAGGGCCCTCCGTTTTCTATGTGTCCTGTGTGGTTTGCTGGTTCAGGGCGCATGCCCTCGATCGCGAAGCTTTCACCTTCACCAACTACAACCTGGATGTCCACATAGAATCTGAACAACAACGTCTGGCGGTGCGCGGCAAGATTACCTTGCGGAACGATTCAACCACGCCGCAGAGAAACCTCACATTGCAGATTTCCTCAAGCCTGGATTGGAGATCGATTCAACTCGACGGCAAACCGGTCCAGTTCATTTCTCAGCCCTACACCTCGGACATCGATCACACCGGCGCGCTTTCGGAAGCGATCGTCACCCTGCCCCGGGAGGTCTCCGCCAAGGGCATTGTGGAATTGGAAATTGGGTACGAGGGCATCATCCCGCTCGATGCCACCAGGCTGACGCGAATCGGCCTGCCCGAAGAGCGGGCCCGGCACAGTGACTGGGACCAGATCGGCAAGTCGTTCACCGCCGTGCGCGGCATCGGATACGTGGCCTGGTATCCGGTAGCGACCGAGTCGGCAAACCTGTCCGAAGGCGAACAGCGTGTTCGAAACCGTCGCGAGATGGAAGAGCGCGCGAACTGCGAGGCCGAAATGAAGATCAAGCTGAGCTCATTCCGGGGAAGGCACGCACTCAATTCCGCTGTGCAACGGCCGAAGCATGGGGGAGTGCGATCCTTCAAACAGTCAGGCCAAGGATACGAAAGCGCAAACGAGTGTGCATTCCCTTCCTTGGGCGAGACGGTGCCACTGTTTGTAATTGGTCCTTATGAAACGCTCGCCCAGCCCCCAGTGAATATTTCCTATCTGCCGGAACATAAGACGGCGGCGCAGACTTATGCGCTGGCGGCGCAGTTGGCGGTTCCATTCGTGACTGAGTGGTTCGGAGCGCCGAAAGGACGAGCCGGAGTCAGGGCGGAAGTTGCGGAGCTGGACGATCCCGAGGCGGCGCCGTACGAGAGTGGCAGCATGTTGCTCACACCTCTCAACAGCGATTCGAAGCTGGCCCAGCTTGCGGCGGTGCACCAACTGACTCATGCCACCTTCTTCTCCCCGCGACCGTGGATTGACGAAGGGCTGGCGCATTTTGCCCAGGCCGTCTATCGCGAGCGGGAGAGTGGCCGGCAGGCAGCGCTCGACTTCATGGGACTGCACCGCACCGCGTTGGCACAGGCGGAACAGGTGCTGGCGGAAGAGCACCAGCAGAAGGCCGGAGCGGGTGAAGCGCTGATCAGCACCAGCATCGAGGACCTGTATCGCAGCAAGGCGATGTATGTGTGGTGGATGTTGCGAGACATGATTGGCGAAGATGCGCTGAAGAAGGCCCTCGCAGCCTATCGTGCGGATGCCGACACCACGCCGGCATATATGCAGCATCTGATCGAAGCCCAGACCAGACGCGATCTGGGATGGTTCTTTGATGACTGGGTCTATCGCGACCGTGGTCTGCCGGATTTCCACCTGGCAGCGATCTATCCCTGGGAGCCATCGAGAAAAGCCTATGTAGTTACCGTGACCGTGGAAAACCTGGGAGATGCCGCAGCTGAAGTGCCAGTGGTCCTCAAGATGGAACAAGGGCAGGTCACACAACGGCTGCTGGTACGCGGAAGATCGAAAGCCACGACCCGCATCGAGTCGATCTCCATTCCCCAGGAAATCGTGCTGAATGACGGCAGCGTGCCGGAAAGCAATATGCGAAACAATGTGTACAGGATTGAGGAGCCGGCGAAAGAGAAATTGAAGATTTCAGATTGTAGACTGCAGATTTCCGAGCACTGGGCTCTGGAATTTTGACAATCTGCAACCTGAAATCTGAAATCAACAATCTAAAATTGTTTAGGAGGAACTCTTGGCGTACATCCAGTTTCTGGGCGCGGCGGGTACGGTCACCGGCTCAAAGCACCTGGTGAACACCTCTACTGACGGGAGCGGTAAGGCCGGATTCCAGGTGCTCATCGATTGCGGCATGTTCCAGGGAGCCAAGGAATGGCGACTGCGCAACTGGCAGCCCACGCCGGTGCCGGCATCCGGCATTGACGCTGTCATCCTGACTCACGCCCACCTCGACCATTGCGGCTGGATTCCGCGGCTGGTGCGGGAAGGATTCCGCGGTCCAGTCTATGCCACGCCTTCCACCATCGATTTATGCGGCATCATCCTTCCCGACTCCGGCCATCTGCAGGAAGAAGATGCGAGGTTTTACAACCGGCACAAAAAGTCGAAGCACGATCCAGCCTTGCCGCTCTATACCCTCGCAGAAGCGGAGGACTCGCTGCAGCATTTCCGTCCGGTGGAGTTTGAGGAAGGCAGGCAGCTTTCACCCGAGGTTTCATTTCGCTTTGTCCCCGCGGCCCACATCCTGGGATCTGCCATGGTGGAACTCACGCTGCAGCTGAATGGTCAAAGCAGGAAGTTGCTGTTCAGCGGAGACATTGGCCGGGTGCGCGACCAGAACAGCGCGCCCGGGAAAGTGGTGCGTTCGGGACCGACCGAAGGCGAGGCAGCCGACATTCTGGTGATGGAGTCCACGTACGGCAACCGGCAGCACCCTACCGAAGATCCGCGGCCGAAACTGGCCGAGATCATCCGCCACACGGTGCAGCGTGGCGGCTGGGTGATCGTGCCTGCATTCGCCGTCGAACGCACCCAGAAATTCCTGTTCATGCTCAAAGAGCTGATGGAATCCGGACAGATTCCACGGATTCCGGTGTATTGCGACAGCCCCATGGCGATCAAAGCGGTGGAAGTCTTCCTGAAGCACGCGGACGAGTGCAGCGACGAGACCTGCCGGTTGATCAAGCAATATGGCTCGCCTCTGCAGTGGCCGGGTTTTACCTTTGCCCTGACGCCTGACGATTCGAAGAAAATCAATAACGCAAACTTTCCCGGGATCATTGTTTCCTCGAGCGGCATGGTGACCGGAGGACGGATCCTGCACCACCTGATGCAGCGGCTTCCTGATCCGAGAAATACGGTTGTCTTTATCGGATTTCAGGCGCCGGGAACACGGGGGGCAACGATCAAGAGTGGTGCAACCGAGGTGCGTATTTTCAGTGAGACCGTCCCGATCCGGGCGGAAATAGCGGTGCTCGAACAATTCAGCGATCATGCCGACACTCCGGAGCTGCTGGAATGGCTGCGCACGTTTTCTCAAAGGCCCGCGACCACCTACCTGGTACACGGCGAGCCCGCTGCATCATCCCAGCTTCGCGATACGCTGACCAAAGAGCTGGGGTGGAACGTGCAAGTAGCGGAGTGGATGGGGAAAGTGGAAGTGAAATGATTGTCGAATTGTCGGATTTACGAATTGCAGGATTTTCAATTCGGCAATTTGTAAATTCGACAATCCCCAAATTGCGGAGCTTGTATGACAGAAAGCGAACTGAAAAAGCACCTTGAAGCGGCGGAGAAAAGCCCCAAGCAGGTTGCGGCAGCGGTGTCAGGTCTGCCGGATAAGGTGTTGCGCTACAAACCGGCGCCGGACACGTGGTGCATCCTGGAGATCCTTGGACACCTCGCAGACATCGAGATCGTGTACGCCTATCGGCTTCGCCAGATGCTCGCCGACAAGAAGCCGGTGATTGCGCCCATGGACCAGGACGAATGGGCGCGGAACCTGGGCTACAAAGAGACTCCGCCCGCCGAACTGGTCGCGCTCTACGGACTGAATCGCCATGCGAACCTGCGATTGTTGCAGCGTCTTACGCCTGCAGATCTCGGCAAGTCGGCCTATCACCCCGAAGCTAAGAAAGACATCACGGTGGCGGAGTTGATCGAGAGAATGGGGACCCACGGGGCCAGCCACCTGGAGCAGATTGAGAGATTGAAGAAGGCGGGCGTTGGACCTCAGACGTCGAACGCCAGACCGCGGCCTCATTAGTCCGGCGTCCGAGGTCCGACGCCGGAAGGCCGTTTTCACATGTACGTGCTGGTAAACCGAACCAGCGCATCCAATTTCGCAGCGGCTGCGCCGGAATCGATCGACTGGGCCGCCAGCGGTAAGGCTTCCCCTAAATGTTGGGCTCTGCCGGCTGCGACCAGAGCGGCGGAGGCGTTCAGCAGGACTACATCGCGCCGGGGCGACTTCTTTCCCGCGAGAATTTCGCGAATGATGGCTGCGTTGGCCTCGGCATCGCCGCCGGAAATGTCCTCGAGCTGGGCCCGTTTGATTCCGAATTCTTCCGGCGTGACCTCATAAGTGCGAACGTTTCCGTCGCGCACTTCGGCGATGCGGGTCGGGCCCGTGATGGTGATTTCATCCAGGCCATCCAGGCCGTGGACTACAAGAGCGCGATGCGCGCCCAACATGCTGAGCGCTTCGGCTACCTTTTCCACCAAATCGAGAGAATAGACACCGACCACCTGCGCCGAAGCTCTTGCCGGATTGGTGAGCGGGCCGAGCAGATTGAAGATGGTCCGCAGGCGAAGCTCGCGCCGGGCTGGCTGCACATATTTCATGGCGGTATGCATGGCGGGAGCGAACAAAAACACGATACCGACTTCTTCGAGACAGGCGCCCAGAACCGCAGTGGGCAGACTGATCTTTACGCCCAGCGCCTCCATGACGTCGGCCGAGCCGCACTTTGAGCTGAGACTGCGGTTGCCGTGCTTGGCCACACGCACGCCGGCGCCGGCAACGACGAACGCTGTCGCGGTGGAGATATTGAAGGTGCCGCGGGCGTCGCCGCCGGTGCCGCAGGTGTCAACCAGCGCGTCCCGCCCCGTAGTGCTGACGTCCAGCGTGGAGTCCTGGTGAAGCGGCAACGGCTCTGCCGCGGTGCGCATGGCCTCGGCGAAGCCGACGATCTCCTCCACCGTCTCGCCCTTCATGTGGAGAGCGACCAGCAGGGCCGCAATTTGAGCATCCGTGGCGCTGCCGGAGAACACTTCCGTCATGACCGCGCGCGCTTCTTCGCGGGTGAGCGATGCTCGTTCATTGGCAATGCGCTGCAGGGCTTCAGTGATCATGAGACGGCTACAAGAGTAGCATCGTTTGCCGGCCCGTGGCAGCGTCCAGCCCCAGACCTGCAACCAGAATCAGCGTGGCAAAATCGCGACGCATCGCCCGGCGGGTTTGCCCTATCGGTAACGCTTCTATAAAATTGAGGGTCGCGAACCGCTGCCCTAAGCTGCAAGCCAGGTCGTGCCGACAGGTCCAGTTAAGAATCATTATGAAAATTCATGAGTACCAGGCCAAGAATATCCTGAAGAAGTATGGGGTCGCGGTGCCTCGCGGAGAAATGGTCGAGAGCCGGGAAGCGGCCGAAACTGCCGCCAAAAAGCTTTTCGATTCCGGGGCGACGGGCGTGGTGGTAAAGGCCCAGATCCATGCCGGGGGGCGCGGCAAGGGCGGCGGCGTCAAGATCGCCAAATCAGTCGCGGAGGCCGCCGAGCTGGCGAGCAAAATTCTTGGCATGACGCTGGTGACGCACCAGACCGGGCCGGAAGGCCGGGTGGTTCGCCGGTTGCTGATCGAAGAAACTCTGCCCATTGAAAAAGAACTTTATCTGGGAATCGTGATCGATCGCGCCCAGGCGAGGCCTGTGTTTATGGCGTCGGCCGCGGGCGGAATGGAAATTGAACAAGTGGCGGCGGAGAACCCCGCGGCTATCCTCAAGGAATACATTGATCCGGGCATGGGCCTGGAAGCCTTCCAGGCGCGCAAGCTGGCGTTTGCGCTGGGGCTGAAGGCGCCGCAGATCAATCAGGCGGTCCAGTTCATGACCGGCCTGTACCGCGCGTTCGAGGAAACCGATTCCTCGCTGATGGAGATCAATCCGTTTGTCACCTGCAGCGATGGCCGGCTGTTCGCGCTCGATGCCAAGATGAATTTCGATGACAACACCATGTTCCGGCATCCCGAGCTGCGCGAATTGCGCGACGTCACCGAGGAGGACCCGCTCGAAGTCGAGGCTTCGAAGTACAGCTTGAACTACATCAAGCTCGACGGAAACGTGGGCTGCATGGTCAACGGCGCCGGCCTGGCCATGGCGACCATGGACATCATCAAGTACGCCGGCGGCCTGCCCGCCAACTTTCTTGATGTGGGCGGAGGCGCCAACGCCGAGCAGGTCACACACGCTTTTGAAATCCTGCTCAGCGACAAGAATGTGAAGGCGGTGCTGATCAATATCTTTGGCGGCATTCTGCGCGTGGATACGCTGGCCACCGGCGTGGTCGAGGCGGCGCGGAAGACCCACATCCAGCTTCCGATCGTGCTGCGCCTGGAAGGCACGAACGTCGAGGCGGGGCGGGAGATTCTGAAGCAGTCAGGATTGAATTTCATCGTGGCCGAGACCATGAAGGACGCGGCCGAAAAAGTAGTGGCGGCGGCAAGAGTAACTTAGACATCGATTGTATTGGTGGAATAGGGGTCCTTCGACTCCGGCAAGTCATTCGCGAGCGAATGACTCGACTGCTCAGGATGACAACGGGGTTGAAGTAGAGACGAATGAGCATTCTGGTAAATAAATCGACGCGGGTGATTGTGCAGGGACTGACCGGGCGGGAAGGCACGTTCCACGCCAAGGCGTGTGCCGAGTATGGAACGCAGATCGTCGGCGGAGTGACCCCGGGCAAGGGAGGCACGACGCACGAGGGCTGGCCGATCTTCAATACGGTCCAGGAAGCTGTGGAACAGACCGCGGCGGATACTTCCGTGATCTTTGTGCCGCCGCCGTACGCGGCCGACGCGATCATGGAGGCCGCCGACGCCGAGTTGGAACTGATTGTCTGCATCACCGAGGGCATTCCCACGCTCGACATGGTTCGCGCCTGGGAATTCCTGCAAAACCGGCGTTCGCGGCTGATCGGGCCCAATTGTCCCGGGAATCATTTCGCCCGGCCACTGCAAGATTGGAATCATGCCCGCCCGGATCCATAAAGAAGGGTCGGTGGGCATCGTCTCGCGCTCCGGCACGCTGACCTACGAGGCCGTGTATCAGCTCACCACCCGGGGCATCGGACAATCCACCGCCATCGGGATCGGCGGCGATCCCATCATCGGCACCAACTTCCTGGATGCGCTCGACCTGTTCAATCGCGATCCGCAGACCGAAGCCGTGGTGATGATCGGAGAAATTGGCGGCAATGCCGAAGAGACCGCGGCAGAGTACGTAAAGATGCACATGAAAAAGCCGGTCGTCGGATTCATCGCGGGACAGACGGCGCCTCCGGGACGCCGCATGGGGCACGCCGGCGCGATCATTTCCGGTGGCAAGGGAACCGCTGCGGAGAAGATCGAAGCCATGGAAGCTGCCGGAATTCGGGTCGCGAAATCGCCGGCTGAGATTGGCGAGACTGTGGCCTCGGTGCTGGGAGTGAAAGCTTGAGACCCAGTACCAGATACCAGTTCCCAGTTCTCAGCAATGACTTAAGGAATGACCAACCACAAATGAAAACTCTGCAACGCACTCTGACCATCGTCAAGCCTGACGCCGTACGCAAACATGCGATCGGCGACATCATCGAGCAATTTGAGAAGAACGGTTTTCAAATTCTGTGCATGAAGATGCTCGAGATTTCCAAGCATCAGGCGGAGCAGTTCTACGCCGTTCATGCCAGCAGGCCGTTCTTCAGTTCGCTGACGGATTTCATGTCCAGCGGACCCATCGTTGCGCTGGCGCTGGAGAAAGAAAACGCCATCGCCGACCTGCGCAAGCTGATGGGCGCCACCAATCCGGCGAATGCCGAGGAGGGCACCATACGCAAGAAGTGGGCCACCAGCATCGAGAACAACGCCATTCACGGTTCCGATGCGGATGACACGGCCCGCTTCGAATTGAGCTTCTTCTTCGCGGGATACGAACTGGCGCAATAAGCCAGTAGGCCAGGAGCGGTTTTCTTATGCCATTAGTTCAAGTCACAATGCTGACCGGCCGCACGGCCGATCAAAAGCGCAAGCTGGCGCAGCGCATCACCGACGCCATGGTCGAGGAAGCCGCGGCGCGCCGCGAGGCGGTCGTGGTGACTTTCAATGAAGTGTCGAAAGAGAGCTACGCTTCGGGCGGAGTGCTGATGGCGGACAAGGCAAGTGAACGAGCGCGGGCGAGTCGCCCGCGTCCACACAAACCTCTATCCTAGTGGTTCGTACAAGTGTCCTTCCACGCGGTCGCCAATTTTGGGGAGTTCTTTCTTGGCGTATTGCAGAAAGTGGGGGGCGGCGCGGTGGGCCTCCAGCGCGGCGTCGTCCTTGTAGTGCTCGTAGACGAAGAAGCGGCGTGGCTCGGTCTTGTGCCGGTGCACCAGATACATCACGCAGCCCGGTTCTTTGCGGGACTCTTCGGTCAGCTTGGAAAAAATTCCCGCCATTTCAGCTTCGCGGCCAACCTTCGCCATCCACGTCACAGCCAGGACAACCATCATTCGCTCCGTTCGTCAGATTGTTGCTGAAGCCCCGGTTTTTTGTCCAGTCAAACCCTTCAGCGCAGCGATAAAGCTCTCCGCAAACATGGTCTGCTCGCGTCCGGGCCCGGTGGAAACCATGCCGATGCGCGCGCCACTCTCCTTCTCCAGAAAAGTCAGGTACTCGCGCGCCGCCTGCGGCAACTTCTCCAGTTGCGTGATGCCCTGAGTGGAAGTGCGCCACCCCGGCAAGGTCTGGTACACGCACTCAATTCCGTCGAAGCCGCTGCCGTGGGCCGGAATTTCGGCCGTCACCTTGCCATTAATCTTGTAACCGACGCAAACCGGAATCTCGGCCAGTTCGTCCAGCACATCCAGCTTGGTCACCACCAGCCAGGAGATGCCGTTAATCATGCCAGCGTAGCGCAAGAGTGGCAAGTCGAGCCAGCCGCAGCGCCGGGGACGCCCGGTGACCGCACCATACTCATTGCCGCGCGCCCGCAACACGTCGCCGCTGGCGTCCAGAGCTTCGGTGGGAAATGGACCGCCGCCTACACGCGTGCAATAGGCCTTGGTGACGCCGATCACGGTGTCGATCGCGGTAGGTGCGACTCCGGTGCCGATGACCGCTCCACCCGAAGTGGCGCTGGAGGAAGTCACGAACGGGTAGGTGCCGTGGTCGATGTCGAGCATGGTGCCCTGCGCGCCTTCGAACAGGACGGACTCGCCGTCAGCCAGCGCCTGGTTCAGCAGCGCGGCCGTGTCGCACACGAACGGAGCGACCTTGGCCGAAGCCTCGGCGTATTCCTGGTACATCTTGTCCGGATCGAGCGGCTCGGAGTTGAACAACGCGTGCGCGATCATGTTCTTCTCGTGGCAGGCGTTTTCGATGTGCGTCCGCAGCAGCTTCAGGTCGAGCAGGTCCGCCACGCGCAGGCCGCGCCGGCCCATCTTGTCTTCGTAGGTCGGGCCGATGCCGCGGGATGTGGTGCCGATCTTCACGCGTCCCGGAGCATTCTCCGAAGCCAGTTCGATCATGCGATGGTAAGGCAGGATCACGTGGGCGCGGTTGCTGACGAACAGGCTGCCATCCACCTGTCACGCCGGTTTCGCGCAGCGCCGCCACTTCCTTGAGAAAGGCGATGGGGTCGAGCACCACCCCGTTGCCGATGACGCTGCGGCAGCCCGGCCGCAGGACGCCGCAAGGCACCAGTTGAAGAATGAATTTTTTCCCGTTGATGATGACGGTGTGCCCGGCATTGTGTCCGCCGGCATAGCGGGCCACGACCGAGAAATTCTCAGAGAGAACGTCGACGATCTTGCCCTTGCCTTCGTCGCCCCACTGCGCACCGACGATGACCGCAGTCTTACCCTTCTTCAAAGCCAGCTCCGTGGTCCAGGATGGCGGCCGCCCCGGCCGCATTGCGGGGTCGCACACACTCCACGCCCAAGGTGAACTGCTTTACATGGAATGACAAGGATTTACGGCGCTGATGTGTACCGACAATGATAACCTGCCGGGCTGAGGATGAGCAACGCAGTCGTGGGTCGATCGAGTCTTCAGTCGCCAGGATGCGACTGGGCTGACGACTGAAGACTGACGACTGTAGACTGTTTTCCATGCCTGAACTTCCTGAAGTCGAAACCATTGCACGTGGCCTTTCCAGCCGGGTCATGGGGGACGTGATCGAGTCGGTCTGGCTGGGATCGAAACCTGAGCCCCTGAAATCTCCCGCTGCCGAGATCGTTGGCACGCTGGAGTCGCGCCGCATTACCGCGGTGCGACGGGTCGGGAAGCACATCGTATTCGACCTGGAATTAGCCGATCGTGTGGGGCGGGCGCCCTCGCCCGCCAAGAGGCGTACCAGCCTTCGCAGGCCATCATCACGGAAAAAAGCGGCGGGCGAGGGCGCCCGCCCTACACCGGAATCAAGCGCGCAGTGGATCGTTCACCTGGGGATGACCGGGCGCATGGTGGTCTGCCCGCCGGACAGCGAAATCGCAAAACACACTCACCTGGTCGCAAAGCTGGCTTCGGGCAGGGAACTGCGTTTCGTCGATCCGCGGCGCTTCGGGCGCCTGAGCGTGGCGCATGGTTTCGAAGCCGGCGGTTCCGAGCCGCTGGAGGTTCAGCTCGACCACTTTGTCAGCCTCTTCCATGGCCGCAAAACGCCCATCAAGAGCGCCCTGCTGAACCAGAAACTCCTGCGCGGCGTGGGCAACATCTACGCCGACGAGTCGCTGTTTCGCGCCGGGATTCGGCCGCGACGGCGAGCGATCTCACTTACGCGCGACGACCTGCGACGGCTTTATCCCGCGGTCCAGGAAGTGTTGCGGGAGGCCATCGCCCTGGGTGGATCTTCGGTCTCCGATTACGTTGACGCGGACGGCGAAGAAGGATTCTTTCAGCTGCAGCACCGGGTCTACGGACGGGAAGGCGAACCGTGCCTGGTCTGCAAGACCCCGATCAAGCGCGTGGTCATCGCGGGCCGCAGCAGCCACTATTGCCCGAAGTGTCAAAAGTAGCACCGGCGTCCCGCCGGCTGTCCGGAGGGCATCCTGCCCTCCGCCTTCGCGGTGAGACGCCCCCGAGACAGCCGGCGGGACGCCGGCGCTCCACTGAACTTTGGTACGCTACTCACCTATGCCCAACTTTTCGATCGGCGTTGATCTCGGCGGAACCAACCTGCGCATCGCAGCCGTCAACCAGCAGGGCGACTTGATGGAAAAAGTCACGCTGGGCACGCGCGTAGGGTTAGGGCAAGGACCACGTCATCCATGAAATGTGCGATGCCATTCGGCTGCTCGCCGCCAAATATCGCGATGGCGCCGCGCTGCAGGGGATCGGCATCGGCGTGCCTGGCATCATCGACATGAAGACGGGCATGCTGCGTGAGTCTCCGAATCTGCCGGGCTGGGCGGAGTCTCCGGTGCAGGCGCAGATTGAGGGGCTGCTGGGCACCCGCGTGATCCTGGAGAACGACGCCAACGTGGCGGCGCTGGGCGAGAAGTGGCTGGGCGCGGCGCGAGACGTGGACGACATGGCGATGCTGACCCTCGGCACCGGCGTCGGCGGCGGAATCGTGCTGCAGGGCCGCATCTGGCACGGCATGACCGGAATGGCCGGCGAGTTTGGCCACATGACGGTGGAACCTGAGGGGCCTCCGTGCGGCTGCGGCAACCGCGGCTGTCTGGAACAATACGCTTCGGCGACGGCGGTAGTCCGAATGGCGAAGGAGGCGATTGCCTCCGGCCGCGCCCCCGGGCTGGCGAAGGCCGCCAGCACCGATCCGGAGTTCAATGCCAAGGCGATTTACAACCTGGCGATTCAGGGCGAGGAAGAAGCCAGGAAAATTTTTGGCCGCTTGGGGCGCGCCCTCGGAATCTGCATTGCGAATCTGGTCAACGCCTTCAATCTGAATATGTACGTGGTTGGCGGCGGAGTGTCGAGCGCGTGGGAAGCGTTCTCCCCATTTATTTTCGAGGAACTGCGGCAGCGCTCTCTGGTCTATGCCGCAACCGCTCCCGCTTCCCTTTCGGGCGGGGAGGGTGCCTCAGGGCATGTGGGTCCTGAAGGCTCGACCAAGACCATCATCACCCGTGCCCTGCTGGGCAGCGATGCCGGGCTGTACGGCGCGGCTCAACTGCCGATGACTGCCAACTAGGAGATCCTTAGCTTTGTCATTGCCCGCAAGAGCACGTCATTCTGTTCCGGCGTGCCGATGGTGATGCGAATAGCTTGGGGAGCGCCCCATTTCTCCAGCGGACGTACCCATATCCCCTCGTCCTTGAGGCGTTCGGCGAAAGGCCCGGCGTCCTGCCCAATCTCGCAATACAGAAAGTTCCCCCAGGTCAGAGTGAGCGCATACCCGATCCCGGAAAGCGCCCGGTGCAGTCGCTGCGACTCCCGGGTGTTGTTTTCGACGGCCTTGCGAATGTGTGCTGAATCTTCAAGGGCCGCCAGCGCCCCCGCCTGGGCCAGCGCGGAGACACAATACATCGATCTCTGGCGAGCAATGCGCGCAATCAATTCTGCGGACGCAATCCCGTACCCAACCCGCGCTCCGGCCAGCCCGTGCACTTTGGAAAACGTGCGCAACACCACAACGTTGTCGTCCCTGGCGCACGTAGTCGAGGGAACGCGAATACGTGACTCCGCGCCTGAAGCAGCGAAGTCCTGGGCAAACTCGTAGTAGGCCTCATCCAAAACGACCACCTGCTCCGGGACACGGCCCAAAAGAAGATCCACGTCATCCGCCGTGACCATGGTTCCGGTCGGATTGTTGGGATTTGCCAGAAATATGAGTCGGGTATTGCGGTTAACCGCAGCGGCAACCCGGTCGAGATCGAATCCGTTCTGGCGCATCGGCACTTCGATCAATTGGGCGCCCGCGGCCTCTGTGGCCAGGCGATAGACGATGAACGATCGCTGGCTGGTTACCGCGTTCAGACCGGGCGCCAGAAACGCCCGTGCGAGCATGCCCAGAAATTCAGTCAGGCCGCCGGCGAGGAGTACCTGTTCGATTTTGACAGCGTGATATTCAGCCAGCTTGAGTCGCAGGGTCGAGGCCTCGTCGTCGGGATAGTCGCTGCATCGTGCCAGCACGGCCTGCATGGCTTTGATGGCGTGCGGTGAAGGCCCAAACGGATTTTCGTTCGAATCGAGCTTGATGATGGTGGTCATGTGGGCGCGCGACGCCCCGCCCGTGCGTTCCCCGGCAAGGCCGCAAGGGAGGCCGGCCCTTACTTTATCGCAGATTTCAAGCGGGTAACTTCCTGCGCGGTCAAATGGCGAAACTTTCCCGGAGGAACATCAAGCTGCAGAGGTCCGTAACGAACCCGCTTTATTTTTTCCACGTGATGTCCCACGGTCTCGAACATCTGCCTGATCTGACGGTTTTTGCCTTCAATCAGCGTAACTTCGTACCAGGGATTGTCGGCTTCGCGAATGGGCTTGATCCTGGCCGGCGCGGTCTTTTGTCTTCGGCCACCCTTGCCCTGGATGTAAACACCGGACCGCAATTTCGTCAGACCATCCGCCGATGGTGTGCCTGCCACCTTGACCAGGTAGGTCTTGGGAACGTGAGATGAAGCCTTCATCAGCGCGGCTGCCAGTTCGCCATCGTTGCTGAGCAACAGCAGGCCTTCGGTGGCGTAATCGAGTCGTCCAACCGGATACACGCGTACGCCCACGCCACGAAGCAGATCCATCACCGTGGGACGCTTTTCGGGATCAGTCACCGCGGTGATATAGCCCTTGGGCTTGTTCATCAGCAGATAAACATATTTCTGCGGGCCGCGCAGCAACTTGCCGTTTACGCGGATGTGATCGTGCTCGGGATCGGCCTTGGTGCCAGGCTCTGTGACCACCTGCCCATTGAGTGAAACCAGGCCGCCGGCGATGAGATGTTCCGCCTTGCGGCGTGACGCGATTCCGGCGGCGGCGAT
Organism: Terriglobia bacterium; assembly: GCA_963801595.1. Lineage (GTDB taxonomy): Bacteria > Acidobacteriota > Terriglobia > Terriglobales > Acidobacteriaceae > JAIQFF01. The sequence goes on along the minus strand of CAWDFW010000028.1, from coordinate 129,915 downwards.
GATCTTTTGCAGACGTTGGGCGGGCATTGGAATTGTTCAACACGCGAAATGAAAATTGCCGGAGAAGGCGGCCAGCAGGTCTAAGCCGCGGGATCATTCTCGCCGGCGCTGCGCGGCTCGGCGGAACCAGCTTCTCCCTCGGCCTCGATCGCTTCCGACCCGGACTCGATTTTCGCTTCGCCTGCGTCGGCGGAAGCGCCGTCCGCGCCGTTGTCCGACAAGGGCAGCAATTCGTTCTGAAACGACTCTGCCACCAGCTTTTCGAACTCCTCCATGCTGGGCAGTTCGCCCACATCCTTGAGTCCGAAGCGGAGCAGGAACTCTTTTGTGGATTTGTAGAGAATGGGCCGTCCGATGACGGCCTTACGTCCTGCGGTGGTGATCAATTTTCGATCCAACAGCGTGGCGATAACGCCGCTCGAATCCACACCGCGAATCTCGCTGATCTCAGGCACCGTGACCGGCTGCTTGTACGCGATCACGGCCAGGGTTTCGAGCGCCGGGAGCGAGAGCCGAATCGGCGGCTTCAGGCTCTTGGCAAAATCACGCACAACGTCATGATGCTCCGGCTTGGTGGACATACGATATCCGCCCGCGATCTGGCGAATCTCGACGCCGCGGTCGGAAGCAGCGCAGTCGTCGGTCAGTTCCTCAAGCGCGACGCGGACGCGTGACTTGACCTCATCCTCGGTCGCGCCTTCAGCAATCGCAGACTCATTCAGCAGCTCGACAATGTGATCGAGCGTGATCGGCGTTTCCGCCGCATAAATAATGGCTTCGAGTTTCGCTTTAAGACTCATGGTTAAGTGCCCTGTAAAGTCCTGACTGACGATCCGTGACTGACGACTGTTTCTATCGCCAGTCGTCGCGCACCGCTGCCTGCTCGGCAATGATCGCTTCAAAGCCAGTATGCTTGCGCAGCAGAATCTCGCCAAAAATGCGGTCCTGCCGCAACTGGATCGCCTGCAGCCGCACCATCTCGAGCAGCGCGAGAAACATGCAGACCAGCGCCTGATGCGAATTCACGTTGCGCAGGATTTGTTTCAGACGGAGTGGCTTGTCCTCCAGCGCCAGCCGCCGCTGCAGGTAATCGATCATCTGTCCCACTGTGACTGTCTCTTCGTCCACCTGAAGCATGGGGCGCGAGCGGGCGCGCTCCAGAATCTGCTGGAAGGTTTTCACCAGGTCAATCACGTCGGCGGCGATTTCGGGCTCCGTGCCCTCTGCCTCCATGAATTCCCGGATCGCTGGGTTCGACCGGACGGCATCTTCGATCTGCTGCTTCTGCATCAGCATCTGCGCCGCGGACTTGAACTTCTCATGCTCGATCAGGCGATTTACCAGTTCCGCCCGGGGATCGTCCTGCGCGTCCGAGGCCGCCGCGGGATCGCGAGGCAGCAGCATCTTTGACTTGATGTGAATCAGCACCGCCGCCATGTAGATAAACTCGGCCGCGACGTTAACGTCCAGTTCCCGCAGCTTTTCCACGTAGGCCAGGTATTGCGCGGTGATGCGCGCGATCGGGATGTCGTAAATATCGATGTCCTGCTTGCGGATCAGGTCGAGCAGCAGGTCGAGTGGTCCCTCATAAACATCGCCCACGGTGACGGAAAAGGGGAAGTCGCTGTCCGGCTTCGGCTTCTGCGCGGCCGGCATCTGCACCACTGGAGCCAGCGCGTTTTCGGCGTCGGTCGCAGGGTTGTTCACGGACGCGATTTTTAGATTCTCAGCCATGCTTTTCTTCGTAGTCGAGCGACATGCCCATGGCGTCGCGGACTTCGTCCATGGTGGCCCCGGCCACCTTGCTGGCGCGGGAAGAGCCCGCCTCCAGAATATCCCACGCCAGGCGTGGATTGTCCTCATATTTCTTGCGCCGCTCCTGCATGGGATTGAGGATGCTCACCAGGGCATCGGCAGCCCATCCCTTGCACTCGATGCAGCCAATGCCGGCGGAGCGGCAGCCTTCATCCACCTTCATGATGGTTTGGCGGTCGCTGAAAATCTTGTGCAGAGTCCCCGACCGGGCAAACGTCGGGATTGCCCGGATCAGTACGGCGCACGCGTGCCGGGTCGGTAACCATGGTCTTCAACTTCTGCCGCACCACTGGCTCGGGGTCCGTCAGCAGAATGGTGTTGCCGTACGACTTCGACATCTTGCGGCCATCGGTCCCGGGCAGCTTGGCGGCCGGGGTCAGCAGGGGCTGCGGTTCGGGAAAAACGTACATGCCTTTGCGGGTATAAAACATGTTGAAGCGGCGAGCGATTTCGCGAGTCAGTTCGACGTGCGGTACCTGGTCTTCGCCGACCGGAACGAAATCACCTTTGTAGATCAGGATGTCGGCCGCCTGCAGCACGGGGTAGCCGAGAAATCCGTAGGTGCCCAGGTCTTTCTCCGAAATATTCTCGCGCTGCTCCTTGTAGGTGGGGACGCGCTCCAGCCAGCCCAGCGGCGTGATCATGGAAAACAGCAAATGCAATTCAGCATGCTGCGGGACGTGGGACTGGATGAACATGGTGCAGCGCTCGGGATCGAGCCCCGCGGCCAGCCAGTCCAGCAGCACTTCGAGCGAGTTCTCTTTGATGCGCGAAGTATCGGCGTAGTCGGTAGTGAGCGCGTGCCAGTCCGCCACGAAAAAAAAGCAATCGTACTGGTCCTGCATGCGGACCCAGTTGTCGAGCGCGCCGACGAAGTTTCCCAAGTGCAGCCGGCCGGTGGAGCGCATACCACTGAGCACGCGTTTGCGTTGGCTTGAGCGAGAGGTCATCAGATTCTCAGAAGGATGCCGACGAAAAATGCGAAAACCGGGTTGATGAGTCTGGACAGAAGTCCGCCGCCCCAAAACACCAGAAGAAGCAGGCCAAAAGTCCCAACCGTGTCATAAATCCGGAGCGCACCCGCGGGCAGCAAATGACGAACCACGTGACTGCCATCGAGCGGCGGAACCGGGATGAGGTTGAACACGCCGAGGACGATATTGATGATCATCATTGCAAATACAAGCTTGCACAACGGGACCAAAAGCGAATTGGTGTCGGCAAAGCTTTCGCCCTGCAGTGTACCGAAGACGATCTGCTCTCCGGCAGCCGACAGCATTCTTTACCACGACGAGAATCAGTACGGCGCCGGTCGCGACCACAAAATTGCTGATCGGTCCGACCACCGAAGTGAGAATGTCATCGAGCACCGGGTTCTTGAAGTTTCGCGGATCGACCGGTGTCGGCTTGGCCCATCCGAGAACGGGCAGGTGGGCGAGCATGGCAACTGCCGGCAGGATGAGCGTCCCGAACAGGTCAATGTGCTTGATGGGATTGAGCGTAATCCTACCCAGCATGCGCGCGGTGGGATCGCCGCGCAGGTTGGCCATCCATGCGTGTGCCGATTCGTGAACGCTGATCGCAAACATGAAAGCGATCAACTGGAACACGATGTTCAGGATGTCAATATGTTGCAGGTCCATGCGCGATTGGTTTTGATACTAACACGCGGAGCAGCGGTTCCGCGCGGCCCCAGACGCTGATCCGGAGGCCTGGCGAGGGCCAGAAGTTCGCGTGCTAGCGCCTTTCCAGGGTGTTCCGCAGCTCTTCCGGCGCGATCGACTTTACCTTGATCGGCTTGGCAGGAATGCCGCCCACCACCGTAAACGGATCGACATCTTTGGAGGCGACTCCCATCGAGCCCACCATGCCGTGTTCGCCGACCTTGACTCCACTCAACACCGTCGCATGATACGTGATGCGCGCCTTGGGGCCGATCTCCGTCTTGTGATTGCTGACGATCATGCCGTCATTGAGATCGTGCGCGTGTGAATAAATGTTGGCGTAATCGGAGACGGATGACCCTTCATGAATGATGATCTCTCCGCGGTCATCGAGCAGGACGTATTTGTGGATGGTGCAATTGTCTTCGACCGTCAGGTTGTAGCCGAAGGAAAATTCCACGCCGTGAAAGATTTTGACGTTATTACCGCAATGCTTGAACACATGCCGGGCCAGCATGGCGCGTAGCTTGTGTCCCAGCCAGTGATTCAGGCCGACGGGAGAGCGGTCGTACATCATCCAGAACCAGATCAGGGGCTTGCGTTCACCGTACTTCGCGGGGTCTGCATCTCCATAGGTCTCGGGCTCCAGGGTGGCGTTGCGCGGGTCCAGCGAGTGCACCAGAGTTTGCATCGCCAGCGGAGCGGTCGGGTCCGGCGCCGTGTATGGGCGTCCCAGATAAAGCTGGTGCAGTTCCTCGCGGACGACATCGGAGCGATGCTCGGGATCGCGGTTCGCGAAGCGCGCGATCAAGCCTGTCAATCCATTCCAGGAATGCTTTTTCGGCTGCCGGAACTGGTTTCAGGACTCGATATTCGTATCGCGGCATAGGTGCCTCGCTGATTTAAACTTGAAGAAACTAAAACATAACACACCGGCTGGACGCACTTGGATTTTCTGCCAGGTGCCTGCTAACTGTGATTTGCCAACCTAAACCCCAACAGCAACTTCAAAAGCGGCGGACAGAGTGTCCGCCCGCACTGCGCATGGTCTATAATGCGCCCGCCTATGAAATCCAGGAAAACCGCAAAGCCGCATCCCATGCCGGTGGACGCGCTGGTCTATCCGCGCTTTTCCGGCGTGCCCACATTCATGCGGCTGCCCCATATTCCGCAGGCGGCGGAACTGGACCTGGCGTTGATTGGCATTCCGTTCGACGGAGGCACAACTTATCGTCCGGGCGCGCGTTTCGGGCCACGGAACATTCGCGTGCAATCGGCCATGATCCGTCCCTGGAATCCGGTGCTGAAGCTCAATCCGTTCGAAAAATGGCGCATCGGAGATTTCGGCGATCTCTCGATCAACCCGCTATCGATCGACGACACCTACCAGCGAATCACCGAGCAACTGGGCGACGTATTTCGCGACGGCGCGCGATCGATCTGCGTCGGCGGCGATCATTCCATTCTCTTGCCCATACTGCGCGCCATTCACAGGCACTTCGGCCCGGTCGCGTTTATCCAGCTCGATGCCCACGGCGACACCTGGAGTGGGTACTTCGGCAGTCCGCATTCGCACGGCACGCCCGTGAAGTATGCCATCGAAGAAGGGCTGATCGAGAAGGGCCACGCGCTGCAGGTGGGCTTGCGCGGGCAAGTCTATTCCGAACACGACTTTGATTTCGCCCGCAAGCACGGCATCAGGATCGTGACCTCGGAAGAATTTCACAAGAGCGGGGTCGAACTGGTCAAACGTCACTTGAAGAAGTTGCGCGATCGTCCGGTGTACGTGACCCTGGACATTGACGTGGTGGATCCGGCATACGCTCCCGGCACCGGCACGCCGCAGGTGGGCGGCCTTTCCAGTGCGCAGATTCTCGACTGGTGCGCAGCTTGAAAGGCTTGAGGCTGGTGGGATGCGATCTGGTGGAAGTGTCGCCGCCCTACGATAACGGCGAGATTACTTCCTTGCTCGCGGCAAATTTGCTGTTCGAGTTGCTGTGTCTGTTCTAAGGGGTCAGAGCAATTCCAGTTGGCATTTAGGAATTCGTCAACTGCCAGTGAGCCGCTTCGCGAATTGCGAATTAGCTACTGCCCAGGATGACCAAGCTATTCCCATGACTACACTTGCCCGCAAACTTCGCGTGGTCGATTACTTCACCCTGGGTTGGGGAACCATGGTGGGCGTGGGCTGGCTGGTGGTCATGGACGACTGGCTGCTGCGCGGGGGGCCGCTGGGCGGTGTTCTGGGATTCGCGATCGGCGGCGCGCTCCTGCTGCCCATCGGCTACGTTTACGGCCAACTGGTAACGGCCATGCCCGATGCCGCGGGCGAGGTTGCCTACACCGCGAAAGTCTTTCCCCGGTCGATCAGTTTTGCCACCGGCTGGATGATGGTGCTGGCGTACTTCATCGTCTGTCCGTGGGAAGCGGTGGCCGTGGGAAAAATTGCCAGCTACATTTTTCCCAGCCTGGATTCGATGGAACTCTATCGCATCGCAGGCAGGCCGGTTTATTTGCCCCACGTGATCATCGGGTTGGGGCTCACCGGTCTTCTGACCTGGCTCAACTATCGCGGCATCCGGCTGAGCGCGATCTTTCAGAACTGGACTACTTTCGGCACGCTCGGTCTGTTCGTCGTGTTCGTCGCGGTCGGAATAAGCAAAGGTTCTCCGCAGAATTTCCCGCCCTTGTTCACGCACAGTAGGTTCGTCTCCGTTCTGCTGGTGATTCAGATTGTGCCCTATTTCATGACGGGATTTGAGTCGGTGGTCAAGGGAGCGGAAGAGTCGCGCCCGGAATTTCGCTCTGGCGGATTTTTCAAGGCGATCTGGATGGCCATCGTGGTGGGCATTCTTTTCTACACCATCGTGATTGCCGCCGTGGGTTACGTCGCTCCCTGGCGGGAACTCACCGGCGAGAGATTCATGACGGCGGTGGCCTTCGAACGCGCGGTGGGCTCGCGCTGGATTGTCAGCGTGATTCTGGCGGCGGCATTGCTTTCGCTTTTCAAAGTGTTTAACGGCAACCTGGTCGCGGCCAGCCGCATGGTCTTTGCCATGGGACGCCGGGGATTGGTGGATGTCCGCGTCGGGCAGGTGCACCCGCGGAATCAGACCCCGTCAGTCGCCGTGATCTGCGTGGGAGTGAGCACGGCGGCGTGCATGTTCCTCGGCGACGCCATCCTGGTTCCAATTTCAGATGTCGGCTCGCTGGCGTCGGCGGCGGGATGGCTGGCCGCCTGCGCCGCGTATTATCAGATGGCGCCCAACCGGCGACAACGCCTGGTGGCCGCCCTGGGGGCGCTGGTCGGACTGCTGATGATCCTGATGAAAGTGGTTCCATTCGTACCGGGACACTTCAACGCCTACGAATGGCTGGCCCTGGGAATCTGGGTCATGCTGGGTGCGGTATCGGCCCGCCGAGCCACAGGGTAGCGCCGGCGTTCCTCGCCCCGGCCCCGCCGGCTGTCGGTGGGCGTCTCGCCCACCCAAAAGTTTGCACCAGATTGTGCCGTCGAAGTAGAAAACAAGAACGGAGAAACCATGGGAAGCAACACGCGAAAGAAAAAGTTCCTCATCGGCATCTTTCTTCTGATGGCCATTCACCTGTCATGGGCACAAACCCCGGACCGATCGTTCGACACCGTCATCACCAACGGCCACATCATCGACGGCACCGGCTCGCCCTGGTACTCGGGCGACATCGGCATCCGCGATGGCAAGATCGCCGCTATCGGCAATCTGAGCGCGGCGCAACGCGACGCGCACGCATTGATGTCCACGGCATGGTTGTCGCTCCCGGCTTTATTGACATGCTGGGCCAGTCGGAGCTGACCATCCTGGTGGATCCGCGCCTGCCCTCAAAAATCTATCAGGGCATCACGACCGAAATCACCGGCGAAGGCGGTTCCATCGCGCCCCTGAATGACGCCATCATCAAGGCCGACCGCTCGGGCTACGATCACTATCACATCACGCCGGACTGGCGCAGCTTCAGGCAGTACTTTGCCCGCCTCGAAAAGCAGGGCATGGGCATCAATCTGGCCAGCTACGTTGGCGCAACGCAGGTCCGGCGCATGGTGCTGGGCGACGACGACAAGCAGCCCACACCTGCACAACTCGACCAGATGAGGGAACTGGTCCGGCAAGCGATGAAGGATGGTGCGGTCGGCGTCTCGACCTCGCTCGAGTATGCACCCGCTCCCTATGCCAAGACCGATGAACTGATCGCCCTGGCCGTCGGAGGCGTCGAAATTCGGCGGCATCTACGCCACCCACATGCGCAATGAGAGTGACGCTGTCCTGCCCGCGATCGACGAAGCTCTGCGCATTGGGCGAGAGGGCCACGTTCCGGTCGAAATCTGGCACCTCAAGGTCGCCGGCAAGGCCAACTGGGGACGCATGCCGGAAGTGGTGGCGAAAATCAACGCCGCGCGGGCGCAGGGCATGGACGTCACCGCCGACACTTACGCCTACACCGCATGGTTCAACAGCCTCTCCGCCTTCATTCCTCCCTGGGCGCACGACGGTGGCGACGCCAAGCTGATCGAACGTCTCAAAGATCCGGCGATGCGCGCCCGCATGCGCAAGGACATGATGACGCCGTCGAGCGACTGGGACAACGAGTGGCAGGAAATCAGCGGTCCCGAAGATATCCTGATCGGCGTGGTGCAAAACCCCAAACTGCTTCCGCTGCAGGGCAAACGGCTGGCCGCAGTGGCGAAGATGCAAAACAAAGATCCCATGGACGCGCTGTTTGACATCCTGATCGACGACAACGCATCCACCGGAGTCGCGGTCTTCGGCATGTCCGAACCGGATGTAGTTCTCGCGCTGCAGCAGCCCTGGGTTTCGGTTGACAACGATTCTTCCGGAGCCTCGCCGGAAGGAATTCTGGGCCAGGAGCATCCTCATCCCCGCGCCTACGGCACCTTCCCGCGCGTTTTGCGCAAGTATGTCCGGGAAGAGAAGAAACTCACACTGGAAGATGCCATTCGAAAGTTTTCCGCTCTGCCGGCGCAGCGCATGCGCCTGACCGACCGCGGAGTGTTGAAAGCAGGGATGTGGGCCGACATCGTGGTCTTCGATCCCGCCACGGTGCGTGACCTGGCCACGTTCGAAAATCCCAACCAGCTGTCACAGGGAATGGAGTATGTGCTGGTGAACGGCGTTCCGGTGATTGATCAGGGGAAGGAAACGGGGGCACTACCCGGTAAGGTGCTGCGAGGGGCGGGCTACGTGCAATAAATTCTTAAGAGAGTTGCAGAGCGGTTTTTATCGCAGCTTCGATTTGGGACAAGGTCACGCCGAAGATGCGGCCGAGCGGAGGATAGCGGACCAGATTCTTTTCCAAGGTTGTAACCTGGTCACATTTTGCCCAGGAGGCACCATACTAATCCGCCCTCACCTGGCCGGAGCGCGACCCGGAGCGAGAATTTGCGATGTTCTATTGACGTGATGGGGACGACACAGATGTCCAGGGCGTGGCGGTTGAGCGCATCGGTTGAAATCACCAGAGCCGGCCGGTCCTTGTCCAGCTTCACCAGACAGACATCGCCGCGCTTCGGAAACCAGCCGGCGGGAACAGAGTCTGCCACAGGTCAATCCCTCGTTATTGAGCGCCGCGAGGCCTTCTGAAAAGCGCGCTCTTCGCGGCGGTCACCCGGGCCCGAGTAAAAGAGCGCGGCCTCGCGCTCCAGTTCGTCCCGCCGCTCCAGTTCGAGAGCGCGGGCCACTAACTCGTTCACGCGTTCGCTCGTCGAGGCCTCGCCTTTGGTCCGTTCCACTTGGGCAAGCAGGGACTCTTCCATCGTAAATGTCTTAGGTATTCTCATATGTTACATATGATATAATATCACAATACAGCATGCTGTAAATGATCAGGCGGCGCTAACCTACTTCTGGATTACGGTGACTTTGTGCAGGCCGACGGTCGGCCGAATCCACCCGGGCGGGCAGGGCAAAGCGCGAGTCGATGCCGATGTCCGGGTACTTCGGCTTGAGGTATTTTTCGACAAACAGTTCGAGTACGAAGGCTCGGAACCTCGACGCCGTCGAGCGAAACTGAATCCACATGAACCAGTCCCTCCCCTTTGGCGCCGTAGGCGTGGGCGGTAACCACCACTTCGTGCACTCCGCTGAACACCGAGAGCAATGGGTTGTAGGAATTCTTGCCTGCCTTCAACTGATCGAAATCCACTCGTGAAGTCCCAACGATGATCCCGGGCTGTTCCTGGAAAACCACCGATCGCACTCCCGTGGGCAATGCGACCTTTCCGGAAGCAAAGTAAGCGTTGATCTCCTGCTCGGTGAACTCGGTGGGGGATGGGTCTGGGTGCGCCTGCGTCTCGTTGCGTCTGCACACGTTGCAGCTTGCGCTCGAATCGCGCCGCCGGATCGGAAGCATTCTGCCCCGTGGCCTGCGAGGTGAGAAGTGAGCAAAGTGTGAACGTGAGCAGAAGGGCGCAACAGAACTTCATGGTTTGAGCGCAGCCTGGGTCTCCGGAGTCGTGCTGAGAGTCACGTGCGGCTGGTTCAAGGTGCCGGTGACGTTGAAACCGCGCGCGCCCTCACGCGCCAGCTTGATATCCAGAACTCGCTCCAGAGATGCGGTGCCGCTTAATTGGTAGATGCCGCCAGGAGTCTGCAGTTTGCCTGGTTCGATCTCGAACTTCCCGGCGCGCAAATGCAATTGTCCGGTGAACCGGTTGACTCGAAGCGGGCTGCTTTCCCCGGCCAGCGTGAGGTGCGGCAGGGAGCCATCGCGAGCTTCAATCTGGAAGCTGGCGTCAGCGTGGGAGAGCAAGTCTGCTTTGGTCCAGCCCAGCGTGGAGGCGCGATATTCGACGCTCGCCGTGCCCGTAATCCAGGAGTCATGCATGACGTCTGCGACCTGGACCAGGGCAACTTTCTCCAGCGTGCCAGTGCCGCGACAGGCCGGAGGATTGACCGTGAAATCCACTAGCCATTGGCCGGCGTGCTGTCCCCCCAATACTTCGGCGCGCAGCTTCGAAAGCTGAAGGTGGCCTTGCTCGAGTTCGACCTGGGATGAGACCCGGTTCGCGACCAGGTTGTGAATCAGAACGCGGCCCGCGGTGAGCCTTCCGGCTGCGTGTATGGACGCCAGATACGGCTTGGGTTGCTCGGGCGACGACAGAAAGCGATACCAGGGCTGTTTACCGGGGACGGCATTCACCAGAGCGGCGAGATTGTCAGTCACAAATTCGTCGGCGTGGAGGTCGAAGCCAATCACGCAAGCGCGGGGAGTGTCACATTGCCGTGGAATGGTCAGAGAGCCGCGCCAGATGTTGCCGCCCGCTGAAGCGGTCACCTTCCGAACTTCGGCGGTACTGGGAGTCAGCTCAATCGTTGCGGAAGCAATCTCCATGGGCTTGCTCAAGCCCCGTATCCGGGCACGCACGGCATGCAATTGCGCTGTTCCGGTGACCACGGGAGCCGCAAATCCGGCCCAGCTTCCGCCCACACGAAGATTAATGCGAGCTTCTCCACTGGCTGCGGGTTGCGGGGCGGGCAATCCGATGGTACGCGCCACTTCCAGCAGGCGCTCAACTTCAGCGTCTCCCTGCAGCACAAGGTTATAGCCAGAGCGCGAGAACTGGCCGCGCACCGTGGCATTCGCAGGTCTGCCCAAGGCCAGGTTGAACGGCCCAACCTCGACGCGCGCCTTGTCTCCGGTCGAAACGGCTGACTTTCGGTTGTGCTCGGTCCGCGGGTTCAGCCCGGCATAGTTCAGACCGGAGTCTCCGACTGAAGAAACGCTGAAAGGAATTTTGTCCAGAACGATCCGGGTAGTGGTGACGGACGATCTCACGTTCAAAGCCAGGACTTCGCCGCGGCCCTGCCAGATGGAACCCATCCCGCTAGGGCTGGGTTTGCGTCGCAGGCTGACGCTGGCATCCACCTTGCCGGCGGCGGTGATGTCAGTGGGCAGGTTCTTCTTTACCCGGCGGACGAATTCCACCAAGGGTTGGACCGGGAGGCTACGAGCCAACATGGTCAAATCGTAGGTGCCGGGCATGGGGGCCACACTACCGTTCAACGCGATTTCACCGTCGCCCACGGGGGCGCGGCAGGCCAGCGCGGAGAAAACGTGGTCCGCGGTGCTGTAGTGGGCGCTGCAGCGCGCCGCCAGGCGCAAGGCTGGATCGCCGGAGATGTCGTAACGGCGGAAGTCTTCGATGGAACCTTCTGTGTTTACCTGCAGGTCCTTGGGCGAGCCCGTCAACGTGGCCGAGAGACGGACGGCGCCTCTCCATCCCTTGTCCTGGCCCAGAGTCAGCTTGGTTACCTGGCCGAGTTGCGCGCCTTCCCACTGCACCGTGAATTGCAGTGGCGTCTCATGCAGATTCGCCGAGCGTTGCCACGATCCGTCAACTGCCAGCCGGCCCGTGTCGCTGAGGTTGAAATCGGTCCGCGTGGGTTGGGCCCTTAGGCGGATGCCCCAGGTATTTTCGGAGTCCTGCCACAAGGCAAAATTGGCTTCGGTCAGGGTGTATGGTTTTTTCTCCTGGCCAAACTTGAAATTGATACGGCCGTGGTCGGCTTCAATGTACGGGAAGCCGGGGCGCACCTCGCTCCTGGCCTTGGCCGTGGGCGCGACCGGCGTGATGGCGGCCCGCTCCACCAGTTTCTCCAGGTTCCAGCGGCCTTCGCTATTGCGCACCAGGTTGAGGCTGGGTTCGGTAAGGCTGAGGCGCGCAATCTCGAGGCGGCCCCGCAAGAGGGAACTGACACGCACAGTGGCGACGACATCGGAAGACTGCAACACCGGCTCGGCGCCGAACTCAGGGTCCTCGTGGACGACGAAATTCTCCAGGTCAAAGCCGGGCTGAGGCAGCAGACGCAGAGTTACCCTTCCCACGTCCACCGGACGACCTAACGCAAGGCTGATCGAACGCACGATGCGGGTGCGCAGGCGCTGCGCTCCGGGACGTACCAGAAACAGCGCCAGCACCACGATGATGCCGATGACCACCTGGCCGCGCCTGGACCGGAGAAATCTCAACGAACCACCTTCAACGTACGTTTCCAGCGGGTCTCATCAAAGAAATGAATTACCACGTGCGCCAGAAATCCCACTCGCTCGCTGATCGCCGTATGCAGATACTGGTTGGGCGGGGTTTCGAACGACCAGTAGATGAACATCGGGCGCCCGATCACATTCTCCTTCGGAATAAATCCCCAATAGCGGCTGTCATAACTTACGTCGCGATTGTCTCCCATGGCGAAGTAACTGTCGGGAGGCACGACCAGGTCGTCGCCCTGGATATATTGCGGCAGAAGTTGTTGCCAGTCCGAAAACAGGCGGTTGTAATCGGAGGGCGGCACGGCCGGGAAGTTGTCGCGATAGTCATTCGGCCCCTGATCTGCATCGTGGATGACGTAGGGCTCATCCAGTTTCTCGCCGTTGCGAAACACCACGCCATTGCGCAGATGGATACGGTCTCCGGGAATTCCGATGATCCGCTTCACCACGTAAAGTCCGGGTTCAGCAGGCGAAAGAAAGACCACGATATCCTGACGCCGTATATCGCGGTAGGGAAGCAGCGGGCCGGTCCAGTGCGTGGCCGGAGCGAACTGCACCCGGTTCACGAAGACGTGGTCGCCGATCAGCAGGGTGTTTTCCATCGAACTGGAAGGAATCTCAAAGGCCTGCAGGACGAACGTGATGATGAACAGGCCGGTCACCAGCACTGCGGCCAGCGAGGCCAGAAACTCGACCGTAGTCTCGCGCGGTTTTTCTTCGGGCTTGGTTTCTTTCTTGGGCACGGGGTCTTTCTCGCTCCGATTTTGCTTTTCGAACTATCGAACCACTCGGAATGTGCGGTCCCACCGCGTCATCTGGAACACATGGGTCGCGGCATAGGCGAAGTGAACGAGTTTATCACCCGGTGTGGGCGAAGCCGGCATGTCCTGGTCCGTCTTTCGAACCGACCAGTAGATCAGCAGCGGGCGTCCGATAACATTTTCCTGGGGCACAAACCCCCAGTAGCGGCTGTCCAGGCTTTCATCCCGGTTGTCGCCCAGCACGAAATAGTTTCCCTGCGGAATAATAAGTTCGTTGTCTTCGACCAGTTTCTTCATCTCCAGCCACCAGCCTCCTTCCAGGCCGGGAACGGGAAGGTTGAGGCGGGGGAATTCGTCGCGAAAAGTATCGTGCATGCCCGAACTATAGCGGACGTAGGGCTCCTGCAGGGGATGGCCGTTGACAAACACTTGCCGGTTGATCAGGCGGACGCGGTCCCCGGGCACGCCTACCACGCGCTTCACAAAATGCTGGGTCGGATGCACGGGATAGCGAAAAACAATGACGTCTCCCCGGCGCACCTGTTTGTACGGCATGAAGTGGTCGGTAAAGCTGCTTCCGCCATAGCGGAGCTTGTCCACCAGAAGGTAGTCGCCGATCAGCAGCGTGTTCTCCATGGACTCGGAGGGAATCTGGAACGCCTGCACGATGAAGGTGATGACAAAAACGGCGATGACGACCGTGGCCAGCAGCGATTGCAGCGAGCTGATGGTGTCCGCCGGCGGACGCTTTTCCTTCACTTCTTCTGCTGCGGCGGCTACTGGCATGGTGGTCACTGGGCGTGCCCGTTGCGCTTGGTTCTGCCGTTCGACTCCACGGGCACGGTGCCCAGATATTCCAGCACCTGGCGGGCGGCGTCCTGCTCCGCGGTTTTCTTGGTGGAACCATCTGCGCGGCCGATGAATTCCGCTTTGCCGGTACTTTCGAGCGGTTGCAGGCGGGCTTCCACGGTGAAAGTCTTGTTGTGTTCCGGGCCGCGTTCCTTCACCAGCGCGTAAGTAGGTTGTGGCCTTCCCGTGGCCTGCAGCTTTTCCTGCAATGCCGACTTGTAATCGGTCACCGGCAGGCTGCTGCCATTGGACGCAATCCGCTCCAGTTCAGGGACCACGATGGACTGCAGCACGAAGCGGCGGGCGGCATCGAGCCCGCCATCAAGGTAGATGGCTGCCAGGACAGCCTCCAGGGCATCCACCAGCAGAGCCGTCTTGTTGCGGCCCCCACTCTTCTCTTCGCCACGCCCAAGGTTCAGGTAGTGTCCCAACTCTAACTCCTGGGCCACTCCGATCAGGTGCTTTTCGCTGACCAGATGCGCCCGGAGCTTGGAGAGTTCTCCCTCCCGAAAACTGGGAAACCGGTTGAACAATTCCTCCGTAGTCACAAATCCCAGGACGGCGTCTCCCAAAAACTCCAGCTGCTCGTTGTCTCCCACCCGCGCCGCGCCGGCCGCTTGCAACGCTTCCAGTTCGCGCGCCTGGGAACTGTGAGTCAAGGCCTGCTCCAGCACCTCCGCCCGCTGGAAATGGTATGCAAGGGCGGCTTGCAGGAGCGCAATGTCACGTGGCTTCATGATTGGTGACTTCGGATGACGGACCTCAGACCTCGGACTTCGGACCTCGACTCGGACTTCAGACTTCAGTCCCCAAAGGCCGGAGCCCGAGGTCTGGCGTCCGATGTCCGACGTCCGGTCTTAATTCTTGGGCGGAGGATTCCCGGCGCTGGCGGGTGGCTTGGTGGCCGCCGGGGCGCCTCCGGTCAACTGAACCAGGCGGTCCCGTTCGTTTTTTGACAGTGTGGCGAGGGTTGTGCCCTGGCTGCCTTCCGTCATCTGTACTGCCTGATTCGCGTACTTCAAGGCCTCCGGGTACTTTTCCTGTTTGTCCAGCGCGAGCGCCAGGCGCAGCACGGCCAGAGGATCCGGTTGGGAAGGGAAGGCATCGAGCGACTTGCGGAAATAGCCTTCCGCGTCCGCGTACTTTTCCCGGGTGTACTGGATCGTTCCCAGCACATAGTAGGCGTTGGAGCGCAGGAACCCTTTATAGGCGTCAATCTTGTCCTGCGGAGTCCCAGCCGGCACGGTGATGTCGGTTTCAGTCGTCTCCACCGCGTGCAGTGCCAGCTTCGTGCCTTCATCCAGGCGCTGGTCTTTGTCGAGGTCGGTTTCCCGGGTGCGCTCGGCCAGGACCTGGGCCACGCCCACCAGGGCTTCAGGATCATCGGGATCGAGCTTCAGCACCTTGCGTCCCATGTCCATCATCTTGTCGGGGTTGTTCGCCGTCTGATAGCCGTGCATGGCGGTGCGGTAGAGCAGGATCCTCAGTTCGCTGTCGGGAAACTTGGCGGCAAAATCGTCCGCCCCTTTTTCCAGGGCCGCGGGATCGTTGGCGTTGGCGGCCACAACCTTGTAGGCATCGAACTCAGGTTGAGTCTTGGCTTGAGGTGGCCGCTTTCCCTGTTGCGGGGCTGCGGTGGCCGCGGTACCTGCCGGCGCGGGAGGCGTCTGGGTTTGCGCCGATACCAATGTAGCCAGCGCCAGGATCACGACTAGCATCGCTGCTTGCTTCATGCTTTCTCCTTGGGCAAGATCTGATTCGTCTATCTGTGATTGTCCACCGTACTCTACTGCGAATGGCGAGTCGGTTCGTACGGCTTCTGCAATCCGTGTTCCGCGGCGGCTTTTGCTTCGCGGCAACGACGAGCCTGCGGTGGCCGCCGCCCGATACTGGTCCATGGCCGCCTCCCGGTCCTCCTGCAGGTCAAAAATCCTTCCCAGGTAAATGTGAGACCAGGCTACCACCTTTGGTTCCTGCGCCACTTTCAGCGCCTTCTCGAAATAATTCCTCGCGCCCTGCATGTCGGAGTTATGGTGGCGACTTCCGCCAGAATAAAAAGAGCGCGGCCCGGATCTTCATTCTTTTCGTCCAGCGCCTCCTGGGCCAGTTTTTGCGCGCTCGCGGCATCGCCGGCAGAGAGCCGCTGCTGCGGCGTGCGATCAGCAACTTGCCTTCATTCGGACGCGACAGATGCAACAGTTCAGTATCGGAAGTGGAAGCAAACGTCACCTGCGACGCGCGCTTCCGCTCCTTTCCACTTCGATGCCGCTGACCAGATCGCCGTAGGCATGGCTGAGTCCGGCGGGGTCTTTTTCGAACTTGATCAACGCGTCATAGAAATAATTGGTCAGGATGAAGCCCTGCTGGGCCGAAGCCTCAACCGCCTGCTGGCGTTCCGCCTCCGGGGCCTTGCTCGATCCCGCCGTACGCGCTTCGATGGCCCGGATAAAACACTCGGTCACCAGCAGGGAAGTGTCGTTCTTGAAGCTGTTGTCCATGGGCGCGGTCTTGACCGAGTCCAGCAGCGGTTCCAGACGCTTCATGGTCATGGGATACTTCATGGCCAGCGGATCCAGCAGGTAGTGCAGATAGGTGTGCCGGATCTGTTCCATCTTGAGGGCCGGATCGGGGCCCGGAGAAATCACCACATAGTAATCAGAGCCGTAATTGCGGGCGTTGGTTTGCCCCGGCGCGCCCATGGGATCAATGTAAACCGTGAAGTTCCGTCCCAGGCGGGTGGACGACGGAAGCTTCAGATAAATTTCCGTGTCGAACATCATCTTGGCCAGCGCCTCATGATAACGCCCGGTCAGTGCGGTGTAGGGCTGGCGATCGCGCTTCCCAGATGTCGTGTAATCCCACCTTGGCGGTGAAATTCTGCAGCAGGGGCAGGATGCCCAGGACAGCCGTGGCATCGGGAGGCAAATCCGCCTCCTTTACCTTGGCGGTGAGAGCGGGCGGCGGGTTCAGGTAGAGCGCGAGCGATACGTACTGGGCCAGGGTTTTCGAGGCATCCGGCTGCTGGTGCTCCTGATAGTACTGGCACATGGCCTGGGTGGCGTCGCTGGCTTCCTGCGAACTCTGGCGCGGCGCGAGTGACCTCGCGACCGCACCCGCGAACGCAGCGGGTCGGACACGCCCAATTCCTGGTCGTATCCACAAGTGTTGATGGCCGTAAGCACCGTGAACAGAGTCTCGCTGGTGTCGAGCGCCACCGGGCTCTGGTTCTGCGCCGGAGACAACTCTGCCAGCAGGGCAAACATGGCCGCGTAAAGCGAGCGTCTAAACCTGGAACTCAGGGAAACCTCCAGCAGGCTGGCCGGTATGCGGATTACGATCTAACCAAGTGTAAGGGGTGTGCGCCGCAGAATCAATGGACGTTGTTGAAGCCTTTTATTCAGAAGGCCTCTGCCTGCGGGGGCGCCGGCAGCGCCTACCCCTTCACGCTGACTTTGAGAACGACAGTATCGCCCGCCCGGTTGTCGGCCTGCCCATGGAGAGCGCGGGCGGAACGTAGTGAAGGTGGTGAAGATGAGCATATCCTTCTTGACTCGCGGCAACAACGAGCTGTCTTCCTTGGAATCGGAAAGAATGCGATAGTCCTGCACCCGGCCCTGCGGGTCCACATAGGCCTCGATCACCAGCGAGTCGTCGTTGATGGAATCGAGCGTGGAACCGAAAGCCGACTGCTGCAGTTGCGGCGCGGTGTGCAGCAACAGGGGCACATCGGAATTGTCCGCCTGCAGCGGCGCCAGAAATCCCATCAGGACCACGAAAATCACTACGGCAGCCGCCAGGCCTGCCGTTGCCGGCACCATGAAGAGGTCAAGCGCGTTGTCAAGACGCACCCGAAGACCATCCAGATAGCGGCGGCGGGAGTGCGCGACCTCCTGCGAAATCGCCACCCGAAGCTTCAACGCCAGGTCAGACGGCGCCTTGCGGCGGCCTACCCGGGTCAGCAGGTCCTGCGTTCGCCGCAGTGAAGCATAGTGCCGGCTACAGGGGTCGCAGCCTTCCAGGTGATGGCTGAGTTCGCGCATCTGCTTGCCCGTAACCGCCCCGTCGAGATAGGGAGAAAACAACGGTCTGGCCTGGGTGCACGTCATCGTGTGACCTCGATCGCAGAAATCACGCAACCGGCAGGCGCTCCTTGACCTCTTCGGGGCTTGCAGGCCGAGTTGTTCTCCATCTTCCATTACGTATCCCGTCAGACGCCGGCGCAATGCTTCGCGGCCCCGGGTCAGCCGCGACTTCACGGTTCCCAGGGAGACATCGGTAATTTCCGCTATCTCTTCGTACGACATTTCTTCCAGGTCGCGCAAGATGACCGTGGTGCGATAAGGCTCCGAGATCTGTCGCAATTCCTCCTCAACCCGCTCCCGGATTTCCTCGTGCACCACCATGTCGAACGGCGATTCGCTTTCATCCATCAGAGTATCGCGCATCCCCGCGCGCGCCGCGATCGTCCTGGTTCGGTTCGATCGAAGTCTCCTTCGCCTTGTGCCGGAACCACCAGCGCCTGCGGTTGGAGGCCTCGTGTACGGCGATGCGGTAAATCCAGGTTTTCAGACTGGATTCACCGTGGAAGTGGTTCATTCCACGAAATACTTTGAGAAAGACTTCCTGCGTGGTATCGGCCGCATCCGCAGGGTCCGCGACGATGCGGTGAACCAGGCTGTAGATAGGCTGGTGGAATTCTCCGATGAGCCAGGCGTAGGCGTCTTCCGAGCCCGCCTTCAGTTCGGCGACAATCGCCGATTGCTGGGCCCGCATTCCGATCGCGCCTGCCAGATCGCCCAAGGTGGTTGCTCCCGCCATTAATGCCATGGCGTCACCTCTCATTATAGGTACTTTCCGCCGCGAGCCCAAAAGTAAAACGCAGCCTGATATCCCTCCCCTCCTCTACATATAGACCCCGGCGTGGGAAGCAGAGTTCCACGGTTGCAACTACCTTGTTTTCAGTAGTTTGTTGATGTTGATTTAAAGCTTTGCACAGCTCGGGAAGCAAAACCTCAACGTTGGCGATTTCTTTGCAGATTTCTACGGCTGTTCTTCGCGCCCTTTGTGGTAGGTAATCATTCAGCTCTGGAACGCAAAGTTCTGCAACCGCAACGGCCGGGAGAGCCGGAATGGGCGCTACTTCGGCGGTGGTGGAGCAGCGGCGGGGCTGGTCGTACTGGGGTTGGGCGGGTTGGGCTTGGCCTTGGGCACGGGCTTCTTCTTGGCCGGTTTCTTCGCCGGCGCGGTATCGTCCACAACAATTTTCTTGGGAGGCTCCGACGCAGCGCTGGCCTGTGCCTCCTGCAATGCCGCGCGCAGCCGGGTGACCTCGAGTTCCCTGGCTCCCGCCAGAGTCTCCATGCGGTCGGCAAAAGAACGCCGCCCGTTCTCGAAAGCGCTGACATCGTTTTCCAGCGACTGAAACTCATCCTTGGAACCGAACGCGCCCGCCGATTCCGCCACCGATTCGAACACATCGTAGAGCGCGTCCAGATTGCGATAGATCTTGAAAGTGGACGTAAGGTTTTCGGGAGAGGCCTTAAGTTCCGCGATGAGCTCGGGCAGCGCGGACTGCAGATTGCGCTGGATGGACTCCACATTCCCCTGGGCCTGGCGTTTGTTGTCCGAGTCCGTCTTCCATTTCTCAATGCGCAGCTTGGCCAAATCCACCTGCGCCGCCTGCGAAGCGTGTTCCAGTTGCGAGAGCAGCAGGTTCAGCTGATTGACGGAAGAATATGAAACCGGACCTTGAGCCGCGGGCTGGTTGGCGGAAATTACCTGGGCGCTCACCGCCAGACAAAGCGGCAGCAGGGACAAATATCGTAAACGGAAAATCTCGGCTTGGTTTCATTAAGGTCGCAGCAAACCGTCACACAGAATACTAAGTTTCCCAGGTTTCGCAAAATTTACATCCGATTCAGAGATGCCGGCTGGCGGCGGCGGGTTTGACTATCGATAGCCAGTAGGCGAGAATTAGTTTGCTCGAGTCCCCTCGTACATCTCACGTGGGCCTGTGGCGCAGCTGGGAGCGCGCTTCCATGGCATGGAAGAGGTCGTCGGTTCGATCCCGACCAGGTCCACCAAATCTCCCAACAAGTTAGACGCGGTCGTGTGCTCGCGTCGCAACGCTGCTACTGGATCTGCAGCGTCGCGTTCAACGGTGTCTCGCTCGACGACGGACCGGCAAAGATGTTGTACGCACCCGGCAACAGGCTCCAGGCATTCTTCTGCTCATCGAAGATGGACATCACCCGGGGATCGGCAGCAACGGTCACCGTCTTGGACTCGCCCGGGGCAAGTTCGATTCGCTGCCATCCTACGAGCCGCTTGAATGGTTCGCCGGCAGCCTCCGGGAGCGTGGCGTACACCTGTGCGATTTCGGCGCCGGCGCGCTTGCCCGTGTTCTTCACCGTAAAGCTTACGGTGCGCTGGGCATTGTCGGTCTTCAGGTTGGAATAGGCGTATGTCGTGTATGACAGCCCGAAGCCGAACGGGAACAGCGGCTGCTTGTGCTCGGACTCGTACCACTTGTAGCCGACCTTCACGCCCTCGTCGTAGTGCACCGTGTACTTGGATTGGACGTGCGCGGGCCCGTTCTCCACGCCGCTGCCTTGGCCCTCGTCCTCCGGGGAGAGTGGCGGAATGACCGGGTGCGGCAGATCGGCATCGCTTTTGGGGAAAGTCATGGCGAGTTTGCCGGAAGGGTTTACCTCGCCGGTCAGCACGTTGGCGAGAGCCTTGTGACCGCTGCTGCCCGCGTACCACGCTTCCACCACGCCGCTCACCTTTCCGATCCATGGCATGGTCACCGCAGTGCCGGTCTCAAGAACCACAATTGTGCGTGGATTCGCGGCCGCTACCTGCTCGATCAATGCTTCCTGATTGTCGGGAAGCGCGAGGGTTGCGAGGTCCACGCCTTCCGCCTGCCACTGGTACGCGAAGACGATTGCGATATCGGCGCTTTTGGCTAACGCTGCTGCGGCCGCCAGGTCCTGACCTGAGTTGAACTCTATCTTCGCGTTCGGGAGCTTTGCCCGCAGAGCCTTGAGCGGCGACGTGGGGAACCAGATGTGGTCCTGCCAGTGCGTCGCGCCCTTTCCTGGAGGCGCGATCGCATTGCCGCCGGGAGGATCCACCTGGGCTGAGCCGCCTCCGGAAATCATGCCCACATCGGCGTGCCCGCCGATCACGGCGATGCTCCGAATCTTCGCCGCCAGGGGCAGGACCGCCTTGTCGTTCTTAAGCAGCACGATGCTTTTTTCTTCCACGCGCTGCGCGACATCCAGCCCGCGCTCCACATCGACGACGCCTTTTTCGATGGGATTGTCCACAATGCCGGAAAGGAATTCGGCGTAAAGAACCCGACGGGCATGGTCATCAATTTCGGCCATGGGAACCTTGCCGTCTTTTACTGCCTGCAGAAGCGCCGGACCAAAAAAATCGGCCATGGGTTGTTCCTGGTCCATGCCGGCCGCCGAAGCCTTCGCGGTGCTGTGGGTACCGCCCCAGTCGGAGATGACGAAACCCTTGTATCCCCAATCCTTTTTAAGAACGTCGTGCAGGATGTACGTGTTTTCACAGGCGTAGTCGCCATCGATGCGGTTATAGGAGCACATCACCGCGCCTGGATTCGCAATCTCGATGCCGATGTGGAAGGCGAGAAGATCGGTCTGCTGCATGGCGCGTTTGGAGATGATCACGTTCACGATGTTTCGACCAGTCTCCTGATCGTTGAGCGCGAAATGCTTGATGTCGCCAATCACGTGCTGCGCCTGTTCGCACTTCATCAGATTGCCCACCATGGTTCCGGCGAGCAGCGGATCTTCTCCGGCGTACTCGAAAGTCCGCCCGTTCCTCGGTTCGCGCGTAAGGTTTACGCCGCCACCCAGCGACATGTTGAAGCCTTGCGCCCGCAACTCCCGACCGATAAGCGCGCCGTACTCGCAGGCGCCCTGCGTGTCCCAGCTCGAAGCGGCCGCCAGACTCGATGGGAGCGCCGTCGAATAGCGGCCATTGGCCCCGCTGTCGCGGACTCCGTAGGCGGCGTCAGAAAGGAATAGCGGGGGAATGCCCAGCCGTTTCTACTCCCTCCACGT
Source organism: Terriglobia bacterium (assembly GCA_963801595.1). Taxonomy (GTDB): domain Bacteria; phylum Acidobacteriota; class Terriglobia; order Terriglobales; family Acidobacteriaceae; genus JAIQFF01. Next base: position 107,685 of record CAWDFW010000028.1, on the reverse strand, counting down.
AGCCGGCGCCGCCATTGGAGAGATGGGTCAGCGGCATCTGCCACTGGGGGGCATGTTGCATGCCGTTGCCGTGCAGGAGCGCAATCTTCTCGTCCAGGGTCATCTGCTTCAGGACCAGCTCGGCGCGCTCTTCGGGAGAGAGGCTGGAGTTCATCCAGGGCTGGTTCGCGTTTTGCGCCATGACGGAACCTGCGGCCAGCAATCCCATGGTTCCGACCAGCACAACGACTGCCCATCGATGAAGTCTTCTCAGCTTGTTAGTCTGCATGTCTCTCCTGACCCGCGGCCGAATAACGCAAGCATTATACGCATGGCTGCGCTTCCGAAAGCCGATTAATGTGGAGCGAAAAAAACGCAACCAGAAGCTGGAAACCAGAAACTAGAAACTAGAAACCGGAAACTAGAAACCGCCCCACTGCCCCAAATCCCGGGCCGCCTGCTGCAAATCGTCGGGCCTGCCCAAGTCACGCCAATAGTATTCGTCAGATCGAAATCCGAGGATGTTCTCGTTCTGGCCGGCCAGGCGCAGATACGAGGTGATGACGGAAAAAATTCCATCTTCCGCCATCATCGGAATAAAGCGAGGCGAAATCACGTGGATCCCGCCAAAAGCCAGGGCCTGAGTCTGGGGCGAGGAACGAACCATCTCAATTTCCCCATCGCGCCCCGTGCGGCGGCCGCAAAGCCGGCGCTGCGGATCGAACAGGAGGTAACGGGAAGTCTTGCGGTCCTGCACCGCCAGGGTGGCGAGAGCCTGATTATCGGTATGAAATTGCACCATGCGCCGCAAATCAATGGTGCTGATGACATCGACGTTGTGCAACAGGAATGGCTCTTCGAGCGGGTTGGGGCCCTCCAGAAAGAATTGCCCCGCCTTTTTCAGTCCCCCGCCGGTATCGAGCAAAACCTCTTCATGCGAGACTTCAATTCGCATGCCGAAATTGTCATGGGCCTTCAGATAATCGACGACCATGCCGGCAAAGTAGTGCACGTTGATCATCACTTCGCGAATGCCAAAGCCACGCAAACGGGTCAACGTGATTTCAAGCAGGGTGCGGCCGGCAACTTCTACCAGCGCCTTGGGGCGGTCGTCGGTGAGGGGACGCAGGCGGGTACCGAGGCCGGCAGCCAGGACCATCGCCTTCATGAGCCGAGGCTCTCCAGTTCGCGATGCCGCAACAATACTTCCACTCCATTGCGGCCGCGCAAACGCTTGGCCAGTTGCTCGGCCAGATAGACGGAGCGATGCTGGCCGCCGGTGCAGCCAAACGACACCATCAGGTTCTTGAAGCCGCGCCGCTGGTATTCGTTCACGCTGGCATCCACCAGCGAGAGCACGCTGGCCAGAAACTGGTGCACGCTGTCCTGCTGGTTGAGATATTCGATGACCGGCGCGTCCCTTCCCGTGAGGACCTTAAAGCGCTCTTCGCGGCCGGGATTGGGGAGGCTGCGGCCGTCGAAAACGAATCCCCCGCCATTGCCGCTTTCATCCTTGGGCCAGCCGCGGTGAAATGAAAAACTGAAAATCCTGACCACCAGGCTGTCGGCGTCGGAAGCCAGAGCCTGCAGTTTCTCCGATCCCAGCATGCTGTGGAACGCGCCCAACAGCGTGGGCAGTGCGATGGGCAGCGTGACGTGGTGCAGCAGCCAGCGCAAATTCTTCAACGCGTAAGGCACGCTCTGCAGAAAATGGACCTTGCGCTCGTAAAAACCGCGGAAGCCGTAAGCTCCCAGGGCCTGCATGATGCGGACATAAACGAAAGCATGGTAGTGCTGCATGAAGGCTTCACGATCAACCTTGACGAAACCGGCAAGCGTGTCGAGATAGTGATCGAGCAACTGCCGGCGCAGTTCCGGCGGCAAATCCGCCTTGGCGTCGTACAACAGAGAAGCCACGTCGTATTGCAGCGCGCCCTTCCGGCCTCCCTGGTAGTCGAGGAAAAATGGCTGCCCGTCACGCCACATGACGTTGCGCGACTGGAAATCGCGGTACAGAAAGTAATCGTGTCCGGCGCTTAACAGGAATTTCGTCAGGCGGCTGAAATCATCTTCCAGCGCCTGCTCGTTAAACGGAATGCCGGCCAGGCGAAGGAAATAGTATTTGAAATAATTCAGGTCCCAGGCGATGGACTGGCGATCGAAGCTGCCTCGCGGATAGCACACCTTGTAATTCAAGTCGCGTCCCGCCTCAACCTGAAAACGGGGCAATACGGCGATCACCTTGCGATAAGCCTCGACCGCCTCAGCAGAGAGATTTTCCCCGCTACGATGTTTAGAAAGAAACTCGAACAGGGTGGTGCCGCCCAGGTCTTCTTCGAGGTAGGCGCCCTGGTTCAGATCTTCGCCATAAATTTCCGGCACCGGCAATCCATGGCGCCGAAAATGCCGCGAAAATTCCAGGAAGGCCACATTCTCTTCACGCACGTCGTACAGGATGCCAATGGCGCTCGACGTGCCGGCGGACAGCCGGATGATCTTGCGTCCCGAGCCGCCAAGCTTTCCCTGCAGCGGCGTTACCTCCACGGCAGGCGTGTGGAAGTGTTGTTCGAAAAGCTGGTTGAGAATGTCCATGAATGTGCCACAAAGATAACATTGAACCGGCGATGCAAAAAGAAACACGTGGGGACAGCCGCGCCCTCGGCTGTCCGGCGGAGCGAAGCTCCGCTATTGGCGTGCTAGGGGCGAAGCTGGCGCGAGGCTAAGCCGATCCATGCGCCTCACGCTAAGTGTGCTGTCGCAGAAGATAAATGGAATAACGAAATGTAAGCAGCTCAGGTCGAGTCGGCTGAAACAGCAGGTCCCTCCACTGCGCTCGCTTCGCTTCGCTCCGGTCGGGATGACAATATTTTTGATGCAACAAAGTTCGGCAACAGGACGCCAGATGCTTCGCACGTCAGCGAGCGGGGAGAAGCGGAGCCGCCTTAAAAACGATCGGCCGGGCGGAGATGATGCCCTTTCCCTCTTGCACCGTGATGAACTGGTTGGGTTCGACTTTGGCAACGAAGTCTTTCTGGCCGCTGGGCCACACGATGGTCAGGCTCACCGTCTTGCCTTCCTCCGACTTGCCCAGACCGAACGTGAGCGGCAACTCGCTCTGGGACAAGTAGCTCGAACCAGTCTTCACCATGGCGAAGAGCCGCGTGCCCTTGCTGGTTTTTACCGTTACCTTGGCGCCGATGCCGTCACGATTGGAGCGCGTGCCCACGGTTTTCACCCGCAACATGTCGTTCTGGTTGCCATTGTCATTCCGCAGCAATCGGGCCGGACCACCATTGGCGGTAATCAACAGGTCGAGGTCTCCATCATTGTCGAAATCGCCGTAGGCCGCTGCCCCGGCCAACGATGGCACGGGGCAGCGCGGACCCAACCCTGGCGGTGACTTCATCGAACTTGCCCTTGCCCAGGTTGCGGAACAGAAGCGGCGGTTGTGCATACTTCAAGGTGGGTTGCACCACGCTGACGTCGTCGGAGACGTGACCGTTGATGGCGAGAAGATCGGACAGGCCGTCCAGATCGTAGTCGAAAAAGAAGGCGCCGAAAGTCAACGACTTGGTGGAGATGCGGGCAATGCCGGTCACTAGCGCCTGGTCGGTGAACAGGCCCGATCCATCGTTGTGGTAAAGCGCCATGCCCTCATTGGTGAAATTGCCGATCACCAGGCTCTGCCAGCCGGAGTTGTCGTAGTCGGCGGCGTCCGTGCCCATGCCGGCGCGCACCGTGCCCGAATCGCCGTAGGCGATGCCGGCGGCAACGCCTACGTCGGTGAAAGTGCCATTGTGATTATTGTGATAGAGCTTGTTGGGCTCGGTATCGTTGGTGACCAGCAGGTCCATCCAGCCATCGTTGTCGTAGTCCAACATTGCAACCCCGAGCGACTTGCCGGTGGGATCGTAAAGCCCGGCGTGCCTGGTTACGTTCTCGAATGTCCCGTTGCCCTTGTTGTGAAACAGGGTCGAGCTTTGTCCTTTGTATCTCTGCGGCGTGCAGTACGACTTGTTCTTGTTGTCGAGCGTGCAGTACTGGTCGGTCTCAATCGACCACTCGATGTAATGAGCGACGAACAGATCGAGCTTGCCGTCGTTGTCATAGTCAAACCACAAGGCGCTGCTGGAGAAATCCCGGGTCGGCCACGCCGGCTTTCGCGGTCACATCGGCAAACTTGCCGTGGCCGAGGTTGCGGAAAAGATGGTTCGACCCGACCGCGGTGATGTAGATGTCCACTTTGCCGTCGTTGTCATAGTCGCCGACCGCGCAGCCCTGGCCGTAGATTTCCAGCGCGAGCCCCGCCTGTCTGGTCACATCCGTGAACGTCCCGTTCTGATTGTTGTGATAAAGCGCGGGATAGGATTTCCCGGTTTGATGGCCGGGCCAATCCATGGAATTGATCAGCAGAATGTCCTGCCAGTCGTCATTGTCGTAGTCGAGAAAGCAGGCGCCGCTGCCCATGGTCTCCGGCAGATACTTCTTTCCGAAGGCGCCGGTGTTGTGCTTGAAATGGATGCCCGCCTGGGTAGTCACGTCGGTGAACTCGATCGGCTCCCGAAGGCCGCGCGGGAGCTGCACTCGGTGCGGGCGCTGGTGCGCCGGCCTGGAACCGGAGTGGGTTCCGCTGGTAGCGAACCGGCCCCGTCTGTGGCGAAGGGCTTTCCTGATGCTCCGGCGCCCGTTGCTTGCACCCAGCTAATGCCAGGAGAGCGAGGAGAGCTACACAACAAGTGACCCGGATTCTCGGCATCAGAAGTTCAGTTTACCTTGCCACAAACCACGTGGGGACAGCCGCCCTCGGCTGTCCGGTCGGAGCAAGGCTCCGCTATTCTTGTCACTCCAAAAAACTTGTCGAGCTGCGCTCCGCCTGGACAGCCGAGGGCGGCTGTCCCCACGTGGTTTGTGGCAGGATCAGTGCGCTGCTGCCAGCTTCTCTGTACTCGCCCGCCGCGAATCCAGCCAGATCTCGATGAGCATCGCGGTCGGCCCTACAATGAACAGCGCATAGAACGGCGCATAGACGATCTGGTACATGCGCATGATCATTTCAACCAGAGCGACCAGAAATACCACCACACACTGTCCCGTCTTCGATCGCACCGTGGTTTTCGGGTCGGTAATCATGAAGAAAATAAAAAGCTGGTACATCGGTCCAGTGATCGGGGCAATCTCGGACTGCCAGGGGCTGCCCATGATCCAGCTGCGCAGAAATGCGAAAGCGATGAACGAGACCACATAAGTGAAGGTGATGTGAAAGCGCCGCAGGCGCCAGATGATGACCGAGCCCAGCACCCAGATCACCAGCATGGGCAAGAGATAATTTCCCCATTGAATGCTCAGGCTGGCCACGGTTTCAGGGACCAGGAAAAGCATCGCCGAGATGCCGAAGTTGGACGGGTTCCAGATATGGCGTCCTTTGATGCGCAGCACATATTTGGACATGATGGAGATGGCCGCGCACAGGGCGTAGGGCCAGAAGGCAGGTGAGCGCAGCAGAATTCCCACGCTGATCCCGCTGATGTACGCGCTGGCCGGATGCACCCACTTGTGAAAGAAAATGCGGCCGAGCAGCAGCTCCGTCCCGATGCTGACCACGATGGCCAGCAGAGTTCGCTGGTAGCTTTCGAGAATACCGAACGACAGGTGGCCCACCAGCAGGATGCAGGTGATGAAAATCGGGGCAATGTAACGGTTGTCGAGGCTGACAAAATGCCTCCAACCTGCAGGCGCAGCCGGTGGCGGGGTCAGGTGCGCGGTCTGGCTCATGCGGGCTCCTTGATCTTGTGCAACTGGCCAGCGGCGGGCTTGTCGATGGTCTGCAGCTTGCCCGAGGGCCAGCGGATTACCACTTTTTCCATCTGCGGATATTTTCCCAGGCCAAAATGCAGCCGTCGCTGGTTCTGCGCGGCGAAACCGCTGCCTCCTGAAACTTCCTGCACCTGCTGCTGACCGTTCCAGTACAGCGTGACCTGGGCACCAATCGCGCTGCGGTTGCTGGTGGTCCCTTCCAGCTCAAATTCGATCCACTCATTTTCCGGCGTCACCGTGTTCTTGTAAACCAGCAACGGGCCCTTCTGGTTGGCGACCACGACATCGAGCACGCCGCGGTTCCACAAATCCGCAAACGCGACCGCGCGGCCGTCATAGGTGTCGTTGACCCCGACCGCCTGGGCCACATCGACAAATTTTCCGGCGCCATCGTTCAGCCACAACCGCTTGGATTGATATCCTGACAAGCTGCGCCCTTCAAACGCCGGCCAGTTCCTGGCGTCGCCAATGATGGTACTGTTTCCGCCGGCCACCTTGGAAAAGTCGTACCAGTAGCTGCGGTTGCGGTCGAGCGAGATATAGCCGTTGGTCAGATAGAGGTCGAGTGTTCCGTCGTTATTCAAGTCGCCGAACTGTGCGCCAAAACTCCAGCCCCCGAGTTCCACTCCAAAGTCGCGTGCCAGGTTCTCGTACTTGATGGCGTCGCCGGAGGTCCCTTGCCTGGGCACCCACAGATTGTTCCCCTGGATGAGAATTCCATCTTCGGAAATATTGGAAACGTAAACCGAGTATCTGCCCTGGTTCAGAATGTCGCCAAACGCCGCGTTCATTCCGCTCTTGGGGGCGAAGCCGACTCCGGTCTGCTCACCCACTTCACGGAAGCGTTTTCCGTCGTTGAAATAAAGCTCGGAGACGCCGTAGTCGTTCGCGACAAATAAATCGGGATGCCCGCTCCCGCGCAGGTCGGCTGCGGCCGCGGCCAGGGCCCAGCGCCGGCTGTTGATGCCCACTTTCTCGCTGACCTCTTCAAACTTTCCATGCCCAAGATTGTGGAAGAGATATTTTCGTCCGCCATTCTTGGCGTACTCAAAACTCTCGGGCATGATGCGGGTGGTGGTGAGATGCCAGAGGTCGATGTCCTCGGAATAGTAACCGCCGATAAACAGGTCCAGCAGCCCATCGCCGTCGTAGTCGAACCAGATGGCGGTGTTGGCGTTGATCCAGCGGGGCAGGCCGGCCTGCTCGCTGACGCGGGTGAAGCCGTGGCCTCCGTCGTTGTGATAGAGCTCGGGGCGTCCCCACTTGATCAGGAACAGGTCCTCATAGCCGTCATTGTCGTAGTCGCCCCACACCGCGCCGGTTGAGACTCCAGTACCCGGCTGATTGACATCCGCAATGCCGAGTTCGGGGGCGACATCTTTGAATGTGCCGTCACCCAGATTGCGGTACAAGGCGTTCTTGCTGCCAATGGCGCTGTTAACGACGTAAATGTCCGACCAGCCGTCGCGATCGAAATCGACAATGGACACGGACGCGCCCATCGACGCGACCTCCGGCATGATGGGCTCCAGTTTGGGATCGAGCGCCGGGGCCTCATGGACGAACCGGATGCCTGCAGCCTGAGAAACCTCCTGCAGATAGAAGCCGTGCCGCGCCATCGTGGTCTTTACGTCAGCGCTTGATCTCTCGGCCGCGCGCCGCGCCGACAACCGCTTGAGCACGAACGGGGTTGCCAATAGAGCGATGAAAATAACAGTGAGGGTGGCCCTTGCGACGCGGTTGTTCATTGAGACAGCCCGCTCCGCAATGCATTCTTGAAAACCTGGGGAGTCACATAACGCGTGTGATAGTTCTGCCAGTCCTCGGGATGCTGGCGGTACACCCATTCATCCTCGAGCGCGCCCGGCCGGGTCGTGTACTCGTTTTTGGCGTGATACGGCAAAGGCAGCACCGTCTTCGAGAAGGTCGAATTGTAATCTCCGTCCTTGATCCAGCCATCGCCCTTGATGACGAAGTCGCGCACCCAGCCTGCGGGCGGCGGCGGCTGCTCGGGAAAATGCAGCGACATCTCGTCCCCGGAATTTACGATGACGTAGCGGTCGTCAATCTTATGAATGAGCTCGCGGATGTCTCCGTAGCGTGTGTAATAACCAATCAGGTCGCGCCAGTGCTGTTTGGTGCCTTCAATCCGGTTGTAGTCGGGGACCTCCGGCGCGCCCGCGCCGACCGGCATCTGCATAACGGAATAGCCGCGATAGTGCAGGTCGGCGAGCGACGGATCCAGGGTCTGCTCCTTCAACGGCGCGTCCGGCGCGCCTTGCGCCCAGTGGATGGCGTCCCAGTAAATCTCGAGATTCGTGCGCAGGCGCACTTTGCGCGGCGTTCCGGGGCGGAAGATATTGGTCAGGTTGAAGAGGACCGTCTTCTTGCGGCCCGCGGGAAAGCCGAGGTTGTCCTGTGCGGTGACCCAGCCGCCGCGGCCGTCGGGGACTTCGACGCTCAAGCCGTGGGCGCGCCAGCGACTTCCCTGAGTGATGGCAACGTTCACCGATGACTCAGTATCGTGGATCGAACCCTGAGCAATCAGGTATAGCGGACCGCTCTTGGGCGCATCCTCGCCGAGGTCAATTTCAAGGTAATGATCGCGCGTGAGACCCTGGAACTGGCCGCGACCGAAGTTGTTCACGGCTTTGCCGTCGAGTGTGCTGACCAGGTCGGTGACATCCTGGCCGTTGTCGTCGATAGCGTGTGCGATGTTGTGCGGGGTTTTTACCGTGGTGATGCCCAGTCTCGCCGGCGGAATCACGAAGCGTTCATCCACGAAAATCTCCGTGCCCGCGGGATGGTCCACCGTCATGAGCGCGAGATAGTCGTAGTAATAGACTTCCCACAATTCCGCGGTGACGCGGATATCGTAGAAGCCGTCGTGAGGCACGAGTTGGTCACGTCCGATTTTGTACCACTCTCCGGTGGCTGCGATTTGCGCCGAGCCCAACGTGTTGATGCGCAGACCGATGGCCGATCCCCACGGGACTGCGTCCTTCACAAACTCCATCTCTTTTCCGTTGTAGGCAAAGAGGAATGGACAGGAGGCTTTCAGGCGCTGCTCGGTCACGACTTCCTGATCAGCTTTCACCCCAAACTCGGCGCGCACCGTGCCATTCGGCCAGATGACCCGCACCACCTCGGCCTCGGTCTGCTCGCCCAGGCCGAAGTGAAGCTGCGGCCCGGTGATGGGCTGCTTTTGCACCAGCAGTCCGGAGCGGATTTCGATTTCACCGCCCACACCGAAGGGATTGATGCGCCGGTCGCCGACCGCCTGGACCGCGTGCGGCCGTACAACCTGCCAGTGATAATTCTTCGGACTCTGGTTGACTCCTTGCTGTGGCTGACCATCCGCAGACAGGCCGAAAAGATCGAGATGGCCATTATTGCCGGTGTCTGCAGCGTCGAAGACCAACGCCGGTCCCGCTGGATGCGTCAATAGTGTGAAGCTGCCGCTTACGTCGCCCAGCCAGATCATCGCGCCGTCGGTTTTGCCGCCCGGACTCGGCGTGGTGGGAGAAAGAAAAAGATCGAGCGCTCCGTTGTTATCGAGATCAGCGACGTGCAAGCGCACCTCACCCGCAAGGGAGGTGCCGGGGTTCGACACTCTTGCAATCTCTGCCGTCTCCCAGCTTTGTCCTTCGTCCTTGTCAGAAATGCGGATGATGGCGCCGTCGGCCTGAACCGCGAGGAGGTCGAGAATGCCGTCGTTGTTGGCGTCCGCGACCGCCACGGCTTTAATCGACGACAGACCAAGGGGCAGCGGGCGCTCCTTGAATTGTCCCTGGCGAAGATTCATGAAGACGCGAAGCCGGCCCGCGCCATCGATAATCGCGGCATCGGGATTGCCATCGCCATCCAGATCAGCCCAGGCGAACCCGTTTAAGCCGGAAACTCCGTCGAAGGGATGAATGGGCAGAAAGGTTCCATCTCCATTATTTCTTAAGACCGTCGGAGTGCCGGTTTTTGCGCCCAGCACGATATCGAGATCGCCATCGGCTTCAATGTCCACCGCCCAAGCTCCGGTGTAGCGGGCATTGGTGACCGCTTTGGGTAATTTGGCCTGCGCGGTCACATCGGTGAACGCGGTGGGGCTGTCCTGCCGCAACAGGCGAACGCCACCAGCTCCGGCCAAGACCAGATCGGTTTTGAAGTCGTAGTTGAAATCGACGGGGATGATGCCCTCAGGCAACGGTGGGGCGGAGGCTCCGCCGGGGAAGGGAATTGTCGCGCCGCTGGATAGCCGAACCTCGCGCCCATTGGCGACGGCGATCACGGGTGAGCCGGCACTGCCCAGGGGAATCGCACCAATCCAATTCCAGCGATTTTTGCCGGCGTTCACGTTTCCACCATCGGGCAGCGCCTGTAGATTGAAGCTGAGCGCTGTATCCGCCGGCGCCGGCCGGAACGTTGGCGATTCGAGTTTCAGGAAGTGAGTGAAGGGCTCGGCTTCATCTCCTGGAGACGCCTTGATCGCGATCAGGCTCTGGCGATATTCGGGCACCCGCATCATCACGTTGCGTAAAAACGTGGTCTGGGTCGCGGCGGGACGCAGGTCCGCGGTGGCCATGGCCGACTGCACGGCCGCCAGTTGATGCTGTACTTCCGGCGGCCACGCCGACGACCGCGCGCTGATCTGGGCGACCGCCGACTTCAGCGTGGCAGCGTCGCCGCGCTTAGCCGCTATACGGCTGAATTCTAGCAGCGCGGCCAGGTTGTCCGGTTGTGCGGCCAGAATCTTTTGCAACAGCTGCTGCACTTCGGCTGACCCGTTTTCATCGCCCTGCCGTTCCGTCTCTTCCGCCAGCCGGTAGAGCGCCCGCAAATTTTTAGGATTCAGTTCCGCCGCTTTGCGCAAGTCGGCAATCGCCTGCGCGGATTGGCCGCGCTGGCTGTCCAGAATTCCCAGCAGATCGTAGATGCGATCATTTTGCGGGGCCAGATCACGCGCCCGGTCGAGCCTCTGCGCCGCGGTATCGTAATTTCTCTGGCGCAGCGCCAGGATTCCCCAGTTCGCCCAGCCGGCGGGCTCAGCGGGAACAAGGCGGGTCACCTCCGACAGCCTGCTGTCGGCGTGCACGTCGTCACCCACCTGCAGCGCGGCCAGGCCGACATAGAACGCTGAAACCACATCGCCATATTCCCTGGAGGATTTATCGGGAAGTTTGGGGGCGGAGTGACATCCGGGGAGGGTGGAGAGCACAGCCGCCAAAAGAACAAGCAGACAGCCAACCCGATAGTCGGGATGCTTCCGGCGGGACGCGCGGAGTAATCCCGTGCAACCGAAAGACTCCGGCGCCAGTGGATGATCATTCACCATCAAGTTCTCCCGTGTGCAAACTCTTTCGTCTGTTCCGGCTCACTCGTCAATTATTAAACCTCATCCCACGGCCTGCGCCGCTTCGCGGGTCTAGGCGGCCTGTAATCTTTTCATCCGGTTCCGCCGGCGCGAGATGCCCCGAAACCACAAGAATCCAACTGCCAAGAAAGGTAACAGATAAAACAGCAAGTCCCATTTTCCGAAGCCCACCGGAGTCGCTTCCACCCGCGAGAATTCTTCCCCGCCGCCCTGCGAACTCTCGAGGACTAGGCGCACCCGCCAGAACTCGTCGCGATCAAACTCGACGATGGCGTTGTATTGTAGCTGGCCGCTACTCGTGTCCTGAGCGGCTGTATAGACTACCTCCGGCAGGCGGCCGCTTTCCGGCTGAACCCCGATCTGGACTTTCAGATCTTTGGGAACCGCTGTGCCCGGGAGCGGCTGCACAAATACGAAGAACGTGCCCGTACCCACATCAGGATGCGTCCACAAGGAAATCATGCAGGGACCAACTTTGTGGTTCTCAATGATAGGGAAGGGCGGGCCGTTGTGGGCCTGGACTGGCATGGGCCACGCCAAAGCGAGCAGGCCGGCAAGACCGAAACCAATTCCCCTCACGATAGTTTGTTGGTTCATCAATCGCTCGTGCACAACAACGAAACATCAACGGCAACTTCAAAGGCGTCGGACAAGAGTGTCCGACCCACACTTAGCCGCTCATCAGGGTGGCTCGCATTTCCATGGGTTGGAACAGCAGCCACATGGACGCGACAAAGAGAACGAGTCCTACCGTCGCCCACGGAATGAACGTGCGCATGGGCTCCCGGGGGGAATCGTCTTCGGCCAGACCATAGAGCACGGTCAGCGAGCCGGCAAAGCCCAGCAGCAGGAACCCGATTTCCAACATCAGCACGATGTTTGCCGGCAGACCGGTGAGAGTCCAGCGTGGCTCTCCAAGAACAGGCCATCCCAGACTCGCCAACGCGCTCTGGGTCACCGGAATGACGGTGTAGAGACCGGTCAAGAAGTGAAATCCGTAGTGGGCCAGCCACATTCCGAAGCCCATGGGCACGAGGCCGTAGGTGTAGCGGACCATCAGCGGGAGCAGGGCGCGCCGGCTGCCCGCCCAAACCCGGGTCAGCCATGCCGCCACTCCCAGGAGCACCACCGGTTCCAGAACCAGAAAAAAGGCGAAGATGATGCCGAGAACCGGTGCTTCGTGGCTCACGTGCAATATTCTCCCCAGCCAGCTCTCCACCGCGTAAACCGGACTGACCATACCAAACGCATTCAAGCAGCGCGCCGAAGGTAAACACAATGGCCAATGCGGCCAGATCCTTGCGGCGTGAGAAATATCCGATTCCTGATCGCAGGGAATCGGTCAGCAGTTCTTCACCGGGCATCCGGCTCAGGATTCCAACGTTGTCATGCGGGCAGGCATGCACACAATCCAGACAGAAGGTGCAATCCATGTTGCCCACCTTGCGGGGCTGAAACAGCGCCAGCTCGCAGCCACGAATCCTCACGAGGTCCGAGACCGGTTCGCGGCGTCCGCGAATGCAATCGAGCGTATGGCAAGTCGTGCACACCGCCTGGTCCCGCACCTTCACCTCAAAAGGAGAAAGGGTAGAGGCCACAAAGTTGAACTGTCCGATGGGGCAAACAAACTTGCAGAATGAAGCGTGCTTGAAAAGGCCGTCCACTACGAGCACGGTCAGGAAGTAGGCAATGATCAGCCAGGCGGTCCACCAGGGCGAGGACCACAGGTCGAACAACTCGTAGAGGAAGAGAATTAAGACGAAGAGCGCGACCGACAGCCATTTGTTGCGCAGCGCCCGCGGCCAGTCGAAACGCGGCTTGAAAAAGCGTCGCGCCGCCTGGCGCACCAGCATGAAGGGGCAAGCCAGGCAGAAGAAATTCCCGGCGGCGAGCAGCACCAGCACCAGCACGCCGCGGAAATGGAGCCAGCTCAAAGTTGTCGCCAGATTTTTCGGCGCCAGTGTGGGGCCGAACAAGCCATGCAGAATCATCACTACGCTGACGATGAGCAGTGGCGCCTGGAGCAGCGGACGGGCATAGCGCCAGCGAAACAGATGGCCCAGGCCGGGGAGCCGCATTAAATCAAAGGGCAGCGCTTCTGGAGCTTCCAGGGCCGGGATGGATGAGGGATTCAACAGCTTGCCTAATTGGGTCGAACCGCCGGCACATTAATCTGGCGTTCCAACTTCTGTCCGCCGGGCAGGGTGACATGCAGGAGGATAACCCAGTCTCCTGCCATCTCGAACCTGAGGTGGGCCTGGTAGAGGCCAGGCTCGATTTCCCTTGCGTTGTCAAAGACGGGAGACATGCCTGCGTGTGCCATGTCCGCCTCTACCGCAACCTGCGCTCCCGCGATCGGGTGGCCGGCCGCATCGATCAGTCGAAAACTCACAACAGCAGGCCCGGTCCGGACAGGCGCGGGCGAGATTTCATGCTCAATCGTGATCGTGCGCGAAGAATCCGCCGGCCTGGAGCAGGCGGTCGCGAGCAAAGTTGCGGCGCAGGCGCACAGCAGGAATCCCCGACACTTTCTGGGGAGCGGGCGAACCAGCCACCCGCTCCATTGAGAGGCGAACGCGATCTTGCTACTCCCCGTACTCGGGCCTTTTCCGATCAGGCAGCTTGCATTGAAGGCTTGTGGTCCCATGCGCAGGAGCACGACATCGTCCTCTCCTCGGCCTCGGACGGGAACATGTGGTAGTACATGGCGATGACCATGGGAACAAATACCACCGCGTTGTAGAAGAGGTGAAGTTCTACGCGGGGAAAGACTAACTGCAAGACGCTGCAGGGTACGGGCTTGCCCCAGAAATTATGATGGAACGTGGCCTGCCAGATCAGCAGGAAATGCTCAATGTGATGCCAGAACTGAATCACCAGCGCCACTGTCCACCAGGTGAGCGCCCTCCCCGTGAATCCTTTGCGGAGCACCCAAATGCCGACCAGCATGACGACGGCGAAGCCATAGTGCAGCGCTTCGGACTTGATCAGCCAGGGATACCACAAACCGAGAATGCCATTGGCTTTAGGGCGCGGCCATCCCATCACATAAATCTGGTAAGCCTGGGCCAGGTGCTCGCCCCAGTGTCCGAGCACAATCAACATAAAGATCTGAAGTGCACGCTCGTGCCAGCGGGTGTTCAGCTTCTCGTAGAAGCTGGCATTGGCCGCCGGGGCAGTATGGATCTGGGGAATCGCAGTTCGAAACTGCCATGACCATCCTCCTTGAAAACCTTTAACTTACCGCAAAAATGTGACCACGATCACACTTTTGTCTATCCGTGGTCAATAGTTGAAATATATTATCCCGCCGGCGCCGAGTCTCAAACCACGTTCTAGAAATGAAAGTTGGTCTCCAGGTAGGCAAATTGCCCGTTGGGATCCTTGGGATAAATCTTTGCAATCACCGTCTTGCCCCAGGCATGGCCGTAGTAGAGGGTAGTGCTGAAGGAGCGGGTGATCTGGTAGTCGGCGCTGATGTCCAGCACATTGGCCAGGCCGCTGAAATCGTTGCTGGGACGGCCCGTATATCCGAAAGTCTTGGGCTGAAATGCTCCCCCGCCCAGGTACCAGAAATCGGCCGAATTGGCCAGCCGGAGAGCGTGCCCTTCGGTGCGCAGCGCCAGTTTCGAGGCCGGCTTGAGGTTCAGCGTGGCGTAAAAATCCTCGTTGTTCATCATGTTGTAGAAGGGAAAGCGCGCATACTGGCGCGGCGTGGTCAGGACCTGGAAGAAAGTCCCGTGGGTCGAGTCATTGGGATTGCCGTCGCCGCTGCCATAAGAAAAGCCAGCGCTAAGCCAGGGCTTGAGGTGCTTGACAGCGGGTTGCCATCCCACTTCGCCGACGAATGCGCCGGCACGCTGGTTGAGCGCGCCCCAGGAGCCGCCCTGGTAAACGCCCCACACCAGAAAATCAAACTTGCCGGCGTGCGTGGTATTGATCACCTGAGCGTAGTTGGCGCCGAAGGTGGCCAGTTGAACCTTGCCCACGTCGGCGGTGCGAACCGGTACCGGACGGTTGTCAGTCTTCAGTATGGTGGTGCGGTCATCCACATATCCCAGGCCGAACACGCGTAGTTGTGCCTCGCCGTGCGGCGTATTAATGGACCGGGTGAAGGCGCCGTAGTAAACCTCGATGTCCAGTTCCGGCATTCCGTCGGTCTGTAGAATTCCAGCGGTCGGCCGGGCGCTGAAAAAAGTAAAATTATTCTTCCCGGAATTCAATGAGAACTGACCGCCGTCGAAGGTCCGCTGGACCGCGGTGAACCCGAAGTTCGAGATCAGGCGGTGCGCGATCCGGCTCTGCACCACGGCCGCGAGCACCGGGTCTTTGGGCTTGACTTCCATGCCATCGAAATATTCGAAGCGCCCCAGCTTCACTCGAGTCGGCCCCAGGTGCTTGAAGTCCACAAACGCCTGTTTCAGAAATATACTGGCGTTGTTGGACTCGTTGTTGTTGGCCACATAGTAGGACCCACCCAGGCCAAGCTGGCCCGCGGGGCCCGCAACCACCGCATCGTTCGGGAGCCCAAGGATGGAAGGCTGCTCCATTTCAGCGAACCAGTCGATCTTTTCCCTTGTCTGGCCAATGCCGATACGCAGCAACGAATGCCACAAGGGGTAATCGCTGTTTCCGGTAGGGGCCTCAAACCAGTTCCAGCCTTCCGCGCGGGTGCGCCAGTTGATCGTGATCTCGAATGGTCCGAGCTTGTGCTTTTGAGGTTGTGCTGCAGGAGGATGCGCCGCCTGGGGGGGCTTCGGCGCGGAAGCTTCTGGGGCAGAGACGGCAGCCTGTTGGACCGAACCTGACCCCGGCTCCGTTGTGGTCTGGGACTGCTGTCCCACGACTTGGGCTGTCCCCAGCACCAAGATAGCCGCGCTTAAATACACTTTTGCTCCCAGTCTCAT
Source organism: Terriglobia bacterium (assembly GCA_963801595.1). Taxonomy (GTDB): domain Bacteria; phylum Acidobacteriota; class Terriglobia; order Terriglobales; family Acidobacteriaceae; genus JAIQFF01. Next base: position 91,620 of record CAWDFW010000028.1, on the reverse strand, counting down.
TTCGGACTCCTTCATCAGCGCGTTCTTGCAAACGGGATTCGCATGTGGTCTCCGGGACCACGCGATCGAGAATTTCGCTGCAATGTAGAAGTAATGCCCGCCCCGAGCAATAGCAGAAAAGCATTACTCGCGGGTCGAAGTGTTGTGTGTGGGTCGGACACTCCCTTCGACGTCGCTCGGGCAGGCTTTGTCCGACGCTTTTGACCTTGGTTTGGTTTGTTGCAAGGCTGCGCCAGGCATACGGAACATCCCAGGCTCCCCAAACCAAAAGCAACTTCAACGGCGTCGGGGGGAGTGTCCGACCCACACGCCGATCAGCCATTACATCCGTAACTTGCCCGAGGGTGACTAATTTCCTAACCTCGCAACATCGGGTCTCCATTTCAGTTGCAGGATTGAATGCTTGTGGGCCAATCAAAGACATCGTGGTCGATGCTCGGCGACGCGGCCGGCGTGCGGTGCGCTTGGATTGGTCCTGCTGGCGTTGCTTTCGACTGCTTCCATGCAGGCCCAAAACGCGCCCAGCGTGCGGAAACTGGTTTACAAGGTGGCTCCCAAGTATCCCCGTGAGTTGAAGCAGAACGCGATTGGCGGGGTCGTGCGTCTGTCCATTTCAATCAGCCCCAATGGCTCGGTCGGAAAAATCTCGCCCATCGGCGGCAATCCGATTCTGGTGGACGCGGCCACGCTGGCGGTCAAACAATGGAAATATGTGCCCGCCGATCGCCCGACGACCACCGAAGTCCAGCTGGATTTCATTCCCAATCGAGAATAGCGGCTCCGACCGTCGGTTCGTTGGCCGCGGATTATGACTCTCGGACCCTGGCGGGAATGCTAGGCTGATAAGTGGAGTGTTCCAAATTGCAGTTCTCTGCCGACTTTCGCTGCCGCCTGCTGCTCGCCGTGATCGTCACCACGGTTGCCGCTTTTCGCCGTCGCCGAAACCGGAAGCGCGCGACCCGCGACCGGGACGAAGCCCGGCGTCGCCAAGGCCGTTGCCTCGCAAAGCCCTGGTCGGTTCGCTGGCAACCGGCACTGCTGGTGAACGGGGCCCCGGTTGCGTTTGATGTCGCGCCGCCGGTGCGGCTGACACAGCTCTCCGCCAAATGGCTGGGACATCAAGTCTGGTTCAGCTATGATCCAGCCGGCAAGGCCTGGTACGCGATCGCCGGAATCAGTCTCGAAACCCGTCCTGGCACCTACGCACTGGAACTGAGCGGAACAACTTCCCAGGCGGCAACCATTTCCTTCACCCGGCAAATCACGGTCCGGGCCGCGAAGTATCCCAGCATCAAGGTCACCGTCGCCAAACGATTCACCGAACCCGACAAAGCGGAACTGGAGCGCATTCATCAGGACAAGACGGTCAAGCAGGACGTCTTTCAACACACCAATCCGGAGCGGGAATGGTCAGGGAAGTTTCTTGCACCCGTCGTCGCCCCCGTCTCCGACGCCTTCGGCACCCGGCGGACTTTTAACGGCAAAGTTCAAAGCATGCACCAGGGACTCGACTACGGCGTCCCCACCGGCACACCCGTTTCCGCCGCTAATGCGGGAATCGTTCTACTGGCGGGCCCCTTGTACTTCGAAGGAAATTGCGTCGTACTCGATCACGGGCAGGGACTGCTCACGCTCTACCTTCACCTGTCGGAAATCAAGGTAAAACAGGGCGAGCGCATAGCGGCGGGACAGGAGATTGGGCGGAGTGGAGGCACGGGCCGGGCCACCGGACCTCATCTGCACTTTGCAGTACGCTGGCAGGGCGTCTATCTGAATCCTGCGACCCTGCCGACCCTCAAACTGCCTTGAGCTTCGATCGCCGTGTTACTTTCACGGCGCGAATGGGCGGAACTCGGCGGTTTCACATTCGGCCATCCGCGACTCTCCCGGCACCGCCCCGGAGGACAGGGAAGGAGCGAATGGATGGCCGCAGATTCAGATTTCTGACCAGGCGGTGCAGATAGTTCGCGTGCACCCCCAGAGTGCGGGCCGCCTCGGTGTAGTTGCCCTTGGTTTCCTCGAGGGCGGTGAGAATGAGGTGCTTCTTCAATTGCGTGACCGCCACGTGATACTTGGCCTCCTGCGTGCCCGGCGCCGGGTCTTTCTCCAAAACTGATTCCGGCAGGTCTTCCGGACAGATGGTTTCCGAGACGCCCAGGACCAGCGCCCGTTCGATGGCATTTTCCAGTTCACGCACGTTGCCCGGCCAGTCGTAATTCATCAGTCCGGCCATGGCTTCAGGGGAAATCTTTTTGGCTTTGACTTTGCATTTGGCGGCAAACTTGGCGACAAAATATTCCGCCAGGATGGGAATGTCTTCCACGCGCTCACGCAGCGCGGGCACCACCAGCGATACGACGTTCAACCGGTAATAGAGGTCCTCGCGAAAGGTCCGGGCCTTGACCGCGGCCGCCAGATCCTTGTTGGTGGCGGCGATCAGGCGAATATCGATCGAGATCGGGCGGGAGCCGCCGAGCCGTTCGAGTTCGCGCTCCTGCAGCACGCGCAGCAATTTGACCTGCAACGCCGGAGCCAGTTCCCCAATCTCGTCGAGAAACACCACGCCCCCGTCGGCCAGTTCCAGCCGGCCTTTCTTTTGACCGGAGGCGCCGGTAAACGCGCCTCTCTCGTATCCGAAGAGTTCGCTCTCCAGCAGGCCTTCGGGAATGGCTGCGCAATTGATGGTGACAAAGGGCCGGTTCGCGCGTGGGCTGTTGCGATGAATGGCCCGCGCCACCAATTCCTTGCCGGTCCCGCTTTCGCCGCCCACCAGCACGGTTGCGTCCGTCGGCGCCGCTCGCGACAGGAAACGGTACACCTCCTTCATGGCTGCACTTTCGCCGACCATGTTGTGCTGCAGATTGATTTCCGCCGCCAGGCGAAGATTTTCCTGTTCCAGCCACAGCAAGCCGGCGCGAGTTTTCCAGCGCCACCGCGGAAATGCCCGCAATGCCGGCCACCAGTTCCAGGTGGTCCCGGTCAAAGCGAGTGCCTGGACTGGTGGTGTCCAGGTAAATGCAGCCGACCACTTTTTGAAACACAGTCAAGGGCACGCACAGCAACGAGCGCACTCGAAAACTTACCAGGCTTTCTACTTCGCTTAAGCCTCCGCTGGCGGGCACATCCGCTCCCAGGATCGCAACTCCCTGGTCCATCACCTGGGTCGTGATGGTGCGGCTTACCCGTACCGGTTCTCCCCGCTTTGCCGGATAGGCGAAGAGCGAAGAAAACTTCTGGTTGCCTTTGCCGTCCAGCAGAATTGCGCCACGCTCGGCCGGCACCACCTCAAAGATCAGTTCCAGGATTTGCTCCTGCAGCCGGTCAAGGTCGGAAATGGAGTGCACCACGCGGCTGATCTTCAGCAGCGCATTGAGATTCCGTCCCAGCCGCGAAGTTGCGGGCAACTCCTTGAGGATGCGTTCCGGCTGAAGATAGAGAACATCCTGGGGGCGGATGTGGACCGTGGCCTGGGTCAGGCAATCGTCGAACTCCACAGCTTCGGTGGTGGCTCCATCCGAGTCCTCCTTCATCAGGAAGACAAAGACAGATTCTCCCACCGAGATCTGATCGCCATGATTCAGCCGCTTTTCCGACACCACCCCACCGTTCACGAAAGTGCCATTGCGGCTCTCGAGATCGCGCAGCTTGTAACCGTCATCTTCCCGGTTGAGCACGCAGTGGCGTCGCGACAGGGAAAGATCGCTGATCGTCAATGAGTTAGAGGGATCTCTGCCGATCCGGACTTCGGCTTCGGTCAGGAAATAAACCGAATCCGCCAAGGGTCCTGCTGCTACCTGGAGTCTGGGCTTCAAGGTTCACGCACCTCGCTTGCGGCCTACGGTGTACCACACTTTTGGTACTTCCGGAATATACTAAGCCGCCTTGTTCCACTATCCGAACAGATAGGCGTTCTATCTATCTGGATAGAGAGGCTGGGCCAACACCGGCCCCGGGGCTATCTCTTTAAATCGCCAATAACATACGTACAATGAATGACTTACAAATATACGAAGGCAGCTTTGCGCTAAGTCCAATGCGATGGCCGAAGACGTGCTCAAGACCGGGCAGCGTTGGCCGGCAAAAAGCGACGGGGGAAGCGCTTTCAGAAGTTCCGCCGGTAATGCGCTGGTCGGGAACCCGAGGGACCCCCTCATCGGGTTCCCGATCGCCTTTTTATGCCCACCGACTGAGAACCGGGAACTAACGACTGAGAACTAAATCAGAGTTTGATCGATCTGCTCTGGTCCAGAACATTCTTACTCACCCATCGCGGTCAAGCGCTGCGAATCGGTGTCCTCACGCACGACGGCGCCATCATGGAAGGTCACGGTCTTGCCCGAGATTGCGGGGACGCGTTCACCCGGCAGTAAGATTCCCACCAGGTTCAAAGGATCGGCGGCCGACAACACAATCGTCTCTCCCGTGAGCGGCATTTTGCGCGTTGCCCGCAACGACTCAACCGCCACCGGCAGAGCAAACTGTTCGCCGAGAAAGCCATCCACAAAACGGCCGCCTCGAATCTCGCCGCGATCTTCCAGTCGCCGGAAAGCCATTTGCAGTTCGCGCCACTTGGGAAGATTGGTCTCGCGAGCCAGCAAATCACGAAAAACGATGCCATAGCGTTTCAACAGCATCCAGCAGGTGGCTTCCACGGCGCGATTGCGGTCCGCCGCCTGGTCGGTGTACAAAAGCGCCCAGCGGCCAGTGCTGTGGCGGGGCCGCGCCGCCCGCCCGCTGCCTTGACCGGCGCGGCGCTTGGGATCAATCAGAGAGCGCAGGTTGTCGAAACCATCGGCGGTGATCAGACCCCCGGCGACCAGTTCCCAGAGAGAAGTTTCCACCTCCGCTTTCAGCCGCTCAGTACCGCGCACGATGTCGGCGAAAAATGAGGCTCCGCGCTGCCGCAGGAAGTCCAGCACCTGGCGGGCACTTTCGCTGAGACCGCGCGCCTCCGGCTGCCTCGCGAGTCGGGGCGATGTGGAGTCATCCAGTCGGCTTCTTCGCGCACGAAAAACGTGATTGGAGCCACGCTGGTCGGAATCACGCGCCGTTTTCCCGCCGCGGTGTCATCAAGAGTCGCGGGATGCGGAGACAGCCGTCCCCAACCGACCGCGCCGGTAAGACAAAGCTGATCGAGCCACTTGGGATCGTAATTGACAATCCGACGACCCAGGATCTGCCGCTCCCAGGCATTGGCGGGAATCTCAAATCCCTGCAACTGGCGCAACACCTCGAGCGTGGCGCGTTCCCCTTGAACTTGCGCTCCCGATGCGACGTGCTGCCAGCGCAGAAGCCAGCGCATGAATTGCGCCGCGGTGACCGGCTCAATCTGCTTGCGCAGCGTGGCCACGGTCAGCCGGTGAATGCGCGCCAGCAGGCGCCGCTCGCACCATTCCAGCTCGTCCGTTCTGGTGTGGCGCGGGCGCCCTCGCCCGCGAGGCAGTGCCGGTAAACTGTCCGCGCAGCACAGCCCCGGAGGCCTCCATACGAAGCAAAGCTTTTTCAATCTCGGAAGCGGGAAGCCCGAGCAGACTGCCAAGTTGCGACGCCGTTGCCGGGCCCAAATGCGACATCCAACCGGTGACCAGGGCCAGCAACGCATCGTCGGAGGAGGGCAGAGTGTTCCTGAATCTCGGCAACAGGTACGATCAAACCTGGCGTCCGGGAAGAGTAGTGAAAACGTCTGCGCTCGTTCCGCTGCGACCCAGTAAGTCGGCGCCGGCATTCCGTGCACGAGTGGCGCGTCCCTGCTCAAGCAGTCTCTCGAAATATCCTCGCCAATCCTGCGCTACGCTCACGTCGGGACAGCCGCCCTCGGCTGTCCGGTCGAGCGCAGCTCGACTGTCCGGCAGAGCCTCCGGTTGCAGAGGAAATATCATGGCGGGCTCGTTTACCAACCGCGGAGCTTCGCTCCGCCGGACAGCCGGGGACCTGCCCTGAGCGAAGTCGAATGGGGGCTGTCCCCACGTGGTTTCCGGGAATGCAATCAGCGTGTGCAGCACATCGTGCAACTCGTCCGCATCGCGCACATCGGGCCAGGCTTCTTCCCGCACCTGCGCGATCGCCGCGGGATCGAGTTTGCCGACTTCTTCCAGCACCGACTCCGGCAGGATGCGGCGCATCTCCACCGCGCGCGCCCGCCGTTCTTCGAGCGGCGCGTCGTCGAGATAGGCGTAGGGATTCGCGTTCAGAATCTCATGGGAGAATTGCGACGGCACCGGCGTGTCCACCGCCAGGCAACGGATTCGTCCCTGCTGGATGCCGCTCAGCAGCGCCCGCAGGCCGTCCACATCCATCGCCTCGGTGAGCACGTCTTTCATCACTTCCTTCACCAGGGGATGATCGGGAATCTGAATGTCGCCCACGATGTTTTCCTGGCACGCGGCCACATCGGGGAACACCGATGCCAGCAGATCGTCCGACCGCATGCGCTGGATCTGCGGCGGGACTTTCTTGCCGCCCTGAAAGCGCAGCAGCGCCAGAGCGCGGTTGGCGTCCCAGCGCCAGCGCGTGCCAAAGAACGGAGACGCCAGCGCCGCCTGTTCCAGAATCGGTTGCACGGTGTCAGCGTTGAGGAAATGAAAAACGTCAGCCAGCGGAAAGCTGTGCTGCTCGGCCAGCGCGATGTTGAGGCCGTTGTCGGTGGCCGCGGCCTGCAATTCGAAGTTGAAGCTGCGGCAGAAACGCTTGCGCAGCGCCAGTCCCCAGGCTTTGTTGATGCGTCCGCCATAGGGCGCGTGGATGATCAGTTGCATCCCGCCGCCTTCGTCGAAGAAGCGCTCGGCGATGATGGTGTCTTGCGTGGGAACGTCACCCAGCACGGCGCGGCCCTGCAAGATGTATTCGACCGACTGCTCGGCGGCGGAATCATCCAGTCCGCATTCCTGCTTCAGCCACGCGATGGTTTCGGCAACCGCGGGCTGGCTGGGCGAAATGCCGATGGGAGAAGTGTCGCGCAGGCGGTCGCTGATTTCCTTGCGCAGACCAGCCACGTGCGCCGAAAGTTCCTGAGTGCGCGCCGGGGCCTCGCCGCGCCAGAAGGGAACGCTGGGCGGAGCGCCGTGGGCATCTTCGACCAGCACGCGTCCCGACTTGCCTTCCACGCGGCGGATGCGCCACGAGGTGTTGCCCAGCAGCATGATGTCGCCGGCATTGCTTTCGACCGCGAAATCTTCGTCGAGGGTGCCGACCACAATGCCTTCCGGTTCGGCGACCACGGTGAAGAGCGCGGTCTCCGGAATGGCGCCGCCGCTGGTGATGGCCGCCAGCCGGCTGCCCCGCCGCGGCCGCAGTCTCCGGTTCACGCGGTCGTGATGGATGTAAGCGCCGTAGCGCCCGCGCCGCGACGCAATGCCCTCGGAAAGCATTTCGAGGATCGAGTAGTAAGTCTCGCGAGAGAGATTGCGATAGGGATAAGCTCGCGTGACCAGGGCGAAGAGTTCGTCTTCATCCCATCCGCCATCATCTTCGGAAGGTCTGGCTGGTGTGGCGCGGGCGCCCCGCCCGCGTCTCGAAAGAGGCAGTCGTCATACGGTCCGCGCCGGCTGTGGCTACGTCGTCGGCCCAAAGTTCCGCCTTCGAATCTCTCAGCCTCTGACACACCTTCCGGCGTTCGCGGGCGGGGCGCCCGCGCCGCACGAGCAGATGCTGCTCTCGGCCGCGCAGGCGGCCACAATCTGCTGCGCCAGAATATCCAGAGGAGCATCGGGAATGATCAGCCGGTCCAGATCTCCCTGCCGGATGGCTCGCACCAGCGCGGCGCATTCCAGCAGATCGTCGCGGGTGCCGGCGAAGAAGCGTCCCTTGGGCACAGCGCCGCGCCAGTGGCCGGAACGTCCGACGCGCTGCAGCGCGACCGCAATCGCCCGCGGCGAACTGATCTGCACCACCAGGTCCACCGTGCCGATATCGATTCCCAGTTCGAGCGATGCCGTCGCCACCAGAACTTTGACCTTGCCTTCTTTCAGTTTCTGTTCCGCGGAGAGACGCAGCTTGCGCGACAGGCTGCCATGATGCGCGGCCACGTTGTCTTCGCCCAGGCGTTCGCCCAGGTTGTGAGCGATTCTCTCCGCCAGCCGCCGGGTATTGACGAACACCAGCGTGGAACGATGCTGCTCCACCAGTTCCACCAGCCGGTTGTAGATTTCGTCCCACATTTCGTTGGTGGTGATCGGTCCCAGGGACGAGCCGGGCACTTCCACCGCGAGATCGAGCTTCCGCTTGTGCCCGACATCCACGATCACCGGCGCCGGCCGTCCGTTGCCGGTCAGGAAGTGAGCCACTTCTTCGATGGGCTTCTGGGTCGCCGAAAGTCCGATGCGAACCGGCGGACGATGCGTCAGCGCTTCCAGGCGCTCCAGCGACAGAGCCAGATGCGCGCCGCGCTTGTCGTCGGCGACGGCGTGGATTTCGTCGACGATGACGGTTTCGACATCGCGCAGAATCGCGCGACTCTTCTCCGCCGTGAGCAGAATGTAAAGCGACTCCGGCGTGGTGACCAGAATATGCGGCGGCCGCTTCAGCATGGCCCGGCGCTCGTGCATCGAGCGTGTCGCCGGTGCGGACTGCGGTGCGAATCTCCGGCATCAGCAATCCGCGCTCGCCCGCCATCTGAAGAATCTCGCTCAAAGGAACTTCGAGATTCTTCTGAATATCGTTGCCCAGCGCCTTCAGCGGCGAAACGTAAAGAACTTCAGTGCGGTCATGCAGGTTGCCAGCCAGCGCTTTGCGGACCAACCGATCGATGCAGGCCAGAAACGCAGCCAGAGTCTTGCCCGAACCGGTGGGGGCGGAGATGAGAGTCGTGCGCCCCGCCAGGATGTGAGGCCAGCCCTGCTCCTGGGGTTCGGTCGGCGTGCCGAATTTCTGGACAAACCACTCCGCGACCAGCGGGTGTGCCCATGCGAGCGAGGAGGGAGGGGAGAACATCGTCGGATATTCTAACATGGGACTTTCGCAAAATATTCGCCACGCATGAGCGCTGATTCAAGTACGGATCTATTTGACAGTGAATAATATGCTGAGTAATAATATGTAAAGAGACACTACATGGCCAGCGCTAAGGTTTCAGTTCTTACCAGGCAGGACATCGCTACCGCTGCGAGGAGCTTTCGATGGAAGCGTCAAATGACGAAGTGGACCGTGATTGTTGAGGGGCGGGAGCTTCCGGCCAGGCCGCTGGTATTGGAGGCGGCAGGTGTACCGCCGAATGACCCTACCAACTCACACCAGGCGGTCGCTATCCTGCAGGACCGAGGATTTGACGTTCGCTACCAGGGCAAGCCAGTGCACAGAGAACACGACGATCGGGTCATTGAACCTGTCAGCGATGAGTTTATCCGCAGCCTTCGCGGTTGTCTAAAGGGTGAGGACTCGCTGGTGGAAGCCCGGGAGCGTGAGCACCGAATCGAGAAGGACCGCAGCGTTCGATGAGCAGGACTTATGTGCTGGACGCGAGCGCGGTGCTCGATTTCGTGGAAGATGGGCCCGGTGCCGAACGGATCGAGCAGCTATTCAAAGACGCCAGCCGCAGCCGCACTCCATTGCTGATGTCAGTTTTGAACTGGGGAGAGGTTTTCTACCACTCATGGCAGCAGCGCGGAGAGGAATCTGCGCGAAGGACAGTCGCAGACCTTTTGCGCTTTCCCATCGAACTGGTTCCTGTGGACCTTTCTCATGCCGTGAAAGCGGGCGAACTCAAGGCCGTCCATAAGATTCCTTATGTGGACTGCGTGACCGCTGCGTTGGCAGTGCTCAACCAGGCCATCCTGGTGACTTCCGACCGCGACTTCGAAAAACTCGGAAAGCAGTTTCCGATCTTGTGGATCGCCCGCGCATAGCGCGGCCAAGTGCTAGAATCCCGCCAATGCCAAACACATCATCTGCCAAGGCCCGCGCCAAAAAAATCAAACTTCTGCTCTTCGACGTTGATGGCGTTCTCACAGACGGCAAGCTTTTTCTCTTTCCGGTTCCGACTGAGGACGAGCGCCAACTCGTGGTGGAAGCCAAGGGATTCCACGCTCAGGACGGCGCCGGCATCTCCGATTGCCCGCATCGCCGGCATCAAGAGCGGGACTCATCACCCGGCGCAACTCTGAAACCGTGGCGCTGCGTGCCCGCGATCTCAAACTGGAACAGGTCCACCAGGGCATTCGGGACAAGTTGAAAGCCTTCCGCGAAATTTTAGCCGCTGAAGGACTTAGCGCCAGCGAGGTGGCCTTTGTCGGGGATGACGTGATTGACCTTCCTGTGATGCGGAACTGCGGCTTTTCCGTCGCCGTTGCCAATGCGCGCCCGGAGGTCAAGGCAGGAGCCCATTACGTCACTCCTCACGCCGGCGGCGATGGGGCGCTGCGGGACGTGATCGAATTTATTCTGAAGGCGCAGGGAAAGTGGAAACAAGCGGTGGAAAAGTACATCAGGGACAGCACTTAGCACTTGGCAATTGGCAATTTAGCCAAACCTATCCGCAGGTATGGTCGAGCGCTTGTGGCTTTGGGTTGGGTTGAGATTTCTGGTCTGGAGAGTTCGACCGCCCCGCCTTGGCCAAGTGCCAATTGCTAAGTGCCAAGTGCTGATCTCCGGCAAAGAAAAACCCACCGGTCGTCTGCTTGGGGCGTGCTCGGGTCGACGACCGATGGGCTACCGTTTCTCCTTACTCACCCTGTTGTTTTCAGGAGTAATTAATCTGTCTAAACACCGGGCTGCGGAGAAAGTTTCGCGGACTTGTGTAAATGTTTGTAAATTCAATGCTTATTCCGGAGTATTTACGCCGACCGGCCGGCACGCCGGCCATGAGCTCGGTAAACCTCGGGTCTTTGCGCAGTGTGGCAAACTCGGAATCTTTGTACACGTCCTCAATGCCCTTATAACCTTCTTCCATGGCGCGTCGGAGATATTGCAGGGAGCGGTCTGCGACGCCGCTCTTGGCGTAGAGCTTGGCCAGCACGTAGTAAAAATGGGCGCGGTCACCAGGCGATGACATCTGGGCCAGCACCCCGGTGTGCGAAGTACGCTCGAAGATATCCGGATCGAGTTGCAGGGCCTGGTTGTAGGCCAGACTGGCCTTCACGTAGTCCTTCTTGGAGAAATACGCCGCCCCTAAATTGCTGAAAAATGAGCCGGAATCCTGCCGTATCTTGATGGCCTTTTCGTACTCCTTGATGGCTTTTCCGTATTTTTTTTGCAGGTAATAAATTACGCCCAGATTGTTGTAAGCGTCGGCGAACTGGCGATCATTCTTGATGGCCCGTTCGAAGTCCTTGCGGGCATCGCCGAAGCGCGCCATCTGCAGTTCGTTGATGCCAGTCTTGTTGTAGAGCCTGGCGCTGTTGGGCTCTTTCTTCAGCGCCGCCCGGTAGTAATCGAGGGCATCCAGGTAGAACTTTTCGGAGCGCAAGGTATCGCCGCGAGCTTCCAGGTCAGCGACTGCGGCGTCGGCCGGCGGGGGCTCGGCTCGCCGCACTGGCGGCGGACTGACCTCAACCTGTTCCGAGGAATGAGCCTGGGCAAAATGGTGGACCTGCGCCGGTGAGAGAGTGGGGAAAAGCGCTGCAAGCAGGAGGTAAAGCAGATATTGACGACCCATAAGTCCGCTCCTGAAGACAGAGCCAACTCGGTGCGGGCTCGTCTACTGAGGACCCTTACCGTCCTGTTCCGCCGGTTTGGGTGGCGGATCGTTAGACGGTTTGTCATCCTTAAAGATACCCGCAATCTTGCCTAAAAAGCCTTTTTTCTTTTTGCCGGGATCCTCGGCCGCCGCGCCCGTGGCTGCAGGCGGCGCGCCGGGCTGGGCGCCGGGCGGTGGAGGCGGAAGCGCCTTTTCGCCGCCCAAGCCAAAGACCCGGGAGAAGAAGCCGCGCATTCCGGTGCCCTGGTCGCAGGTCTCGCTGGGCTCGGTGCCGGCGATGAAGGCTACGCTATAGGTTTCCGGGCAGGAGGGCGTGGCCAGCAGGTTGGTGGTCTTGTCGAGCTGTACATCCACCACGCCTGAGGGCTGCGCGAACGCCCTGGCATCGGCGTACTGGCGGCAACGTCACTGCCTTCTTCATGAAATCAGCCCAGATCGGGGCTGCAGTCTGGGCGCCACTGAAGCGCATAGTCGCTGTAGTCGTCGTAAGCCTACCCAGACCATGCACAGCAGGTTGCTGGTGTAGCCGGCAAACCATCCGTCATGCGAGTTGCCTGTCTTGCCGGCGGCGGGGGCCGTGAAGCCCGAGCTGGCGTACGGTATACGCCGTGCCGAAATTCATCACCCCTTCCATCATGTCGGTCATGATATAAGCCACGCGGGGATCGAGGACGGGGTGAGTGTCCGGCTTGAAATCGAGGACGATATCGCCGTTGGCATTCCGCACCGAGTTGACCAGGGTCGGCGAAATGCGCACTCCGCCGTTGGCGAAGACGGTGTAGGCCGCCGCCATATCGAGCGGAGTGGCATCGTAAGCGCCCAGTGCCATGGCGGGCGTGGCCTTCACCGACGTAATCCCGGCCGCCTTGGCCAGGTCGGCCACTTTGTCGTAGCCCACTTCTTCCGCCATCTTTACCGTGGCATTGTTCAAGGACATGGCCAGGGCATAACGCGCGGTCACGTCGCCGTGATACTCCTCTTTGTAGTTGCGCGGCTCGTAGATCTGGTCGCCGTAGGCGAAGGTGCTGGGTGCATCCTGTACCAGCGTCGCCGGGGTGAAGATCGGATTGGTGCCATCCAGCGCCGTGTTCATGGCAGCGGCATAAACAAAGGGCTTGAAAATCGATCCCGTGGGACGCTTGGCCACCGCGTGGTTCAACTGGCTGACGCCATAATTTCGTCCGCCCACCAGGGCCAGAACTTCACCGGTGTGCGGATCCATGACCACCATCGCTACCTGGGCCTGCGGTCCGGGCAGGACAGTGGTCTCGTACTTGTTCTTTCCGATCCGCTTGCGCCTGGTGCGCAGTTTTGTTACCTGGTCGTCCACCAGCTTCATGCCGCTCTGCACCGCGGCTGCCGCTGCCTTTTGCAGGTCGGGATCGATAGTCGAGTAAATGCGATAACCCTGGTCGTTCATCTGGCGCTCGTCGAGCTTGGTGATCAGCGTGTCGCGCAGCAGATCGACGAAGTAGGGTGCGTCGCTGGCCTCGACGTTGGGCGGCGCCAGCTTCGAGCGGCGTGGCCTTGGCCTTCTCCGCTTCCGCCTGGGTCAGGGTATGGGTCTCCACCATGGCGTCCAGCACCAGGTTGCGGCGTTCGAGGGCGCGCTCGGGATGGCGGTAGGGTGAAAGATAGCTGGGTGCCTGGATAATTCCTGCGATCAGCGCCGCTTCGGCCGGGGTCACGTCCTTCAGATCTTTATTGAAATAGGCTTGCGCTGCCTGTCCAAAGCCGTTGATGGTGAAAGAACCGCGCTGGCCCAGATCGACGCGATTGGCGTAGAACTCGAAAATCTGCTGCTTGCTGAGCTTCTGCTCCATTTCGACGGCAATCAGCATCTCCGACAATTTGCGCTTGATCGTCTTTTCCGGAGTCAGGAAGAACTTCCGGGAAAGCTGCATGGTGATGGTGGAGCCGCCCTGCTCGTGGCGGCCGTGGGTTACGTCAATCCAGGTGGCCTCGGCCAGGCGCAGGAAGTTCACGCCACCGTGCTGAAAGAAGCGCCGGTCTTCGATGGCCAGCACCGCATCCACCATCAGCTTCGGGATCTCATCGTAGGTAACCAGTTGCCGCTTGGACCGGTCCCCGGCATCGAACAGGGAAGTGATCATCTGCGGTTCGAGTTCGTAGGCCGCCAGATCGCCCGATTTGCTGGTGATACTTTCGATCTTGCCGCCCCGGACACGGATGATGGCCGATTCCGGGCTGTGATAGGAATCGGAACCGGGCTTGATCTCGATGCCGCCTTCAAACAGGCGGTAACTTCCCATGGGCGATTTGCCGCTCTGGTCATAGCCGGCGCGGCGCAGCTGGAGCGCAATCTCTTTGGCTTCGATCTTTTCGCCCACCTGGACGGGCCGTGCGACGGCGTAGATTCGGGCCGAATTGCCGAACACCGGACCCTTGAAGCGCTGGTCGATCATTCGGCCAAACTTGACGTAGTAGTAGGTGAAGAACGCCCCACCCACAGTGGCCAGGACGAGGAAAACCACCAGCGCCGCGCGCAGCAGCGGATCCTGGAAGGACCATCCCCTTCCGGGTTTACCAGTTTGCCTGCCGGTCGGGATCTTGAGTCTTATGGCCACAATGAGATGAGCGGAAGCGCCTCTACTGTCTTAGACGACGGAGCGCACACTTGCCGTTATCCGGCGTCAGGAAAATCTCTTTCCCGGCCAGACCGAGCGCTCCGCATCCTCGGATTGACTTCGGATAGACATCCTCTATCTTAACCTGCCGGCCCGTGTTTTTGACCTGCCGGCTGGTTGGCAGCCAGGTACCGTCCCGGGTTTCAATTGGTGGGAGCGAAGACCGTATTGTCCGTGACGGTCAAGTCTGTCACCGTGTGCGTCAGAGCCCCAGTGGAAGTGCTGGTATCCAGGACCGAAAAGGCGCTGGTGGCCGCGTCGGCGCAGAATGCTTCCCCGCCGCCCTGGTCCCACTTGCAATCTCCCACAATGGGCAGGCTGGTGAACGGCGAGCCCGCCAGGGGGGTCAAGGCGCCTGAGGTGGGATCAATGGTGAAACCCTCAGTGGCCGCAGGAGCGCTACTGTTGTCCACTCCGAAGGCGTAAACAAACTGACTGCTGGGATGAATGCGCAGGTTCTCCGGTTCAGCCATGGTTGTGGCAAAGGGAGAGTTGTTGACTGCCGTCAGCGCGCCGGTGTTCGGATCAATGGCAAAAACGTAGAGGTGGTTGTCACCGAAAACGCCGGAGAGTCCAACCGCGAATTTGCCGGTGAAGTCGGTTCGCACGCCCGCCACACCCAAGCAAAGGGACTTCCTGTAACCGGGGAAAGCCCGCCGTTGTTCTGATCAATGGAGAAGGCATAAACCGGGAGAGCGGCAAAGTCCTGACCCACGTAGAGGAACTTCCCCGTGCCATCGACCGCGAGCACTTCGGCGAAATCCAGATTGAAGGCAAAAAATGGTGAACCTGGTGCCGCTACCAGTGCCCCGGTCGTGGCATTGATCTGAAAGACGGAAACCGATCCCGTAGTCTGGTTGCCCACGAACAGGAAGCGCCCGGCGGGATCGCTGGTAATCGAGTCCGCGCCCGCAGTGGCAAACGGACTTCCGCTGATGGTGGTCAGGGCGCCGGTGGTGTGGTCGATGGTGAAGGCCTGAATGGTCAGCGAATCGTTTTGCGGCAAGTACAGGAATTTCTTATTGACGATCACCATGTCATTGCCCGCGCCGCTCGGAAGCGCCGGCGGAGTGAACGGAGTCAGGGCAGTGAAAGCCCCGGTTGTGCTCAGGCCCGCACCGAGAATCCTGCTGTTGCCGCTGTCGAGGTAGTAGAGCAGGGATGCGTTATTTCCTCCGCCGCCGCCAGGGTTGGTCCCCGGCCCGCAAACCGTGCCGCCGGTCGTGGTTCCACCCGTCGAACCGCCACCTCCACCGTCGCTACTGCTCAAGGAAGTGGTGGGACAGCCGCCTCCGCATCCCGCCCATCCCAACATTGCAACCGCAGCCAGCACCAACCACGAAAGCCTGATTCCCAGCTTCATACATCCTCCGTACACTTTCCGGACGTCACACACCGTCAGCGCCCGGTCTTGCACTTGCGGTGCCGACCCGGCGAACGACGCCCGTGCCAGCCCCGCCCAATGGGGACGTTTCTGCACGGGTATTCCTGAATGGTAGGTAGTTACCAGATTGGGAAACAAGAGTACTGAAGTAAGAGGGGGTTGTGTTCCAGGTTCCCGCGCCGGAGCGCGAATCAGGACGGCTGCCCCCGCACCCTCCGCTTTAGAAAACGCCCTTGTTTCTGGCGGATGCGTCGAAGTGCAGGTCCATGGGATATCCGGGAAGGTTCACGTGGACGATATAGCTGGCATCGATCTCAACCGAGCCGGTGCCCACCACTCCGTTGCGCACCACTTTGATTTGTTCCTTGGAAATGGGGATATCCATTTCCTGCGCCTTCTTGAAGACTTCATCGCGAATGACATCTTCGGTCTTGGTGGTATAGGTGCTCATCTGCGATTCGGTCTTGAGGGCGTCCTGGAATTCATAGTTGCTGAAGTAGGGAGGCGCCAGCGTGGCGATCAGAATGACCGCGGCCACAATGATCAGAATGCCGAAAACCATCTTCATAGCGCGCTCCGCTTCCGGTCGCGCGCCAACCGCTTCAAGGCGCAGACCGCAGGTTCTTTCCGAAATAATCGGTTATTGCGGAGATGCTAGCATCCTCCATTTGCCGAGTCGAGCGCCGAACCACTTCCACAGTACCTTCGGTAACCTTCTTTCCGACGTTGATACGAAAGGGGATACCCACCAAATCGGCATCCTTGAACTTGACCCCGGGGCGTTCGTCCCGGTCGTCGAGCAGCACCTCGTAGCCGGCGGCCTCGAGGCGCTGGGCGATGTCCACGGCCGTGCTCAGGAGTTTCTCGTCGCCCACGTTGGTGGGAGTCACCACGATCTCGAAAGGCGCAATCTGCGGCGGCAGCCAGAACCCGTTTTCGTCGTTGTCCTGCTCCACCGCGGCGGTCAGGATGCGCTCGATCCCGATGCCGTAGCTGCCCATGATGGGCGTGACTTCCTTGCCATTCTTGTCCAGCACGCGCGCACCCATCGACTGCGAGTACTTGTAGCCCAGTTTGAAGATGTGCCCGATCTCGACCGCGGTGTCAATGCGCAGGGTGCCGCCGCAATTGGGGCAGTCTTCACCCGCGGTCACGCTGCGCAGATCGACGTACGCCGTAGGCTGGAAGTCGCGGCCCGGCGTGATGTTCTTCAGATGATAGTCTTCCTTGTTGGCCCCGCCGATCAGGTTGGTGCGGCCCTCGAGCGCCTTGTCCACCAGCAACACCGGGCGCTGCAGCGTCGTTCATGTCCTTCGCCCACGCGATGCCGATGGGCCCCAGGAATCCCGCCGGAGAATTGAAGAACTGCCGGATTTCCTCTTCCTGCATGGGACGCGTTTCCTTGCCTCCCAGCGCGGCCGACAACTTGACTTCATTCATCTGATGATCGCCGCGCATCAGCAAGACACCGCGCGCGCCGATGTCTTGCCCGTCTTCGCATCGAGGGTTTCCGTCATCAGTGCCAGCGTCTTGATCTTGTTCTTCGGCGACACGCCCAGGAATTTGGCGACATCCTCGATGGTCTTCATCCCGGGCGTGTGGACTTCGAGCGGCTTGCCGTCGCCCTCGGCCTTGAGGTCCTCGACCGCTGCCAGCTTCGAAGTGGCCTTGTCCAGGTTGGCGGCGTACTTGCACTTTTCACAGCTCACGATCCGGTCTTCGCCGGCCGGCGTCCGCACCATGAACTCGTGCGACTGCGATCCGCCCATCGCGCCTGAGTCGGCCTCGACCACCATGTACTTCAATCCGCAGCGATCGAAGATGCGGCAGTAGGCGTCGTAATGTTTCTGGTAGGAAACATCGAGGCCGGCGGCATCGATGTCGAAAGAGTACGAGTCTTTCATGATGAACTGCCGCACCCGCAACAGGCCGGACTTGGGCCGGGCTTCATCGCGGAACTTGCTCTGAATCTGGTACCAGATCTGGGGCAGCTGCTTGTAGCTGCGCAGTTCCTTGCGCGCGATCTCGGTCATGACCTCTTCATGCGTCATGCTCAAACACAGATCGGCACCCTTGCGGTCTTTCAGCCGGAACATGGTGTCGCCCATCACCGCCCAGCGCCCGCTGGCTTCCCACAACTCTCGCGGGATGAATCGCGGGCAGGTAGAATTCCTGGCCGATCTTGTCCATCTCCTGGCGAACAATGCCCATGATCTTGTTGAACGAGCGCTGTCCCATGAAGAGATAGGAGTAAATCCCGGCCGCCAGCTGGCGGATGTATCCGGCGCGGACCAGAAATTTGTGGCTGGCGACTTCAGCGTCCGCAGGCGCCTCGCGCAGCGTAGGAATAAAGAGTTGAGACCAGCGATGCATAGTTAGGCGTCCCGGGGAATAGGGAATTGGCTATTGTAAATGATGAGAGGTCTGACCTCTGCTCGCGTAGGCTCGGACGCCCTCGTCCGGGCGGGCGAGCAAAGCTCGCCGGAGCTAGTCTCACAAGGTGTGTTCGAGGTATCGTTTCCGGCCGTTTTTGACTCGTCTTCCCCGCCCAGATAGAATCGCGCTAGATCCAATGGCCAAAACGCGCTACCATTACAACATTATGCTGCGGCCGGAACCCGAGGGCGGCTTCACTGCATTGGTGCCTGCCCTTCCCGGCTGTGTCACGTATGGACGTACATTGGCAGAGGCGCGGACGATGGCTAAGGACGCAATAGCAGGCTATATCGATAGCCTGAAGAAGCACAAGGAACCGATTCCCACCGACGACGAAACTCTGGTCGCTTCCCTTGATCTGGAATACTTCCAATAAGAAAAACCGTCTTCGGAGTTTAATAGGAGCGAGTCAACTCTGAACGAGGTTATCCGGCATGGCGAAGCTTCCTGCTGTTCGACCACGCGAGGTTGTCAGATTTCTGGAAAGTAATGGATTTGTTCTCGATCGCTCTTCGGGAAGCCATTTCGTCTTTTATCATCCGGTAACAAAGCGTCGCGGTGTTGTCCCAAAGCACAATCGAGACATGCCGAAGGGAACGCTGTTCTCGTTGCTGAGGGAGGCGGGTTTTACGCGAGAAGAGATGATCTCTTTCCTGGCTGGTTAACCCGCCAACTGCTTCAGGATCTCTTTCCCCAGTTTCTGCGCTTCGCCGAAAAATTTCTGATAATCGACGAACAGGCGATTCAATTCCAGCGATTTGTCCGGGCCAAGCTTCTTGCGCAGGATCATATCGCGCACGTGGACGGGGTTCGGCAGAGTAGCGTCTTCGGTCAGTTCTTCCAGTGCGGTAGTCGGATCGTAGTGATACATAGACTCATTGTAGCGCCGGCGTCCCGCCGGCTGTCGGGTAAGCGTCTCGCCCACCCCATCGCGCCGTCGAGACAGCGGCGCTACATCATCTCCGTTCCCCACAAATCGTGCAGGTGGACGATGCCCAACAACTGATTCTCGGTATCCACGACAACCAATGATGTGATCTTTTTTTCTTCCATCAGCGCCAGCGCCGTCGCCGCGAATTCATTGGCGCCAATCGTTCTCGGCTTCGCAGTCATGCATTCAGCCGCGCTGAGATCCAATACATCCTTGCCGCGCTTTTCCAGCAACCGCCGCAGATCGCCGTCGCTGATCACTCCCACCAGCTTCTGGCCGTCCACCACGGCAGTCACGCCCAGTTTCTTCCTGGACATTTCATAGATCACATCCGGCATCCGGGTTTGCGGCGTCACCCGGGGCACGGCGTCGCCGGTGTGCATCAGTGACTCCACCCGCGCCAGACGCTTGCCCAGCTTTCCGCCGGGATGCAGGTTGGCAAAGTCTTCTTCCTTGAAGCCGCGCTTCTCGGCCAGAGTCATGGCCAGCGCATCGCCCAGGGCGAGCATGGCCGTGGTGGAAGCGGTCGGCGCCAGTCCGAGCCCGCAGGCTTCCTTGGCCACGGAGCAGTCCAGTGCGACATCCGCCGCCGCCGCCAGCGTGGATATCTTTTCGGTTGCCTGTGTGGTCGCGGGCGACCTCGCCCGCGGCTTTTGTAAACACCGCATCTCCAGTCAGGCTGATCAGCGGCACTTGAAGCCGCTTAAGGGTCGCCAGCAGCCGCAGTATTTCTTCGGTCTCGCCGCTGGCCGAGAGTGCCATCACCACATCGCCTCGCACCACCATGCCCAGGTCCCCATGCACCGCATCCACGGGATGCATGAACAGCGACGGAGTTCCGGTCGAACTGAGCGTGGCCGCGATCTTGCGCGCGATGATCCCGCTCTTGCCCATGCCCGTGACCACCACCCGGCCGCTGCAGGCGTAGATCAGTTCGACGGCTTTGATGAAAGCCTCCGCCATGGGTCCTGCAATGCGGTCGGCCAGCGCGCGCAAAGCCTCAGCCTCGATCCGGACTACGTTTTCGCCAATGTGTTTCATGGAAGGAAAAGATGTTAGCACGCGGAATCGAGCTGTCAGCTCTCAGCTGTCAGCTTTCAGTACCCCATCTTGCGCAAGACTTCCAGGCCCCAGTTTCGTGACGACTGAAAGCTGAGAGCTGACAGCTGACAGCTGCTCTAAAAATGATCATCCATACTCTGCACCCGTCCCGCCAGACTTCTGGCCTGGATGGCGCGGTCCCAGGGGCCGGCCTGCCAGTTGTCCTTCTGCTTCTCGGGATGAATCCAGGGCGGCAGCGTGATCGACAGATTGGCCGCGATGGCCACGGCATAGGGTTCGTACAACGAACGCAGATGGGTCAGTTTCTCGTCGAATGCAGCACCCTCGCGCAGCTTTACTCCGCGCCCTGCCAGGCTTTCGCGCAGCCGATCCAGTTCCTGCGCGGGCAAGCGGTCGTCGGTGGCCGGCGCATAACGCGCATTCACCACCTGGGCGAGGTCCACCACCGCATGCCGCGCCATGGCGAAGGTGATCTTGGACTGTTCGAAGCGCAACCCATCCACGCCCGCGATCACCAGCGCGGTGGCGTCCAGAATCGTGATCAGTGCGCCCAGCCACGATTGATTGTTGTGCTGCGAGCGAAAAAAGCTCAGCACGGGATACGACAAGATGACTCTCCAACACTTCGGCGGCCCAGCGTTCCCAGTCCTTGAAAATCTGGTCGAGTACTGCCTGTTGCGGACAGTTTCCGAACCGGGACAATAGTTCAGCCGCCGATGGAGGCGAGCCCGCCCGCGCATCGAGCAGGGAAATTTCGATCTCGCGGCGGGAGAATGACGAATAAATGGTCGGCAAATATCCGATCACCACGCCTAAAAACGCGAAGCCCAGGCCGGCCTCGATGACTGCCAGGGCGCGGGCCACGCCGGAGCTGGGAATGATGTCCCCGTAGCCCAGGGTGAAAAAAGTCTCGCCGCTGTGGTACACCAGCACGCCAAAAGTAAGCGGCTCGCCGCCCAGGCGGAAGTGTTCGCCGGCTCCATATTGCAGCAGGGCGAAACCAAAGATCAGCCCGACCGCCCACAAGATCAGCAGGAAGATGAGCGACAGCGGTCCGAAGTAGCCAAGAAAATTCTCCCGCCGCGCGCGCGACGGAATTCGGCGGGCGATGGCGCGATACGGGATCCAGGTGCGCCGGTAGAACCAGCTGGTCAGCCGGAGAAAACTGCGCTGCACCCGGCGCGGCAAGACGACGGTCTCGAACGCATCCAGCAGAATGCCAAGGATGGAAACAATTCCGGCGATGGCGAAAACGATATGCATCAGGCTGAAATGATAATGTAGGCGCGAGAGTCCCGCTCGTGCGGGCGTGAACCTGTGATCCCGGGTTCGAGAGTCATTTCGTAGCGCGGTACATTCGTCATCCCTGCACGAGCGGGACGCTCGCGCCTACATTTACATCGCGAAATTCAATCTCCCGAGAGTCGAACCGATTTTCCCGAAGCCGCGGAGCGCCGGGCCGCGTCCAGAATTTCGGCAACGATCACGTTGGTTTCCAAAGACGAAGGTGCGCCCGGCGCAGCGCCGTCCAGGACGACTGCCCGCAGCAACGATAACGAGTCGTCATAAGGAGCTGCAATCGGCCTGGCCGCCACCTGTTGCTCTTCTCCTTCCTTCAGCCGCACCCGCAGGTCGTCACGGCGGACCGTGATCACGTAGCCGGTCTGGCCATACACTTCCATATCTTTACGATCGAACGGCCAGTTCCACGAGGCCTGGAGAATGGCCTGCGCCTTGGGGTAAGTCAGGATGATGGTGGCCTCGTCATCCACCCGGGGATAAATTTCCGGCTTGACCTGCTGAGTGACTGCGGTCACCGAAGTTGGCCGCTGTCCATCCATCAGCCAGGTCATCAGATCAGCGCCATAGCAGCCGAAGTCATAGAGCGCTCCGCCGCCATCGAGCTTGGGATCGTTAAGCCAGGCCAGAAATTCGGGTTGTACGTTGATTTCTTTCGGTCCCTGATGACCATCGTGGACGACCACCTTGCGAATGTCGCCTATGCTTTTGTCGTGGACCAAGTCATAGGCCGCATGGTTGCTGCGATACCAGGAAGTTTCGAAGTTCACCAGCACATGGATCTTGCCCTTGCGAGCGGCATCGGCGATGGCGTGTGCATCCTCGGCGCTGACCGCCAGCGGCTTTTCCATCATCACCGGGATGTGGTAACGGGCGCAGATTTCCACCACCTTCCGGTGATCGTAAGTATTGGTGTAAGCCAGGACGGCTTGCGGGTGAGTCTTCTGCAGCATGTCTTCCAGATCACCGAAGAGCAGGCGGCGGTCGAGATTAAACTTTGCTGCATAGCGCGCGGCGACTTTCTGGTCCGGCTCGGCAAGTCCGACAATCTGGATGTCGGCGCGATGGAGTGAGTGCTGGAGGAATCCGTCGACGTGGCCGTGGACCATACCCGCGATCGCAACTCGAAGGGGCGCTACGCCCGCGGAAGTTTGTGCATGAGACGTGAGTGTAATGAACAGGACAGGGGCGAAAAGCGCCAGGCAGACACGTTTCATTCCGGCCTCAGACGTAAGGCTAAAGCGGCAATGGTAGCAGATTCACGGGGCGCGGCCGGTTCACGGTTTGGCGTGCGCCGCAGTCAGCGCGTTCTGTACCGCTTGCAACTCTTTCAACACCTCACGCAGCCTGGTTGATTCCAGCGCGTTGGCCCCGTCGGACTTGGCCTCCTTCGGGTTGTCGTGAACTTCCATGAAGATTCCATCCACGCCTGCCGCCACCGCCGCGCGTGCCAGGACCGGAATGAATTCCGGCTGTCCTCCGCTGACCGCATGATCTCCGTCAGCGGCCGACGACGGCAGTTGAACCGAATGGGTGGCGTCGAATACCACGGGAACAAACTTTCGCATGATGGCCAGCGAGCGCATATCGACCACCAGATTGTTGTACCCGAAACTCGATCCGCGCTCGGTGACGAAGACTTTGTCGTTGCCTGCGGTGCGGCATTTCTCCACGATATGCCGCATATCGGCGGGCGACACGAACTGGCCCTTCTTGATATTGACCACGCGCTCGGTCATGGCCGCGGCCACAACCAGATCAGTCTGGCGGCAGAGAAATGCCGGAATCTGCAAGATGTCCGCGACCTCCGCAACCTTGGCTACGTCGGCGGTTTCGTGCACGTCGGTAAGAATCGGCACGTGCACCTCATCTTTTACTTTTTTCAGGATGCGCAGACCCTCTGCCAGGCCCGGGCCGCGATAGCTGCGAATCGAGGTTCGATTGGCCTTGTCGTAGGACGCCTTGAAGATGAACGGAAAATTCAGTGAACGGGTCACGCCCTTGATCACTTCCGCCATGAACAGAGCATGCTTCTCGCTCTCGATCACGCACGGGCCCGCGATCAGAAACAGATTCCCCGATCCGATTCTGACATTGTCGATTTGAAAAGAAGTGGTCATGTTCGAACCACGGAGGACACAGGGGACACAGGGAAAATCAACCGGTCTTGAGCTTTCCTCGGTGTCCTCTGCGTCCTCCGTGGTTAACTATCTTTTTCCAACCTTCTCCGGCCGGTGGAACATCTCCACTGTCGGAAGCCGCTTTCTCCGCCCGCCGCTTAAGTCCGTGCTCGTACGCGGCCCCGATGAACGTTCTGAAAAGCGGATGCGGCTCCAATGGCTTCGACTTGAACTCGGGATGGAACTGGCAGCCGATGAAGTGTGGGTGATCGGGCAACTCCACCATCTCGACGTAAGTTCCGTCCGGCGTCGATCCGGAAATCCGCAAGCCGCCCGCGGTCAGCGTTTCTTCATATTCGCGATTGAATTCGTAGCGGTGGCGGTGACGCTCGCTGATTTCGAGCTTGCCATAGATCTTGTACGCCAGCGTGTCGGGTTCGATCTTGCAGGTCCAGGCCCCCAGGCGCATGGTTCCGCCCAATTCTTCGACCCCGCGCAGTTCGCGCAGCTTGTAGATCACGCGGTGCGGCGTCGCGGGATCGAACTCGCTCGAGTTGGCATCCGCCAGTCCGCACACGTTGCGGGCAAATTCGATGCAAGCGGTCTGCATACCCAGGCAAATGCCGAAATACGGAACCTTTCTTTCGCGGGCGTAGCGGATGGCAATCAGCATGCCCTCGATGCCGCGCTTGCCAAAGCCGCCCGGCACCAGCAGGCCGTCGTAGTCGGCCAGCTGTTCTTCGTAAGTGCGGTCTCCGGTTTCGAGTCCTTCGGCTTCGATCCAGTTCAGGTTCAGCTTCAGGTTGTGGGCCAGCGCGCCGTGGACCAGCGCCTCTTTCAATGACTTGTAGGAATCTTCGTACTCAACGTATTTGCCCACGATTCCGATCGTGACTTCGGCCTTCGGGTTATAGACGCGGTGGACGATTTCCTCCCAATCCTTGAGGTCGCGATCCTTGGCCTCCAGGCGGAGGTAGCGCAGCACCAGGGAATCCACACCTTCACGCGAGAACACGAGCGGCACTTCATAAATTGATGCAACGTCCTTGGCGGTGATGACCGCCTCTTCTTCCACGTTGCAGAACAGAGCAATCTTCGACTTGATCTCCTTGGAGAGAAAGCGGTCGGTGCGGCACAGCAGAATGTCGGGCTGGATCCCGATGCTGAGCAGTTCTTTCACCGAGTGCTGGGTGGGCTTGGTCTTGAGTTCCTGAGCGGCGGCGATAAACGGCACCAGGGTCACGTGCATGAATAAGGTGTGGTCGCGGCCCAGTTCCTGCCGCATCTGCCGGATGGCTTCCATGAAGGGCAGCGACTCGATGTCGCCCACCGTGCCGCCGACTTCGACGATGGCGACATCCACATCCTGCGCCACCTTCTTCATCGCGGCCTTGATTTCATTGGTGACGTGCGGAATCACCTGCACCGTCTTGCCCAGGTAATCGCCGCGGCGCTCCTTGGCGATGATCTGCTCGTAAATCCGCCCGGTGGTCCAGTTGTTATCGCGGGAAAGCTTGGCGTGGGTGAAGCGTTCGTAGTGGCCCAGGTCGAGATCGGTCTCAGCCCCGTCGTCGGTGACGAATACCTCTCCATGCTGGAAGGGCGACATGGTGCCGGGATCGACGTTGAGATAAGGATCAAACTTCATCAGGTTGACTTTGAGCCCGCGACTCTCCAGCAGGCAGCCAATCGAGGCCGCCGCCAGTCCCTTGCCCAATGAAGACACCACTCCCCCGGTCACAAAGATGTACTTTGCCGACATCGATTCCTCACCTTAAATTGTCTTTGAAATTTTGTGCAGGATGGGTGCACGACCAATTATGCCAGAAATGTTTTCCGCTGACGAGAAATAGTTTTCGTCTCTGCGATCTTTGCGGTCTTCCTTTGCGGTAAAGGGTTTGACCTGCCCTGAAACCTTCAGAAGGCTCAACCGCAGAGGCCGCAAAGAAAGACCGCAAACGCCGCAAAGTGAAGGCCAGCCGACCCGCCCGGTTGCGGAGTACACTGGGCAACGAAAGGGCTGCATCTAAGTAGTTGACTCTATGCTTCAGCTCTATCGCCTCGCGATCGGCCTGGTGGCGGGAACGATGTTGTTCCTGGCGGCGTCCACGCCTGCCCTTTCGCAGCAGCTCGCCAAGCGCCTCATTCTCAAAGACGGCACCTACCAGCTGGCCACCAAATGGGAAGTGAAAGGCGAGCGCGTGCGCTACCTGAGCGCGGAGCGCAACGAGTGGGAAGAAGTCCCAAATTCCATGGTGGATTGGGCGGCCACCGACAAATACGAGAAGGACCGCGCCGCGGGCAAACCCGCCCCGGAAGCGGTGGAGCTCGACAAGGAGTTGGAGGCCGAGCGCCAGGCCGACGAAGCCAGGTCTCCCCATGTGGCGCCAGGTTTGCGTCTGCCCGACGACGGCGGCGTGATTCTCCTCGACACTTTCCAGAGCCAGCCCCAGTTGGTCGAACTGCAGCAGAGCAGCGGCGAGCTCAACAAGAACATGAAGGGCAACATCCTGCGCGCGACCATCAATCCCATTGCCAGCGCCAAGCAGACCATCGAGCTGCCCGGCTTGCATGCCAAAATTCAGGCGCACGTTACCGTGCCCGCGATCTATGTCAATCTCGAGCAGCAGGACCAGCTCGACAAGGCCACCCAGATTGCCGAGAAATCCAAGGAAGAGCAACTGGCCTGGGACCGCTTCAAGATCGTGCGCCTGCAAGAGCAACAAGGACAAGCGCATCGTCGGGGACATCAAGATCGCGATCTACGGCAAAGTCGAGCCAGGAACAGAAGCTGGTGCCGACCACCGCGACCAGACTCACCGGCGGCTGGGTCAAAGTCACTCCGTCGAACGACCTCGAGCCGGGGGAGTATGCGGTGGTCGAATTACTGGGGAAAGATGGAATGAACCTGTACGTATGGGATTTCGGAGTGAATCCATCAGCCGGAGCCAACACGACCGCCTGGCGCCCCGATGCGTCTGCGAATTCCGTTCCCGACAAGCCCAAGGAAATGGAGAAGAGGTAGGAGAGAGTCAGCACCTGGCAATTGGCACTTGGCAATTAGCCCTTTGGTGGCTGGCATTTTCATTTCGTCCTGCTCGCGGGTGTCCCATCCTCGTCTCTCCGTTTTTTGGAGAGACAGGGTGGGGAGGTAGACCAGGACTGCAGACTCTGCGTAGTCCGGTCAGCTCCGTCATAGCAACTGGCCAAGTGCTGACTGCCAAACGCCAATTGCTGCTTACCGGTGAACCAAAACCGTTGACCCTCGCCGCACCTGCCGTTACACTGGCGTCGATTTTTCTTGCCCTCAGGACTCGCCCTTGAAAGTTTATCGTCCCACCCGCCAGTTGCTGGCTGACGTCGAGCGTTCGCTCGCGGCCAGCCGGCCTTCCGCGCATCATTCTCCCCTGGAGGATGTGATCGATCTGCTCTGCCGCGGACGGCATTATGCCTGGGTCGGCATCTTCCTGGCGGTGGGAGAAGGCGCGTCCCAGCAGACGTTGGGTGCGAGGCGAGACGCCCCAGGTGAAGTGGCGCTGCCGGAAACCCGTTCCAAGATTCTGATCTCGATGAAGTTGGCCTCGCGGGAACTGGGAGTGCTAAGCGTGGAGAGCGATCGCGAGGGTGCGTTCGGAGCGGAGGACCGGGTGCTGCTGGAAGGCGTGGCCGATTCCCTGGCACGCTTCCTTACGGGCCGGGGGAAGTACCTCGCCCGCAAGGCACGCACGGATGCGTCCCGTCTGGCAATGTAGGCGCGAGCGTCCCGCTCGTGCTGCGCTCAGGATCAAGCCGGCGGCGTCACCCCTAATTCGGTGTCTTCAAGGTTGCGTCAACTTCTGCAGCTTCTTCCTGAATTCGTTTCCACGCTTTCTCAACATGCCGCTCTGTCGTATTGGTCTGGCCCACGCATAGCCGCAGGGTCAGGCGGCCGTTCAGGCGCGTATGCGTAAGATAAAGATCTCCGCTGCGGTTGAGGCGGTCCATCAAAAACTGGTTGATCTCGTCTCCGCCCCGGTGACGGAAGCAGACCAGGTTCAAGGGCGCGGGCGCGGCCAGCTCGAAGCGCTCGTCTTTCTTCACCCAACCGGCGAAACTGCTGCGCCCATGCGACGTGCTGCCGGATGTGGTGCTGCAAGCCTTCGACCCCATAATGCCGGATCACGAACCACAGCTTGAGTGCCCGAAAGCGGCGTCCGAGCGGAATCTGCCAGTCGCGATAGTCGATCACGGCGCCGGATTCGGTGGCTTGGTTGCGCAAGTATTCCGGCAGTACGCTCAAGGTCTGGATCAGGGCCTTGCGGTCCGCGACGTAAAAGCAATCGCAGTCGAAATTGGTGAACATCCACTTGTGGGGATTGAAGCAGTAGCTGTCGGCAAATTCGAGTCCGGCGTGGGTGTGGCGGAATTCCGGACAAAGCGCGGCCGTGCCGGACATGGCAGCGTCCACGTGCAGCCAGAGTTTGTGCTCGCTGCAGATGCGGGCAATCTCGAGGCACGGGATCGATCGCATTCGACGACGTTGTGCCCACCGTGGCGCAGACGAAGAACGGGACCAGGCCCGCGCGGCGGTCCTGCTCGATCTGCCGCGCCAGCGCCTCAGGGCGCATGGCGAAAGCGTCGTCGACCTCGATCAGACGCAGGTTGTCCCGTCCGATGCCGGCGATCTGGGCGCCCTTCTCCAGGGAAGAGTGCGCCTGCGACGAAGTGTAGGCGACAAGCTTGCCGTCGCAGCCGCGCTGGTTGCTGGCAAAGTTGGTGGCCCGCTCCCGCGCCGCCAGCAGCGCGCACAGCGACGCGCTCGAAGCCGTATCCTGGATCACTCCGCCGCCACTGCTGGTGGAAAGAAACTTCTGCGGCAGACCCAGCATGTGCACCAGCCAGTCGAGCACATGGGTCTCCAGTTCTGTGCAGGCCGGACTGGTGGCCCACAGCATTCCCTGCACGCCGAGGCCGGAAGAGAGCAGATCGCCGAGAATCGCCGGGCCAGAGGCGTTCGAAGGAAAGTAGGCGTAGAAATTGGGCGACTGCCAGTGCGTGATGCCGGGCAGAATCAGCTTTTCGATGTCGGCAAGAATCGCGGGAAAAGGTTCACCTTGCGCCGGCGGATCAGCCGGCAGCGATGCCCGAATCTGTCCCGGTTGGGCGCGTGAGAGCACGGGATACGACTCGATGCGTCCGTAGTAGTCGGCGATCCAGTCCACCACCGCGTGTCCGTGGCGCCGGAATTCCTCGGGCGTCATGTGAAACGTCTTGTCACTGGCCATGCGCTCTTCCTTCGTGAACCTGTGTCCTTGGTGGTTGATGCTGTTTCAGCGGGAGGCTCAAACCAACTGTCCGTAATACACCCGGGTGTCGTACTCGAACGCCGACTCGACCATCCGCCTGGTGCGCGTCGAATATTCGCCGCAATTCGCGCAGCATCGGCGCAAACTTGGTTTCGCCCGGTTGTGGCGTGTAGGACGACGACAGTAGTCGCCCCTCCAGTGCCGGATAGTCGAACTCCTGCTGATATTCAAAAGTACGGAACTGAAATCGCGAGGGCGCGAAAAAGGTCTCTATCTGCTCCGTGGTGCGCTCGTGGCGTACATCCTGGTAGTCGGTGCCGTACGTCCAACAGCAACTCCTCGTACGCGCGGAGAAACGGCGTGGATCCCGTGCGCCGTTCGTTCCACAGCAGCACCGTCCAGCCGCCGGGCCGGCAGATGCGAATGAATTCGCGGCGTGCCTTCTCGCGATCGAACCAGTGTGCCGCCTGGGCCGCAGTTACAAAATCGACACTGTGATCGTCCAGGGTCGTGGCTTCGGCCGTGCCCGCCACGCTGGTGAACATCGAGGATAAGCACGCAGAAATTCTTCCCCGGCTTTGCGCATGTCGGAATTCGGCTCCACGCCATACACGCGATTTCCGTTTTCCAGCAGCATGCGGGTGAAGATGCCAGTTCCCGAAGCGACATCGGCGATGACGGAAGCGATGCTTAGTCCGCATTCCTTCTTCAGCAGATCGATAACGGCAGATGGATAGCCTGGCCGGTAGCGAACGTAATCTCCCACGCGGGATGAAAAGCGCCGGGTCGAATCCTGCACGGCCATAAAAACAGTTTAACGCGAGCGATGCCGCGCGAGCGTGCAGCTCGCGCCGTCACCGTCGCCTGCGGCACGAGCGGACGCTCGCGCTACATTCGCCCAAATCACTCTTAATTGCTAAATTAGAAGTCTCAACATGCGTCTCGTGGTCAAAGTCGGCACCAGTCTGATCGCGCCCGGCGGCCGCATCGACACTAACCGCATGCGGGCGCTGGTCGACCAGCTCGATCTTTCGCGGCACGAGTATCTGATCGTCAGCTCCGGGGCCATCGCTTCCGGCATGACCCATCTGGGCCTTCGCCAAAGGCCCTCCACCGTGCCGCTCATGCAGGCCTGCGCCGCCGTCGGGCAAAGCCTGCTGATGCATACCTACGAACAGCTTTTTTTCGGCAAGAAAGTCGTCGCCCAGCTGTTGCTCTCGAGCGACGACTTCACTTCGCCCATCCGCTATCGCAATTTGCAGAATGCGCTGCATGAATTGCTGAAGCTGGGCGTGGTGCCGGTGGTGAATGAGAATGACAGCGTCTCGGTGCGCGAGCTGGTGGGAGCCTTTGGCGACAACGATGAACTGAGCGCCCTGCTGGCCACCGCGGTCAAGGCCGACTGGTTGCTGCTGCTCACCGACGTCGATGGTTTCTACTTTCCCAACGGCAAGCGCCCGCGCCTGTTGCGCACGATCAGCAAGCTGACCGCGCCCATGGAAGCGGTGTGCAACGGCCAGGGCAAGCTGGGTACGGGAGGCATGCGCTCCAAGCTGCGCGCGGCCAAGCTGGCCAGCGAAGCCGGCGCCAGCGTCGCCATCGCCAATGGACGCCATGCACACGCCATTCCGTGGGCGCTTGAACGCAAGATTGGAACTTATTTTCCGCCGCAGAAAAGAAAGTCTTCCGATGGCAACTAGCGTCCGCACTCCCAGCTCGACCCGCGACAAGCTGCTGCGCGCGCAGAGCGCGGCAACCCGGCTGGCACAGCTCACGACCGCGCAGAAGAATGCCATCCTGCTGGCGATGGCCGACGCGCTTGCTGCCAATGCCGCAAGCATTACCGAAGCGAACCAGGCGGACCTGGATTCCTCCGGGCTCACCGGCGCCATGCGCGACCGGCTGCTCCTCACTCCGGATCGCATCGCGGCCATGGTGTCGGGCGTGCGTGAAGTGGCCGGTCTTCCGGATCCGGTGGGTGAGACCATCGCGGAGTGGACTCGCCCCAACGGTTTGCGCATCCGCAAAGTGCGCGTGCCTCTGGGCGTGGTGGGTGTCATCTACGAGTCGCGGCCGAATGTGACCGTAGATTGCGCCTCCCTGGTGCTCAAGACCGGGAACGCCATCGTGCTGCGCGGCGGCAAGGAAGCGGTCCACAGCAATCAGAGGCTGGTCGAGATTCTGAACCGGGTAGATGGAGTTCCCGAGGGCGCAATCGAGCTGCTGGATTCAAGCACTCGCGACTCGGTCCATGAACTGATCAAGGCGCGCGGCCTGGTGGACGTGCTCATTCCCCGCGGCGGACCTGGCCTGATTTCCTACGTCGCGGACAACGCCACCGTGCCCGTGATCGAGACCGGGGCAGGGAACTGCCACATCTTTGTGGACCAGTCCGCGGATTTCGAAATGGCGGATGGCATCGTGATCAATGCCAAGACGCAGCGTCCGTCGGTGTGTAATTCAGCGGAGAAACTGCTGGTGCACCAGAGCATCGCGGCGGAATATGTTCCCCGCATCGTCAAGAAGCTGCTCGCTGGCGGGGTGGAAGTGCGGGGCGACGACGAGACTCGCCGCCTGGCCGCCGGAATGCGTGTCGGCGCCGCCGAAGCTCAGGATTGGAGCGAAGAATATCTGCGGCTCTGCATCGCGGTCCGGATTGTGGCCGGCATCGAAGACGCGATTGCCCACATCAACCGCTACTCCACCAAAAACTCGGAAGCGATTGTGACCAGCGACGAAGCGCAGGCGCGCCTGTTTCTGCGGCTGGTGGATTCGGCGGTGGTGTACTGGAACGCTTCGACCCGATTCTCCGATGGAGGAGAATTCGGCTTCGGCGCGGAAATGGGCATCAGCACCCAGAAATTGCACTGCCGCGGACCCTTCGCCCTGGCGGAACTGACCTCGGCCAAGTACGAAGTAACGGGCAACGGACAGACACGTTAGCGTGTGGGTCGGACACTCTTGACTTCGCCAGCAGCTTTGTCCGACGCTGACGTGTTTGTGACCTAGTGTTTTGACTTAACGTTTTTGACTTACCGTTTTGAGTCTGCCCGGTCCTGGATCAACATCAAAGGCGGCGGCACGAAGGAGTGTCCGACCCACACATGTCGGTAGAGGTGAACGACGTTGTTGCAGGCCGGCGACATGGCGCCCGATTTCGATGTTCCAGTTCTGATTGGCGGCGTAAGAAAGCAATTCCGCCTCTCCGAGCAATGGAGCCGGCGCAACCTGGTACTGGCCTTTTATCCCTCAAACTGGGACCCGGTCAGCACCCGGCAGATGGTCACTTACCAGGTGGAGCGGGAAAAGCTTGAGGCGCGGCAGGCGGAAGTGCTCGGCATCAGCGTCGATCACATCATGAATGCGGCACGCCTGGGAGCGCGAGATCGGTCCCTTCGATTTTCTGCTGGCCAGTGACTTCTGGCCGCACGGAGCCATCAGCCGGGAGTACGGAGTGTTGCGGGAGACCGATCCGTTCCAGGGGGCCAGCGAGCGCGCCATTTTTGTAATCGACAAGGCGGGAAAGATCCGGTTTGCGCACGATCTATCCCGTGGACCAGCTTCCAGATTTCGACGAAACGTTGACCGTGCTGCATGACCTCGCCAGAATTTGAAGCTCGGCGCAGCACCACAGCCGTCCAGGAGCCCGATGAAATTTATTTCCGCAGCGGTTCTTCCCGTCATTCTGTTTTCCATTCTTTTCCTTTCCAACGTGGGTGGAACCTCGCAATCGGCGCTCCCCGCAAAGGATGCAGCGCCCCTCTTCGGGTTCCACAACTCGGCCGATGAGACGGCGCTCGAAAGCCGCTTCCTGGCCGTGCCCGACCCGAAGCTGGCCGAAGAGCATCTGCGCATCCTGACCCAGGCGCCGCACATGGCGGGTACTCCCGAAGACAAGGCCACCGCCGACTACGTTGCGCAGAAATTCCGCGAGGCCGGACTCGAAACCGAGATCGTCGAATACCGCGTCTGGATGAACTACCCGGCCGAAATCAGCGTGGACATGACCGCGCCAGCAGGGAGTCACCATGCACGGCCCCACCCGCGAGCAGGTGAACGGCGATCCCTATCAGGATGATCCGCGCGTAGTGATGCCGTTCAACAGCATGTCGCCATCAGGTGATGTCGAAGCGGAAGTGGTTTACGCCAACTACGGCTCGCCCGACGACTTTCAAAAGCTCGAACAGATGAAAATCGATGTTCGGGGCAAGATCGTGCTGGTGCGTTACGGGCAGAACTTTCGCGGAGTAAAAGCGTTCGTGGCGCAGGAGCATGGCGCAGCGGGCGTGCTCATCTACTCCGATCCCGCCGACGACGGCTGGCGGCACGGAGACAAATATCCGCAGGGCCCGTGGCGTCCGGACACCGGCGTGCAGCGCGGTTCCATCGGCTACATGTTCCAGTTCCCGGCGATCCCACCACGCCCGGGAATCGCGTCGGTGCCGTCGCTGCCGGATTCCAAACGCACGCCTCCGGAGCAGTCGGCGCAGTTGCCGAAGTTCCCACGACGCCGCTTTCCTACGCGGATGCGTCGCCGATTCTCGAGCATCTGGGCGGACCGGATTCTCCGCGCGAGTGGCAGGGCTCGTTGCCTTTCACCTATCACGTCGGTCCCGGGCCGGCCAAAGTGAAGATTCACCTCAAGCAGGACTATCAGTTCCGCACCATCTGGGACGTGATCGGCCGGGTGCGCGGCAGCGAGCTGCCGGACGAGTGGGTGGTGGCGGGCAATCATCGCGACGCCTGGGTGTATGGCGCGGTCGATCCCAACAGCGGCACCGCCGCGATGCTGGAATCGGTGCACGGCATCGGCGAACTGCTGAAGTCAGGCTGGAAGCCAAAGCGCACGATCGTGTTCGGCAGCTGGGACGCGCGAAGAAGAGGGACTGATCGGTTCCACGGAGTGGGGAGAACAGCACGCAACCGAACTGGCCAACGCCGTGGCTTACTTCAACATGGACGTCGCGGTATCAGGGCTCGAAGTTCGGGGCGTCGTCGGTGCCCACGCTCAAGCAGTTTATCCGCGACGTGACCCGGGTCGTGCCCAG
This sequence comes from Terriglobia bacterium, assembly GCA_963801595.1. Classification (GTDB taxonomy): domain Bacteria; phylum Acidobacteriota; class Terriglobia; order Terriglobales; family Acidobacteriaceae; genus JAIQFF01. Next base: position 57,778 of record CAWDFW010000028.1, on the reverse strand, counting down.
TCCCAAGGGCGGCACGGTCTATGACGAATGGCAAAAGAGCAGCCAGCCGGGAGCCGATGCCGAACGCAGGCCACGCAGGATATCGGCAGTACGGACCGTGTCCCGGCCGCGCCGGGCAAGTCCGATGTGCCGGTGGGAGACCTGGGCAGCGGCTCGGACTACACCGTCTTCCTGCAGCATCTGGGGTGCCTTCGTCCGACGTGAGTTCGAGCGGATCGTATGGCGTCTACCATTCCGTGTTCGACAACTTCAACTGGTTCAAGAAATTCGGCGATCCCGATTTCGCCTACGAACAGGAAATGGCGCGGGTCTTCGGGCTGGAAGTCGTCCGCATGGCCGACGCCGATGTGCTGCCCTACGACTACGAGGAATACGGCAAGGAAATCGGCGCTTATGTGGAAGCGGCGCGCCAGTAAATCGGAGGCTGTATTCGGCGGGCAGCAACCGAATTTTGCCGACGCGATTCGCGCCGCCCATCAATTTCAGGAGGCGGGAGCCAAAATCCGGCGCAAGCAGGGAAATCCCGGGAGCGGCGCTGCCCGGCTCAATCAGGTGCTGCGCCAGGCCGAACGTGCGCTGCTGATTTCCGACGGACTGCCCAACCGTCCCTGGTTCCGCCACGCGATCTATGCTCCCGGCCAGTACACGGGCTACGCGGCGGTGGTGATTCCGGGAGTGAACGAGGCCATCGACAAGCATGATCTGGAACGCACCCGGCAGCAGATTGCGGTCCTGGCCGCGGCGCTGAACCGCGCGGCCAAGGTGCTGGAGGAGTATCGCTGATGACGCCGGGGACGGCCGTGCACGAAATCCTGAAGACCTTGCCCTCGGCCGCGGGCGCCACTTTCCTGGCCCTGTTTCCCATCGTGAATCCGTTCGGCGGGGTTCCGCTGTTCTTCGCTCTGACCGCCGACTTCCCCGACCGCGAGCGCAACCGGACCGCCCTGAAGACCGCGTTGTATGTGCTCGCCATCCTGGTCGTCTTCATGTTCTTCGGACGCTTCGTGCTCAACTTCTTTGGCATTTCGCTGCCCGTGCTGAAGATTGCCGGCGGGCTGATCGTGGCCCACACCGCCTGGGGCATGGTGACGGCTTCGACCCGCATCACACCCGCGGAGACTGACGAAGCCGCCGACCAAGAAAGATATTTCGCTGACTCCGATGGCGATGCCGATGCTTTCCGGCCCCGGCTCGATCGGCGTAGTCATGGGCCTGGCCGCGCACGCCGACAGCCTGACGACCTACGTGGGCATGGTGATCGGGATCGCGGCCCTCGCCCTCAGCGTTTACCTGTTCCTGCGCCTGGGAGGTCCGCTGGTAGCGAAGCTGGGCCCGGGCGCGGTGGGCGGCATCACCCGCATCTTCGGCTTCCTGATCTTTGCGGTGGCCGTGCAGTTGGTGTGGGACGGCGTAGCCGACTTCGGAAAGTAGGTGGTGGGGTCTGGCTCTGGCTGTACGGCGCGGGCGGACCTCGCCCGCTGGCTTTCGAGCTAACGCGGCAGCTTCCGGAACGCCAATGCCAGCGAGAAAAGCGCGGGCGAGCCGGCGCCGCGTCCCACACAGCCACATGAGCTACTTCAGGGTGACCAGCTTCTCCACCAGTTCCGAGTAGTCTTTCTTCTCCAGCCCGTGCACCTGCTTGTTGTACTCATCCACCTTGCTGGAATAGTTCATCGAGCAGAACTTCGGGCCGCACATGGAGCAGAAGGCTGCTTCTTTGTAGTAGCTCGTCGGGCAGGGTCTCGTCGTGCATGGAGCGCGCCGTCTCGGGATCGAGCGACAGCGCAAACTGTTTTTCCCAATCGAATTTGTAGCGGGCGTAGCTGAGAGCGTCGTCGCGGTCGCGGGCGCCGGGACGATGCCGCGCCAGGTCGGCCGCGTGCGCGGCAATCTTGTAGGCAATGATGCCGTCTTTCACGTCTTTTTCGTTGGGCAGGCCGAGGTGCTCTTTGGGCGTGACGTAGCACAGCATCGCCGCGCCGTGCCATCCGATCATGGCCGCGCCGATGGCCGACGTGATGTGGTCGTAGCCGGGCGCGATGTCGGTCACCAGCGGGCCCAGCGTGTAGAACGGCGCTTCGTAGCAGAGCTCTTTTTCCTTGTCCACCTGCTCTTTGATCTTGTCCAGCGGCACGTGGCCGGGGCCTTCGATCATGACCTGCACGTCGTACTTCCAGGCTTTCTTGGTCAGCTCGCCCAGAGTCTTGAGTTCCGCGAACTGGGCTTCGTCGCTGGCGTCGGCGATGCAGCCGGGCCGCAGGCCGTCGCCGAGCGAGAAGCTGACATCGTACTTGGCGAAAATCTTGCAGATGTCGTCGAAGCACTCGTACAGGAAATTCTGCTTGTGATGATGCGCCATCCACTGCGCCAGAATCGCGCCGCCGCGGCTGACGATGCCGGTGATGCGCTTCGAAACCATGGGCAGATACTGAATCAGCACGCCGGCATGGATGGTCATGTAGTCCACGCCCTGCTCCGCCTGCTCTTCGATCACTTCGAGCATCACGTTCTTGCGTCGAGGTCTTCAATCCGCTTGACCCGCGAGATCGCTTCGTAGATCGGCACCGTGCCGATGGGCACGGGCGAGTGCCGCAGGATGGCTTCGCGAATCTCGTGGATGTTGCCGCCGGTGGAGAGGTCCATCACCGTGTCGGCGCCGTAGTGCACCGAGGTGTGCAGCTTCTTCAGTTCTTCGTCGATGTTCGAGGTCACCGCCGAATTGCCGATGTTGGAATTGATCTTGCACAGCGAGGCCACGCCGATGCACATGGGCTCCAGTTCGGGATGATTGATATTGGCCGGGAATAATCATGCGCCCGCGGGCGACTTCGTCGCGCACCAGTTCCGGCGCAAGCTTCTCGCGGTGCGCGATGTACGCCATCTCTTCCGTGATGACTCCCCGGCGGGCGTAGTGCATCTGGGAGAAATTGCCGTCCGTATTGTTGGATTTGCGGCTGGCGATCCACTCTGCCCGGGGTTGGGGAACACTGTGTCCATTGCTGCCGTTCGTGGAAGTCATGATGACAATTTTTCCTTGGCGTTTCTTTCAGGATTATACGCCGCGATAGCGGGGACGATTTGTAGTCAATGTAGCGCACGGCGCAAATCTCGCCGGCTGTCGGGCGGGCATCCTGCCCGCCCTCGGGGGCAGGATGCCCCCGAGCCTGCCGGCAGGATGCCGGCGCTTACCTCACATAACATTTTCCCGGCTTGTCCGTCTAAGCCCGAGGCCCTAGAATCAACAGTTCGTTTCATGAGGTCAACCATGCGCACACTCTTCCTTCTGCCGGCAATCGTCTTGTTGGCCGTCGCCAGTTTCGGCCAGACCGCTTCTCAACCAGTGGTCAATCTCGACACCATCGACAAGACCGTCGATCCCTGCGTGGATTTCTACCAGTATGCCTGTGGCAACTGGCTGAAGACGGCGGTGATTCCGCCGGACCAGACGTCCTGGGTGAGCTTTGTCGAGATTCGCGAGAGAAATTCCGCGGTCATGCGCGAGATCCTGGAGAAAGCCGTCGGCCGCCAGCGCGGGTCGCGATGCCATCAGCCAAAAAATCGGCGACTACTACGGTTCCTGCATAGACGAAACGGCCGTTGATGCCAAGCGAGTAGCGCCCCTGACACCCGAACTCAAGCGCATCGCGGCAGCAAAAGACAAGGCGGCCCTGATCGAGGCCGTGGCCCGGGTTCAGCTGCTGGGGCCCAATCCGCTGTTCAATTTTTATTCCTCACCTGACCTGCACAATGCCAGCGAGGTGATCGCCTACATTGACCAGGGCGGTCTGTCACTGCCCGATCGCGACTACTACCTCAAAGATGATCCCAAGATGGCAGCCGCGCGCGCCAGCCTGGTGGAATACGCCACCCAACTGTTCACGCTGAGCGGACAATCACCCAAGCAGGCCGCGGATTCCGCGCAATCCGTGTTGCGCATCGAGACCGCCCTCGCCAAGGCCGCCATGGACCGCACCGCGCGCCGCGATCCCAAGACCCGCGATCATAAGATGACCCGCGATGAGGCCATCGCCCTGGCGCCCAATTTCCATCTGGATCGTTACTTCGCTGCCATGGGCACGCCGAAGTTTTCCACGTTGAACGTTTCCAATCCGGATTTCTTCAAGCAGGTGAATGGCGTCCTGGAATCGGAATCGCTCGACGCCCTGCGTACCTACGTGAGCTGGCATCTCCTCGATGGCTCCGCGCCCTGGCTTTCCAAACCCTTCGTGGACGCCAACTTCAAGATGCAGCAGGCCCTGACCGGGCAATCCGAAATCAAGCCGCGCTGGAAGCGTTGCGTGAGCGCCACTGATAACGCACTGGGCGAGGCCCTGGGCCAGCGCTACGTGGAGCAAGCCTTCGGCGCCGATGGCAAGCAGCGCATGCTGAAGATGGTGGACGCGCTGGAAAAAAGTCTGGACCAGGACATCCGCACGCTGCCCTGGATGACGGAGGAGACGAAGAAGCAGGCCAAGGTGAAGCTGGACGCAATTCGCAACAAGATCGGCTATCCCGATGTCTGGCGCGACTACAGTTCGCTCAAGATTGAGCGCGGCGACCTGATGGGGAATTTCCTGCGCGCCAACGAATTTGAGGCCAAACGCCAGATTGCCAAGATCGGCAAGCCGCTGGACCGCAACGAATGGCAAATGACGCCGCCCACGGTGAATGCCTATTACAGTCCGCCGCGGAATGAAATCGTGTTTCCCGCCGGCATTCTGCAGCCACCCTTTTTCGACAAGCAGGCGGACGATGCCATGAATTTCGGCGGCATCGGAATCGTCATCGGCCACGAACTGACGCACGGCTTTGACGATCAGGGCCGCAAGTTCGATCCGCAGGGCAATCTGCGCGACTGGTGGACGGCGCAGGACGGCACGGAATTTGAAAAGCGCGCCAGCTGCATCGCCGATGAATACAGCAATTTCGTCGCCGTGGACGACCTGAAACTCAACGGCAAGCTGACCCTGGGCGAAAACACGGCTGACAACGGCGGCGCCCGCGTCGCGCTGATGGCCCTGGAGCAGATGATCGCCGACGGAAAGGCCGGGCCGGCGGCTCAAACCATCGACGGCTACACTCCGCAGCAGCGTTTCTTCCTCGGTTTCGGCCGTGCCTGGTGCGAAAAACGGCGTCCGGAGTACTCCCGCATGCTGGTCAGCGTCGATCCCCATTCGCCGGGAAAGTACCGCGTGGACGGCGTGGTGCAGAACATGCCCGAATTCCAGAAGGCATTCAACTGCAAGGCCGGACAACCCATGGTGCGGGAGAACGCCTGCCGGGTGTGGTGACAGACCCACGTAGGGGCGGACGCCCTCGTCCGCCCAGTCGAGCGCAGCTCGACAGCCACTTTGGGAGAGTCAAATGAAGCGGAACGATCCCGATCGGCGCTCAAATTGCGGGCCAACCGGAACTAATTCTGCCTTGAGGTAGGGGCGATGGACAGCCCTCCGACTCTATTCGCCGGAGGTACGATGGGTGAGCCCCGGCACGTCCCTTCTCTAAGTGCCGAGATCTTGGATCTACTTTGTCCTTGCAACGAGGTTCAACGTGATTCAGGGACAAGGAGCCTTGTCCTGCGCCTAAGTAGACCAGAGCACTCTGCGATCGCGCGGTGCAAGATCATCCACCAGCGGCACCCCGCAAGCATTATTCTGAAATGTGACTGAAAAGCCGAACATAGAAGCCAAGACCCTGCTTCGGACGGGCCTCCTTCGATCCTTTATTCGATGGTTCGTCATCGGACTGGTGCTTCTATGGTCATCTGCTGCCCTGATCATTCTGGCGGCACGATGGATCGACCCACCGACGACCGCGGTGCACATTCAGCGCCGTTTACAGGCCTGGGTTCACCACGCGCCGTACCGCGAACGCTACAAGTTCATTCCGCTCAGCCAAATCTCGCCCTATCTCCAGCACGCTGTAGTTGCCGCAGAGGACGCGCATTTCTACCAGCACCACGGATTCGATTGGCACGAGATCCAAATCGCTGCCAGAGACGATCTCGAAGGCGATCGCACCCGCGGTGCTTCCACCATTACGCAGCAACTCGTAAAAAACTTGTTCTTCGGAACGGGCCGCTCTATCCTGCGCAAAGGCGCAGAAATCACTCTGGTACCGGTAGCCGAATTCGTCCTCGGCAAGCGCCGCATTCTGGAGATCTACCTGAACGTGGTCGAATGGGGCCCGGGTATCTATGGTGCGGAATCGGCGTGTCGTTATTACGACGAAACCGCAGCCAGGAATATCGACCGGCAACAGGCGGCACGCCTCGCTGCAATCCTGCCGGCTCCCCTGAGGCGACGACCCGAGCGTATGAATAGCTACAGTGCGATAATCCTTGAGCGGATGAGTCAAATGGGATGGTAATCGCGGCTAACAATTTACCAAGGCAGTAGCTTTCGTTTTATCGCATCGCAGTTCTGGCTGGATATTCGGCCAATCGGAAGTGATTGTGGTCGCTGAGATGGCGGCGATGGAGTGTCAATGTGTCGTCGGACCTAAGAAGCTTTTTACGGCTGGCTAAAGCGGGGTTCACCGACCCAACTTAAGTTAGCGTTTATCGCAGCTGTCCCCATGCGATTCGTGGTCGGCTGGCCTGCCTGCGTTGACTTTACTTACACCCTCCCCCTAAGATGGCTCACCCGAAGTCCGCCGCCGGGCGTTGCGGGCAATCTCTTCATGGGCGAAATGATCGGTCAGAACATCTCTTACTACCGGGTGATCGAGAAGCTCGGTGGTGGCGGGATGGGCGTGGTTTACAAGGCCGAAGACACGCGCCTTCATCGCTTCGTCGCCCTGAAGTTCCTTCCCGAAGACGTCACCCGCGATGCCACCGCCCTCACCCGCTTCCGGCGTGAGGCCCAGGCGGCGTCCGCCCTGAATCATCCCAACATCTGCACCATTTATGACATCGGCGAGGAGGGCGACCAGGCCTACATCGTCATGGAGTACCTGGAAGGCGAGACGCTGAAACATCTCATCGGCAACCGGCCGCTGGAGATGGAGACGCTGCTCTCGATCGGCATTGACGTGGCCGAAGCTCTCGACGCCGCGCACGCCAAAGGCATCGTGCACCGCGACATCAAGCCGGCGAACATTTTTGTGACCACGCGCGGGGCCGCCAAGATTCTCGACTTTGGGCTGGCCAAGGTGGCACACGAAGGGAACCGGGCGCTGAATCCCACGGACGTGACTAAAACCGAGGACGCGAACGCGCAGCAGCACCTCACCAGCCCAGGTTCGGCGCTGGGTACCGTGGCTTACATGTCCCCCGAACAGGTGCGCGGCAAGACTCTCGATTCGCGTACCGACCTGTTTTCTTTTGGCATCGTGCTGTACGAGATGGCCACCGGCGCCGTCCCGTTTCGCGGAGAAACTTCCGGAGTGATCTTTGACGCGATCATGAACCGCGCGCCGCTGGCGCCGATCCGGCTGAACCCGAACCTGCCGCCGAAGCTGGAAGACATCATCAACCGCGCCCTGGAGAAAGACCGCGAGCTGCGTTACCAGCATGCGGTCGATATCAAGTCGGAGTTGCGGCGCCTGAAGCGGGACCTGGAGTCCGGGCACAATTCCGCGGCCAGTTCCTCTTCCGAGCCCGCGTACAGTGGAAGCGCCGCGCCGGTGGAAGGGACATCTGCCCCGGCGCACCGAACCAGCGGATCAGCGCGCGTGGTGGCCGCAGCCTCCTCGGGCGCTGTAGCCGCAGTTCCCGAGGCTGCTGGGCCGCGGCCATTGTGGCGAAGGCTCATGATTCCCGGCGCCATTGTTCTCCTGCTGGCAATCCTTGCCGGCGGATTCTACTGGCGCAAGCATCAGGCCGTGCAACTCACGGACAAAGACCAGCTCATTCTTGCCGACTTCACCAATCAGACCGGCGACGCGGTCTTCGATTCCACGCTGAAGGAAGCGCTGGCCATTCAGCTCGAGCAATCTCCATTGCTGCAACTGGTGAGCGATGCGGAATTGCACAGCAACCTGCAATATCTGGGCCAGTCGGGCGCGCAAAGAATTACGCCGGAGCTGGCGCAACAGCTGGGTCAGCGGCTGGGCGTGAAAGCCTATCTCTCGGGGACCATTGCCAATCTGGGACCGTCGTATGTGATTTCGATCAATGCGGTAAATTGCGCCACCGGAGAAGTGTTTGCCCGGGAGCAGGTAACCGCTCCGGACAAAACGGCGGTTCTGCAAGCGGTCTCGAAAGCCGCCACCGCGATGCGCGCGCGCCTGGGCGAGTCGATGGCTTCGATCCAGAAGCTGTCCACGCCCTACACCAACGTGACCACGACTTCACTGCAGGCCTTCCACGCCTTTTCACTGGGCGAAGAAGAGCATCGCATGGGCCGGGACTTTCCCCAGGCGTCGTCCTTCTACCAGGAGGCGCTGCGGCTCGATCCCAGTTTTGCCATGGGTTACGCGCGACTGGGTGTGGCCTACGGGAACCAGGGCGCGTTCACCAAAGCCATCGAGTATCTGAAGAAGGCCTATGACCTGCGCGAGCGCGTGACCGAGCGCGAGCGAATGTACATCGAGTCGCAATACGCGCTGCAGCAATTCGATTTGCCCAAGGCCCTGCAATCCTACAAGCTCTTTGTAGCGACCTATCCGCGGGATGCTGCCGCGTGGAACAACCTGGCCAACGCCTACGGACTCGTGGGTGACATGGAACAGGCCCTTGCCGGCTTCAAGAAGACCTGGGAAATTGCCAAGTGGAACAACGTCGCCGCCAACAATGCGGCGGGTATGCTCATTGGCATGGACCGTCTGCAGGAAGGCGAGCGCTACCTGAAAGAAGCGATGGACCAGGGCGGCAGCGACGACACCAACTACCACAGCAACGCCATGACGGACGATTTCCTGTCGAACCGGCCGGACTGGGACAAGCACGTGCAGTGGGCTGCCGTCCGTCCCGACGGTTTTAGCATCGAGTCGGGCGCAGCGACCATTTACTTTTCCATGGGCAAGATGCATGACGCCGACCGGCTATGGGAGCATGCGGCGCAAAGAGCCGAGCAGCAACACCTGCCCGATGCAGCAGGCGGAATTTATTCGGTCAAGGCCCTGCACGATGCCCTGGTCTCGAACTGTTCCGGCGGCTCGCGATTCCGCCCGCCATGGGCTGACGCTTGACCATTCCGCCGCGACTGTCCCCGACGCAGCCCTGGCTCTCGCCCTGTGCGGCGAGACCGGCCCGGCGCTTGCGGAAATGCAACGCCTGGCCGGCGGAAGTGCCCACCAATACCCTGGTCAACGAAATCTATCTGCCTGAAGTGAAGGCCGCCGTCGCCCTGCTGCAACATCACCCCGAGCAGGTCGCGGGCATTCTGTCTCCGGCCGCTCCCTACCTGCTGGTGTCGAAGGTTCCTCACTTGGCCGGCCGTGCATCGTTAGAGATGAAGAATCCGCAGCAGGCCGTTTCGACTTTGAGCCCGGCACTCGCTATCGCGCCATCTCCCTGGGCGAAGGCGCGAACGGGACATCGCAGGTCCCCGACTACGGCCTCTGTCTGCTGGGAACGGCGCGTGCCCAGACCCAGACCGACCCGGCGGCGGCCGCCCGGACCTACGAACAGCTGCTCCTGCTCTGGAAGAGTGCCGACGCTGATTTCATCCCCGCCCAGGAAGCCCGCCGCGAGCAGGCGGCCCTGGCCGCTCAAGGCAAGTAGCGCCGCGCCCGTCGACTGTCGCTCGAGGGCATCCTGCCCTCGGAAAGCCGACACCAGAAACCATCCGAGGTCAGCGATGAGATCCAGATCCTCCAGTGTCCGCCGAATCCCTTGAAGCCCTTGCGGCGCTGCTCGCTGTAGCGGTGCAAGGCATCGTTGATGATGGGATAGGCCTCCGCCGCCGGCTGGATCTGATCCACCTCGACCGCTTTGCCTTCCAGCTGTTTGTAGTCCTGGAAGAAGCGCCGCAGCATGAGCGAGCGGTGGGGAGGCATCTCCTCAGCTTCGCGGTAAGCGTTAAATTCCGGGTCCTGGGTGGCCACAGCGATGATCTTGTGGTCTTTCTTCCCGGTATCAATCATGGTCATCAGCCCGATGGTGCGCGCGTGAATCAGCGTGAGCGGGACCACCGCTTCCTGGCACAGCACCAGCACGTCGAGGGGATCGTCGTCTTCGGCCAGCGTCTGCGGAATAAAGCCGTAGTTGGCCGGATAGTACACAGCGGAATAGAGCACGCGATCCAGCTTGATCAGTCCGCTGGCCTTGTCGAGTTCGTACTTGACGCTCGATCCGAAAGGGATCTCGACGATGCTGTAGAACTCCTGCGGCAATTTGTCGCCGGGGGTCACGTCATGCCAGGGATGGATCATCAGGCCTCGCTGGGGATCTAGCCAGGAACTGCTTGGCATTATATCGGCCATCCGGACATCTTGACCCGCGCCAGAGGCAGGAATACAGTCTTATGTTGGCGGCTATTTATGGCGGGCGAAACCCGGAAATATCTTAAATTCGGCGGGGCGGTGGCGCTGATCCTGCTCTCCATGGGTTATCTGGCGTACACCGGGGTGCAGGAGAGCAAGAGTTATTACGTCACCATCAAGGAACTGCGGGGCATGGGTGACAGCGCCTACACCAAGCATTTGCGCGTGGCCGGGAATGTCCAGCCGGGTTCGATCAAGCGCACGGGCACCCGCGTGGAATTTTCGCTGGTAGAAAACGATCAGCTTCTGCCCGTGGTTTACAGCGGGACCGAAGCGCCTCCGGACACTTTCAAAGACAACTCCCAGGCCTTGGCCGATGGCAGCTTTGGCCGCGACGGCGTCTTCCACGCCAAGCAGCTGCAAGCCAAGTGCGCCTCGAAATACGCACCCCAGCAGCCGGGCACACAATCCTCCATGTAAAACCACGTAGGCCCGGACGCCCTCGTCCGGGTGGGCGAGCGCAGCTCGCCTGGGGGAGTGAATTTCCGGCGGTCGGCTCTGTTCATCCATCCTTGATCCTTTCCGAACCGAGCGGAGCTTCGCTCCGCCGGGCGGGTGAGGGCACCCGCCCCTACGTGGTATCTTCCTTTGGCGTGGACGTTTCTCCCATCATCACGCTGACAGCGTTGGTCAAGCAGTTCGGCCGCTTCGCGGCGCTCCGTGGGGTCAGCGCTGAATTTGCTGCGGGACGGCTCTACGTAATCCTCGGCGACAACGGAGCGGGGAAGACGACACTTTTGCGCGCGCTCGCCGGCCTGGCGCATCCGACCCGCGGCAGCATCTCGATTCTGGGCACCACAGACGTGCGGTCGGTGTGCCATGAACTGGGGTACATGGCGCATCCGTCGCTGCTCTATGACGAAATGAGCGGGATGGAGAACCTGCGCTATTTCGCCCGGCTGTACGGCATCACGGATGCTTCGCGTGGCGCGGCCAATATGATCGCAGTGGGTCTCGATCCCAGGCTGACGCGCCCGGTCGCGCAATATTCGCAGGGCATGCGCCAGAGAATGTCGCTGGCGCGGGCATTGCTCAACGATCCCAAAATCCTGCTGCTGGACGAGCCTTTCTCCAACGTGGATGTGCGCTCGGCGCGCGCCATGGTCGCGCTGCTGGCGCAGATGCGCGACACTGGCAAGACGATTTTTGTGGTTACCCACCAGGCCGCGCTGCTGGAGGGGGCCGCCGACGAATTTGTCTGGATGGAAGCGGGACAGATCACGCATCGCAGCCGCGAGTTGCAGCCGGTGGAGACGCGATGAGCAAGACGTCGGCCGTACCGTCGGGAGTGACAGGAGCGACCTTAGCCAAGGACCTGCGCCTGGAGTGGCGATCGAAAGACGCCATCAACTCCATGCTGTTTTTCTCGCTGCTGGTGGTCGTGGTATTCAGCTTTTCCTTCGATCCCAACGCCGAAGAATCGCGGCAGATTGCCGGCGGACTGGTCTGGGTGGCGTTTCTCTTTGCCGCCGTGGTCGCGCTCAACCAGACCTGGGCGCGCGAACTGCGCAATCAGGTGCTCGATGCCTATCGGGTTTCGCCGGCCCCGGCGAATTCGCTTTTCCTGGCCAAGGCGCTGGGCAACTTTGTTTTTGTCGCGGTGCTGGAAATCCTGATGACGCCGCTCTTCATCATGTTCTACAAACTGCGCGCGCTGGGCCCGGCCTGGCAGTTGCTTCCCATCGCCGCTCTGGGGACCTGGGCGCTGGTGGTGAACGGCACGTTTTTTGCCGCCGTGTCGCTGCGCACCCGCAGCCGCGAGATCATGCTGCCGCTGCTTCTGTTTCCGGTCTCGATTCCCGCGTTATTGGCCATGGTGAATGCGACCACGGCGATTTTGACGGGCGAACTATCCGCGAAATTCTGGATTGTGTTGCTTAGCACTTACGACGTGGTGTTTACTATCGCTTGTCTGCTTTTGTTCGAACTGGTCCTGAACGCCGAATGACGATGAAACGTCTTTTCCCCATTTTCGGATTGCTGACCGCTGTCCTGCTGAGCTTCGCTCTCTATGAAGCGCTGGTGGCCGCTCCCACCGAACAGACCATGGGCAATGTGCAGCGCATCTTCTACTACCATGTGCCCTCGGCGTGGACCGCGTTCCTGCTGTTCTTCATCAACTTTATCTGCTCCATCCAGTATCTGGTGCGTCCTAACCCGGTCGCCGACAAAGTGACGAACTGGACGGTGATCGCCATCGCGATTCTGGCTTGCGTCGCTGCCTTCGTGTATCGTCCCCTGCCGGAGGGCATGGAGCCGTCGTCGGTGGCCACCACCGGGCTCTGCCATCGCGGGCCTGTATTTCCTGATCAAGAAGTATTTTTCGCGCGAGCGGGCGGACGCGCTGGCCGTGGTCAGCGCCGAAGTCGGCGTCGTGTTCTGCACCGTGGTTTTGGTGACCGGGCCGCTATGGGCGCGTCCGGTGTGGGGCATCTGGTGGACCTGGGATGTTCGCCTGACCTCCACCCTGGTCCTCTGGCTCATTTACATCAGCTATCTGATGCTGCGCCGCTTTTCCACCAGCGGGCAGACCCCGATCCTGGCCGCGGCCCTGGCAGTGTTCGGCGCGCTCGATGTTCCGCTGGTGTATTTCTCCATCTGGATATTCCGCACCCAGCATCCTCAGCCCGTGATCGGCGGCGGCGGTTCCATCGATCCGCGCATGTTGCACGTGCTGCTGATCAACTGGCTGGCATTCCTCTGCTTCGCCGCGCTGGTTTGCTGGTCCCGCTATCGCCTGGAAATTCTGCAGAGAGAACTGGAAGAAACCCAGGCGCTTGAAGCCCTGCTCGAACCCCGGAGCCCACGATGAATTTCCTCTACGCCGCCTACGCCGCCACCTGGATCATCCACATCGTTTACCTGGGCACTCTGGTGCGGCGCTATCAACGCCTGAGCAAAGAGATTGCGGAGCTGAAGAAATAGCATTTGGCAATTGGCACTTAGCAGTTGGCACGCCCCGTCCGAACCACGATAATCAAATGCAGCCCGTGTGTGGGTGCGGACACTCCTGTCCGACGCCTTTGACTTGACTCAGGGTTTCAAAACCTGATGCGGGCCCGCCACGACCACAGGGTAAGCAGAATGAGGAATTGAATCAGGTGGGAAGATAGCAATTAGCAAATCCCAGTTAGAACCGTGTACTGCCCAAGTGCCAATTGCCAACTGCTGCCCTACCGCATTCCGCTGCTGAACTCCGCCGCCGCACTCGAGCGCAGGAACTCGTACTCTTCGATCATGGCGGCCACGCCGATGCTGGAAACCGATGGCGAACTTTCCACCCGTACTACTCGGGCGATAAAGCGCACCCGCACGGGTTCGGTAAGGGTGACGTGGGGCGGAAACGTCATGGTCACTTCAATGCGAGAGCCCTCGGCCAGAGGACGATCCAGATAAAAAAAGACTCCGCGGGCGCTTACATTCTGAGTTTCCGTCAACAGGTCGCGGAGACCGTTGCCCGCCACCCGGACCGATGCCGGCAGACGCATATCGAAGCGTCGCATGGTACGGCGTTCCTGAGTCGCAGCTTGCATTGAACTGTCTCTTCGCAGATGCATGAATCCTGATTCACCCAAAATTTCACCCCGGACGGCAGGCACCTTCCAGTGACAAAACAACCGATGGCGCCAGATTTACTTATTCAGCAACGGTTTGCAAGTGCAAAAAAAAACGGGGAACAGACTCGGTTAATGCGACAGCGGTGGGGAGGGCCCCGGGGGGAGGGATCCTGATAACGCAGACTGATACGAAGTAAGGATGGATGCACGCGCATTGCCATCACGGCCAAACCACAATGAAGCCATCTCGCGTCATACCCGTTAATGACTTGCGCTCAGGCTCCGCGCTTCTCACAAAGATACGAGTGAAAAAGTTTGCAGACCCGCGCGCCCTTCCGGTCCTCGAATGTCCGGATTCTTTTCCCGTGCGACCGCAGTTTTTGTGTTTTCCCTCGGCATCTTAAGCAGTTGCTGTCCGCATCTGACCATCGCAGGGCGTGGGATTGGTGCGCGGCTTGACAGGCTATCCGTCAGATGTTTAAGTAGTTACTTAATTTTTTGCCCTTATTCTGGTGACAAGTACGCATGCCGCATGGCGGGAGTGTGCCGGGCTGTCGCCTGGGTGCCGTCTTTCTTTCCTCTCCATGAATTGGGATATTCGGAGGAGCTAGTGACATTGAATTTCCGGGCGTTGGGAACAAGATATAGCCCTGTCCTGCTGTGCTTCGGGTTGCTGCTATTAGGAGGGTTGGCTCTGCACTCAAGTGCCTCGTGGCAATTGACCGATACGGGCCGGAGCGCATCCCTCCCGGAAATCCTGGCCAATTCTGATGTTGCCTCGAACCGCCCCAGCGTCCGCGTGGATCTGGGGCAGCTCCCTCTGCGCTTTGAACCGAATCAGGGTCAGACTGACCGGCGGGTCAACTTTCTGGCGCGCGGAGCCGGCTACGGATTGTTCCTGACGCCGCACCAGGCGGTCCTCACTCTACACTCGCCGTCCTCGAACCCGTCATCCTCGGGTACATCAGTGGTGCGCATGCAGTTGGCCGGCGCAAACCGCGCCGCGGCCGCCACTGGGGCCAGCCCGCTTCCTGGAAAGAGCAACTATTTCGTCGGCAACGACCCGGCGAAGTGGCATCGCGACATTCCGCAATTTGCGCGCGTGCGATATCGGGATGTCTATCCCGGCGTTGATCTGGTGTACTACGGCAAGCAGGGCCAGTTGGAGTACGACTTCGAAGTCGCTCCCGGTGCCGACCCTAGTTCTATCGCGTGGCGCTTCCAGGGTCAGGAAAAAGCCGGGCTCGACGGCCGGCGGCAATCTGGTCCTGGCCACGGGCAACGGTGAAGTGACGGCTGAACGCGCCGCGTATCTACCAGCAGTTTGGATCCGAGCAACGCCCGGTCGCAGGACGCTTCGCCTTGCGGGAGGACGGCAAGGTTGGCTTCGACCTCGCAGCCTATGATCGCCGCCGCGCACTGGTGATTGATCCGGTATTGACCTACTCGACGTACTTTGGCGGCAGCGGCAGTGAAGCGTGTTCCGCGATTGCCGGCGATCGTGATCGCGGGAGTTCTTTCGCCGCCTTCAGGATGTCCGGCGATCGCGATCGACGCCTCCTCCAACATCTACTTCGCGGGCACCACGACTTCGGCAAATTTCCCGGTTGTCCCGGCGGCCTCGGCGACCCCTCCGGCATTTCAGACCGCGCTGGCCGTGGCCCCTGATGTTTTCGTCACCAAGCTGAACGCGGCCGGGTCCGCGGTTGTGTTCTCCACCTACCTGGGCGGCGACGGCGCCGATACCACCGCGGGGGTGGCGGCCGACTCCGCATTCAACGTGGTGGTGGCAGGCACGACGACTTCCAGTGATTTTCCCACCAGCACGGCGTCGGCTTTTCAGGCCACTCGTTCCGGCGCGGGTGCGCATGCCTTCGTGAGCGAACTGGATCCGGTCGGCGAAACACTTCTGTACTCGACTTATCTTTCGGGCAATGGAACAGAATTCGTTCGTGGAGTGGCGCTCGATCCCAGAAACAAGATTTACATTATTGGCATCACGACTTCCACCGACCTGCCCGACGCGACCCATTCATTTCCTGCCACACTGGGCGCGATTCAGACCGCTTCGCTGGGCACCAGCCAGTTTTTTGTCAGCAAGCTTGACCCCACGCTGATTGGATTTCCCAGCCTGGTGTATTCCACATACTTTGGTGGGGGCGATCCGGTCAACGGCGTCACCCTGGGTGGCGGAATCGCCGTGGATGCGAACGCCAATGTGTACATCACCGGCGGGACCAACTTCCAGCACACGGGAAACACGGCCACGGACTTTCCCATTCTTAACGCCTACCAGGGCTGTCTCGACACATCGCCGCCGGCAACGCCTCCCACGAACCCTCCCAGTTGCTCCACCAGCGTGACTGCTCCCGATGCTTTTGTCGCCAAGATCAATCCGGCCGCTTCTTCTGGGGCCCAGCTGATTTACTCCAGCTACCTGGGCGGCATCGGAAGTGATGTGGGCTACGGCATCGCTCTCGATTCCGGACTGAGCGTTTACATCACCGGCTCGACCTCCTCGACAGATTTCACCATCCCCAGCACCACCACGCCTTTCCAGAGATGCCTGGACAATCCCGCGAACCCTTCGCCCTGTCCGACGGGAGTCACCGCCAGCGACGCCTTCGTAGGCAAATTCGGAACGCCGTGCACGGGCTCAACCTGCACCACCACGGCCTTGCCATTTACCTACTTCTCGTATCTGGGTGGTTCGGGCACGGACGTGGGTCTGGCGATCGCCGTGGATAGCCTGCAGGGTGCGCGCATCGCCGGCTGGACGAATTCCGGCAACTTTCCGACTCCCAACAATCCCATTCAGGCGGGCTTGGGCGGAGCGGGTGGACGCTTTTGTGTCGCGGGTTGATACTACGGCGACTTCCACCCTCGCTCTGGGCCACTACGGCACCTACCTGGGCGGAGGCGGCAGCGATTTCGGGACCGGCATTGCTACCGACTCGCAGGGCAGCAGCTACATTGTGGGCGAAACGGCTTCGGGCAACTTTCCCACTACCGCGAGCGCCATCCAGGGCAATCTGAGCGGCGGCTCCGACGTGTTCCTGACCAAACTGGGCCCCACCCTGAGCCTGGCTCTGACCGAAACCGTGGCCCCAAATCCGGTGGGCGTCGGCAATAACGTGACTTTCACCTACAAGATCACCAACAATGGGGACCTGACCACCGGCATCATCTTTACCGACGTCATACCCGTCCAACGCCACTTTTGTTTCCGCCAACAGTGTTCCCGGCCAATCGAGTTGTCCCGCTCCGGTGACCAATAGCACCGTGACCTGCACGGTCGGAACGCTTGAACGGTGGAGCGGTCGCGACCGTGACCGTGGTGCTGGCTCCCACGCTGCCTGCCACCCCGGCCCAGCCTGGTTCCGTGAGCGATGGCGGGAAAGTCAGTATTTTCGGTACATCCACCGTGGTGACTCCGGCTCCGCCACCCGCCGTTGCAGTCGTGAATAATTTCAGTGTTGCGGTTGCTCCGCCGACCGCCACCGTGCCTGCCGGCATACCCGCCAGCTTCACCGTAACGGCTACGCCCACCGGGAACTTTCCGGAAACAGTGACATTGTCGGCTTCAGGCGCGCCCACAGGCGCACAATTGACATTTCCCAACGGCACATCGTTCACCAACCTGAATAGCGGTCCACAGAGCCGCCAGCTGGTGGTCAACACCACGGCGCGCGTGACCACTCCAGCCAGCCTCTTCCCCATCGGCGGGCCTTTCTATGCCGCGCTGTTCCCGGTTTCAGGATTGGCGCTGCTGGGCGCCGGCATCGGAGGCAGGAAGTCGCGGCGGCGGCGTGTGTTGATGACGGCCCTGCTGGGCTGTTTCTTCGCGCTCGTCGTGTTCCAGTTGGGTTGCGGCTCCAGCAGCACCACCTCGACCACGACCGGAACTCCGGCCGGCACCTACAATCTCACCGTAACCGCGACTTCGGGTTCGGCCACGCGCACCCAGCAGATTGTGCTGGTGGTGCAGTAGGGTGTTGGTTCGACCCTAAGAATGGAGAGCCGAGGGTGCCCCAGCCTAGTCGCGTTCTTTGCGACTAGGGTGGGGAGTTTGCTAAGCCGCATGGGCAGATGGGGAACAAAAATCCCCGCCCACGCGGAGCTTGGACGGGGCACCACTCCAGCTTTGGTTAAACCAGTCCGAGATGGGCCCGTGCCGCGCGTGCTAGCCAGGAACATTGACACCGGTCACGAAACCGCCGACGTGAGCGGTGAGCGTAACCACCACGACGGTCAGGATCTCCAGCGACAGGTAGTAACCCGGAGGCGAAGAGCCTGAGGTCTTGCTCCGTCCAAGATGGAGCGACGCAACCAGGCAGATAAGAAGACCCGATACGCTGCCCAGAACCACGTGGAGAAGCAATAGTCCTTTCAGTCTGTGCCCGCCCAATTGCCACTGCCAGGCCGCGATGCCGGTAGCGAGGGTCGGCAACACAGAAACGGCAGCGGCCAGAATGTTGAGTCGTGACGCTGCCGCCAGTGCTGCCTGCCTCGTGACTTCCTTCGTCCATCGGGCTGCTAGGTCGAAGCCGACCCCGGTCACAAAAAGCGCAATCGGAAAGTGCACCAGCACGACATGTTGCGCATGTTTCGCCAGCAGCGCCGCCTTGGGATCAAAGGGATTCATTTGGCCGCCTACTCCACCACTACTTTGCCGGTCATCTTCGGATGAATCGAACAGAAGTACGAGTACGTGCCCGGCTGGCTGGCGGTGAAGGTGAACTTCTCGTCCGTGTCGAGCACTTTGGACTTGAATCTCTGGTCGTCGCTGACCACGGTATGCGGAATATCGTCCGCATTCGTCCAGGTGATCTGTGTTCCCGCTTTCACGGTGAGCGTGGGCGGCGTGAAGCTGAAGTTGTCAATCTTGACCTCGACGGCTGTCGGGGACGCGGCCAGCGACTTCTCTACTGTTGGGAGCGCAGCCAAGGCCAACACCATTGACGCTGCGACACAAAAAATCCAGCTACGTTTGTTCATTTCTTCCTCCTTGAAAGTTATGTGGTTATTTTCTTCTGGGCGTGAAATATCCGCCTATTCGAGCGTTGAATCGATCAGCCCCAGGGCGTGACGTTTGCGCACGTAGTTCACCTCGGTCACTCCCAGCAGGCTTCGCAACTGCTCTGCCGGGACTTTCATCGGGCCGGGCGAAGGTGCTGCTCCCGGATGCGGTTGGGGGAAGGCAGTTGAGGTTGCGGTGTGGAAGGTGATGTTGCCTTCGACCTTCTGCATGGTCTGATGAATGTGTCCGTTGAGGACAGTCACCGAACCGAAACGCTTTAAGTAAGAAAGTGCCTGCGCGCTGTCGTCGGTGCCCCACCCCCATTCCGGATAAATGTTCCACAGGGGCATGTGCGCGAACACAATCACGGGCGTGCTTTTGGAGAGATGTTTAACGTCGTCTTCCAGCCACTCCAGTTGTTCTGCTCCGAGCGAGCCCATGCCTCCAGCCTTCAGGTTCATCACGTTGACCAGTCCAACGAAGTGCACGCCCTTCTTGTCAAAGCTGTACCAGCCCGCGCCCCTGGTGTTCTTTCCATAGCGCTCGAGGTATTGCTTGCCATTGTCTTCGAGAACGTCGTGCTCACCGGGAACGAAGAACACGTCCTTCGTGGGTGCGGATTGCAGAATTTGATCGACGGTATCGAACTCCCTCGGTTTGGAGAGATGGCTGATGTCGCCAGTGTGCAGCATGAATTCAGGAGGCACGGGCAGGGCGTTGATCTTCGCGACCGCGGCCTGCAGCGTCGCGATCACGTCGGAGTTCGCGGGCTTGTTGAATCCCATGTGGCTGTCGCTGATCTGAACGAAACTGAGTTCGCCGCGGGCCGCCTTTGCGATGTGCGCGCTATCGTCCAGGCCGTAGGACTTCAGCACTCCGCCTTGAAGCACGCAGAGCGCGCCGGTGCCGGCCCAGGCCATGCATTTCAGGAATCCGCGGCGGTCGATTCCGTCGCGCTGCTGGTCGAACAGGATTGCATCTTTGTTTTTCTGCTCCATATGTTCCATTCCATCCTTTCGAAACCAGGTCCAGTTCGTTCTGGTTTCACGGTGCAGAACCCGCGGCACGCACTTTTATTCCAGGGAAAGTTATTTTTGGCGTGGTGGGAATAAAACGATCCTTGGCTGGTTTACTCTTGTATGGGTGGCGGTAGAGCGCTCATTATCGGGTTCGTTCGAAGAGTTGGCCATGCCTCTCTTCGATCGGCTTTATAACTTTGCCCACTGGCTGACACAAGACCGGGAGGAGGCCGAAGACCTGGTGCAGGAGACGTACGCCAAGGCCATCAAGGGATTCCGCTCGTTCCAGCCCGGCACCAACTTTCGCGCCTGGATCTACCAGATTTTGCGCAATACGTTCCTCACCTCGCGTACCGGTTTGAAGGCAACCGCGACGGTGCCGCTGGAGCTTGAAAGCGATGATCGGATCCTGCCAGTGGCCAGCGACACACCAGAGAGCATCCTGTTGCAGCGCTCGGATCAGCAACTGGTACAGGAAGCTTTGGGTCGCTTGCCCGTGCCTTATCGCGAGGTGCTGCTGCTCTGTGAATTTGAAGAGATGTCGTATCAGGAAATTTCTGCAACGCTGGGCGTTCCCATGGGCACTGTAATGTCGCGTCTGTCACGCGCCCGCCGGGCATTGCGGAATACCGTGCAAGACTTGCAAAAGAATTGAATATCGGGATGCTTGATGATGGTTACGTAAATCATGGCCTGCGAGCATTGGACTGAAAAACTCGATGCTTACGTGGACGGGGAACTCCCGGCAGACGAAGCACGCGCGTTGGATGAACATTTGCGCGGATGCGCCAGTTGCGCCGCCGAAGGCCTGCGCAAAGTTCAGCAGAAGCGCGCGGTGCAGGCCGCCGGCCAGAAGTTCACGCCGGGCCCGGCCTTCCGCAACCGCATCCAGAAGAGCATCGCAGCGCCGAGGTCATCTCCGTGGAAGCGGTATTGGCTTCCGGTTGTTGTGACTGCAATCGCCGCTGTGGTTATTGCCAGTGCTCTTGTTCTTACACAATTTCATCGCAGCGGCGAACAGCATCTGATGAGCGAACTGGTGGACCAGCACGTAGCAACCCTCGCCAGCTCTAACCCGGTTGATGTTGTTTCCACCGACCGGCATACGGTCAAGCCCTGGTTCGAAGGCAAGATTCCCTTCACCTTCAACCTGCCCGAGCTGCAGGGTTCGCCTTTCGCCCTGGCCGGCGGACGGGTGGCATACGTAAACCAGTCGCCCGGCGCGGAACTCATTTTCCGCGTACGCCAGCACCAGATTTCGGTCTTTATCTTCCAGGAGCGGGCACTGGGACGGGCCGGCGGAAGCGAGTCTGTGCGCACCGCCCTTTCCTTTGAAGTCCGGAACTGGTGCCGCAACGGCCTTTGCTATTTCGTGATCGGCGATGCCGGCGCCCAGGACCTGGATCAGCTTGTCGAGCTTCTCAAGGCGGCTGGCTAGCGCTACCCGTGCGGCTAAGCTGATACGCCGGGACTCGTTCACACGCGCCCCGCTACCCCCCCGCCAGCTTCTTCCTCGCCACCGGACGCGCAAATGCGTTGGTCGGACCGTGTCCGTTATTGGCCATCACCTTGCCGTAATATTCCCTGGCGCGAGCAGCGTCACCCGCTTTCTCATAGGACTGGGCGAGCAGCACCAGGATGAAGGGATCTTCCTGGTTCGCCTTCTGTAAGTCCACGATCGCTGCTTTGTAGTCGCCGCCGTAGAACGCCACATATCCGGTGAGATACGGAAAGAACGGCGCCTGGTCGGGGTTGTTTGCCTTGTCGAACGCCGCTTTCGCCGCGGCAACCTGCTTCTGGGCCTCTTCAAACTGTCCGCGTCGCGCGGCCATGCGGGCCTGGGCGTGCGCCCAGCGGAATGCCCATAGGTTCTTGTCCGCGTCCTTCATGTCCGTTTTGCGCATGGCGGTGTCGTAGCCGGTCTTGTACCACTTCGCGGCACCGTCGATATCGCCCGACTCGAGCTTGATGCGCGCCAGTTCATTGGCCACTCCGGCCGCAGCCTCGAAGTCCGGCTTCGCCAGCAGAGCGTCGAACACCTGCTTCTCGTATTTCTCCGCCTCGCCCGAGTTGCCCTCAAACGCGTACGAGAACGCCATCACTCGCAGGGTGCGATTCTTCTGGTCCGCCGGGGCTACCTCGATTGCCTTCCTAAGATGTTCGCGCGCGGCCGCGTAGTCGCCCTTCAGATCCAGCGCAACGCCGGACTCCAGATGTGCCTCGTAGGAATTTGGAGACTTCTCGAGCGCCTGCTGGTACAGCTTCAGCGCTTCATCCTGGTTGCCTTCGTTATTGAGCTTTTGCCCCTGTTTCACCAGCGCTTGCGCCTCGCCGGACGGTGCCGCCGCCTGCGCCCTCGCCGCTTGCCCCATGCAAGTCAGACCCACCACTAACACGACTAAGAGAGTTGGAATTCCGTAATAAAGGGATTTCATGCGCGAATTATAGCGCTCAAGTTCGATGGAGATGTGAACGAGGTATAGCCTTCTAGAAGTGCTGATTTCCCGACATCAAGCTCGACGGAGCGAATAGCGCCTTCCGTAACCTTTTCCAGCCGCGCCCCCCGCGATACTCTGGTTCCATGTCAAGTTCCGGTCCCAAGCGCGCCCGCAAGATGGTCACTATCCACAACTTGAACGAGATGAAAGCCGCGGTCCAGGAAAATGACTCGCAGACCAAGCTGCTGGTACTCGGCCTTGGCGAAGCCATTCTGACCACCTGCGGCATGGCCCGGGTCTTCCTGGGGAACAACCCTTCATTTGGAGACGAGCCCAGGAGCACCTCCTGACATCTGCGCTGACCGCCCAAATCCCGGAAATGCGCGACATCATTAAAGATGGCTCCCTTCGCGAAAGCGTCATCCATCCTATAGGGATTGCGTCTTCCGTAATCTGGGGTCTCCCTGAGGGAATCGATTAGATTCGGTTCATCAAAAGGGAGTGCTCAATCATGAAATCAGCGGCTGTCCTAAGCACGTCCATACTGGCTTTGTTCCTGGGAACGACGGTGTTAGCCGGCGCACAGAATGGCCGGTCCAGAGGCCACGAGGGTGGTCCCCACGGGAAGGAATCGAACGGTCATCACGAAAACGGGCATGCATCTCCGTCGCAACATGGCGATCACCACGGTGTCCCGGGAATTCCATGGCACAGTGCAGAGAGGCCCCGAGCATCAGGCGTACCACGGGCATGGCCCGGCGCACGTGCGCGAGGTGAGCCGGACCGAGCCCAGACGGCAAGACATCTGGCAGCGCCAGCGTACACACAATTGGAAGCGTGAGCACCGTCCCTGGCACGCGCGCGGCGGCTATCACGGATACCGCATTCCGGAAGACCGCTTCCGCGCCCATTTCGGCCGCGGCCACTGGTTTCGCGTGCATGACGTCCCCGTCGTAGTGGTCGAAGGTGGCCCGCGCTTCCAGTTCGGAGGCTATTGGTTCAGCGTGGTTGATCCCTGTCCGGAAACCTGGTCGCCGACCTGGTACCGCACCGACGATGTCTATGTGGACTACGTCAACGACGGATACTACATGTACAACCGGCGGCATCCTGGAATCGCCATCGCCATCAACGTCTCGTTGTAGCCCGGAAAACTGCGGAAGGCCTCTGGCTCCCTCGTTCGATCCTGGCAACGAGGGCAGCCTGAGCCACCGCTGGCATCACTGGGGCCCCTGCCTCGAATCCCAAATCAGCGGCCACGTCTCAACAGCAGACATCCTCCGATGAAAGAGAAGATGCCGACAACGGCGCCGGCAGCCATACCTGCCAAAAATACAGGATCGTGAACATCTGACGGAGCGGCACCCACAAAATATCGGTGCAGGAGGTGTCCGAAAGCCAGCGTGGTGAGGAGTACAGCTAACCCGCTCAGGATGTTCAGAACTCGCATGTCGTCCTCATCTTTCGCCTTGTGTCCTGTCCAGGAATTTCGTTGAATTAATATTGTCATCCCGACCGGAGCGGAGCGAAGCGAGCGCAGTGGAGGGACCTGCTGTTTTAGCCAATTCGAACTGCGCCGATTATATTTCTACAACCCAACGTATTTCTGCGGCAGCACCCTAGCAGTCTCACACAAATTTCTGCACAGTGCCCGCGGATTTTGCCTTAAGCTGGTGGTCCGATGCTTCGGCGCGCTTTGCTTCCTATCTGGTTTCTCTGTGCGGTCGCAGCCTCAACCACCGCCAATGCGCCCATCTCAGGTCCCGCCGCCTACCGCATCGTTCACGTTTGTCCGCACGATTCCCAGGCATTTACTCAGGGGTTGATTTACGTCGATGGTCACCTGTACGAAAGCACGGGTCTCAATGGGCGGTCATCCCTGCGGATGGAGGATTTGTCCACTGGCCGGGTCCTGCAACATTACGACTTGCCCGCGCAGTATTTTGGCGAAGGGCTCACGGAGTGGGGCAGCACTTTGGTTCAGCTGACCTGGACATCGCACATCGGTTTCGTCTATGACCGCTTCAGCTTCTCCCAACTGCGGACCTTCCAATATAAAGGCGAAGGGTGGGGTCTGACTCACGATGACAAGCAACTCATCATGAGCGACGGAACCTCGTACCTCCGCTTTCTGAATCCGAAATCGTTTCGAGAGACCCGGCGTATCCACGTCATCGACGAGGCCGGCCATCCCGTCCAGAATTTGAATGAGCTGGAATACATCCGGGGCGAGATCTACGCCAATGTCTGGGGCACCGACAAGATCGTTCGCATTTCTCCCCGCACCGGTAGGGTCCTGGGATGGATCGATTTGAGCGGAATCATTGACAAGGGAGAACTAGCGAGCGCTGACGCCGTTCTGAACGGTATCGCTTATGACTCCACTGGAGCGCGACTCTTCGTGACCGGAAAGCTGTGGCCAAAGTTATTTGAAATCAGGGTGGAAACTCATCGCCAGGCCGGGAAAGGACGCTAGTGTGATGTCCCGGAAATTCGTTGGAACTAATATTGTCATCCCGACCGGAGCGGAGCGCAGCGAGCGCAGTGGAGGGACCTGCTGTTTCAGCCAAATCGACTTGCGCCGCTTACATTTCGACATTCCATGTAATTCTGGGACAGCGGCACTAGTTGGCCAACCGGAAGTCCACAGCCACGGTGGTCTCGATGGTCGCCGGTTGCCCATTCACCAGATAGGGTTCATAGCGCCACCAGCGCACGGCATCGATGGCCGCGGGCGAAAGTTGCTCGGGCCCGCTGACAAACTTAACGTGGGTCACAGCGCCCTCCGGATTCACTACGGCATCCAGCACTACCGTGCCCTGTACTCCCGCCTGGCGGGCGTCCTCCGGATACTCGGGCCGGACCAGGTGTCTGATCCGCTGCTGCATGGCTTCATTCGGCACTTTCAACTCTGGCTTCGCCGCCACGGCGGTCTTTGCCGGGACCTTCGCCTCCAGCGCCTTCCATCCCTGCTGCCACCGCCACCATCCCAGGACGGCTGCGACCACGACGATGGCAATGGCGAACGCAACCATCTCCTGCATGAGGAACCTGCGCTTTGCGGTTCTGGAATATTCGAGGTCCTGTAGCGCCGTAGGTTTGACCTCTACCTCTCCCATAGGAAGTGAAGCCGGTGCAGCCTGGGACTTTTGTGCGGTCAGGAGCAGTTCGCCCTCGGACCGCGTCCAGTAACGGATGAGTGACTGCTGTTCGACGGGCAGGCGGAGAAACTGGAGTCCAAAGGACCGTGAACGCTGATAGCGCACCACTGCCGTGGCCCGCACCGGCGAGGTCATGTGCGGAAGCAGAAACTCGACCCGCACGGACTCGCCCAGGAGAAGCTGTGACGCGGCGACCACTCCCATTCCGCCTTCGCCCATCTCGAGCGAGCGTCCACGAATACTGTCGGGGACGCCCGACCGCAATACGGTGAGTTCCAAAGGTACAGTCAGCTTGTAGCGAGGGACCTTTCGCTTGGGCATCCTGGCCAGCGAAACTTCGGGCGTTGTTTCTATACTCATCCTGCTTCCCCTGGCCGGAAGACTCAACCTGCCATCGCCGTGGCGGAGGCGGGCTGAGGCCTCGAAATGAAACTGCCCCTCTTCATGACAATGACAAGTGAAATGGGCGCATGATCGAGCGTATCGGCGCACCTCCAGCCGCGCAACGTTACGCCCGTAATGATCGGCGGTGTTTGCACCTCCCACGTCAACAACGGATCGGAAGTGGAGTTCTGTCGGAGGGAAGAGTGCCGGTCATCGACCACATAGCGGAGCTCCGCTCCGCCGGACAGCCGGGGGCGGCTGTCCCCACGGCCAGTCGCGAGCGACTGGTGGCAATGCTGTAGGTGGAGAGCGGATCGACGCCACTAATCGGCGCGGAAAACTATTTTCCCAGCAGGTCCTTCCAGCGGACCCATGCGTCCTGGCGGGCCTTCTTGTTGGCATCGTTGGCATCGGGCGCTTCGCCGGCGCGCATGAAGCCATGTCCGGCGCCCTCGTACACCACCGGATCGAACGTTTTTCCGGCGGCTTTCATCTGCGCCGTGGTGTCGGGAAGCGTAGCGCCAATGCGCGCATCGTTGCCGGCATAGAATCCGTAAACCGGCGCCTTGATGCGAACCATAGAATCCTTATCGGGAGGCGGGCCGTAGAAAACAAAAGCCGCCGCCAGATCGGGACGATTGGTGGCAAAGCGGAAAGTTTGGCCACCGCCCCAGCAGAAGCCTCCGACAAACAATTTCCCATTGGACGCGGGAAGTTTCTTGGCGTAATCAGAGACTGCGTTGAGATCGGCAGTGACCTGGTCGGGATTGAGGTGACTGACTAATTCTGTAACTTTGTCCGGTGCGACGTCAGAAGTGCGTCCGCCGTTGGGCCCCATTCCGGAGAGCAGGTCTGGAGCGACGGCGATGTAGCCGGCTGCAGCTACCTGATCGGCGAGATCCTGCACCCAGTCCGACATGCCGAAGATCTCGTGAATCAGCACAACCACCGGCCGCTTGTCCTTGGACTCGGGATACACCACAAAAGTCTCAACCGAGCGGCCATCATGCTTGACCGTGACCCATTCCCGATGGCGGGGAGATTTTTCCAACTGAGTGCGCGCCCAGTCCTGGGCCCAAACCGCCTGCGCGGCCAGCACAACCAAAATGAGAGCAATGCGTTTCATGACTCCTCCTTATCCGAGACAAGCGAGGTTCCCACGAAGACCCCTTCCCGTCGTAGTCCCCCATCGAAAAGGGATGATAATACACCGGCGAAACGGATAGCAGAAGCCGCATCCGCAATCGTAGAGTATCCAGCCCTTGCGAGGGAGGGTGGATTCTGATTCACGGTCTGACAATCTCATTGAATGGTTTTACCGCTGAAGACGATCACGGGCGAGCCATCTGCCACAAACGCGCAATCAGGGCCACGTTGAAGAACTGCTGAAAGTTCATTTCCATAAAGAGTGCTGGCCTCCCCCTCAAATCCTGCCTTACCGGTCGCCCACACCTGCCAGGGCACGTGCGAGACGCGATATTCGAGCGAACCACGGGTGGGTTGAGCCGAATAGCCCCAGTAGTGTTCGGTGATGAACTGTTCCAAGCTACCCTCTGGAGGCCGGGTTGGAATGCCTACGGTCTGAGCTGAGAGGCGGCACCACTGATCGCCAAGCTGCCACTGATACTCGACCGTTCTGACGGAGCTTCGGTCTCCATGCGGTGCCTCATCGGACAGTATCTGTAGTTCTCCCCATATATGAGACGGGCGGTTGTTGCGATCGCACGCCGGGGCACGATCTCGGCAATGAAAACAACTCCTCTTCGATCCTCGCCACCTTCTTTGCGGCGAACATAGAAGCGCAGGTTTACCTCATCGAAATTGGCGTGAAACGGCACGGGAAAAAATCCGAGTAGCTTAGTGTGACAAAATCGAAAGCCCACGAGGCTGACGTAGGTTCGTCCCTGGAATGAGTCCAGCGTGGTTCCGGCAGGGATGTAGCGATTCAAAAGACCGGGATCAACCTCGTAGTTCAACATCACGAGGTTTCGCCATTCAGCAGAAAGAAAAACTCGCTTTGACTGGGACATTTAAGCGAACTTGAATGAGTAGGGAAGTCTAACCTATCAGCGGCTGAGTTGGAGGCGTGGCGGTCGGTCCGCAACCGCAAGCAGACCGGCCTAGGCGCCGGCGGTAAGCTTGTGGCTCTTGGACTGGGCGATGCCGTACTGGCGGATCTTGTAGAGCAGGGCTTTGTAGCTGATCTGCAGCAGCGCGGCAGCCTGCTTGCGGTTCCAGTTAGTCTGGTCGAGGGCCTGCCGGATGGCTTCCGCTTCGGCTTCGTCCTTGGCGCTGCGCGCCACCGATTTCAATCCGCCGCCCGGTTCAGCCGGAGCGTGCGCCGCGTCCGGCCGCGCACCATGACTGTCGTTGGTGGGTTGCAGTTCCTGAATGGCCAGCTTCTCGTCGCCCAGCACCAGGTAGCGTTTGATGAAGTTATTCAGTTCGCGCAGGTTGCCCGGCCAGGAATATTCCTGGCACGCTTGCAGCATGTTGGGCGAGAGCGGCAGCGGGGACCGCGCGTACTGTTCCGCCATGCGCGACATGAAATGCTTCAGCAGGATCGGAATCTCTTCCTTGCGTTCCCGCAGCGGCGGCAACTGCAGGGTGAACGCGTTCAGGCGGTAGTAAAGATCTTCACGCAGACGCTTGCTGGCCAGCGCTTCCGGGATGTTGATGTTGGTGGCGGCCAGAATACGGACGTCCACTTTGACCACCGAGCGGCTGCCCAGCCGGGAGAACGTCTGGTCCTGCAGAACGTGCAGCAGCTTGGCTTGCAGCAGGGCCGGCATCTCGCCAATTTCGTCCAGCAGGATCGTGCCTTTGTTGCAGATCTCGAACTTGCCCGGCTTGGCATGAGTAGCGCCGGTGAAGGCGCCCGCCTCGTGGCCGAACAATTCGCTTTCCAGCAAGTCGCCGGGCACGGCGGCGCAATTCACTTTCAAAAACGTGCGATGGGCGCGCGGAGACAGCTTGTGAATCAGGCGCGCTACTACTTCCTTGCCCGTGCCGCTCTCTCCCAGCATCAGGACGGGAATGTCCACATTCGCGACCAGAGCAGCCTGGGAGCGAATCTTCCGCATGGCGGGACTGGCCGCCACGAAAAATACATCGTCGTAGAGCTCTTCGACCTCGCCCGGCAAATTCTGCTGGTTCTTGCCCAGGCACTGGTCGATGACCTTGTCCAGTTCGGCTTTCTGGAAAGGCTTAGTCAGGTAATCGTGCGCGCCCAGGCGGATGGCTTGCACCACTTTGCGGGTATCGCTCACGCAGGAAAGCATCACTACTTTCAGCCCCGGCACCAGCTGGCGCAACTGCTCCAGCGTCTGCAGGCCGTCGATCCCCGGCATCAGCAGGTCGAGCAGCACCAGGTCGGGACGCAAACCCTTCTCGACTTGCCGCAGGGCATCTTCGCCCGTGGATGCGGTCTGCACGGTGTAGTCATCCACCTCGAGCAGGGTGCGGATGTAGCGCAGCATTCCCGGTTCGTCATCGACCAATAAAATGTTGACCGATTCGGTCATTTGTTATTTCCTTGGGCGGCTGCGGCGGCGACCGGCTTGAGTGGGACGATGAACGAAAATTTCGCCCCCGCGCCCACTTCACTTTCCACCCAGATCTTACCGCCCATCGCGTTCACCAGCCGACGCGCGATGGCCAGTCCCAGACCCATGCCTTCAGTTTGCGCTTCATTCTGCGGCAAGCGAAAAAAATCGTCGAAAACTTCGATGTGATACTCGGCCGGAATTCCCGGACCGGTGTCGGAAACGCTGACCTTGACGGAGTTGGGCAGAGGGTCATTCTGCCGTCGCCGTTCACCTGGAATCGCCGAGGCGTTGGGATTGCGGCGCTCCCACATGTAGGGCTCCGCGTGCAGCCAGACCGTCCCCCCAGCGGGCGTGAACTTCGAAGCATTCTCGATCAGGTTCGAAATCACCCGCTGCAGCTTCGCCGAGTCAAACGCCAGCTCCGGCAATTTCTCGTTGGCCAGGAAGTATAGCGCCAGACCTCTCTCCTGGAAGCGGGGAGACCACAGCCGGCAAACCTCGGACAGGAAGGGGTTCATGTTCCCGGTCTCGTAGCGCAACTTCATCTCGCCGGTTTCGAGCACGCTGTAGCTCAAAAAATCCTGGATAAACTGTTGTAAACGCTGCCCGCTGGTGTGCATGTCCCCAAGAATTTCCCGCTGCCGGTCGTTGAGCGGACCCAGCTTTTCCTTCTGCAGCAGCTCGATATAGCCGTTCAGAATTGCCAGCGGAGTTTTGAGGTCGTGGGCGGCCGATCCCAGGGCATTGGTGGTGCGCAGGGAACGCTCCCGCAGCTGGTTGTACTCGCGCAGTAAATCGTTATAACGGAGATGTTCTCCCGCAGGTGGTTGGGCTGGTATGGGGTCGGCTGGCGGCTCCGCTTCCCGAGAGAGACACGTGTTTTCTGGCAACACTCCCATGTGTGGAAAACTCTGGCTTGGCTTACAAGGGGAGGGGGCAAAACAGCCCAACTTTTGAGATTCAGATGCTTGAGAAATCGTATGACAGGCCTTTCAAGGTGTCAACGTAAAATGCAATCCGATGGTAACGGAATAGCAAAACATTGCAGTCCTAAGCGCTTCAACCCTCTGACCAAAGACCCGTTCTCTGGGCGAACAAAAAGAGAATTAAACCAGGGCCTCATTGGGCTGTAATGGCGGACTTACCGTGAAATCGCCTGAAATCACCAGGGTTTCTTACCTTAAATGATAACCCCGGCAGGGCTGGTTTGGCCCTCAAGGTGCGACAGACCGGGTTATCTCGTGTACAAAGGGGTCGGATTGAAGCGTAAGAATCCCGAACCAGAGCGCCGTAAATGGCCGCGTCTTGCCATCGCCATTCCGGTGTTTGTTCGCAGTGGCGATGAAAAAGGCAAGGAGCTGCTGGAGTTTGCCACCGCGCTGAACATCTCAGCGGGCGGAACGCTGGTGGCGGTTCGCCGCTCTTTACCGCTGTCCGCGCAGGTTTTGCTGGAAATCCCCAGCGCCCCGCTGGCGGTTACAAGTTCCTTGCCCAAGGCGGCGCGCAACCTGCGGGCGCGAACTTTGCGCGTCACCCACGCCGACGGCTATCACCTGGTTGGCCTTAAGTTCTCTCATCCCCTGGTTGCTCAACCCGCCTCTCGTGGCTCCCGCCCAAGGAAAGTTGCTTCTGCAGTGTGAAAACATTTTCCCATAGGTCCAAAGGTCTTTGAGCCTCAGTCCCAAGCCTCACAGGACCGCGATCTTGTCCTGCTGAATCCTTGCAAGATCATACTGATAAATGACTTAGCAAGACTCCAGCCGCCGGATTCCCGGCCTGGCCGGGTTTGGCTCTCGGGATGCACATCAAGGCCTGTACAAACGGGCCCCTGGGCCACTGGATACTATGACAACCATACCTTCGGTCACTTCGCTGGCTACTTCACTGGGAGAGTTTCCTCCCGAGGCGGTCATCTTCGGCCGCTCCGAGATCATGCAATCGCTGCGGGACCGCATGGACAAGGTCGCCAGCGCCAACGTACCCGTGCTGATTCAAGGCGAAAGCGGCACCGGCAAGGACATCATTGCCCGCATGATCCACGGCCTCTCTCCGTGGCGGACAGGTCCTTTTGTCAAGGTCAACTGTCCTGCGATCCCGGGCACGCTGCTCGAAAGCGAGCTCTTCGGATACGAAAAAGGCGCCTTCACCGGAGCTTACGGGTCGAAGCCAGGGCGGGTGGAACTGGCCCATCGCGGCACCCTCTTTCTCGACGAAATCTCCGAACTCGACCTGGGACTTCAGTCCAAGCTTCTGCAGTTGCTGCAGGACGGGCAATTTTGCCGGATCGGCGCCCAGGAGGACAAGAAAGTTGAAGTGCGCGTAGTTTGCGCCACCAACCGGGTGCTGGAAGCGGAAATCGAGAGTGGCACTTTCCGCCAGGACCTGTTCTATCGCATCAACGTGGTCAATCTGCAGATGCCGCCGCTGCGCGAGCGCAAAGGCGATATTCCGGACCTGGTCGCCTATTTCCTCGAGTACTACAACCGCAAATACAACTGCCGCGCCCGCACACTTTCGGGAGACCTGATGTCGGCTCTGCAGAAGCACCACTGGCCGGGCAACATCCGCGAACTCGAGAACCTGATCAAGCGCTACGTGATTCTGGGCAACGAGGAAGTCATCAGCAGCGACCTGGTGGCGCACCAGCAGGAATATTCAGTGCTCGATCTCAATTTCGATGGGCCGATCGCGTTAAAAACCATTACGCGCCAGGCCACCCGGGAACTGGAGCGCAAGGTCATCCTGAAAGTTTTGCAGGCGCACCATTGGAATCGTAAGCAGGCGGCCCGCGCCCTGAGCATCAGCTACCGCGCGCTGCTCTACAAGATTCGCGACGCCGGCCTGCCTCCCAACCGTTCATCCCGCCGGCGGGTAGAGCCTCTTCCTTCCCAGGACGTAGCCGCCTGACACAGTCTGGGTCGGACAACACGTGGGGACAGCCGCCCTCGGCTGTCCGGCGGAGCGACGCTCCGCGTGTCAGGCGATCGCGCCAAAATCTGTCGAGCAGCGCTCGACCGGACAGCCGAGGGCGGCTGTCCCCACGTGGTTTGTTCCGCCTTTGACTTTGATCTAAACGATTGGAAGCCGCTGCAGGCCGTGACAAAAATTAGCAAAGGCGGGATAGTCAGCGAGTGGGAAGCGTCGAAGGCATAGAGTCATGGCCCATTAACCACTCTCCTCGCGGCTATTTGTACATTTGTTCTTGTCGGAAACTACTATTCCCGCCACAAGAGATGATGGTCGATTCAATTTTCGCAATAAACGACCAGGCTGGCGGCGCTGACTCACAATAAACCACAGCCAAAAAGCTAGACGCTAAAAAGTCAAAGGCGTCGGACAAGAGTGCCCCCCACAACAAGCTACACTCTCCAGTAGTCGGGCCTCCATTGGGTGACGGCTTTTTTTATTTCTGCTTTGGACAATTTTTCTGACAGGGCCCGCGCCGCCAGAGCAGGCAGCTCCGCGTCCGAGGCAAAGCGCAGCCCCACGAGCTGCGATTCCGTCAGTTCGACGATGTGAGCGCGCAAGGGTTTGTCCACCAGAATGGCCAGCCGCAGCCGCTCCTCCAGCCGAATGACCCGGTCCTGCACCCTGAGCGCGTAGGTCCTGGCCTTCACCACCGCCACCGTCGCGGCCAGAATGAATACCAGCAGCCAGGCCGCGTGCAGGCTGGGATATTGGACCAGGTGCACGAGGGCGATGATTACTGAAATCCCAAATACCGGCAGAACGAAGAAATGGAAGGGTGGATCGTAGCGCGCGTGGTTCGACAAACTTTGAGCCGCTTTCTCAGCCATGGATCGCTCCTTAAAGAACCAATGTAGGCGCGAGCGTCCCGCTCGTGCTGCCAGCGCGACGGAAGGCCTAGCACGAGCGTGGACGCTCGCGCCCACATTTCAAGCAACGTGCTTATTTCTTTTTCTTTTTTCCGAAGAGGCCGCCCAGCGCGTCCACGGGAGAAGTGGAATCGCCGGTAGAATTCTTGCCTCCCGTCAATCCCCCTAACGCACCGCCCAAGCCACCCTTCAGCTGGCTCCCGACCATGCCCTTCACATCGGGTACGAATTTGGGATCAGAAGTAGTGCCTTGAATGAAGAAGGG
The DNA here is from genome assembly GCA_963801595.1 of Terriglobia bacterium. Taxonomy (GTDB): domain Bacteria; phylum Acidobacteriota; class Terriglobia; order Terriglobales; family Acidobacteriaceae; genus JAIQFF01. Next base: position 24,122 of record CAWDFW010000028.1, on the reverse strand, counting down.
AATACTGCCGCCTTTGCCGCCCAGGCCTGCCATCTGGGTAAGCCCGGTAACCGCGCCGCCGGAAAGACTCGCGTTCATCTTGTAGTCGAGCGCCCCTCCCGGGCTGATATTTCCATTTCCCGTGACCGTGCCGAGAGCAGGAATGGTCAGGTTGATGTTCTGCGTGCGCACGCCTTCGGGGGCCACGCGCGCATCCGTGCTCAGGTTCTGGATGGAAGTATCCGATCCCGTCTGCGCTCCCGACAGGGCAGAGATCGCCGACATCTTGGAAGCCAGGTTGAAGCCCTGGAGTTTGGTCTGGGACAGGCGAATCGGGCCGGCGATCACCAACTTGTCAACCGGTCCCGTGATCCCTACATTGACGGAAAGCGTCCCGCCCTGCAGTTTCGATCCCGAAGGCAGCACAATCCCGAGCGCGGGCAACATGGCTTGAAGGTCGTCCACGGGCATGCCGTCGGCGTTGAGTTTCATGTTCAGAATCGTGGACTCGCCCTGACTCTGATATGTGCCGGTGAGTTTAGCTAGGGCCTTGCCCAGGGAAACGTCGCCCTGGGTCAGCGTCCCGCCCTGCTTTTGCAGATCATAGTCAGTGGCGTATTTCACCGTCACCGCTTGCGTGGCGGGCGTGGCTTTTACCGTCAGTTTGAGCTTGTCCGCTTTGAGTGTCCCGCTGGTACGCAGCACGTGGCCGTCGGATTTAAGCGTGCCGTCGAAGTCGGCTATGCCGGCAATCCCGGTGGACGGATCAACGAATCCCGAGGCAGTAAGGTCGAGGCCCTTGACGTTGATCTGCGCTTCGATCGGGCTTGCCGCAACGTCGCTCGAGTTGATGGGGCCTGCCTTGCCGTCAAGTTTCGTAGAGCCCCCGGCGGGAAGATCAGCGCTAATGGTGAAAGGGAACTGTGAGGTGGGCGAGAAGTCGCGCACGCTGATGTCCACGTTGTCATACACGTGCGGCTTGATGGACGAATTCGCGCGGTTCACCGACAGGCGGCCATCCTTCACATCAAGCTTGCTGACCGAGAGGTCCGGAGTGGACGAAGGTTCGCTGGCCGGCTTCGGAGCGGCTGAGGACTTGCCGCCCAGGCTGGAAAAATTCCATTTCCCGGCGGCATCGCGCAGCAGAGCAATCTCGGGCTTGTCGAGCGTGATATCGGTGACGTGCAGTTTCTTCGAAAAAATCAGCGGCATCACTTCGACTCCCACCTTCAGGGACTTGGCGCGAATGAAAGGGTCCTTGCTGAATGCCGGGTCATCGGCGATCGAGAGATCTTCCGCCGAAACGCTTCCGGAGAGGATGGAAAGACTGAGGTTGCCGACTTTAACTTCCCGGCCGAGGGCCTCGGTGAGCTCAGACTCCAGTTTGGGACGGAAGCTGTTTACATTGATCAGGAAGGGGAGAGCGATGGCGATAAGCAGCAGAACCACAACGACGATTCCGACAATTTTCAGGGCTTTCATAACAGGAACTCCTTCACGAACCTTGAATTCTTGAGAGGGCCGATGGCACGGTGGAGTAAGCCGCGAGTGGCCCCCAGTCTATCAAAAATCGAACTAGCGGGGCTCCTGGGTAAGCTCCGGATTGGGGGCGGGACTGCCGTAGAGTTCCTTCTGCCGCTGGTCGCGTTGTTGGTTCATCATGCGCGTGGTGGCCTCCATCTCGGCGCGGGCTTCCCGGGTCCGGCCCAGGCGCTGCAGCAATTGCCCGCGCAGGTAGTGGATGCTCGAATTTCCGGGATCGAGTTTGGCGGCGGCGTCAATCTCTGCCAGCGCCTGAACATATTTCGCTTGCCGCTGATAAACCTGCGCCAGTTGGTAGTGTGAACTGGACAGGCTGGGATCAAGACGCAAGGCCTGGCGCAGATTGCGCTCCGCCTCCTGGTCGTTCCCCAGTTGCGAGTTCACCAGGCCCAGCTGGTCGTAGTTGTAAGCCAGGTCAGGCTCGATGGCTGAGTCTTTGAGGAATTCCTCCCGCGCCCGCGCCAGGTCCTGCTTCCTGTAGTACGCGATTCCCAGATTAAAGTGGACAAACGGGAGTTTGGGATTGGCCCTGGCGGCGAGGTCGAGTTCCTTGATGGCCTCGTCATATTCTTGCCGGTTGATGTGGGCCTTGCCCAGCAGAAGATGCAACTCGGGAGAATCCTGGCCGTTTTCGGCGAGCGCGGCAAAAGCGCGCTGCTCGAGGTCCGGTCGAGCTGACTTGCCGCCGGCAATCCCCAACACGTACAGATAGTTCAGCTGGCCCGAAGCCTGTGGCCAGAGCGGCTCTAGCGTGCTGACAGCGTCGGCATAGCGTTCGGTGAAAAAGTAGCAGAGTCCGAGCAGGTAGCGCGCCTGGTAGGAATCCGGGACGTCGTGCACCACCGATTCGAAGGGAGCAATGGCGGCGTGAAAGTTGTTTTGCCGATAGTAGGCCAGGCCGAGGTTGAGGCGAATTCCTGAAATCTGCGGGGCCAGGTGCTCGGCTTTATGCAGCATGTCGAGCGCTAGTGGCCACTGCTTGCGCCGCATGTAGATGACGCCTAAATTAGCGTAGGCCCCGGCGGCTTGCGGGTCCAGCGCCAGCACTCCGCGGAACGAACGCTCGGCCACTGCGAGGTTGTTCTTCTTCAGAGCCTCTTCGCCCTGTTGAAACAGCTGCTGCGGGCCCGCGGGTGGGGACTGCCCCGGAGAAAGCTGGGCCTCCATGACGGACAACAGCGCGAGCAGGACCAGGGCGAGCAACCTTGACAGTGATTTCACTGTGCTGTAGTGTCCGCCAGCAACGGCCTGCAATTCAAGCGGGCACTGGCAAATTGGCAATTGGCACTTAGCTAAATGCTACAAGCGCTGCTTTCAATCATTATGGTCAAGACTTCAGTCATTACCATCCGGGACGTGGCCAAGGAGAGCGGATTCTCCTCAACCACGGTTTCCATCGTTCTCAATAACGCTCCCCTGGCCCGCTACATTCCGCCGGCCACCAAAAAGCGAATCGAGAAGGCAGCGAACAAGCTGGGATATCGTCCTAACCTCTTTGCGCGTTCCCTGCGCAGCAAACGCAGTCACACCGTCGGAGTGATGGTCTTCGACATGACCGATCCCTACTGCACACTCATTCTGCGCGGCATTGAAAATTCTCTCTACCAGTCTTCCTACCTTCCCATCCTCACCGACGTGCACAACGAACGCGGCCGCTTCGAACGCTATCTGGAGATGCTGCTGGACCGCCGGGTGGAGGCGCTGATTGTGCTGGCCAACTGGTTGTTTGTCGATATCGACGTTCTGGCCGACCTGGAGAAGAGCAGCATTCCGACCATGATGATCGGACGCGAGCTGCGAACCGATACCGTCAGCTCGGTGATCGTGGACAACGAAATGGGGGCGCACCTTGCGGTGGAGCATCTGTACCAGTTGGGACACCGCAAGATTGCTTTCATCCGCGGGCCCAAGACTCTGGCCGACAGCGCTCCCCGTTGGCAGGGAATTCGTTCCTTCGCCAAAAGCAGGAGTCTCGAACTCGATCCCCGGCTGATTGTGGACCTGCCGGAATCGCAAGATCCGATTTCAAGTTTTGAAGCGGGCTACAAATTAACGGAGGAACTGATCAAGCGAAAGCGGCCATTCACTGCATTGATGGCCTTTGACGACGTGACCGCGTTTGGCGCGATACGTGCATTAGCCAAGGCTGGTCTTCGCGTTCCCGAGCACTGCTCGGTGATCGGCTTTGATGACGTCGCGGCGTGCAGTTTCTACACTCCGCCCCTTACTACAATTCGCCAACCCATGGAAGCCATGGGAGCGATGGCCGCGAACCTGGTGATTGAAGGCATCAATGGGGTCCTGGAAAAACGGGAGATATCGGCAGTCCACCGCAAGATGGCCCCTGAACTGGCGGTGCGAGAGTCCACTCGCAGCCTCACGTAAGGATAAACCGGGCCAAAACCCTCTTCTTGCCTGGTCATTTAAAAAGCCGATGGCACAATTTCCCGCCTTTTTTTCTTGACACTTGCGATCGAACTACCGCAATATTCAGGCCATTGATTCGTTTTAATAAACGCTTTCACTCAGAATGCGCCGGTCCGGCAGGGGCGCGGGTCGATGGCCAACGGACCGGATATTTGGACCCGGTGCCGGGATTGGCATCAGGCGCTGCGGGTTTACCGGATGGGTTCGAGACTGAGATGACTCCGCGCTCCGGGAAACAATCGGATTAGGATTCTGATGGCAAGTTGGTTCCAGCAATCTTCGGGTTGTCGAAAAAATACTTGGGGGTACCTTATGAAGTTCCGCGTGCTTTGGCTTGGGGTTGTGCTGTCGCTTTCGCTGGCTGCCTGGGGGCAGGATTCGGCTTCGATTACAGGAACGGTGACCGATCAGAGCGGTGCGGCCGTCCCCAACGCGCAAGTCACGGTCAGCAGCCTGGATCGCGGCATCAGCCGTCCCACCACTACGAACGCAACAGGCGACTACCTGGTGGCCGGTTTGCCGTCAGGTCCGGTCAACGTGACCGTGGTGGCGCAGGGCTTCAAGCGGTATGAGGCCAAGGCAATCGTGCTGCAGGTAGGGCAGAAGGCCCGCGCCGACATCGCGCTGGAAGTGGGCACGATCAAGGAAGAAGTCACCGTCGAGGGCAGTAACGTCGCCCAGGTGGAGACCCAGTCGTCGGACCTTTCCGGCACCGTAAACGGAAAACAGATCACCCAGCTGCAGCTGAACGGGCGGAACTTCACGCAGTTGGTCACGCTGGTGCCCGGCGTAAGTAATCAGACTGGCCAGGATGAAGGCACGGTCGGCATCAACGGCAACGTCAGCTTCAGCATCAACGGCGGTCGCGTGGAGTACAACAACTGGGAACTGGACGGCGGCGATAACATGGATAACGGCAGCAACAGCACGCTGAACGTCTATCCCAGCCTGGAAGCCATCGCCGAATTCAAGGTGTTGACCTCGAACTACGGCGCCCAGTACGGCCGGAACGGGTCGGGCACGGTGGAAGTCGAGACCAAGTCCGGCACCAACGGCTTTCACGGGAACGCGTACGAATTCCTTCGCAACGATGCTTTGAACTCCACCAAATATTTTCTGGACTCGGTTTCGCCCTACAAGAAAAATGACTTTGGATACACCATCGGCGGACCCATCATCAAGAACAAGACCTTCTTTTTCTGGTCGCAGGAATGGCGCAGAGACCGCGTGCCGGCCGATTTCAACCAGGCCGTTCCTTCGGTCGAGGAACGGGCGGGTGACTTCACCGATCAGTGCAGCAGTCCGGGCGGTTCCTGCCCTGGCGGTGGCATAGGAGCAGACCTGATTGCCGCCGGGTACGACCCAAATGATCCCACAGTGAAGGCGCTGCTGAGCATGATTCCTCTGCCGACCACGGGCACCGGACTGGACTCGCGTTACCGCACGTCGTTATCCCTGCCCACGAACTGGCGCGAAGAATTGATTCGCGTGGACCACAACTTTACCGACAAGATCCGCGGTACGGTCCGCTACATTCATGATTCATGGGACACCGTCACCGACGTGCCGCTGTGGACCAATGCCGGCAGTTTCCCCACGATTCAGACTGCGTTCAAAGGCCCGGGCGTGAGCCTGGTGGCCCGCCTGAACGCGACGTTTTCTCCCACCCTGCTGAATGAATTTGTGGCCAGCTACACCACCGACCACATCATTCTGAATAACGTCGGCAACTGGCAGCGGCCGGCGGGATTCGTGGTGCCGGATATTTTCCCCGGCAACGGAGACGGAATTTTGCCTGGAATCAACCTGGTCGGTGATGCCTACGATGGCGGCTTTGGAGAAGACGCGGGCTACATCCCCAACGGCGCTTACAACTCCAACCCGACCTATACCTACCGGGACAATGTGAGCAAGATTGTCGGCCGGCACAATCTTCAGTTCGGCGCCTATGCCGCGTTTGGCCAGAAAAATGAATTCGGCGGCGAACTGGGAGCGGGTTCGATCCCCGGTTATCTGACCTTCGATGCCAGCACGAGTATTTCCACGGGCAACGCATTCGCCGACCTGTTGCTGGGTAGAATCTCCAGCTACGGGCAGCAGGACCAGCGCGTCAAGTACTACAACCGCTACAAGATCGTTGAACCCTATTTTCAGGATGACTGGCACGTCACCAGCCGCCTGACCCTGAACCTCGGCCTGCGGTTGAGCCTGTTCGGGACTTACCGGGAAAAACAAAAGCAGGCATTCAACTTCGATCCCGCGCACTACCAGGCCGGGGTGACCACGATCAATCCTGACGGCAGCGTGAACAATCTGTTCATCAACGGCCTGCCCAACGGAATTGTGCAGTGCGGTGTGACGCCGGGCGTTCCCGTCAGCTGCATGGAGGGGAAGCTGTTCAACCCCGCGCCCCGCATTGGATTTGCCTATGATGTGAATGGCGACGGCAAGACTGCCATCCGCGGCGGCTACGGCATGTTCTACGAACATGCCAACGGCAACGAGGGCAATACCGAATCGCTCGAGAACTCGCCACCGCTGGCCAATGCCGCGGTCGTGAATAATATCAACGGGTATGCCGGCACCGGGACCGTTGGAGCGCAGTTCCCCTTGAGCGTGAATGCGATCCCCACCAAGGCCATCTGGCCCTACATACAGCAGTGGCACCTGGACGTACAGCGCGAGGTGGTGCGGAACACCGTGGCCACGGTTTCTTATGTGGGTAGCAAGGGTACCAAGCTCAACCGGCAAACCAACTACAACCAGATTCCCGCGTTGCCCCTCTCGCTCAACCCATATGCGCCGGGGGAATTCATCGATTCCGACCCCACTTCACCAACCTTCAACACCGATTGTCCGAACCTGAAAGTCAACGGCAACCCGGTCACCGGCCAGGCGGCCGTCAATCTCGCGGTGCAGTGTGGTGAGGACCCCAGCCCATTCCGTCCTTTCCTGGGCTACGGCGACATCACTCACCTGCAGTACGCCTCGTCGTCCATATACCATGCTGTACAAGCCTCGCTGCGGCGCACCATGGGGAGCCTCAACCTGAGCGTGGCCTACACCTACAGCCATTCCATCGACGACTCCTCCGACCGCTTTGACGGAAGCTTTGTCGATTCCGCCAATCCCAGCGCCAATCGGGCCAGCTCCAACTTCGATCAGCGCCACATTCTGAATATCAGCTACGTTTGGGACCTGCCGGGCTTCAAGTCCGGCTTGACCAACGCGATTCTCGGTGGCTGGCAGTTCTCCGGTGTGACCAGCTATTCAACCGGAACGCCCTACAGCGTGGTGGTGTCGAACGACAACGCAGGCGTCTCTAATGGAGTGGGATCGGGCGCTCGCCCCGACCTGGTGGGCGATCCGAGGTCCGGTATTCCGAGCGGGACAGTCACCGACTTCGGGCCGGCATTCGGCAATGCCGCTGCCTTTGCCCTGCCACGGGGGTTGACCTTCGGCGACGCCGGACGCAACATCCTGAATAACCCCAATCGCCTCAACTTCGACTGGGCCCTGTTCAAGCATTTCAAAATCAGGGAGCAGATGGGGTTTGAGTTCCGCGCTGAAGCCTTCAACGTGTTCAATCACACGCAGTGGGGAAACATTGCCGGCGATAGCGGCTCGGCCGGCGGCGACGGCAACAATACCCTCGGCAGCGATAGCTTCCTGCGCGCCAGCTCCGCACATAACGCGCGCATTATGCAACTGGGTCTGAAGTTCAGCTTCTAAACTAGATAGTAGATGGAGGACGGGCGTCCTCGCCCGTCAGGTGCACCCTAAAAAGGACGGGCGGGGACGCCCGTCCTCCATTTTCCTAGCCCACCTCGGCGTGCTGTCGCGTCCCGGTCACGACCGTCAGCGCCTGTTCCAGGTCCGCTATCAGGTCGTCCGCATTCTCGATACCCACCGAAATCCGGATCAACTGCTCGGTCACTCCCATCTTCTGGCGATGCTCGGCCGAAATCATGCCGTGCGAAGTGAGCACGGGAATAGTGACCAGAGAATCCACGCCGCCCAGGCTGGGCGCCAGGGTAAACAGATGCAGAGCCTCAGAGAGCCGCCTGGCGTCTTCTCCGGTGCCATCCACTTCGAAGCTCAGGACACCACCGCCGCCGCGCATCAGTTCCATGGCCAGGGCGCGCTGCGGATGGCCTTCAAGAAAGGGATAGTGCACCCGTCGCACCTTGGCGTGTTGCGCCAGGAACCGGGCGACACGCAATGCGTTGTCATTCTGCCGCTGCACTCGCACCGCCAGCGTCTTGATGCCACGCAGGAGCAACCAGGCGGCGTGCGGATCCATGGTCCCGCCGAGAGTTGTCCGGGTTTCGTGGATCTTCTGGACCAGTTCCTGGCGTCCCGCGACGATGCCGCAGATCAAGTCTGAGTGGCCGGCAAAATATTTGGTGCCGGAGTGCATGATCAGGTCAATCCCAAAATCCGCCGGGCGCTGGTTGATGGGCGTGGCAAACGTGCTGTCGATAAACGTAATCAGGTTGTGCTGCCTGGCCAGCGCAGTCACCTTGCGCAAATCCACGACCCGCAGCGTGGGGTTGGTGGGCGATTCCAGATAAAGCAGTTTCGTATTGGGCTGGATGGCGCGCGCGTGCTGATCGTACTCAACCGTGTCCACGAACGTGGTTTCGACGCCGAACTTGGGCAGCCACTGGCTGAAGAACTTTGTAGCGCCGCCGTAGATGTCGCGTTGGGCCACCACGTGGTCTCCACTCTTCAGCAGGGACAGGATGGAAGTAGTGATGGCGTTCATGCCGGAAGCGAAGAGCAGCGCGGCATCGGCGCCCTCGAGTTCCGCAATCGCTTTTTCAGCAACCGTGTGAGTGGGATTGCCGTAGCGGGTATAGAACATGTCGCTGGAAGTGGCGCGCACCTGTTGATCGTTGTCCGTGACTTCGAATGAGGCAGTCTGGTAAATCGGAGTGGCCACCGGACCATTCTTTTTTTGCAGATCGGTGCCTCCGCGGACCGCTTCCGTTTCCGGGTGGCGCTGGTGCTTTTTCATGTGTCCTCCCTAGGTAGTTCCGATTCAGCCTGGTGGCGGCATCCGGGTCAGGCATTGGCCCCGGAAGCCTTGGCCGTCGTGGGCCGTCGTGGAAGGGCACGGCTTCAGCCGTGCCACCCAGGGCCTCGGGCGAGCGGCTTTAGCCGCTGTGGCGAATCGATACGACGAAAACGTGCGCTCTGCGAAACTGTCCACAGCGGCTGAAGCCGCCTCAACCGCAGCTCCTGTTTCGCACGGCTGAAGCCGTGCGCTTCCACCACGAGACTCCCGTCCCGACGGAACTCGCTAGGCCCCCGACAACGCGGCCTCGAATGCCGGTACTGGCGAAAACCAGGCCGTCGAGCGCGCGTGGCGTCCGCTGGTAAGCTTCTCGAATTCAGACTGCAGGGCGCGAGTCACCGGGCCGGTCTTTCCATCGCCGATGGTGCGGAAGTCGATCTCCCGCAGGCCCACAACTTCGGCCGCGGTTCCGCAGACAAACACTTCGTCTGCGATATACAACTGGTCGCGGGAAATGGGTTCCTCGACCACGGTGTGACCCAGGTCCTGCGCCAGCGTGATCAAGCTGTCGCGCGTGATGCCTTCGAGTATCGCCCCTCGAGATGGGGTGTAAATCACCTGGTCACGCACCACAAAAATGTTTTCGCCGGTACACTCGGCGACATAGCCTTGCGGATCGAGCATGATGGCTTCATCGAAGCCGGCGCGCTGCGATTCAGTCTTGGCCAGAATCGAGCTGACGTAATTTCCCGCGACCTTGGCTTTGGTCATCATGATGTTGGGGTGCAGCCGCGTGAAGGAAGAAATGTTGGCCCGGATGCCACGCTCCTTCGCTTCTGCGCCTAGAAAGGCGGTCCACTCCCACACTGCGATGATCAATCGCGGCTTGCCGCTATCCACCACCAGGTCCATGGCTCCGTCCAGATAAATGACCGGCCGGATGTAGCAGGACGAAAATCTATTGGCGGCAATCGTCTTGTGAATGGCCGCGATCAGAGTGGCACGCGTCCAGGGCAGATCGCGGAAGCCGACGATGCGGGCGGAGTCCAGCAGGCGGTCAACGTGTTCCTCCAGGCGGAACACGGCGGGGCCCTGGTCAGTAGCGTAACAACGAATGCCTTCAAAGACGGTATAGCCATAATGCAGGCCGGCGTTGACGACTGGAACTCCGCTGCCGGCGGCGTCCTTCAACTCATCGTCAAGCCATACGTACTTCGCGGGATTAGCCATTGAGTTCCTCGGTTGGAGTGAAACAACTGTTCGAACTGAAACTGACCCCTCAAGGGTAACGTTCGCCAGCCGGCTGAGCAAGGGGTTGTTAGTTTCCCTTGGCAAGGAACGCAAAGAAGGCTTGCCGGCCTTCCTGAAAGTTCCGTTCGGCCGATTTTATCCATCTATAATTCGATTCCTATGGAACTGGGTCTGAAGGGTAAAGTGGCAATTGTGGCTGCGTCCAGCCAGGGCATTGGCCGGGCGACGGCTGAGGCATTTGCGGCCGAGGGATGCAAAGTCGCTATGTGCGCCCGCAATGAACGTACGCTGGCCCTGGCGGCGGAAGCCATAAGGAAACAGCACGGCGCTGAAGTGTTTGACCGCGCGCTGGATGTAACCAACGACGCGGCCGTGCGCCAGTTTGTAGAAGCCGTGGTGGCGAAATTCGGTGCCGCGGACATTTGCGTCACCAATGCCGGAGGGCCGCCCGCCAAGGGTTTTCTGGCAGCCAGCGTGGAGGACTGGCACAACGCTATCGAGGCCAACTTCATGAGCACGGTGCACTTTGCCCGCGAGGTGATTCCGCACATGCAGCGCAGGCGCTGGGGCCGGATCATTACCATTACTTCCATCACCACCAAACAGCCGGTTGCGGATCTGGTGCTTTCAAACGCAGTCCGGGCGGCGGTGGTCGGGTTGGTCAAAAGCCTGGCCAACGAATTCGGCAAGGACGGCATTCTGGTGAATAACGTAGGGCCGGGCTTCACCGCCACGGACCGGCTCAAGGAGTTGGCAAAAAGCCGGTCTGCCGCTTCGGGCACGGCCGAACAGGACATCTTCGACGGCTGGGCCGCGGATGCCCCCTTGCGCCGCCTGGGGGAACCGCGGGAAGTTGCCGACACCATCGTCTGGCTGGCTTCGGAGCGCGCCTCGTACGTTACCGGACAGACCGTTCTGGTGGATGGGGGCATGTACAAAGGGCTGTAACAAATGTTTCACTCTGACCCTGCTTTCGTGGTTGCCAAGGCTGGTTAATTTCTAGTAATCTGTGCGAATTCATTACCAGAAATCCAGCTGCATTCGTTGGAGGGGACCATGCATCTCGTCATCAGAGCAGGACACACGCCACCGCGGTCGGTTTCGGCGAAGCCTTTGGTAAGCGCTGGCTCCCGACGAGCCACGACGGTTGCGGCGCTTGTTCCCGCGCGTCCTAACTGATCACCTTCGTGGCACTCAAACACTTAAAGACAGACGTCGCGTCAGGGAGGGGTGTATGCCGAGATCAATGAGCAGGCTGCTTTGTATAAGTCTGGTGATTCTTGTCGGGGTGGCGCAGGCCCTCGCCCAGGGTGGCGCAACCGGCGCCATCAGTGGGACCGTACTTGATCCCAGCGGAGCAGTAGTAGCGGGCGCGGACGTTCGCGTCGTCAACCAGGACACCGGGGCCCTGACTCGCACGGTGAAGACGGACGCGAATGGTTCATTCACCACCCAACTGCTGCCGGTCGCGACCTACACGGTCACAGTCCAGGCCCCGGGTTTTGCCGAGGGCACTTTTTCCAATATTGCGGTCCGCGTGACGGAGACCACGCGCATGACGCGCCCAGTTGCGCACCCAGTCGGTACAGCAGAAGATCGACGTGCAGGCGCAGGTGCAGGCGGTGGAAACCAGCGCCGCCACCACCGGTCAGGCGATCGAGGCGCGGACCATCCGGGACCTTCCTCTGGCCACGCAGAACTTTCAGCAATTGCTTTCGCTCTCCAGCGGCGCGCAGAGCGAACTGAACGCCTCGGCGCAACTGGGACGCGGCAACGCCCGCATCTTCGTGAACGGCCAGCGCGAAGACAACAACAACTACCTGATCGAAGGCATCAGCGCCACCGACTACAACGTGGCCCAGGCGACCAACGTGCCCTTGCCCAATCCCGATGTCGTCGGCGAATTCAAAGTGCAGACATCGCTCTACGACGCCAGCCAGGGACGCAACGGCGGCGGCAACGTCAATGCGATCCTGAAATCAGGCACAAAGGACTTTCATGGCGACGTCTACGAATTTTTTCGTAACGATGTTTTGAACGCCAACGAATACTTCCTCAATCGCGCCGGACAGTCCCGCCCCTCTGTGAAACAGAATATTTTCGGGGGAAGTTTCGGTGGACCCGTGGGGAAAGACGCCAAGCTGGGATATTTCTTCGTGAACTATCAGGGCACCCGGCAACGCAGCGGGTTGTCTCCCGGAACGTTTATCAGCACCACACTGCCGGTGCTGCCCTCGGTTCGCGATGATGCTACGCTCGATGCCACGCTGGAATCGGCCTTCGGCGTCCCCAGCATCGACCCTGTCATCCATAAACTGCTGCTGTTCAAGAGCAACCAGTTCGGGAACACCGCTGGCGGCTACCTTATCCCTTCGATTCCGGGCACCGTCGGATCGACGGCACAATATATCGTCAGCAAGCCCGGCAGTTTTACCGATGACCAGTTCACGGCCAACTGGGACCGCGAGTTTCGAGGCGGCAATGACAAACTCTCGGCGCGGTTTTTCTTTTCCAATGCGGAATCGCTGTTGCCCTTTGGTGCTGGGGGCCTGCCGCTTTCGCTCGGCGGCACGCTGCAGAGCAGCATCAGTTCCACAGACCTGAATTTTCCCTACGACCTGCCGGTGAATGCCCGGTTTTTCAGCATCGACGAGACCCACGTGTTTTCGACTGCCCTGGTCAATGACTTCCGCTTCGGCTATGTTCGGATCAACAACACACTGGGAAATATTCCGCCCATCACGGCCTCGGATCTCGGGTTGGATCGTCCCACTAACAGCGTCACCAAGTCTATTTACAAGTTCTCCCTGTTCGGTGGCTCGGGTTTCCAGATTGGCCCCACCCCGCCCGCCGATCAGGCGCAGACCCAAAATAACTACAACTTCGTGGATACCTTCAGCTGGGTCAAGGGGGCGCACGTCCTGCGGTTTGGCGGAGAATATACCCGGGTCAACCTCGACAAACTCTTTCCCCAGGTTTTCAACGGACAACTATTCTTCGTCAATGGCGGCGGTTTCACCGACTTCCAGAAATTCCTGATGGGAGCGCCGGACTTCAGCTTCGGCGGCGGCGGCGTGGCTACCCACCAGTACCGCACCAACGACTTCGCAGTGTTCGCCCAGGACGACTGGAAAGTGCGTCGTGACCTGACCTTGAACCTGGGACTGCGGGTGGAGGCGCTGGGCGCGTTTTATGACAACCTTTGCCACATCGGAAACCTCGATCCCGACCTCGCCGCCCAGGGGCAGTATCCGTTCATTTACGGTAGTTGCGTCAAGGGCCTGAATGTGACCGGACTCAACGCCGACCGGCAGCAACACTACCTATAAGAATGGTTACGCCACCGGATGGGGCCCACGTGTCGGATTTGCCTGGGACGTGTTTGGACATCACAGCACCTCGCTGCGTGGCGGCTACGGTATTTACTACGTGCGCGAGGACGTGGGCTCGGTAGATCAGCTCAGCTTCCAGGCGCCGTTCTTGCCCGTGGCCTTCGGGGCCGGTCAGGCGGGCTGCCTCGGATCTTTCTTTTCAGCGACCGTGCTGCCCGGTTGCCCAGATCCAAATCCGAACGCTCTGCCGCAGGCGGGCGTGATCGATCCGAATTTTGTACCCTGCCTGGGCCTGTTGCAGGGTTTCGCCGGAAACGATCCCAATGGCGCCCCAACCTATGCCTGCAACGGAGCGGGGATCCCATCGACCAACATTTTCGGCCTGGTGGTGCCGCGTAAGTTTGTTTCGCCCAACACCCAGCAATGGAACCTCACTCTGCAGCGGGAATTGGGTAGAGATTGGGTGCTTGAAGTGGGATATGTGGGTACGCATTCCATCCATCTTCGCGAAACCCGCACCAATCTTTCAGTAGACGCGAGTCCCGCACATCCGCTGGTGCTGACCGACACAAGCGGAAACCAGTACTCCATCGAAGCCAACACGCTGGCCAATGGCCCGGCGCGGTCGAGCGCACAAGGCATCAATGGATATAGCGGAATGCAGCTCTTCGCCGACGATGCCTACTCTCACTACAACTCCCTGCAAGCCACGCTCTCGCGGCGTTGGGGCGCGGGCTACTTTCAGGCCGCCTACACCTTCTCGCGCTCTACCGATGCAACCTCGAGCGGCAACACGGCGCTGAACACGGCTTTTAACGATGAGACGTCCCTCGATGCGTCGCGCGGCCTTTCCGACTTCGACCGCACTCACCGCTTCGTGGTGAGCTATCGCTACGATCTGCCCATCTTCAAGGGAGCCACGGGAGCCAAAGGCGCACTGCTGGCCAACTGGGCCATCAGCGGCATCACCGTCTTTCAGTCCGGCACGCCGTTTTCCGTTACTGATTCGGCGCGGGCACGGCACTTGCTTGGACCCGGATTGGCGTCCGCCACACTGGGCGCTAGCCTGGCTCCGGGCGGTTCGATCCCTGCCGGCAACACCAGCGGGGACATTCACCAGCGGATCGACGGCTATCTGAATCCGTCCAACTTCACCAGCGCGCCTTTACTTTACCCGGCGCAGTGCGCCAGCGACGACAACTTCTGCACCACCAACTTCGGTAACCTGGGGCGGAACATTTATCGCGGACCATTCCAGCAGAACTGGGATTTTTCGCTCCTGAAGGACTTCCGCCTGTCGGAGCGGCAGTCCCTGCGCTTCACTGCGGACTTCTTTAACATCTGGAACCACGCGAACTTCGGCAACCCGTCGATTACCGACATCGAAGCTTATCTTGCGAATCCGGGCGATCCTAATAATTCGTTCGGCAAGATCTTTTCGACCGTGGGCACGCCGCGTCTCATCCAGTTCTCCCTGCGCTGGGCCTTTTAACGTGGCGGACAAACGAAGCCCGGAGCCGCATTCCGATGCTCGAGCGGGACCAGGTCCCGCCCGAGCTCGGAGTCTTGTACGATGCCCTGCTGCAACAGCGCGGCGTCGTGCCCAACATGTTCAAGACCGTGGCCCAGACTCCAGCTCGTTGGCCATGGGCTTTGCCGCCCTGCTCAAGCCACTGCTGAGTGACGGCGCTTTGCCTGGCTGGTATAAAGAATTGGTGGCGACCCGCATGTCGGTATTGCAAGGCTCGCTCTACGCGGTGACGGCGCACTCTTTGTCGGCCCGGCAGAAGGGGGCGACCGAAGAGCACGTGGCCGCGGTCAAGTCCGATTTCGAGAGCGGCCCGTTCACCGAGGCGGAGAAACTGGGCTTGCGTTGTGCCGACCGTTTGCATCATTCTCCCCGCGAAATTGATGACGAGTTCTACGCCAGATTGAAAACCGAGCTACGAGCCTCCCCAGATTGTGGAGCTGATCGCCACCGCTTCGGTGTTCGAATTCTTTCCGCGCTTTGTGGACGCGCTGCGTATTCCAGTGACCCCAGCCCCAAAGAACATTCCTGCAGGGAAGGCCTGATATGCGACCTCTGGCTGCCCGCATGTCGGTGATGAGCGGCGAAGGCGCGCTCACCATTTTCGCCCGCGCCAAGGAATTGGAGCGCGCGGGTCGCTCCATCATTCACCTCGAACTGGGCGAGCCCGACTTTCATCCCGCGAAGCCGGTGAACGACGCTCTAAAGCGGGCCATTGACGAGGGGAAAGACCGCTATTGTCCCGTGATCGGGCTGCCGGCATTGCGCGAGGCGCTGTCGGTTTACCTGCGCGACACGCGTAATCTCAATATCTCACCCCAAAATATCGTCATCGCTCCGGGCTGCAAGCTTGCACTCTTCATGGCAATGATGGCGCTGATCGATCCGGGAGACGAAGTGTTGTATCCCGATCCCGGATTTCCCGGCTATGCCTCCATCACGCTCGGGCTGGGTGGAGTGCCGGTGCCGTTTGTGCTGTCCGCCAAGAATCACCTGCAGCCTGATCCGGATGAAATTGCAGCCAGCATAACGCTCCCGCACAAAAATCCTGATTACGAATTCGCCCGGCAATCCGACCGGGACGGTGTACACCGACGAAGTTCAACGGCGGCTGGCGGAGTTGGCGGTCAAGCATGACCTGCTGGTGCTCTCGGATGAAATTTACGCCCGCATCATTTACGGCGGGACTTATAAATCCATGATGAGCTACCCCGGCATGGAAGAGCGGACGCTGATCATCGACGGCTTCTCCAAGAGTTTCGCCATGACCGGCTGGAGGCTGGGATACGCCACCGCCCCGGCACGCGTCGTGCCCGCGCTCGACATGCTGGCGGTCAACACCTACACCTGTACTGCCGAATTCAGCCAGTACGGCGCCATTGAAGCTTTGCGCGATCGCGAAGGCGCCACGCCGCGCATGGTTGGTGAGTTCGCCAAACGCCGCGAGCAGTTTGTCCGCGACCTGAATCACGTCCCCGGGTTCCGTTGCTCGCCGCCCGAAGGCGCGTTCTACGCCTGGGTGGACGTCTCCGAAGCCGGACAAAACGCCGAGGAAATTTGCCGCGTCATGCTGGAAGAGGCAGGGGTGGCGGCGATTCCGGGTGCGGCGTTTGGGCCTGCCGGGGCCAAGTTTGTGCGCTTTTCCTACGCATCGTCGAGCGCCATCCTTAAAGAGGCGGTGGAGCGGATATTGCAGGTTGCGTCCGCCTGGCAGGGAACGCCGGCGGCAACGTCGCGGTAAGGTAGCGCCGCCGTCCCGGAGGTTGTTCCCTGGACAAGCTCGGGACAGGCAGTGGGGGCGTCCCAAGGCTGTGTCGCAACCTTGGACGCTAGGAAAGAGTGGAGTGGCACGTCCACAAAAAGCCGCGAAGCGGCGCAAGAATAAAGCCCACGGCGCAAGCCGTGGGTAAACAGTGAACCACGAGTAAGCCCCGAAGGGGCAAAAGAAGGGTTGCGACACAGTCTCGTCCCGCCCGCACCGCCGAGGGCGAGACGCCCTCGGGACAGCCGGCAGGATGCCGGCGCTACTTGTTGAAGATCAGGAGAATTCATGAAAGCCAGATGGGGCATGCAGATCATGCTCGCGCTTTGCGGATCGATCGCGGCCGCGCAGGCGCGGCCGCTTCCGGGGCCGGATGTGCCGCAGATTTACCAGCGCCTGCTGCCGCAGATCGAAAAGATTCCCATCTTCGATCATCACGCTCATCCCGGGTTCGCGGACGATCCCGATGTCGATGCCATGGCTTCGCCGCCGGGCAGCGCGGCGCTGCGAACGCGCGACACCAATCCCGAACTGGTCGCCGCCGCTAAGGCGTTGTTTGGCTATCCTTATAATGACCTCGCGCCGGAGCACGCGAAATGGCTGGTTCAGAAAAAGTCCGAGTTAAAGAAAGCCCAGGGCAACGCCTACTTCTCCAATATTCTCGACAAGCTGAACATCGAGCAGGGCGTCGCCAACCGGGCGATGATGGCGGACTATCTCGATCCCAGGCGCTTTCCCTGGGTCTTCTTCGCCGATTCCTTCATGTGGCCTTTCGATAATCAACGCGAGCGCGCCCGCAATCGGGACCAGGAAGTCTATATCCCGCTGCAGGAGAAAATGCTGCATCGCTGGATGCAACAGGAAAAGTGGAAAAGCTGCCGCCGGACTTCGCGGGATATCTGGCGTTCATCAGTCGCGTGCTCGAAGACAACCAGAAAAAGGGTGGCATCGCCATGAAGTTTGAAGTGGCGTATTTCCGCTCGACAAAATTCGGCGATCCCACCCGTGAACAGGCCGAAGATGTGTACCAGCGCTTCGTGAGCGGCGGCATTCCCAGCGAGCAGGAGTACCGCACGTTTCAGGACTACATTTTCCGCTATCTGGTGCGCGAAGGCGGAAGACTGCATCTGCCCGTGCACATACACTCGGCTGTAGGCATCGGCGACTACTTCAACCTCTCCGAAAGCAACATCATGAACCTGGAGAACATCCTCCGCGACCCGCGCTATTCGGGCACCATATTCGTGATGATTCACGGCGGCTATCCTTACGAGCACCAGGCCATCTGGCTGGCGGCCATGCAGAACGTGTTTCTGGATACGTCACTGATGGAGCTCGATATGTATCCGTCAGAGTTCAGGCACGTGCTCAAACAGTGGCTGGAGACTTTTCCCGATAAGATCACCTTCGGGACGGACTCATTCCCGTACAACCAGACTCTGGGCGCGGAAGAAAGCTACTGGCTGGGAGTGCAGTCGGCGCGCAGCGCTCTGGCTGCGGCGCTCGCCGAGATGATTTCTGAAGGCGAAGTTACCGAGGCGCAAGCTCTGCAGTTGGCCCATGGCTACCTGCACGACAACGCAGTCGGAATTTACCAGGGAAAGGTGCACTGAAATGGCGAAGGCAAAGGCGAAGCCCGCAGCGAAGCGGCGGAGCCTGAAATCAAGAATCGCAAAGCGTAAGAGCGCCGGCCAAAAGGGCGCCAGCCGTAAGGCGGCAACGAAGAACCGGGCCGGCAAAATGGAATTGCGGCACGTTCCCTGGCAAACCATCGACCTGGAAGACCTGAACCCGCTGCTGCAGCGGCAGTTTGTGGTCGGTCGCGACATCATGGTGGCCCGCGTCCTGATGAAGAAGGGTTGCATTATCCCTCTGCACAGTCATTACAACGAGCAATTTACCTACATTCTGGAAGGCGCGCTGAAGTTCTGGGTGGACGGCAAGGAGATCGTGGTGAACGCGGGCGAGGTCCTGACCATCCCTCCGCATATGCCGCACAAAGCCGAAGCCCTGTTGGATACGGTCGATCTCGATGTCTTCAACCCACCGCGCGCCGACTGGATTAACAAGACTGATCAATACCTGCGCGGCGGCAAATAACCGGTCCATCCCGTATGCTAATACCTGAATGACTGACCACGCCGCATCGGCCTCAAAATTGGAACCGGGCGTCTCGCAATTGCGTTGCATTGCGTGCGCCGCCGTTGGCGAAAGCGGGGCCAAGAGCATCCGTTGCGCGCAGTGTGGCGATCTGCTGGAAGTGGTCTTTCCCGGCTGGAACACGGCTGCGGGGATGCGTGCGTGCGGCCTCGACGCGGCCGGACTGAAACAGCTCTGGCTGCAGCGCCGCACTTCTCCAAATGCCCTGGATGAAAGCGGTGTCTGGCGCTTTCGCGAAATTCTGCCTGCGTTAAACGATTGGAACCAGGTCATCACTCTGCGGGAAGGGAACACGCCGCTTTACCCCTTGCCTTCCTGCGGGCGCGCCGCTGGGGTTGAGCGGCTCTTCGCCAAACATCAGGGCATGAATCCGACCGGGTCTTTCAAGGACACCGGAATGACCGCTGCCGCATCGTTCGCACGGCAGGGAGGATTCCGCTGGGTAGCGTGCGCCTCCACCGGCAATACGTCGGCGTCGATGGCCGCTTACGCCGCGCGCGCGGGCATGCGCAGCCTGGTCCTGATTCCGCAAGGCCAGATCACCTGGGGAAAACTTTCGCAGGCGCTCGACTATGGTGCCGTCACTTGCCAGTTGAAGACGGATTTCGATGGCTGCATGCGTGTGCTCGATGAAGTGGTGGAGCGCATGCCGGTCTATCTGTTGAACTCGGTGAATCCGTATCGGCTTGAAGGACAGAAGACCGCCGCGGTCGAATTGCTGGAACGGCTCGACTGGCAGCCGCCGGACCACATCATCGTGCCCGGAGGAAATCTGGGGAATTCTTCGGCGATCGGCAAGGCGCTGCTCGAGATGAAGGAACTGGGCCTGATTTCCAGTCTGCCGAAGCTTTCCGTGATTCAGGCTGAAGGCGCCAACGCCCTGGTGCGGACCATGCGCGAAACTGGCGGCAAGAAACTCATCTCAGTCCACGCTGAGACCATGGCCACCGCCATAAAAATCGGAAGCCCGGCGTCGTGGAAAAAAGCCGTGCGCGTGCTTGAGGCCACGGGCGGTGCAGTGGAGCAAGTAAGTGAGGTTGAGATCGCGTTGGCCAAGGCGGAAATCGGAGCGGACGGAATTGGCTGCGAGCCGGCATCGGCGGTCACGCTTGCTGGATTGAAGAAGCTGGTGCAGCATGGTTTCGTGAAGAAGAACGAATCCGTAGTGCTGATCCTGACCGGAAACCTGCTCAAGGACCCCGATTTCACGCTAAGGTTTCATCGCGGCGACCTCTTTGCAGGCACCGAGCATGAAGAAGAAGCGGCAGCGGTCTTGTCCCCGCGACAGCGCGCCCCCATGGTGCTCGACGCCAGCGCCAACGCGGTGGTGAAAGTGTTGGAGTACGCGGAGCAGACTGATCCGAGAAGGTAGCTCCAGGGCGGAGCGGAACAATTTCCTAGAGTTGGAGTCAGCCATCGGTGGAAGGGCGCGGCTTCCAGCCGTGCCGAATAAGAGCGTGAAGCGGCTGGCTTTAGCCGCTGTGGCGCCTCGAGGGACGAAGGATGCGCGGTCGGCGAAATTGTGCACAGCGGCTGAAGCCGCCTCCTGTTGCGACTTTTTTTCGCACGGCTGAAGCCGTGCGCTTCCACATCCAGACTTCGGGTCCGCGGAAGAGTCCCTGGGAATGAAAACCGCAAAACAAAATCGTGCTGCTAGTGCCCTCGAACTGGTGCTTCCCGCGACCTCCGCCAACCTGGGGCCGGCCTTTGACGCTGCCGCGCTTGCCTTCGCGATGTTCCTGAAAGTCCGCGCCCAAACCGCGGCTGAGTTTTCCATCACGGCGCGTGGCCGCGATCCGGAAATCTGCGGCCGGGTCGAAAACCATCTCATCCTGACCACCTATCGTGAAGTCTTGCAGGGAGCGGGCAAACCGGCGCGGCCGCTTGCCCTCGACATCGACAACCAGATACCCATCGGCAAGGGATGCGGCTCGTCGGCGGCAGCGCGCCTGGCCGGGATCGCGCTGGCGGTACACTTTGGCAAGTTAAGGTGGACGGACAGCCGCATCGTCGGCGAAGCCTCGCGGCGTGAACATCATCCCGACAACGCGGCTGCCTGCTGGATGGGCGGTCTGGCGGTGGCAAGAATGTCGGCGAAGAGCGAAGCGCAAGTCGCCAGCATCATTCCGAAGGGCAATTGGCCGCTGCTGCTGGCGGTACCGGAGGAAGCACTGGCGACCGAAGAAGCCCGCCGCGTTCTGCCCGCGCAATATCCCCGGGCAGACGCAGTTTCCAACGTTCAGAATTCCATGCTGCTGCTGGCGGCTTTCGTGCAAGGCCGCCGCGACCTGCTGGCGGCCGCGCTCGAAGACCGCATGCATCAGCCCTATCGTGCTCCTCTATGTCCGCTATTGCCGGCGCTGCAAGAGCTCGCGGCAGGCGCCGCCAGAATTCTAGGCGTAGCCTTGAGCGGAGCTGGACCATCAGTATTAATTTTTCTGGATGACAAGGCCGGCGCAGAACGCGTCCAGGCACAAGTGCGGAGGCATCTTCAGGCCCAGGGACTCCGGGCGGAACTGATGGCAACTGCCATTACCAAACAAGGAGCCGGCCAGGGCAAAGCCTGGCTGCGACGACTCTCCTAACCGCGGCGGCGCTCTTCCCCTTCCGCCAGCCGGCTGGTGGCCGCCAGGCGGAACCAATGCTGTTCAAAACTCAGTTGGGGTTCGCGAGCAAATCGATCCGCATAGGAATTGATAGCTCTCTGAAAGTGTTCGATCTCGCGCCGAGCATCGCGCCCGAGCGCGGTGCTCGATGATGGCGTGATCCGACGATGTTTGCTGGTTTTCATTTCTACCACTCCTGGGACTCTTTCCCTATCACTGCGCCCCCAACGACAAGGGCGCTCACGGCAGCATCCTGTGGAAGTACCAGTAGGTGTCAGGCAAGCTTCTCTACAGAATCAGGGGAAGGCAGTAAAGTACGGTCGGGGCGGGGAAGTGTAAATGGCACTCTCGTGCCATAAGGGGAAATGAGGCCTTTGAAGTGCCGGCGTCTCGCCGGCTGTCCGGCGGGCGTCCCGCCCGCCGCCGGAGGCAAGATGCCTCCGGGACAGCCGCCGGGACGGCGGCGCTACAAGGAGGCTTATCATCCGTTTACATGCGGCTGGCGGGCGGAATAATGCTGTTCATGCGCAGATATTCGACCATCTGCCCATAGTGGTCAAAGCAGTGGCCCACAGCCCCCGAGGCCAGTGCCAGCCGGGTCGCGTTGCCTTGACCGAAGGGGCTCTTTACGGGCGCAACCAGGTTCGTTTCGTTGACGCTTGCGGCCGCCTTATGAAGGTATGCGAAGGAATCCTTCAAGTACTTCATGATATCCGCCTTGCTCTTCACCGAGGCCGGGCCGCTTTCCTCTCCCGTGTCCACCGGAGGCTTCTCACCGAGGACGGCAGCGGCAAATATGTAGTTGACCGCGGCCACGTGTTTCACTTGTTCTCCGAAGTTCCGGACGCCCTTGAACTCACCGTTGGTTGGGGCGAAGGAGTACTTGTCTTCGGGCATGGCGTCAGCGGCCGGCACGAATTCGTTCTCCACATTAGTGACAGAGCGGTCGAGCACCTGGCTGACGGTGCGAGGTTCGGCAGGTTTGGCGGTTTGAGCCAGCGCGAAGCCGCTCAGCAGGAGCAAACAGGCGCAAACGGTGTGAAACTTCTTCATTTGAACTTCTCCTTAAAGTGCTGACAAAGATCGAACTACGTGGGGACAGCCGTCCTCGGCTGTCCAGTCGAGCGCAGCTCGACAACTTTTTGGAGCGACTGGGTAGCGGAGCTTCGCTCCGCCGGACAGCCGAGGGCGGCTGTCCCCACGTGGCCCAATCCAAACTAATCTCGAACTACCGACGGCGTCAGTTCCCACTGCTGTGACGTCAGGCGATGCCGGCGGACCGCGAGCAGACCTACCACCATCGCCGCCGCTGAACAGAGCAGAGCGGTCGGAACTCCGGCCCGAGTCGCCAAACCTCCCCACACCGTGCTGCCCAGTGCCATGCCACCCTGCAGAACCAGTAGATACATCGAAAGCGCCCGCGCCCGCAGAAAAGATGGACACATGGTCTGCGCCGCGATGTTCAGACAGGCCAGGATCCCGATCCACGCCGTGCCGCTGGCAAACAATACCAGACAGAGCAGGGAAAATGTTTGCACCCGTCCGGCGGCGAAGGTCATGGCGGCAAAGAGCAGGATGTCGAAAGCCACCAGTCGATTCACGGAGAAGCGCATGCGCACACGGGGCAGAACGGCGGCGCCGGCCAGAGCTCCGAGGCCAAAAAATCCCAAAAGCAGTCCGTATCCAGTTGCGCCATGAGGCCGGGCCAGGATGGGCAGCAGCGCGGGCAGGGAACTGGCGGCCAGGCTGAACGCGCCCGTCCGGATCAGGATGGACCGCACTTGCGGAGCGCCGCGAACGTAGCGCAGGCCAGCCACCAGAGCGTCGCGCACTCGTCCTGTCGCGACCTGCTCGACGTGGGGACGCTTCCAGCGGTACAAAAAAAAGATCACACCGAAAAATGAAGCGGCGTTGAGCAGGAATGCGACTCCGGAGCCCGCTGCTGCAATCACCAGTCCGCCAAGCGCGGGACCGAAAGCGCGCGCGACATTGAAGCCCACAGAATTCAGCGCCACCGCGGGGGCATGATTTTCCGGGCGCACCACTTCCGGTGTGATGGCCTGCCAGGCGGGATCATTCATCACAGCGCCCAGGCCGAGGATGAAGGTGAACAGCAGAAGCATCCACGGCGTCACCTGGTGGTAGAGCGTGAGCACGCCCAGCACTCCGGCAGCAACCACCATCCAGCTCTGGGTGATGAGCAGGAATCGGCGCCGGTCCACCAGGTCGGCCAGGGCCCCGGCGGGCAGGATCACAAGAAATACGGGGAGCGTAGTGGCGGCAGTAACCAGGCTGACCATCAACGGCGACATGGTGAGCTGCGTCATCAGCCAGCCCGCGCCCACGTTCTGCATCCAGGTGCCGGTGTAGGAGATGACGGCGGCGATCCAGAGCGAACGGAAGAGCGGCTCGTGCAGCGGCGCCCAGGCCGAAGTCGTCAGCTTCTGAGGCAAGCTCTCGGGCGCCGAAGTTTTGATCCCTTCCGTCATATTCAGTAACCCAGTCAGTGGCCCGC
>CAWDFW010000027.1:0-99323 GCA_963801595.1 Terriglobia bacterium | reverse complement strand
CGACTTCGTTTGCCTCGCTGGCCATTCCGGCGTTCAGTTATGCGGGCAACCTCTGGGGATGGATTCCGCAGGTGCGCCTGGAGCACCGCTTCAATCTTTCGGAGGGCCAGAGCGTCGTGCTGCAGGGCGGCATTCTGGACAACGTAACCGGAGAACTGCCTTCCGCATTTGCGCCTTTCGCCCAGGCGGGCCAGAGTTCGGGCCAGCCGGCCTACGCCGCGCGCGCGGGATGGACGCGCAGCGTTTTTGGCATGCCTCTGACCCTGGGCGCTGCCGGATACTACAGCCGCCAGAACTGGAGCATGGACCAGAATGTGGATGGCTGGGCTGCCATGACGGACTGGAGTGTTCCGCTGGCGCGGCGCGTAAGTCTCACCGGCGAATTCTATCGTGGCCGCGCCATCGGCGGATTGGGGGGCGCTGTGGGACGGAGCGTGCTGTTCAGCGGCAATCCCAGTCCGCAGGGGCAGGTGCGGGCCTTGAATTCGGTGGGAGGATGGTCGCAGCTGAAAGTTATCGCAACCAGTAAACTGGAGTTCAACGGCGCGTTTGGAGTGGACAACCCGTACGCGTCGGATGTGCGGGGCTTTTCCTTGAGCCCCGGCTTCCCCGCGCCCCTGCTGCAGAACCGGAGTTCTCTGGTGAATGTCATTTATCGTCCACGCTCGGACCTGCTCTTGTCGGGAGAATACCGTCACCTGCGGACCTTTGATATTGATGCCGGAAGTCCAACCGCCGACCAGGTGAACCTGATGATGGGAATTCTGTTTTGAAAAACCTGTGTGCTTCCGCTTGCCGGTGGTTCTGCGCCGTGCTGCTGTGCACGGGCCTTGCCTGGGCCCAGGACGTCACGCTGACGGCCCGGGTCGAGTTGCTAAAGGGCGGCAAACCCGCAAAAGCGCCTGAAGCAGAGAATGTGGTGGTGTGGCTGGTGCCGGAAGGCGGCGGGGTCGGGCCGGCGTTTCATCAGAACCATGTCCCGCCGGTTCAGGTCCCGCGATTGGTCCAGTACAACAAGACCTTCGAGCCGCATGTGCTGGTGGTGCCGGTGGGCGCGGTGGTGGCATTCCCCAATCGCGATCCATTCTTTCACAATGTTTTTTCGTTGTTCGAGGGAAAACGCTTCGATCTCGGCTTGTATGAAGCCGGCACCACCCGCGACGTCCACTTTGACAAGCCGGGAATTTCCTACATCTTCTGCAACATCCATCCCGAGATGAGCGCCGTGGTTATCGCACTCGACACGCCCTATTACGGCATCTCCGATCCGCGAGGCCAGGTCGTGATTGCGAACGTTCCCAGCGGCAAGTACACCCTTCGAGTCTGGTACGAGGCAACGCCCCCCGAAACCTTGAAGGCGATGACGCGCGAGGTCACGGTTTCGGAGGCCAGCTCGACGCTGGGCGTGTTACGACTCACGGAAGCCAACTTGTCCACGGCCCACAAGAACCTGTACGGACGCGATTACGACTCGCCGGCACCGGACAGCCCCGCTTACGAACGGCATTAGACGTGAACACGAGGGGCCGGGCGGACCGCCCTTTGCTTAACAATAAAATGACAATTGCGTGACAAATATTGCCGGCCCATGCCTTAGCCTCTTCTACAACACGAACGGGCGGCCGCTGCTGGCCCGTTCCAGATGGTTGATCCCGGGATCTAAATTCTGTTGCCGTACGCAGTTCGAGATGGTCTCTTTCCCCAAGGAAAACTCAGGCCAGCCACGGAGGCTGGCCCTTTCTTTTGCTGGCAGTGAACTATTTCTTCGCGGCGACCTCGTCGTGCCCGTAGTACTCGTAGGCTGACATCGGCTTTTCTCCACCCTTCTTCCAGAGGCGTCCATCTTCGGATAGCTTGCCCAGCGCGCGCGCCATCTCTCGAACGTGGATGGCAACCGATCCGCAACAGGAACCAATGTAGTTGATTCCAATTTCGCGGGCGCGCAGCGCATAGTCGCCCATCTCTTTCCGGGTGAGTTGCAGCGGATCGAGTGCCAGGGGAAATTCCGGCAAGCTGGTGAAATCAGGCTTGTCCCGGGGCGTGCGGTAGGCGACGGGCTGGCAGGCGAGATAGCCGGAGACCGCCTGGCGCATCTGTTCCATCGCTGGGAGGGTGTGCTCCGGAGGGCGCAGGCAATTCATGCCAACGATGTCGGCGCCGGCATCCAGCAGCGCCTTGGCGGATTCGGCGGCGGACTTGCCATCCGCGGTCTCATCTTTATTCTCGAAGCAGATGGTCACCATCACCGGCAGGCCGGTTTTCTTTGCCCGCTCGACCGCGATCAAGGCTTCGCCCAGCCAGGAAAAAGTTTCGCCGATGATGAAGTCCACACCCTCGTCCACCTGGACCGCGAGTTGTTCGTCGAAGGTTTTGCGGACGCGATCGGCGGCTGACGGACTGTCGGGCTCGTACATCCAGGTCAGGCTCAGATTGCCCGCGACCAGGCACTTGTCGCCCGCCACCTCGCGTGCGATGCGCACCGCCGCGCGGTTGAGTTCTTCGAGCCTGTTCTCCAGACCAACCGTCGCCAGTTTGTCGCGGCTGGCGTAAAACGTCAGCGCCTGCAGGACATCCGCGCCGGCTTCGCGGAACTCCACATGCAGTTCGCGGAGCGCATCAGGATGAAGCAGAGCGACTTCCGGAGTGAACGGACCCGCGCGCACCCATCCCCGCTTTTCCAGTTCCAGGAGATAACCGCCGTCGCCCAGGACAGGACCGTCCTTGAGCCGATCGAGAATGCCCTTCTTCTTCGCCATAAGTGCTCCTTGGTTAGTGTAGCGCCGGCGTCCCGCGGCTGTCATGAGCGCATCCTGCCCTCATCCGCGGAGGGCGAGACGCCCTCCGGACAGCTGCCGGGGACGGCGGCGCTACACTAGTCGTCTTTGTACTCGAACTCTGCCTTGATCGGCCTGCCTGCTGCAAAACGCCCTGGACAAAACGAGCTGATGTCCACCGTTTTACTGTGCCCGTCCAGCAACAACTCCGACATCACCAGGCCAATCGCGGGTGAAATCTTGAAACCCATGCCGGAAAAGCCGGCGCAAACATGCAGTCCGGCGACGCCAGAAGCTTCGCCCAGCAGCGGACGTGAATCTGGCGTCATGTCATAAACCCCGGTGACGCCGCGCATGACTTCGGCATTCTCCAGCTTGGGAATGCGGCGGCTGGCCCGCTCGATGATTTCTTCCAGGCCATCGTCGGATGCGCGCTGCGGAAAGTTGTCGGGATCAGCCCCGCGCTGGCCGTAGAAATCTCCAATCAGAAATTTGTCCTGCCCGTCAGAGCGAAAGTAGGTGGCGCTGACCGAGTCGATGCAGGCGCAACCGCCGCCCTTCATGTCGGGGGCGTTTTTCAGGATCGCGACCTGGTGGTACTCGGTTTCAATCGGCAGGTCGATTCCGATGCGCTGAAACAGCGGCCGGGTCCAGGGTCCGGTCGCCGAGACCACGACCGGCGCCGCAATCTCGCCGTGATCGGTGCTGACTCCGCGCACGCGTCCACCTTCGACAAGGAACTCCAGGGCCTGGGTCTTCGACTGGTAGGTGACGCCCAGTTCCCGGGCCCGGGTGAGGAAATCGTTGGCCACTCCCGCGCCATCTCCATAGCCGGAATCGGGTTCGTAGGCGGCCAGTTCGACTTCATCCACTGCCCAATCGGGCTCCAGGTCCTTGAGTTCTTCACGGTCGATGAGTTTTACATTCACTCCGAGCCGGCGCTGCATTTCCACATTCTGCTTCAGGCGCTCCGGTTTCGCCGGGATGAACGATGCGCACGAATCCGGTCCTGCGGAAATCTCCTTCCTGCCCGACTATGTCACGCCAGTTTTCGAACATGCGCAAGCTCAACCGAGCGAGCTGCACTTCCGGCGGATAGCTGTAGTGCATGCGGACCAGCGCAGAGGAGCGCCCGCTTCCTCCCTGCGCGACATGAGCTTTGTCGATGACGACGACCTTTCCCGCCCGCCGCTGGGCAAGGTGGAACGCGATGGACGCGCCCATGACACCGGCGCCGAGAATCACGATGTCGGCGGTCGTTGTCCTGGCGTCGTTCCGCGAACCGGTTCTGGAATCGTTAGTCACGTGGAGGAGGCCTTGGGCGATTTATGGATCGAACTCGGTGCTCTGAAAATCAATCGCCAGTTTTCAGTGGCCAGTTCTCGGATCTCAGTTCTGCTGCTCATGCGGCGGCCTCTTTCAGCCGGCCTTTTTTCCAGTCACGCAATACCTGGTGGGCTGCATTGTGTCCGGGCGCTCCAGTGACGCCGCCGCCGGGATGCGCGCCCGCGCCGCACAAGTACAGGCCATCGATCGGGAGTGCGGTACTGCGACCATCCCGAAACCGGGCGCATGAAGAACAACTGCTCCAGGCGAAGATCGCCGTGAAAGATGTTGCCTTCAGTCAATCCGTAGGTGCGCTCCAGATCGAGTGGTGTGAGCACCTGGCGCGCGACGATCGCATGGGGCACGTTGGGTGCGTACTCGGCGATCTTTTTGATCACGCGATTGCCCAGCAGTTCGCGGTTCTCGTCCCAGTCGCCCTGGCGCAGGTGATAGGGGACATACTGCACAAAACAGGTCAGGATGTGCTTGCCGGCGGGCGCGAGCGAGGGGTCGGCATTCGACGACACTACACAATCCACCCAAAGCTCTTCGGGAATCTCACCAAACTTGGCAAGGTCATAGCAGCGCTCGGCAAAGGCGAGCGAAGGGACCAGCGTGAAGAAGGTGCGTTCAAGCGCTGTGGCGTCGGGGGATGTTCCGGTGAAACGAGGCTCAGTGTCGAGCACCAGGTTCACCTTGGCGCAGGGGCCGTCCATCTTGATGCCGCGAATGGAATGCAGAAACTCGTTGGGCAACTCGGAGGCCGCCACCATTTTCAGGAATGTGCGTTTGGGGTCGGCATTCGAAAGCACGATGCGGGCGCGAATCTCGGTGCCATCTTCGAGCACCACGCCGCGCGCCCGGCCGTCGCGGACATCGATCTGCGCCACCGGCGCGGAGGTGCGGATTTCGGCTCCGAGCTTTTTTCCCGACGCTGCCAGCGCCTCGGTGATCGCGCCCATGCCGCCCATCACGTGTCCATAGAAGCCCTGCAGTTCGTGCTCGCCGCCGCTCAGCAGGTGAAAGAGCAGGCCGATGGCCGTGCCCGGCTGATAAGGTCCGCCATGTTTGCCGTAAACGTTGTTGGCCAGGAACATGGTTTTCATTTTTTCGGATTCATAGTTGTGATCGAGAAATTCGCCCAGACTTCCGGTCAGGAACGAAATCAGTTGCGAGACCTCGTCGCTCGAAATGCCGCGAAATTTCTTTCCCACGCGAAACAAGTCAGTCCATCCGCGCATGCTTCGAGTATCGATCTCGGGCGGCGGCTCCATGAAAAACGGTTGCAGGTAGCGCGCCAGCTTTTTCAGGCGGTCGTCCACCTGAACGAAAGTTTCCGCGTCTTTTGCTGAAATCTTTTTGAATTCCGCTTTCGCCCGCTCGCGGTCCGCCCACCAGGGGACAACGTGTCCATCGGGGAAGGGAACCTGAATCGCGGGATCGCAGGGAACCATGCGCAATCCGTAATCCGCGAGGCGCAAATCCGAAATCACCTCCGGACGCAACATGCTGGCGATATAAGAAGTAGTGGATACGCGGCAGCCGGGAGCGATTTCTTCGGTGACGCAGCACCCGCCCACGATATCGCGGCGTTCCAGAACCAGGGTTGTGAGGCCCGCGCGCGCGAGGTAGGCGGCCGCCGTGAGCCCATTGTGGCCTCCGCCGACTACGACGGCATCATAGATTTTTGAAGGCGAAGACGGCTGCACGTTCATGACCCGAAGTTACAACGCTGGGATAAAGGCAAGATACATTACCGCATCCTTCTGGCAAATAGAATTGAAATTCAGGCAGGATTTCTGTACAGTCTTATGACTTGAGGTCAGATATGAGTGGAATTGGAAGCAGTCTCGTCTCCCCGCCGCGTTATCGCAGCATGCCGCCCCGGCCCCGGTCCGAAGGCAAGCGAACCCGCATTATTGACGCCGCCATGCGCCATTTTGCCGAGCAGGGCTACCACGCCGCCCGGGTGGGAGACATCGCGGCCGCGCTCGGCATCGCCAAGGGATCGATCTTCCAGCACTTCGGCAGCAAGGACGGATTGTTCTTCGAAGTCTATAAGAAGGCCGTCCGTTCGTTTCCGCGCTACCTCGATGCGCCTGCGGATGTGCGGGAGCGCGGCTTCTTCGAAGTACTCCGCTACTGGCTGGTGAGTACTGAACACCTGCTGCACGAGGACTGGATTCCCTACCGCGTTTCGCTGCTGGGAAATTACGGAACCGATCTGACGCTGAAGCGCGAAATCAACCGCTTCCTCATGGCCGAAGACCCTTATGGCACGGTCGCGTTTGTGCGTTACGGATTGCAGCGCGGCGAGCTGCTTCGTGAAATGGACCAGGAGATGATGGTCTCAATTCTGGATTGGACGATGGAGCGCTTTCAGGATGCGCTGCTCACAGAAGAGTTGGACCCCGGCTTGTTCCGCCGCCAGGGCGATCCGCGGGAAAAGAAAGACGCGCGGGTCACGCAATTTCTGGACGTGCTGAAGAGGGCGATCGGAGCATGAACAACAGGCACATGTCGGTTGCCGATATTCTTGCGCAATACAACGATAAGGCTGCGCTGCCGGATGCTTCCACCATCCCCGCGCCCTGGTATGTGAATGCGCGCATCGCGGAGCTTGAGGGCCAAACCGTTTTCAGCAAGACCTGGCAAATGGTGGGACGGGCTGAACAGGTGGAGAAGCCGGGCCAGTTCGTGACTGCCAGCATTGCCGGCGAGCCGATTGTCGTGGTTCGCGGCAATGACGGCGTTCTGCGCGGCTTCTACAACGTTTGCCGTCATCACGCCGCGGCGGTAGTCACGGAGCCTTGCGGACAGGCTTCCATCCTGCATTGTCCGTATCACGGCTGGAACTACGGGCTGGATGGTTCGTTAAAGGGCATGCCAGAATTCGATGGCGTGAAGAACTTTGAGCGTCAGCAAAATGGCCTGGTTCCGGTGAAGGCGGAGACGTGGGAGCAATTCGTATTCGTGAATCTGGATCCGCAGGCTGCGCCGCTCAACGACTTCCTCGGAGGTCTGGTCAAGCGTGTGGCACCCCTGGGAGTCAGCAAGCTGCACTACTTCGACAGCCGCACCTACGACATCCACTGCAACTGGAAAGTGTTTGTCGATAACTACCTCGACGGCGGATACCACGTTCCGCATCTGCATAAAGGGTTGAGCTCGGTGCTGGACTACAAGGAGTACACCATCGAGAACGAGGACCGTTATTGCCTGCAGTCGAGTCCGATGGTGGCGGGGAAAGAAGACGCTGCTACCGCCTCGACCCGCCAGGGCGACCGCGCCTGGTACTTCTGGCAATATCCCAACCTGATGATCAATTGCTACGAAGGCTACATGGACACCAACTTGGTGCTGCCGCTGGACGTCGATCATTGCCGCGTGATTTTCGATTTCTACTTTGGCGATATCAGCGAGGCGCGCCGCGAGTACAACGAACAGAGTGTCGCGGTGGGTGCCCGGGTGCAGGACGAAGACCTGGGCATCTGCGAGGCAGTGCAGCGAGGTCTGAAGTCACGCGCCTATGGCGCGGGCAGGCTGTCGGTGCGGCGGGAGGCAGGCGAGCACCTGTTTCACCGGTTGCTGGCAGCGGACCTGAAGGGCGGCGCGGAGACAACCGCCGCGGCTGCGGATTGAGCTCAAATCTTCAATCTACGATCTGCAATCTGGAATTGTTTTCGTCGCACAATCAAAAGACTGAGGTGAAGCACGTGAAGAAGGCTCTCGCATTGGTGCTAGGGTTGGCATTGTCGTGTGTTGCAAACGCGGCGGCCCAGGTAACCGCAATCAAGGCGGGCCGGCTGGTGGACCCGCAGGCTGGCGCGGTACTCAATGATCAGATCATTCTTATCCGAGACAACAAAATCGAAGAGGTCGGCAAGGGCCTTGCCATTCCGGCCGACGCCAAGGTCATCGATCTCTCGCAGATGACCGTGCTGCCCGGCTTGATCGATTGCCACACCCACCTGGCCGACGCGCCCGACGAGAATGGTGATCCCTTTTTGCAGCTGAAAATGACCGCCGCCCAGACTGCCTTTGCTTCCGTTCCCAACGCGCGCACCTTCCTGAGAGAAGGCTTCACCACGGTGCGCGATGTGGGAGTTTACCGCGCGTTGAACGACGTCGCCATGCGCGATGCCATCGCACATGGCTACATTGAAGGCCCGCGCATGTATGTGGCCGGGGCCTACATCACGATCACCGGCGGCGCCGGGGCCATGACCGGATTTACCCCGGACATCACGCTGCCCTGGAACCTGCGCTATGGACAGGCCGATGGCCCGTGGGAAGTGCGGCAGAGGATCCGCCAGCTGGTGCACGACGGCGCCGACCACATCAAAGTTCTCTCCAGCGGCGCCGTTCTTACCCACGGCAGCAATCCCAAATCGCAGGAGTTTACTCCCGAAGAGTTGCAGGCCGCGGTGGATGAAGCCAGCCACTTCGGATTGCGGGTCGAAGCGCATGCGCACTCTCCTGAGGGCATCAAGAATGCGATCCGGGCCGGCGTGGCCTCGGTCGAGCACGCGACCATGATCGACGACGAAGGCATAGCGCTGGCCAAGCAGCACGGCACTTATCTCGATATGGATATATACGATGAAGAATGCATCCAGGAGGCGGGCAGGCTGGGAAAAATTCCCAAGGATTTCCTGCAACACGACGCGGAGCTGGGAGAGCTTCACCGCCAGAACTTCCACAAGGCTTTGAAAGCCGGCGTGAAATTATCATTCGGGACCGACGCCGGCGTCTGTCCTTACGACCGCAGCGTCCGTCAGTTCGCCTTCATGGTGAAATATGGCATGACCCCGATGCAGGCAATTCAGTCAGCCACCACCTCGGCTGCGGATTTACTGGGGCATTCCGACGTGGTGGGCGACATCAAGCCGGGCAAGTACGCCGATGTGATCGCAGTTACCGGCGACCCGTTGCAGGACATCAGCGTGCTCGAGCATGTCCAGTTCGTGATGAAAGACGGCAAGGTTTACAAGCAGTAATTGTATTCCGTGTCATCCTGAGCGAAGTAAGTGCTTCGCTTCGCGAAGCACTCACGGAGTCGAAGGACCCCTATGAGCCGATGAGTCCCTGGCACGACAGGGGTCCCTCGACTTGCTCTCGCCGCGCAAGCGCGGCTCGAGACGGCGCTCGGGATGACAAGGACTTGGTTTATTGGTGGTCGCGTGGGATGGCTTCTTCCCACGTCTTCTGCTTCAGTATCTGTCCGTCTTTCAGCAATTCCCGGGTGTATTTATAGTAGAAGTTCTTCTGGTCGGTGGTTACCGACAGATGTCCACGCCACCTGAGTTCGCGTCCCTTCAAGGTGAAAATGCTTTCCGCCTCGCCGTGGACTGCGCTGGTTTCGGGATGGGCATCATCCACGTCGTAAACCAGACTCTCGTAGTCGATTTCCTTTCCCCAGGGATAGTCGGTTTCCGCCTTGCCCTTCCAGTGCACCGTGGCTTTCTGGTTGGCCTCGTCGCGCTCGAGTGTCCACTCGCCTGGCCAGGGATAGCCGACACTCTTGATGTCCTTGCGTTCCTCGGCAGGCTGCGGGAGCTGGAATGCGGGAGCGGTTGCCCCTTTCACGGGAACGACGGGCAGCGTCAGTCGCGAACTGTTGCCTCCGAGTTCGAGCGACGTGGTCATGGAATAAGGCGTGGGCAGGATCATCGGCCACAGCGCGTTCGAAATCGCCAGCCGTATGCGATGGCCTTTGGGAAAGACCCACGAGGTCAGGTGCATCACGATGTCGAGCGGATAGACTTTGCCGGGTTCAAGAGCCCGCGGGTCCGTCATGGATTCGCGCTGCGCGCCGTTGATGCCCGCGCCCGTGATTTGGGTGACGGTCCCGTCGGGAGCCACATCTGAGAGCCGCGCGAACCAGTCCGCCAAAGGCGCAGTGGCCGAGGCTTTTAGCAGGGCCTGCGGCCTTCCCAGGATGGCCAGGTCTTCCTGGAGCGGCGCGGAATCGTAAACCAGGCTGAAGGCGTCCACGGGACGCGGATCGCTCAGCAACTCTCCCCACCAGAATCCTGCTTCCACGCCGACTGAAGGAATGTATTTGAGTTGATGCTCATCTGCCACGGGTGCGGTTTGTGCCAGAGTATGGTTTGGTTGGGGGAAGAAAACCGTGTCGCGCACATCGCGCGGCGGCCAGCTGTCTTCGCGCCGCCATTCACCGGGAACGTTCTGCAGATTCGGGTTTGGCGGGTGCCAGTGCTGCATATAAATGACCAGCCTGGGATCGTTCAGCACGCCGGTGTCGCGGCCCTTGAGCCAGTAATCCCACCAGCGGACAGCTTCAGCACGCCACTCGATCTCAGGGCCGGGGACAGCGTCGTGAGTGAAGGTGTGGTTCCATGGCCCGACAATCGCCTTCAGCGGGGCCTTCGTCTGCTGCAGCATGTCGGTGATGCTGTCGCGATAGCCGTCCAGCAGGCCGCCGATAATGAAGCATGGGATCTTGATCTCGCTGTAAGGACGCACCGGGCTCCGCCAGAACGGGCCGTCATGCTGGTGTTTGAGATAAAGCAGCGACCAGGGCGGAGCGTCGAAGCGCGGGCCTAAAACCTTTTCGTCGAGTGTGTAATCGGGAGCGCCAGTCATGCCGGGCGCCATGTCCATGTTCAACTCGAACTCATCGACGTGCGCCATGCCGTCCATGTAGTGCACATCGTCGTGGAAAAGTTCGGCGGTGGCGTCCACTGCGATGATGGCCTTGAGTCCGGGCGCGTGCCGCATGGCCATCTGCAAAGAATTGAATCCGCTCCAGGAGATGCCCATCATGCCTACGTTGCCGTTCGACCACGGCTGATGCGCCAGCCAGGAGATGATCTGCA
The DNA here is from genome assembly GCA_963801595.1 of Terriglobia bacterium. Classification (GTDB taxonomy): domain Bacteria; phylum Acidobacteriota; class Terriglobia; order Terriglobales; family Acidobacteriaceae; genus JAIQFF01. The sequence continues at coordinate 88,381 of CAWDFW010000027.1, read as the reverse complement.
GGCCGTCGAGCTGCTCCTGCTCGGAGTACTCGCGGCCGGTGGGAATGCCTTCACTGGCGCCGAAGCCACGAATATCGACGCGGGCACACACGTATCCGCGACGCACAAAGTAAGAATACAGTTCGTAGTCACGGTGAGCGGTGCCGTCATCCTTTCGATAGGGGTGATATTCGAGGACTGCCGGGAATTTCTCGCCGGCTTTGCCGCCATCGGGCATATACAACGTGACCGCCAGGCGAATTCCATCCTTCATCGGAATCCATGTGTTCTCCATGCGGATGTGGTAAGTCGGCGGGGAAGGAGGCTCGACGCCGAGAGCTGCGGCCACCATCAGTCCCAGCAGGGTTACAAGAAGCCGTGAAGAAAAGCGGGCCCGGATTCTCATGATTCGTACCAGCGGAAGCCGTGGCGCTGTTCCTGCTCCAGTTGTTTCGCCAGTTTGAGGGTTCGAATGCGACGGTGATTGGCACAGGCGAGCACGATCACGTTGAACAGTGCCATGGGAGCGACATATGAAGAGCCGAAAGATGGAGTGGCGATCGAAGTCAGAAAAAACTCGTGGGCAAACTGTCCGATGGGGGACACCAGCGTGTTGGTGATGCCTACACAGTAAGCTCCTTTTTCGCGGGCCTGGCGCAGGCCTTCCACCGTCTGCCGCAGGCCACGTCCGTGGCTGACGGCAATCACCAGGTCCCGTTTCCCCAGCATGCGCACTTTGTGCACCACTTCCGCGGGTGTAGTGGCGCTGGCGACGGGCAATCCCAGGATGACCAGCAGGTGTTCCAGAAAGTTCACCAGGTTGGCGGCCAGATCGCCGCCGATGAGCACCACGCGCCGCGCCGCGTAAAGCCGCCGCACCAGCGCCGCGATCCTCTGGGGTTCAAGGGTCTGGACGAGATGGTTCAGGTTTTTGACATCCTGGTCGAGCGAAGCACGCACTTGCGTCGAAATGGCGGACCGGCCTGCCGGGCCGGTCTGCATGGTCTCGAGCGAGGTGGCATGGGCGATGGACAGCTCGTGCACGTAGTGCTGGAATTCCCGGTAGGAATCAAACTTCATTCCGCGAACGATGCGGACCATGGTGGCAGGATCGGTACGGAGGCGCGTGGCCAGGGCCCGCACGCTCATCAGTACAAACTCACGCGGCCGTTCAAAGACTGGGCGAATAATCTGCTGCCGTTTCGGGCTCAGAAGGCTGATGCGGGATGACGGGCTCATCACCGGAACTGAACGCGCAACTTTCCGCTTTCTCATGGGGCACAGAAGCATGGTAGAAAGCGCGGTTCTTGTCAACAGCAGCCACCGCGTAGGGGCGGATGCCCTCATCCGCCCAGTCGAGCGAAGCTCGACAATCTTTCACCCGCTAAGATAGCGGAGCTGCGCTCCGCCGGGCGGATGAGGGCATCCGCCCCTACGTGGGTTCTGGTGGATCATGGCTTTGCCGCATGCGTATAATGCGGGCGCGGTACTCAGACCTAACAGACCAGCGCCCGGGGACATGCCATGGATAAGAAGTCTGCGCCCACCTCCCATAGTCGAAGAGATTTTCTTGCAACTTCCAGCCTGCTGGCGGTGGCGGCGGCAGCGCCGCGGGCCGCCTCCGCGCTGGCCGGCGGTCCGGCTCCGCAGTCGGGTGAAAAGCCCATGACACCGGGCACGCTGCGCAAGATTCCGATCGGCGTCTTCGACCCCGCGTTTCCCAATTTGTCCACCGACGAAATGATCGACAAGTTCGCCGGTTGGGGAGTGGAGGCGGTCGAGATCGGCACCGGCGGCTACCCCAATTCAACTCACTGTCCGGTTAAGGACCTGCTGGACGATCCGGCCAAGGCGAAGGCGTGGAAGAAGAAATTCGAGGACCGCAACATACAGGTGGCAACGTTCAGTTGCCACGGCAACCCAGTGTCGCCGGATCCGAAGATCGCAGAGCGCGACGCGGAATCGTTCCGCCGCACCGTGCTGCTGGCGGAGCGTCTCGGAGTGAGCGTGATCGTGGGCTTCTCCGGCTGTCCTGGCGGCAGCCCCACCGACACCATGCCGAACTGGGTGGCCTATCGCTGGCCGCCGGAGTACGGGCAAATGCTTGACTGGCAGTGGAAAGAAAAAGTCATTCCGTTCTGGAAGCAGGCCGCCAAGTTCGCGCGCGAGCACGGCATCCACAAGATCGCGCTCGAGATGCATCCCAATTTTGTGGTCTATAACCCAAAGACGCTGCTGCGCCTGCGCGAAGCCGTGGGCGAAGAGATCGGGGCCAACTGCGACCTCAGCCATCTTTTCTGGCAGCAGTGCGATGCCGTCGAAGTCATTCACATGCTGGGCAAGGCAGGCGCGCTTTTCCACGCCCACATGAAAGACACGACCTTCTACAAACACAACGTCGATCGATATGGCGTGCTTAACTTCTCCTCCGACAAGAGCGACCTTGCGCAAGCCTCGGAGACTTTCCGGGCGGTGGGCTACGGGCACAGTGCCGGCACCTGGAAAGAAATCATGCGCGCTTATATGGATGTCGGATTCCAGGGCATCTTCAGCGTCGAGAATGAAGACCCGATTCTCTCCGGCGAAGTGGGAGTGGAGCGCGCGCTGTACGTGCTGAAGAACGTAAGGAACGAAATCTTAGGAACGACTTAATCACCCCACCACTGTCATCCTGAGCGGAGTAAGTGCTTCGCCTCGCGAAGCAACTTACGGAGTCGAAGGACCCCTATGAACCGACGGATTTGTAGTAGCGCAGGGATCCCTCGATTTGCTCTCGCCGCGCAGGCGCGGCTCGAAACGGCGCTCGGGATGACAGATATCACGCGTAAGCCGTTGACCTCGCTTCCCGCGACGGCGTAAGCTGCCCTTTCCGCCAATTTTTCGGGAGCAGGCATGCAAAGACGTGAAGCGTTACGACTCCTGGCCTCGGCGGCGGCCCTGCCGCTGCTGTCGCGGGAAGCGTTTTCGATGTTCCAGGCGGTGCACGAGCAGCTTCCCGATCAGCCTGTACTGAAGAGCCTCGATCCCCATCAGAACGCGACCGTCACAATCATCTCCGAGCTCATCATCCCTCAAACCGACACGCCCGGCGCGAAGGCCGCGCGGGTGAACGAATTCATCGATCTGATCCTCGCCGAGTGGTACGACGACGAAGAGAAGTCCATCTTCATGACCGGTCTGACGAACGTTGATACCCGCGCCCGGGAGTTGTTCGGCAAGGATTTCGTGGACTGCGGGGCGAAATCGCAGACCGAGATTCTCCAGGCGCTGGATGATGAACTGGCCGCGACCCGCGCCGAACCTGAGCCCAGACGCAGGCGAAGGCGCCCGCCGGAGCGGAATTTCTTTTTCATGATCAAGCAGCTCACGCTGATTGGTTACTACACTTCACAGATCGGGTTTGAGCAGGAACTTCATGGCGAGATCATTCCGGCGCGCCATGCCCCTTGCGTCCCTCTGGAAGAGGAGGCGGCGAAGTAAGCATGGCAGCCAAGACATACGACGCCATCGTGGTGGGCTCGGGAATTACTGGAGGATGGGCCGCGAAGGAACTGGGCGAAAAGGGACTGGAGACGCTTGTTCTCGAGGCGGGACGGCCCATCGATCCCGACAAGGACTACGCCGAACATGTGCCCGAGTGGGAAGTGCGCTATCGCGGGATGAGCGACCGCCGGCGGGTGCAGGAAAACCAGTCCGTGCAGGAAACCTGCAACGGGATGGACGAGTGGAACAGCAAATTCTTCGTCAACGACAAGCAGAATCCATATAAAACCGAGCCGGGCAAACCCTTCTTGTGGATTCGCGGACGCCAGGTAGGCGGCCGGTCGATCATCTGGGGACGGCAATCGTACCGTTGGAGCGACCTTGATTTTGAAGCCAACCAGCGCGAGGGTGTGGGCGTGGATTGGCCGATCCGATACAAGGAAATTGCTCCCTGGTACGACTATGTGGAAGATTTCATCGGGGTCTCCGGCCAGCGCGAGGGTCTTCCGCAGCTTCCCGATGGCCATTTTTTGCCGGGCATGGAATTGAATTGCGCGGAAGTGGTGGTCAAGGATGCCATCGCCAAATATTTTCCGGGCGAGCGTCTCATGACCATCGGGCGCACCGCGATTCTCACGCAGCCTCACAAGGGCCGCGCGCCCTGCCACTACTGTGGGCCGTGTGCCCGCGGTTGCATTACCCGCTCTTACTTCAGCAGCCTGAACTCGACTTTGCCCGCGGCGCTGACCACCGGCAAAGTAACGGTGCGTCCGCACAGCGTGGTGCACAGCCTGATGTTCGATTCGAAGACGAGGAAAATCACCGGCGTGCGGGTGATCGACGGCCAGACGCGTGACACCATCGAGTTTCGCGCCCGCATAGTCTTCCTGTGCGCCTCGGCGCTGGAGTCGGCCCGCATCCTGCTCAACTCCGCCACGCCGGAATTTCCCAATGGTCTGGCCAATTCCAGCGGAGAGTTGGGGCACAACGTAATGGACCACTGCATGGGCGGCGGCGCCACTGGCCGCATTCCAGGAAATGAAGACCACATCTCACTGGGAAACCGTCCCAACGGAATTTACGTTCCACGCTTCCGCAATGTGAAACAGAAGCATCCGCTGTTTCTTCGAGGATACGGTTTTCAGGGCGGGGCCAGCCGGCCGAAGTGGGAACGCGGGACAGAGATGCGCGGCTTCGGAGCAAATTTCAAGCAGACCCTGAGGCGCCCCGGACCGTGGACGATGTCGTTTTACGGATTCGGCGAATGTCTGCCGAACCATGAAAATTTTGTCGAGCTCGACAAAACCACGGTGGATGCTTGGGGCATTCCCGTGCTCCGGATCAGCTGCGCCTGGCGGGAGAACGAGCGGGCCCTGCTCAAGGACATGTCCATTACGGCATCGGAGATGCTTTCCGCCGCCGGAGCGAAAGACATCGAGCCCGTGCTTGAGGACAACGCCCCCGGCCTGACCATTCACGAGATGGGCACGGCGCGCATGGGACGCAACCCGAAGACTTCGGTGCTCAATGCGCACAATCAGGCGCACGATGCCAACAATCTTTTTGTCACCGATGGCGCCTGCATGGCGTCATCTTCCTGCGTCAATCCTTCACTTACCTACATGGCCCTCACGGCGCGGGCCTGCGACTATGCTGTCAGTCAGATGAAGCGAGGAGAAATCTAATATGGACCGACGAAAGTTTCTGGGCACGATGACGGCAGCGACCATTCTGTCCCGCCAGCTATCCTGGGCCGCGGGTGACCGCAAGATCGACAAAGTCGGGCTGCAGCTCTATACCATCCGCAGCGTAATGAAGGACGACTTCGAGGGCAAGCTGGCGAAAGTCGCGGAGATCGGTTATCGCGAAGTCGAGTTTGCCGGCTACGATGATCATAGTCCGCAGGAAGTGCGGGCCATGCTCGATCGCCACGGCCTGACCGGCCCCTCTGCCCACATACCATACAAGAGCTTGGGCGCTGAGTTTCCCAGCGTGCTGGATGCCGCCCACGTGGTGGGCCACCAATATCTGGTCAATCCCTACATTGACGACGACGTCCGCAAAGGGCCCGACGGCTGGAAGCATGCCGCGGAAACTTTTAATCGCGCCGGAGAAGCCTGCCAGAAGGCAGGAATTCAATTCGCGTATCACAATCACTGGTTCGAATTTGCGCCGGTCAACGGTAAACTTCCTTACGACATTCTGCTGGAAGAGTGCGATCCCAAGCTGGTAAAGATGGAAATGGACTTGTGCTGGATCATGGTGGGCGGGCAGGACCCGTTGAAGTATTTCAAGCGTTATCCCGGCCGCTTCCCGCTGGTGCACGTCAAAGACCTGACCCGGATTCCGAAAACGGACGCGTCGGGTGGACAGAATTTCGGCGACTCGCTGGACGAAATGACGGAAGTGGGCAGCGGGATGATCGACTGGAAAAAGATTTTCGCCCAATCCGAAAAGGCCGGCATCAAGCATTACTTCGTCGAGCATGATCATCCCAAGGACCCTTTTGCCAGCATCAAGACCAGTTACGAATACCTGGCGAAGGTACGGTTTTAGCGGTCAACATCGTTCCCGGAGAGCCTGATGGCACAAGTCATTCGTTCCCCGAAAGTGTATGACGTCTGCATCATTGGATCGGGCGCGGGAGGCGGCACGGCCGCGAAAGTTCTCACCGAAGGCGGGCTGAACGTAGTGATGCTGGAAGCCGGCCCGCCGCTGAATCCGGAGAAAGATTTTAAGGAGCACATGTGGCCGTACCAACTGCCGCATCGCGGCGTGGGTGTCGGCGGCGAGCACCGCCATGAACTGAACGACGAATTCATTGCACCCAACGGCGCCTGGGAAATCGAAGGCGAACCCTACACTTCCGCGGCAGGATCGCAGTTCCGCTGGTTCCGCTCGCGCATTGTGGGCGGCCGCACCAATCACTGGGGACGCATCGCTCTCCGCTTTGCCCCGGTGGACTTCAGGTCCCGCTCGACCGATGGCATGGGCGATGATTGGCCCATCACCTACGAAGAAGTTTCACCCTATTACGATAAGGTCGAGTCCTACATCGGCGTGTTCGGGAGCAAGGAGAATATTCCCAGCGCGCCGGACGGCATTTTTTTGCCGCCGCCTCCCCCGCGTTGCACCGAAACCATCATCAAGAAGGCCTGCGACAAACTAAATATTCCCTGCGTGCCTTCGCGGCTGGCGATCCTCACCAAGCCACTGAACGGGCGCGCTGCCTGCCATTACTGCGCCCAGTGCGGCCGGGGCTGTCTGACCGCTTCAAACTTCAGCTCCAGCCAGGTCATGATTCCGCCGGCGCAAGCCACCGGACGACTCACTCTGATCACGGGCGCCATGGCGCGCGAGATCGTGGTGGGAAAAGATGGCAAAGCCGAAGCCGTGGCTTACATCGACAAAGCCACGCATTCCGAAAAGCGGGTGCATGCCCGGGCCTTTGTAGTGGCTGCGAGCGCCTGCGAGTCGGCACGCTTGCTGCTGAATTCCCGCTCTACTTTGTTTCCCGACGGTCTGGCGAATTCTTCCGGCGCGGTCGGCCGTTACCTGACGGATTCGGTCGGCAGTTCCGCCGGCGGATATTTTCCGCAGCTGGAGAAAATGCCGCCTCACAATCATGACGGCGTGGGCGGTATGCACTTGTATATGCCGTGGTGGAGATACGATCGCAAGAATGATTTTCTGCGCGGATACCATATCGAATTTGGCGGCGGCCGGGGCATGCCGGGCGTGGGCGAGTTCGAGGATACCTGCAAAGAACATGAAGGATACGGCGCCTCCCTCAAACAGTACTGCCGCAGCCGGTACGGCACCTACATCGGTTTCGCCGGGCGCGGCGAAATGATTCCCAACGAGCACAGCTACTGCGATATCGACCCCGATACCGTGGACCAATGGGGCATCCCGGTGTTGCGCTTTCACTGGCAGTGGAGCGATAACGAAATCAACATGGCCAGGGACATGCAGGAAACCTTCCGCTCGATCGTCGAGACAGCGGGCGGAACATTCATCAGCAAAGCGAAGCCCGAAGGCCGCCATCCCTACGGCATCGAGGACGGTGGCGTCATCATCCACGAACTGGGCACAGCGCGCATGGGCAACAATCCCAAGACCTCGGTGCTGAACAAGTACAGCCAGGCCCACGACGTGAACAATGTGTTTGTCACCGATGCCGCATCTTTCGTGACCAATCCGGACAAGAACCCGACGCTCACCATCATGGCGCTCTCCTGGCGCACGTCAGAATTCCTGATCGATCAGGCGAAGAAGGGAAGTCTTTAGGAAGGAAACATGGCAACCAAGTCCATCTCGCGTCGCGACATTCTGAAGACCCTGACCATGGGAGCGATGGCCGGTTCAGTGCTGCGGGTGATTCCGGCGCAGGCGGCCGAGTATGCGCACCACATGGTGGCAACGGAGAAGGCTGCCACCACGGCGGCCGTCTATACTCCGAAATTTTTCTCGCCTCAGCAATACAAGACGCTCCAGGCGCTCTGCCAGGCCATCATCCCCGCCGACGCCGATTCCGGTGGCGCCAGGGAAGCGGGCGCGCCGGAATTTATCGACCTGCTCACCAGCGAGAATCCCGACTATCAGCTGAAGCTTGGCGGAGGCATGATGTGGCTGGAGGCGCAGTGTTCGGACCGCTACGGCAAAGCTTATCTCGACTGTTTGCCGGCCCATCAAAGAGAGATTCTCGACCTGATCGCCTATCGCAAGAATGCAGAGAAAGATCCAGGTCTAAGCCAGGGCGTTGAGTTTTTCGCATTTCTGCGGGAGATGACCGCCGACGGATTCTTTACCAGCGAGATCGGCATCAAGTATCTGGGCTACGTGGGCAACACCTACCTGCTCAGTTTCCCGGGGTGCCCTCCCGTGCCAGAAGCGTAGCTGCCATCCTTCTTCGGCTGTCATCCTGAGCGGAGTGACTGCTTCGCGTCGCGAAGCAGTCACGTAGTCGAAGAACCGCTATAGCCGGATTGAAAATGTGGTCACGTGGGCTGTTTTGCGGCTCATGCCGAGAGATCTCGAGACGACGAGTGCACAACCGATCATGGTGGTCCTTCGACTCCGTCTGTCCATTCGCGAGCGAATGGACAGAGTTCCGCTCAGGATGACACGTGAGAAATTTGTGGTGGAGAGGAGTTTAGGCTGATCCGAACGGGTCCTCCAGCGACGGGCTCTGCGGCGTGAACAACTCTGCGCCGTTTTCCGTAATGTGCATATCGTCTTCCAGGCGCACTCCGAAGTCGCCCGGGATGTAGATGCCCGGCTCATCGCTGAAGGTCATGCCGCGGGCCAGGGGCATGCTGTTGCCACGAACGAGATACGGCCATTCGTGGCCGTCCATTCCGATTCCGTGCCCCACGCGGTGCGTGAAGAATTTGTAATCTGGACCAAACCCGGCATCGCTGATCACTTTCCGCGCGGCTGCATCCACCGCCTGGCATTCGACGCCGGGACGGGCTGCCTTGAATGCGGCGGTCTGCGCGCGATGCACAGTCTCAAACACTCTCTTCATTTTGTCTGAAGGCTTGCCGAATACAAAGGTGCGTGTGATATCGGACTGATAGCCCTCGACGGTGCAGCCGTCGTCCAGCATCACCAGCGTGCCTTCGCGAATCACCTGCGGCACAATCGAGCCATGCGGGAAAGATGAATTCCCGGCGATCTCTATATCTACTTCGCCGGAAAAGCCCAGTTGACTGTACGCGGCCATGATCATTCGTTCGAGTTCCGCCTGCGGCATTCCGTCATGCAATGTCTGGTGGGCAGCACGATAAGCCGTGAGCGTGACCTGGTTCGCCAATCGCATCAGCTCAAGTTCATGATCGCTCTTGATCATGCGGCAGCCGGCGGTGACGGGAGTTGCACTGACAATCTGCAATCGCGGCGCGGCTTTGGCGATGGCATCACTGAAGACGAAGCGCACGGACTCTTCCATGCCCAGCCTGCCAGTGGAGATTTTCAGGTCGGTAAGTCCCTGTGCCAGGAGTTGGTAGGGACTGTGGTCCTCCTGCCAGGTGCGCACGTCGGCAGTCTTCCCCTCCGGAGAATTCGCCAGCAACTCGCGGGCCCGGCCTTCCTCGAATGCCGGGCATACACAGAGCGGGTGACCCTTGGCCGGCAGCACCAGGGCAAACAGGCGTTCGCTGCCCCACCATTGCACACCGGCAAAGTAGTTGAGCGAAGTGCCGTCGGCCAGAAGAATTGCGTCGAGACGGTTGGCCACCATGAGTTGCCGCGCCTTTTCCTGACGCGCCGCTCTTTCGTCCACCGTGATGGGCCTGGCCATCTCCTTCATTGATTTCAGGCTGGCGATCGAGGTCGGCAGGGGAGCGCATGCGTCCTCGGCGCGGAGCGCTGGCGTGTAAGCGGCCAGCCCCGTGCCCGCGGCAATCGTGCCGGCCTGCAGAAAACGGCGTCTCGAGAGCATGAATCCTCCATCGGCGATTCCAGTTAGCTATTCCAGTTGACCAGCGAATCGCCATTATAGGGGTCTTCTGATATGCAATTGGCAAGGGGCAGTGGAAAATTGAGAATGAAGTAGCGATGGAAACCGGATTCCAATGCGCCGGCTGCGGCGAGTGGAACCAGACCACGGTGGATGAGTCCGCTGGGCGCAGCCAGTCCTATGTAGAAGATTGCCAGGTGTGTTGCAAGCCCAATGTACTGTGCGTCCAGTACGACACCGGAGAACAAGAATTTGTGATTACAGCGCAGTTGGAATCGTTATAGTAGCTGCGAAGCGGCACGACAACTTCCAGGAGGAAGGATGAACACGATGTCCACAGGCTACGGTACGTCCGGACGGATGGTCGCCCACAACATGGTGACCACGCAATTCGAGCTCGACGGTTTTCGCGTGGTGCGCACGCTGGGCGTGGTGCGCGGCATTGTGGTGCGCTCCCGCTCGATTTTCGGGACAATCGGGGCCAGTCTGCAAACCATTCTGGGCGGCAATATTACTCTGTTGACCCAGTTATGCGAGAAGACCCGGTCCGAGGCCTTCGACCTGATGCTGCAGCATTCCGCTGAACTGGGTGGCAACGCAGTGGTCGGAGCGCGCTACGATGCCACCGAAGTGATGCAGGGGGTCACGGAGGTGCTGGCCTACGGGACCGCGGTCGTGGTTGAGCCCAGCAGATAGAGAAACTGTGTGTGGGGACGGGTCTCCGACCCGTCCGGCCGAGCGCAGTTCGGCCGGTTTCCTCCCTGTCAAGCTAGTGTCCTGTCCCGGAAATTCGTTAATTAATATTGTCATCGCCACCGGAGCGGGGCGAAGCGAGCGAAGTGGAGGGACCTGCTGTTTCGGCCAACTCGACCTGCGCTGCTTACATTTTCGATATCCATGTATTTCTGGGACCGCACACTAGACCTCACCATCAGAACAACGGCCAGCCGAGCCTGGCTCGGCCCGGACGGGTCGAAGACCCGTCCCTACAGGGTCTGTGCTTGGGCCAGCAGCTTCTCCAATGCTTTCTGGCGATACGCAAAGGTCCGCTGCAACTGGCGGCTGACGAAAAGCTTCTGTGCCAGTTCTCCCAGCCAGCCAAATCCCACGTCGTATTCGATCACGTCACGTATCACGGTTCCATTGACTTGGTCCCGCGTTTCGCCGTTAAGTTCGTGGCGATGATGAAAACTTTTGAACGGTCCTTTCTTTTGCACGTCGGCAAAATGATGGTTCCACACAAATTCAGTAATCAGGGCGATCCACTGGGCACGAAAGGGAAGAAAGGGGACCAGGCGAAACGAAGTAACAATTTCGGAACCGGCGCCGGCCAAAGGGGCCCGGTCAGTGATGGTCGCGCGTTCGACCGCCACCCCGGGAGGTGGTACTAGTTTCAGGCGCACGAGTTCAGTGCCAGTGTGCGGCGGCATGATTCGTGGCAGGTTGCCGGGATTGGCGAAGAAAAGGAAGGTCCGCTCGATCGGAACCGGCACCCATTGCTCGAACTGCGCCAGATGGACCATACGAATCAGCCCACGTTACAACATGCTGCACAGCGAGGGTTGAAAAAGTGGACGGGCAGAGCCCGCACGCGATAAATTGTCCGGGCTTCGTATCCTGCAAAACCATGTCCCCAATCATTTCTCCAAAAAGTGCCCGGGCCGCGATTCTTCTCCTTCTCCAGACCATACTCCTTTTCTCTACCGCAGCAACGGCCTCTTCCTATCAATACATTCGTCTGGGGAAAAAATCTGACCGAACGACGATTCCGGCTGCGGGTACAGCCATGATGGGTGGCGGCGCTGACCTTGACGAGGCTTTCCGCTGGCTGTGCCGGAAGGCAAACGGCGGCGATTTTCTGATACTGCGGGCGCGCGGTGACGATGACTACAACTCCTACGTCAACGGCTTGTGCACGCTCAACTCCGTGGCCACGCTGATCATTCCCGACCGCGACGGGGCCCAGGATCCCGCGGTTGCAGATATTATCCGGCATGCCGAAGCGGTCTTTATTGCCGGCGGCGACCAGTCTCGCTACGTCAACTTCTGGCAGGGTACGCCGGTGCAGGATGCAGTCAATGCCAACATTGCAAGCGGGAAGCCCATCGGCGGCACCAGCGCCGGCCTCGCCGTGCTGAGCGAGTTCGCCTATGGCGCATTGAAAGACAAGGCAGACGACAATGACCTTGCTTCCACCGACGTGCTGCCCAACCCCTACCATGAACGGGTGACACTGGTCCGCGATTTTCTCAAAGTGCCGAACCTGGAAAACACCCTTACCGACAGCCACTTCGCCAAACGCGACCGGATGGGACGGACACTGGTGTTCCTTTCGCGCCTGGTGCAGGACGGTTGGTCGAAGGCCCCGCGCGAAGCTGCCATCGATGAGAAGTCCGCCGTCCTCCTGGAACCCGATGGAAAGGGCACCGTGATCGGGTCCGGCAAAGGGGTTTACTTCCTGCAGGTGACGGCTGCGCCAGAGGTTTGTAAACCCAATGTTCCGCTCACCATCCGTGACATTTCCGCTTACCACGCTCCCGCCGGCGCACATTTTGATTTCAAGACCTGGACAGGCGACGGCGGTAAGGCCTACTCCATCACGGTTGAGAATGGAGGGGTCCGCACCAGCCTTGAAGACAATGTCATCTATTGATGGTCCGCTGTGGTTCTCTGCTTTGTCTCGTCAGCAGCGGTAAGAAGAAGTCAAAAGCCTCGCGGGCGCGTCGCCCGCAGCCGCGGGTTCGATCCCCCAGCAGGAATTTCCACAGGATTTCCACTTGTCATGGACTTGTCTGAACTCGAAGACAATCGGGTAGCCACAGCAGAACCAAATTCCTAAACCATACCCATTGTGGTCATCAATTCAGTAAGCCACAAGTAATCGCGCTTTCGAAAAGACCTCATCTCTCCCCATAGAGACCCATAACTTTCTCATTGACAACAAATGCTTTAGGCGTAGGATGTGGACAAATGTGGTAGAAAGTGGTCTAGACGGTAGAGGTCGTGGGCAGTAGTGAAACTTTGAGAGGCGCCAGTGGATTTTGTAACTGACACCCCAAAAAACAGCCCGAACGAACCAGAAACTACGGCCATTTTGACCGCTTTTACCTCCCTCGCTGTGGCAGCAACCGTATTCAAAGGATTTCCCGCCCTAAGGGGCAGAACACATGTTTCGCGGCAATCACCCAACTCGCGTGGACGAAAAGGGACGGCTCAAAGTCCCCGCGGAGTTCAAGCGGGTGATCGACGAGAAGTACGGCAGCGCAATTTTACATCACCAGCCTGGATGGCAAGGTTGGCCAAGTATATCCCTTCGAGGAATGGGAACGGATCGAGCAGAAGCTGGCCGGGCTCTCCACCTTCAATCCTACGAAGAAAAAGTTTCTGGACCGGGTGAACTACTACGGCCAGATGGTCGAGATGGACGGTCAGGGGCGGCTGCTGTTACCGCAGCTTGTTGCGGGAAGCGGCGCAGCTCAAAGGCGAAGTGGCCGTGACCGGCAATCTCAGCCATCTCGTGGTTCGCAACCTGGAAGGGTATCGCACGGAGATCGAGGAGCAACCGTTCACACCTGAGGATGAGAAGACGCTCGACGATCTGGGCATCTAGTGGACGAGGGTTCAACAAACACCCCCGAGCGGGGTGGACATGGTGGAAACAAGAGTGGCCATGTCCCGGTTCTTTTAAAAGAAGCGATCGACTTTTTAGCTGTCAAGCGTGGCGGGACGTATATCGACGCCACGGTGGGCCTGGGCGGGCACAGTTTAGAAATCGCAAGACGCCTCGGCGCACCGGGTCATTTGATTGGGCTCGATAAGGACCCCGCGGCGCTCGATGAGGCCCGCGTCAGGCTGACTTCTTCCGGGGGGGAGGGTTGGCCTGAAGTGGTTCTTCTGCACGGTTCTTTCGCGGAGATCGGAGAGCGGTTCGGTGCGGCGTCAGCCGACGGACTGCTGGCGGACCTCGGCGTAAGCAGCCTGCAGCTGGACACAGCGTCGCGGGGCTTCAGTTTTCAGGCGGAAGGCGCGCTCGACATGCGGATGAATACGCAAGCCGGGCCCACCGCCGAACAAGTGGTAAATCAGACGGACGAGGTCACACTCGCCAATCTGATTTACGAATTCGGTGAGGAAAGGAGGTCGCGGAGAATCGCCAGAGCCATTGTCCGGTCGCGGCCAATACGTACAACTGCGGAACTTGCAGCTGTGGTATCGGCCGCGGCCCGGCCAATGAATCAGGCGGAAAGAAGAATTCATCCCGCGACAAGGACCTTTCAAGCTCTCCGAATCTTCGTAAACCATGAACTGGACGACCTGCGGGAGCTGCTGAAAGCGGCCCCGCAAGTGCTGAAACCGGGCGGAAGGATCGTGATCATCAGTTTCCACTCGCTGGAGGACCGCATGGTGAAAGATGCCTTCCGCGAAGGCGCGAAGCAGGGTCACTACAAGTTGCTTACGAAAAAGCCAGTGACCGCCGGGGAAGAAGAGATTGAACGCAATCCGCGGGCACGCAGCGCGAAAATGCGGGCGGCGGAGAGAATTTAGGTAGCGCCGGCCTCCGGCCGGCCCGATAGGCGGGCGGGACGCCCGCCAGACAGCCGGCGAGACGCCGGCGCACAAAGTTTACCCGGAAAACCTGCCGGGAACCCGGTACGGACGTGAGTGCGCGCCGGGGTGAATTTAGCAAGACAAGTTCCGGGACGGCATCGCCTCTCACAACAAGGGCGAAACACAACTCTCTACCCTCTTCGGTGCCGTCCCGGAGAGATGGGAAGGTAGAACGGAGGCCAAAGATGTACCGAGCAACGACGTACACAGGAACACTGATCGACGAACTGATTGCCACGGTGGAGCGCAGCGAGGCCCATGCCGACATGCTGTTACAGGACACGCGCTCCCAGGAAGAGAAACTTGCCTACTGGTATGCGGTGGCGCAACAGGAAGTTGCGCAATTCGAAACCAGTCTGGCTGGGGTGGCATAAATGGCGGCGGCGCAGTGCGCAGCTCCGGTCGTGCGGCCTAAACGCAGCTGGACGGGAACTCCAGAAATTTATTTCGCCAAGCCCATCGATAATTCGCGCCTGGTGAAAGTGGAGGACCCGCAGCGCAGCCGCGAAATGAAACAATTTGGAGTTGCTCTGGGCTGCCTGTTCCTACTGGTGATGACTTTTGCCTGGCAGCATTTCAAAGCCATTGAGTACGGCTACAAGATCGAAACTCTCAGGGTGCAGCGCGACGGCCTTGTCGAGGTGAACCGCGCCCTGCGCCTGGAAGAAGCCTCACTGCGCGATCCCGAGCGCATTGACATGCTAGCGCGGAAGCTGGGACTGCAATCCCCGCAAGCCGGCCAGGTGATGCACATGGATACGGTTTCACCGGATGCCGCAACGCCGGTGCTGGCCAGCGTGACTCCGGTCTCGGTGGTTTCGGCACGATAGCGAAGCACGACCGGCTGGCTCTTTAAGTACCGCTGCCCTCCGGTCGGCCCGATTGGCGGGCGGGACGCCCGCCAGACAGCCGGCGAGACGCCGGCGCTACAAGAGTCCGATTGGCGGCTCCCTCATGGTGGGCCGCCATGTTTGTCTAAGGGGCTGGACCGTGGCAACAAACTCACCCCGTAACAGCGCGAATAAACGGCTCTACCTTCTGGGCGCAATCCTGGTGCTCTGGGCCGGCGCTATCAGCCTGCGCCTCGTCTATCTGCAGATCTTCCGCTACGGCGATTTCGAGCAGAGAGCGCAGCGCCAGCAGCAGCGCACCACCGAAGTCGCAGCCAAGCGTGGAGTCATCTACGATCGCGCCGGCCGCGAACTGGCCATGTCCGTGTCCGTGGATTCCGTATTCGCGGTGCCCGCCGACATTCCTGACCTGGCCGGGACCATCTCCCTGGTGGCCCGCATCACCCGGGATGATCCGCGCGAATTGCTGGCCAAATGCAAGTCCGCCCGCACCTTCTGCTGGCTGGCGCGCAAGGCGGACGCCGAAACCGCCGACCGCATCCGGTCCATGAATCTGCGCGGCATTTATTTCCAGAAAGAATCGAAACGCTTCTATCCCAAACGTGAACTGGCGGCCCAGGTGCTGGGCTATGTCGGCATGGACGACGAAGGCCTGAGTGGGATCGAACGCTCGAACGACGACGAACTGCGGGGCAAGCCCGGCCGCATGCTGATCTCAGTCGATGCCCGCCGCAAATGGTTCGGCAGCGTGGAGAAGCAGCCTGATCCCGGCGAAAACGTGGTTCTGACCATCGACGAAAAAATCCAGTACATCGCGGAACGCGAACTGGAAACCGCGATGCGGGAGACCCATGCCGAATCGGGCACGGTGGTCGTGGAGAACCCGAAAACCGGAGAGATCCTCGCACTGGCCAACCGTCCCACCTTCAATCCCAACCTGGCCCGCGACATCACACCGCAAAAACTAAAAGACCACGCTGTGAGCGACGTGTACGAGCCGGGATCGACTTTCAAGGTAGTCACCATCGCTGCCGCGCTGGAAGAAAAATTGACCCATCCCACGGAAGTGTTTGACTGCCAGATGGGCTCGATTGTGATTAACGGCATGCGGATCCGCGATAGCAAGCCTCACGGGCTGCTTTCGGTGGCCGGCATTCTGGCCGAATCGAGCGACGTGGGCGCGATCAAGATCGCTTTGCGCCTGGGCCAAGAACGGTTTTACAAGTACATTCGCGCCTTCGGTTTCGGGCAGCACACCGGCATTGAGCTGCCCGGCGAGACCCGCGGTCTTTCCAAGCCGCTGAATCGCTGGTCCAAAGTGTCCATTGGCGCCATCTCCATGGGGCAGGAGATTGGAGTGACCCCGCTGCAGCTGGTGGGCATGATCTCGACCATCGCCAACGATGGTATCTGGGTGGCGCCGCGAATCGTGGCCGGGACCACCGAACCGCGGGGCACTCCACAGATGGTTGCCTTTCACCCCGGAGTACAGCGCCGGGTGATCTCTCCGATGACAGCAGCGCAGATGAAACAGATGATGCAAGGCGTGGTCCTGCACGGCACCGGGAAGAAGGCCATCCTCGAAGGTTACAGCTCGGCGGGGAAGACCGGGACCGCGCAGAAAGTTGATCCTGCCACCCGTGCCTATTCGCACACCAAGTACGTGGCGTCTTTCGCCGGATTCGCTCCGATCAATGACCCGGCGATTACGGTAGCGGTGATTCTGGATTCCGCAGTGGGTCTGCATCAGGGCGGACAAGTTTCCGCTCCTGTGTTCCAGCGAGTAACGCAGCAGGTGCTGGAGTATCTCCACACGCCTCACGACGTGGAACTGCCGCCCAGCCGCCAGGTCCTGCTGGCGGAGCGGCGGGTGAAAGACCAGGATGTCGAAGAAGGATCACCTGACCGCCTGGGCGACACTCTGGATGCATCGGATATTCCGCCCTCCGATGCCAGTGACCAACCGGCCGTCGCTTCCGCGGCCTCCTCGCCCAACGTGACCGCTAGCGTGGTCGTGCCCGCAGCCATGCGCCAGGCCGAACCGGCAGCGCCGGCCGTTCCGAAGCAAAACCAAATGGCGGGGCCGGAAGAAAAACCCGGAGCAACGCCACTTCCGGTTCGTCTTCCGTCGAGTGGCACGGTGGTGCTGGACGTCGAGCAGGGCGGAATTGCGGTCCCATCGTTCCTGGGAAAGAGCGTCCGGGCCGCCATCGAGACGGCCCAGGAAAGCGGACTGGATCTGGATGTGGTGGGCAGCGGCCTGGCCCGGGAACAGTCGCCCCCGCCCGGTTCGCATGTTGCGTCAGGCTCGCAGGTGACGGTGAAGTTTGGACGGTGAACACGACCGCCGTAGGCCCAGACGTCCTCGTCTGGGCGGGCGAGCGCAGCTCGCCGGAGGTCTTCGCAGCCTGGTTCTCAGAGGATTGCGGGCGTAGTCAACCGGGCAGGTGAGGACACCTGCCCCTACGTAAGACAGGCCCCAGTACTCTAAAATCCAAAGCAATGACTTTCCTCGAACTCCTGTACGGTGCGGAAGTGCTTTCGCAGACCGGCAACCCCGGTATCGGCGGCCTAGAGTATGACTCGCGCCGGATCAAGCCGGGCGATGCCTTTGTCGCCATGCGGGGCGAATCGAGCGACGGGAACAAATTCATCGACCAGGCGATCGCGGCCGGAGCGGTCGCGATCATTACTGACTCCGCAACCGAAAAGCCCCGTCCGGACGTGGCCTGGGCCCAGGTGCCGCACGGACGCCGGGCGCTGGCGCGGCTCAGCGCCAATTTCTACAAGAAGCCGGCCGAGCGGCTGGCCATCACCGGCATTACCGGCACGAATGGGAAAAGCACGACCGCATTCTTGCTCGAATCCATTCTTACCGCCGCGGGGCGCAAGAGCGCGCTGGTCGGGACCATCGAATATCATGTTGCCGGAAAAATTCTTCCGGCGCCGCACACCACTCCGGAAGCGCTGGAGTTGAATCGCATTCTGAACCAGGCCCTGAGCCAGGGCGCGACCGAGACCGTCATGGAAGTTTCCTCGCACGCGCTGGACCAGCAGCGGGTTTATGGGATTCCATTCGACGTCGCCGTCTTCACCAACCTGACCCGCGACCACCTCGACTATCACCCCACCATGGAAGAGTATTTTCTCTCCAAGCAGGTATTATTCGAAGGCTGCGGCACGGAAGCGCCTCGTGGAGCCGTGCTCAACGGCGACGACGAGTACGGTCAGAAGCTGGTGAAGATCAGCAGGAAGCGCAGTTCCGAAGTGTTGACCTACGGCCTGACCAAAGGCGACTTCCATGCCGAGAAAGTCGAAATTACCCCGCGGGGAACCAGGTTTGATCTGGTGGGCGCAAAGGAAACCATTCCGCTATTTTCTCCGCTCATCGGAAAAGTGAATGTGTACAACGTCCTGGCGGCCGCGGGTGCAGCTTATCTGCGGAACTGCAAGCCCGAGGAGATCGCGCAGGGTGTAGCGGCGCTTACCCGCGTCCCGGGCCGCTTTGAACGTGTGGACTGCCAGCAGCCCTTCACCGTGGTGGTGGATTACGCGCACACCGACGATGCGCTGCGCAACCTGACCGCGCTGGCGCGGGAATTCGTTCAACAGGCGGGCCAGAAGGGCAAGGTGATCACGGTCTTTGGCTGTGGCGGCGATCGCGACCGGGCCAAGCGTCCATTGATGGGCGAGGCTGCCGGACGGGGCAGCGATTTCGTAATCTTGACCTCGGACAATCCGCGCAGCGAAGATCCACTTGCCATCATTAATGACGCCATGGTTGGACTGCAACGCTCGGGTACAAGATACAAGACTGAGCCTGACCGCAAGGCTGCCATTGCCCTGGCGGTCCGGGAAGCGCATGCGGGGGACATTGTGCTGATTGCCGGCAAGGGTCACGAAAACGTGCAGCTCACCCGCGCGGGCGCAGTCCCATTCGACGATGTGGAGACCGCGCGGAAAGTGCTGCGCGATGGCGGATATGACTGCAAGTCGTCCAATGCCGCCGCCGGAAAACGCAGATGAAGCTCCCGCTTTTGAGAATCGCCGAATTCACTTCGGCCAGTGGCGAGTTCGACCACACAGCGATCGCCCAGGCCTACTCGATTGACTCGCGCACCATTCAGCCCGGCGAGCTTTTCTTCGCGGTGAAGGGCGAGCGCATGGATGGCCACGATTTTGTGCAGCAGGCGCTGGAGAAGGGCGCCGTGGCCGCAGTCGTCCGCAAGGACGAACTGGCGCGCTATGCGGTAAAGACCCGGCTGCTGGCGGTCGCCGACACGCTGGTTTCTCTGCAAACGCTGGGTGCCGCGGTCCGCCGCCTGTGGGCGAAGCCGGTCATCGGCGTAACCGGATCCACCGGCAAGACCACCACGAAAGAAGCGATTG
Source organism: Terriglobia bacterium (assembly GCA_963801595.1). Lineage (GTDB taxonomy): Bacteria > Acidobacteriota > Terriglobia > Terriglobales > Acidobacteriaceae > JAIQFF01. Next base: position 68,608 of record CAWDFW010000027.1, on the reverse strand, counting down.
CCCACGTGCTTTCTTCGCGCTTTCGGGTCTTGAAGTCAGAGGGCAACTTCAATAACCATTTCGGCCTGCCCCTGATGCTGCTGAAAATCGAACCGGAGCATGAGGCCGCCGTCATCGAGATGGGCATGTCGCACCGGGGAGAAATCGCCGCGCTGGCAAAAATCGCGCAACCGGAAATTGGCGTGGTCACCAACGTGGCCCCGGTTCATCTGGAGTTTTTCAAGTCGGTGGCCGAAATCGCGCGGGCAAAGTACGAACTGATTGAGGCACTGCCCGCCGGCGGGACCGCAATCCTCAACGCCGACGACGAGTACGTCTCCCAGTTCGGCCGCGACTTTCACGGCAAGGTGGTGCGCTACGGCCTGCATCGGACGGCCGACATCCGCGCGGAAAACATCGTATCGCGCGGTGCCGCCGGTTCCACCTTCGATGTGGTGGCCGGCGGCTGCCGTGAACCTGCGAGCTTACCCCTGGTGGGCACGCACAACATCTATAACGCCCTGGCAGCGGTGGCGACCGGGATCGAGCGCGGTCTGGGTCCCGCGGAAGCCACTCGCGCCCTGGCGACTCTCGCTCCCGCCGATAAAAGAGGGGCGGTCGTCCAACTGGGCAACATCACGGTCATCAACGATTGCTACAATTCCAATCCAACGGCCCTGGACGCAATGGTGGACACGCTGGCGGCAATGCCGGCAAAGCGCCGCATCGTGGTTGCGGGCGAAATGCTGGAACTGGGCCCGTCGGGCGAGGAATTGCATCGCCGTTCCGGCCAGCACATGGCCGAGAAGGGAATCGACATACTGGTCGGAGTGCGAGGCCTGGCGCAGTCAATGGTCCAAGCCGCAAGCAGCGCCGGGATCAGGGCAGAATTCGTGGCCACACCCGACGAAGCCGGCGAGTGGCTGGCCCGCGAGACTCGCGAAGGCGACGTGGTGCTGCTCAAAGCGTCGCGCGGAGTAAAGCTGGAACGTGCTTTGGAGGCAGTCGTCGGTCGTCAGTCTTCAGTCCTCAGCAAATCAACGACCGCCGACGAACGCTCCTGACCGCTGTTTCTTGACGACTGAAGACCGACGACTGACGACTGCAGGGAGGCTGATTGCTCTACTGGCTGCTGTACCTGAAGCTGTTCCACTACTTCCCGCCATTCCGTATTTTCCGTTATTTGACCTTTCGTACAGCTTTTGCCAGCCTCACCGCACTGTTCACGGCACTGATTGTCGGCCCCATCGTCATCAACCGGTTGCGCGAATTTCAGATCGGCCAGTTCATCCGGGAAGAGGGGCCCAAGGCCCATCAGAAAAAAGCCGGCACTCCGACCATGGGCGGCCTGCTGATCGCCATTTCCATCGTGGTCCCGACTCTGTTGTGGGCCGACCTGAGCAACCTGTTCATATGGATCGCGGTGTTTGCCACCTGCGCCTTCGCCGCCATTGGATTTGCCGACGACTACATCAAAGTGGTGAACCGAAGGAATCTGGGGCTCACCTCGAAAGCCAAGCTGGGCCTGCAGATTGCCGTGAGCATCCTGATCGCGGTGGCGCTGATTGCCATGCAAACGCGCGACGCCTATTCGACCAAGCTGATGGTGCCCTTCATCAAACAATTTCATCCCGACCTGGTGATTGAGAAGCTGGTCAACAATCCGGCGCTCTGGCCGCTGGCGTTTCTTCCGTTTGTGGCCTTTGTGGTGCTGGTGATTGTGGGTTCGAGCAACGCGGTGAATCTTACCGACGGCCTGGACGGTCTCGCCATCGGATGCACCGTCATTGCTGCCGGAGCGCTGGCTGTCCTTACTTACGTCAGCGGCCACGCCACCTTCGCGCAGTATCTTGAACTGCAGCGCATGCCCCTGGCCGGTGAGCTGACGATCTTCTGCGGAGCCATGGTCGGAGCGTGCCATCGGATTCCTCTGGTACAACGCCCATCCCGCCGAGGTCTTCATGGGGGACGTGGGATCTCTGGCCCTGGGCGGCGCTATCGGCACGGTCGCCGTGATGATCAAGCAGGAATTGCTGCTGCCTTTCATCGGCGGGATCTTTGTAATCGAGGCTCTGTCAGTGATTCTTCAGGTGGTGTCCTACAAGCTGAGAAAGAAACGCATCTTCAAAATGGCGCCCCTGCACCATCATTTCGAGCTGCTGGGCTGGTCGGAATCAAAAATCATCGTGCGCTTTTGGATCGGGTCGCTGGTATTTGCCCTGTTCGCGCTGACTACACTAAAGCTAAGATAAGCGCTGCTTGCTCCTGGCTCCTGGCTTCTAGCCAAAGACCGAAACCTTCAAGCCAGAAGCCAGGGGCTAGAAGCCAGCAGCCAGAAGCCAGCAGCCAGAAACCAGAAACCAGAAACCAGAAACCAGAAACCAGAAACCAGAAACCAGAAACCAGAAACCAGAAGCGGCCCTCATGGATCTCGCCAACAAACGCGTTCTCGTCGTCGGGCTGGGCAAATCCGGTGTGGCTTCGGCTTTGTTCCTGCAGTCCCGAGGCGCGAAGGTCACGGTCTCCGACGCCAAGCCGCAAGACCAGCTGGGGGAAGAAATCCCGCTGCTGCTTGATCACGGCATTGTGGTAGAAACCGGTGGGCACGGCGAGCGCACATTTCGAGGGCAGGACCTGATTGTGGTCAGTCCTGGTGTTCCGGTGGACTCGCCGCCGTTGGTACAGGCTCGCGCCCTCGGCGAGCCCGTGATCGGCGAGATTGAGCTGGCGTCACTATTCCTGCCCCGGAACATCGTCGCCATCACCGGTTCGAACGGAAAGACCACGACCACAAGCCTGGCGGGTGAAATTGTCGCGGCGGGTGGCTACCCGACCTTGGTCGGCGGCAATATTGGCACACCAGCAATCTCGCTGGTCGAGCGCGCCAAAGCCGATACCGTAGTGGTTCTGGAAGTGTCGAGCTTCCAGCTGGAGACGATCCAGACCTTTCGTCCAAAAGTTGCCGTCGTGCTCAACATCACGCCTGACCACCTCGACCGCCACCGCACATTCGAGGCCTACACCAACGCGAAGGTCCGCATTTTCGAGAATCAGCAGGCGGAAGATTTCGCGGTCCTGAATGCCGACGATCCCACCTGTGCCGGGCTGGCCAGCCGAACCCGGGCTCAAGTCTTCTGGTTCAGCCGTCAGGAAGAGGTAAAGCAAGGGGCGTACGTCAGCGATGGCCGGGTCCTTTTTCGCGATGCGAAAGGGCAGCGCGAGATCATGTTGGCCTCCGAAATCCCCCTGAAGGGAGGCCACAACGTGGAGAACGTTCTGGCCGCGGTTTGCGTCGGCGCGCTTATGGGTTGCGAGCCTGCGCGCATCAGCCATGCGATACGAGGCTTCAAAGCGGTCGAGCACCGGCTGGAATACGTCGCGACGATTCGCGGCGTTGAATATTACAACGACTCCAAGGCCACTAACGTGGATGCGACCATCAAGGCCCTGGAATCGTTCCCGGCAAATGTCCACCTGATTCTGGGCGGCAAGGACAAGGACAGCGACTACACGCAGCTCAACGAACTGCTGCGGCAGCGGGTCAAGCGGGTCTATACGATTGGTGCGGCCGCGGAGAAGATCGAGTCCCAGATCAAAGGTGTGGAAATCGACCACTCGGAGACGCTTGAAACCGCACTGAGGCGAGCAGCGGCGACCGCCGCAGAGGGAGACATCGTTCTTCTGGCCCCGGCCTGCGCCAGTTTCGACCAATTCCGGAACTACGAGCACCGGGGCAGGGTCTTTAAAGAAGTAGTACACGCCCTGTCCGCAATGTAGGCGCGAGCGTCCCGCTCGTGCCTTTCTGAATCACATAAACCACGTGGGGACAGCCGCCCACGGCTGTCCGGCGGAGCGAAGCTCCGCCCCTCCAATCATTAAGCTGTCGAGTTGCGCTCGACCGGACAGCCGGGGGCGGCTGTCCCCACGTGGTTTGTTGTGGCTGCCCAACATTGGAGGTTTCCCCCAGGGAACCAAGATGGTTACAGTCCACCCCGGAAATTCACAGACATTCTGCTCCGCGGCTCCGCGTCTCCGTGGTGAAATGAATTCCCCATGGCCAAGCGCGTAAGCGTCGATAGCTGGCTGTTTACTGTCACCCTGATCCTGGTATTTGTCGGATTGGTGATGGTATTCAGCGCCTCAGCGGTCATGGCGAAGGAACGCTATGGCTCGGGCTATTACTTCCTCTTACGGCAGGTAGGATGGGCCGCCGCCGGCCTCGCCGCCATGGTGGTGGCCATGAGGGTTGACTACCGCCGCTACAAGCATCCTGGAGTCGTGTTTTCGATGTTTGGCGTCACGACGCTGATGTTGATCTCGGTCTTTTTTCTCGACCGCGCCCACAACACGCACCGCTGGATTCACTTCAGCGGATTCTCTTTCCAGCCGTCGGAAGTGGCCAAGGTCGCAATCATTCTGTTTCTGGCTTTCTTCCTGGAAAGTCGTATTAACGCCATGAACGACTGGCGAAATACGCTGCTGCCCGCGGTCCTGCCCACGCTGATGTTTCTGGGCCTGATCGTGTTTCAGCCCGACCTGGGCACAGCCATCGCCTGCGCCGCGATCACTGCGTGCATCCTGTTCGTGGCCGGCCTCGACCTGCGCTGGCTGGGATATGCCGGTCTGGCGTCGTTGCTTCCACTCTATTTTCTGATTTTCCACGTTGCCTATCGCCGCGACCGCATTCTGGCGTTTCTCAACCCTTACTCGGACCCGCAGGGAAAGGGCTTTCACATTATTCAGTCACTCATTGCGGTGAGCACCGGAGGCATCACCGGCCTGGGTTTCATGGAAGGCAAGCAGAAGCTGTTTTATTTGCCCGAACCGCACACCGATTTTATTTTTGCCGTAACTGCCGAAGAGCTGGGTTTGCTGGGATCGCTGGTGGTCCTGCTGCTTTTCGGAATCTTCCTGTGGCGAGGAGTTCGCACCGCGCTCCGTACCCAGGACATGTTCGGCCGCCTGCTCGCGGTCGGGATCACCAGCATGGTGGTGGTGCAGGCCTTCATCAATATGAGCGTGGTGTTAGGCCTCATGCCGACGAAGGGGATCCCGCTACCGTTCGTATCTTACGGAGGGTCGTCGCTGTTCGTGACCCTGGCCTGCGTGGGCGTCCTGCTCAACATCACCAAGCAAACCGACTGAAGTGTCATCCTGAGCGGAGTGGCTGCTTCGCTTCGCGAAGCAGCTACGGAGTCGAAGGACCCCTATCCTAACGGGACTGCTGGCGACCTCATCTCTTTGTTCGATCGCTTCAAGAAAGAACGCGGGGCAGATTCTTCCTGAGGTAGGGGTCCTTCGACTTCATCAGCTCGTTCGCAAGCGAACGGGCTGACTCCGCTCAGGATGACAGGTCAGGGGCTGTGGGCAATTTCAAGAGCTTTTCAGCTGTTCCTGGACTGCACGATAGGCTTGGTCGATGGCGGCATCGGTGTACGCGCTGGCGGCGGCGTCGGAATTGGCGATGGAGATCCTGCCAAATTGCTTGCGGCCGATTACGCAGGGACGCTCCTCCGGCGCCCACTGCGGGTCGGAGAAGGAATCATATTCATACGCGTAGCCGTGGCCCCAGCGATTTACCGTGATGGCTGCAATGTCGCGGGAAGCGTTGAATCCGCCCGGCGACAGCATGCGTTGCAACTGGTCCCGAATATTCCGTTCAAAGGTGGAGAAAGGTGTGTTGATCAGCTCGAATCTTCCCATGCGGTACTGGTCGCGCCGCGGCAGGCCGGGCTTGCAGGGCGTGCGCAGCATGAACAGCACCATGGGTTCCTGCGGATTGCTGGGGAATTTGTATTCGCCCAGGCTAACGGGGAAATCCAGCATGGTGAAACAGTGATAGCCGCCGGGCGAAATAATCTGGCGTATGCCCAGTTTGTGAAAGGCCGTCCAGTTACGAATCGCAACGTGGGTGTAAATGAAAGGCTCCTTCACGCCGTAATGCAGGGCCTCTTTCTGCGACTCTGGCAGCTCCGTGCAGAGATATGGGACCATGCCGTTGTAGCAGGCCAGCACGCAGGCCTTGGCCTTCGCGCTCTGTAGCTTTCCCTCCCGCACGTAAGCGACTTCAACTTCTTTCGCCGCATCGGGCGGACCAGGATGACGCACCCGCGCAGCCGTAGCGTTCAAACGAATACGAATTGGAGACGAGGACTGGTCCAGCTTGCCGTAGTCGGCCCGGGCCGTGACGATGTCTTCCATCGTGTGTCCCGGAATGCATTCCGGAACCAGCGATCGCACCAGCAGGCGCGCGACCGAGGCGTTGCCATCGGGAAAGTGGAAGATGTAAGGCTCGCCTTCGTCTTCCGCAGTCTCGCCCAGGTCCATGCCATCGAAGCCGGCGTAGTGGTATGCCCCGTAGTCATCGGGGTTTCGATAACAGGCCAGGGCTGAGATGGCCTCGATTCCCACCGCGAAAAGATCGTGGGTGTAGGTATGAAAGAACGGAAGAACAGCGGGATCGGCGTGGCAGATATCGGTCAGAAATCCGGCGTAGCTGATCCTGGCCAGACGAGCCTGCTTCTCCTCGCGGGAAAGACCAGGCAGGTAATCCTTCTTCTCGGTGTAAAGCCGGGCAATCTCCTGCCGTACTTTTTCTGGAAGAGGAGTCTTGTTGAGAAACTCGGGCCAGGGGAGCGAGCCCATGCCCGGCACCAGGCGTTCTTCGCCAAAGGTTTCCTTGTCGAAGAAGCAAGCCGTGCCCAGGTGCGAGTAGAGTTTCTGGTCGTAGGCCTTGTAGAATTTTTTTGTCTCGATCCCCAGATACTGAAGAACGCTTCTGGCTACTTCGCTGTACTCCGAAGGACTTTCGATTGATTGGGTGCCGCCGTTGCTCAGAAGCAGGCGCTTGCCCACGCGAAACTCGTTGCGCCGGGCGTGGCCGCCGAAGTCGTCGTGATTGTCGAGAATGAGAATGCGGGAAGTTGGGCCAGCCTGTTTGCGGTAGAAGTAAGCGGCTGCCAGCCCGCTGATGCCGCCGCCTACGACAATCAGATCGTAGGTCTCACCTGTGTCTGCTGGATTTCCAGCGGTTTCCCAAAAAGTTCCATCACGCAGGGCGTGGGCCACGTCAAAGGCGCCCGACTGGCTGCCTCTCATACCCGTGAGAGCCGGCGGATAGAATCCCGACGGAGGATGACCCTCTCCTGTGGCGGCGCCTGAAGCCAGTTCTGATAATCCGGCGGTGCCCAGCGCGCCAATTCCTACCGCGACGCCGTTCAGAAAATCGCGGCGGGTAATGCGGCGGCCCATGCCGAGCTCGCGGTCGCGCTTCTCCTGGTTCATGGTTTGAGTATATCGATGAGCGGTCTGGCACCACCACGACCCACGTAGGGGCGGTATCCTCACCCGCCCGGCCGGGCAAAGCCCGGCAGGGTTTCTGCTTTCACCACCCGCAAACCCCCGGCGAGCTGCGCTCGCCCGCCCGGACGAGGCGTCCGGGCCTACGTGGGTCGTGGTGTTGCATGCTCCTAAACCGTCAACTCGCCTTGTCCTGCGTCCGCGGCTTCCGGTTTATAGTCAGATCATGCGGGCAATTCTGGCAGGGGGCGGCACCGGCGGACACGTAATTCCCGCTCTGGCCATTGCCCAAGAGTTGCAGAAGCAGTACGGCGCGGAAGTATTGTTCATCGGCACAGCGCGCGGCATTGAGAACCGGCTGGTTCCGGCGGCAGGATTTCCGTTGCGGCTGGTCCAGGTAGGCGCGCTCAACAAAGTCAGCCTCAAGACTCGGCTGAAGACTCTGTTCGACCTTCCCCGGGCGGTCTGGCACGCTCGCAGCATTCTGGCTGAGTTCCAGCCCGATATTGTGATCGGGGTCGGTGGATACGCGTCCGGCCCGGCCATGCTGGCAGCCATTCTGAGGGGAACTCCAACCCTGGCCTTCGAGCCCAACGTCGTGCCCGGCTTTGCCAATCGCATGGTGGCGAGGTGGGTTTCGGGAGCGGCTGTGCATTTTGAAGAGACGGCAGAATATTTCCGCAATGCGGAGGTCACCGGCGTGCCGGTGCGCGAAGCATTCTTCCAGATCGCGGGGCGGGCCACGGGAAACGCCAATCCTACGTTGCTGGTTTTCGGCGGAAGCCAGGGGGCGAATGCCATCAACCAGGCCATGGTCCAGTGCTTGCCGGAACTGGTGAAGCAGATACCGAATGTTCACATCATCCATCAGACGGGCGAGCGCGGCTTCAGTGACGCACAGGCCGCGTATCAGCACGCAGGCTTGTCGGCTGAAGTCTCTCCCTTCATCACGGACATGCCCGCGGTCTTCGCCCGGGCTGATTTGCTGTTGTGCCGGTCAGGCGCCAGCACGGTGGCGGAAATCACGGCGGCGGGCAAGCCGGCGGTCTTTGTGCCTTTTCCCCTCGCGGCTGACGACCATCAGCGGGTCAACGCCCAGGCGCTGGAAAGCGCGGGCGCGGCCGTGGTGGTGGAAGAGACCAAGCTGGAACGAGTCTGGCTGGCCGATACCATCGCCGCGCTGCTCGGTGATCCCGGCCGCTTGCAACGCATGAGCGCAGCCGCGCGCAAGCTGGCCCACCCCCACGCAGCCCGCGATATCACAGCCATGGCGGCACGGCTGGCAGGGATATCTGCGCAACCCACGTAGGCCCGGACGCCCTCGTCCGGGCGGGCGAGCGGAGCTCGCCTTGGGTTTTGAGTCGGGAGAGAGAAAGCCTCGCCGGGCTTTGCCCGGCCGGGCAGGTGGGACACCTGCCCCTACGTGGTTCGTTCCTACGCTGGAATGTGCAGCCGCCACGCTGTATAGCTGGCCGCTTCGCGTAATACCGCCAACGCTCTTTGCCAGACCGACCGCGGACGAGAATCCGGGCGCGGCGCCACGTAAACCTGAACGCCTTCATGCTCCAGTAATTTGCGGATGCGGAACACATGGTAGGCGTCGCTGACCGCCACACAAGTGCGCATCCGGTTGGTGCGCATGATCACGGCCACGCGTTCCGCCGAAGACGCCGTGTCGGAGCCCTGCGTTTCAGCGATCAGCCTGGGTTCGGTAATGCCGCGATGCATCAGATAGTCGTGCCCGACGCCGCCTTCGCTGAAAGTGGGATCATCTCCCGAGCCTCCGGTGGTGATGACCACCGGCGCAACGCCGCGCTGGAACAGGTCGTAGGCGTGATCCAGCCGGGCGCGAAAAACAGGCGACGGGTGTCCTGCGTATTGAGCTGCCCCGAAAACCACGATGGCGTCGGAGGGTTGTACTTCCTGCAAGCCGGATTCGCGCACGATTTGGACGCTGCTGATTCCGAGGAGAAGCGCGATGGCCGCAAGAATCAGCGTCACCGCCCACAAAAGCCAAAGGGTTCGCCGACGCCGCTGCGCTGCCACGTTCATCCTTGCGCGAAAAACTCGGAGATCTCCTGGGCGGGAATGGCGCCCTCCCGCATGATGCGCCAGCGCGCCTCCTGGTCGGTGAGGTCGATGATGGTCGAGGCCACTTCACGCGGCGAAGTGCCGCCATCGACAATGATCGCAATGCGGTCCTGGAGCTGATCGCGGACCGCCAGCGCAGTGGTGCACTCGGATTCGCCGCTCAGGTTGGCGGAGGTGGCGGTAATCGGAATCTGCGCCGCCTGCACCACCGCCAGCGGAATCGGGGCCTTGGGCACGCGTAGCGCGACGTTGCCGGTGTTGGCCGTCACTTTGAGCGGAAGCCGCGAAGAGGCCTTCACGATAATGGTGAGCGGTCCCGGCCAGAAGCGCCGCGCCAGGGCGTAAAACTCCTCCGGCAAGTCCTGCGCCAGCTGTTCCGCCTGGTCCACGTCCGCAATCAGTAGTGACAGCGGCTTGTGCCGCGAACGCGACTTAATGTCATACACCCGGTCCACGGCGCGCAGATTAAAGGGATCGGCCGCCAGCCCGTAAAAAGTATCGGTCGGCATGCCCAGCACTTCGCCGGCGCGAATCTGGTCTGCCGCATAGCGGATGAGTGACGCTTCCGGGTTATCGCAGTTGATCTTGACAATCTCTACGCGCACTGCAGGTCCCTTCCTGCCCCAAGTGTTGAAATCGCGAAAGGTAAACATAACATGGGAAAGCGCAGAAAGCCGAGAGGAACAGGTATGATTCTGAGCGAACGGGCACGAACATGAAGGAAACCACAGCCACCGGCGGCCGGGTCTGGAATGCCCGGCTGCGCCGCATCGAGGGACGCCACAACGCTCAGGTCAAAGAGCTGCGCGCCGCCTTCTCCCACGGAGAACTCACCCCCGACGGCTACTGCGCCATCGAAGGTTTTCGCATCGTGGAAGAAGCCATTCGCAGCGGGCTACGGTTTCGGGCGGTCTTCTTCAGCGAATCAGCGGCGCCCCGGGCCGAGAAATTGCTGTCCCAGCTGGGCGCCCAAGTGGAGACCCTGCTGCTGCCTGACAAGCTGTTTTCGAGCGCGGTCCCCAGCGACGCTCCCCAGGGCGTGGCTGCCCTGGCGCGCTGGAAAGAGTTTTCGCTGGAAGACGTGCTGGCGAAGTCCCAGGCCGGACCGTTGCTAGCAATTGCGGGGGTGCAGGACCCGGGAAATATGGGGACAATCCTGCGCTCCGCTGAAGCCTTCGGCGCCGGCGGCGTTCTGCTGGGAGAGGGCACGGTCAGCCCCTACAATCCCAAAGTTGTGCGGGCCTCGGCAGGTTCGGTATTCCGGCTGCCGCTGGCTCGGGCGAAACTGTCTGAGTCTCTGGGCGGGATGAAAGACCACGGCCTTCGACTGGTAGGCACAGCATCGCACAAGGGCACGCCGCTCGATCAGGCCAGACTCTCTGGGCGGCTGGCGATTTTTATCGGTAGCGAAGGCGCAGGATTGTCCCGGGAGCTCCTCCAACAAATGGATGAGGTTTTGGCCATTCCGCAGACGGCGCAGGTGGAGTCGCTTAACGTGGGCGTAGCGGCGAGTATCGTGTTGTATGAAGTAATGAGGCAAAAGCAATGAGGCTTATCACCACCGAGGCACAGAGACACAGAGAAATCGAAGACGGAAAGGACCCTAGAACGAGCGAATGGAGGACGGGCGTCTCGCCCGTCAAGCAATGGGCGGTCCAGGACGGGCGAGACGCCCGTCCTCCATTTTGGCCGTCGGTGCTGTGGTTTAGTGATTTTGCATGAGTCTGTTTCAAACCATACCGAGCGGTGATAACCCCGGCGACCGCACGCGCCCACTGGCCGATCGCATGCGTCCGCGGACACTCGATGAATTTGTCGGCCAGGAGCATCTGGTCGGCCCGGGCAAGCCGCTGCGGACGCAGATCGAGCGCGACGACATCGGCTCGCTCATCTTCTGGGGGCCTCCCGGCACGGGCAAGACCACGCTGGCGCAGATCATCGCGCGCCTCACCAAGGCGGAGTTTGTCGAGTTCTCCGCCGTGCTTACCGGCATCAAGGAAATCAAGCAGGTCATGGCCGACGCCGAGCGCGCCCGGCAGTACGGCACGCGAACGATTGTATTCATCGATGAAATCCATCGCTTCAACAAAGCCCAACAGGACGCGTTCCTCCCCCACGTGGAGAAGGGCAACATCCGGCTGATCGGCGCCACCACGGAAAATCCATCATTCGAAATCATCTCCGCGCTGCTCTCCCGCAGCCGGGTGTACGTACTCAAGCCGCTGACCGAGGCACAGATCGTCGAGCTTCTTAAGCGTGCGCTGAGCGATGAAGAACGCGGCCTGGGCGGGATGAAGTTGCGGGTTGCTGACGATGTCCTGAAAAAAATCGCGGCTTACTCCAGCGGCGATGCGCGCAGTGCCTACAACGTGCTGGAAGTGGCCGCCTCGCTGGCCGTCGGCCGCGACCACAAGGAAACGGGCGCGGAAATTTCCGACGACCTGGTTCAGGACGCCCTGCAAAAGCGGGTCTTGCGCTACGACAAAGCCGGAGAAGAGCATTACAACCTCATCTCCGCGCTGCACAAATCGGTGCGCAACAGCGATCCCGACGCGGCGCTGTACTGGCTCGGCCGCATGCTCGAAGCCGGGGAAGATCCGCTGTACATCGCCCGCCGGGTAGTACGAATGGCGGTGGAGGACATCGGCCTGGCCGATCCTAACGCGCTTTCGCAGTGCATGGCCGCCCGCGACGCCGTGGATTTTCTGGGAATGCCGGAAGGGAACCTGGCCCTGGCGCAAGCCGTGGTGTATCTGTCGGTGGCGCCCAAGTCCAATGCGTTGTACACAGCCTACGGGGCCATTCTGGGCGACGTGGAACGCACCGCCGCCGAGTCTGTCCCGCTGCACTTGCGCAACGCGCCTACGGGATTGATGAAGGGGTTGGGCTACGGCCAGGGTTACCAGTACGCTCATGATCTGGAAGACAAAGTGGCTGACATGCAGTGTCTGCCTGACAACCTGGCCGCCCGCGTTTACTATCAGCCCACCAGCGAAGGGCTGGAAAAGCGCATTGGGGAGCGACTGGAAGAGATCAAACGGCGGCGCTCCCAGAAGGCCCCTTCCCGCGACATTTCCAGTCCCCCGAAAACAGAATCCGGCGCCTAGACCGGCGCATCTGATGGTGTGTAAGCTCTTTCCCTTGCTGTACTTCTTCTAAGGAGGCTGGATCCCATGGCCACGAGCCCAAGACCTATTGTTCCGGACCCGGTCGCCGCCCGCCCCGTACAACTCGATCAGGTTGACCATCTGCTGAAATTGCAGAAGTGGGCGCAGAAGATTTCATCCATCCTCGACCTGGACGAACTGATCCACAAGATTGTGGACGATGTGGCCACGGCCTTCTGCTGCGTGGAAACCAACATTTATTTGCATGACCAGGAGCGGGGCGAGTTGGAGATGGCCGGCGTCCACGGCTGCACCGTTCACGGCAAGGGTTCAAGGCTCAAGGTGGGCACGGAGGGCATGGTGGGCTACGTTGCCGCTACCCGCCAGATGCGCTATGCGCCCGATGTGCGCCAGGACCCTTATTACATCGCATGCGAGGAATCCACGCTCTCAGAGGTGGCCATTCCACTATTGGTGGACGGTCAACTGGTGGGCGTGTTCGCGGCTTCGCATCACGACCTGGATGCCTTTACCCGCGAGCATCTGCGCTGGTTGCAGAGTCTGTGCGATCACGTTGCGGTCGCTGTGCACAACGCGCGACGCTTCCAGCATGAACGCCATCAGCGCGAGCGCATGAGCCAGGAGGCACACGAGGCGCGCGCCATCCAGCAGGCGCTGCTGCCCAAGAGTTCGCCGTTCATTCCGGGATTCGCGATTTCCGGGCTGTCCATCCCCGCGGGCGCGGTGGGCGGCGACTGGTACGATTTCATTTCCTTCGACGATGGCTGCTGGGGCCTGGTGCTGGCTGACGTTTCCGGGAAGGGAACCGCGGCCGCCCTTTTGATGTCCGCCACGCGCGGAATGCTGCGCTCCCTGGCGCAGACCTGCAGCGGGCCGGGCGAAGTCCTCACTCGCCTGAATCGCCTGCTGGTGGAGGATTTTCCCTCCGGCAAGTTTGTCACCATGCTGTTGGCGGTGCTGAATCCGACCACACGGGAGTTGACGTTCTCCAGCGCCGGCCACCTGCGACCGCTGCTGGTGGATGAACAAGGCGCGCGCTTTCTGGACAGTGAACGCGGCATGCCGCTGGGCCTGGGCACAGGGGAATTCTCCGAGAGCCGGGTGCAACTCTCGCAAGGCTCACGGCTGGTGTTCTACAGCGACGGAATTACGGAAGCCACCGGCTCGTCCGATGAAGAGTACGGCGCGGAGCGCATGCGGGACCACGTGTTGCAGCCGGAAGCCTCCGCGGAGAGCATCCTGGCCGACGTGCGGGTCTTCGCCAACGGGCAGGGCTTCCAGGATGACGCAACGGTAATTTTCGTCCGGGCATAAGAGCAATTCCACCAAAAAACACGTAGGGGCGGGTGCCCACACCCGCGCGGCGGAGCGAAGCTCCGCTCATGTGTACGCCAGAAATCCCAGATGCGCGAGCGCAGATTGTGAGCGCACAAGAACCGGCGAGCTGCGCTCGCCCGCCCGGACGAGGGCGTCCGGGCCTACGTGGTTCGAGGCGTTCGTGAGGTCGTGCCGAAATCACCCCAAGCGCGCTTTGTGCTCTTTCAGAATGCAGCGGTCCATGACTACGAAGATGCCCTCCGCGCGGGCTTTCTTTGCCGCCTTCTCGTGGACCACCCCCTCCTGCATCCAGATGACCGGGACCTTCAGACGGATGGCCTGATCGACTGCCTCCTCCACAAACTCTGAGCGGCGGAAGATGTTCACGATGTCAATCTTCTCCGGGACTTCGAGCAACGACGCATACGCCTTCTCTCCCAGAGATCCATGGATGTTCGGATTTACCGGAATGATGCGGTAGCCCTGTGTCTGCATGTAGGCAGACACTCCGTGGCTGGGTCGCAGCGGGCTGTTGGAGAGCCCCACGACCGCGATGGTGCGGGAGCGCTTGAGCAGGTCAGCGATCGGATCGGACTCCGGCAGGGAAGCCATGCCGCGATTGTAGTGTTACGAGGGAAAGCCAGTCCAGTAGAAGAGCACGTGGGGACAGCCGCCCCCGGCTGTCCGGCGGAGCGAAGCTCCGCTGTGGTGTTCCACCGTGCGGTGCCTGGCAAAGATAAAAACTTGTCGAGTTTCACTCGACCGGACAGCCGGGGGCGGCTGTCCCCACGTGATTCTTCAGCGTTTGCTGTTAGTGTCCATCTTTTGCTTGAACATCTTGGTGGCCAGCTTGCGGACCGTGTCTGAAATCTCTTTATTGTTGGAGAGGTTACGAAGGTCGCCCACCAGCATGTTCTTCATCAGTCCGAGCGAGAGGTCCAGCGGGGTGCGCGGGTTGAACACCAGGTTGCGGACGATGGTGTAATTCTTGGCGAATCGCCGTTTCATCGGGATGCCGCGAAGCACCGCCTCCAGCACATTCTTCTGGGTAGCGAATCTTTCCACCTCGCCGTCGCTGATCTTGGGCGATTCGAGCACCGCCAGGGCGACAATCTTGGTGCCATCGCGGATGAGCAGCGACCGTTCTTCCTTGGAACCCTTCATGGCCAGCTGAATACGGCCCTTAATGTCCAGCTTGGCGATCTTCTGCAACGCGCTGCCCCGTTCCTCTGCCGGGTTCAAGGTGGCTTTCTTGACCGGCGCCTTCTTGGCCGCTGCTCCGGTGGCCTTCCCGCCTGATGCGGTGACGCTGGTTGCCGCCGCGACGGCCGGCTCGTCGGCCGGTATTTCTTCGTGAATACCCCCGATCGGCTGGTAAGGGTGATCACCCTGGGCCGCGATCTCGCTCTCGTGCTCCGCCAGATAGGCCAGAACGCCTTCATCGAGTACATCTTCTGCTTCCGGTGCCTCATTGCCGGGTGCCGCCTGCAAGACTTCCTCCGATCCTGAATCTGCTTCTTCCGGCGCGGACTGCACTTCAGGGTCTTTCACCTCCGGTTCGGCGGGGGCGGGCGTCGTTTGCTCAATCTTCTTTCTGATGTACTCCGACTGAATTCCGCTCACGTTCGGATTGGACAGGAGCGCATTCAGGAGCCCCGGAGACTGGGTGATGCGATCGCTCTTCAACATGTGGTCAACCACTTCGCGGCCGGCGCTCGGCGCTAGTTCAAGCCACGATTCTTCCGACACCGACGGGTTCGCAAGCAGGGCTGGCAGCAGCACCGGCCGCAGGTTTTTCGGCGAAACCAGATATTCAAGAACTTCACTGGGCGTGGCGGGATCGCTGGCCGCGGCCCGCGATGCTGCCTCTTCCCATCCCGCGAGGGTCAGCTGCGCCTGCTCGCCGAAGATCTTGCTATGGACAGCCAGATACACCAGAATTTCGATCATCTCCCCCGGAGGCACGGAGAGCGCTCCCTTGGCCGCCGACTGCATCAGGGTCGCCGGCACCGCCGAGGCGCGGACGAGATCGATCATGCGGGCCATAACCTCGAACTCCTCCTGAAGTTCTAATTGTTGCCGTTTTGCTTGTTGCCGTCCTGCTTCTCCCCCCGCCGCATGCGCAAATAGGCGCGGATAAAGGGATCGAGGTCGCCGTCGAGCACCCGATCCACGTCGCCCACCTCCATTTTCGTGCGGTGGTCCTTGATCATGCGATAAGGCTGCAGGACGTAGGAACGTATCTGCGAACCGAAGTCGATGTCGAGCTTGGAGTCTTCAATCTTGCGGGTGACTTCGCGCTTTTTCTCCAGCTCGAACTCATACAGCTTGGATTTCAGCATGCTCATGGCCCGTTCACGGTTCTTGTGCTGCGAGCGCTCGTTCTGGCAACTGGCCACCAGGCCAGTGGGAATATGGGTGATGCGCACGGCGGAGTCGGTGGTATTCACGTGCTGGCCGCCCTTGCCGCTGGAACGGTAGGTGTCCACCCGCAACTCCTCCGGCTTGATCACGATTTCGATGCTGTCGTCGATTTCCGGCGAAACATAAACGCTGGCAAACGAAGTATGGCGGCGCTTGGCCTGATCGAAGGGCGAAATGCGCACCAGGCGGTGCACGCCGATTTCGCTGGTCAGCAGACCGAAGGCATACTCGCCATTGACGGCGAAAGTCGCGGACTTAAGTCCCGCTTCTTCCCCGGGCTGGTAGTCATAAAGAACGGTCGGGAAGCCGCGGCGCTCCGCCCAGCGGAGATACATACGCAGCAGCATGTCAGCCCAGTCCTGCGATTCGGTTCCGCCGGCCCCGGGATGGATGGTCACGATGGCGTTGCGGCCGTCATTTTCGCCGGAGAGCAGGCTCTCGGTTTCGAGCCGGTCCACCAGGTTGCGCAGCCCGTCAATCTCACGGCGCAGGTCGGTCTCAACATTTTCCCCTTCGCGGCCCAGATCGAAATAAGCGGTGATGTCGTCTCCCCGCCGCACCAGGTCGGCCTCGGTCGCCAGCACATTCTCCAGGCGTTTCTTCTGCCGCATGACCTGCTGGGACTTTTGCGGGTTCGACCAGAGAGCTGGGTCTGCAGCCTGCTTCTCTATTTCGGCGAGCTGCTCACGGAGCTTGCCGGCGTCAAAGGTACTCCCGGAGATCACGGACTTTGTCCTTCAGGCCGGTATATTCCTGCTCGAGCTCTTCATTCATGATTTAGTCTCTGTCCTGCCGCGGGACCGGAAATTCAACAGCAGTCCCGCTGCAGAAATTATCGCACACAGGTAAGCGAACCAGTCGCCGTGGCGGGTGTAGAACGTGGTTACGTTGGTGAGGGCGTAGGGAGCATCGAGGGCGGCGCGGACCTTGCGGGGAAGGCTGGACACAACTCTCCCATAGGGATCGATCGACGCGGTTACTCCGGTGTTGGTGTCGCGCAACAGCCACCGGTCATTTTCGACGGCGCGCATGCGGGCCTGCTTCAGGTGCTGGGCATAGGCTCCGCTGTCGCCGTACCAGCCGTCATTGGATATATTCACAAACACCTGGGCGCCGTTGGCGGCCAGCTGCCGGATTTCGTCCGGGAAGATGGATTCATAGCAGATGAAGACGCCCAGCTTGCCGCCGGCCTGAAGCGGCGCCCGCGAGGTGCCCGGCGAAAAATCGCCGACCTCCTGGGTCAGGCCTCCGGCAAAACCAAACACACGCTTGAACGGGACATACTCCCCGAATGGGACCAGGTGCATCTTGTCATAGCGCCCCACCCACTCGCCTTCCGGGCTGACCAGGCTGCCGGAGTTGTAGAGCTGGGTGGCGTGTTCCGGGGTCTCCGAGGCGTTGCGGCTGCCCAGACTCCCCACCAGCATCCAGGTGTGGGCCTCGCGGGCGATATTGCTGACTGTCTCCCGGAAGGCGGGATCGCTGGTGTAGAACGGCGCTGGGGACTCCGGCCAGGCAATCAGATCGGGACGCACAGCGGGCGCCGCCGGGGAACCGGATGATTGCTCTGGACCGGGAACGCTCAAACTTATGCGGCTCAAGTCCTGAAGCGTGGCCTCAAAATATTCCCTGGTCCAGTCGGCCCCCTGCAATACAGGGACGTTCTGCTGCACCAGCCGGGCCGTGTGGTCGGTGGGCAGGGGTGGCGGGCTGATCAGTCTTCCGGCTTGCAGAACCATGACGGCAGCGGCGGTTGCCAGCAGAAGGGGCTTGCGTTTGCTGCGTTGGCCCCTTTCCGAGCGAATTACGAAAGCGGCGGCCAGGGCGGTATTGACCACCATGATTTCGAACGACAGCCCGTAAACTCCGGTTAGCGTGGCGATGTGCGCGAGCGGAATGTTGTCCACCTGGGTGACGCCCAGCAGGTCCCAGGGAAATCCGGTGATGCGAGTTCGCGCCAGTTCCACCGCCACCCAGGCTGCCGGGGCCAGAACAAGCGCCCGGCGGCTGAATGGGTTTGCGCCCTCGCCGCGCCTCGCCAGCAGGCCGATAAGCAAGCCGAAGAGGCCGTGATAGAGAGCCAGGTAAAGGCAGAAAAGAAAGAGCAGCCCCAGCGCAGCCAGCGTGCCTACCCCGCCGTACTGGCGCATGGTGTGGTAGATCCAGTAGCAGGTGCCGGCATACCAGAGAATTCCGCAGACGTAGGCCAGAAGGAAGGCCTGGGCCGGACTGGCCGGCAGCAGTTTGACTCCGGCCTGAAGCTGCAGGGTATCTGGTTCCCTGGCCCGCAAAAGTGCGATGAGCAGGGGAGCCACCGCCGCCCAGCCCAAAAAGTACAGATTGGGCAAGGGAAAAATCAGAATCTGCAGGCCAGCCGAGAGCAGCACCAGCAGCCACGCGTTCTTGTGCATGCGCCACATGCGGAAAGAATAGCAAAGTGCTCCCTTGCCAGATCAGACCATGTGGGGACAGCCGCCCCCGGCTGTCCGGTCGAGCGCAGCTCGACAAGAACAAGATTTTGATTTGAACCAGGAGAGCGGAGCTCCGCTCCGCCGGACAGCCGAGAGCGGCTGTCCCCACGCGATCTTTATACCGATTGGGCGTATTCGCTTTTTCCATCTATGCCGCCGTGCCGCTATGGGCTAACATACCTAGCGCGTATGGGTCCTCTCCTCAGGGATAGAATTCTTCTGCTACAGTTCTTATGCATCATGGGAATTCCGGGCTCCGGGACCGGACTGGGCCGGGGCATGGAACATTTCGGGACGCCGCTGCTTCGTAGGGATACCGCTCCAGACATCGGCTAACCCGCCTCCGCAATGGCAACTCCTTTACAACCCGCAGGTTCAACCGCTGATCGCGTTCGCATTGTGGTCGCGACCTCGGTGATGCTGACGTTCATCTCCTATTGGCGGGCGGCTGCCATTGTGCTGAACGACCTGGGGTCGTCCGCGTTCTACGCCGCCGGCATCGCCGAGCAGGCCATCGGGAAGTCGGCGCCCTGGTTCATTGTGGCGGTGATGCTGTTCTCCTTTGCCGTGCGTGCGGTTTACGTGGAGAGCTGTTCCATGTTCGTCCGCGGCGGGGTTTACCGCGTGGTCAAAGAGGCCCTGGGCGGGACCCTGGCCAAGGTTAGCGTTTCCGCTCTCATGTTTGATTACATCCTGACCGGCCCGATTTCGGGGGTTTCGGCGGGACAGTACATCGCCGGACTGATCAACGACACCTTCGCCACGGCCGAGGCCCACGGCTGGATCCCGCGGGCCATGCACAACATGTTCCACGGAACTCCGCACCTTGACGTCAACTGGACTTCCGTCGTATTTGCCCTGATCGTAACCACATACTTCTGGTGGCAGAACACCAAGGGGATCCAGGAATCCAGCGAGAAGGCCCTGCGGGTGATGCAGATCACCACGGTGATGGTGGTCATCCTGCTTGGCTGGTCGGCCCTTACCCTGATGAAGCAGGGATACCAGACCGTGCCGCTGCCCACTGCCGCCAGCCTGAAGTTCAGCGAAGAGGCGCTGGGCTTTTTGAAGCACACCGACCTGGCCCACGGACTGGCCTCCAAATTCGCCATTCTCGGAATCCTGATCGCCTTCGGGCATTCCGTGCTGGCCATGAGCGGCGAGGAATCGCTGGCCCAGGTCAACCGCGAGCTAGCCCATCCCAAGCTGAAGAACCTCAAACGCGCCGCCATCATTATCGCGGTTTACAGTTTCGTCTTTACCGGGCTCACGGCGCTGCTGTTCGTGATGATCATTCCGGACGCGGTGCGGGTCCCGGTTTACAAGGACAACTTGATTGCCGGCCTCGCCATGTATCAGTACGGCCCGCTACTTCTTCGTCTGGCCTTCAGAGCGTTTGTGGTGGTGGTGGGCTTCCTGATCCTGTCGGGCGCGGTCAATACCGCGATCATCGGTTCGAACGGTGTTCTTAACCGTATTTCAGAAGACGGCGTTCTCACTGACTGGTTCCGCCAGCCGCATCCGCGATTCGGGACCACTTACCGGATCGTCAACCTGGTCGTAATTCTGCAGATATTCACCATTATGGTGAGCCGCGGCAACGTGTACCTGCTGGGCGAGGCCTACGCCTTTGGCGTGATCTGGAGCTTTACCTTCAACAGCCTGGCCATGCTGGTGCTGCGCATCAAGTACAAAGGCGAGCGTGGCTGGAAAGTGCCGCCCAACATCACCATCGCCGGCCACGAGTTGCCGGTGGGGCTGTTCGCCGTCTTTCTGGTGTTGTTCTGCACCGCCATTCTCAATCTGTTCACCAAGTCGATCGCCACCGTTGCCGGGCTGGGTTTCGCGGGCGCTTTCTTCCTGATTTTTACCATCTCCGAGCGCGTCAACCGGAGCAAGCACGCCTTGGCCGAGCAGCACATGAAGGAGCACTTCCAGCTGCTGCAAAGCGATACGGTGGAGCGCTCCGGACTGGGCATCCGCGCCGGGAATGTGATGGTGACGGTGCGCGACTACAACACGCTGAACCACCTCAAGTGGGTGCTGGAGCGCATCGACACCAAAGAGCAGGACATCGTGGTCATGTCGGCCCGGGTAAGCCAGTTCGGCACCGCGGCCTATGATCTTTCCACCGAGCAGATCTTCAGCGATTACGAGCAGCAACTGTTTACCCGGGCGGTGTCGGTCGCGGAAAACTTCGGCAAACATGTCTCGCTGCTGGTGGTGCCCGCGCGCGATCCCTGGTCGGCGATTGTGCAGACCGCCAACAATCTGGAAGCCTCTGCCGTGGTCTCGGGCCTTTCCAGCAAGATGAGCGCCCAGGAACAGGCCTTCTACCTGGGTCATGCCTGGGAGGCCATGCCCGAGCCTAAGCGGCAATTCATTTTCCAGGTCATCTATCCCAATTTGAAGGTTGACACCTTCCACATCGGTCCGCACACCCCGTCGCTGAAAACCGAAGACGTGCATCTGGTGCACCGCTTGTGGCTGAACATCACCCGCGAGCCGGGCCTGGAGACGCTGCATCACCACGACATTCTGACCGAAGCGCTTACCCGCTTTGCCCGCGAATACGCCGGCCACGACCGCCAGGACATTCTGAAAGATCTGCGCAAGGCGTCCGGAATGACGGTGCAGACCCGAGCTTTAGGCGACGACGGCGGGCTCACCAAGGCAAACGTGCTGCCTCCAGGTGTACCCAAGCCCGAGGCCGAAAAGAAGGACGAGGGTCCACCCACGCCCCCAGTGGTGGGACCCTAGCCCATTCCATGTAGGCGCGAGCGCCCCGCTCGTGCAGCAGCGTCCGGAAAACCGATAGCATGAGAGACCACGTGGGGACAGCCGCCCTCGGCTGTCCGGTCGAGTGAAACTCGACCAGGCTTTGTAGAAAATAAAGAACTTGCGGAGCTCCGCTCCGCCGGACAGCCGAGGGCGGCTGTCCCCACGTGAGTTCAGTTGGTGCCTTGCCCACCGTACTGGCCTCTTCTATGATCGAAGGCAGGCGGAGTGCGCATGCCTGAGAAGAAGCCTTCCAAGCCGCAAGTCGCGGAAAGTCCGATTGCCGATGTGTTCGCCGGACGACATCCCTCACCGGCCGAGAAAGAATGGGCGGAAAAGACCCTTCTGCCGACTCTGGAGAAAGCGCCCGAGAAGCCGATTGGCGCGCCCACCGGCGTAAATCGCGACGAGCACGGCCACGCTCGCTTCACCACAATTTCCGGCGTACCAGTTCGCCGGCTCTATACTCCTGCTGATCTGCCCGAAGACTGGAGCGCGGAAAAATATCTGGGCCATCCCGGGCAGCCGCCGTTCACGCGCGGCATTCACGCCAGCGGATACCGTGGCAAGCTTTTCACCATGCGGCAATTCTCCGGCTTCGCCTCGCCGGAAGAAACCAACCAGCGTTACAAGTATTTGCTCGAGAGCGGCGGCGGAGGATTGTCGGTGGCGTTCGATCTGCCCACGCTGATGGGTTATGACTCCGATCATCCCGCCAGTCGAAGGCGAAGTCGGCAAGTGCGGCGTGGCCATCGATTCGCTCGAGGACATGGAGATCCTGTTCGGCGGCATTCCCCTGGAGAACGACCACGGTCTCGATGACCATCAACTCGCCCGCGTCCGTGCTATGGGCGATGTATCTGGTGGTCGCGGAAAAGCAGGGCGCCGACTGGAAGAAACTTTCCGGCACGCTGCAGAACGACATCCTGAAGGAGTACATCGCGCAGAAGGAATACATCTATCCGCCGCGCGCCTTCGATGCGCCTGGTGATGGACACCATCGAGTTCGGTTCCAGCGTTTACGCCGCGGTTCAACACCATTTCGATCAGCGGATACCACATTCGCGAGGCCGGCTCGACCGCCGCTGCAGGAGCTGGCTTTCACGCTGTGCGACGGCATCGAGTACGTAGAATGGGCGCTGCGGCGCGGTCTCGACGTGGATGACTTCGCGCCGCGGCTCAGTTTCTTCTTCAACGCCCACAACGATTTTTTCGAGGAGATCGCCAAATACCGGGCAGCCCGCAAGATCTGGTACCAGGTGATGCGTGACCGTTTTCAGGCGAAGAACGAGCGCAGCCGGCTGCTGCGCTTCCACACCCAGACGGCGGGTGTCTCACTCACCGCGCAGCAGCCCATGAACAACATCGTGCGGGCGGCCTTGCAGGCCATGGCGGCGGTGCTGGGCGGTACCCAGTCGCTGCACACCAATTCCTACGATGAAGCTTTCGCGCTGCCGACGGAAGAAGCGGCACGCATCGCGCTGCGCACCCAACAGATCATCGCTTACGAATCGGGAGTGACGCAGACGGTTGACCCCCTGGGCGGGTCTTATTTCCTCGAAGCCTTAACTCTGCAAATGGAGAAGGGTGCCTTCGACTATTTTGGCAAGCTAGACGCCATGGGCGGAATGGTTAAAGCCATCGAGCGCGGTTATCCTCAGAAAGAGGTTGCCGAAGCTCTCGTACCAATACCAGCGCGCCGTCGAAGCCAGGGAAAAAATCATTGTGGGAGCGAACGAGTTTGTGGTCGAGGAAGAACCACCGCATACGCTGTACATCGACGAAAGCGTGGCCCGGCATCAATCGGACAAGCTCAAGGCCTTGCGCGCACGCCGGTCAAACGAAGAAGTCCAGCGGTGCCTGGACGCTTTGAAAAAAGCCGCTGCCCAAGAGCCGCGATCGTCCGCAAATGGCGACATCTCGTCAGCCAATACCATGCCCTACATCGTGGACGCGGTGCGGGCCTACGCGACGGTTGGCGAAATCTGCGAAGCCCTCCGCGAAGTTTTCGGAACCTACACCGAAGTGAGCGTCACCTAGTCTTTGCTTGTGAGATTGTGTGGAGTGTGGGGCGGGCGCCCTCGCCCGCCTGCTGTGCCTGACTGAACTGCTGCCAGTGTTTGAGGTCACAAATTGTGACCTCAAACAGAATCCCTCGGAGCTGAGATCACAAATGCGGTCTCAAACCGATGCTACGAATCTTGAGGTTGCAAAGTGCAGCCTCAAGCCGGAAAAACACAGGTTTTGAGGTCGCAAATTGCGACCTCAAACCATCCGCTATACTTGCCCTGTTCTCATGACAAAACGCCCGGCACAGCTCGCCATACCGGTGGAATCGCGAATTCTGATCCTCCGCCATCAACGGGTCATTCTCGACAGCGACCTCGCCGAGCTTTATGGCGTCCCTGTTAAGCAGCTGAACCAGCAGATGAAGCGGAACCGAGATAGATTTCCGGTGGATTTCGCGTTCCAGCTCCCGGCCAGAGCGAGCTCTGAGGTCACAAATTGTGACCTCAAGTAATAGGCATGACGGACGCCGTTACCACCCTAGCCTTCACCGAGCACGGCGCGATCATGGCCGCCACCGTGCTCAACACCGCACGGGCCGTCGAGATGAGCGTCTTCGTCGTCCGTGCGTTCGTGCGTATGCGCGAGATGCTGGCCAAAAACCGCCTGCTCGCCGCCAAAATCGACGAGTTGGACCGCCGCCTGGAAACCCATGACGCCTCAATTCAGGACATCATCGAAGCGATCAAGGAGCTCATGGTTCCCGAGGGACCGTCGAAGCGCAAGATCGGTTTTCAGCTTCCGCCTGGCAAAGGATAAAATGCGTCGCGGGCGAGTCGCCCGCGGCCACACGGGGCGAATCACTATTTGCGGCGCTGGCGGTACAGAGTTCCATCCACCTGCTTCGCCATGGCTTCGACGTCCAGCGCGACCTCCAAAAACGTCGCCACCGTCTTCGCCGTTTGCCTGGGCTCGCGTAAGACAGCGTGATATTGCACTCGGTTAACCTTCACGTGGGACTTGCCGTTCAGCCAACCGTAAACGTCCGACAGGTGGTCCTGGAACGCTCGTGTCACCACGGAATTGTCTTCCCCGGGATTGAAATTCCCTCGCCGGCGCAGCATCTCGTCCTGTGACGCCATCACTTCGGGCAAAGGCCGCTGCATAAAGATGACCCGGTACTCATGCTGAGGCGGAAGCGAGAGTAAAAGCTGCGAGATCACTTTCACGGCTTTGCCTTCGGCTTCGGCAATACAGGCTGGCTCTTTGGGCAATTGCTTGATGCGTTCCCACTCCAGGTAGCCTCGCGGGTTGTCAACGTCGGCCCTGCGTTCTCCATCAGAGAGGATGGGCATGCCACCCGCGGACAGCATCTGCATCATGAGCGAGGTGCCGGAACGGGGCAAGCCGGAAACGATGGTGATCATGAGTCCCTTTCGTGAAGTCCCAATAGTAAACGCTGAGAGGTTGGTGTGGCGCGGGCGCCCTCGCCCGCGTGCCAGGAGCCAGGGAAACCCGGGTAGCGATCGTGCTAGACTGACCAGCTTGTCCCCATTTACTCGAAGACGCTTTTTGCAACGATGCGCGACCACAACGGCCGGAGCGTGGCTGGTCCCGGCACTGGCCCGCGCCACTTCCGCTCCCAACCTGCAGTTTCCTTCGCAGCCGCGAGAACGCATCGCCATTGCCTCCTATCCCTTCCGCGAGTTCATCGCGGGAGAGGAGAGCAAATCCGCGAAGCCCATGGACCTGAAAGACTTCGCCGCCCACGTTATCGAGAAGTTCCGGATCAACAAGATCGAGCCCTGGACAGGACACTTTCCTTCCACCGATCCGAAGTATCTGGCGGAGTTTCGTGCCGCCGTGGAAAAAGCTGGCGGAGCCGTGGTGAACATCGCCGTGGATGGCAACCACAGTCCCTATGCGGCCGATCGCTCGGAGCGCGAGCAGGCCATCTCCTTCAGCAGGAAGTGGGTGGACAACGCTGCAGCCCTCAACTCCCCCAGCATTCGCACCAACCTTGCCCGCGCGAAGGACTCCAAGCCGGACCTCGATCGCACCGCGGAAAGCCTGGCGCGAGTGGCTGAGTATGCCTCCACGAAGAACGTCGTTGTCACGCTCGAGAACGACAATCCAGTGAGTGAAGACCCGTTCTTCCTGGTGGCGCTGGTCGAAAAGGTCAACAGCCCCTGGCTGCACACGCTGCCCGACTTTGGCAACACCCTCGCCGCCAGGGACCCTGACTACGCCTATCGCGGCATCGATGCCATGTTCGGAAAGGCTTACTGCATTTCACACGTGAAGTCCTCCGAAACCAACAGTAAAGGGATCACCGTGCACGTGGATATGGCGAAGACATTCGCTGTTATGAAGCAGCACGGCTACAAAGGCTACTGTTCCATGGAGTGGGACGATGACGGCGATCCCTACCAGGGGACGGCCGAGTTGATCAGGCAAACTGTGCAGTATCTTTCCTGAGATTTCACAAACTGTCTTCGCTATCCTCGTGGGCCCGCTCCGCGTCAAAATATGGCATGCGCAAAGCCACCAATCACCTGAAGAAATCCGATCCAGTACTGGCCGCGATTATCGCGAAAGTTGGACCTTGCCGGATGGAGTTTGGCCCGCCCGAATTCCACAGCCTGGCGGAGGCCATCGTCTATCAGCAACTGAATGGTAAGGCGGCGGTCACCATATTCAAGCGCTTCGCCGCCCTGGCGGGAGAACCTCTGACGCCGGAAGGCATACTCCAGCTGACGGACGCCCAACTACGCTCGGTAGGACTCTCCAAGCAAAAATCATCCTACCTCAAAGATATGGCCGGCCGTGCATCGCGCGGAGAACTCGACTTTTCGCGCCTGCCCGAGATGAGTGATGACGAAGTCATCAAGCACCTCACCCAGGTCAAAGGCGTAGGGGTGTGGACCGCACACATGTTTCTCATGTTCACCCTGAAGCGCCCCAACGTTCTGCCCACCGGCGATTACGGCATCCAGATGGCGATCAAGAAGCACTACAAGAAGCGCAAGATGCCCAAACCAGAAGTGATGGCGAAGATCGCGAAATCCTGGGAACCCTACCGCTCGGTGGCCTGCTGGTATTTGTGGAGAAGCCTGGACATCAAGACCATGTAGGGATTGCAGATTTTTCATGTCCAGCGGCAAATCTGAGAACTGAAATCTGAGATCTGAGATCTGAGATCTGCAATCACGCCCGCAATCCCAGTAACTGTGCGCCTCCGCACCCTCTGTGGTTAAATGGAGATCGATGGCAGACCTGAAGATCCGCGTGTTGGTGGCCAAACCGGGCCTTGACGGGCACGATCGCGGAGCCAAAGTGATCGCCCGCGCCTTGCGTGATGCCGGCATGGAGGTCATTTACACCGGCCTGCGGCAGACGCCGGAGATGATCGTAAATGCGGCGCTGCAGGAAGACGTTCACGTCATCGGCCTGTCGATTCTTTCCGGTGCGCACAACGCCATCGTTCCCCGGGTGATGGACCTGCTCAAGCAGAACAAGATGGATGATGTGCTGGTGGTGGTCGGCGGCATCATTCCCAACCAGGACATGGAAAACCTCAAAAAGGCAGGCGTAGCCGCCATTTTCCAGCCGGGCACCTCCATGGATGACATCGTCCAGTTCATTCGCGGCAACGTCAAACCCCGCGGCGTGCCCACGGCCAGTTGATTGATGGCCGAGATCAGCACCTCACGCCTCAAAGATATTCTGCAGCGTACCGTCGGGCCCACCCCTTGGTACTGGAGGACATTCCCCGCCTTCAATTCGGTACCCGGCCAGCGCTTCGTGTGGACCCATCATGGCAGTGAAGGGCCGCTGGGTTACCTGGTCACTCTGGGACTGGAGCAGGAAGCGGACAAACCACGGCTTGCGCTGAATACATACTGCCGGCCGTTCTTCGTGCCACCCTCGAACCTGGGCGTATGGTGCCCGGAAGGCCGCAGCATTCGCGTTACCGGCTTCGACCCCGATCAACTCAAGGCCTTCGACCTGGCCGAGATTGCGGGCTGGTTCAAAGCCTCCAGTGAACGTATCTACTCGGCAGCGGCACCGCTGGCAGAGTTTGAAGTCTCGCTCGGCCTTGCCGCCGGCGTGCACAAGCTTGAAGTGCCAGCTGAACTACAGACGGTGGAGGAATTGATTGTCCCCACCAGCTATCCGGCGAAAAGCCCAGACGGCCCGGCCTTCGCCCTCTACGTCATCTATCCAAACGCCGGACTGGTCGAGGTCCTGCCGCAGAAATGGTTTACCGCCAGTCAATATCAGGTGGGAAAGCAATGGATCACGCGGGCAGCCCGCGATCCCGAGTCGCATCGCATTTTTGGCGAATGCTTTGGGACGGGCAGCTTCCTGCTGGAGGAGGACGGATGCCGCCTGGAACGATGGCTGGAAAAGACCAGCTAAGATGCCTTGGGGGCAAAATAGGCTCTGGCTTCTAAATCTGAAATCGAGAATCTTCAATCTGAAATTCACTCCCCCGGCTGCTCGACGGCGGAAACACCGGTTTGCGCCGTGCTGCTTCGCTGTTATACCGTAACTTGTTTCAGAATACTCATGAACGAACGCGTTGATCCCGGAACGCCGTCGAGTTCCACCGTGCTCGAGTCGCACATCGATCCCACCTCGGCCCGCTTTGAAGCCAACATGCGCTTCCTGGCTGACCTGGTTTCGCAAGTGCGCAACGAAGAGGAGAGAATCCGCGAGGGTGGCGGCCTGAAAGCGATCGAGAGCCAGCACAACAAGGGACGCCTCACGGCGCGCGAGCGCATCAATCTGCTGGTTGATCCCGGAACATTTTTCGAACTCGGCGCCTATGCCGCCCACGGTATGTACGAAGAGTGGGGAGGCGCTGCAGCAGCCGGTGTCATCACAGGACTGGCCCGCATTCAGACCCGCCTGGTGATGATCATCGCCAACGACGCCACGGTGAAGGCGGGCGCCTTCTTCCCGATGACCGCGAAGAAAGTGATTCGCGCCCAGAACATCGCGATCGAAAACCGCGTGCCGACGGTTTACCTGGTCGATTCCGCGGGCGTCTTCCTGCCGTTGCAGGAAGATGTCTTTCCGGACACGGACGATTTCGGCCGCGTCTTCCGCAACAACGCGGTGATGTCGGCCATGGGGATTTCGCAGATCGCCGCCATCATGGGCATGTGTGTGGCGGGCGGCGGCTATCTGCCCGTGATGTGCGATCACGTGCTCATGACCGACGGCAGCGGACTTTTTCTTGCCGGGCCGGCGCTGGTGCAGGCGGCCATCGGTCAGAAGATTTCTGCCGACGAACTGGGCGGCGCCGCCATGCATTCCGCGATCAGCGGCACGGTGGATTTTCGCGAGCCCAACGACGAAGCATGCCTGACGCGCATTCGCGCCATCATCGAGAAGTGGGGATACCGGCGGCAGTCGCCCTGGGACCGGAGAAAGCCGCAGCCACCCGCTCTGGCGGCTGAGGAAATTTATGGCATCTATGATTCGTCGCCGGCGCGTCCCTATGACACCAGGGAAATCCTGGCCCGCATCGTAGATGGCAGCCGTTTCGACGAGTACAAGGCTGAATACGGCAAGACCATCATCTGCGGTTACGCGCGCATCGGCGGCTTTGCGGTGGGGATTGTGGCAAATCAAAAGCTGCACGCCCAGCAGACTGACCACGAAGGCCGCAAGCGGCTCGAATTCGGCGGCGTGATCTACACCGAGTCCGCGGAAAAGGCCGCCCGCTTCATCATGGACTGCAATCAGAACCTGGTCCCGCTGGTCTTCTTTCACGACGTGAATGGATTCATGGTGGGGCGCGACGCGGAATGGAGCGGCATCATCAAGGCGGGAGCGAAGCTGGTCAACGCGGTGTCGAACTCGGTGGTTCCGAAGATTACCGTGATTGTGGGCGGTTCCTTCGGCGCTGGACACTATGCCATGTGCGGCAAGGCTTACGACCCGCGTTTCGTGTTTGCGTGGCCGACGGCGCGCTACGCGGTCATGAGCGGCGACTCCGCGGCCGGTACGCTGGTCGAAATCAAGATCAAACAACTCGAGCGCAGCGGAAAGAAGCTGAGCGATGAAGAACGCAAGGAACTGTTCGAGTCGGTGAAGAAAACATATGACGAACAAACCGATCCGCGTTACGGAGCGGCTAGGTTGTGGATCGACAAGATCATCGATCCGGTCGAGACCCGCGATGCCATCACTCAGGCCCTGGAAGCCGCAGCGCTGAACCCGGACGTGCCCGAGTTTAAGGTGGGAGTGCTGCAAACGTAACTTCTATTTTGCCACGGATTAACGCGGATCGACCCGGATCCAAAAATACCTTAGGGTTTAATCCGCGAGAATCTGTGTTGATCCGCGGCCGCGAAGTTAGTATGTCTGATTCCGTAAAACTCGTTGAGTGTCCGCGTGACGCCTGGCAGGGGCTGAAAGGGCAGATTCCCGCCTACATCAAGACCGACTATTTGAAGGCGCTGATCAGCGCCGGGTTCAAGCACATTGATGCGGTTTCGTTTGTCTCTCCGAAATCCGTTCCACAAATGGCTGACTCGGAAGAAGTGTTGAAAGAACTCGATCCGCCCGATGATGTTGAGATTATCGGGATCGTGGTCAACGAGAAGGGCGCGCAGCGGGCCATTGCCACCGAGGCAGTTCGGACTCTGGGCTTCCCCTATTCCGTTTCCCCGACGTTTTTGCAGAATAACCAGCGCCAGACTTTAGAGGACGCAATCGACGAATTGGAGAAAGTCACAAACCAGGGCGAGCCGGCCGGGCTCGACACCGTCGTTTACATCTCGATGGCGTTTGGCAATCCTTACGGCGACCCGTGGAATGTGGGCGAAGTGATCGGTGCGGTGGACCTGCTGGAATCGCTCGGGGTCCGCACCATCTCTCTGGCGGACACCGTGGGACTGGCCGGGCCGGCGCAGATTCGCGAACTATATTCGGCAGTAAATTCAAAGTTCGACTATCTGGAAATCGGCTTGCACCTGCATAGCCGTCCCGAACAGGCAACGGAGAAGATTCTGGCCGCGTATGATGCGGGTTGCCGCCGCTTTGACTCGGCGTTGGGCGGACTGGGCGGCTGTCCCTTTGCGCAGGACGCATTGGTGGGAAATATCGCAACCGAAAAAGTGGTGGAGGCGCTGCAACAAAGAGGAGCGGTGTTGCCGGCGTTGAAGCCGTTGGATGTATTGCTGCGAATTACGGCAGAGCTGGGGGTCCGCTACACCGAGTCCTCGGCTGCCGATTGAGTTGCCACAACATGGAATTTAAGACCATTCAGCTCGCGTTCGATTCCGGCGTCGCCACCATTACGCTGAACCGGCCGGAGAAACGCAATGCCATCAGTCACACGCTGGTGGACGAATTGCTCGCCGCTCTCGACGAAGTCGAGCGATCACACGCCCAGGTCGTGATACTTACCGGCGCGGGCAAAGCTTTTTGTGCGGGCATGGATCTCGACGAATTGAAGGCCCTGCTGGGCCGGACGCATGATGAGAACGTGCAGGACTCCTCCCGCATGGCGCGCATTTTTCGCCGCATCTACGACTTTCCTTTGCCCACCATCGCCGCCGTGAACGGTGCTGCCATTGCCGGAGGCACGGGATTTGCCACCATGTGCGACTTTACTCTGGCTGTGCCCGAGGCCAAGTTCGGCTACACCGAAGTCCGCATCGGATTCGTGCCCGCCATCGTTTCCTCCATGCTGGTGTGGCAGGTGGGACATAAAGTCGCCCGCGACTTGCTGCTGACCGGGCGGTTATTTGACGCCGCCGAAGCTCATGCTTTTGGCCTGGTCAACGAAGTGGTCGAGCCGGCCCGCTTGATGGCGCGGGCCCGCGAACTGGCGGCGCAGATCATGGAGAACAGCCCGTCGTCGGTGCGGGCGACCAAGCGCCTGATCAATGGATTTATCGCAGGACAGCTCGATCAGCAGATCGCCGAAGCGGTCGAAGACAACGCGCGCATTCGCACCACTGCCGACTTTCGCGAAGGCATCACGTCGTTTCTGGAAAAACGTAAACCGCGCTGGAGTACCAGGTGAACCCGCCGCAAGTCAGCGCGCGAAGCCACGGCGTGGTCTCGGAGAGCCGTGTGCGCGTGCGCTACGCGGAGACCGACCAGATGGGCGTGGTTTATCACGCCAATCACTTTATCTGGTTCGAAATCGGACGCGTCGAGCTCATGCGCCAGCTGGGATTTACTTATCGCGACATGGAGCGCGATCACGGATGCTTTATTCCAGTGGTGGACGCCCGCTGTCGCTATAAAGCGCCGGCGCGCTATGACGACGAAATCATTGTTCGCACCCATCTGAGAAATGTCCGCGAATCCCTCATACATTTTGGCTACGAACTGGTACGGGCCAACGACGGCGAACTG
The DNA here is from genome assembly GCA_963801595.1 of Terriglobia bacterium. Taxonomy (GTDB): domain Bacteria; phylum Acidobacteriota; class Terriglobia; order Terriglobales; family Acidobacteriaceae; genus JAIQFF01. The sequence goes on along the minus strand of CAWDFW010000027.1, from coordinate 36,729 downwards.
CTGGCCGAAGGTGAAACCACACACATGATTCTTGACGCGAAGATGAAGCCCGCGGCGCTGCCGCCAGATATTCTGAAGACATTTCGCGAAGCAGCAGGAAAATAAGAGCGCCTTTGAAACCCGAAACTGGAAACCGGAAACTCTCTTGAAAGCCCTGCACATCAACGGAAAAGATCTGACTCTCGAAGCCGTCCGGGAAGTGGCGGTCGAGCGCCGTCCCGTTCTGCTCGATCCCGATGCTCGCGAGGCTGTCGATCGCGCTCGCGCGGTGGTGGATGCGCTGGTCGCGGAAAACCGTGTGTCTTACGCCATCACCACGGGGGTGGGCAAACTGGCCGATGTCCGCATTGCGGGCGACCAGATTCGCGAGCTGCAAGTCAACCTGGTGCGCTCCCACGCCGCCGGTATCGGCGAGCCCCTTTCGGTGGCCGAGACCCGGGCCATGATGCTGCTGCGCGCGAATTCACTTTCCAAAGGTCACTCCGGAGTGCGCGGGGCCGTCATCGACACGATTTGCGAGATGCTGAATCGCGGTGTGACTCCGATGGTCCCCTCGCAAGGCAGCGTGGGAGCCAGCGGGGATCTGGCTCCCCTGGCGCACCTGGCCCTGGCCCTCATCGGTGAAGGCGAATGTATTACCGAGAGGGGGACGCGCGTTCCCGCCGCGGATGCAATGCGAAGCGCACAAATCAGGCCCCTGGTGCTCGAAGCGAAAGAGGCGGTCTCTCTGATCAACGGAACGCAGGCGATGCTGGCTGTGGGAATCCTGGCGCTGCTGGCGGCTGAGATCCTGGCCGACACAGCTGATGTAGTCGGCGCCCTCTCGCTCGACGCTTTGCGGGGAACCGACGTAGCGTTTGACGCACGCATCCATCAGGCCCGTCCGCATCCGGGCCAGCTCCGGACGGCTGCGAATTTGCGCAAGATGCTCGAAGGCAGCCCACTGCGCGCTTCGCATCGCGACTGCGACCGCGTGCAGGACGCCTACTCCCTGCGCTGCATGCCGCAAGTGCATGGCGCGGTGCGTGACACCCTGGCCCACTGTCGCGATGTAATGGAAATCGAAGTCAACTCGGCAGTGGACAACCCGCTGGTGTTTCTAAAAAGTGCCCACGTAGCGGCGGACGCCCCCGTCCGCCCAGCGGAGCGAAGCTCCGCTTTAGACGCCGACGTTATCTCCGGCGGCAATTTCCACGGCCAGCCTCTGGCCTTCGTCCTGGATTTCCTGGGCATCGCGCTCAGCGCGCTGGCGGGCATCTCGGAGCGAAGGCTGGAGCGCCTGGTGAACCCGGCCCTGAATGAAGGTCTGCCGCCATTTCTGGCGCCCGGCGCAGGCCTGAACTCCGGATTCATGATGGCCCAGGTGGCGGCCGCCTCGCTGGTCAGCGAGAACAAAGTTCTGGCCCATCCCGCCTCGGTGGATTCGATTACCACTTCCGGCAACAAGGAAGATTACGTCTCCATGGGAATGACGGCGGCGCTGAAGCTGAAACGCATCGTGGAGAACTCGCGCAATGCCATGGCGATTGAAGCTATGGCCGCTTCCCAGGCGCTGGACTTCATGGCTCCGCTCAAGACTTCGAAGCGCGGACAGATGGCCCACGCCGCGATTCGTTCAGTGTGCGCGACCATGGACAAAGATCGTGTGATGTACCAGGATTTCGCCCGGATCGCGGAGTTGATTGCCAGTGGAAAAGTGGCGGAGGCGCTGCGCTAGGAACTGGAAATGCCGTGTGGGGCCGGGTCTTCGACCCGGCCAGGCCGAGCGCAGCTCGGCAGCATTTCGGTGGTGGCGACCCGAGGCTGTATTGGTGGTCTTGCAAAGAACACCAGCCGAGCCTTGCTCGGCATGGACGGGTCGGAGACCCGTCCCCACACGGGACCTGGTTATGCTGACTTCGCTGCGCTGCCGTCCAGCCCTAACTTATCTGCGATTCCCTTCATGGCCTCGATGCAGAACGCGATGTGCTCTTCCAGGTCCACTCCTAAATCTGCCGCGCCGTTTACGATGTCCTCCCGTTTTACGCTGCGGGCGAAGGCTTTGTCTTTCATCTTCTTTCGGACTGACCTGGCCTCGACTTCCGCCAGCGACTTTCCCGGCTTGACCAGGGCGCAGGCGGTGATGAATCCGGCCAGTTCGTCGCAGGCGAAGAGGGCCTTTTCCATCGGGGAGTCCCGGGTCACGCCGGAATATTCGGCGTGCGACATGATGGCGCGGCGGATTTCATCTGAATATCCCCGCTCTCTTAATATTTCGTTGCCCTTGTAGGGATGGTCGTCGAGGCTGGGATATTTCTCGTAATCGAAGTCGTGCAGCAATCCGACCACTCCCCACAACTCCTCTTTTTCAGGAGACTCGGAAGCAAATTTGCGGGCGTAGGCGCGCATACAGGCCTCGACCGCGAGCCCGTGCTTGCGCAAACTTTCTGACTGGGTGAACTCAGTTAGTAAACACCAGGCCTGCTCTCGACCATTCATGGTTTCTTACCTGTTTTCTCCGGTTTTTCTCCAGCTAACTTTGCTTTTTCCACGAACTGTTCGGTGTTTGACCCCGGAATGTTCTTGACATCCACAGGTGTTGTACCTCAGATTACGCTGCAGGTTGGAACGAAGTTTTTTTGTTCCGGTTTTTCGTTCCAGGAGAAGCCCCGCTCTGGCCCTCCCACACCTAGATGGCCACTACCCTTGCACCAGTAGATTCAAGGGAAGTAGTTCGTTGCGATCACTGCCTGCTGGTCCAATTCCGTACCACTAACGATCTTTGCCGGCGTTGCCATGCCTCGTTAGACGAGGAAGAGCCGGAAGTGGTGATGGCGCCGCCACCGCCGCAGATGATGCCGGCGAATGGCAATGGCCGCGGACATCTGAACCTGGCGACCTCGATCCGTTCGCTCCGGTTGCGCAGCGGACTCAGCCAGCGCCAACTGGCGGCGCGCATGTCGGTCCCACGGACCTACGTGTCGAAGATCGAAAATGAAAAGGCGACCCCGACCCTTTCCTCGCTGGAACGGCTGGCACGCGCGCTCGAAGTCACGGTGCCCGATCTGCTTTCGGGCGGAGAACGCAACCGCCAGGAAGAAATCGGTGAACTGATGAAAGATCAGTTCGTCGCGGAACTGATGCCGTTCGTGTCGCAGCTGAACGGGATGCAGTTATCAAGTGTGCTGGCGCAGGTCCGTGACTTGACCATGCGCCCGCGCCGCAGCGCGTAGCCAGATCCAATGTGGGCGCGAGCGTCCCGCTCGTGCCACGGCTTGCACGAGCGAGGACGCTCGCGCCCACATCAAAAAACGATTTGATCCGGGCAACCACCAACTGAAGCCGGGGCCGCGAGGCCCCGGTTGCTTACCGAGCGTTAACTCTCCCGCAGATACGATTCCTTATACTCCAGGTAATTCCGCGCGTAGCGCATGATCGTTTCCTGGTCCTTCTCTTCCAGCTTGCGTTTGAACTTTCCCGGAGATCCCATCCACAGCGATCCCGGCTCGACAACTGTTTTCTCGGGGATCAGCGTTCCGGCCGCGATAATCGATCCCGCGCCAATGCGCGCTCCATTCAGGATGATCGATCCCATGCCGATCAGGCAGCGGTCTTCGATGGTGCAGCCATGCAGGATCACGGAGTGGCCGACCGTAACGTACCCGCCCAGGAAAACTCCGTACTGCTCCTTCATGCCATGCAGCACGCTGCCATCCTGCACATTGGAATGCGAGCCTATGCGAATGGAATGGACGTCGCCGCGCAATACGGCACTCATCCAGATGCTGGCGTGTTCGCCGAGGACCACATCGCCGATGAGCTGCGCCGAATCGTCCACGTAGCAGGATTCCGGGACTGTGGGCGTTTTGCCTTTGTAAGAACGAATCATGTTCAGTTTGGAAAGAAATTGAACATAGCACGGGGATGGCTTGGGTTGAAAATGGAGGCCGGGCGTCCCCGCCCGGCTGGACGGGCGGGACGCCCGTCCTCCAGCTAGTTGTCAGTAGGTACCGGCACTTTGGGCACTGCCGGGACCCGTGGCACCTTGGGCGGTGCCGGCGCCTCGGCCAGCGACGATCCCTTGCGCAGTTCGATTCCGCCGTGCTCGTTGTTGATCACCAGGTGCGGGCCGCCGCCGCCCACCGCGCCGCTGGCCGTCGCCTGATCATCGCCATTGTCGATTTTCAGGGCAGCGAAATCGGATTCGATTTCCCCGCCGCGAGAGCGGGCGTCCACCTGGAACCCGGCCTTGTCGGGCAGATAAATCTGGACGTCACTGTTGCGGTTGCTCAGTTGCATGTTGCCCAGCTTGCTCATGTGGATTTCCATTGCGCCGTTTTCGTTTTCCACCCTCACGTCCCCATTGACTCCGGTCAGCCGGATGTCCTTCGACCGGGTGAGCAGGCGGAATGGACCCATCAGGTCGCTGGCCCGCATATCGCCGGAATCCATATCGAGGTCACCGTTCAGCCTGGAAAATTCCATGTCGGTGCGGGCTGATTTGAAGCCGACCAGCCCGGCGATCTTGGCCAGCTTGATGGTGTCGAACTCTCCGTTAATGCGCGCCGCGCCTTTCACGTCAGCCAGGGAAATGTCATCCCCTCGCCCCTGGACCGACACATCACCCGAAATATTCGAAACCCGTGCCGAGGCACCGGACAGGTTGAGTACCAGCTTGCCATTGATATCAGAGGCGGCAACGTCGCCGTGCTGGCTGCCAATTTCAACGTCACCGTCGCGTCCGAGTACGCTGACATCACCGCGCCGGGAGGTAATTACGACCGGCGCTTTGCGCGGCACGCTGACGTCGAGATCGGTTGTAACCGGGTGCTCGCCAGCACCCTGCGTATTGGCGTTCAAGGTGATCACATTGCCGCTGACGCTGATTTGCGGCTTGGTGGAGGGATTGAACTTGTCGGCTTCTTCCTGGCTGTCGGCGTTGATCCGCTTGTGCGCGGCCACGTGAATCTGGTTGTCCTCCGAAACCGTCAGGTTCACCGCTCCCCGATCACTCACGATACGCAGGCTGCTGCCCGCGGGAAAGTCCTGCTGCAGCTGGTCGTCGTAACTGTAGTTGTGTCCGAACAGGGTGAAATCATCGTCGCCCATCTGGATGTGGTTACGTATTTCATCCCAGTTAAAGCGAGAGGCCTGGGTCGCCGACAACCCGAAAATTATCAGAAAAAATAGCAGCAGGACTCCTCCGGCGCCGATCCCCGCGGGGCGTGTGCCTTCTCTTTTCGCCTGCTCGTACTCGACCAGCTTGATCACGCCCCAGAGAATGATCAGGGCGGGCCAGTAGGTGCCGAACCAGTGCAGCAGGGGCTGCGGATGCAGCACCCGCATGGTGGTGAGCAACAGCACCACGCCCAGAAGGATCATCACTACCGGACCGGCCACAGAACGTCGCTGTCTCGGCCGATACTCAATGGGGGGCGGGGCTTGCACCGGGCTAGCCATTTTTTACCTCCGGCTTAACTTCCGCGTATGACGGGGGCGGCACCTCGCCGGATGTAAATCCGGAAGGCGGGGCTCCACTTGATGGCGGCGGTCCCTGCAATGGGTCCGGGCCAGCCGTACTCTGGAAAATCTTTACCAGTCCGATCACGACCAGCAGCAGGGGCAGGGTGCGGCCGAACCGGATTACGCCCATGCTGTCGAGCAGGAACTGAAATCCCAGGGTCAACAGGATGGCCGGCCCCATCAAGCCGCGCCGGCAGCTGCGCATGCGGTCAAATCCGGGCGGAACTTCGCCTACCAGGCCGAGGCGTCTCACCAGCAGCCAGCCGCCGATGCCAATGAGCACCAGGGGCCAGATGCGGTGAGCACTGAAATCCCAAATGTCGAGGGTATGCAGCAGGAAGATCACACCCAGGCCGATCAGCACCAGGGCCCCCACGGGAACCTTGCTAACGTCCACGCGCTCTCCCGCGCTGAAGGTTGTTGCCAATCCAAAGGGGTCGGGCGGTGTCAGTCCCATTTGCAGGGCACGGGCGCTGCGCACCGAATCGATGATCTGGTAGAAGTAAAAGCCTGCGATGGCCAGACCGAAGACCGTGCCCATGGCATCACTTCCGCTACTCGCACCCAGAATCAGCAGGGTGAAGATGACCAGATGTGCCAGGCCCTTGGCGTATTGACCGGTGTAAACAGCACCCACGCCGAAGGGAAAGAAGCCCGCAAGAACGCCTGCCAGCGCAGGATTCGGACCCGCCCCCGGCGTGGCCACAGGGCCGGCCGGAACGAAGCCGGCGGCGGGCGACGCCACGTTCGGCTGCACGCCTTCCAGGCGCGCGGCCAGGCAGGTCTCGCAATAAATCACTCCATGCACCGAACGGGTGCAGGAGGCACACAGCGGTTTTCCGCAGGTGCGGCAAAATGCGACCTTCTCAATATCGGGATGGTTGGCGCAGTTCATGAAAGCCTCCTGTAAGTGGTCATCCTCACTACAGGCGGATCATTCGGGAGGGAGGCCAGCACGGGCTGGTTCTCTCCCTGGCTGTAGTTGCGTTCCTGTCTCGGTTCGGGTTGTCCACTGGTATTGTTGTCTTTCTTTTCCTTGTTCTGCTCCTGTGGGGGCGGTGCAGGGGGAGCGGTCACTCGTTTGAATTCCCGCACCCGCGATTCGATTTCATACACGAAGCGAATATTTTCGTAGTACTTGACCACCCGTCCGGTGGTCTCGTAATAAGTGCGCTTGAGGGCGCTGGGCCGCAGGTCCACATGCCGCACATCGCTCACCTTCACCCCCGCCAGGCTGAGTGAAATTGATAAAGAGAAGAACGCCATGCCGAATGACATGGCGAAGCGGGGCTGGCGGCTCATGGAAAGGACGGGAGCGAACACCGGCCGCAGCCACGCCGTAATCGCATCCATCCACGAAGCCCTGGCCCCGGGCCGGACGGCGACCCGCTTGCTTTCATATCCCGTGGTGGCCAGCAGAATGTTGTGTACCAGGTGAGAAGGAGCGTCAACTTCAGGCAGAGACTTCAGCCAGCGCCGCCCCGCATCGGCCTCTGCGAACAGGGGTCCGCATACGGTGCAGACCCGCGCATGGGCCTGAAAGCTTTCCAGCTTCCGTCCGCTAAGCGACCCATCGAGAGCTTCGATCAGCAGCGCATCGAATTCCGCGCACTGCATGCCGTTTTTGGTTTCGCCTGCCATCACATCACCTGCCTATATGTACGTTGCAGCAGCCGCGCAAGTTCCGCTCGACCGCGATTTATCCTTGATTTCACTGTGCCCTCCGGAACCTTGAGTACCGTGGCAATGTCTTTGTAATCCATGTCCTGCAGGTCGCGCAGGATGACCGCCTCGCGCAGTTCGGGCGAAAGTTTCTGCAAGGCGCTGTGGATCAGTTCGCGGGCCTCGCGGCTCTGTACGCTGGCATCGGCTGCCGGCGCCTTGTCCTCGATCTTCTCGCTCAGTGGCATGGCGTCATCGTGCTCCGACGACGTCGTGTCCAGCGACTCGGTCATGCGGTCCTGCTTGCTCTTGCGGAAGTGGTCCACCAGCAGGTTGCGCGTGATGGTCGTGACCCAGGTCATGAACGCCCCCCGCTCGACGTCGTATGCACTGAGGGTGCGGAACATCTTAATGAAGACCTCCTGGGTGAGGTCCTGTGCGTCATCGCCCGACCCGGCGAAGCGATAGCAGATGTTGTATATTCGCCGGTTGTAGCGCTGCACGATCTCCTCCCAGGCCACGACGTCGCCGGCGATGCAGCGACGGACCAGCATGGCAACGACCTGGGCGTCTTCCAACCCGCACTCCCCGGAACTCCTGGTCTTTTCGCCCGTACTCCGGGCTTTAACACCACAATAGAGATACGTTTATGTGGCCCCAAAAGTTCTTGCGTTCTATAAGGCAAAGCATTGTAGCAGGGGGTTCAACCGTAAGACGAACAAAAGGCGAACAAACTGAGAACCGGGAACTCAAGGACTGGAAATTGTTTTTATGAACTTGGTCTATGGAAAGACTCGATCAGTCCGAAAGCCAGGCGCTCCGACCCTTCCGTCCAGAACAGGATTTTGCGGGCGTCACGAAGAGCATTCCGAACTCAAACTTCAGCCCAGCGCCGCAGCAGGTTGTGATAGACGCCGGTGAGTTGCACCACGGCGTCGTCGTCGGGCTTGGCCGGGCTGATTCGCTGGATGGCGGTGTCGAGATCGAACAACAGCGTGCGCTGGCCGTCGTCGCGTACCATGCTCTGGATCCAGAAGAAAGACGACAATCGCGATCCCCGGGTCACTGGAGTCACATGGTGGAGGCTGGTGGAGGGATAGAGAATCATGTGGCCGGCGGGAAGCTTTACCTGATGCACGCCGTAGGTGTCCTCGACGATGAGTTCGCCTCCGTCATATTCATCCGGCTGGGAGAAAAACAAGGTGGCCGAGAGATCAGTGCGAATTCTGTGTCCCGTCCCGCTGACCTGCCGGATGGCATTGTCCACATGTGTGCCGAATGATTGTCCGCCCTGATAGCGGTTGAAGAGTGGCGGAAACACGCGCGCCGGCAGCGCGGCCGAAACAAACAATGGGTTCTGCCCCAGGGCGGTGAGAATGGTCTCTCCCAGCTGGCGGGCGGCAGGATGGTTCTCCGGCAGCTGCATGTTGTCCTTGGCGCGGGCAGATTGATGGCCGGCCGTGACTTTCCCGTCCACCCATTCCGCCTCTTCCAGGATTCGCCGCGCTTCGGCCACCTGCTCGGATGTCAACACCTCAGGGATTGGCAGTAGCAATGGTTAATGTTCCCTTCACGCTCAGAATTTGAAAGTGATGCCCAGCAGCGCCGAACGCACTGCCCCCGGCACGATGTGCGCGGGATGGATCTGGTCGTAGTAGTACTTGTCGGCCAGGTTATAGACGTTGGCCCGGAGCTCAACGTGTTCGCCCAAGGGGTACTTCGCCATCGCGTTAAACACCCAGTACCCGGGCACCTGTTTCACCAGGCCGGTGACGGGATCCAACGGCGTGGTCGAACTGGCGGTGCGGCTATCGACAAAATCCGCGCCGCCGCCAACACTCAGGTGCCAGGGCAGGTCGAAGGTATTCCAGGTGCTGAACGTGTTCCGGGGAACGTTGGCCAGTTGCGCGCCTACCGATAGCGGGAAAACCTGTGACCCCGTGACTCTGCTGTCAAGATAAGCGTAGCTGGCCAGAATTTCCCAGCGGCTGGTCAGATATCCATTGGCTTGTATCTGGAATCCGCTGACTCGTTGGCTGCCGGACAAGACCACCGTGGTCGCGTTCACCGTTTCCCTGGCGTTGGTCTTGTCGGTGCGGAACGCCCCCGCCCGCAACGACAGTTTTCGCGCGAACAAATCCCACTTGGTGCCCACTTCGAAAGTCCGGCTCTGCTCGGGCGGCGCGTTCTGTGTGGCCACGCTGAGCGCCAGCATCTCGGCGGAAGGGTTGAACGATGTGCCGTAGTCGAAGTAAATACTTCCACCAGCAACGGGCTTGAAGACCAAGGCGCCGCGCCAGCTGGGCATGACGTCCACCCGCTTGAACGGCGAATCGGGTGTCACTGGCACCGACTGGTTGGACGTGGCATCGAACCGGTCCACGCGGACCCCGGCGGTGAGGTCAAGCTTGGGCAGCAGGTTGACAGTATCAATGGCGTACGCGCCCGCGCTGATGGCAGTCACGTGTGTGTCGGTGATGCCGGTGCCCGGCACTATGCCGGCAAAGGGCTGGCTGGTATCGGGATGCAGCAGGTTGGTCTTGGGAACGGTGGTGAGATCGAAACGCTGGCGGTACGGAGAGGAGGTTTCCCGTCCGCCCTCCGCGCCTGCAACCACAGTATGACGCAGCGAACCGGTGTTGAACTTCATGATCACATCGGCCTGGTCCTGCAGGAAAGTTTCCGTGCTATCGACCGCGATCTGGTTGCGATTGACGCCGATCTGGCCCAGCGGCGTGGTGAGCGGGTCTGTGTCCAGAGTGGTCTGGTCGATCTGGGGCTCGGTGATGCGTACGTCGCGATGGTAGTGCGCGTAGCGGGCCTGGTTGCGGAAGGTAATGTGGCTGTTCACATCGTGCTCGAACCTGACCGTCCCCATGTTCACGTTGGTCTTCAGATAGTTGCCGTGTTCGAAGCCGTAGCAGTTGCGGCGCTCGACCGGGGCGGGGCCGTTAAACAGCCAGGGAATGCCATAGTCGGGTGTGTCATCGGAACCTTCACCCAGATAGCTCAGCGTGAATCGGGTGGGCGTGCCAAGTCCAAAGGCCAGCGCGGGAGCGATGCCGTAACGCCGGTTCTCGGCGATGTCTCGTCCCGCGAACTTCGAATCGTGTCCCATCAGGTTCAACCGGAAAGCCGTGCCACTTCCCAGAGAAGGCAGCGGCCGATCCAGATCGGCGGTGATCCGCTTGGTCTGGTCCGTGCCCAGTTCAAGGGTCCCAGCAAACAGCGCAGCCGTCTGCGGAAGTTTGGTCTCCTGATTGACCACGCCGCCGGTTGAGCCCCGGCCGAACGTGACCGACGACGGACCCTGCAGGACCGCGACCTGCTGCAGGTCAAAGGGATCGCGATAGTAGCTGCCAAAGTCGCGCATGCCGTCGAGGAAAATGTCGTTTCGTGCCGTGAAGCCGCGAACCGTAAGGTTATCGCCCTGCGCCCCGCCCTCTCCGGCGGCGATGCTTATGCCGGCAACGTTGCGCAGCGTGTCCCGCAGCGTGGTCGCACCCTGGTCCCCGATGACGTGCTGCGGAACGATATCGATGGAGTGCGGGGTGTCGAGCAGCGGCTGAGTGAATTTCGGTAACGAAACTTGCTCGCTGGTGTCGGTAACATTGACCGTGGTTGCCATGCCCTGGACTTCCAGAATCACTGCGTCTGCGCCGGTCAGGTGATAGCCGATGCCGGTGCCGGCAAGAAGTTTCTGCAGCGCGCCCTGCGGCGTGTACAGACCGGCCACCCCGGGAGACCAGATGCCGCGCATCGACTCTTGCGGCACCGTGACTGTGAACTGCGCGGTTTTTTGAAAGGCCGCGAGTACAGAGTCCAGGGTCCCGGGCGGGATGTCGTAGCGCCGCACGGTCAAGCCCTGGGTCTGGCCGGATGCGTTCACCGTGGGCGCCGGTCGGTCCTGCTGGGCATAGACCTTGAACACGGCATCGCCGCTGAAGGTAGCGTAGGCAGCCACGGTGCCCACAGCCATCCAATACCTGGCGCCGCGGCGAGAGCCTCCCCCCGCCTTCTTGTTCTTCTTGATCTTGATTCGAGTCTGGCTCACTGTTTCTCCCCAAGGTTCTGTTGTGACTGGGTTTAGTGCGATCGGCCGCTTCCCGCTCGCGTCCATAGATGCAATCTAGTTGCAACTAGCTGGGGGCTCTAATCTATATGCAACCGAGTTGCATCTGTACTACTTAGTCTTAATCCTGCATTGTGCTGATTCACCCTGTCAAGCCAGCCTTGCATATTTTGTTGCAATCGGTGTGCAACTAGATGACACAGACCCAACTGTCCGTGACCCCGGAAGCTGGCAGATAACACGCAGGGGCGGACGCCCTGGTCCGCCCAGCCGAGCGCAGCTCGGCAAGGATCACCTGCAAGAAGTCAAAGGGAAGGAGTCAGAGCGAGGAGCAAGTATCCAAAATCCCAAATCCCGAATCTGAAATCCAAAATCTAAAATCTGAAATCTAAAATCTGAAATCTAAAATCTGAAATCTAAAATCTAAAATCTGAAGCCCCGGACGAGGGCGTCCGGGCCTACGTGAGTCTGCTACTCGCTGGTGAAGTAATCCACCGTGACTGGGTTTTCGAACAGGGAGTAGTCGCGGGTCACGACCGTGATTCCGCTTTCGGTGACGAAATAGCGCTGGCGATCGGCTTCGCTGTCATAGCCGATGGTGGTGCCTTCCGGAATGTGCACATCGCGATCGATGATGGCCTTCCGGATGCGGCAGTGCCTGCCCACATTCACATGGGAAAAAAGAATGCTGCTTTCCACTTCGCTGTAGGAGTTCACGCGCACGTCGGGCGAAACCACGCTGCCTTTTACGATGCTGCCAGAAACGATACAGCCCGCCGAAACGATGGAATCGACGGCGGTGCCGGTGCGGCCCGCTTCCGCGAACACGAACTTCGCCGGCGGGTACTGGCGCTGGTGGGTGCGAATCGGCCAGTCCGAATCGTACAGGTTGAATACGGGCGACACCGCCACGATGTCCATGTTGGCTTCGTAGTAGGCTTCGAGGGTCCCCACATCGCGCCAGTAGAGCGCCTCTTTCTTGTTCTCATCCACGAAGTCGTAGGTGTAAACTCGGTAGTCGTCGGCCATTTTGGGCAGGATATCTTTGCCGAAGTCGTGGCTGGAAGCGGGATCCTCTGCATCTCTCAGAAGCACGGGGATGAGCACATCGGTATTGAACAGATAAATGCCCATCGAAGCGCACACCTTTTCGGGATTCACTGGCGACCGCAGCTTGGTGACTTTCGGTTTTTCCTCGAAGCCCAGCACCCGGTGGTCACGGTCCACTTCCACCACTCCGAAGCGGGCCACCTCGCCGGGGTCGATCTGGATGGTGGCCAGGGTCACGTCGGCGCCCGTCTCGTTGTGGCGCTCCAGCATCAAACCATAATTCATCTTGTAAATGTGGTCGCCGGAGAGGATGAGCACGTGCTTGGGCTGCTCCGACCCGATCGAATAAATGTTCTGATACACCGCGTCGGCGGTGCCCTGGTACCACTGATCGCTCACCCGCTTCATCGGCGGCAGCACTTCGATGAACTCCCCCATCTCGCTGCCCATGATGTTCCAGCCTTCGCGCACGTGGCGGTTCAGGGAAAGTGCCTTGTACTGGGTAAGGATATAAACCCGGCGCAGGTCGGAATTGACGCAGTTGGAAAGAGTGACGTCGATGATGCGATAGATTCCACCGAAAGTGACGGCGGGCTTGGCGCGGTCGCGAGTCAGGGGATAGAGCCGCTCGCCCGCTCCGCCTGCTAACAGGACTCCCAGTGTATCTTTCATAGGGCTTTTCGCTTCGATGCAGCTTGAGGGCCCAGGGAAGCTCCGCGATCCTGAATTCCGAAGGCTGCGGAACGCGTCAGTGTACCAGATACGGTCGTACTTGCCCTCGTGTTGTCGCAAGTGGCACAACTCGCGTGGGGGACAGCCGCCCTCGGCTGTCCGGTCGAAGCGCAGCTGGACACCTTTGGAAAAGCAATAGGTCCGCGAAGAAAATGAGGGTGTCCAATATCGGTTCTGGTCGGCAAAGGATGGGCCAGCGTGCGGCATTAGAATGCGGCGGACTGCAGAGCTCTGATCTTTGAGCCTGTGTCGAGCCTGTGTCGCGAGAGCTCCCCTTCCAAGCCCGATGACCGGGCGATCCACTTGCCTATGAGAGTGCGATGATCGCCGTCACCCACCCTCTTCGCAAAGTACGCGAAGGAGGGTGGGGTGGTGGGGCACCCGCCGGTGTTCCACTGAATACTCCAAGAAGCAACCGCACCTGTCGATCTCGGCCGGTCTCGTTCGACATACCAATGAGAACAGGAAAGGGATTCGGGAGGCGGTCATGGCAGGACAGCACAGGACGTCGGGGAGCTTGCAATCAATTGCAGGCGGGGCGCTGGTGGGGCTCGGGCTTCATATCTGGTTTGGCAACCTGCAGGGAGTGGCGAGTCAGTTGACGCGCCTCCTCGGCACTCCCTCCGGAGAAACGCTGGGCCTGGCGCCCTCCCTCATCGTGGCGGCGGCGCAAGCCGGCCGGATCTACGCCTCGGATCACTTGGGGTTCTTCCTCGAGGTCCTGCGGATGTTGGTATCATTCTGGCCGCTGCTTCTCGTCGTCGTCGGGGCAGGATTCTTGAAAGATGTTTTCACCGATGAAGTTGACACTTTGACGACGCCGGAAAAATATTTTCAGGATAACGATACGGAACGTCGATTTTGCTGCCCCTCGTTCGACACATAGATGAGGCCCAGAATTGTCCGGCCGGTTCGAGACCGTCCGGAATACTGGGCCTCCAAATAAACACTAATCAAAACTGGTAAGGAGATCCAACCATGCGATTCATGATGATCGTCAAGCACGCCGAGAAGCAGGGCCCTCCGCCCAAGCCGCTGATCGATGCCATGGCGAAGCTGGCCGAAGAAGACGCGAAGAAAGGCAAGATGCTGGGGAGCGGCGGGCTCGGGCCCACCGCGCTGGGCGCTCGCGTCCGGCTTTCCGGAGGACAAGTGACCGTGACCGACGGCCCTTTCACCGAGTCCAAGGAGGTGGTCGGCGGCTATGCGCAGTTTGAGCTGACTTCGAAAGAAGAAGCCATCGAAGGCGCCGTGCGTTTCATGGAACTGCACAAGAAACACTGGCCGGGATGGGAAGGCGAGACCGAAATTCGCCAGATGTTCGGACCAGACGATTTCGCCTGCAAATGACAGAACCCGGGAGCCCCACCCTTTTTCGCGAAGAACGCGAAAGGAGGATGGGGCGCCCCAGGCATGCGCGCTGTCTGCATCCAGCTGACGGGAAGTAGTACGATACTTCGTCGCCAATTATGGAGCCGCACGCGTTTGTTGCCGAAGTTTATCGCCGGATGAGCTTGCGGCATCGTTCTGAGCAGCGCCAGCCTTCCTGGGAGGAAGTGAAGAACGAACCCCGCGTATTACAGGCGGCCGATGAGGTTCGCTCACTCCTGCCCGCAAACAAAAGCGCGGCCATCCTTGACATCGGGTTCGGCCGGGGATGGTTCCTGGCGGCCTGCATAAGACTCGGCTACACCAATCTGTCCGGCGCTGACTTCGGCATCGAAAACAAGGCTTTCGTTCGGGAATGGGCACCCGGTCACGTTGTCCTGCATGAGATTGAAGACAATATCGGAAATTTTCTGGCCGGCCGGGCAGAGCAATATGACTTCATCTTCATGTCGCATGTGATCGAGCACGTGCCCAAGTACTCCCTGCTGTGGGTGGTGGACGCCCTCTACCGGGCCCTCAGACGCGGCGGCATTCTGCTATTGCGGACTCCAAATATGGAGGGGCCGTGCGCAAACTCAAGTTTGTATGTGACCCTGGCCCACGAGTACGGATTTTCCGGTTCCAATCTCAAGTCCCTTCTCGATATCTGCGGCTTCGACGACATTCGTATTCACTCTGCCGCGATTTACGGTTCGACCTTCAGGCAGCGGCTGGGCAGGATCTTGCGCTGGCCGTTTCTGAAGGAAAATCAGCTCAAGCACAGACTGTTTGGAGTCAACAGCGGCGGACAATTCGATTCCGAGCTGATAGTGACGGGCAAGCGCGGGGATGCGCCGGCTCTCTTCGATCCCAGGTACCGGTGATTTTTCTGAGCGGTAAGTTGATGACGTGAGCGGGAGCAGGACAGCTTCCAGACCGCAAACGGTGGCGACGCTGCCCCGATTGACTCGTCCTTGGGCTCGGGAGTAGAGTGCTGGAAAAACCTTCGACCCTGGAGATTCTCTCAATGCCCCAGTTCGTCATCGAGCGCGAAATACCCGGATTGTCAAAGCTGTCTGACAGCGAATTCCGTGCACTCTCCCAAAAGTCGGTGGCAGTTCTCAGGGGAATGGGTCCGGAGATTCAGTGGCTGCACAGCTACGTCACCGGCGACAAGCTTTATTGCGTGTACATTGCCCCCGACGAAAAAACCATCCAGGAACATGCGAAGCGAGGCGGATTCCCGGCGCATCGAATCTCTGCCGTGCGCCGTCTCATCGATCCCACCACTGCGGAATAATTCCCGATAATCACGTGGGGACAGCCGCCCCCGGCTGTCCGGCGGAGCGAAGCTCCGCTGGAAGTTCTTGCCTGGTTGTATGGTCTTCGTGTGGGGGTAAGGGTTTTTGCCTGGCTGCAGGGTTTTTGTTTTGCGATGTGGTTTTCAGCAGGAGGCCTGTAGAGCTTCGCTCGACTGGACAGCCGAGGGCGGCTGTCCCCACGGGGCTGCCGTTACTCGGAGCCGACGGTCAGTGCATCCTCCACCGCCTTCTCGACTGGCATTCCCCATCCCTCCAGCCACGCTGCCGAGGCAGCCGCATTGGACAGGGCTTTCCGAGCCAGTTCCAGACTCCTATCGACATGGGCCTGTTCGATGGGAGGAAGGAGCGCGCCCAGTCCCTGGCGCAAAGCGGCAGCGGCTCCCGCCAGCCGCAATGAGCGCTCCGGCTGCGACTGGGTGGCCGCGGAACACGCAAAGCACTCCAGCAGGCGAGCAACTCCCCGCTTGTGTCCCAACTCCTGGAAGACCTGGATGCTCTCGCGGTAGAGTGCCTGCGATGCGGCGTAGTCGCCCTGATCACGAGTCAGGTTTCCCAGGTCCGCCAGGGAACCGGCGATTCCCCAGCGATCGCCTAGTTCCCGGAATATCGCCAGACTCTTTTCATATAAGGCGCGGGCGCCCGCCGGGTCGCCATGGCTGCGCGCCGCATCACCTTGATGGTTGAGCGACCAAGCCATTCCGGTAGTGTCCCCCAGTTCCTTGAAGATCGAGAGGCATTCCTCATAGAGGGAGTGTGCCCGAGCATGATCCCCTTGAAGGTTGACCACGTTCGCCAGGTTACTGAGAGCACGGGCCACGGCTGTTCGATCCCCCAGTTCTCTCCACATCGCAAGGCTCTCCTCGAAGAGGGAGCGGGACTCCGCGATGGCTCCCCGGTCGCGGGTGGTGACCGCCAGCGCATTGAGAGAGACGGCGACGCCCCAGTCATCTTTTAACTCCCGTGCGATTTTCAGGTTTTCGCGGAACAGTGAGCCGGCAGCTGCCTGGTCGCCCTGCGCCCCGGCCAGGGCGCCAGCAGCGAACAGCGCCCTGGCCCTTGGAAGAGTCGGGACATTGGCGGCTTCGAGCTTAAGTACCTTGGCCAGGCGGTCGCGCCCTTCCGCGAAGTACTCGCGGCTCTCCCAAAAGCGAAGCAGAGCGGCGCCCAGGCGTAAGCCCCACTCGGCATTGCCGGTCTGGGTCAGCCAATCCAGGGCCGCGCCCAGATTGTCGTGCTCCATCTCGAAGAGATCCAGCCATTCCGCCTGCATGGTCGCGGCGCCGGTGGTGGCACCCTCTTCTGCCAGCACCAGGCAATAAGCGGCATGGGCGCGCCTGGTTGCCGCCTCCTCCCCGCTGGCCGCCAGACGTTCCAGTCCATATTCGCGGATGGTATCGAGCATCACGAAGCGCGATTCCCCTTCTCCGCGCTCGACCCGCTGCAACAGGCTCTTGTCCACCAGCGAAGCCATGCCGTCCAGCCCATCTACCTCCAGATCGCCCTGGGTGTTGCACACGGCTTCCACCGCCTCCAGGGTGCAGCCGCTGACAAAAACCGAAAGCCTGCGGAAGAGCATCTGCTCGCCCACGCTCAGGAGACCATAGCTCCAGTCGATTGCGCCGCGCAGAGTCTGCTGTCGAGTGGGCAGGTCCCGCGCCCCGCCGGTCAACAATTGCAGGCGGCTTTCCAGGCGCGCCTGCATGGCGGAAGGCGAGAGCAGCTTGATGCGGGCCGCGGCCAGTTCGATGGCGAGAGGCAGGCCGTCCAGGCGGGCACAAATCGTCGCCACCGCCGCCGCATTTTCATGGTTCACCTCAAAATCGGGCTTTACCGCCCGGGCGCGCTGGATGAATAGAGCCACCGCTGGATAACGGGTCAGCGCCTCGACTTCGGGAACGGATTTCGGGTCCGGTAACTCGAGAGGCGGCACCGGATACTCGTGTTCGCCATAAATATGGAGCGGGGCGCGACTGGTGACGAGCAGCCTGAGCTGGGCGCTGCTGGCGAGCAACTCCGCCACCAGCGGGGCCTCGGCCACCAGGTGTTCGAAGTTGTCGAGCAACAGAATTGTCGGCAGGCGCAACGAATTCTGCAGGTGAGCTTTCAGGGTTTCAATCGGCGATTGGCCTCCGGTTTCCCGCAGGCCCAGAGTCTGCGCGATCGCCGGCGCAATCAATTTGGGATCGCTCACCGGAGCCAGGGGAACGTAATAAGCGCCACCCGAGAAATGGTCCGCCAGCGCTTCCGCTACTTGCAGGCCCAGCCGCGTTTTGCCGATGCCTCCGGGGCCGGTGAGGGTAACCAGGTGGACGTCTGGTCGAAGCAGCAGCTCCTTTACCGCAGCGATTTCGGGATCGCGTCCGATGAACGCTGTACGCGGCGTGGGAAGATTGCTGGGACGGCTCTCGGGCCGCTCCATCGGAAGTTCAGACAGCCGGTCCCGGGTGGCAACAAGGTCGCGCAGGAGGTCGCGGGTCGAGGAGTAACGTTGCTGGGGCCTTTTATCCAGGCAGCGCTCGACTACCCAGCACAGCGGCGCGGGTGTTTCCGGATTTAGCGCGCTGATCGGCTCCAACTGGTCCCGCAGGATGGCCGCCATGGTCTCCGCCATGCTGCTCCTTTGAAAGGCGGGTTTACCCGTCAGCATCTCGTAGAGAACGGATCCGAAGGAAAACTGGTCGGAGCGGAAGTCCACTTCGAGCCCGCTTGCCTGTTCCGGCGACATGTATTCCAGCGTGCCCATGACCGTGCCCGGAAGAGTCTGCAGGGGTCGCGTGTCCAGCGTCTCCGCACTCGCGCCGGGAGCGAGTTTGGCCACACCGAAGTCGAGAATCTTGACCAATCCGTCGCGGGAAACCATGACGTTTTCCGGTTTCAGGTCGCGGTGCACAATGCCGGCGGAATGGGCTTTCGCCAGTCCATCCGCTATCTGTGCGGCAATCTCAATTACTCTGGGCAGCGGAATGGAGCCGGAAGCCAGCAGCTCGCGCACCGCTTCTCCTTCCACCAGTTCCATGGAGATGTAGGAGGTTCCATCCACCTCTCCGAGTTCGTAAATGGTCACGATATTGGGATGGTTCAGGGCCGATGCCGACCGCGCTTCCTGCTCGAAGCGTTCGATGCGCTTGCGGTCGGGGTGCAGGTTGCCGGGCAGGATCTTGATGGCAACCTCACGCCCAAGCCGGGTATCGCGCGCGCGATAGACCTCTCCCATTCCGCCGGCACCGAGCGGGGACAGAATCTCGTAGGCGCCAAATCGCGAGCCCGGCGGGAGCGTAGCCGGCTCCCCGCGCACTGGCTCTGGCGCGCCTTGCGGATCTTTCGTTTTTGCGGTTTCACCCCGGAGCATGCGTCCCCTTCGGTGCCTTACTATATAGGAGGTTTACAGGGCAGCCGATAAGCCGCTCCCGGCAGCGGCGTCGTTATTTAAGAGAATAACAAAATCCGGAGAACCCATGGATCTTAGGTCGGTTCAACAACCGCTGAAGGAGCAATACCGCCGAGAGCCCGGCAGTTCACGAATTACCCTGAGGGCGAAAGGCAGCGAAACCGCGACCCCGATGGCATGCTCGGTGGACCTGGGACGCGCTCTCTACCAGGCCGAGGCCCACACCGGAGTCGGCGGCACCGGCACTGCTGCCTGCTCCGGCGACTTGCTGCTCGGCGCGCTGGCGGCCTGCGCCCAGATCACCTGTCAGATGGTGGCAACAGCTATGGGTATTCCCACGGAGCACATCGAGGTCACAGTCGAAGGGGACCTGGATCTTTCCGGAACCCTCGGAGTGTCCAGGGAGGCGATGGTCGGCTTTGAACACATCCGGGTCCGCTTTGATATCCGCGCGCCTCAGGCCAGCACCGACCAGTTGAACCGGCTGCGCGAAAAAACCGAGCAGTATTGCGTGGTCATGCAGACGCTGCTGCGACCGCCGGATATGCGGACCGAGTGGGCGTAGCCCGGCTCGTCCCGAGAGACGGGAGGAGCAATCTCGGCGTCCGAAATCGCTCCACCCTTGTTTTCAAACCTTCCTGGGCCCATTGGAAGGCTGGATCGTATTACTCCTGTCTCAACTCGCCGTTCGTCGCCCACTAAGCAGGTTGATGACCAGAACCACCAGTCCCACAACGAGAAGCAAATGGATCAGGCTTCCGCCCACATGCAGACTGAAACCCAGAAGCCACAGGATCAGAAGAACAACGAAAATGGTCCAAAGCATATTAATTCCTCCGTCACACTCGAATCTCCACACGCCAGAACGGGAATTATTTTCGTAGCTGGCGCATCGGAAAAATCTGCCTTCAGGATTCCAACTTCGCCAGTGCTGCCTTGAAGGCATCGCGGTGTCTCATCTCGTCATGACGAATTTCTTCAAAACGAGCGGCCGCCGCCGTGTCTCCCGCGACCTTGGCTTTCTGGGCGAACTCAACATACATGGTGTCGATCTCGTAGGACTCGCCCTTGATCGCATCGTTCAAGTTGTCGGCATCACTGCCCACTAACCCAGCGAGTTGTGCTTCTTCAGCGAAGTGTTCAAAACGCTCAGTCCTAGCCGTTTCGTCGAACAAGTCCGCGAGTTTCTGGTTACCGCTTTTACGCGCGTGCTCCGCATAGAGTGAATACTTCACATAGGCAAAGGCCTCGCCATGCATCGCAGTCGAGAGGTTGTCTAATGTCTTCTGATCGAGAGTTCGCTGGGTCGCTGTGGTCTTTTTAGCGGTCGCGATTGCATTCTGCTTGCTGACTGCGGTAATCATATGAACCTCCTTAAAAATTGGCCGCGCTCAAGCGAGGCCTTGCTGCCCTCACTTCCTCCTGGGCAGGTTTGCGTTACCGCACGTAGAAGATGATTGCGATTCGATCCCGGGGATACCTGGGGTTGTACAGGTAATAGCCATCCTCGTAGTAGTCGATATACACGTCATCGTCGTCGTACCAGCCGTCTGACCAATACTCCGGCCACGGGTCAACCAGACTGAACCAAAAGCCACCGTACTGGAAGCGGGGATACCCGCCAATTACCACCATGGGGTACCTGTAGATGCGGAAGCGATGATGCGGACCAAAGTAACGCTGATAACGGTCCTGAGGAATGCGATAGCCGTTGTAGCCGCCCCGCTGCTGCCAAGTGCGGTGCTCGGCTTCCCAGCTCCGCGCGCGATGCTGCTGCCATACGGTCCTTTGTTCGCCCCGCGGCACGCGCCGCCCTTGCTGGGCGGCCTGCTGCTGATGCGGTTGCTGGACGCGCGGTGGCTGAGGCTGAGCGTGAGGTTGTTGAGCGTGTTGCTGAACATGCGGTGGCTGCTTGTTCTGATCCTTCTGCTGTTTGTCTTTGGCCTCTCGCTGCTTTTCGGGCTTAGCCTGGTGCTCCTGCTTTGAGGGCTTGCCTTCTGGTTGATGTTGCCCCTGCTGTGCATACACAGGCGTGACAGTTCCGGCAAGCAGCGCCAGGACCCCGGTGAGGACAAATTGGGATGTAGTTTTCATGTGCATCTCCGCTAACTAACCTCATGCGACTCGTTATTAAAATTAAACCCGGCCAAGAACCAGAAGAACCACAACGATTAGGAGGATAAGCCCCACTCCTCCCGCCGGGTAGAAGCCCCAGTCTCTGCTATGCGGCCATCTTGGCAGCGCACCCAAAAGCGCCAGGACCAGAATCACGATCAATATGGTTCCAAGCATATTTCACTCCTCCTTTCCTCCCTGGCCACTTGGCAAGGGCAAACTCTGCCACCCCAAACAGCCCATAGATCTACTGCTTGTCTTTGGCCTCAGCTTCGCCTGCGGCCACGGCTTGGGCCTTTGCTTTGCGAATTTCCGCAAGGAACGGATGGGTTACGGCTGGCGCTGGCACTTTGCCCAGCAGCAGAGCCCTGGTGGTGACGTTGCGACCGTAGATCGCCTTGCGGGAATCACTGTCCTGGCGCACCGATGCTCCCTCCAGCGTGAGCCCCGCGAATGCACCCTTGGCCCGGGAGTAGGTCAGAATCTCCGTATCCATCTTCCAGTCCGTACCGGCAGAGGCATGCCGGCCCACTGGCCCCGCGGCTGCAGAAGCGTCTGCTCCAATTTTGAAATTGCTGTCGAGCAGCCTTTGCATTCCTTTCTCGTTCTGAATAATCATGACCAGGTCAACACCTTCAAGACCGATCTGGAGTCCCCAGCTTCCTCCTGAGATCGTGATGAAAGCCGGCGCGCTCCAGCCATCCGCAGTGCGGCAGGTAGCTACGCCCTTGCCATGCTTACCTCCGAAAATGAAACCACCCTTGACCATGTGGGGTACAACGGCCACGCACCTTGCGTGTTCCAACACTTCTTCCGGAATTCCGTTGTCCGGTGCACTCATGATTTCGTGGACCACGCTGGTCGCATTCTCCAGCCGGTTGGTGGCATCTTCCTTCGCCGTTCCTGCCCAGCCCAGCGTGCCGAGACTTAACATCGCAAGTAATACCATTGCTTTTTTCATAAAGATCCTCTCTTTGTTACTGTTATTCCGCTTTAACGCTATGCTCGCGGCGGTCCAAACTCGGTGACTCGGGACACACAACCCTGTGATTCCCGGCACGGGTCGAAACATCAGATTTCGGTGTCAGTGCGAGAGATGGGCCAATCAGCGACTGATTCGAAAGGACGGGCTCGCAAGCGCTGGGCAGGGGCATGCCTGGGAAGTGTCTGGTTTCGTTGACATTTCAGCGTTCGATCTCGAGGGGCCCTGGATCAGAGCGCCCTATGGCAACTCCGCATACACGCTTTTGACGAATCCGGCAGCGTTGGTATTGGGCCAGTCGGGATGCTGCGTCTTAAGTTCCGCGCTGATTTGCTTCCCGGACGCATCGGCGGCCATGCCCTGGCGCTTGAGGGCCAGCGCTCGCGTGCGGATTCCAGAGATCAGGTTAATCTCGGCTGCCACCAGAGAACCATCGCCGGGAGCGCTGTGGTCGGGCAGAACTTTAGCGGGGTTGAGGGCGGATACCTTGTCCAGCACGGCCAGCCAGCTCGCGGGCGTGCCGCCGTCGCCGAAGATGTTCGGCATGGTCTGGTTCTGCACCACATCGCCTGAAATCAGCGTGCGGTCTGGTTCGACAAAAGTCAGCTCGTCGCCTTTGGTGTGGGCGCCGCCGAACCAGAGCAGGCGGGCCGTGACCCCTCCGAGATCTATCTTCGCTTCCTGATCGAAAATCACGTCGGGTGATCGCAACACAACGCCCGCGAGCAGTTCTTTATTCTGCGGCGAGCGCTGGCTGAACATGTCGATCATCTCCTGCCCGTGCTTCTCCATTTCCTGCTGCTGCACCGCATCGCGGATCAGAATGGTGCCGGGAGGAAAGCCGGGTTCACCGCCTGCGTGCTCGGGATGGAAGTGCGTGGTGGTAAGGAAGAGTTTCTGATTGTTGGGCGCAAGCTTTGCGGCCACGCGCGCGGCAGTGGCTCCATTCTTCGGGCCCAGGCCGGTATCGACAACCAGCGTCGCGCGGCTGCCGACCACGATGGCGATGTTAGGAAATCCCATGATCGCCCACACGTGGTCGGAAACCTTGATTGGGTTCTCTCCGAGCATCGGCTGGTTCATCTGCGCCAGCGCACTGCTGGCCGCCAGCGCGGCCAGCACCAGGAATGCCGAAAGTGATTTCATAGCTTCCTTAGTTATCGTAACGCAGTTATCTTTCCGACATCAGGCGGGAGTTTACCCTTGGGGGGAAACCCGGGTTTGCCCCCGAACAGGTAGGATAGTACGGCAACCGTTCAAATTGCCCACGCCGTAACAGATTCGCTCGGCGATGAAAGGGAAACGTGAGCCTGGCCGGTCATCCTCAAAGTAGCGACACCATGCAAAGCGACGAATTAACACCCGGCCTGAGTGAATTTGATCTTAATTATTACGGCTGGCGTGTGGTACTGGCGGCGTGTTTAGGCGTGATGGCGGGCTTCGGCTCGCTGTTCGTTTATACGTTCACGGTCTTTGTGAAGCCGCTGGGCGCGGAATTCGGCTGGAGCCGCGAAGCCGTTTCGAGCGGCTTCGCTATCGGCGCCGTCACCGTGGGCCTGTGCTCCCCGCTGCTGGGCCGGTGGATTGACCGTTATGGCCCTCGCCGCATCATTCTTCCCTGCATGACCGTGTTTGGCTGTGGCATTGCTTCCCTGGCACTGCTGCGCTCCGGAATATGGCAGTTCTACGTCACCTGCTTCGTGCTGGGCGTGGTTGGGAATGGCGCTGCTCATCTGGCTTTCTCGCGATCCATTTCCACCTGGTTTCAGCGCCGCCTGGGTATGGCGCTGGCTTTCGTAATGGTGGGATCGGGACTGGGCGCGATGATCCTTCCGGTGGTGGCGCAAAGCATTATCAGCCGCTCGGGTTGGAGGGCAGCCTACGCGGCGCTCGGCGGTATCGCCTTGCTGCTCGGCCTGCCCCTGAGTTGGCGCTACATTCGCGAACGCGGCTCGCTGAAGGCTGATTCCGCGCCTGTCGCACATTCTGGAATGACCTGGCAGCAAGGCCTGCGTTCTTTTGCTTTCTGGATTATCGTCGCCGTGCTGTGCGTGAGTTCGATCAGCATGAATGGAGCCATCACCCAGATGTCTGCCTTGCTGACGGACCGAGGAATCACGGCCAGCGGAGCGGCGCTGTGCGCATCCATATTGGGTGGATCGAGCCTGCTGGGCCGGGTCGGAGTAGGTTGGCTGCTGGACCGGTTTTTCGGGGCGCGCGTCGCTCTTGTAATAACCCTGTCCACCGCGTCCGGCATTTTTCTGCTGGCCCGCGCCAATAGTTTCGCGGCGGGCTGCCTCGCGGCGGCGCTGATCGGCATCGGCGCCGGCGGCGAAGCGGCCATCACCCCTTACCTGCTGACTCGCTATTTCGGGTTGCGCGCTTTTTCCACGCTTTACGGTGTGACCTGGACGTTCTATGCCGCCGCAGCCGCAATCGGTCCGGTGATATTGGGCCGCGCCTTCGATTCAACCGGATCCTATACCTCTTTGCTGGTAATGCTCGCCGGGGCGCTGGCGTTGGCAGCTGCAATGAACCTCTTCCTTCCAAGATATTCAGACTCAGAAGCAACCGATCTCGCCTGAACTTATCGTCGCGGCGCAGGGTGCCCATAATCTGACTTCTACCAGACGCGACAGGCGTTGTCCCGAACCATGGGCTGCCCCTTCTTGCACCCGAAGGCTTTCTGAAACTCGGGCATATTGGATACCACACCGTTCGCGCGGGCCTGTGCGGTCGCATGGGGATTGGATTGCGCCATCATCCTCAGATACTGGGGAGTTGTGTTCGAGCACCAGGCGGAAACCTTACTTCTGGCTGTCGGATGGCGACAATAGTAGAAAAACGCTAGAGGACAACCCAGCAGGCATGTAGTATTTGCCCTTTGCACCGCCCAATCCAGAGAGATGAATGCAACCTCTTCCGGATGAACCCTGTTAAAGGAGCACTGCCCCCGCCATGCGAAGCCCTCACAAATTATTCGCGATCTGGCTTTTCTTGCCCCTGGTCCCATTTGTCCAACGGTCATTGGCAGAATCATGCCCTGCAGAACAGCATCCGATATTCAGAGTCGCGGTTGCTCCCGGGTTGGCGGGTGCGCCACTTTCCGGCCGCCTGATCGTGATGATGTCCAATCAGCGCGGTTCTGCGGGCAAACTTGCTCCCAGCTTCGGGCCGGATGCTCACTCTGTGTGGGTCGCTGCGAAAGAGGTCCACGGCCTGACGCCACAGACGCCCGTAGATATTGATCCGGATGAACTGGCATATCCGGCCGCGTTCTGCAGCGCACCAGCGGGAAATTACAAGATCAAGGCAGTCCTCGATGTGGACCACAATTTCGCTTACTACGACGACGCTTCTGATGGTGACCTGCTGAGCGTCCCCACGGAGCAGAACTTCAATCCCGCTTCAAACGAAAGGATTTCGCTGACGCTGGCCCAACGCCAGACCGACCCTGCGCTGCAATTGCCGCCTCACACCGAATGGTTTGATTTCGTGAGTCCGGCGCTGTCCGAATTTTGGGGACGTCCGATTCACATGCGCGGTGCGGTGGTGCTGCCGCCCAGTTACGGCAGTAGCAAGCTCAGCTATCCCACTGTTTACCTGACCCACGGTTTCGGCGCGGACATGAAGAACCTGATCCAGCGCAATGCGGCGAATACAGGCAAGTTGATGGAAGAAAAGAAAATCCCGGAAATGATCTGGGTGATGCTGCTGCAGGCGTCTCCCACCGGCACCCATGAGTTCGCCGATTCCGTAAATAACGGGCCATGGGGTAAGGCTTTGACCATGGAGCTTATTCCCTATCTGGAAAAAAAGTATCGAATGGATGCAGAGCCAAACGGCCGTTTCCTTACTGGCCATTCATCCGGAGGGTGGGCAGCGATGTGGATACAAGTATCGCATCCCGGGTTCTTCGGGGGCACATGGCCCACGGCTCCCGATCCCGGCGACTTCCGCAACTTCGCCGCCGGGTCTGATCTCACCAGGAACCCTCCACCAAATTTCTATTTCAACGATGATGGCAGTCCGCGGATGTTCATTCGCATGGGCGGGAAAGATACGCAGGCCCTGGAAGATCTGGCTCATCAAGAACATGTGTTGGGAGACTACAGCGGCCAACTGGCGTCCTTCGAGTGGGTATTTAGCCCACGAGGCAAAGACGGACGTCCCATGCCGCTTTTTGATCGCGATACTGGAGCGATTGATCCCGAGGTCGCCGCCTATTGGGAAAAACACTATGACATCGCGCATCTCCTGCGCACGAACTGGAAGACACTAGGACCGCTGCTGAACGGCAAGATCCACCTTACCGTCGGCACCGCCGACACTTTTCACCTGGATGAACCTGCGCGACTCCTCGAGCAAACTATCAAGGATCTGGGAGGCAAGGCCAGTTTCACCTATGTCGGGGGGCGCAGCCACTTCGATTTGTATCAAGGCGGGCTGTCGGAGCGCATTGCAAAAGAAATGTACGCCGTGGCGCGGCCAACTCGTAGTGGAGCGCGAGGACAGACTGAGCATCTGCCAACCCGCACCAACGCAGAACCATCAGATCCGAAACGGCCCTAGACGTTCGGATCGGCCGGAACGGACCAACGTCTCGACCCGCGATCGCCCGCAAGGTGACTACTCGCAGCATGTCGGCTGGCCAGCGTACTTTGTAGCGCCGGCCTCCGGCCGGCTGTCCCGAGGGCGTCTCGCCCTCGGTGCGGCGGGCGGGACGCCCGCCGCCACAGCCGCCGGGAGGGCGGCGCTACAAAGAATCATGACGCTTTCATGGCCGATGGTTGATCGGGCATCTTACTGCTTCCCCGCTCGATTGTGGCGGCCAGTTCGCGGAGCAGCGCGGCGCCGTCACCACGATAGGCGCTCCCGTGCTGACAGGCGAGCATCGACGGATGGAGACCCGCCAGGCGTTCCAAAATGGCTGATGTGCTCGTCGCGTGCGCGTAATAGTCCATCATCCCGCGCATTCCTTCGCTGGCGGTGAGCACCTCCGATTCGGTCACGGGCGGCATGTTCGCGCCCGGTTGCGTGAACAGATCCCCGCACAGCAACGTCCTGGTGGACAGATCGAACAGAATGCCGCAATCCCAGCCGTGCGGAACGTGCGGCGTGTAGAGCCACTTCATCCGGCGGCTGCCGATGGAAAACTCCTCGCCGTCCCCGAACCCGCGGGCGGGACGGGTGGCAAAGTCATTGAGAGATGTCAGCACACCGATTTCGGCGCCAAACGGCGTCGCTTCCGGCGCGGCTGCCAGCAAGTCATTCAGCGCGCCAAATTCGTCGCCTTCAAAATGCGATCCACCGATCCAGCGCAGCTTCTCGACCGGCATCACCTTCCGTATGGCTTCCAGGGTAATCGGGAAACAGCTTCCGGTACCCGGTGTGGAACAGCAGGGGTTCGTCGTCGGCGATCAGGTAGGAATTGAACGTGAATCCCCCGGGAATCACGTCCAGCGGCGTGCAGATGCGATAGATTCCAGCCGCGACTTCGTCAATCCGGGTGCCGGTCTCTTGTTTGTGATCATTGTCCGTTTCTCCTTGGTTTCTGCGCCTGCCGCGGGATGGTCGGCTCCGCGTTTTATACCCGGATGTGTAACGAACCGCTTCCTCGTTACACATATAATTTGTAGGGATGGACACAGCAACTGGAGCGATGCTGAGTTGGCGCGGCAAATCGGCTCCGGAACCGACCGCGAAGCCGAAGCCGAGTTGTTCCGCCGGATGGCTCCGCGCATTCGGCTCTATGGTTTGCGTCACCTGAGAGATGCGACACGCCGCGGAGGACCTTACGCAGCAAGTTCTGATCACGACGCTGGAAGCTCTGCGGGCGGGCCGCCTGCGTGAACCGGAGAAGCTCGCCTCCTTCGTGCTGGGAACGTGCCGGATGACGGTGCTCGACCTGCGCCGCGGCTCCCAAAGAAAAGAACGTCTGCTCGAACAGTTTGGGGCGGATCTCGGCGCCGGTCCAGCCCGCAGGCCGCACCTCGACCATGAACAGCTCACCCGCTGTGTGCAGAGTCTGAAAGAGCGCGAACGCGCGGTAGTCGTCATGACTTTCTACGACGAGCAGACGGGTGCGGATGTCGCCAGTTTCCTGGGCGTTTCCGAGGCCAACGTGCGAGTGATTCGCCATCGGGCGATCCACCAGCTGCGCGAGTGCATGGGGGTTGCAGCATGAACATTGGAGACAATACGGACTCCGTGAATTGCTCAAATCCCATTGACGCGGCCGTCCTCGCCGACTATTGGCTGGGCGCGCTGGCAAGTTCGGAAGAAGAAGCCGTCGAGGAGCATCTGCTCGGCTGCGACCGATGCGGGGCGCGGCTGCGCGAAGTGATCGCGCTTGCCGAAGGAGTCCGCAACCTGGCGCGCGAGGGATCTCTGCGAATGGTTGTGAGCGACGCATTTCTCCAGCGTGCCGCGGAGGAAGGCTTGCGTGTCCGTGAGTATGCCCCTCCGCCTGGAGGCGGCGTCCAGTGCACGGTGACCGCCGAAGACGACATCCTCATCGGGCGCCTGGCCGCGAACCTGAGCGGGGCAAAACGAGTCGATCTCTGCATCTGCGATGAACGCGGCGTCGAACAGCGTCGCTTGCCGGACATTCCCGTTAATTCCGCGGCGGGCAGCGTCGCGTTCCAGGAGTCCATCACCTTCGCGAAGGCCGCGCCTACCAGCAAGATGATCATGCGTCTGGTCGCTCTCGATGAAGCCGGCGGTGAGCGTCTGCTCGGGGAATACACCTTCAACCACACCCGCTCATTGCCCGGCCCGGGTGCCTGGTAGTCAGTCTCATCCCTGGAATGTGATGACAACTTTCGCCGGGGCGTGCCCTTCTTCTACGTAAGCGATGGCGCCGGCGGTTTCAGTCAGCGGGTAGCGTCTGTCGATCACCGGGATCACTTTCCCGGCCGTGATAAGGCCGCAGAGAGTCGTCAGGTCGTCTCTCTTCATTTTCGCAATGAAGAATGTGAATTCCTGCCTCAAGAACAGTGACCACGCGAATGCTTTGAACAATCGGGTAAACACTACCCAGAGTTCCTTAGGCGCTCCGACCATGACACACTTGCCATTCGGACTCAGAACGCGCCTCATCGCGGACAATGTGCGGTTTCCGACGTTATCGAGAAGCAGGTCGTAGCGCTGGCTGTCCTGGGTGAAATCATCGCGTGTATAGTCAATGACCCGGTCGGCACCGAGGGAGCGTACCAATTCAATACTCTTGGTGCTGCAAACGCCGGTTACGCTGGCCCCCAATGACTTTGCGATCTGCACGGCAAAGGTGCCGACCCCTCCCGCCGCGCCGTTAATCAAGACGCTCTGCCCCGGCTGAAGGTGTCCTTTGTCGCGAAGCCCCTGCAAGGCAGTAAGCCCTGCGATCGGCACGGCAGCGGCTTGCTCGAAGCTCACGCTTTCAGGCTTCGGGACTAACCTGGCTTCGGAAGCACACGCGTATTCGGCAAAGGCGCCTTTGCAGGCGCCGAACACGGCGTCTCCTGGCTTGAACTGCGTCACCGTTCCGCCGACCGCCACTACCTGGCCGGCGACATCCACGCCGGGCCGTCGGCTCTTCAAGCGCCAGTCCAGTGGATTCACAGAAGCGGCGCGAACCCGTATGACGATTTCGTTAGACTTCGGAACCGGCTGTTCGAGGTCCTTCATTTCGAGGACCTTTCCCGATTTGCCCTTGGTGTAGACGGCGGCTTTCATGTGGGCTGAGATGGTAGTCGCGATCTGCGCGACCCGATATGACGAAATCACCGAATCGTCCAGGTCATGAGTCTGGCAGATTTTACGTCATTTGCCGGCATAATTTCCGGATGGCCGACGATCCCCCTCGGGCTAACGGCCCAGGCCATCAATGGACCGGGCCCCAGGGGAAGGGGCCATTCGCTAGAATCGAGCAATGACATCGAGGGATACGACAGGGCACAACGCGGGTGATCCAGGTTCGGTCGAATCGTGGCTGGTCTCGGCAGGACGGGACCGGCGCCCGGGCTCGCCGCTAAACGTGCCGCCATGGCCGGCGTCGAACTTCGTGCTGGGCGAGCGCCGTGCGTACTCTCGCGACGACGGCACGCCGGGCTGGGAGGCACTGGAAGAGATCGTCGGCGGCCTCGAAGGTGGCTCTTCGGTCTCCTTCGCCTCCGGCATGGCGGGGATCGCGGCGATTTTCGATCAACTCCCCACCGGCTCGGTCGTGGCACTGCCGGACGACTGCTACCAGGGTGTCGCGGGACTCGCCGACGCCGGCCAAAGCCGCGGTCGGTGGACCGTGCATCGCATCGCCGTGGCCGACACCGCGGGCTGGATCGAGATGTGCGGCGTGGCCGACCTGATCTGGCTGGAGTCGCCTTCGAACCCGCTGCTGACGGTGGCTGACCTGGACGTCATCTGCGCCGCACCGCGCAAGCCTGGCGCGATCCTGGGCGTGGACAACACCTTCGCAACGCCGCTCAATCAGCGTCCACTGGCGCTCGGGGCCGACGTGGCCGTGCAATCGGTGACGAAGTTCATCGGTGGACACTCGGACCTGCTCGGCGGCGTCGTCACCGTGCGCGACGCGAACCTGCTGGCGGCGCTGCGGCAGGCCCGGGAGCTCGCGGGTGCAACACCCGGCACCCTCGAAACGTTTCTCGCGGTCCGCGGGGCCAGGACGCTGGCACTGCGGCTGGAGCGGGCGCAGCGCAACGCGATGACGCTGGCCGAACGCCTCGCGCGCCATCCAAACGTCACTCTGACGCGCTATCCCGGCCTGGCGAGCCATCCAACTCACGAGGCCGCGCGACGCCAACTCAAAGGCTTCGGCACGATTATCTCGTTCGACGTGCGTGGCGACGCCGCCGCCGCCGACGCCGTGTGCGCCGGAGTGCAGCTCATCCAACACGCCACCAGCCTGGGCGCGGTCGAGTCCACCATCGAACGGCGGGCCAGCATTCCTGGGCAGGAGCACCTGCCTCCGGCGCTGCTGCGGCTGAGCGTGGGTATCGAGGCCGTCGAGGACCTTTGGACCGATCTGGATCGAGCGCTGCGCAACGTGCCGGAAGTGTAGTACTGGACGCAGAACCGTGGGATCAGGCGTCCTCGCGTCGCCGGCACACAGTAATGCGGTCACATTCTGTGATCCACTGGCGCCGGATGACGGACTAAACGTAAACTGAGGTGCTACGTAACCGTAGATCTCGAAAGCAGAACGTGGAGCGACGATGAGAACGGAATTGCTGCGATTCAACGGCGCTGTCGAGCGGGATCCCGCCATCGATGCGTGGATGAAAGAGCATGCAGGTGAATTGGGAGCCATCGCGCATCAGTGGTTTGAGGTGATGCGAAAATGCGGGGACGAAGTCCGGGAGCTTTTGCATGACGGCTGTCCGGTTGCATGTTTGGGAGATGCGCCCTTCGGCTACGTCAATGTATTCACTTCGCACGTAAACGTGGGGTTCTTTCACGGCGCAGCGCTGCCGGATCCGGCCCGCTTGTTGCAAGGCACCGGCAAGTTCATGCGCCATGTGAAGCTGAGACCGGGAACGGCCACAAACGCCGCAGCGCTAAGCAGGCTCATCGATACGGCGTACTCGGACATAAAGGCGCGCGTCGAAAACGGCTAGCTCAGAGAAACGCCTTGAGAGGGCGACGCGGATGTGAACCGCCAGATCAGTAATGATTTGTCGGGGTTTGCGGATAGTGAACGAACCACGGGCGAACCGGAAGTAATCGGGTGTTGGTCGGGGGCGAGAGGATTTGAACCTCCGACCCCCTGGTCCCGAAGCAACCACAGAAACACTATCTCATTGATTTGCTTAGAATGGTTCTGCGTCACAGACCACGGTTTTGCCCCATTTTCGGCACCTAATTGACCCAAATTTGACCCAAGTTGCCGGACCTGCAGGAGTAATGGTGACGATGCGTGCGATCCCTGAGAATCCCAAGTTAAACCATCACACGCCACTTGGGGTGGCCACCAGTGGGATTTAGTTGGCAGCATATCGATCTCATTTTCTGATGAGGCTTTCACTCTTCTAAGTTCAACCCAGAAGAGCCATGCCTGTTTTTTTGAGCGCGTGGCGAGTGCTACTCTCCTCGCGGAAAAGCGCAATCACCTAGTATGCTGTCCCAGAAATACATGGAATGTCGAAATGCAAGCGGCGCAAGGTGGAGTTGGCTGAAACAGCAGGTCCCTCCACTGCGCTCACTTCACTCCGCTCCGGTGGGGATGACAATATTAGTTCAACGAATTTCCGGGACAGGACACTAGGTCACCTTGTATTTTCAGGTGGTTCTTTCTAGAACCAAGGATGATTCCGTCGCGCGCAGCTCTTACGCGACGGCCGTATATAACTCACCGGCATGCCGTTTTGGTGAGAGCTTCATCTTCCCCGGCGGACGTAGCAGGCCATTGGCAGAAGGAAGTATCGCCTGGGTGCTCGACAACCGCCTGCACGCGGATCTTCAAATTCTTAATCTCACGCTCGGGCCACCGTTTGGCCGAGGACGGTGAGCACTTCTGCTCAGAAGATCAGCACGGCCATTGCTACGCTTGTTATGGAACACAAAGGCTGGTCAGAATGAATAGCACAACAGCAGTAAAAGATCCTGTGTGCGGCATGGACGTAGAAACGACTACCGCCGCTGGACGAACCGAGCATAAAGGGCAGACCTATTACTTCTGCAGTTCCCATTGCAAAGCCAAATTTGACATTGATCCGGAGCAATACCTGGGCAAGTCTGCGGAAACGCCAAAGAGCGGCCATGGCT
This sequence comes from Terriglobia bacterium, assembly GCA_963801595.1. Classification (GTDB taxonomy): domain Bacteria; phylum Acidobacteriota; class Terriglobia; order Terriglobales; family Acidobacteriaceae; genus JAIQFF01. The sequence continues at coordinate 3,775 of CAWDFW010000027.1, read as the reverse complement.
GCTGCAGCTAAAATCCAGATTACTTGGACCTGTTGGACGGGCCGGACGAGCCTGATGAAGTCGTAGAGGTGGGCTAGCCGCGCCTCGGTCGTCCTGATCTCCCCCTCGTCGCAAAAGATTCGTTCCAGACGCAGGCGCAGCTTGCCCGGCTATTCTGTGGTCTTCATAAACCCGCAGTCAAGCGGTTGCGTTCGGGTCGGCAGCACGTTGTCAGGGGCAGCCCGGGAAGAAGTCATGTTCCTCGCGAGCTGCATCGGGGCTCCGGGGCTGGTCGCAGCGAAACAATAAGGATTCTATGATGAACCATACATACGGATGGATGGGCGGAGGGATGTGGATTTGGACGGCGATCGGCATACTCCTGGTGGTCCTGCTGGTTGTCGCGATTAACAAGCTGTCCAAGAAATAGTGCCGGACGTTCACGACGCGTCTGTGAAGTGAACGGTTGAGCATGAGGGAAATCCATGCTGGTCAAAATATCCACAAACAAAACCGTGAGTGAAGTTGCGGCTGCCTTGCATGCTGCTGTCCAGGCCAATCACTTTGGCGTCATGCAGGTTCATAACCTCAAAGAGACCATGGCGAACAAGGGCGTGGAGTTCGAGAAGGACTGTCTCATTTTCGAGGTCTGTCAGCCGCAACAAGCGAAGAAAGTTCTCGAACAAAACATGAGCGTGTCCACCGCGCTTCCATGCCGAATCTCCGTTTACGAGGAGGGCGGTAAAGCCGTCCTAGCCACGTTGAAGCCCACGACTCTCTTGGCGATGTTTAACTCGCCACAACTTGGGGGCGTGGCGCAGGAAGTGGAGGACACGATTGTGAAAATCATGACCGAGGCGGCGTTGGGCTAATTCGCTGACCGTTAGGGTCGTCGAGACACAAAACCCACGGGGATCGAGATGCTCGATGGCGTGATGCTTCTGTGGTTCCTTCTCACCGGCCTCTCGCTGTTGTATGTGGTGATGGATATTCGTGCCACGCCGGAATCACCGGTCCTCAAGTGGGGGTTCATACTACTCACCGCGTACACGGGGCCACTGGGTGCATTTTTGTATGTATTAGGTTGTCGCGAACCACTGCCTGGGGTGCACGAACGCTACGTCGCGACACGCTGGAGACAGGTTCTAGGTTCGACGATGCATTGTGTAGCCGGCGACGGCGTGGGCATCCTGGCGGGCGCGGTCATCGCCAGCTTTTTCCATTTATCCAAGTCGATGTCGCTGGAGTATGTTTTGGGCTTCGGCTTCGGATGGAGTGTCTTCCAATCTCTGTTCATGCGCGGCATGGCAGGTGGTTCGTATATGCGAGCGCTCTCCAGCACTTTCTTTCCGGAGTTGCTGTCCATGAACTGCCTCATGGCCGGCATGGTGCCTGCGATGACTTTGGCAATGAAGAGTGTTCCGCCGAGCCACAATCCATCTGGACCGGCATTCTGGTTCATTATGTCCATGGCCCTGCTTGTTGGTTTCATCACCGCGTATCCCATGAATTGGTGGTTGGTATCCCGACATATGAAGCACGGCATGATGACGGTGCGACCATCGGGCGAATTTGTAAACGGTGGAGCACGTAAAACCACGCATGACGATCACTCGCCCAGCGAGCCCACTGGCGGCGCGCAACGAACGAGCAAGCCACCGATGGACGATGATGCAAAATCGGTATCAAACAGCGTCCTCACTTGGATGACAATCCTCTCGTTTGTGATATTTGGGTTGGGGCTATCGATCTCTGTTATTTCTGGCGGCTTATAACATCTTTAAAGGCGCGCATTCGCGGCACAGTCGACTTGAATTCGCGAACGCCCTGGGAGTATCTGACCCCCTTCACGGCCAATGTTCAGGCTTGTTCCGCTGCCGGTTGTTTCGTCAAAGTGCCGTGCCGCAGCGCGCGGCGCTTCATCAAGAAGAAAAAGACCGGGACCAGGATCAACACGTGAATGGTTGATGTAATCATTCCGCCCACGATAGGCGCGGCGATCGGCTTCATGACGTCCGATCCGATGCCCGACTCCCACAAGATCGGCGCAAGACTCAGAATCACGGCGGTCACGGTCATCAGCTTGGGACGCAGTCTCTGAACCGCGCCTTCGATCGCAGCTTGCTCCACGTCATCATCGGTCATTGGCGTCCCCATCGCGAGCCGATGCTGAAGCGCTTCGTGTAAATACACGACCATTACCACCCCGGTTTCGACGGCAATGCCGAATAGCGCAATGTATCCGACCCAAACCGCGACGCTGAAGTTGTATCCCAACAACCATTGCAGGATGAGTCCACCCGACATGGCATAGACGGTCGGAAAGATCAGCACCGCGGCCTCGGCTGCGGACTTGAAGATCGTGTAGAGCAACAGAAAGATGGCGAAGAAAACGATCGGCAGGATAAGTTTCAGCCGCGCTTTCGCGCGCAGTTCGAACTCATACTCGCCCGCCCAGCGATAGGTGTATCCTGCTGGCAAATTCAGCTTGCTCTGCAACAACTTGTCTGCCTCGTTCACGAATCCGCCGTAGTCTTTCGTTTTCAAATCAAGATAAACGTAGCCGGTGAGGGCGCCGTCTTCATCGCGAATCATTGCCGGCCCCCGCGAAAAAGAAAGCCTCGCTATTTCGCTGATGGGGATCTGCGCTCCCGATGGCGTAGCGACGAGGGCGTGGCCTAAGGCTTCGGGATCACCGCGGAAATCGCGCTCGTAGCGGACATTGATTGGAAATCGCTCGCGGCCCTCGATATTCTGAGCGATATTTGAGCCTCCGATGGCCGAGGTAATGACCCGCTGAACGTCTCCCACGGTCAGCCCGTACCGTGCCGCTTCGGGTCGATTCACCTCTACGTTAAGGTAAAACCCCTGCGACACTCGCTCTGCGAATACTGAACTGGTAGCAGGAATGCCGGTAAGAATCTGTTGCATTCGTGCGCCGATATCCTGGATCTGGGCCAGATCGGGTCCCTGGATCTTCAGACCCAGCGGAGTTTTGATGCCCGTGAGTTCCATGTCGAGCCGGTTTCGCACCGGCATGGTCCAGGTGTTGGTCAGACCAGGGAATTGGAGCTTGGCATCCATTTCCGCGATCAGGTCTTCATACGTTATACCCGGCCGCCATTCTCCTGAGGCTTCAACATGATGGTGGTGTCGTACATGTCGAGGGGCGCATTGTCGGTAGCGCTATCGGAGCGGCCCACCGTCCCGAACACGCTTTCCACCTCGGGAAAGGAACGGATGATGCGGTCCTGCTCCTGCATCAGCAACGTCGCCTGCTGAATGGAAATCCCCGGCAAGGCGGTCGGCATGTACAGGGCTGATCCCTCGTACAATGCAGGCATGAATTGGCTGCCTAGCCTGAAGTACAAGGGAATGGTCACAGCCAGAAAGATTAGGTTGATGGCGATCAGCAATTTCCAGTGCCGCAGACACCACCGCAAGACCGGCAGATATATGGCTTGGGTCACTCGTGCCGCGGGGTTCTGTGATTCAGGACGCAACCGGCCGCGAATGAACAGCGGCATGAGCACCGGGACGAGCGTGATCGAAAGTAGCGAGGAAAAAGCCAACGCCGACGTCTTGGTCCAGGCCAAGGGACGGAACATGCGCCCTTCCTGTGCCTCCAGCCAGAACACGGGAAGGAACGACACCAGAATGATGATCAGCGAATAGAACAACGCAGGGCCAACCTGTCTTGCCGCTCGCACCAAAATGATTCTACGTTCATGGGAGCTGAGCTTCTCCGTATGCTCGCCGGCGGCCAGGCCGCTGCGTTCCGCCAGGTGCTTGTAAC
>CAWDFW010000026.1:0-92064 GCA_963801595.1 Terriglobia bacterium | reverse complement strand
CAGCATGGCGGTGACCGAGCGTTCGCAGGTGCTGCCGACGGTGCGGGCGGCACGCGAGCACGACGGGGCGGTGCTGATCGACTTCAAGGTTGAGCAGGAAGACACCGTGTACCCGATGGTCGCGGCCGGGGCGTCTCTGAACGACATGATCCGGCGGCCCAGCCCCATTGTTGAAACCGCCGCGGACGAATAAAGGTAAAAATGCTGAACATCTTTGTGGTGTACGTCGAAAATAAGCCGGGCGTGCTGACCCGTGTGGCGTCGCTGTTCCGCCGCCGCGCCTTCAATATCGATTCGCTGACGGTGGGGCGCACGGAAAAGCCGGAGGTTTCGCGCATGACCATCACGGTCGATACCAATCCGGACCAGGCCAAGCGCATCGAAGCTAATCTCTATAACCTGGTGAACGTGCTGCTGGTCGAGAACATCACGCACGAGCCGGCGATCGCTCGCGACCTGGCAATGATCAAGGTGGCTGCGACCCACGAAGCCCGCTCCCACGTGCTTGAACTGGCCAGCGTGTTTCGTGCCCGCGTTGTGGATGTCGCGCCCGAATCGCTCACCATCGAGATTACCGGTGGCGAAGACAAGATTGACGGTCTGCTGGAAGTGCTGCGTCCTTATGGGGTCGTAGAGATGGTGCGAACCGGTATCGTTGCCATGCGGCGCGGCACCACATCGGCCACGGTCAACCCGGCCCAGACCAAAACACCCAAAGTAGCCGCCGATGAAGGCGTGTCGTATTCGGTCTAGGCAAGCTCGGCTTAACTAGAGCGTATTTCATAAATAGGTTCGGCCTCATGTCAGGTACTTACGGCTGAGGCGGGTTGGCTGATGAGCTTCTGTCATGAAGAAGCGGCAGAAGCTGTTGACCGACGAGCAGTGGGAGTTGGTGGAGCCCATGCTACCCCCGCCCAGGCGACGGCAGGACAATCGAGGCCGGCCTTGGGCATCGAACCGGGCTTGTTTCGAGGGCATTTTGTGGATGCTGCACGCGGCGCGCGTGGCAGGATTTGCCCGAGGCGTTTCCGTCACCCTCGACCTGCTGGCGACGGCTGCGGGATTGGGAGGAGCAAGAGGTTTGGTTGGAGATCTGGCGGGCGTTTCTGGCGGAGCTGAATGAACGCCAGCAGTTGAAATGGACGTAAAGCATTCCTGGACGGCAGTTTCGCTCCGGCGAAAAAAGGGGCTGCGGAGTCGGGAAAACCAAGCGGGGCAAGGGGACGAAGTGGATGGTGGTGGTCGACGGCGCGGGTCTTCCTCTGGGAGACCACCTTCACTCTGCCTCCCCGTCGGAGGTCCGGCTGGCGGAAGCGACGCTCGCGACGATCCGCGTAGGACGGCGGCATCGGCCAGGCCGTCCGCGGCAAAAGCCAGCACGCGTCATCGCCGACCGCGGCTACGACAGTGACCCGTTGCGTAAGCGACTGGCCCAGCGCGGCATCGAACTGATTGCGCCTTACCGGAAAAACAACCAGGGACGGCGCTACGAAGATGGGCGCGAACTGCGGCGTTATAAGCGCCGTTGGATTGTGGAGCGAACTCATGCGTGGCTTGGTCAATTCCGACGCCTGCTGGTCCGTCATGAGCATCTGCTCTCCACTTACCGCGCCTTCTTCTATCTCGCGTGCTTCTGGATTACCCTGAGCACTGTTTATGAAATACGCTCTAGGCCCGCTGCAATACGTTCCGTACAAATCTGCTCTGTTATCTACCGAAAGGAACACCAATGGCTAAGATGTATCACGAGAAAGACGCCGATGTAGCATTGATCCGGGCGAAAAAAGTCGCCATCATCGGTTACGGGTCCCAGGGTCACGCCCACGCCCTCAGCTTGAAGGACAGCGGCGTTGACGTGCGAGTTGGATTGCCTGCCAGCAGTGAATCACGCGCCAAAGCCAAAGCCAGCGGCCTCACCGTAGGGACTCCCGCGGAAGTGTCGGCCTGGGCTGATGTGATCATGGTGCTGGTGCCGGACACGGTTGCGTCTGAAGTTTACAAAAAAGAAATCGCGCCCAATCTGACTGCCGGAAAGACGCTGATGTTCGCCCACGGCTTCAACATTCGCTTCGGGACCATCACGCCGCCGGCCAACGTGGATGTTTCGATGATTGCCCCCAAGGCGCCGGGGCATCGGGTGCGCGAAGTGTTTGTGGAAGGCGGCGGCACACCCGCGCTGCTGGCCATCCACCAGGACGCGACGGAAAAGCCAAGCAGCTCGCGCTCTCATACGGCAAGGCCATCGGGGCCACTCGCGCCGGCGTGATCGAAACCACATTCGCCGAGGAAACTGAAACCGACCTCTTCGGGGAACAAACCGTGCTGTGCGGCGGAGTAAGCGCGCTGCTCAAAGCGGGATTCGAGACCCTGGTCGCGGCCGGTTACCAGCCCGAAATTGCCTACTTCGAATGCCTGCACGAACTCAAGCTCATCGTGGACCTGATCTATCGCGGCGGTCTCAATTACATGCGCTACTCGGTCAGCGACACGGCTGAATACGGCGACTATACCGCCGGGCCGCGCATCGTGACCGAGCAAACCCGCGAGACCATGCGGCAGTTGCTAGGCGAAATAAAGGACGGGACCTTCGCCAGGAAATGGATCAAAGAGAACGAGACCGGCCGTGAATGGTTCGAAGCCATCCGCGAGAAAGAGCAGCAGCAGCAGATCGAAAAAGTGGGGGAGGAACTAAGAGCTATGATGACCTTCCTCGATCCGGTCACGATCAAGCAGACCAGCAAGCGCACCAAAGTACCAGCATAGTTGATTCTTGTAGCGCCGCCGTCCTGGCGGCTGTGGCGGCGGGCATCCCGCCCGCCGCGCCGAGGCGAGCCTGCCTTGAATAAACTGGTTCCCGCTGCGTCTTAGTTCACGATTAAAGTCCCGAAAATAAAACCAGTAGTCAGTTTCGAGTTGTCAGTTCTTAGTTGACATCCTGCCCTGTCATGGTCAAATTAATGGCGAATAAATAGCGAAACCATCATTACTCCAGCCACGGGCGATGTTCATCGAACTCCATTCCCGCTCAGCTTTCAGCTTTCTCGAAGGCGCCTCCCTGCCCGAGGACCTGGTCGCCGAATGCCACCGCCTGCAAATGCCGGCCATGGCCCTGCTCGACCGCGACGGCGTTTATGGCGCGCCCCGTTTCTACATGGCGGCAAAAAAGGCAGGGATCAAGGCGCATATGGGAGCGGAAGTGACCAGTGAAATTGCAGATTTCAGATTGAAGATTGAAGATTTAAAATCCCGTAGGCCCGAATCAATCTGCAATCTAAAATCTACAATCTGCAATTCCTGCCGTCTCCCCCTCCTCGTTTCCTCCCGCCCCGGCTACCAGAACCTCTGCCGCCTGATCACAAAGATGAAGCTGCGGGCACAGAAAGGCGAAGGTGCCGTCCGCGAGGATGAGTTGCAGGAACATGCCGGCGGGTTGATCTGCCTGACCGGCGGCGACGACGGCCCGCTGGCCACGCGCGCTGGCTTGTGGGGGCATGGAAGAAGCGCGGCGTTCGGTGGAACACTTGATCCACATCTTTGGCCGAGACAACGTCTATGTCGAATTACAGCGACATTTTCATCGCGAGGAAGAAGCGCGCAACCACGCCGCCGTCGAGATAGCCCGCTCGCTCAATCTTCCGCTGGTGGCGACCAACGGCGTCCGCTATGCCACGCCCGCAGCAGCGCGAACTGCTGCGATGTCTTCACCTGCGATTCGCAACCACACCACGCTCGGCCACCGCCGGACGTCTGCTCGCGCGCAACTGCCGAGCGGCATGTGAAATCGCCGCGGGAGATGGCGCAGCTTTTCGCCGATCTGCCGGAGGCCATCGCCAACACGGTCGAACTCTCCTCGCGCCTCGAATTCACGCTCGACGATCTCGGCTACGAGTTCCCGCGCTACCCCGTGCCCGAAGGCGAGACCATGATGTCGTTCCTGCGCAAGCGCACCGAGGAAGGTCGCAGCGCTACGGCGCTCGGATGCCAGCCTGCAAAGCCGCGCCCGGCGCCAGATCGAGCGCGAACTGGCGCTGATCGAAAAGCTCAAGCTCGCCGGCTACTTCCTCATCGTCTGGGACATCGTGCGCTTCTGCCGCGAGCAAGACATTCTGGTCCAGGGACGCGGCTCGGCCGCCAACAGCGCCGTCTGCTACGCGCTCGGAATCACCGCGGTCGATCCGGTCGGCATGGAACTGCTCTTCGAGCGCTTCCTGTCCGAAGAGCGCGGCGAGTGGCCCGACATCGATCTCGACCTGCCCAGCGGCGATCAGCGCGAGCGCGTCATCCAATACGTCTACCAGCGCTACGGCGAACTCGGCGCGGCCATGACCGCCAACGTCATCACCTATCGCGGACGCTCCGCCGCGCGCGAAGTCGGCAAGGCGCTGGGCTTCGATGCCGAAACGTTGGACAAAGTTTCGACGCCTGGTCTCCACCTGGGAATGGCAGGACGCCGAAGACAACTCGAGCACGCTTCCGCGATGCCGGCTTCGATCTGCGCCATCCGCGCATGCGCAAATTTTTCGAGCTCTGCCTGCGGTGCAGGACCTGCCGCGCCACCTCGGCCAGCACTCCGGCGGCATGGTCATCTGCCAGGGGCAGCTCGATTCCGTGGTGCCGCTCGAGCCCGCGTCCATGCCGGGCCGCGTCGTCGTGCAGTGGGACAAGGAAGATTGCGCCGACCTCGGCATCATCAAGGTGGACCTGCTCGGCCTGGGCATGATGGCGGTGCTGGAGGATTCCATCACGCTTATCCGCGATCACTACGGCGAAGAAGTGGATCTCGCGCACCTGCCGCCGGACGATCCCACGGTCTACGCCGCGCTGCAGAAGGCCGACACCATCGGCATGTTCCAGGTGGAAAGCCGCGCGCAGATGTCGTGCCTGCCGCGCCTGCGCCCCAGGCGTTTCTACGACATCGTGGTGCAGGTGGCGATCATCCGCCCCGGCCCGATCGTCGGGAAGATGGTGCATCCGTATCTGAAGCGCCGCAAGGGACGGGAACCGATTACTTATCCGCATCCGTCGCTCGAACCGGTGCTGGAGCGCACGCTGGGCGTGCCGCTGTTTCAGGAGCAGTTGCTGCGCATGGCCATGATCGCGGCGGGCTTCACCGGCGGCGAGGCGGAAGAGTTGCGCCGCGCCATGGGCTTCAAGCGCTCGGAAAAGCGCATGAAGGACATCGAAGTCAAACTGCGCGCCGGCATGGAGCGCAACGGCATCCGCGCGAAGCCGCAGGAGCAGATCGTGCAGTCCATCACGTCATTCGCGCTCTACGGCTTTCCCGAATCGCACGCCGCCAGCTTCGCGCTGATCGCCTACGCCAGCGCCTATCTGAAGTGTCACTACCTCGCCGCGTTCACCGCCGCCCTGCTCAACAACCAGCCCATGGGCTTCTATCGTCCCGCCACGATTGTGAAAGACGCGCAGCGCCACGGGTTGAAGATATTTCCGGTTGATGTGACGAAGTCGGAGTGGGAGTGCACGGTCGTCGGTCGTCAGTCGTCAGTCGTCAAGGCGGCCGTTGGTCGTTCGTCGTTGGCCGTTGGCCCGGAAGACCATCCTGAACATGACGCCGATTTCGCGGAACCGAGGGCAGCCGCGGAGCGGCGAGAGAATGTAGCCCACGGCGCAAGCCGTGGGTCAGACACGAAAAACAGTAAAGCCCCGGAGGGGCGAAAGAGCCTGACCTCGACGGACGGTGGGCGGGACGCCCACCGGACAGCCGGCGGGACGCCGGCGCTACGCATTGGCCTTCGATACGTTCGTGGGCTACGGGAAGAAACAGCCCGGGCACTGGGGCGACAACGCAACCTGGCCCCGTTCGCTTCAATTCACGATCTCATCTATCGCGTTCCTGAGCTGCGCAAGGATGAGCTTAATACGCTGGCGGAAATCGGGGCTTTGAACTCAGTTTCCAGTTTCGAGTTCCCAGTTCTCAGCTCCGACTGGAAACCGGAAACTGGAAACCGGAAACTGCATCGCCGCGATGCCCTCTGGCAAATCGAGCGCTCCGTGCGCCACTCCGGGCCGCTGCTCGACGAGCTTCCCGAGCCGGATGCCAATTCTCCACTGCGTCCCATGAATCCGGAGGAGCGATTGGTGGCTGACTTCCGCGGCACCGGCATGACCGTGGGTCCGCACCCGATGGCCTATCATCGCGAGCGCATGAACACCATGGGAGTTCGCAAAGCCAGCGACCTGGCCGGCATGCCCAACGGAAAATATGTCCGCATTGGAGGATGCGTCATTGCCCGCCAGCGGCCGGGCACCGCCAAGGGTTTCGTCTTTCTCAGCCTGGAAGACGAGACCGGGGTCGCCAATGCCATCATCATGCCCGACCTGTTTCAGAAAAACCGCCTGCTGGTGACATCGGAGCAGTTCCTGATGGTGGAAGGGATCCTGCAAAATCAGGATAACGTTATCTCGGTGAAGGCACAGCGGGTAATGCCACTATCGATTACCCGGGCCGAGACCAGTTCGCACGATTTTTACTGAGGCCTCGATGTAAACGATTACTAAAATTGCTTCGCGCAAACAGATATTTTGTTGATTCTCCTCTCCCTCATTCACAGTCATTCGGTTTATGATTGAAGTGCACAATCGCACAATTTATTCGGGCCCCCTGCGCGAAAATCCAACGCGCCCTGTGGCTCATTCTCTAATCCGGTTCATGTTGGGGATTCAAGCTGAACCTTGGCCTACATAAAAGGAGTACCGATTTATGGCACGCGCAAAGTCCGCTGGAAATGGCAGCACAGGCCGTAAGCAGGTTGCAACCATGCCTGCGCCGAAACTCGTTGAGGTCAGGAAGGATTCGTTCGCGGCGAACCTGGAAGAAGAGATCCGCATTCGCGCATACCAACTGTACGAAGAGCGGGGATACTTGCCAGGTCACGAGAACGAAGACTGGCTGGTAGCGGAACAGGAAATTCTGAGCCGTCAAAACAGCCAGCAGAGCGCTTAGGTTCCGGTTACGATCGCGTGGGGACAGCCGCCCTCGGCTGTCCAGTCGAGCAGATCTCGACAGCTCATTCAGGCAACCAGATAGCGGAGCTTCGGCTTCTCCGGACAGCCGTGACGGCGGTCCCCACGTGGTGGTTTGTCCTACCGACTCTTGTATTGCATGATCGTCAGTTGCCTCGGCTCCCTCTTTCTGCAAAAATACCCCTTCGGGCCTCCCCATGTCACAGATTGGCAGTTTTGCGCTTTTGCTCGCCCTGGCACTGAGTGCCTACTCCTTCCTCGCAGGTGTACTGGCTTTAACTCGTCCGGGTCCGGGGTCGGAACGGCTGGGCGAAACCGCGAGGCGCGCCGGAATCGCCACTTTTGCGGTGGTCTTTCTCGCCGCTCTCGTCCTGGTCATCTCCGCCTTCCAGGATAATTTCTCGATCGCCTACATTTTTCATCACAGCAATCGCGATCTGCCGGCGCCATACAAGTTCGCGACGCTGTGGTCGGGACAGGAAGGATCACTGCTGTTCTGGTCGCTGTTGCTGGCGGCTTACGGATTCGTCTTGCGGCTGCGCCACAAAACTGATGCCCGGCTCTTCGCCTATGCTTCCGCGATCATTGCGGCGGTGCAGATTTTCTTTCTCCTGTTACTCAATTTCGCCGCCCATCCCTTTGCTCTGATGACGGGTGAATTGCCCGCCGATGGAGCCGGACTCAATCCGCTGCTGCAGTATCCCGAGATGGTGATTCATCCGCCCATGCTGTACCTGGGATACGTGGGCTTCACCGTGCCGTTTGCTTTTGCCCTGGGAGCTTTGATCATGCGCTATCCCGGGGAAAAGTGGATCCGCATCACCCGCCGCTGGACCATGGTGACCTGGGCCTTCCTGACCTGCGGCGTGTTTCTGGGAGCGCACTGGGCGTATTCGGTTCTGGGCTGGGGCGGCTACTGGGGATGGGACCCCGTGGAGAATGCCTCGCTGATGCCGTGGCTGACCGGTACCGCATTTCTGCATTCAGTGATGATGCAGGAGAAACGCGGCATGCTGAAGATGTGGAACATGTGGCTGATCTTCGCCACCTTCTGGCTGGCGATTCTGGGCACGTTCCTGACCCGCAGCGGAATCATCAGCTCGGTACACGCTTTCGCGCAGTCTTCCATTGGCGGATGGTTCAAGTGGTTTCTGTTGATCACGCTGGTCACGTTTACATACTTCTTCTTCAAGAACAAGTCGCACCTGCGCAGCGAGCACAAACTGGAGTCGCTGATTTCGCGCGAGTCGAGCTTTCTGTTCAACAATCTCTTACTGCTGCTGGCTTGTTTCACCGTGTTGTGGGGGACGTGGTTTCCACTGATCTCAGAATACGTGCAAGGCAACAAGGTGACGGTGGGGCCTCCCTTCTATAACAAAGTCGCCATTCCGGTTGCTCTGCTGCTGCTTCTGCTGACGGCGGTAGGGCCGTTGCTGGCCTGGCGCAAGACGTCGTTTGAGAGCCTGAAGCGCAACTTCAAGTGGCCCGCGCTGGGGGCGCTTGCGGTCGGGATACTGATGATTGCGTTCGGGGTCCGTCCCTGGACCGACGTCGCTTACTTCTACGCGCTCATGGCCGCGATGCTGGCAACCCTGGTGGGACTGACCGTAGCTTCGGAATTCATCCGCGGCGGCCGTGTGATCTCGCGCCACACCGGGCAAAACCTGCTGGCCTCCATGGTGCACCTGTTCCATCGCAACACCCGCCGCTACGGCGGTTACATCGTTCATTTCGGCGTGGCGGTGGTGATCATCGGAATCCTGGGGACTCCTTTCAACCAGGACAAAGAAAAAGAAATGGGCTTTGGCGACAAGATGACCATCGGCCCTTACACCCTGGTCTGCGAGTCCTACACCCAGGATGACAATCCGAATTACAGCAACGAGTGGGCGATCATCAACGTATTCAAGGGCGATCGCAAGATCGAGACCATGTATCCCGAGCGGCGCTTTTACAAAGCCAGCCAGCAGCCCCAGACCCTGCCCAGGATTCGCTCCACTTACAAAGAAGATCTTTACCTGACGTACGAAGGGCTGAATGAGCAGACGGGACGTCCCATCATCAAGGCCCATTTGAATCCATTGGTGATGTGGATCTGGGTAGGAGTGCTGATCATGATCGGGGGAACCGTGCTGGCACTGATCCCGAATGCGCTGCCGGTCCGAGTCCCCGCTCCGGCCCGAATCCAGACTGCTCCGGTGGGAGCAGGAGACTGATCTCGAGCGATTTCAGCTTGAAGATTGTAGATTTCAGATTGGGATCACGGCGGCAAGGTCAAGATGCTATCAACGATGGGACCAGCAATCTGAAAATCTGAATTCTGAAATCGGAAACTATGAAGTCCCTGCCCAATTCCGTTTTGCGTACCTTTCAGGCGGGAGTGCTCGTCCTGGCGGCGTTTGCGCTGCTGGGCGCCAGTGACGAAGGGGCGCGCTTCAACAAACTGGGCCACAAGCTGATGTGCGTCTGTGGCTGCAGCCAGATCCTGCTGGAGTGCAACCACGTGGGCTGCACTTATTCCGACCGCATGCGCGGCGAGCTTATGGCTGGACTCGATCGCGGCGAAAACGACGATTTGACGCTGCAGGCCTTCGTACAGAAATACGGTCCCACGGTACTGGCCGCGCCGACCGCGACCGGCTTCAACCGGGTGGCGTGGATCATGCCGTTTCTGGCGCTTGCCCTGGGACTGATGACCACAATATTTATTGTGCTGGCGTGGAAAAAAAGACCCGCGCTGGCCGCTCCCGGCGGTGTTTTGCCGGTCAGCGGCACCGAGCTTGAACGCTTTCGTACCCAGGCCAGGAAGGACACTCAAATATGACCGTCGCAGCCCTCACCTGCGCCATGGTGACCCTGTGCGTTCTCTTCTACGTATTTTATCTTCCCGGAAGATTGCACATGGGTCCGGAGAAGACGCGGCTCGCATATTTGCAGGAGCGCAAGGAAATGGTCTATGAGAACCTGCGCGATCTGAATTTTGAGCACCAGGCAGGCAAGCTTCCCGATCAGGACTTCCAGTCGCTGAAGACTTCGCTCGAAGATGAGGCAGCCGGCATTCTGGCAGAGATGGCGCGGCTCGAACAGGCCGCTACCCGCCCGCTCCCCGGCCGAAAGGAAACCAGAGTTTGAAACTTCCCCCCAAGGTAGTTGCGGCTGCGCTCGCAATCCTGCTTTCCTCTGTCGCTTCGGCGCAAACCTTGAGCGGCACGCTTAAGAACGGGACCACCGGAAAGCCCGCCGCCGGAGATGACGTCATTCTCATCAAACTCGGCCAGGGGATGGAAGAAGCTGGGCGCACTAAGGCTGACGCCAGCGGCCGCTTCAGCTTCAAGGTTGCGGACGCGGGCCCGCATCTCATTCGCGCGGTCCACCAGGGCGTGACCTACCACAGCATGGCGCCTCCGGGGACGAACTCGGTCGAAGTGCAAGTCTTCGACGTATCCAAGAAGCTCAATGACATCAGCGTGACCGCCGATGTTATGCGTTTTCAGGCACAGGGAAATGAGCTGCAGGGCACCCGTCTGTTCGCGGTGAATAACACCTCCAATCCGCCGCGTACCCAGATGAACGACCAGAACTTCGAGTTCTACCTGCCTGAGGGGGCGCGGATCGCGGATTCTTCGGCCGAGACCGCGGGAGGGCAGCCGCTTAAGACAGATCCGGTCCCGCAGAAAGAGAAGAACCGTTATGCCTTCATCTTCCCGTTGCGTCCGGGCCAGACCCTGTTTCAGGTTGGCTTCGAACTCCCGTACAACGGCGAGTTGAGCATCGATCCCAAGGCCCTTTATCCAGCCCAGCACTTTGTTGTCATGTTGCCTAAGACCATGCAGTTTTCGGCGGGTCCGGGCAGCGGCTTCGAGTCCAGGGCAAATCCAAAGGAGCCGGGCGCCACGGTGCAGGTGGCGTCGAACACCGAACTGGGTCAGCAGCTGGCATTCAAGATTTCGGGCACCGGGACCTTGAACGAAGGCGACGACAGTGGTGGCGGGAGCGCACCTTCGGGCGATAACGGCGCTACCGCAGGGCGCGATTCCCGTCCCGGGGGCGGACTGGGCCCACCCATCGATGCTCCCGATCCTCTGGAAAAGTATCGCTGGTACATTCTGGGAGGCTTTGCCGTGGTGCTGGCCGCGGGTGCCATCTACATAACAAACCGGTCTCGTGCGGCGGAACAGTCGCTTGCGACCATCCCGGGTTTCGGTGCATCTGATGTAGATGCGTCTGACAATTTTCCGGCCCGGCAGGCGGCTGCGGGCCGCTCCGGACTGCTGCTCGAAGCGCTGAAGGAAGAGCTGTTTCAGTTGGAAGTGGACCGCAAGCAGGGCAACATCTCTCAGCCGGAATACGAGCGGGCCCGGACCGCCTTGGACCATACCCTGGAACGGGCCATCAAGCGCGGAGCCTCCCCGCCCAAGAATGCTCCAGCCCGGGACTAGACTCCGGGGGCAGTTGACGCATCTCAATTTAAGCGCATATCATTTGCGTCTGATCTTATAGCCAGACGCATTAAGGACGCGGCCTGCGGGCCGCGAAGTTATTATCCATGGATAAAAAGAAGCTGGACTACTTCAAAAAAAGATTGGAAACGCGGCAGGTGGAACTGCGCCGCATGGTCACTCGCACGGAACAGGATGGTCGTACCGTGGACGAGGACTCGGCCCAGGACATTGCCGACCGGGCCGCGAGTTCCTATACGAAAGAGTTTCTCTTTCACCAGAGCAACAACGACCGCCAGCTGCTGCAGATGGTGGACGGCGCCCTGGAACGCCTGCGCGAAGGCGAATTCGGGGAGTGCATCGCCTGTGGCAAGGAAATCAACGCCAAGCGCCTGGAGGCCGTGCCCTGGACCCGCCACTGCATCGAGTGTCAGGAAAAGCTGGAACAGGGGATCCTGGAAGAGAGCTCGCGCTAGTTCTCAAACCGCTGTCTTCGGCTGAAGCCGCCGGTCGTCCGGCGGCTTTTACATTTTTGGGACAGGATTGCACGTGGACGGGGAAGGGCACGAGTTCACCGGTGCCAGACAAACTCTTAAACAAGATGCTGCTTCAGGATACTCCCCGACTGCAAGGTTTGATTCCTAAAAGGGCACGGCTTCAGCCGTGCCGCAATTCCCTGCAAACTTGTTGGCGCTTTAGCGCCTGAGGTCTGCTGTCTCGCTGGTGCGAGAACAGGGCTGCGCGTGGTGCAGCCGATGACTGATCTACCGGGCGGCCGGCTCACCCTCTACTTCCTCAAGATCTGAGAGAGGTGGCCCATCCTTCCGCGTCCTGTGCGATTCTGGGTTGGTTCATTTAGTAAAAGGACGAGCTGCCGGCTCACTCATCCTGGCCTGATAGGACCGCTCGTACTGCGCAGCATATCGGGTTGCCTCGGCGGTGTATTTGGCGAGGTTTTCAGATACGGCGATCAGATCCTCTTCAACGCCCACTGCCATTTCGATCGTGGCGTCGTCCAGCACCTGGGCGGTTTGGCTGGTGAGCGGTCCCAGGTTCTGCTTGAGCCACGCCGTGTAAGCGGCGGCCGCCTCTTTGCACCGGGCTTTGCGCTGGCCGTAGAGAGCAGCGCGTTGCTGAAGCTCCCACGTGGCGCGGGTGCGTTCGCGCGTAGCTTGCTCCCGCTGTAACGCCTGCAGCCTGGCCGGGTCGACCATGTCCCCGGCTTCGCCAGTCGCGACCACCGGGAGCTTCTCGATTCTTGCCGAAATCTCCTTGGCAATCTGGTCATAGCCGCCGGGTGTTGCCAGAATCGCCTGGTCTTTCTTGTCAAACACCGCGTCAATTCCGATTATCCGTTGCTTGATGTCAGAGAGCTCTTTCTGCCTGGCTATGACGGCCGCAGTTTCGTGGGTGGCCCGTTTTGCCCGTCGCTCCGCAGCCGTCTCTCCGGTGGGCGGTGCGGGTGCGTGCTCGTTGCCCATGTATTTCCGCATTTCGGCTTCTTGTTCCTGCTTCGTCATCTTCTCGAAGCGCTCCTGATAGGCAGGATCGTTCATCATCCGCTGCATCATGGCCTGCATGCCGCCGCCGGATGGAGCGTTTCCGGGCGCTCCCGAAAGACTCTGCTGATAGTCTCCGGCTGCCTGGATCGCGGCCTGCTGTGCCTCTGCTTCGGACATCTCACCGATCTTGTCTGTGCCACCCATCCGGTTGACGATCGGACTGGCATCCGCCTGCGCTTTGGTCCGTTGTGCCAAGGCCTCCTGATGCGCCGACCGTGCGTCCACGGCATCCTTGATCACGTCGCGGGCGGCATCCACCCGCTTGTAGAACGGAGCATAGAACGAGTCGAGCGCGGCAGTGTCCGCGTTCGCGTTGATTTCTGTACCGTAGGCCCGTCTGCTGGCTTCCACAGCGGTGGCCGGGATGCCCGGGGCCGCCTCCAGAAGAGCCTGGTGGTCGATCTTTCCCAGAACGTTGCGCGATTGTTCCTCTGCTACCACAATGGCAGCCGCCACCGCAAATGCGAACAACGCAAGCACAGGTCTCGTCAGCCTTGGCTTCATAAGGGTTTTCTCCCTGAAGACTAGAATTTCCGTTCTGACCGCCAAAACGGCAGCTATTCTACACCTGTCTCGTCCAGATGGTGGATGGGGATAAACTTGGCCGGCCCGACTGTTCCAGCGTAGCGGCAGAAGGGAGGCATTTGACCGCCCGCCACAGTCTTTTGTATGTGGCGGAAGGAAAGCAGGTCCCTCGACTTCTCTCGGGATAACAGCCTTGGCAGATGGCTGCAGAAGACCCCCGCCCAAGCCGAGCTTGGACGGGGCACCCCTCTCGACATTTGATCTGGGACTCGATCCTCATCTGGAAAGATCGCCCTCATCCGCGATACACTTCCGCGTCGTCAAAGTTGAACCGGAGATATTTGTGGCAACATTGCGCCAGCCTGCGTTTAACACTTCACCTGTAGCAGTCCGCAAAGCCAGGGTGGAGGATGCCCCGGTCTGTGGGCGGATCTGCTATGACGCCTTCACGAAGATTTCAACTGAGCACGGTTTTCCGCCTGACTTTCCGTCGGTTGAAGTGGCGGTGGGTGTCCTTTCGATGATGTTCAGTCATCCCGGTTTCTATTGCGTAGTGGCGGAATCGGGCGGGCAGATTCTGGGCAGCAACTGTCTTGACGAGCGCTCGGAGATTGCGGGGGTGGGGCCGATTACGATCGATCCCGAGATTCAGAACAAGGGTGTCGGGCGGGCGCTTATGGAAGCGGTGCTGGCGCGCTCGGCGGAACGGGGTTTCCAAGGTGCCCGGCTGCTGCAGGCGGCCTTTCACAACCGGTCGCTTTCTCTTTACGCCAAGCTCGGATTTGATACGCGTGAGCCGATATCGGCGATGCAAGGGCCGGCGATCAAGTTGGCGACTCCGGGTTACAGCGTGTGTCCGGCACGGGTGTCGGATCTGGAGGAGTGCAACCGGCTTTGCCTGCGCGTTCATGGTCACGATCGCAGCGGCGAGTTGCGCGACGCGATTGCACAAGGAACGGCGGTGGTCGCCGTGAAAGAAGGGCGAATCGTGGCATATTCCACACAGGTCGGTTTTTTCGGACACATAGTCGGCGAGACGAACCCGGGTGTCCAGGCGCTGATCGCAAACGCTGATGGATTTCTAGGGCCGGGCATTCTTGTCCCGACGCGGAATGCGGGTTTGTTTCGATGGTGTCTCGAGAATGGACTCCGCGTGGTGCAGCCGATGACCCTTATGACCCTCGGCTTCTATAAAGAACCTGCTGGGGCTTTTCTTCCGTCGATACTCTACTAGGTCCAACTGAGTGGGATCAGGGAAGGTCCATAAGATCGGCGTCCGTGGAATCCCACTCTTGCCCAAGGAACGCGCAAGAATGGAAAACCCGGTTGTTTTTGGTCACAGAAGTGCAAGCGTGCAGAGCAGCGACGGAGGCTGTCGGCTTTTATGAATGACGAAAAGTTAGTCAGTCGCGGGAACGC
The DNA here is from genome assembly GCA_963801595.1 of Terriglobia bacterium. Taxonomy (GTDB): domain Bacteria; phylum Acidobacteriota; class Terriglobia; order Terriglobales; family Acidobacteriaceae; genus JAIQFF01. The sequence continues at coordinate 77,135 of CAWDFW010000026.1, read as the reverse complement.
GGCTTTGCTTGGGTTGTTGCTTGCGCTTGGGCTGATTGTTGGCGGCTGGGTGTTGGGAGCGCAGATCAAAGCGACTCGATTGAGCGACCGCTACGTCACCGTAAAAGGTCTGGTGGAGCGCAAGGTTAAGTCCGACCTTGCGGTATGGCCGCTTACTTATAAAGAAGCCGGAGATGATCTGTCTCTGGTGTATGCGAAAGCGGAGTCCGATAAGAAAGCTATTCTGGAGTTTCTGGCGGACCAGGGAATTCAGTCGTCCGAAATCGAATTGGGAGTCATCCGTGTCGTGGATACGCAGGCGAACGAATATGGAGGCGCGACCCGGGCCGCCTCGCCGCTATATTGTCGAACAGCAAATCACGGTGCGGACTTCGCGAGTCGACCAGGTTGTGGCGGCGGCGCAGAAAACCATGCTGCTGTTGCAGAAAGGCATTGTGTTGAGCACCAATCCTGGCCAGGGATTGACCTACCAATTTACCGGATTGAATTCCATCAAGCCCGACATGATCACCGAAGCGACCCGGAACGCCCGCGCTGCCGCGAATCGTTTTGCGGCGGATTCCGGCAGCAAGGTGGGTTCGATTCGGCAGGCGAACCAGGGCGTGTTCTCCATACTGGCCGCCGACTCGGGCGGCGATACGCGGGGAAGGCGGCGGGAATTTCGGTGGCGACAGCAGTGTCATGAAGACTGTCCGGGTGGTGACGTCGGTGCAGTATTATCTCGACGAATAGAATTTAAGGGTGAAAAGACCCGCCCAAGCGGAGCTTGGACGGGGCACCCTTGAGTGCCGTTTAATGGGAGGATCTCTTTGGAGAGGCGAGATTTTGTTGCATCGGCAATTGCCATGGCGGGAGCGGCGTTGAGCGTTGGGGACGGGCTGGCGATGGCGTCGTCTTCTCGGGAGTTCTATCAATTGCGGAAGTATGCGCTGCAAACCGGGCCGCAGTTGGCGCTGGTCCAAAACTATTTTGAGCATGCTTTGATTCCAGCGCTGAATCGGATGGCGATGGCCCCGGTCGGTGCGTTCAAGCTGGATATCGGGCCGGAGACCCCGACGTACTATTTGCTGATTCCGGCATCCTCGGTGGATGCGCTGGTGACGCTGGACTTGCGGCTGACAGAAGATGCGGAGTTCATGAAAGCGTCGGCGGCATTCTGGGGAGCGCCGGCGTCGGCGCCGGCGTTTGTGCGGGTGGAGAGTTGGCTGATGTCCGCGTTTGCCGGGTGGCCGAAAATAGTGGCGCCGAAGGGTGACAAAAGAATCTTTCAGCTGCGCACCTACGAGAGCGCGAGCTATGCGGGGCATGTCCGCAAAGTACAGATGTTCAACGAAGCCGAGATCGGGATCTTTACGCGGACGGGATTGGCTCCCGTGTTCTTCGGAGACACGTTGATCGGGTCCCGGATGCCGAGCCTGACTTACATGCTGACGTTTGCCGACGTGGCGGATTTGAATGCGAAGTGGAACGTGTTTGTGAATGATCCAGCGTGGAAGGAACTGTCGCACCGGCCGCAGTATGCGGATGACGAGATTGTGAGCAATATCTCCAATTTGTATTTGAGTCCGTTGAGTGGTTCGCAGATTTAGACGCATGGAGTGCGGATGCCGACAATTTCCGCCCAAGCGGAGCTTGGACGGGGGCCTTCGAGTAGATGGATGGGGAGGATAAAATGCCGAGTCAAACCCTGGATCCGGCTTTCCACGAATTAATTCGCGGACGATACATTGCGACTCTTGGAACTGAGAATGCCGATGGGTCTATCCACCTGACTGCGGTCTGGTATCTGTTTGAATCCGGCAGCCTGTATGTCGCGACGTCTTCCAAGAGCCGAAAAGCTCGTAACGTGGCGGCTCGGCCCAAAGCCTCGCTGATGGTGGATGTGCGAAAGCCTGGGGCAGAGCGGGGTGTCACCGCTGCAGGGAGAGCGGAAGTGATTTCGGGCGAGCAGTCTCAGGAAATAAATCGGCGCATACACAGCCGATACATGAGCGCAGGCGCGATGTCCGATCCTCACATCGGGCCGGTGTTTGCGTCGTTTGATGATGTCACCATACGACTCACGCCCGAATCGTGGACCACCTGGGACATGGCGGTACTGGACGCCCAAGCCCTGGGCGGGCGATTGGGCGGAACGCCCGGATACCTGCTGCCCTTGGATTGACGGTCCGCTCTTTTTTCGAGGATTTCCCCGGAGAGTAAATCCCCGCCCAAGCGAAGCTTGGAGGGGGGCCGCCGACGGTCGGTGATCCTTGAGAATCAGAGGCAAAGGCGGCGGACAGGAGTTCCGACCCACACATTCACGGATAAATCTCTTCAATATGGCTTATAAGGTTTTTTAATTAGCCGCGGGGTGGGGCTCGCGCTATTCTTTCGGGTGCGAACCAGCCGTACGATCCCCACTGTAGGCAAAGTCGATAGTCACATCTAAGGAGATTCATGTTGAACGATCTGCGCAACTTTCTGGCACTCTCGTATGACCAACTGGAACAGTTGAATCTGAAGGCGAAAGAGCAGCGCAAGAACCGCGTAGCCCTGCACAAGATCCAGGAAGAGCGGCTCAAGTACCTGACCGACGAAAAGCGCATCAAGGCGGTGACCGTGCTGTTCAGCGACCTCGAAGGCCGGCTGCACATGCTGGACTACGACAAGAAGTTTCTGATCAAGAGCTGGGACAACCTGACCTTTGACGGGTCGTCGATTCGCGGGTTCACGGCGCAGCGCGAGAGCGATCTGCGGCTGGGCATCGACTGGGCGGCGTTCTACTGGGCGCCGGCCGACTACTTCGGCTCGGGCAAAGTGCTGGTCTTCGGCGACGTCATCGACAAGGACGGCACGCCGTACGCCGCCGACATCCGCGGCATGCTCAAGACTGTACGCCGAAAAGCTGTACAAGGACGAAGGCTACACCCTGAACGCGGCCAACGAAATCGAAGGCTTCCTGCTTCAAGGGAGTGGACGCGGAGCGGCGCTACCACGAAACCGGCAAGTTCGAGTACGTCAACACCGGCGGCTACTATCACTCGCTGCCCGGCGACCCGCTGCGCACGTTCATCGACACCACCGCCGAAGTGCAGCGCGCCATGGGCTTCCAGAACGAGAAGGACCATCCGGAAGTGGCGCCGTCGCAGTTCGAAATCAACTACGGCTACGGCGAAGTGGTGGCTGCCGCCGACCAGATCCAGCTCTACAAGCTGATCTGCCGGCAGGTCGCAACCAACATGGGGCTGACCGCCAGCTTCCTGCCGAAGCCGGTGGTGGGCGTGAACGGCAGCGGCATGCACACCAACGTGTCCATCAGCAAGGACGGCAAGAACCTGTTCTGGGATCCCAAGGGCGAGGAGAAGCTGAGCAAGTTCGGCTGGTCAGTTCGTGGACCGCATCCTCACCCACGGCAACGACATCTGCCTGCTGCTCAACCCCAGCGTGAACGCCTACCGCCGGCTGGATCCGCACTTCGAAGCGCCCAACCAGATCAAGGCTTCGGCGGTGGATCGCGGCTCCATGATTCGTATTCCGATCGGCAACGAGCAAGAGCATGCGCGTGGAAGTCCGCTCGGTGGCGCCGGATGCGAATCCTTACATGGTGATGCTCTCGATCTTCAAGACCGGCATCGACGGCGACACCGCGAAGATCAAGAACCTGCGCCAGGCGGAACGCTACCTGCCGGACAACATCTACGACGCGCTGGCGAATTTCGACGAACGCGGAGTGGACCACCGAAGCTGCTCGGCGAGGACGTGAAGGGCCGGTACGCCGACCTGAAGCAGGCCGCGGCCGACCGCTGCCCGCGTCTGCTGGGCACGTTCGTGAAGGCGCCGGAAGTGCAGTATCACCACGACGTCTACAACCAGTTCCTCTGGAACTTGTTCTAGACTGCGGTTGACAGTGGAATATCAAGGCCAGGTTCAGAAATGAGCCTGGCCTTTTTCTCATGGCCAGCGTCGGTTTACAAATGTTTGCGGAAATTGACCGTGTCTTTACGCGCTTGCCACGCTTTCGTAATACTCGTAAACTAGCTATGGCTCAAATCCGTTCGCTGGAAGGAAGGCATGCAGTGAACGAGTGGCCTTGCTGGTTATGGGAGCGATGCTGTTGCTCTCCGCCCCAGTCTGCTGGCCCAGCACGGTGGACACGGTGGCGGCGGCGGCGGACGCCGCGGAGCTCCTGGGCGCGCCGGGAACGAGCGATGCAAGTCTGACGGATTTCAACCACGCCCTGGCGGTTCAGGCCACTCCTGACCAGGCATCCCATTTCCTGGCGCTGACGAAGAGCACGGAGGCCGCCAGGAAACAGGCGCAGGAACTGCTCCGGCTGAGCCGCGAAGGCCGATGATCCGGCTGAGTTTTCTCAGCAAGTCGCCTCCCTGAAAGATGCTGTTGAAGAAGTGCAGGGCGGAAACAGATCTTTGTGAAGAGCTTTACAAAATCGCAGAAGTCGGGACTGAAGGAACTGGCGAAAAAGCTGGACAAGGCAGATTCGGAGGTCACGAAGCAAAGGAAGGACCTGGACCGACAGCCTGGGACTTCCCCAGGGCGACGACGAAGGCATCGCCGGGCTGGCGGACAAGTTGGAGAAGGCGCTGGCAGAGTTTCAGGCCCAGCAGATCAGTCTGGGTACCGAGATGGGGATTCAGGCCGCCTAAGAACTTGTGGCGCTCCACGGACCACGTAGGGGTAGATGTCCTCATCTGCCCAGTCGAGAGAAGCTCGACACGTTTTTGCCGGCGCCGAAAGAAGCGGAGCTGTGCTCCGCCGGGCGACGAGGACTCGCCCTACACGGTCTGTGACAGGAATCTTCCTTTTAGAACAGCGCTGTCGGTCTTCGCTTCCAGTTCTTTCCTTTTTCCTGGCGATTTTTTCCATGTCATTGACGTAGGCGCCAGCCTGGGTCAGAACATGGTGCAGGTCGTTGCCGACGCTGATGAAGGTAAAACCTTTTTCCAGGAACTCGCCCACGCGAGCGGTGCCGAAGAGGAAGAGTCCGAGAATGACGTTGTTCTTGCGTGCATGATCGACCAGTTTCTGGGTGGCCGCGCCCAGTTCCGGCGAGGTGTACATGTGGGGGAATTCGTACTTCTCGTAAAGTCCCATCGACATGCACAGATCGTTCTGGCCGAGGAACAGGATGTCCACGCCGGGCACGGCGGCGATTTCCGCGATATTCTCGATGCACGAGGCGGTTTCCACCTGCAGGGCGACGATGCCGTTGTTGTTGAAATTGCCGGCGTATCCCAGAAGTCCGGCCTTGTTCATGCTGCGCTGCGGGAAAGTAAACCGAGCGCGTTCCCGCCGGTGGGATACTTGGTGCAACTCACCGCCTGGCGGGCTTCCTCGGCGGTGTTGATGTAGGGAACGAGAACGCCGTCGGCGCCCATGTCGAGGGCCTGCTGGATGCCGGGGCGATCGTCGTATCCGCCGACGCGGACCATGGACTTGGCGCCGCCGTTTGAAATTCCGGAAAGCATGGCGGAAAGTTTCTCGTAGCCCATGGGACCGTGCTGGGTATCGACCAGCAACCAGTCATAGCCGCTGTGAGCGAGTTGCTCGGCGACGGTGGGGCTGTGCGCGTTCAGGAACAGACCCATCTTGGGCAGGCCTTCGCGCAGCTGCTTCTTGAAGTCGGCGCCACTAAGGGTGGCTTCGGGCATGGCGATTCCTCCTGAGAGTCGAGTGAAAGTTTCCTAGTGTAACCCACCGGGCGTGGAACTTGCGGGACGTCGCCGAATCAACTATGACCCCCGGACATGCGGAGTTGCGCATTGTGTACGGGCGACTCGCCCGCTGCGGCGGAGGCACACGAAAAGAATGTTTTTGAAAAGAGGGCTGCTTGGGATTTCACTTCCGAGTGATTGGGTTGTTCCGAATTTTGCGGGTGGCAAAGAGATGGAGTCAAAGGCCGCGGGCGAAGGCGCCCGCGCCCACAGGGTGCAGGTCTAGAAGAGCCAGTCGGGAATCGTGTTATGCTACCGCCTGCCGTTAACGTACACGGCGCCCCAGCAAATGCCAGCACATGTTCTTGGAATCGACGTCGGCACCGGCGGAACTCGCGCCCTGATTGTGGACGAGGCCGGTCGGATACTCGGCTCCGCTACCGAGGAGCACGCTCCATTCGCCTCACCTCAGATTGGCTGGGCGGAGCAGGATCCCGAAGACTGGTGGCGGGCCTGCGGGCTGGCGGTGCGAAAAGCACTGGCGGCTGCGGCTCTCCGCTCCGATCAGATTGCCTGCGTCGGATTTTCCGGACAGATGCACGGCGCGGTGATGCTGGACGACGCGGACCAGGTGGTGCGTCCGGCGCTCATCTGGTGCGACGTGCGCACCGAAAAACAGTGCCGCGAACTCACCAATAAGATCGGGTCCCAGGAGCTTATCCGCCTTACCTGCAATCCTGCGCTGCCCAATTTTACCCTGACCAAATTCATGTGGGTGCGCGAGAACGAACCGGAGAACTGGGCGCGGGTGCGCTCCGTGATGCTGCCCAAGGATTATGTCCGCTTCCGGCTTACCGGCGAGCGGGCCACGGACATGGCCGACGCCTCCGGTACGTTGCTGCTGGATGTCGCGAACCGCCGCTGGTCCCGGGAGGTCATGCAGGCGGCTGGCATAGAAGAGTCGCTGCTGCCGCGGCTGTTCGAATCTCCTGATATTTGCGGAAAGATTTCTACTAGCGGGGCAGCCGCTACCGGTTTGCAGGCGGGTACGCCGGTCGTGGCCGGCGCGGGAGATCAGGCGGCGGGCGCGGTCGGCATGGGCATCGCGGCGCCGGGCGCAGTGAGCGCCACCATCGGAACCTCCGGGGTTGTCTTCGCCGCAACCGACCGTCCGTCACTCGATGCCAGAGGAAGGCTGCACACTTTTTGCCATGCCGTTCCCGGGCGCTGGCACGTCATGGGAGTGACCCAGGCTGCCGGCCTTTCACTGCGCTGGTTTCGTGACACCTTTGGCGCGGGCACGGCGAGCAAGGACGACAAGCGCGATCCCTACGAGCGCCTCACCGCGGAGGCTGCCGCAGTCCCGCCCGGATCGGACGGCCTCTTGTGGGCGCCTTACCTGATGGGCGAACGCACTCCGCATCTTGATCCCAACGCGCGCGCCGCCTTGATTGGCCTGACCGCCTCGCACACCCGGGGACACATCGTCCGCGCGATCCTTGAGGGCGTGGCGTTCAGCCTGCGGGATTCGTTCACGCTCTTCGCCGAGATGGGAGTGCCGGTAAGAAACATTCGCCTGGGTGGCGGCGGAGCGCGCTCGCCCCTGTGGCGCCAGATCCAGGCCGATGCGTACGGCCACGAAGTAGAGATTCTCGAAGCTGAGGAAGGAGCGGCCTACGGCGCCGCAATTCTGGCGGGAGTCGGAGCCGGAGTGTGGAGTTCGGTCGATGCCGCCTGCAGCAAAGTTGTAAGAGTCGCGCAACGCGTGGCTCCGCAACCCGCAGCGGTTAAGCGCATGAACGAGAGCTACGCCGCATACCGCCGGATGTACCCGGCGATTGCGTCGGTTTTGGAAGTTGGTTAGGTTCCGCTCCGCTGTGTTGAGTGGAAGAGCGGCGCTTTGGCGCCGCGTCGTCGATCTGAGTGATGGGCTTCAGGCCCCGTGGCGCCACCGGGCCTGAAGGCCGCGGGACGATGGCATCGAGAACGCGGCCCTGGAAGGGCCGCTCTTCCACGGCGCAGTCGATGCTTTTTTGCGGCGTGTGGGGCGGGCGCCCTCGCCCGCCGCTCTTGAACTTGATGTTTGATGGTCAGCCACACTCGCGGGATCCCCGCGGACCAGAAACTTCAAACCAAAACCAACCTCAAAAGCGGCGGGCGAGGGCGCCCGCCCCACACACAACGTGAATCGGCTTACTCCGGCAATCTCTCCTCGTTGCTGATGTTGAACTCGGCTGCTGCGCCCGGAGCAGCTGTTCCCGGCTGTCCTCCGCCGACGAACAGGCGATGGCCCCCGGCGGCGACGATTCGATCTCCGTTTGCGTTCACTCCGCTCAGGCCGCGAGCATCCAGGGTGAATTGGACATGTTTACTCTCACCCGCTGCGAGATGCACGCGCGCCATCCCGCGCAGCGCATGCAATGGAGCGCCAGGAGACTTGGGAAAGCTCAAATAGAGTTGCACTACTTCATCGCCTTCGCGTCCGCCGGCATTCTTTACATCCGCGTCAACGCTGAGCGAATCCCCTGCCTTCAGCGTGGTTGCAGAGAGCTTCAGATTGCTGTAGGCGAACTTTGAGTAACTCAGGCCATAGCCGAACGGATAGAGCGGCTGTCCTTCAAAGTAGCGGTAGGTCCGGTTCTTCATGGAGTAGTCGTCGAACGGCGGCAACTGCTCCACGCCTTTGTAAAACGTCACCGGCAGGCGTCCTGCCGGATTGTTCACGCCCGCCAGCGATTCGGCGATCGCGGTACCACCTTCTTCGCCGGAATACCAGGCTTCGAGGATGGCATTGGCATTTTCGCTGGCCCAGTTCACCGAGAGCGCACTGCCGTTCATGAGCACCACCACCAGCGGCTTGCCCGTGCCTTTGACGGCTTTCAGCAGGTCTTCTTCCTCTTTCGGCAGGTCGAGCGAGGTGCGGTCGCCGCCGGCAAAGCCGGGCACGGCGACATCCATCTCTTCGCCTTCGAGGTCGGACGTAATTCCCACCACCGCGACGACCACGTCCGCCTGTTTGGCGGCTGCCACCGCATCTCCGATCGGATCCGGGCTCAACTGGCGCCAAACCAGTTTCACGCCGCGCGCGCGTCCCTGAAAGTATTCGATCTTGAGCGCATAGCGGTGGCCCTTCTCCAGGGCAACGTCCGCGACCATCGCGCGGGAGTCGTGGCTCTTCTGGTCGTCCACAATCATCTTGCCGTCCAGCCACAAGCGGTCAATGCTGCCGTCGAGACCCAGACGATAATTTCCGGACGCGTCCGGAGTGAGAAAGCCGGTCCAGCGCACCGCGAAAATGTCAGTCTTTGAGGTCGTGCCCGGGGCAAAGGCGAAATTCACGTCCTTGTCCACCTGAACTTTTCACGGGTGCGCCTTTGAAGGCGGGGTCGGAAAAATACTCAGCTTTAAGGCCCGGCTTTCCGTCGGGCGTGGACAGCGCCGACGCAGGCACCGGAGCATATTCGAGCAGGAAGGTGGTGCCCGGGTTAAAAGTCACATCCGAGCCGGCAAACTGTTTGCGAATGCCATCCAGCGCCGTGGTCGCTCGTGACGGAGTGCCGCTGTAGTTGCCTTCGAGCACGTGCACGGAATCGGCCAGCGGCCCGACGACCGCAATCTTTCTTGTGCTTGCATTGATTGGCAGAGCGCCGTCGTTCTTCAGCAATACCATCGACTCGCGCGCTATCTTGAGCGCCAGTTGCCGATGGGCGTCGCTGTCAATCACCGAATCCGGGATCTGCGCGTACTTCACCATTTCCGGCGGATCGAACATCCCCAGCTGGAAGCGGGCGGTGAACAGCCGCTTCACTGCCACGTCAACGTCTTTCTCGCTCAACAAGCCCTGCTTCACCGCATCGACATACTTCACGTAGTCGGAGTTGTCGACGGCTTTCTGACCGAAGTCGGCGCACTCGTTGTCGGTGCCGCGTTTCAGCGAAATCGCGGCGGCCTCCGCCATGGTCTGGGTGAAGTGATGGCCGCGCTCGATGTCGGCAACCGCATCGCAGTCGGACACTACATAGCCGTCAAATTTCCAGGCTCCGCGCAACTGGTCTTCGAGCAGGAAAGAATTCGCGCATGCCGGTTGGGCATTGACGCGGTTGTAGGCGCACATCACCGACCGCGCCTTACCTTCGGTCACGGTGGCTCGGAAGGCGGGCAGATAGGTGTCCTCCATGTCGTGCTTGGTGGCGTCCACGTTGACCCAGTGGCGCGTGGTCTCGGGACCGCTGTGCACGGCAAAATGTTTGGGGGTGGCGATCACCTGAAGATATTTGGGATCGTCGCCCTGCAAGCCCTTGACGAACGCTACTCCCATTCTCCCGGTGAGGAACGGATCTTCCCCGTAAGTCTCCTGCCCGCGCCCCCAGCGCGGATCGCGGAATATGTTGATGTTGGGCGACCAGAAATCCAGGCCTTCGTAGATGTCCCGCCGTCCGGCGCGGACCGCCTGGTTATGCTTGGCCCGGGCTTCCTGACCGATGGCGGTTGCCATCTGGTGAATCAGGGGCGCGTTGAAGGTGGCGGCCAGGCCAATCGGTTCCGGGAAGACGGTGGCGGTCCCGGCGCGGGCAACTCCATGCAGGGCCTCGCTCCACCAGTCGTACTCAGGAACCTTCAGCCGGGGAATGGCGCGCGACTGGTTGACCAGCTGCGACGCCTTCTCTTCGAGCGTCATCCGCGAAACCAGGTCGTCCACCCGGACATTCACCGGCTGGGCCGGATCCAGATAGACCGGCGCGCCGGAAGATTTGGCAGTTTGGGCCACCGAACCGCACAGCACGACAAATAGAAAGAACAAAGTGCAGATGACGGTGACGAGACGGGGGTGACTGGGCATCGAATTAGGCATCAAGGGCGGGCTCCTAGGCGGTTTGGGGTGACAGCTATCCAGATATGCGGGTTGGAGTATATCATCGTTAACGTACACGGAAGCCCCTGAGATTCTCCGGGGGTCGCCGGTGGCGCGACAGCGGCGCGGACGAGAAGTCAGGCCGAGCTTTGGACAGGGACATGCGAATGAAGAAAGAACAACGCGGCATCCACTTGATCGCGGAGTTGGCGGACGTCTCGATCGGGACAGTGGACCGCGCCCTGCACGGGCGCGGCGGCATCAAGGAAGCCACCCGGCAAAGAATCCTGCAGATCGCGAGGCGGATCGGGTACACGCCCAATCTGGCGGCGCGGGCCCTGTCCGTGGCCCGGACCAGCACTCGTATCGGCGTCTGCATGCCCCGCGAAATTCATTTTTTCTACGACGAACTGTGGAGCGGAGTTCTGGACGAGGCGCGGCGCGTGGCCCAGTTCGGTGTCCAGTTCATGAATCGTCCGGTGCAGGTGCTGGGCGAAGGCGACACTGAAGCTCTTTCCGAGCTGGTGCAAAGCGGAGTCAATGGAATCATTCTGACCGCCGGAAATCCAACGGGCCTCAAGCCCCTGATCGACCAGCGCCGAGGAACGCAGGCATTCCCGTGGTCTGCGTATCGACCGACGCCCCGGACAGCCGGCGCTCCAGCATCGTGTGCGTGGAGCCGCGGTTGAACGGATGCCTGGCCGGCGAACTGATGGGCAAGTTCGTGCCTCCGGGTTCGCATGTCGCGGTCGTGGCGGGCATGCTGGCCACGGAAGATCATCGCAAGAAGACGGACGGCTTCACGGAAGCGTTTCCGCAACACTGCGCCGGGGGGGAAGATCGTCACCGTCATTGAAGGCCATGAAGACGAGGAAGAAAGTTTTCAAAAGACCTTCGACCTGCTGCGCCGGGAGCCCACGCTGGCCGGGCTCTACGTGAACACGGTGAACTGTCTTCCGGTATGCCGCGCGCTGGGGGCGCATGGCCTGGCGGGAAAAGTAAAACTCATCACGACCGATTTGTTCGCGGAGATGTCTCCCTATTTCCACAAAGGAATCATCACCGCGTCGATTTACCAGCAGCCCCATCGCCAGGGACAAATGGCAGTGCGCATGATGGCCGACCACCTCACCAACAAAGTGCCTCTCCCTCCCACCGTCCATCTCAGTCCGGGCGTGGTGATGTCTTCCAACCTGCAACTGTTCCGCGAAATCAGGCTGGCCGGCGTCAAACTGGACGAGTCCGCGCTGCGCACTCGCGTGGCACTGTAGCCGTTTTTTGTTTTCATCGCATGGAAACCTGGACAGGTCCGTGGAAGAGTGGCGCTTCAGCGCCGCGTCGCGGGCGGGGAAAACGTTGGGGCTTCCAGCCCCAGTGACGCCACTGGGCCTAAAGGCCGATCCGTATGGCATCGGAAACGCGGCCCTGTAAGGGCCGCTCTTCCACAACGCTACGGCAACTCGTTCACACCTGATGATTCCGAGAGGCGCTGCGCGAGGCGAGAATCTTCGCGGCATTCTCGCGATACACACGCTGCAGGATTGAATCTGACAGGCCAAATCCGTTCAGACTCCAGTGATAATCGAATTGCTCAGTTTCGTAGAAGTGCTCGTCCAGCGATTCCAGGATGCGAAATGTGACCCGGTACATTGGCGGGTCGAAGCCCATGTCGGTTCCGTAGACAAGACGGTCTGAATGCTGGGCGTAGAACTGGGACGCAAAGCGCGGTATGGGAGCGGTCTCGGCGTAGCGGGCGGAGATGTCGGCGTACAGGTTCGGATTGCGCTCGAAGAGCTGTCCCAACCGCGCCAGATCGTAGTCGAGATTGGCGAAGTGGCAGGCGATGAAGGTGGTCTGCGGATGCTTCTGCACCGCGCGCTCCAGGAGTTCGACCATCCCCGGGAGATCTACGATGTTGGGCTGGTTGTCCAGGCGCCACTCGTATGCATTCATCAGGCCGTCATTGGTCCGGTCCATTTTCTGGTACATCCAGATGGGGTCGGCCACGTGGATGCTGACCGGCATGCTCAGCTCCGCGCATTTCTCAAACAAGGCGTCCATGCGGGTGTCATCGGGATGTAAGCCCCTGGGTCTTTGACTTGCCCGAGGCCATGCCCTGGCCCTTGTCATGCAACTCACCGACGCCCCGCGCGCCGGCCTGATGACATCTTTCGAGTTCCCGTACGGCGGCCGCGCCAAATCCCGGTTTGTCATAACCCGTGTAGTCAAAGCCGCACCACATTTCGAAGCGATTTGGATACTTAGCGTACTGCTGGTAAGTGGCGTCAAACTCCGCGCCCACGGATGAAGTGAGAATGACCGTCTTTTCGACTCCTACCTCGTCCATGGTGTGGACCCACTGGGCAATCTGCTCCGGAGTTTTGGCGTAGGGATGCGAATGCATATCAATGATGGGGAATTTGGCCCTGGCAATCTCCGTCACCGGAATCTTGTAGATGGATTTCGGCCGGTAGTCCTTGAGCAATATTTGTTCGGGGGATTCCTGGTCGGGATTGCTACCTGATTGCGCCTTTCCCACATCGTGCTGCGGACTGTAACCGAGCACCGCTGAGGTGGGAGCCGCCGCTAATCCGGCCGCGCTGGCTGCTTTAAGAAATGCTCTTCGATTCATTGGACTCTCCAGGCTGATGCTTCGACAACCATCAGTGAACCTCCGCCGGTTCTACCGGACTTCTCCCAGCGAGCCCCGGTCCAAACCGTTCGAATCCTCCAGGTGAAGGGAGACGCGACCGGACTGTCCGGGCGGAGCGGTTTCGGTTTCGAGCGTGACCAACTCAACCGGATCTGCATTTGCCACGGGCACGCTTCCCAGGCTTGCACCATGCTCGTCATAAAAATGGGCGACCAGCTTTCCCGCGAAGAACACTCCAAACGAACCAGAAAGCTTGACCTTGCCACTCTCCAGGCGGCTGGCGCGGAGCGGGCTTCGCTACCAGGCCGGCTTCGGTCACGCCGTGAAATTCGCTACCCACGCGGGTGGGAAACCATTCCGTGTCGAGGTTGCAGCTTTCGCCGGGACGCAGACGGCACAAGGGAGAATTGACTTCAGCTTCCAGGTAATAAGGCGATGAGTCGTCGTCCGCAGGCATGGAGGCCATGCCATCAGCGCTCAACTTCACTGCGGGCCCGTTGGTCCAAAAAATGATGGACGCCTTTCCCGGATAAGGTCCGGGACTCGTCAAATTGGAAGCGCTCGACCATGCCGTAACGGCTGGTGCCATCGACGACTGCCAGCCAGCCTGCGGTCGAGTCCAGCCACAATTCGGCGGCCATGTGCACATAGCGCAAAGTAAAGAGCCCATCGTCTCTTATCGAGGCCGCGCGATTTTCCGCCGGACCGAAGCGCACGTGATAGCGATTGAGATAGCTGCTGGACGGATTCGCCGGAGTGAAGGTGCGGAAATCGTGATTGATGCCCGAGCGAACGCCGGGGCGTGCCGGACTTGGGATCGCTCGTATCGTACTGCGAAACCGATTGCATCGACCATTCCAGATTGTGACCGGTGATGTTTTTCATGTTGGCGCGAAAGTAGATTCGCGGCGAATCAGCTTCCAGCCGGATGGTGCGCACGAACTGGACTCCGGTGCGCGGATCGGCTGGGCCCGTAAGCTCGATTTCGCACTGTTGCCCTTCCGAAACCTTTCGAAAGGAAAAGGGACTGTCGTCGATCGCATCCGAGCCGCCGGCCCAGTGCTGCTCGTCGTCGCTGCCTTCGGGCAGGAGCCAGATCTTGTCGCCGCCGTAGTTGAACCATTCGCCTGAGCTCGGCGGCAGGTACTTTCCCTCATACTTTGGATTCACGAAGAGATAGGAGTGTCCGGCGAAAACAACCTGCATCAGGCGTCCGCCGTTCTGCGGAACAACCGTCAGCTGGACCCAGCGGTTGGAGATCTGTTGCGCGTGCCAGCCCTTATAATCCGTGGGTTGGACGCGGCAAGGGGAATTGGCGGGCGGACGGGATCCATTGCCGACTTGAGCAAAGACCATGCTCTATTCCCAGTCCCGGCGAGAAACAACAGACTGAAAAGGCTACGCATCCGACTGGCCCGTGGCCACTGCAGTTTCATGGTTGCTTCTCTCCAGAGAGCGACGGCGCTGCAAGTGTACGACGACGGCCCATTTCAACCAAGGCAGCGCTGCGAGCGAAGCAGGCCTTCTTCGTAACGAAAAGAAAACCAATAAAACGAAATAAATTGATATGCGTCCAAGGTTGTTCTGTGATATACCAAATTCGCCCTTGCAGCGAGCGCTCGCCGGGTTCGGCGCGCATTTGCAGGCGATAGCTGAAACCAGACCCTGCTGATCACGCAACTGAGTTTATCTGGAACGATTCACTAATAGGAGGTGCTGGAATGGGTGCCGGAAGATCCGATCGGCGATCATTTATCAAACTGGCGGCGGCAGCTCCGCTGTTGACCCAGATCGCAGCGCGAAATCTCTACGCCCAGGCCGCCACCGCCATCGGCAAGGACCCCCGGCAGAATGTTTACTCCCGCCTGGGAGTAAAGACGGTCATCAATTGCCGCGGTACGTGGACTTATCTCAGCGGATCGCTGGAGTTCCCGGAAGTCAGGCAGGCCCAGGTGGAGGCGGCGCAACATTTCGTCAATATGCTGGAATTGCAGCGCGGCGTGGGCCGGCGGCTGGCGGAGTTGACCGGCGCAGAGTCCGGCATGGTCACCTCCGGAGCGGCGGGCGCAATGGCAGCCGCATCGGCGGCGTGCATGGCCGGCACCGACGACCATCACGTCTGGCAACTGCCCGACACCACCGGCCTTAAACATGAAGTGATCATGGTCGGCGGCAGAAGCGCGTTTGACAGTGCCATCCGCCTGACCGGAGCGAAGCTGGTGCTGGTGTTTTCACCCGAAGAACTGGCCAACGCGGTCAACGAAAACACGGCCATGATCTATACCACGGACCTGGGCGAGAAGCTGCAGCGCGTAATATCTGTCGCGAAAGATCGCAAGGTGCCGATGTTGCTGGATGACGCGGCCGGTATCCCTCCTGCTGACAACGCGAAGCTGTATGCCCGCATGAAGATTGACCTCTACTGCTTCTCCGGCGGAAAAGGCTTATGCGGACCGCAGTGCAGCGGACTGCTCCTGGGTCGAAAGGACCTGATCGAGGCAGCCCTGATGAACTACAGCCCCCGTGAAGGGTCCGTGTGCCGCCCCATGAAAGTTGGGAAGGAAGAAATCATCGGCTGCCTGACCGCGCTTGAGACCTGGCTGAACCTGGATGAGAAGAAGACTTACAGCGAATGGAACGGCCGCGTCGAACGCATTCGCAAGCTGGTGGACACCGTGCCGGGAGTGAAGACTGACATCTATATTCCGGACGACGGGAATCGATTTCCAACCCTGAGAGTGTCGTGGGACCAGGCGGCGTGGGGCTTCACCACATCCGACTGCGTGCGCAAGTTGCGCGAGAACGATCCCGTCATCGAGGTGCTGGGCTCCGACAATCCCAGCCTAGTGACGGCGGTTCGTGAGGGCAACCCGAGTTCGAAAGAGCATAAGGAAGCGGACCACATCGAACTGGTCTCGATGACCATACAGCCCGGACAGGAAATCATCGTGGGGCAAACACTGCGGGCGGTCCTGAGCGCGGCACAAAAAGGAAAGGCGGCGTAGGACGCGGAATTGCAGGGAGGAACCTGGTGCAAGATCGAATGCGATTACTGCTCGTCGGCTTGTTGCTTTCTTGCGCGGCCGGGGCCCAAGCTCAGTTTAAGGCTGTCGTTCCTGCGCAGGCTTCCCCCAGCGCGAACCGTTTCTACTCGCCCGGCGTAGATGCAGGGGACTACGTGTACGTCTCCGGGACAGGGACCTCGCCGCCCGGACGGTACTTTGCCCGCGACTTTCGCGGCACAGGTGCAACAGTCTCTCGACAATATCAAGTCAGTGGTCGAAGCTGCCGGTTTGACCATGGAGCATGTGGTCTATACCCAGGTTTATCTCGAAGACATCACCAAGTATGGGGAGATGAACCGGATCTTCGCGCAGGCTTTCGCGAAAACACCGCCGGCGCGAGCGGTGCTCGGCGTGGCCAAGCTTCCCGATTCATCGATTCAGATCAATGCAGTCGCGGTGCGCGATCTGGCGGAGCGGCGGGCGGTCTATCCGCCCGGGCTACAAGCCGGACGAACCAGCTTCTCCCGGCATTCTCACCCGCGACCGGCTTGTTCGTATCCGGCATGCCGGGCAGCGATCCCGCCAGCGGCAAAGTTCCCGATGATCCGGCAGCCCAGGTGGACTTCGCTCTCGACCGCATGAAAGCTGTCGCGGAAGCGGCGGGGCTCGATCTCAGCCACATGGTTTTCGTCAATCCGTACCTGACGGCGGACGTCCCCATGCGGGTCATGAATCAGCACTATGCGCAGCGCTTCGAATTCGGCAACACGCCGGCGCGCGCCACCATCGAAGTATCGAGCCTGCCCGAGGGCGCGCACATCGAGTACACGGGCGTGGCGGTGCGTGATTTGAAGCAGAGGCAAGCCGTGCGTCCCAAGAACATGCCGCCCAGCCCGACCGCGAGTCCTTGTGTTTTTGCCGGCGACACTTTGTACTGTTCGGCCAAGAGCGGCTTCATTCCCGGACCGCACGGCGGCGTCTATGCTTCCACCACCGCCCATCAACTCCGGCAGACCATGCGCAATCAGCTCGACAACCTGGAAGAAGCCGGCATGAATTTCGACCAGGTAGTGTCCACGAATGTCTATCTGGATGATCTGTCGGACACGCCGGCGTTCGACGAAGTCTATGCCCAGTATTTCAATCGCGTCCCGCCGGCGCGAACCACGATCGCGCAAATTGCTCCCACGCAGCGCACCCTCGACAAAGAAGACCATTACCCTGACCTGGAACAGGTATCTCTCATCGCGATTCGAAACAGCCCCCTCACTGACGAACGGGAGCACTGAGGGTCTGGGGGGACGTTGAGGCCCGCGGGCTGCGCCATTCATTCGCGCTTTTTGCGAGTGAGTCGGGGACTGAGTCCTCTCCGCGATTCCCACCCTTGCAAAAAACGCAAGGGTGGGGCAGCCCAAGGTTTATGTCCGTAGCGTCAAGATATAAGGTGGACCGCCCGCCAATCAGGCGCTAAACGCTTCCGCGTTCGCCGTCGGTCCGTCCAGGTGTCCTACGAGCCTCTTCTCCATTCCGGCGCGCGCGGGCGTCAGTTGCTGGCGGAGGTGCTCCATCTCTTGCTCGGGCAGAGGCGAGAAACCGCGCGCCACTTCGATATTATGTTCGAGCATTTCCAGACGCGGCATTCCCACCACGGCGGTGGTTACCGGCAAGCTCATCGAATAGCGGAGCAAAGAGCTGATATCGCTTTTTCCGGAGCCGCTTCCCAATAGATATTCCTGCCCCGTCACCTTCATGGCAATAATCCCGAGGTTCTTCTGTCGGGCCGCGGGCAGGGCTAGCTCTTCAAAGCGTCCGTTGCGCGAGGCATTCAGGGCCATCTGCACGCAGTCGAGATCGTGCCGCTGGATGGCCTGGGCCACCACTTCTCCATTGGTGTGACTGGTCATGCCGATGAAGCGCGCCATCTTCTGTTCGCGCGCCTCGAGTGCGCCCTTCAGCGCCCCATCGGGAGCCTCGACCTTGGCCAGGTCGTCGGCCTGGCCCAGACTGTGAATGTGGACCAGGTCCACGTGGTCCACCCGCAGCCGCTTCAGGCTGCCTTCCAGCCGCCGCAGGAATCCGTCCCGGGTGCGATCTGGAATCTTGGTAGCCAGCCAAACTTCCTTGCGACGCATCGTCATGGCCTGGCCGACGCGCGATTCGCTCTCGCCGTCGCCGTAGGCATAGGCCGTGTCCAGGTAGGTAATGCCGAGATCAATGGCCCGGTTCAGCGCGGCCAATGCCTTATCTTCGTCCCGGTACATAAGGAAGCGGCTACCGCATCCAAATGCCAGAATCGAAACTGTGGCGCCAGTTCGCCCCAGAGTGCGCGAGGGAAGCGGGCCCGCCACGGCAGGCTTGGCGGCGGCAACATCCTTGAGCAGCGACAAACTCGCGCCCGCCGCCGTCCCCAAACCAATTCGCTCAAGAAACTTTCTCCGTGAGAGTTCTTTGCCCATGGTTGTCTCCTCGATAAACTCAAGCCGCACCTGAGTTTTTATGAATCTAGCTCAATCCGGTGGGATTCGTCGACAGGAACCGGCAGAGTCGCAAGGGAAAGCAGAGAATCGCGGTTCCTCCGTCGGTCAGTCCCTATAAACGTTAGGGCCCTATCGGGACTGCCCCGAAAGAAGAAGTGTGGGGGTGCGCGGTCGTGTGGTCGGGGCAGTTTCGATAGGGTCGTTTGAACTGAGCCGCTGGCGTTTGCGGCGGACGCGGTGGACTATGGGATTTCAATCCGTCCGTACCGGGTGCAGGGCGTGTCTAAAGCAAGCAACCGAGGCGAAGGGAGAGACGGCGTTGTTCTTGAACATCGCATTGGAGTCTTGACCTGTGACAGAAAGGGTGGTGTTTGGGGGAATCCGTCGCTGCGTGAGCAGACGAGGGCATGGCGTGCTGGAACACACCTACAACAGACGTTGATCGAAACAAGTTGCGCCATCGGTATCTCAGGAGGAGTCAAGGCTGCACCTCTGGGAATCAGGCCTGGTCTGGGCCGATTGGAAATAAAGCTGGGTATTGGTCAGCCGTTCAATGGTGAACATGGGACCGGCGCAAACCGGACAGCGCAGATGGGATGTTGTGTCAGCCTCTTTTGAGCAGTGCGCGCTGAGCAGATTGCGGCAGCGTGACAGCATATCGCCACGTCTGCGATTAGCGAAAAGTCCGAAGTGGCGGATGCGGACCAACCCTTTCGGGAGAACGTGGATCAAGAATCGTCGCAGAAACTCATCTGCGGAAACCGCCATGATCTTCTGCTTACCGCCCCGTGCGTAGTCTTTCCAGCGAAACGAAACTCGATCATTCTGGAAAGCCACCAGTCGATGGTTGGAGATGGCGACGCGGTGCGTATAACGGGCGAGATAGTTCAGAACATGTTCGGGACCTCCGAAGGGTGGCTTGGCGTAGACCACCCAGTTTTCGCGGAAGAGGAGTCGCAGGAACGCGTGGAATCGGCGGGGCTCAGCAAGACTCTGGAGTGAGCCATGGAACTGGAGCTTGCGCTGAAGAAAGAGTTGCTTCAGTCCGGCTGCGAACTTTCCCCGGAAGACGCGACTCAGCGCGGCGACGGGCAGAAAGAATCGTCTCGAGGAGGGGATCCATCGGGAACCGTCGGGTGCAAGACCGCCAGCAGGAACAATGTAGTGTATGTGCGGATGATGGTGAAGGTTCTGTCCCCAGGTGTGGAGCACGCCAAGAAACCCGATGTTCGCACCCAGATGTTTCGGGTCGCCGGCGAGTTCGAGCAGCGTCGCTGCGCTAGCCCGGAACAGCAGATCGTAAAGCAGTCGCTTGTTCTGCAGGGCTAGAGCGGAGAGTTCGTGCGGCAGCGTGAAGACGATGTGAAAGTACGAGACGGGCAACAGCTCCGCTCTGCGCTCGGCTAGCCACCGGGAGCGTGCGTTTCCCTGGCATCGGGGACAATGCCTGTTTCGGCATGAGTTGTACGAGATAGCCTGATGGCCGCAGCGCACACACTGATCCACGATGACCGCCCAACGCCGCAGTTCGACATCGGACGATGGCATCGAGCACCTTGCGATGCTGCCATGCAAGATGTGATCCGTGATGCTCCCAGAATCTGTTTCCTGCTGCTCGGACGATATCGGCCACCTCAAGGGTGGGCCGACTCATCGCTTGATCAGCCTCCTGGAACGCTTCACCTGGTCGGGACTAGACACCTCGATGGTTTCCAGCGGACTGGGAACTGCCTGCAGATGACGCCGGGACAAGTGCAGGTAGACAGTGGTGTCGGCGAGCTTGGCATGACCCAGCAGAACCTGGATCGTGCGCAGATCGGCGCCGGCTTCGAGCATGTGAGTAGCGAAACTGTGCCTGAGCGTGTGCGGAGACACATGCTTGCTCACCCCAGCATGCTTCGCGGCCTCGGCCACGGCAGTCCAGACAATCTTCTCCGTGATGGGTACATCGGCCCGCCAGTTGTTGACCGTGCCGGGGAATAGATATGTTTTTGGTTTCATCCAGCGCCAGTACTCGCGCAGGGTCTCCAGCAGCTTCGGGGTCAACAGGACATCGCGGTCACGGCCGCCCTTGCCCTGGCGAACATGAATGACCATGCGTTCGCTGTCGATATCGCAGACCTTGAGGTGGCATAGTTCAGCTCGGCGCAGGCCGGTCGCATACAGCATCATCAGCATGGTGCGGTGCATCAGGTTTCGAGCGGAAGCAATGAGTCGCGCCACCTCTTCCTGACTCAGTACCGTGGGCATCCGCCTCTGACGCTTGGGAAACGGAATGTGATCGGGAAGATAGGGCCGTCGGAGTGTCTTGACGAAGAGAAAACGCAGAGCAGCGGTGCGGCCTTCGATGGTCCCCGCCGAGAGTTTGCAGTCGCGAAACAGGTGAACCTGGTACTCGCGAATATGTTCTGGGCCGAGGCGATCTGGCGAACGGTGGAAGTACTTCGCGAAATCCTCTATGGCGTGGATATAGGCACGGACGGTGTTCTGGGCGTAGTTGCGACGCTGGAGCTCGTCCAGCATCAGCTTCCTGAGTCGGGTCACAGTAACCTCCTTGTGACCCAAACCTTACACGGGCAACAATGCTGGCGACGACCACGCTGTAGCGTCTGCCGCGCTAGCGGCTTAGTTCAAACGGTCTTGCGTCGGTTGACGAGCCGACCTCCTGGAGTGCCGACAATGAGGCGCACCAAGAGAGATAACCTCATTCCTATGGCGCAATCGGCCTATGATTCCCATGAACCATCAGTAGGAGGTACGCGCAATGTCCGCGAATCAGGTAGTGCTTTACTTCGACAAGCAGGAGGACGCTCTGCTCTTCACCGTGGCTGCCAGTTCGGTGATGTCAGCAGAAGGACCGGTCCACCGGAGCGACGCAGTGGTCAAAGGTTGCGGCAGAGATTTGCAAAGCCAGTCGAATCACGGCCGAGGGCGTTCTGAACATCACGTGAAGGATGGCACACATAAGATGATCCGAAAAGCTTTGCTGCAAATCGGGGCCCCCGCGCTCCTCGCTTTCATGGCATGGAATGCGTATCTTGCGGTCAACCACTTAAAACAGATGCAACACATTGCGGCGCGCACCCTGGAAAGCTCGACGATCCAGGCGGACATTTCCACTGTTCTGAAAGACCTGACCGATATGGAAACAGGTCAGCGCGGATATCTGCTAACCGGAGACTCTTCGTACTTGCAACCCTATACCGACGCGAAGGGCAGGATCGGGAGCCGATCTTGCCGACCTTCGTGCAGGGCTCGCTAATCGGGCGGAGAGCGAACGGTCGCAGGTGTCGGAACTCGAGTCTTTGGCTACCTCAAAACAGGCTGAGATGGAGCGCTCCATTACTTTGCGCCAACAGGGATATCGCCATCGCGCATTCATGCTGGTGGATTCAAACGAAGGCATGGAGTACATGGATCGAGCTCGCGGGCTTCTGTCTTCGTTATCTGTGGCGGAGGCAAACAATTTTGGCAGACTCGATAGAGAGAGGAATACGACTTTAAGCAAGGCATTGGTGGAAACCATTGTTGCCAATTTATGTCTGGTCGTATTGACAGCATGTCTGTTTGGACTCGTCCGCTACCACGGGCAAGTGCTTGAACAGGAAACTGCCAAGAGCAAACAAGCGCTGGCGGTCCGCGATCTGCAGCTGGAGAAACTGACGTTTGCGCTTTCCAATCAAGCCCGATCAAAGACCTCCGCCATCGAGGCAAACGCCCGCCTGCTGATCGACAACTACGGTGGATTTCTACCGCGGCAAGGCCACGAATATGCTGAGCAGATAAAGGAAGCATCCATACAAATGGAGCAGCTTCGCCAGGATCTGGTTGCCAGCCCAGGCCGTAGCAGCGATGACAAGGCAGCCTAGCAACTGTCGCCCGGGCTGGTAGCGGGGCTTCAGCGTTCCACTGACGCGTCGCCCACTTATTTCCCAATCGTCTGGGTGTATGTCTTTCCTCACCGGCAGTTTATGAGTGCCATCCCAAGGGCTGGAACCGACGCCTCCCGGCGCGGTGATGAACTGAAAAATCTGGGTTGCTACATGCGCGGTCGCTCGCTAGAATTACCACGCTTTGAAGGACAACCCTCCTACTGTTGTGAACGGCAAGATCTCAGCATCGAGATGCTCAACGCCGGTATTGCGCCCACTTCAGACTTCCACCAACGCCTCTTCGCCTGGAACATCCGGCAACGCAGCAATGGCAGCACGTTCTTTGATGACACAACCGGCGAGTGGAAATTCCGTCATTTGCCCAACTCCGCCAACTTCGGCAACTAACCAACCAGGTGATTCACGGTTCTAGCTGGGAGCAATAGGAGTGACCCCGTATGCGACTGGAACTCCCCCTTCTTCGCAGACGCTATATCGCTCCGGCCCGGGCCCCGATCCTGCGCTACGGAGTTGCTGTTCTTAGCATCATTCTTGCGCTGATTCCGGCATTGCTGATCTCCGATGTGGTCGAAAGCCGGCTCGTGGTCTTTGCCGTCGCCATAATGGTCAGCGCCTGGTATGGCGGCTGGAAGCCCGGCCTGGCGGCCACGTCGTTCGCTTTGACCGTGAGCGCGTATTTTTCACTGGCAGCCGCACGCGTTCCCGCTGACTATCGCAAAGCCGTCATACATCTCACGTTGTTTGTGTTCGTGGCGTTGCTCATTTGCTGGTTCAATGCCGCGCTGCGCTCAGCCCAGGAAGGGCTACGCTATTCGGAAAGCAACCTCCGCTCGCTGGTGACGAATGCTCCGTATGGCATCTGCCGTTGCGACTCTACGGGCATTCTGCTCGATGTCAACCCTGCGCTGGTCACAACTCTGGGCTACGCCTTGAGCTCCGAACTTGTAGGCCGCAATCTGGCGAATCTCTATAAAGATACTGAGCAGTGGTTCGATCTCGCCGACTACCTTCGCTCTCTAACGCGATTTCACGGGCTGGTGGCGGAGTGGATGCGAAAGGATGGGAGTTCCGTCATCGTCCGCCTTTCCGGACGTGCCATACGCGGCGAACGCAATGCCATCTTCTTCGAACTCTTCACCGAAGACGTAACTGAGCGTCGTGCCCTTGAACAGCAGCTTCGCCAGGCGCAAAAGATGGAAGCAGTGGGCCGTCTCGCAGGAGGCATCGCGCACGATTTTAATAATCTGCTCATGGTGATGTCCGGGTATTGCGAGTTCCTGCTGGAGCGCATTGGTTCCGACGCGGCGCTTCGCGGATCGGTCCAGGAGATTGCCAATGCCGGCGATCGTGCCGCTGCCCTGATACGACAGTTGCTGGCCTTCAGCCGCAAGCAGATGCTGGCGCCAACGGTGGTGAATTTAAATGCCATCGTGACCGAGAACCTCAAGATGCTTACCCGCATGATCGGCGAGGATATCGAGCTGATTATGGTTCCGGGTGCGGAAATTGGCGGCGCGAACGCCGATCCTGGCCAGATCGAGCAGGTCATCATGAACCTCGCCGTGAATGCGCGGGACGCGATGCCTCACGGCGGCAAGCTTACTATCGAGACCGCGAACGTCACGCTCGACGAAGAGTATGCCCGCTTGCACGTCCCGGTAAAGCCCGGGGAATACGTCATGCTGGCCATCAGCGATACCGGCGTGGGCATCGACGCAGAAACCCAGTCGCACATCTTCGAACCCTTCTTCACTACGAAAGGGCTGAAGGGAACCGGACTTGGGCTCTCCACGGTTTACGGCATCATCAAGCAGAGTGGAGGCTACATCTGGGTCCATAGCGAACCCGGCAAGGGCACCTCGTTCAAGATTTACCTGCCGCGCGTAAGTGCAACCGGAGAAGCAACTGCCGCCCAGCCCGCGGCTGCACTCGCCAAACCTGTGGTTGTACCCACCAAACGCGAGCAGGCAGTGGAAACGATTCTGCTGGTCGAGGACGAAAGCACCCTCCGCCACCTTGTCCACCAGTATCTGGAGAACCAGGGCTACACGGTGCTGGAGGCCGCAGACGGCGCCGCAGCGATTGAAATTTCCAAAGCGCACTTAGCTACCATCCACCTGCTATTGACCGACGTCATTCTGCCGGGGATGAATGGGCGCGAATTGGCCCACCGCCTGTATACGTTGCGGCCCGAGATGAGAGTGCTTTACATGTCGGGCTACAGCGAGAATGCCATCGCCCATGACGGCATTCTGGAAGAAGGCATCACGCTGCTCCAGAAGCCGTTTACCCTCCCCGCTCTCAAAGCCAAGGTGCGGGAGAAGCTCTCCCGTCTCACCAGGGCGCAACGCTTCAATCTTCATTTGCCGCTGAAATATCGGCTGGTTGGCGAAGGCAACTGGCGCAAAGGCACCACTGAAAACATAAGCCGTTCGGGAATGTTGTTCCGGGCGGAGGAGATGGTTTCACCCAATGCCATGCTCGAGATCAGCATCGTGCTACCCGTGGAAATCGCAGGTTTGTCGGCAGCCGAAGTCATCTGCCGTGGCGAGGTTGTCCGGGCCCTGGAACCCAGGCAACCCACGATGAACCCGGCACTGGCAGCGAAGATTTTGCAGTATCACTTCCAACACGGGTTGCAGCCGCCGCCAGGGTAACTCGGTAACACCTTCCCAAAGTGTTACTCGCAGAGTGCTCTCACCGGCGGTTTACTCCTTCCCTTCACGTCTTGAGGCCGATTAAAGTGGCGGTTATCCACAGGTCGTAATCGCCCACAGACCCACCGCAAGGCATATACTCCGCCAGTCCGAAATTTCCCTCGGAGGCCCTCCCCATGAACAAATCAGTAGAAATCGTGTTAACCGCTTTGGCGCTGGCTGGGATGTATTGCGCCATTCCAAAGACGTCTGCCCCGGTCGGCAATGCTGTTGTTCGAACAGAACGGGCAGTATTAATTGCCGATGGTACCGACCCCATGCCCTTTCACCGTGGAAGGAAGACACTGCACTAGATAAGGGACGATATCCAGAAGGCGACGAGTCGGGCGGCGAG
Organism: Terriglobia bacterium; assembly: GCA_963801595.1. Lineage (GTDB taxonomy): Bacteria > Acidobacteriota > Terriglobia > Terriglobales > Acidobacteriaceae > JAIQFF01. Next base: position 51,550 of record CAWDFW010000026.1, on the reverse strand, counting down.
GACAAAAGGGTTGCACGGCTGCCGAGGGAGAGGTATGCTTTTGGCCTTCAGGTGCAGAAGCGATGAACTGGCTCATGTACGCAAGCTGGCTCGTGGGACCGGCGCTGCAAATCACCCTTCTCACCTTCATGGTCCGGCGCAGACTGCACGTAGTTTTTCCACGATTCTTTACCTACATCCTCTTTCAGATTATCAAGTCCGGATTCTTGTTCGTCATCTACCGGTACTACGAGGGAAGCTACTTCGACGTGTACTGGGCTGGGAACGCCATAAGCGTGGTGCTGGCGGCCACGGTGATGGATGAGATACTGCACCATCTCTTCCAGCAGTATGGGGGGATTCAGAATTTGGGATCCATCATCTTCCGATGGGCCTGCGGATTGCTCCTCCTGCTTTCAATTGTGAATGCCTTCTCCAGCCAGCAAGCAAGTGCAGACAGGGTGGTATCGGCGGTGCTGGCCTTTGACCGCAGCGTGCGCATCATGCAGTGTGGGCTTTTCCTCCTTTTGATGGTTCTTTGTCGCCTGCTCAGAAATTACTTCCGGCAACACGTATTCGGCATCGCGCTGGGATTCGGAGTTTTTGCCAGCATCGAGCTGATCGCGGTCAGCCTCGTGATGCATTACGGGGACGGCCCGATTGCGATCGTCAGCCTAATGAAGAGTGCAGCCTACAATGCAGTGACTCTTCTCTGGATTCTCTACCTCAGGCGTCAGAGCGACTCGATACCGGAGATTGAGGTGGCTCCCCAGCTTAACGCCTTGAATATGGCATTGGTCGCGTCGGCTCACCCGGGAGGGAGCGACTTCCTGGTAATGGTGGAGGATGCCGTGGACCGTGTCTTGTCTCGTGGCTCCTGGCCGAGACCATCCGCAAAGGGATCTCAAATCGTCAGCCGCAAACCCGAACCAGAAGAGCGAAACTAAACCAAGTCTCCCGCCATGTGCCAATAGATGAAGCCCACAGCAAATCAAATAGGCACTGGAACGAACTGGCCACCACAAGAAGACCAGGTCATCACGTTCAAGTCCCTCAGCGGTTTGCAAACCGGTATTCTCAAGGAGGTGAGGTGGGGACTTCTGTGGAGAGATTTCATTCTTGAGGACGGGCGGGTGATACCAGAGCACAAAATCCTGGGGTGCCCTGAGCCGCCAGTCTGGCGCAGAGCCGATGAGGTTACACAGGAAGAGCGGGAGGCCTGGGAAAGAAGGCTGGTTTCCATGGCCGAGGCCGGGTTGGATCCCCGGGACCGGGAGCAGGCTTTCTGGGCCGAACTAAACCAGTACCTGGCGTACACATATCTCAGGTTCAAGCCAACGGAGCAACAGCCGGCGGATCCTGAGTAATGACCCGAAGCTGGAGCAACCATCAGGCCGCGATGAGAACGGAGTATAGAACCGTGAGCGGACCATACGAGAAATCCGAGAAAGAACGCGTTTGGAAATTGCTTTCGAGAGCTGGTCTCGTGGACATAACACTCGATGAGTTTCCAGAGCGGATTAAAGAGGCCAAGCTGGTTGTCATGGGACGGTTGAGTGAATTGTTAGAACTGACAACTGACGTTCAGGAGCGCCAATCCGCGGCATACTCTCTGGCCACGTTAAAGAGATTGGAGACCACACTGCGGCGAAGCGAAAAACGGCCGGGTTGCGGTTGAGCAGGTCACAAACCAGGCCTACGCCACCTTTTCGGCAACTGAGAAACTAGTGCGTCGCAGAGGGCTGAGTGCGTCCTGAGAAAACCGAGTGTGATCAGTTGAAAACACCAAGAAACTTGGTGGCGGCGGTTGGACTCGAACCAACGACCTACGGATTATGAGACCGTCGCTCTAGCCACCTGAGCTACGCCGCCACATGTTTACAACGACTTACACGGACCACTGCTCTTTCCATGCGGTTGGGAGAAGGCATGGACCAAATCCAGGCAGGCTGTTCACGAAGGTTTCGGGTTCGCTGCGACTGGCAATGAAGATTGTAGATGGTCAACCGCAGCTGGCGCAACGCCGCGCTGCACCCGGCCCGTCGCTGGGAGACTTCTTGAGAAGGATTGCTGGGCAGGTGCGGAACAGCGCCCCTACCGCTGACCGCCGATCAGAACAAACTGCCCGCACCAGCGATCGCGATCTTGCTTGCTCCCTGAAAAGAAATTGTGAGTTTGTGGGATGCCTGGTCGTAATGGTAGTCCGTGCCGGCGTGCAGTCTCACGCCGTTCCGAGTCACCCCTGTGACTTCTTTGCAGTACACTTCGACCGTGCCGGGCGCTCCCAGCTCTCCAAATTCAATCTTCAGGCCGTCGCCCGCCGACTCCGCTGCGATCCTCTGCACTCCACTGCCGGTGTAGTAGTCAAACTGGCTCTTGCCCCGGCCGAGGGAAAGAATTGCAGGCGCAGCTTCGGAGTCCAATTCGCGTTCCCAGTTGTTATTCAGCTTTACGATGTCGCCGCGCGGAATGATTGCTCCCTCGCGAACGTACACCGGGATAGTCCCGAAGGGCGCGGCGGCCTTGACCGTGCTGCCCCCGGCATACACGGTTTGCTTGTCGTGGTAGTTCATCCATTTTCCGGCGGGCAGGTATACTTCGCGCTCGGTGGTCTGCGCCGTGGTTACGGGCGCTACGAGGAGACCGTCGCCGTAGAGGTACTCGTCCCACATGTCGGTCAGGCGGGCGTCGTCAGGGTAGGCGAGGACCAGGGCACGCATGATGGGCATGCCGTCCTGCGTGGCCTGGTACATCGCGGACCGCGTGTACGGGATGAGGTCGTGATGCGCGGCAACATATTTTTGCGCGATGCCGACCACCTCCGGGCTGTAATCATCCCAGAGCGTGCGCTTGGGACCCAGGATCACCTCCATCATTGGACTGAAGGCGCTGAACTCCAGCCAGCGCGCCAGCAACTCGTTGTCTGCTGACGGCGGAGCGAAGTAGCCGCCGGTGTCGGAGCCCCACATTGGGAAGTTGATGGTCCCGGAGCGCAGGCCATTTTTTACCGTGACCTGTAGTCCCTCGAACGTGGACCAGGAGTCGCCGTTCCAGATGGCGGAGTACTTTGCGCGTGCTGTCGTTGGCGTTGCGAGAGAAGATGAAGTAGTCATTGCCGAACGCCGCGCTCATCCCTTCGGCCGACAGTTTGGGAAAAAGCACCGCGAACTGATTTTCGAGCAGCTGCGGCATCTCGTTTTCTTCGCCACGGTCGATCTTGTAGCCCTTTATTCCCAGGCGCACGTAGACATCCAGCTTCTGCTTGAACCAGTCATAGACTTCCGGACGTCGAATGTCGGCCGCTGGCCATTTCAGCGGGAAAAGATAACCTTTGGCCGAGCCCTCCTTAAACAAATCGCCGGAACAGCGGTTGGCTGTCCACAAGAGAAGATTCATGCCGCGGTCGTTCAAGTCGTGGACCATCTTCGCGGGATCGGGAAACGAGGAGTCGAAGTCCATGTTGCCCCATCCCAGTTCTCCGGAGGCGTAGGGACGGTCGAGCCACATGGCGCCTGCCGGAAGGTGCAGGGCGCGCAGGCGGTCGGCATCCTGAATCACCTTTTCCTGCGCGTTCGTGACTCCGCGCAAGTCGGCATGGTGGTCGTCCCGCCACCAGATGCTGCCGAAAGCCCAGAGCGGCGGCACGAAGGCTGGACCGGCAAGGGCGTTGTAGCGGTTCAGGATGTCGGCATAGGAAGGCCCGTAAATAATGTCGTATGTAAGATGCGAGTCTTTGAAGGAAAACGTCGTCTTGCCCGCCTGCGCGACCGCATAGTGGCCTTGCGCCAGGCTCTCGACATAGATCCCATACTTGTTCGAGGTCATGTAGAAGGGTGCTCGCGCGCTGGCGTGATGGACGTAGCGCTCGTTGCCCATGCCCAGGAAATCGTGGTCGGCCCCGCGGTTGTCAAGGCTGCCGCCGAAGGGTTGCTCCCAGATTCCGTAGTAGTGTTCGCCCTGGTCATTGAACTCCTCGGAAATTTCGCTGGGCGTCGCATCCTTATATGTAATTGCGACCTGCAATACCTCCGGCTTCACAAAAGTGAAGCTCACCTGGGCCTGGGCAGGCGTCCCTGCGGGCATGCTCTCCCGGCCCGCGAGCTGCAACCGGAGTTCAGCCTGCAGGCGGTTTGACGTTTTACTTACGTTTGCCGCCTCGGACGCGGGATACAGTTCCGGCCCGAATGTGAGTCCTGTGCTGCTCTGTGAAAGCAGAACCTTGCCGGTGGAACGTTCGATCACCCGGTATGAATAAGGAGATGTGTTCAGTTCGAAGCGCAAGACCGAAGACTCAATCGTTTCGGTGGCTGCCAGAAGGTTTGAATTCAAGAACAGGAGGGAAATTGCAATCAAGAGCAGTGATCCATAATTCCTGGAGCTATGATTCCTGAAACTCTTCACCATGAAGACCTCGGGAGCAGGATATGAACTGCGGACATTGGAAATCAACCAGACGCGTTCGCGCTGTTGCCGCGGCCAATCAAAATTCAAGCCGGACACGCTGGCTTGCCAGCGGCGTGTCCGGCTTGTCGGTCCTGCCGGCGTTCAAGCTAGAAATACAGCTTCAACGCCAGTTGACCAATGCGTGGGTCCGACGCCTGCTGAATGGCACCGAATGCGCTTGCGCTGACCTTCTGGAAGTTGGTCAGAGAAGCGGTGTCATCCATGAAGTTGGCGCGATTGAAGACGTTGAAGAACTCGGCGCGGAACTCGAGTCTCCACCGCTCCGTGAACACGAAGTTCTTGGTCGTGTTCATGTCCCAGGTGTAGGCGCCGGGCAAGCGGAATCCATTCTTGCCTGAGGTGCCGAAGGTCCCAGTGGCCTGCGCTTTGGTCTCAAAGGAGGCTTTGTTGAGCCAATCCACGCAAGGCTTGGGGTTGCTGCCGGTATTGATTCCGGCGGCCGCACAGGCCCCGGGGGCGTATGGGTCAGCGCCCGGGATCAGTGTCACCCGGTCCTGACCTATGCCCGTGCCGGAAATTTCCCCTCCTTGCAGCAGGTTGAGCGCACGACCGGTCTGGGCCGAAACCACTCCGCCCAGTTGCCATCCGCCCAGGACATTACGCAGAAATCCATTGCCCCTCGCAGGCGTGGGCAGCACCCACACGTACGACGCAACAAAGCGATGGGTGTGATCGAAGTCCGACGGGCCGTAGTCAAACTGATGACGCAGCGGATCGTCCCAGGGACGGGCGGAGAACGTATCGAAGCCGGTCACTCCAGCCCCTGCCGGAAGATCGTCGATGCTCCTGGAGTAGGTGTAACTGGCCAGGATGGTCAAGCCATGCGATGCCCGCTTCTCGATTGAAGCCTGCAACGAATGGTAGATGGAATTGACGTCCTGCATGTCCTGCTGGACCTGCGAGAACGGCGGGACGGTAAAGCCCTGGGTGGCCGCGATCACGTTTAGCCGTCCAGTACCTGCCGTTCCGGTCGCGTTGGGGGCCGCGGGATTCAGGTTGAGAGTCTCCGTAAGATGGTTGCTGCGCGAACCTACGTAGGCGGCGCGCATCAGGAGATCCCAAGGCAATTGATGTTCGAGGGCCAGGTTCCAGTTGTAAACCGTGGGGACCTGGTATTTGTGATTGGGGTCCCAACTCAGGTAGAGCGCGCCGGGAGCAAAGGTCGAGTTCGATCGGCGGCGGGAAGGGGGCGGGGAACAGATTGGCCTGCGCCGTACAGCCCAGAGCGGTTTGAGTGGCGGCCTGGGTACACAGCGGATCGCTGATGCTTCCCGGCTTGACTGCGCTGGTGCTGAAAATGAGCTGCGGGCTGAAAGGCGCCTGGTCCACGAAGCGGTTGTTGATGATTCCGTTGATGCGGGTGTCATAGAAAATACCGGCGCCGCCGCGCAGGCTGGTCTTGCCGTCGCCGAAGACGTCGTAGGCAAAACCCACGCGCGGCGCGAAATTGTTCAGACTGGCATTCACGCCGTTGGGCGGGACGCCAGGATCGCCGGGGAAGTACGCTCCCGGAGGAGCGTTGGGGAACTGGGTGGAACGGGTCCCGGCAATCAGACCGTCGATGCGGAATTGCTGCACCCGGCCTTTCAGTTCGCGCCAGGGCAGAGCAGGTTCATAGCGCAATCCCAGGTTGACGGTCAGGCGGCGAGTGACCCGGATGTTGTCCTGGGCATACACGCCGGCAAAAATGTTGCGATTGTTCTTGAATTCTCCCGCACCCTGGCGGAAGGCGAGGTTGCCGCTGTAGTCCCCCAGCGCGCCCGACAAGAAGGCGTTGACCCCGTTAAAGCTGAACTCCGCCGGCTGGAAGAACAGATTGTTGAGATCCACACGGCTGCGTTCGATGATTCCGCCAAAGCGGAAATCGTGCCTGCCTTTCACCCAGCTGACGTCATCGCTCCAGGTGAAATTGTTCCGGATGAAGGTGGCATTGGGATTGTCGCCGAAGTTGAAATAGCCGTTGACGCGGATTTGCTGAATTGCGTTGGTGGGCGGCTGAAAGGGAATATTCGAGCCCAGGTCCTGCACGCTGGGCACATTCGCCGCGGGACCGCGGCCGGCAGCTTCACGCGCATAACTGAAGCGAAAATCGTTCAGCAGCGTAGGCCTGAAAATATGGTTCTCGTGGATCAGATAGTTCTGATTGGTGATGGTCGGCTCCATCGGCGTAGGCCAGGAAATTCGAAGGGTCGAAAACCGCGTCCCGCTGAAACTGGTTGTAGCTGTAGCGGACCGAGAGCCGGTCGTTTTGCGTAAAGGAGTGGTCCACCCTTCCCAGATATTCCTTGAAATTCTCATTGTCCGGCTTGAGAAAGGTCACTGCCCGGTTCGTACTCAGCGGCAGGCCGCGCCAGAATGTTCAAAGATACCGGGTCGATGGTGCCGGGTGTGCCGCCCGGTCCGCCGCGTGTTCAGGTAGGTTTCGATATCGCACGTCGGACACGACGAACTAACTGGACCGGATGCTCGGAATCGTAGTCAATGCCGTGGTGGGAACGGTCGAACTCGTCGGTGCTCCCCACGTTGCGGAAGCGGGTGAACTGCAGCTCCGAAGAAGAAAAACGTGCGGTTGCGGATGATCGGTCCGCCGAAGGTCCCGCCAAACTGGTTGCGCTTGATTTGATCGCGCCCGTTGTCTTTGGTCGGCGTAAGAACGCCATTCTACGGGAAGCGTTGAAGGCGCAAAGTAGTTGCGGGCGTTGAACACCGAGTTGCGCAGGAATTCGAACGCGTTGCCGTGAAAGTTGTTGCTGCCGGACTTGGTGATGACGTTGACCACCGCGCCTGCGTTTTGTCCGTACTCCGCGGTGTAGTTGCTGGTCTGCACGCTGAATTCCTGCAGCGCATCAGGAAAGGGGAAGGGCTGGTTGACGTTGGTGTACTCGTCCACATAATTGCCGCCGTCGAGCTGGTAGCTCACCATGTTCTGGCGCGCACCGTTGGCCGAAATGGTGACTGCGCCGGGAAAGGTCTTGGTGAATCCCTGGTCGGCGCCGCCGTTGGGCGAGTTGACCGAACCTGGCGACAGCAGCGTGAGTTGGGCGGCATTGCGCCCGTTCAGAGGCAGCTCGGTAATGCGGGCCTGTTCGACCACCTGTCTGATGGTCGAGGTCATGGTATCGACCTGGGGCGCGTTGCCTTCCACCTGGATGATTTCGCTTCCCGATCCCACCTTCAGTTGCAGGCTGACGGTCAGAGTCTGGTCGGCCAGCAAGGTGACATTTTGCCTGGCATCGCTGAACCCTTTGGCCTTGATGGTCACGGTGTAGTCGGCGGGACGAAGAGAAGGCACGAAGTAATATCCCCCGGCGTCGGTTGCGGCCTCGCGAGCAAACCCGGTGCCAATTTGCGTGACCGTGATCTGCGCCGAAACGATGGCAGCGCCGGTCGGATCGGTAATCGTTCCCGCGATGCTTCCCAATCCTTGTCCGTGCGCTAAATTCGACGACAAGGTCGAAAAGACAACCAGGCTCATAAGCGCCAGAACAATTTTCCTTTTCATTCTTGTGCCTTTCCAGGAGCGCGTTGCTGCTGCAAATGTTCGCCCTGTCCCCAAAGCAGCCGGTGCTAACTTGTCAGGTTCCCAAGCAACCCGTATCTCAGCGGGGCATGAAGCGTACAAGTACTCGGATACAACGCCGTCCCGTTGGTTTTGATACAGTGACCCATGGGCGCGGAAGATAGGCCAGAAACGTTTTGACTGTCAATACCAGAAAAATTCAAGAGGCGATTTAGGAACATTAAAGAACGGCGAGGCTGACGAGAAATGGACATTCATCAGTTGAAACTGTTTCTTGCAGTGATGGAATCTTCCAGCATGACGCACGCGGCGCAGCAGTTTCACCTGTCTCCGGGCGCGGTCAGCCTGCAACTCCACAGCCTGGCGGAGGAACTGCACGCCGAGCTGTTTGTGCGTTCGGGAAAGAGGCTGGTGGCCACGCCGGCGGCCGTGCGGCTGGCGGAACGCGCCAAGGATGTAGTCCGCACCATGAGCCAGATCCAGCAGGAATTCGCCGACGACGTTTCGAAGGACGTGCGCCCGTTCCAGTTCGCCACCGGTGTCACCACCTTGATTCACCAGCTGGGCGGACCGCTGCGCGAAGTGCGAAAACGGTTCCCCAACGCCGATATCGGTGTCACCGTGGGCGTGACCGAGGAGATTGTCGCGGGCCTGCTGGAACGGCGCTTCGACCTGGGCCTGATTTCGCTTCCCGTGTTCGAGCAGAGCCTGGAGATCATGCCGCTGTTCGATGAGGAACTGCTGGTGTTGCGGCCATCGCCGAACAGCGTCCGCAGTTCGCGCACCGGTGTGATTCAGGCAGCGGACCTGGCGCACGTTCCATTTCTTCTCTATCCCAAGCCCAGCAACATCCGGCACATCATCGATCAATTTTTTCAGGAGATCAATGTCACGCCGCGAGTGGTGATGGAGGCCGAGGACAGCGAAGCCATCAAGGGATTGGTGGAGTCGGGATTCGGTTATTCGATACTGCCGCAACACGCGCTGCGGGGCCGGAACCGTTTTTTTCAAACCTACCGGGTGGCGGGGCATCGTTTGAGCAGAAGCCTGGCGCTGGCCATGGTCCGCACCGACTATCCCCGCAAGTTGACGGAATCGATTGCCGAATTTCTACAGAAGATTCTGACCACCCAGTGATCGGCTTGCCTCCTCACGGGCGGGACGCCCGTGCTCCATCTTGCATTCTTCAGGCCAGGTTGGCGAATCGTTCGAAGTTTCCGCGGAACAGGCGATTAACATCGCGCTGGATATTTTGCCGCGTGACCCCGCGGCCATCACGGGCCAGCAGTTTGTAGCTGTTGCCCAGCACCTGCGACATGGTGGCGCGGGTGTTCCGCCATTTGTAGAGGACCTGCTCGAGCACCCGGGCATCGGAATGCTGCGGAATGAAACTCGTCCCCAGCAACTCAATACGCTCCCGCGTGATCTCTTCCACGATGGAAGGATTGTTCAGGAACCACCAGCATCCGAAGGGCATGAGGTTGCTGAACTTGCGCGCGTACACGCAGAGTTCGTGCTGATTTTCGCGGCTCAGAACGCTGCTCAGAATGCGGTTGTCCGGGTAGTCGCGGCAGATATTTTCCAATGAGCGCAGGTCCGCCCTGCCCACCGCGTCACCCGCCAGCCGGATTCTCGGATTCACCTGGCGGCGGACTCCGATCATGAGAGACAGGGGCAGATCGAACTCCCGGCACGAGGGCAGCACCGCATCGCTCAGCAGCTTGCCCTGAATGCTATCTTCCGGAAACTGGAAGGCGTCGGTGAGCGACACCGCCATGTACACCGGGTTCATGCGCTCGCACCAGTCGGCAAGGAAGCGTCGCACCTCGGCCGCCGATTTGCCGCCGGCCTGGGCGTCCACGGCGTATCCTTGCTCGGCCAGTCGCTGCCAGTGCCCCGGCCAGCCCCATAGAATTCTATCCAGGCGCAACACCGCCAAAAAATCCGCGCGGGAATGCCCGCCATTCATCCAGACTTTCTCTTCTTCGGGGTGAAGTGGATCGTTGGTCATTACGACAGAACTCACACCCGCCATCTGCAGGACTTTCGAAACGTGCGATTCAATTTTTTGGGCGCGGAAAAACGACCGGGCCTCTTCGAGGTCGGGACTATCGGTGGGCAGGTCGAATGCTTCGAGAACGGCAACGACGCCGCGCGTAGCCTCTGAGATCGGACTATTCTCAACGAACAACGCCTGCCAGATGGCATCGGCCTGCTCGCGTTTCGGCATCTCCCAATAGCGCTCGGGAGAAAGACTCGACGAGCGGAACAGTTCCGCTTCGAGATAGTGATACGTCAACAGTTCGTCGATGCCCCACAAACCGATGCCGCCAAATTCCGGCGCAAACAGGTGAGTGTGAATGTCGATAAACTGCGTGGTCGCGATTACTTCATTCACGGTCGCCTGGATCTGGTCCGCGGTCAGCAGATCGTCGCCAAGCTGTCGTCTGGCCGGTGTAGTTTCCATTCCTTCCTGCGCTTTCGTTTTGAGGCTTGCAATTAAAAGCTCGAACAGTGATCAATCCAGGCTTTAATCTTAGCCCGGACAGTCGGTGAATTCGAGCAAATGCATGGAAGGCGTTTTTACTTGTCCCGATGCGCGCTGTCAAATCAAGAGAGTTAAACGAGGCTTTTAGAAACACTCAATGCGAAGTTGTTGCCGGCCCGCTTCCAGCCCGGACAGGCGTCGGAAGCAGCTTCAGCTATGCCGCCCAGTGCAAAAAACACATATGAGTCTGGCTGAAATCAGACGTTAAAATTTCTCGTTTGACATTATTTTGCGATTGCTTCAGTCTCCTGTGCGCCGCCTCATCAAGCATCTGAACTAGAACACCATACGGAGGAATCATGTTTGCCAAGCCCACCGAGAGAAGAGACTTTCTGAAGCTGACAGGAGCCGGGATTGCCGGCTCTGCGTTGGGCGCAGCCGCCACGGTTCAGCCGGCCGTTGCGAAGTCAAAAACAGACTCTGCCTCCCGGGGCACTCTCGACGTAAGAGCTTTCGGAGCCACTGGCGACGGCAAGACTCTGGACACGCCGGCCGATCAATAAAGCCATCGACGCGGCGGCCACGGCAGGCGGCGGTATCGTGCGCTTCCCGGCGGGAAATTATCTCTGCTATTCCATCCACCTGAAGAGCCACATCACTCTGCTTCTCGACGCGGGCGCGACCATCGTGGCTGCCGACGCGCCTGTCGCGGGCGCGGGCGGCGGCTACGATCCGGCCGAGCCCAACGCCTGGGACAAATTTCAGGATTTTGGTCACAGCCACTGGCACAACAGCCTGATCTGGGGCGAAGAACCTGCAGAATATTTCCATCGAGGGCCAGGGACTGATCTGGGGCAAGGGTCTGAGCCGCGGCGATCGTGACCTCAAACTTGCCGACGGAGTGGGCAACAAATCCATCAGCCTGAAGAATTGCCACAACGTGACCCTGCGCGACATTTCAATCCTGCACGGCGGGCACTTCGCCATTCTGGCCACCGGCGTGGACAACCTCACCATCGACAATCTGAAAATCGACACCAATCGCGACGCCATCGACATCGACTGCTGCCGCAACGTGCGCGTCTCCAATTGCAGCGTCAACTCGCCCTGGGACGACGGCATCTGCCTGAAAGATTCCTACGGCCTGGGATTCGCGCGCTCCACCGACCACGTCACCATCACCAACTGCTACGTCACCGGAGGCTACGAGGAAGGCACGATGCTCGATGCCACGTACAAGCGCTTCGCCCCGGATTTCAAAGTTCCGCGCAACGGGCGCATCAAGTTCGGCACCGAAAGCAACGGTGGCTTCCGCAACATCACCATCTCCAACTGCGTGATCGAAGACTGTCGTGGTATCGCGCTTGAATCGGTGGACGGCGCGATCCTGGAAGACGTCGCCATCACCAACATCACCATGCGCGACATCGTCGATGTCCCCTTCTTTCTTCGACTGGGAAGCCGCATGCGCGGTCCCGAGGGAACGCCGGTGGGAGAAATACGGCGCGTGCTCATCAGCAACGTTGTGGTTTCGAACTGCGCGTCCCGGCAGGCCACACTCATTACCGGAATTCCGGGTCATACCATCGAAGACGTCAAGCTGAGCAATATTCTGGTGCTGCATCGCGGCGGCGGCACCAAGGCGGACGCCGCCATTCAGCCGCCGGAAGTGGAAAACGGCTATCCCGAACCCAACCGCTTCGGCCCCATGCCGGCGCACGGCTTCTACATCCGTCATGTGAAGCGGATCGAAATCAAGGACGTCGAAATCCGACCGATGCAGCCCGACATGCGGCCCGGATTCGTGCTCGAGGATGTGAGCGGCGCCGAACTTATTCACGTCAAGCTGCCGCAAACTCCCGAGGTGCCGTCGGTTGTGCTCAAGAACGTTAAAGATTTCAGCGTGACGCAGAGCAAGCCACTGCCAGATACACAAGTGGAAAGCACAGAGCAGAAGACGCTCTGATGTGGGGCGGGCGCCCTCGCCCGCCGCCGTTGACTTTGACTTTAGATGTGCGATGCACCGCAGGCTTTACGTAACGGGCCCAGGATTAAACAACGCCAGCGCATTGTGCAGTCCCCAGTGGTCGGCCCAGGTCTGCTTGCGCCCGCTGGCCACGTCGAGAATGTAGCGGAAGATTTCCCATCCAACTTCTTCGATGGTAGCGGTGCCGGTTGCGATGCGGCCCGCGTCAACGTCGATCAGGTCAGGCCAGCGTTCCGCCAACGCAGTCCGCGACGAAACCTTGACCACCGGCACCAGCGCCAGCCCGTAAGGACTTCCCTCTCCCGTGGTAAACACGTGCAGGTTCATGGAGGCGAGCTGCTGCGTGCCGCAGATGAAATCACTGGCCGGGGTCGCGGCGAAGACCAGCCCTTTCGCCGTGACTTTCTCGCCCTGCGCGGCCACCGCCATCAGCGCCGAACTTCCCGCCTTCGCGATTGACCCCAGCGACTTTTCCACCACGTTCGACAATCCGCCACGCTTGTTGCCGGGTGTGGGGTTCGCGCTGCGGTCGGCTGAACCGCGCGCCAGATAGTCGTCGTACCACTGCATCTCGCGAATCAGGGCGCGGGCCACGTCCTGATTGATGGCGCGCGGCGTGAGCAGGTGCACGGCGTCGCGCACTTCCGTGACTTCGGAAAACATCACGGTGGCCCCGGCGCGCACCAGCAGATCGGCGGCATAGCCCACCGCCGGATTGCAGGTCACGCCCGAAAAGGCGTCGCTGCCGCCGCACTGCAAGCCGACCATCAGTTCGGATGCCGGCACGGCGGTCCGCTGCCGCCGGTTGAGTTGTTCCAGGCGCTTCTCGGCGGCGCGCATGATCGCGCTTACGACTTCGCCGAAGCCCGTGCTCGTCCTGCATGCGGACCAGGTACGGATCGCTCTCCAGCACCGGCAGTTTCGCGAATGGTTGCTCAGGAAACAACCGCTCCGGCTGCAGCTTCTCGCAACCCAGGCTCACCACCAGCGGAGTGCCGCCCAGGTTGGGATGCGTGCTGATGTGCCGGATCGTCCGGATCGGAATCTCAGCACCGGGCGCGTCCATGGCGATGCCGCATCCGTAGGTGTGGGTGATGGCGACGACGTCGTTCACCTGGGGGAATCGCGGAAGAATCTCGCTTTTGATTCGCCGCACCGCGTACTCCACCGTGGGAGCAACGCACTGCACGGTGGTGGTGATGCCCAGGATGTTCTTCGTTCCAACGCTACCATCCGCATTGCGGAAGCCGTCGAACGCGTAGCCCAGCCAGCGCCGGTTGCGGCGCCGGAGTCGCCGTAGCCAGCGGCAATTCGCTCAGCGCAGGCGGCTGCGGCAATTCGATGGCATCTTCGTGCACCCACGAACCCTGGGCGATGGGACGGGCCGCCAGTCCAATGATCTGGCCGTAGCGCCGGACAGCGTCCCCGGGATTAAGGTCCTGCAGCGCCACCTTGTGGGCTTGCGGAATGCGCTCGCGAAGAGTCAGTCCGTCGGCAAATTGCGTGCCCGCCGGCAAGCCCTCGGGATTGACGATGATGGCAACGTTGTCCCGCGGATGGACCTGGATGTAGAGAGGTTTCACGTCGTCCTTATGCCAGCAGTGCTCACTTCGATGCCGCGAATTCGTTCCTGAATAATTTGCCGGGTACGTTATCACAAAAGCGAAGTAGAAACCCGGATCCCTCCAGCTGAGGTACGAGCAGGCGCGGATTCTACAAGATCTTAACGAAGTTCCTCGTGACAGCCACGGCAGGATTCGGCGTTCGTGAAGGGCACGGCTTCAGAGGTTGCGGAAAAACTCAATTTGCCCGGACGAAGCGACCACGGGGGCTAAAGCCCCCACACATTTCTGACGACTTACGCGGCCCTGAAGGGCCGCTCTTCCACGGAAGGGCCGCCTTTGGTGAGTTTTTCCGCAACCACTTCAGCCGTGCCACTGGCGATGCCGACTCCTGGGCTCCAGCCCCCTGCGGTTTCGCTTTCGGCGCAGGTCACCGCAGACGCTAAAGCGCGTCCGGGTTCGGAAGGCCGAGCGGCACGACTGAAATCATTCCTTCGTCCACGAGAGATACACGGGTCCGCCGCCGGAGAAATTCCGAGCGACAAGCTGTGGAAAATTGCTGCGCGTTTGACACAGTTGATTCCATGGCAAGGGGCCGCGAAGCGGTCATCCGGGACGCTGCCAGGCCGCCGAATGGCAGGTCCAGAGCGGCATTTGGCGCGTCCTGACCGGCCCTGATTGCGCAAGCAATTGCATTGAATGCAACCCATTTTCACTGCCAGGATATGCACCTGCCTGACAACGCAATTCCGTTGACAGGCGGGCCATTCGAGGGCAAAATTCATACGGTTCGGCTAAAGCGTTTTGAGCGGGCAGCGGCGCTATCTGCATTGCGATTAGAGGAATGGCCGGTTTCTCCTCTGATCATCGTCCTGCCTCTCCCGTTCCCCCCGCGCCTAGTTCTGAACCCCGGCCGAACGGCCGAGTCGTAAGATTCCAGGAACCATTATCAGATTATCGTTGTCCGCCAGCGGGCTCGAGCAGGTAAAAGTGCGCCGATCTGCGCTAGTTAACCGGCGGGGTTCCGCTTTGGGTTCAATGCGAAGCGGTTATGGCCCGCAGTCGAGATTGAATAATGCTGGGAAAGTCAGCGAGAAGCTAAAAGGGGGATGGTATGAAGGTAGGAACATCAAGATTGATATTGATGATGGTGGCAGCGACGAAAAAAATGGCCTTTGCAATATTCTGCTGTACCCTGCTTACGTTGGTGGCCGTGCCAGCCTGGGCCGATCAATGCTCGGCGCCCTCCGGAGATAGGACGGGAACAGGGTCCGTTGGCAGTGCGCTCGGTCCCGACACATGCGGCGTCGTGATCACCGTGACCGGCGTTGATGGTAACGGGAAAGCGACATTCTTCACTGTAGCCAAGCCGGGCACGGGCAACGGGAACCCCTATGACGCGGTGGAAGACACGCTCGTGGGCATCCAGAACAATACAACTTCTTCCCTGAGATCTATCACCCTGACCGCGCCACACGTCGGCGGGCAGGATGATTTATTCGCTTTCGACACCGATGGCCCCTGCGTCTATCAAGTCCTGGAAGGACCACAACGTTACCCCTGGTGCGGTGATGGTACTGGTTATGAGGGTCCTGACAACACGTTTAGCCTTACGGACGACACTACTACTGGAACGGTCAACTTCGCCGGGGACGGAGTTGAGGGCGGTGGAAGCACATGGTTCGCCCTGGAAGGCACGCCCGACTCTCTCACATCGATCACGCAAACCCAGCCAACCCCGCCGGGTGTGACCACTCTTTTCGATTTTGGCCCCTTCAATTTCAAGTCCACGCCCGCGGCAAATACCACGACCGACAATAGTCTGACCATCACAGCAATATCATTAGCGCCGGAGACACCGATTACCTTTGCCGACGGCACGCACGGCATCTGCACCACATACAGCAACACCGGGGGGAATTGCCGGGCCTTCGACATCAAGTGCACCGGCACGAGTTGCGATGCCGCTACGTATTTCGCTGAGTTTTCAACGGCCTACGACGTGGATCATAATATCTTGGGTCCAGGTCTAGCCAAAGGCGAGCCCGATTGCGGTGACATTCCCCACACAACATTCACCAACCAGATCGACTTTTTCTCGCAAACGTCCAAAGACCCAACCACCAAGGGTAGAAGCGGCGGTACTGCCTCTTGCTGGATCGCGGTAGAAAATGTCAATTACCCGAATGCCGATCTGAGTGTAACCAAAGTAGGACCGCTCCTCGTGAAGCGTGGAGCCCCGCTGCCCTATGGAATCGCGGTACTGAACCTTGGCCCCGGGACGGCAACCGCAGTAACTGTGACCGACCCAATTCCGGCCGGCACGACCTTCTTGAACTCGGCGGTGTGCTTTACGGGAAAAAGCGGGGTCACCTGCCAGTCAGGAGCGCAATCACCTTGTGTATCGGATGGCGCAAGGGTCACGTGCACGCTGGGCAACCTGCTGCCGTTCTCGCTGAAGACCTTAGCGGCGATCGGTATTCAGCTGAATTTCAGGGCACCTGCCGCTTCGGGGACAGTTAGCAATACGGCCGCGGTGAGTGCTTTGAACCCTGACTTAAAGACGGGCAACAACACTTCGACCTGGAAAACCACAGTCAAGTAGTCCGAGGAGTTCCGTTCACGACGAGCGCTGCCCCTAGGCAGCGCTCGTCACTTTTGTGCACAAATTCCCAGTGCGACGATCTGGAAGTCTAAACGCAACGAGACACGCGGGCGCATGGGAGCAAGATGGCGTCCAACAGTAGCTTTCCTGCGTTAGGCTCAGTTCTTCGCGGCCTGCAGCCAGCGGTTGGATTCAGATGAAATAGCGGCCAGGTCGGCGCGTTGCATCACCTTCTCCGCCCCTGGGTCTTTACGGATGGCGTCTAAAATACGGAGCGCCGATCGGTAATGATCCTGGGCTTCGCTCAAGCTGCCGGATTGACGCAGGGTTTCGGCCAACAGGTAATTGGCCCTCAGGCTGAGCGGATTCAGGCCAAGCTTGTCGGACTGTATCAAGGTTCGCTCCAGTTCCTGACGGGCGCCCGCGAAATTCTTCGATTGAATCATGGCTTCGGCGGTGTGGATGGAGCATTCCAGGGCAATGTACCTTAGACCCAATTCCTGGGCCTGCTGCGCCAGCGCTCGCAGGCTGCCGAGAGCGGCCGCCGCGTGACCTTCCTGAATTGCCACTTTGGCGAGACTTACCTTGGCGATCAAAATCTTGTCGCGCTCCGCGGTGCGCGAGGCCGCCTGCAAGGCATGCGTTCGTACAAGGGACGAGCCGATTTTGCATCTCCCTGGACGTAAAACGCGTCGCCCTGCCAGGCCAGGGTTTGCGAGACCATACCGTCGTTCTTAATTTCGCGGGAGAGACTCAGCGCCTCATCGAGATAACTCTTGGCCTCATCTCCTCGTCCTGCCAGGATCAGCCCGTAGCCGTAGCCACCCAGGATTTCGGCCATCCAAAAAGTCCGGTCTTTCAGGTCGCGAAATGTCTTCAGTGCCTCCTGCTTGGAGTTGACCGCGGCGCCGAACCGTCCCTGATAGTCAAACAACTTGCCGATGCTGTATGACTCGATGGCCGCGCCGCGCGCGTCATTAATGCTGCGGCGTAAATCCAGGGCGCGCATGTACTGCGAAACCGCCTGATCGTACTGGCCCATCATGACCGAAGTCTCGGCGACGTTATGCACGCCTTCGACGATGTCCTGCGGGACCTTCGATTTCTCCCGCAGCTGTAGCGACTGCTGGAAGTAGGTGAGGGCATCGTCGTACTGGCCCTTGGAAAAATAAACACTGCCGATGTTGTTCAGGCAAATGGCCTGCAGACTCTCATTGCCGATATCGCGCTGCACCTGCAGCGATTCCTTGTAGAGTTTCAGGGCCTGGTCGTGATCGCCGCGATCATCCACAAAGTTGCCAAAATCAAGCAGGGTCGCGCCGACCCCGCGCTTGTCGCCGATGTCGCGCCGGATCTTCAGCGCCTCCTGAAAGCTGGCCTGGGCAGCGGCGGTTCTTGCCCAGCTGCGCCTGCACGTTGCCCATTTCACTGAGGCTGGCAGCGGCGCCGCGCAGCTGGCCGATCTTGCGCTTGATGGCCAGCGATTTCTGGAAATTTTCCAATGCCACTTCGGGCTTGTTCAACGCCTCATACGCCAGACCCATCACGTGCAAGCTGTTGGCGGTTTGCTGCTGGTTGTCAGTCTGCGTCGCCAATGTGTTGGCGCGGTTGATGGATTCGAGGCCCTTGGACGCATTGCCGCTCTTGATTTCAACCCGTGCCAGTTCGAGCAAGGCGTCGATGTCCTGGGGGTCGCGCTTCAACACATTGTTGAAATGGTCGCGGGCCTGATCGTAAGCGCTGGTGGCCTCGTAGAGGCTGCCCAGGGCAAACTGAATGTCGGTGTCCTCGGGCGAAACCTTGGCCATGTCGCTGTAGTACTGGATGGCTTTCTGATTGTCGTTCACCACCCGGGCATGGCTGGCGATGATCAGGTAGCGCTCGCGGGCGGGCAGACTGCTGCTCAGGTCTTCAGCCTTGCGCGCGGCCTGTTCGGCTTCGCTGTCATATCCCAGGCTGGCATAGGTCTGGCCCATCTTCGAATAGGCCAGGGCGAACTCCGGGTCCTGCTGCACCGCCGACTGGAAGCGCTTCAGGGCTTCCATGTCGTTGCCCTGGCGGGACAGTTCGAGGCCGTCGTTGTAAGACCGCAGTGCATCCATGGACGTGGAACTGGGCCGGAACGATTGCGCCTGCAGTTCCTTGATCACGTCGGGCGAGACCGAAAGGTTTTGCCGAATCAGTTCAGCCAGGCGATCGACCGCGTTGGGAATGTCCTTTTCATTCGCCGCGTCAATCTTCAGCGGGATGCGGCGGTCGCGCCTCAGGTCCTGCAGGCTGGCATCGATGCGTATCTGGTCGCCGAACCGGGCGTACTGCCCGGAAATCACCGTATCAGCATTGGCCGACTCTGAAACATTACGCAGTTTGTCGGGATCAAATTGCACGTTTCCGGTCAAGTGCAGATCGTTCAGGATCTGGTGCACGCGATCGGGAGAAACCGTGCGCAGGCTGGCTGACTGGCCTACACCCGTACTCAACATTTCCGCAATGCTGGAGCTGTACCAGTCGAGCGCAGGGTCGCCGGACGCGTTGCGAAAGGGCAGGATAGCGAGAGAAACAACCGGCCCGGTCCGGGCGGCCTGAGGCTTGAACAACCTGTCACGGAATACGAAGCCCACGATAGCGAGAACGACGACAGCGGCCGCGGCTCCCGATACCAATGCCAGGGATAGCTTCGTCCCCAGGGCCTGACGCCGCTGGGGAAGTGCAAGGTTGCGGCTGCGTGACCGCCCTGCCAGGCGTCCAAGTCGGCGAGGATTTCCGCCGAACTCTGGTAGCGCAGCTTCAGGTCGGGCTCCATGCATTTGCCGACGATGTTGCTCAGTGGTTTTGGTATGGAGGCGTCGTGGCTTGAAACCGGGGCGGCCCGCTCCTGGGTGCGCTTGAGCAGGCTGGCCACCACGCTGTCCGCCTTGTACGGCATCTTGCCGGTCAGCAGTTCGTAAAAGATCAGGCCCATCGCGAACAGGTCGGAGCGTTGGTCCAGATCCTTGCCCAGGGCCTGCTCCGGCGACATATAGTCCATGGTGCCGACCAGGGCGCCGGTCTGGGTCATGCCGTCGCCTTCGAGGGTGCGGGCCAGGCCGAAATCCATCACCAGGATTCGTCCGGCCTTGTCGCGCATGATGTTCTGCGGCTTCAGGTCGCGGTGAATGATGCCGGCGCTGTGCGCGGCTTCCAGCGCGCGGCAGGTCTGCTGCATGATCTCGACCGCTTCATCGGGCGCGAGTTTTCCCTTCTTCTGCATCAGGCCGCGCAAGTCCTCACCCTCGACGTACTCCATGGTGATGAACTTCATGCCGTCGGCCTCGCTGAGGTCGTAAATCCGGATGACGTTCTTGTGGGTGACCTGGGTGGCCAGAAGCAGTTCCTGCTTGAAGCGGTCAATAATGGCCTGGCTGCCGGCCAGGTCGGGCCGGATGACTTTCAACGCCACCATGCGATTCAGTTCGCGGTCGCGCGCTTTGTAAACCGCGCCCATCCCGCCTTCGCCGAGGATTTGCAGAATTTCGTAGCGCTGGCCGAGAATCGCGCCCGGTTGCAGCATGGACGGGTTGCTCTGGGGCCGTTGTATCCGCGGCGCTGCGGGCTTGCCGGGCAAGGGGCTGGCATCGAGCATGGTGGGAGTGTCGGCCGTCCACCATGGTCGGCGAATCCGAAGGATTGCTTTCGGGAACCATCGTCGGAGAGTCCGAAGCGGGCACGCTTGTACTTTGGCTGGGAATTCCGATCAGGGTTGGCGCGTCCGAGGGCGGAGCAGCGCCGGGGGAAGTGCTGTCACCCTTGGAAGGCGTGCGTACTGCCGCGCCACCTTCGCCAGGGTCTGAAGGCTTTCCATCCGGGCGGCCTCGGGAGAACTCTTCCATGAATGACCTCGGCCCGTGACGGGGAATGGAAGCTCCTAAAGGCAACCCCGGGCTAGCACACACGAGCCCAACACGCGGAACCAGTGGGGGCAGAGGCCCGCAAGTTGACCAGTATATAACGTAGTTTCACCAGTGTCAGCCGCCTGTCACCGGGAAGTGAACAGGCTGGAATCCCGGCGGGATTCCATGGAGGACGGGCGTCCCGCCCGTCAGGAGGATGGCCTGTTCCTGACGGGCGGGACGCCCGTCCTCCATCAACTCAGGGGCATCCGCACGCCGGGGACCTGAGGTATATATGATGGTGAGCGACAAACAATGCGAACCGTTGCCGTCATCCCCGCCCGTCTGGCTTCCACCCGGCTGGCGCGCAAAGCGTTGCGCGAAATTGCCGGGAAACCCCTGATTGGCTGGGTTTACGAGGCCGTCTGCTCCTCGTCCGTGCTCGACGACGTGATCATCGCCACTGACTCCGATGAAATTATGGGAGCTCTGCCAACGCCACGGCTGGAAGGCCCAGATGACCTCCGCCGCGCACCGCAGCGGCACCGAGCGGGTGCACGAGATATCGCAATCGGTGGCGGCCGATGTTTACCTCAACATCCAGGGAGACGAACCCATGACCCGGGCGGAACACATCGCCGGGCTGATTGAAGTCATGCAAGACCCGGCGGTGCAGGTCGGAACCCTGATGACGGCGGCAGGCCTAGCGGACATAGATAATCCCAGCGCGGTAAAAGTAGTTACTGATGCGGCGGGACGCGCTCTCTATTTCTCCCGCGCGACCATTCCCGTACGATCGCGACGGCGCCGGGCCAAAATATTTCAAACATCTCGGCTTCTACGCTTATCGCAAGGCGGCGCTCGACCGCTTCGTCGCGCTGCCTGAGTCCTCGCTCGAGCGTAGCGAGCGCCTGGAGCAATTGCGCTTTCTGGAGAACGGCATCGGGATTCACGTGCGCGAGACCCCGTACGACACCGTGGGGGTGGACACGGAGGAAGACCTGCGCCGAGTGGAAGAGATTCTCCGTTCACGCCTAGTTTTCAGAATCGGTCTCGATTTTCAGAACCGTTCGGGCCGTTTGCGCATGGCTTTGTGGATCTTCTTCCATTCCTCCTTGACCTGCCGCGCCACCTCGGGATTCATCTTGCGTTCCTGAAAACGAAGTTCGGCCAGCAGCTTGCGATAGTTCTCCAGCCGCTCGAACGACAACTCGCCCTGCTGGACAGCGGCGTCCACGGCGCATCCCGGCTCGCCGCGATGGCCGCAGTCCCGAAACCTGCATCCCTGGGAAAGAGTTGCGATATCCTCAAACGCCTGCGCCGCACCTTCCTCATGGTTCCAGAGCTGGAGTTCGCGCATGCCCGGCGTATCGATCAGCATACCTCCGCCGGGAAGGAAGATCATCTGGCGCGAGGTGGTGGTGTGCTGTCCCCGGTCATCATGATCGCGCACCGCTCTGCACGCGCAGCGCTGCATCCGCGAGCCCGTTGATGATGGTGGACTTGCCGACACCGGACGAGCCCACAAAGGCCGCTGTCGTTCCGCGCGACAGATACTCCCGCACAGCTTCGAGGCCAGTTTGTTCCAGCGCGCTTAGCAGGCGCACCGGAGTTCCCAGGGCGATGCTTCGCCACATCAGCGGCGCGCGCGGTCGGCGTCCGGACAGAGGTCCGCTTTGTTGAGCAGGATGACGGGCCGTGCGCCGCTGTCCCACACCATGGTCAGATAGCGCTCGATGCGCCGCAGGTTGAACTCGCGATTCAGCGCGCTCACCACGAACACCGTATCGAGGTTCGTGGCCACGATCTGTTCGCTCATCTCCCGCCCGGCAACCTTGCGGGCGAGTTTGGTCCTGCGCGGCAGAATGTGCTCGATCCGCGCCCGGCCTTCTTCCGGGACGCGCTGTGATCGCGACCCAGTCTCCGACGGCGGGAAGGTCTTCCCGGCTGACGGCAAGATGCTGCAGCTTGCCGGCAGCTTCTGCCAGGTACTCCGCCTGCGCAGACCTCACCCGGTAGAAGCCCTTGAACTCCTCGACCACGCGGGCCGGGAGGAGGCGCGGACTGCTTGAACTCCGCAAAATAACTTTCGAAGAACGAATTCCACCCCAGGTCCGCGAGTGTGTGGACCAGTCCGCGGTGCGTTCGTCGGTGAATTCCATGGGGAAAACTCCTTCCCTGAGACCGTCTCAAACGGCTCGCTTGGCTGGCTCCCAATGCGATGAAGGACTCAGTGGCCACCGCATGTACGGGCGACTGTGTCCAGGAGATAGCGATGGGATGGAAGAAGATCTGGCTCTGCGCGTGCGGGAATTCCGGAGCGCCGCGACTGGAGACTGGGAGCGCCTAGAAAAGCAGGCCAGAGGCAAACCTATGCTTCCGCGTGAACAGGGCAGACATAGGCGCCTCCTGAGAAGAAATGGTTCTGACCGCAGGCCAGGACACAGACAAGATAAGGCGAGGAGCAGACTCAGTCAAGCGGTTCTGCGAAGGGGTAGTGCATCAGTTTCAATTTCCACAGACTCGCTTTAGCATTCTATTGTGTGGCACCATTGTGCCCAGATCGAAGGCTAAATGCGGTTCTGGAAACTTCATTACGGCGCACCAGCCACGGCTCTTTTCATTGGTCTAGGAGTAGAGATGTGGCTAGCACTGATGGCATACATAGTATACGCAGGTCGCCCATATGCGCCGCATTGGATCGAGTTGGTGGCCAAGGGAACTCAACGGCCTGGTTTGGGGCTGATTGCACCATTGGCCAATCGACTATCTGTGAGCTACGGCGAGCGCGGACAGCTTGCCTGTTTTGTACTGCTCTGCTTAATTCAAGGAATTGTTTACGGCGTGGGCATTTATTTATCGCTGACAGCCTTTAGGTACTTCTCCCATTCTCCTGCTGTGCCGAGCAAGGAAGATTGAGGCCAAATTGTGACTGTTGGAAAAGGAAAACGACCGTATGATCCGAACCAGCTTGCCAAGTGGATCGTAGACCGCTCCACGAATGAAGTAGAGGGAGCGGAAGCCGTCACCGCTCCGATTCCTCCATCGAACCTTTCCGTACATGGCTGCCATAGGTCGCAAAGGTGGTCAGATGGAAATTGAAACTGATGCATTACCTGTCAGGACGCTGCACTGGCTGGAATCAGCCGTGTGACCCAGGCCGGTATGGGTCAGGACGCACGAGCGGGACGCTCGCGCCTACATTTTAGCGCCTCTTAAGCCAGCACAGCAGCGCTGCGCTGGCGGCGATTCCTGCCACTGCCAGGCCTGCTCGCTTCATTGAACGATCCAGTTCGGCCTGCCGCTTATCGAACTGAGACCGCTCTGGATATGCGCCATCGGGCTGGAGTGGTCCTCTCAGCGCGGCTGCGATTACCTCGGCAAGGTGCAGAGCGTGGCGGTCGGTGGATTGCGCGATCTGTTCGCGGCAACTGAAACCGTCGGCGATGATCAGACTGTCGCGCGGGGCCTGGCGGACCGCCGGCAGAAGCTCCAGTTCTCCGATAGCCATCGAGACGTCGTACTTTTCTTCATCGAAACCGAACGAGCCTGCCATGCCGCAGCAGCCCGGCGCCGGGGCGCTCCAATCGATGCCCATTTTTCGTCAGAACCGACTCTTCATCGGTCATTTTCATCAGCGATTTGTGATGACAGTGCCCGTGGATAAGGGCCTTGGCGGGCAGATTCGGAAGCTGAAAATGGGTGGCTTTCTTTTCCAGAAATTCGCTGAGCAGGAATGTCTGTCGGGACAGCTTGTGCGCCTGTTCATCCTCGGGAAAGAGATTGAGCAGTTCGTCGCGAAAGACAGCGGCGCAACTGGGCTCGAGAACCACGATTGGAATCCCGGCTTCGATTTCGGGAGCGAGGGTATCAAGAATTTTCAGCAACAGGCGCTTGGCACGGTCCAGCATGCCGAAATCGTAGAGCGGACGGCCGCAACAGAGAATGGACTCGGGAATTGCCACGCGAAACCCGGCGGCCTCGAGCACCTCGACTGCCGCCTTCGCGGTATCGGGCAAAAAGTAATTGTTGAACGTATCCGGCCAGAGCATGACCAGCGCGGCCTCGGCATCCGGCGGTCGTCTTCGCTCCGGCATGCTCCGTTCAAACCAGCTGCGAAAAGTCTCGGGTGCAAATGCCGGAACGCTGCGCTGCTGCGGCATTCCCGCGGCGAACCTGGCAATATCGCGCAGCAAAGGTAATTGGGTGGCGAGATTCACCAGTCCGGGCGCCTTCGAAGCAAGCCGTGCCCAGATGTCGATGTTGGCGAAAGCATAGTCGCTGCGCGGACGCAGACGGCCCTCGTGATAGTGCGAGAGGAACTCGGCCTTATATGTGGCCAGGTCCACGCCCACCGGACAGTCGCTCTTGCAGCCCTTGCACGAGAGGCACAGATCGAGCGACTCTCTTACATCTTCGTCACGCCAGCGGTCGCGGATCACGTCGCCTTTGGCCATCTCCCACAGCAGGTGGGCACGGCCGCGGGTGGAGTGCTCCTCTTCATGGGTCACACGCCAGCTGGGACACATGACGCCGCCCTCTTCGCGGCGGCATTTTCCTACGCCGACGCAGCGCAAAGTGGCGTGGGACAGGCTGCCGTGGTCATGGGGAAACTGGAAGTGGGTTTCGGGGTCCCAGGGTTTGTAGTCCGCACCCAGCCGTAAATTCTCATCCATGCGATAGGGCTCAACCACCTTGCCGGGATTCATCTTCCAGGCAGGGTCCCAGATGGCTTTGAACTCGCGAAAGGCGCGCAACAGCTCCGGTCCAAACATTTTTGGCAGCAGCTCGGCGCGTGCCTGGCCGTCTCCGTGCTCGCCGGAGAGCGATCCGCCGTAGCTGACCACCAGGTCGGCGGCGGCTTCCATGAACTTTCGGAATTTGGCGATGCCCGCTTCCGATTGCAGATCGAAGTTGGTGCGATTGTGGACGCAACCGTGGCCAAAGTGTCCGTAGAGCGTGCCGCGATAGTTGAAGCTGCTCATCAACTGGCGCAACTCGCGCAAGTATTTGCCAAGCTTTTCCGGAGCTACGGCAGAATCTTCCCAGCCTTCCCAGGTCAGGTCTTCGCCGGGGATGTAGGAAATCACGCCCAGGCTGGACTCGCGCACTTCCCACACCCGCTTGACCTGCTCGCGGTTGGTGAACAGCCGCAGGTTCGGCGGGTTCGGGCCGCGGCTCAGGGCTTGCATCAGGCTGGACGCCTGGGCTTCGGCGGCGGCGATAGTATCGGCGCCGAATTCGGCCAGCAGCCAGCCGCCGCCTTCGGGCAGCAGCGCCAGCCCTTCCGAATTGATGCCGCGCCGCCGCGTGTATTCCACCAGCAGATCGTCAATGCCCTCGAGACCGATCGGCTTGTGGGCCATGACGTCGGGCACATGGTCGGCGCACTGGTAGATATCAGGATAAGCAATCACCAGCAGCACTCGCGCCGGAGGACTCTCCACCAGGCGGCACGTCGCCTCCAGCACGGAGACACAGGTGCCCTCGGACCCGACCAGCGCGCGGGCCACATCAAAACCATTTTCGGGCAGCAGGAAGTTGAGGTTGTAGCCCGAAACCCGCCGCGGAATATTGGGATAGCGCTGGCGTACGAGATCTGAATATTGGTCGCGAAGCTTCTTCAGGCCGGCGTAGATTTCTCCCCGACGGCCGCCGTCGCGAATGATCTGCTCCAGTTCCGCATCGCTGGTTTTGCCCACCTTCATCCGCAGACCGTCGTAGGTGAGGACTTCGAGAGCCTCGATGTTGTCGTCGGTCTTTCCCGCCATGACGGAATGCACGCCGCAGGAGTTGTTGCCGATCATGCCGCCCAGGGTGCAGCGATCGTGGCTGGCCGGGTCCGGCCCGAAGGTCAGATGATGTTTTTCGGCGGCGTTGCGCAGGTGATCGAGCACCACTCCGGGCTGCACCCGCGCCGTGCGCCGTTGCGGATCGATTTCCAGGATGTTGCCCATGTAGCGGGTGAAATCCAGCACCAGCGCCACGTTGCAGCACTGCCCGGCCAGCGAGGTCCCGCTCCCGCGACAAAGTAGGGGAGCGCCGTACTCGCGCGCCAGTGAGACCGCGGCGATGACGTCATCGGCGTCCCGAGGAAGAACGACGCCGATGGGGACCTGGCGATAGTTGGAACCGTCGGTGGCATAGAGGGCGCGGCTGCTGGAATCGAAACGGACGTCGCCGCGGACATGGCGGCGCAGGGCCTGTTCCAGCGCGGCGGCATCCACCAGGGAGCTCGGGGCGGCGCTGGCAATTGCTACGTAGTTATCAGACATTGTTTGGCTTTTGCTGGTGTGGGGCGGGCGCCCTCGCCCGCCGAGTTTGACCTGGAGTTTGCCGGAGTCATCGACGCTGCATCGAAAACTTTCAATCAAGTTCAGAGCAAAATCAAAATCAGACTTCAAATTCAAAGGCGGCGGGCGAGGGCGCCCGCCCCACACGTGCCCACTTCAGTTGTCGGAATCGCCACCGTTGACCATTTTGCCGGAGACTCTGGCGATATGAATTCTGGTCTTGCCGTTCTTGAGCTCAATGTTGATGGTAATCATGTTTTTCTTGTCGGTGGAGATGATGGCATAGTGGTCGCCGGTGGTGGAGACCACGCTGGCATTGGGCAGCCTCGACTTGTAAAACTCGCCCACGGTGCTGACTGGATCGCCAGTCTCGAAATCCGCCGTGGCGGTATGCATCGCGCCCATGGTCATGTTCGACGTGCTGCCCTTGACCACCTCCGCCCCGGGATACAAATCAATCCCGAGATTGCGGGCCGCCTCATCGGGATCGGTGGAAGTATTCACACTGCCGAAGGGGGTCTCGACCCGCACATTTCCGTTCTCGTTGTGAATCCGGCTGCGCTTGGCGATGCGGTAACCGATGAAGGAGACGGTCCCGATCGCCAGAATCCCGAGAACCACAATGACCGCCACGACGATCAGAATGATCTTGAGGGCGCTGCCGCTTTTTTGGGATGAAACGGGAGCGGTTCCGGCGGGAATGACGGAAGCGGCCGCGGCGCCGGGTTGTGTGGTGCCGCACTTATTGCAAAACTTTGCTCCGCTGTCCAGAGTTGCACCACAGGAATTGCAGAATGCCATCGCAGCACCTCGTCGTTATTTATTCTTCACAGACGGCGGAGTATATCGCAAATCAGAGCAGCCGGGTGGTGTAGTCCGCCAGGCTTAGCCCCAGGAGCAACAGGAGAAAGAAGATCGCAGAGACCACCACTACCTTGACCAGTTTCTCGCTGGTGTACTTGACGTGCATGAAGATCAGGACGACCAGCAGCGCCTTGAAGGTGGCAATGACCAGGGCCACGATGGTATTGAATGGGCCCAGGTCGATAAAGGCGACGCCGGCGGTGACGCCGGTCAGGACCAGCAGCGCCAGCCAGACGGCAATATTGGTTTTCGCGGAGACAATGTGTTCGGACATGGTAGCGCTCGTTTTCCTTTGCGCCCTTTGCGATCTTTGCGGCAAAAAGCTTTTAACCGCAAAGGACGCAAAGGATCCGCAAAGAACGCAAAGAAACTTATTTTTTCCGATCGATCAAGTACAACAGCGGAAACAGGTAAATCCAGACAATATCCACAAAGTGCCAGTACAGGCCTGAGTTCTCCAGCGGCGTGTGATATTCGGGCGTGTACTTCCCCTTCCACGCGTAGTAGAGCAAATAGCTGAAAATCCCGACCCCGATGATCATGTGCAGCGCGTGCATGCCGGTCATGGCAAAGTACAGCGAGAAGAAAATCTGGGCGTGATGCTGGTCCACCGGCTGGTCGGGATGGCTGGGAATGCTGCCTTCGAAATTGAAAGTGGGTCCGGGAATGTGGTGCTCTCTGAACTTGCTGGTCCACTCGACGGCTTTGACGCCCAGGAAGGCCAGACCCAAAACCAGGGTGAGGGCCAGATAGATCACCTGCTGCTGGCGCTTGCCCAGTTGGGCGGCGCGTACCGCCATCACCACGGTCAGGCTGCTGCAGATGAGTACGGCGGTGTTGACCGTGCCCAGAGTGATGTCCAGCGAGTTGCTGGCGGCGGCGAAGTCGGGGAAATACCAGAGACGGTAGATGAGATAGGCGCAGAACATGCCGCCGAAGAACATGATCTCGGTCGCCAGAAACAGCCACATGCCCAGCGACGAAGCCTGGCGCTGCTGTTCCATGTCGGCGAAGTGATGCTTGAGCGCCGGATTGTGATGTTCCACCGCGATCGGGCTATCCGCCACTGCGCGCCTCCTGCGGAGCGGGAATGTGCTCGTAATCGTAGGCTTCCCAAGTGACCACCGGGGGCTCGTCAAAATTAAAAGTGGGAGGCGGCGAGGTGGTCATCCACTCCAGGCCGGAAGCGCCCCAGGGATTGTCGGGAGCGACTTTTCCGTAGCGCATGGACCACAGGAAATACACCATCGGGAGAAGATAACCGACGGCAAGAATCGTGGCCCCGGCGGTGGACAGCACGTTCAAGCACCTGGAATTCCGGCGGATATTGCCAGTAGCGGCGTGGCATCCCCAGGTAGCCCAGAATGAACTGTGGGAAGAACGTCAGGTTGAATCCGAGGAACACGATCAGCGCGGCCAGCCGGCCCAGCGATTCGGGATACATGCGTCCGGAAATTTTTGGCCACCAGAAATGCATGCCACCGAGGTAGCCCATGACGCGCTCCGCCCACCATGATGTAGTGGAAGTGGGCCACGACGAAGTAGGTGTCGGTCACATGAACATCAATTCCCAAAGCGGCCAGGAACAATCCGGTAAGGCCGCCCATCAGTGAACAGTCCGATGAAACCGAAGGCGTACAGCATGGGTGTGGAAAACGTGATCGAGCCCTTGTACATGGTCGCGGTCCAGTTAAAGACCTTGATGGCTGAAGGGACCGCCACCAGGTAGCTGAGCGCGGAGAAAATCAGCGCCGCGTACAGCGAAATTCCGGCCACAAACATGTGGTGAGCCCAGACCAGGAAGCCGAACACGGCGATGCTGATGCTCGACAGGGCCACGAACTTATAGCCGAAAATGCGCTTGCGCGCAGAAGCACGGAATAATTTCGCTGACCACTCCCATCGAGGGCAAAATCATGATGTACACGGCGGGATGGGAATAAAACCAGAACAGGTGCTGGAACAGCAGCGGGTCGCCACCTCGCGTGGGATCGAAGATCCCGAGGTGCAAGGCCCGTTCGAGGACCACCAGCACCAGCGTGACCGCGATCACGGGCGTTCCCAGCAACTGGATGATGCTGGTAGCGTAGTGCGCCCAAATGAACAGAGGTAAACGGTCCCAGGTCATCCCCGGGGCCCGCATGCGGTGGATGGTGACCACGAAATTCAGCCCGGTCAGGATCGAGGAGAATCCCGAGATAAAGATGGCCAGCCCGGCCTCGATCACCTTGGTGTTGCTGAAGGCGGTGCTGAAGGGAGTGTAGAAAGTCCAGCCTGTGTCCACGCCGCCGGTGAGCATGCAGTGCAGCATCAGAATGCCGGCGATGATGTACAGATACCAGCTCAGAAGATTGATTCGCGGGAAGGCCAGGTCCTTGGCGCCGATCATCAGCGGCACCAGAAAATTGCCCAGCACGGCCGGGATGGAAGGGATCAGGAAGAAAAAGACCATGACCTGGCCGTGCATGGTGAAGAGCTTGTTGTAAGTGTCGGCCTGTACCAGGTCGCCTGCCGGAGTCAGCAGCTCCAGCCGGATCAGCAGGGCAAAAAATCCTCCAATGAAAAAGAAGAAAGTGATGGACAGCAGGTAGAGCAGCGCGATGCGCTTGTGATCGACCGTAAGCAGCCAGGACTTGATGCCATATTCCTGGTTGAGATAGTTCTCGCGTTCCGCGGTGATTGCTGCGGTGGCCATTGCTATTGCACCTTTGGTTCCTGCGGCTTCGCGCCTGACGGAACCACCGTCGGGCCGCCCGCCGCTCCCGATGGACTCGGGTTCAATGATTTTACGTATGCCACCAGCGCGTTGAGCTGTTCTTCGCTCACCAGTCCCTGAAAGACCGGCATGATGGGTTTGAATCCGCTCACCACTTTCGCGCCCGGCGTCAAAATGGACTCCCGAATGTAGTTTTCATCGGCAGTGATGACGCGTCCGTCTTCCAGTTGCACCGGCTTGCCGAACAGCCCCACCAGGTTGGGACCGCGGCCCTGCGTATCCGAACGGTGGCAGGTGGAGCAGCCCAGTTGCTGAAAAATATTCTGGCCGTTCGACGCCATCGTTCCCGACGCACCCCCGCCGCTGAGCCAGGCTTCGTACTGCGCCGGTTCGAGCACCACGACTTGTCCGATCATTCCCGAGTGCTGCGATCCGCAATATTCGGCGCAGAACAGATGATAAGTCCCCGCCTTGGTGGGATGGAACCAGGCCGTGGTGTAGCGGCCGGGCAGGACATCCTGCTTGATGCGGAAAGCGGGAACGTAAAAGCTGTGAATCACATCCTGCGAGGTCAGAATCATCTTTACGTCACGGCCCAGCGGGCACGTGCAGTTCGTTGATCTCGCGCTGGCCTTCTTCGTGCTGCAGCTTCCACATCCACTGCTTGGCGACGACATAGACTTCGGTGGCACCGCGCGGAGGCGTGCGTTCCTTGAAGTAGATGACCGCGCCCCACACGAAGATTACGACAAAAATAAAGAGAGGAATCACCGACCAGGTCACTTCCAGCGCGGTCGAGCCTTCGATCTGTTCGGCTGCGACGCCCCTGCGCCGGCGGTAGCGGACCGCGAACACCACAATCATGGTGAAGATGGCCACGCTCATGAGCGCAGACAATGCCACCAGAAAGATGAAAAGCGCGTCCACGCTTCCGGCGGTGCGTCGAAGCCCGTGTGGGCCAAAGTGGAAAAGTATCGAACATAGTCAGTCGTCGGTCTTCAGTCCTCGGTCGTCAGCACTATCCGTGTGTGGGGCGGGCGCCCTCGCCCGCCGTTTTTGACTTTGCCTTTCTCGTCAAACGCTCATCTTGCCGCATGCTCGCCTGGGTCCCGATCCCAAACGGATCAGGACGGTCATCAAAATTCCCAGCCCCAGCAGGGTGGCAAGCCCCGCCAGCTTCAGCACGCGCGAAATAATAGCTCCGTACTTGCCGGTCGTGGGATCGTAGTGATAGCAGTACAGCAATACCTGATCCGCCAGCGTGCCGATCTTGTTCTGCGACGCCTGGATCAGTCCCAGGCGCAAATCCTTGGGCGCGTAGTCCACGCCGTAGTAGTACTGGGCGATCTTGCCCTCCGGCGTCAGAATCATGATGGCGGTGGCGTGCGCAAACTGGCCGGTCTTGGGATCGTACTGGTACTGAAATCCGGCGGCTTTGGTCAGCGCGTCAATCGATTCCTGCGGACCGGTCAGAAAGTGCCAGCCCTCGGCGGCGCCGGCGCGGCCGTAACGCTTCAGGAATTCGGCCTTCTTCTTCGTGGCCATGTCCGGGGTTTCGCGCGGATCGAAGCTTACGGTCAGGACGTCGAATTCTTTTCCCACGTCGAACTTCAGCACTCGCAAGGCGCTCTCCAGGCCGCTGAGCACTTCGCCGCAAAGCATGGGGCAGTTGTAATAGACCAGATTGAGGATCATCGGCTTTTTGCCGAAGTAATCTCCCAGGCGGACGGGTTTGCCGGTTTCATCGCGGAAGCTGAGGTCCTGCGGGAATCTGTTCATCCAGATGCTGCTCGATGCCGACATTC
Organism: Terriglobia bacterium; assembly: GCA_963801595.1. Taxonomy (GTDB): domain Bacteria; phylum Acidobacteriota; class Terriglobia; order Terriglobales; family Acidobacteriaceae; genus JAIQFF01. The sequence goes on along the minus strand of CAWDFW010000026.1, from coordinate 19,398 downwards.
TGCAGGCCCGGCGGACGCACGTTGGCCGGCGGCGACATGATGCCCTTGGTCATGCCCTGGCCGAAGGCAGGAGCGGAGATCAAGAGTGCGGTGAAGATGGCGCCAGAATCGTTTCGAGTTGGTCGCTGTGTTCAGACATCTAGTTTCCTTCGACCGCTACAGCAACCCCTCAGCGGCTAAAGCCGCTCGATGCGCCGATCTCTTTCGGCACGACTAAAGTCGTGCCCTTCCACACTGCTCTCGAGTCGCGCTCTCCATCTACTTCTTCTTCGCGGGCTGGCGGCTGGTGTCTGACCGCCGCGCCGCTTGTTTCACCATGTTTATTTCCGATGGCGGAGCCGTGCCGGCCTGCGGCCGGGTGGGCAGCCCGCGCTGCGCCAGCAGTTCCATGGCGCGGTCAATCGGAATCCGCACCACGCCAGCGGGCTGATCGACCCAACCATAACTGTGTAACGTCTGTTCTTCCTGCACTCGAAAGGCTCTGATCTCTCTCGGTTCGTCGGTTTCCAGGCGCGGCTCGGGAAATTTCGTGATGTCGCCCGGGCGTAACCGAGCCGCGTGTCCGCCGTGGTCTGCTGCACCAGCGGATTCAGCGCGGGTTGATGGCGATTCTCCCGCGCATCCAGGTAGCTGTACATTCCTTTCAGAAGGAGAGCCACCAGCAGGCAGCCGACGGTCAGGCCAACCAAAAAGAGGATGACCGGTTTTGCCCCGAGGTCTTCGCGCTCAAACTCCGCTTCCTCGTTGTGCTCGTCGATGTGAATGTCGTCAGTCATCACTTAGCCAATCGAACCATCTACTCGTGCGTCGCTTCCAGAACTTCGACCGCAAACACGTCGTACGCCGGCACCAGCGGCCTCGTACTCAGATTGCGGAAGAAGTACGCCAGCCACAACCCTCCCATCGCGATCGGGACCACGATGTCCAGCCAGGTAATGTTGAAGGTCACGGAAAAGTTGGGTTCGATCACCCAGAACAGGTCCACGTAACGCATCAGCAACAGCCACACCGCCAGCCAGACCAGACGTGTGATGTCGCGCTTGAACGGACGCGAAATCAGGAACACAAACGGCACCGCGAAGTGGAACAGCACCAGGAACAAGCCCGACGTATCCCCAGCCGCCATGCAAGCGCCGCATGTACCAGGTAATTTCTTCGGGCAGATTTCCCGCCCAGATGATGAGCCACTGCGAAAATGCGAAGTAGGCCCACACCATGATGAAGGCCAGCATGAATTTTCCGTGATCGTGCACCTGCTCGGGCTTGAGCAATTCCGACATGGGCTTGTAGCGGAACAGGATGCGCTCCACCACCACGGCGAAACACAGCGCCGACAGCACCTGCCCGATCAGGAATGACAGGCCAAAGATGGTGGAAATCCAGCTGGGATCGATGGACATGATCCAATCGATGGCGGCAAAGGTGATGGTGAAGCCGTAGAGGATCAGCCCCGGCCCGCTAAGCGCCTTGAAGCGTCCGCTGTTGTCGCGCATGGGCGGGTGGTCCTGCTCCGCCGACCATTTGGTCAGGAAGAACGAAAGCGCCCACCAGATGGCGAAATAGATAGCGGCGCGGATGATAAATCCATTGACCGAGAGATAACTTTGCGTGAGTTCCTGCAGGTGTTCGCGCAGATGTTTGTCCGCGATGCCATCCAGCGGCCGGGCCCAGATGTAGAGGCGGCGTATTCCGAACAGCAGCGGGATGAACAACGCCACCATCAGCGGCACGCAGCGCATGGCCGCTCCCAGAATTCTGCGGATGACCATTCCCCATGCGCCTTTGGTCAGATGGCGAAGCATGAGAATCGCCATCGATCCCAGAGTCACGCCCAGCCACGCCATGAAAGCCATGAGGTAGGCGCGGAAAAACTGGTCGGGCTGTAGCCATGCGCCGACGGCCGCGATTGCTCCGAAAACCAATCCGACCAGCAACGAGCGCTGTTGGATGGTCTTCACCACCGGCGGCGTCATCAGGTCGAGCTTGCTCATGGGGACCGTGCTCATTTCGGCTCCTCATGTGCAGGCTTGGTTTCGACCACGGGCAGCGTGGCGCCAGATCCGAGTTCCTCAAACCGCGGCGGCTCGGAGGGGACCTTCTGTCCCGCGGGAACGTCGGCGGAAGTGGCGTCCTGGCTCAATTGCAGGGCGCGGATGTAGGCCACGATGGCCCAGCGGTCCCGGGGCGCGATTTGCGACGAGTAGTCGGGCATGGCCCCGAAGCCGTTGGTGATCACGTCGAAGAAGTATCCCAGGGGCGCCTTGCGCAAGCGCTCGATGTGATATGAAGGCGGCTTGCGCGGGAAACCACGCGACGGAATCACGCCGTTGCCATCGCCCACGCGGGAGTGACAGGGCGCGCAGTAAATGTCGTAACGCTGCTGTCCGCGCGCCAGGACTTCCGCGGTCACCGGAAAGGGCATGTAGTCGCCGGGATTGCTGCCTATTTTTCCCGGTATAGAGATAAGTGTCTTCGCGCAACTGGCCGCGGGCGACCGTGCCTTCGACCGGAGGCCGCGCCGAGCGCAGGTCGGTATAGAAATCGCTGCGGGCAAAAGGCTTGAAGCGCGGCTGGTCGTGCATGTCCTGCCGGCACCCGGCCAGCAGCAGCAGTACGGTGAGCAAGGCAAGGGTCGAGCAGGCCTTCAGGCCTGCAATGCAGAACCCTCTTCCCCTTGTCATCCTGAGCGGAGCGAGAAGATTCGCTTGCGAAACTTCTCGTGGAGTCGAAGCACCCCTATGGGCAGATGAGTCGATGGTTCGGTACGGAGTCCGTCGAGCTTGCTCTCGACCGCGCCAGCGCGGCTGAGCCGCGCTCGGCGATGACTCGTTCTTTTGGCGGAAGCGCTCGCACCCCAAGCCCGAGAATTGGAAAGGTGCTTAATCGGGCACCTCCGAAATGGAGCGCGGCCCCAGCCCTTCCAGAAAGCGGCGGACTTCGGTCGGGTTGTACTTGGGATCGGAGGAGAACACGATCAGGAAAAACCTGTCTTTCGTCGCGAACGCGAAACGCGGCACATTGAACACCGGATGGTAGGGCATGGGCAGGCCGTTGAGAGCCAGCATGCCGAATACCGCGAAGATCCCGGCAAAGAGAATGGTCATCTCGAATGTCAGGACGATAAACGCCGGCCAGGAGTGATACGGCTTGCCACCGACGTTGACCGGATAGCTCACCACCGAAATCCAATACTGCATCAGGTATCCGCTCAGGCCGCCGATCAGGCCGCCGATCAGCACCACCAGGGGGACCTCATCGTGATGGAAGCCGATGGCTTCGGCCAAACCCTCAACCGGGAACGGGCTGTAGGCGTCGATCCTCTTGTAGCCGGCTTCCCGCGTGCGGTTGGCCGCATCCATCAATGAATTGACGGAATCGAATTCGGCCATTAGCCCGTAAACTTTTGTGCGCTTCATTCCTTGACCTCCGCTTCGGGAAGCAGAGTCCGCATTTCAAAAATCGAAATCATGGGCAGGATGCGCACGAACAGGAACATGGCGGAGAGAAACAGGCCGATGGTCCCTATGTAGGTCATCCAGTCCCAGCGGGTGGGGTAGTACATGCCCCAGGAAGAAGTCAGGAAGTCGCGGTGCAGGCTGACCACCACGATGATGAAGCGCTCCAGCCACATGCCCACCAGCACGACCCGCGAAATCAGGAACAGCCAGACCGGACTGCGTGCGCAGCTTGGGAATCCACAGCACCTGCGGAATCACGATGTTGCAGATCAGCAGCATGTAGTAGAAAAACGAGTACGGCCCGTGCAGGCGGTTCCACAGCAGGAAGGCGTCGTAGCGATTGCCGCTGTACCAACCCATGAAAGCTTCAACGACGTAGCCGTAGGCCACGATCAGTCCGGTGGCCAGCATCACCTTGGCCGAGTTCTGCAGGTGGCGTTCGGTGATGAAATCCTCAAGGTTGTAAAACTTGCGGATGGGAATGGCCAGCATCAACACCATGGCGAAGCCGGAGTAGATCGCGCCCGCCACGAAGTAAGGCGGAAAAATGGTGGTATGCCAGCCGGGCACGATGCCGACGGCAAAATCGAAACTGACCACGGTGTGGACCGAGAGCACCAGGGGCGTGGCCAGGCCAGCCAGCAGCAGGTAGGCGGTTTCGTAACGATGCCAGTGCCGCGCCGAGCCGCGCCAGCCCATGGCCAGCATGCCGTAGATGATCTTCTTCCAGCGTTCTTCGGAGCGGTCGCGCAGAGTGGCCAGGTCGGGAATCAGTCCGATGAACCAGAACAGGGCTGAGATGGTGGCGTAAGTTGAGACCGCAAACACGTCCCACACCAGCGGGCTGCGGAATTGCGGCCACACGTTCATGGTGTTGGGATAAGGAAAGAGCCAGTATGCGACCCACGGACGTCCCACGTGGATGGCGGGGAAAATTCCCGCGCTGGCCACGGCAAACAGCGTCATGGCTTCGGCAAAGCGGTTGATCGAGTTGCGCCACGACTGCCGCAACAGCAGCAGGATGGCGGAAATCAGCGTGCCGGCGTGCCCGATTCCGATCCACCAGACAAAGTTGACGATGGCGAATCCCCAGCCCACGGGAATGTTCACGCCCCAGATGCCGATGCCTTTGACAAACAGGTAGGAGACGGCAAACAGCAGCATCATGGTGAGCAGGAACATCACGCCAAAGCCGACGAACCATGCGTTGGAGGTCGGACGAGTCAGCACGATCGAACTGATCTTGTCCGTGACCGAACCCAGGGTGTATCCGGGTTCGATGACTGGTGCGCGCTCGTTTTGGAGTGGCTCGTCCATGACTTAGCTGTGCTCCGTTGGCGAATCCTTCGCCGCTTCCAGTTCCGGGTTCGGATTGCGAATGTCGGCCAGGTACGTGGTCCGCGGACGGGTGTTCAGGTCCGCCAGCAGACTGTAGTTCCGTCGCCTGCGTTTTCAGTTTCGAAACTCGGCTGTCGGGATCGTTGATGTTGCCGAAAACAATGGCGTTTGCCGGGCACGACTGCTGGCACGCGGTCTGCAACTCGCCATCCTGGATCTTGCGGTCTTCGCGTTCGGAGTCGATCCGATGCTGGTTGATGCGCTGCACGCAGTAAGTGCACTTTTCCATCACACCGCGGCTGCGCACGGTCACATCCGGATTGCGCATCATCTTGTACTGCGAAGTTTCCCAGTCCTGGAACAGCAGGAAATTGAAGCGCCGCACTTTGTAAGGGCAATTGTCGGAACAGTAGCGCGTGCCCACGCAGCGGTTGTAAACCATGTCATTCAGGCCTTCGCTGCTGTGCACGGTCGCACCCACCGGGCAGACCACTTCGCAGGGAGCGTTCTCGCACTGCTGGCACGGCACCGGCTGGAAGTAGGCTTTGGGATTGTCGCGGTCGCCCTGGTAGTAGGAGTCAATGCGCAGCCAGTGCATGTGCCGGCCGAGGACGGTCTGTTCCTTGCCGACCACGGCGATGTTGTTCTCGGACTGGCAGGCGACGATGCAATTGTTGCAGCCCACGCAGGCATTCATGTCCACCGTCATGCCCCAGGCGTACGGCTCGGCCGCATAGGGGTAGGGCTTGTACAAAGTCAGTTCCTTCGGCGGCTCTTCTTCTTTCGCGAAGTCCGGTTCCTTGCGGTACTCCTCCAAACTGGCAGTCCGCACCAGCGGGCGCGCGCCGGTGGGCGTCTCCATGGTCTGATAGCCCTGGGTCGAGGCCAGCTTGTACGTGCCTCCAACCTTGCGAATCACAACGCCGCTGGTAAACCAGGGCGTGGCGCTGGTGCGCAGCGCGTACATATCGAAACCGGCGCCCGTGCCGACGCGGCCGGCGCGGCGGCGTCCGTAGCCCAAAAATACGGTGACGGAATTATCGGGATGGCCAACCTGGATCCAGACCGGAGCGGTCACCTTCTTGCCATTGAGTTCAAGTTCGACCAGGTCTTCGGTTTTAATCCCCATGCGGTCGGCCATAGCCGGACCCATCAGCACCGGGTTGTCCCAGGTGAGCTTGTTCATCGGCTTGGGCAGTTCCTGCAGCCAGCCGTTGTTGGAAAATTGTCCGTCGTAGATGGAGGGATCGCGGCGGAAGTTGATTTCGATGGCCTTGGGGTCGGTGCGCGGCGCGGCTGGAAAACTCGCGCTCTTGTTCGCGACCTGCTTCGGCAGCGAATGTCGTGCCTTCCACCCAGCCATCGTGCAGCGACTTTCTCCAGAACTCGTCGAAGTCCGCGCCGGAATGCTGCTGTCTTCCAGTAGGCCTGCACGATTTCGTGGCCGCCGGTGTTGGCCTGCCCGGACAGCATCGCCACCAGTTCGTACGCGCTCTTGCCGTCGTACAGCGGGGCAATCAACGGTTGCACGATGCTCACCGTGCCGTCGTAAGCGCGGGCGTCGCCCCAGGCCTCGAGATAGTGGGCCTCGTTCACGTGCCACTGGCAGAGTTCCGCGGTCTCGTTCTGGTAGAGACCGAGGTGCACCCGCAGCGGAATGTTGGTGTTCTTGAGCGCATCGGCGAATCCGAAGTCGGCGGGCGCATCGTAGGCAGGATTTCCGCCCAGGATGATCAGCATGTCCACCTTGCCGCCGCGCATGTCGGCGACCAGGTCCTTGAGCGACTCGGTTTGATTCACCGGGTTCGCGTTTACCGGATCGGTGTAGAAAACCGTCTTGCCGACATTGCCCAGAGTCTTGGTTGATGCGCGTGAGCGAACGCGTGAACCGCTGGAGGCTGATGGTCGCCCGCGATGACCACACTGGATCCGCGATGAGCTCGCGAGATCGCCATAAGCGGCTGCCAAAGAATTCCTGCTGTTCCGCACAGGTCCAGTTCCGCGTCGGTGTTCAGTAACCAAGTGTCAGGATCGCAGCGCCCGCACAAGCGTTCTATCTCCGCTGCCCGCACCGGCAGCCGGTGGTCGGCCCTCGCGCCCGTCGAACTCGGCGTGCTTTCGACCACATACAGCCGGCTCATCTCACCCGCGTCGGGATTGCGGCGCTTGGCGAAATCTCGGACGTAACGCGTGAAGCCCGGGGAAGCCCGCGTACAGGAAGTCAGCATCGAGCGAAACGATTACGTCGGCTTTCGAAAAGTCATAGCGCGTCTCCACCGGCTGGCCGAAGGCCAGCTTCGCGCCTTCGAGCACGTTGTCGCGGTTGACCGGTTCGTACACATGCCACTTGGCCTGGGGATTAGCCTTGATGAACGACTGCAACTGGTCGGCCAGCGTGGGCGATGAAATCGTCGGCGTCAGGATGCGAATGCCTGCTCCCTGCAGTCCTTTCTGAATATTCAGGGGCGCGCGCATGGCCTCGACCAGCGATCCCCAGGAGCGAATGTCGCCGAGATAGGTCACGGTCTGCGAACGGTCGGGGTCGTACATTCCCAGAATCGAGGCCTGGGAGAAAATATCGGTGCCGCCGAGGCTGGCCGGATGCTGGTCGTTGCCCTCAATCTTGGTGGGACGATACAAGTGGCTCTCCACCAGAACGGGGCTGGCATATCCGCCCAAAGTGAACGCCGTGGCAAAGAACAGCGGCCGCCCGGGAACGACATCTTCCGGCTGCTTCACGTAGGGAACAATCGGTTCAAGCGGCTGCTTGGTGCAGGCGGTCATGCCCGCCATGGCCAGCGATGCGCCCATCAGCTTGAGGAAGCCGCGGCGTGAAACCGAATCCAGCCACTCCGACGCGCCCTTGGGAAATTCCCGGTGCAGCATTTCCTGAAAATCGGGGCTGCCCGCGAGTTCCTCAAGGCTGCGCCAGTATTCCGGGCCCTGGGCCTCGGCGACGCGGGCGCGGGCGGCCTCCAGATCGAGCGTCCCCTTTTTGCTGGGGCAGACGTCCTCGCGGCGCGGCTTTGTGTTTTTGTCTTCCATCTTCATGCTCATGGAGGCCGGGCGTCCCCGCCCGGCCAGACGGGCGAGACGTCCGTCCTCCATCAATCATCAACCAAACTCTACCGATGGCACGTCGAACAGCTGGTTATGTCCGTTACCGTGCGCAACTTGTACTTTTTCACCAGATCAGTGCCGAGGGAGAGCTGGTCGGTATATTCCTTGCCATCAAACTCGACCGGCTTGCCGCTCGTCGGCTGCTCGTAGCGCATATTGAAAACCTGGTCGCGCGGGCGCAGATTCTTTTCCGGCGCTCGATGACACTCCAGGCACCACTCCATCTGCAGCGAAGCCTGGTTATACATCAGCGGCATGCGGTCCACCGGGCCGTGGCAGGTGTTACAGCCTACGCCCTTGCTGATATGAATGCTGTGATCGAAATAGACGAAGTCGGGCAGATCGTTCACCCGGGTCCAGACCAGCGACTTGCCGCTCTTGTAGCTCTCGCGCACCGGTTCGAGCAGGGCTGCGTTGGTCCAGATCTGCGCATGGCAGTTCATGCAGGTCTTGGTGGGCGGAATGCCCGCGAAAGCAGAAGTTTCGACCGAGGTGTGACAGTAGCGGCAGTCAATTCCCAGTCCGGCGACATGGTGCTGGTGACTGAAGGGCACAGGCTGCGGGCGGCGCACGCCCGCGTAGGTCACGTAGGGCGAGCGTTGAATCTCCGCCGCCGCCCAGAACAACGCCGCTACGACGAATATGGCGCCATAGATCGTCGCTCGCGAAAGTGTGTTCGTGCTGCGGTGAAAGATCTGCATCGAAAGAGGACGTTCCGTGCCGCGGCGCCCCACGACAGGCGACCGGTTGGTGCAGCGTTAAGCTCAGCCGTATTAAGCCGCAAACCAGCGAACAATAAAACTGGAGATTATAGCAGGCCAAAGATTGTGGATGCACGATCGGAGTTCGCGCCGAAGTAAAAATCCCGATTCAGCGAAATCGATCTGTGGCTTCGTGCGCTAACGTACGGCGGGCCGCACGATCTACTTGAGGTTCATCACCAGCAGTTTGGGTTCGGTCATTTCTTCGATGGCGTAGCGCAGGCCTTCACGGCCAAGCCCGGAGTCTTTGACCCCGCCATAAGGCATGTGGTCGATGCGGAACGCGGGCACATCTCCGGCAATCAGCCCGCCCACTTCCAGTTCTTCGTAGGCATTGAAGATCAGCTTGGCGTCGCGGGTGAACAGTCCCGCCTGCAGGCCGTAGGGAGAGTTGTTGATCTGCTTCAGGGCCTGATTGAAATCGTCATACGGTTCGACTGTGACCACCGGAGCGAATATTTCCTGGCAATTTACTTTCATCTCCGGGCGCGTGCCGGTGAGAACGGTGGGCTCAAGCATCGGCTCCCTGGCGCTGTCCGCCGCAGAGCAGGCGGGCCCCGCCGCGCACCGCCTCCTGAATCCAGTCGCTGGCGCGGACCGCATCGCTCTCGCGGATCAGCGGTCCCAGGTCGGTGGAATCATCCAGCGGATCTCCCGTCTTTAGTTTCTTCACGCCTTCCAGCAGGTGGTCAGTGAACCTGGCAAAGGCGGAGCGTTCCACCAGGATGCGCTGTACCGAAATGCAGGTCTGACCGGCGTAGGAGAAGCCGCCCACCACGCACCGGTCGGCGGCGTATGCCAGATCGGCGTCGCTGTGCACGATCACACCGGCATTGCCTCCGAGTTCCAGGACGACTTTCTTCTTCCCGCAATTCTTCTTGATCTGCCAGCCCACAGCCGCGCTGCCGGTGAAGCTGATCAACTTGATGCGCTCATCGGTCACCAGCAGCCCGGCGTCGTCGTTTGAAAGAGGAAGCACATTCAATCCGCCGTCCGGCCAGCCCGCCTGTTGCACCGCTTCTGCCAGCAGCAACGCGGTCAGAGGAGTCTGGGGCGCGGGTTTCAGGACCAGGGGACAACCGGCGGCAATGGCGGGCGCAACCTTGTGCGCCACCAGATTCAGGGGAAAATTGAAAGGAGTGATTCCGGCAATCGGTCCCAGGGGAAAGCGGCGCACAATTCCCCAGCGACCGGCGGTAAACTCCTGCCAGTCGAGCGGCAGGTACTCGCCGTAAATCCGCGTGCTCTCCTCGGCGGCAACGTTGAAGGTAAAGATGGCACGCTCGACCTCGGTCCGCGCGGCCTTGATCGGCTTGCCCGACTCTTGTGCCATGGTGCGGGCAAATTCCTGCTTGCGCTCGTAGATGTTCTCCGACACCCGCCGCAGCACGCGCTGGCGTTCGAAAGCCGGAAGCCGCCGGGTGGTCCCGAAAGCTTTTACCGCGGCTGCAATCGCGGCCTCGGCGTGTTCCCGCCTGCCCTGGAAGACAGAAGCGATCCCGCTGCCGTCATACGGTGACCGTATCTCAACCGGATCGCCCTCCTCGATCCATTTGCCATCGACAAAAAAGCCTTGCGTGCCGGCTGGAGTCGCAGTCATCTGTGCCATGGCGTTATTTTAGACCTCCACCGGAAGTGGAATGTTAAATAACGGTGTGATTATAGGCTTTTCGGAAGCCCGGCCAAGCCCATCGCCCGCCGCTCACGTAGGGGCGGGTGCCCTCACCCGCCCAGCCGGGCAAGGACCGGCAGGTTTTATGCTGGCGAACCGACAAAGCTCGGCGAGCTGTGCTCGCCCGCCCGGACGAGGGCGTCCGGGCCTACGCATGTCGTCCAGGGACAGCCACGTGCATTAAGGGATAATATTTCCGCACCACGAGGAAAGCTTCGCTTGCCGCAATCCATTCTGCAAATCGAGCGAGTTGCTGCGACAGGGCTCAGTCTCGCCGGTCGAGCTGACCACCGCCTGCCTGGCCCGCATTGAAAAGCTCAATCCCAGGCTGAATGCATTCATTACGGTCACGGCAGAATCGGCCATGGCGCAGGCCCGCCAGGCCGAAGCCGAGATACGACGCGGCGACTGGCGCGGGGCGCTGCACGGTATTCCCCTGGCCCTCAAAGACCTGATCGACACCGCCGGCGTGCGCACCACCGCCGCCAGTTTCGTTGTTCAAAGACCGCATTCCCACGGAAGACGCGGAAGTCGTTCGCCGCCTGAAGGCTGCCGGCGCGGTCCTTCTGGGGAAACAGAATCTGCACGAATTCGCCTACGGCGGCAGTTCCATGATCAGCGCCTTCGGCGAGGTGCGAAACGCATGGAATCGGGAACACATCGCCGGCGGCTCTTCGGGAGGCTCAGCCACCGCGGTCGCCGCCGGACTGGGCTACGGCGCGATCGGCACCGACACTGCGGGCTCGGTCCGGGAGCCCGCAGCGCTATGCGGCGTGGTCGGCCTGAAGCCAACCTACGGAAGGGTCAGCACCCGGGGCGTGATTCCGCTTTCAACTTCTCTCGATCACGTCGGACCGATCGGACGAACGGTGGCGGACGTGGCCGCGATTTTCGCCGCCATTGCCGGCCACGACGCTGCGGACAAGACCAGCGTGAATGCTCCGGTCGAAGATTATGTGGCGGTGCTGGGAAAAAACTCTCCAGCCGCTGCGCATCGGCTTGCCAAAGAAATTCTTCTTTGACGATCTGGACGCCGAGGTGGCCTCCGCGATCGATCACGCGATTGCAGGCCTGGCTGCCATGGGCGCGGAGATACGCGACCTGGAACTGTCCGTGCCGACTGACCGGACCCTGCAAAGCGCGGAGTCGTATGCCTTTCATGCCGAGTTCGTCGCCCGCAGCCCGGAACTCTACCAGCCGGAAACCTTGCGCCGGATTCGTACCGGTCAGAACGTGAGCCCGGACGTTCTGCTCCGATGCCGCAGCGACCTGGAACAGGCGCGCCGCGACATCGCGGCGGTTTTCGCGGATGTGGATGTGCTGGTCACTCCGACTACGCCGATTGCGGCGCCTGCGATTGCGGAACTGAAAGAGAATCCCGATCTCCTGCGGCCGCGGGAACTGCTCCTGCTGCGAAATACGCGTCCCATCAACGTTTGGGGGTTGCCCGCGATTTCAGTCCCTTGCGGATTCACTGAAGCCGGCTTACCCATCGGTCTGCAGATCATCGGGCCACACTGGGGAGAAGCCCGGGTCCTCCAGGTTGCCAACGCGTATGAGCAGGCGACAGCCTGGCACAAGCGAGAGCCTCTGTCTTCCTGAGCGCAGACAACCCGTAGCTCCCCAACCTTTCGTTCGTGCCGTTGATTTTAGAACCAGTTTCCAGTCTTGAGTTCTCCGTTCTCAGTTTGAGATGCTTAATTTCCCGCCAGGGCTTTATCCATGAATCCGGCTTCGTCGGCTCTTCATTTTTTTCAGGCCGTCGGCGGGTAGATACACCATGTGTCCTGCGTCGTAGGTAGCGAAGGAAATATTCTTTCGATACTGCGGCGCCAGATTCAGGTGATCGATGGTGTAGTCGGCGGCGTAAAACGGAGTCGCCAGATCGTAGAGGCCTTCCATCACCAGGACCTTCAGGTAGGGATTTTTCACGATCGCCTGGCGCAGCGCCGTGGCCGTGTCCGGGAAGCCGGTGATGCCCGAACCCCAGTTCCAGGAATTCTCAAAGAAGTTCTGGTCGGCGGGAAATACCTGGTACGGCATGTCGGTCTTGTAGCCCAGTTCGGTGCGGACGTAATTGTTGAAGACCGAGGTGAAAGGCGGCAATATCGCTGATTCAGTGGGATCGTAAAACGGCGTGTCCAGCAGTCCGTTGGGATCGGGACCGGTGAACCGTCCGTCCAGGCGGCCCACGCGCAGTTTCTGATCGAGCAACAGATAGTGAGTAAACTTCGGCACGTCGATACGCAGGTTGGCCTGGTCGAGAACTTCTTTACTCAAACCGGTGTAGCGCGCCATCTGATCGATGACTTTTTGCCGCTCTTCCGGAGTAATCGCATCGCCTTTGGCCAGCGCCTCGGCGTATTCGGTCGAGGCCCATTGCTCCGACTCCTGCCGCGCCTTGGTCATGTCCTGCATCAGGTCGGCCGGCAGTTTCTTGTGATAGCCCGCAATCATGGTGAAGCTGGGAATCAGCAGGATGTAGGGCTGGTCGTTGCTCTTGGTGTCTTCAAGCGTCTGGAAGCTGAGCGCGGTCGAGAGCAGGGTGATGCCGTTGAAGGAAATGCCCTGGTCCACGAGATTTCCGGCGATGCCGGCGGCGCGCGTGGTTCCGTAGCTCTCGCCGAACAGGAAGAGCGGCGAACTCCAGCGCTCGTAGCGCGTGAGATACAGCCGGATGAATTCGCTGAAGGCGTCGATGTCGCCCTTCACGCCCAGAAATTTCTTGGACAGCTCAGCGTTGGCGGCGCGGCTGAAGCCGGTTGACATCGCATCCACCAGCACCAGATCGCTCTTGTCGAGCAGGGTATTCGGGTTGTCCGCAATGTGGTAGGGCGCGGGAGGCAGCAGGCCATCGGGCCGCAATCCTACCCGCCGCGGACCCAGCGCGCCCATGTGCAGCCAGACGGTCGCCGACCCCGGGCCGCCGTTGAAGGCAAAAGTCAGTGGACGTTTTTCCGCGTCCTGACCATCGAGCGTGTAAGCCACGAAAAACATCTCGGCTTCGATCTTGCCGTCGCCACGCTTGAGCGGGAGCCGGCCCGTGGTGGCGGTGTACTTCAGCACTTTGCCGTCGAGCGTAATCTGGTGATGGGTCACCACCGGCGGAACTTCGGAGACATCAAATTCTTCTTTGTCCTTGTCGGTGCCCGGTTTGGGAGCGGCCGGCTTCTGCTCTTCGGCGGGGTTGGCTTCCGGAGCTTTCTCGGCCGGCTTCTTCTCTTTCTCCTGGACCTTGCCGCTTCCGCGGTCCTGGTCTTCTTCTCTTTATTATTCTGGGGCTGGTCGTTTGACGAATTGGCCTGCTGCGCCACCGCTCCGCCAACAAAGCGCACAGCAAAGCAAATGTCAGAATAAGGACACGCATGTATGGGGCTCCTGAACATTGTCGGATTTAGGCGACTGTGATGACCGCAGCGCGGAATTATACCGGAGCGACGTGGAGGACCTACCGCTGGGCCTTCGATTCTCAACACAATTCTCAGATTTGTTACAGGCGGGGGAGGGATTGCTAAGATGTTCCGGTGCCCTTGAAACTTCCCCGGAAAGTCAAAGGCAAGATTCTGCGCGTTGATTCTCTTGCGCCCGTTCCCTGGCTCGTTCATGGCTTCAGCACCCGGCCGGGTGGATTTTCCAGGGTTTATGGCGGGCGAAGCCTGAATCTCGGCTTCACCCGGGAGGATTCGCGGCGTGCCGTGGAACAGAATCGCGCCGCCTTTCTCCGCCAACTCGGGGCCATCCAGGAAGGGGCGCGCGTGGCCATTGATCACCGCCCGGCAGGTCCACTCTGACCTTATTCACTGTGTCTCTGAAGTCCCCGAACCAGGTTTGACGGGCGACGGCCTGATCACTCGAACCCCGGGTCGCTGCTGGCAATTCTCACCGCCGATTGCCTGCCGGTGATTCTGGTGGACACAAAGCGCCGGGCGGTGGGAGTGTTTCATGCGGGTTGGCGGGGAACTGTGAAGCGGATCGTGGAGAAAGGCGTCGGCGAGATGCACCGCTGCTTCGGCACTCGTCCCGGCGATCTCAGGGCGGCCATCGGACCAGGGATCCATGGATGCTGCTACGCGGTCGGCCGGGAAGTGCGGACCCAGTTCGAATCCCAATTTGAATACGGCAGCAAGCTGTTTCGCGAGGTCGAGGAGTCAGACCCGGTCCGTGAGAAGTATCCGCTGCTGTTTCTGACGGCTCGCGCTCCCGGCCACAGCGAGTTGCCCAAAAAGATTTTTCTCGATCTGGTGGAGGCCAACCGCCGGCAGCTCATGGCTGCCGGGGTGGCGGCGAAGAACATCAGCGCCTCGCCGCTGTGCACTTCATGCCGCACCGATCTGCTGTTCTCCTATCGCGCGGAAAAGGGAGTCACCGGCCGCATGATGGCGGTGGCCGGAATTCGTCCGTGAGGGCACGGAGATTGATGTGAAAGATTTCGGCGGCAAAAGTTCTTTCTTTGCGAACTTTGCGGCTTTTCTTTGCGTCCTTTGCGGTAAAAGATCTTAACCGCAAAGGGCGCAAAGGACTCGCCAAGGGCGCAAAGGTAGGACTGGCGTGGCTGTTATGCCTCGCCGCGTTGCCCGTTTGTAGGGCTCAGAGCGCAGTGCCGAAAGAACAGATCGATCAAATCTTTGCCGGGCTCAAGTCGGATGGAGGTCCCGGCGGCGCCGTGCTCGTCATCAGGAACGGAAGCATCATATTCGAGCGCGGTTACGGCGTGGCTGATCTGCGCTCCCGGCGGAAGATTGACGCGCACACCAATTTCCGCCTGGCGTCGTGCACCAAGCAGTTCACTGCCATGGCGGTCATGTTGCTGGCGCGTGACGGCAAGCTGCGCTACCAGGACCGTCTCACCGACATTTTTCCCGACTTCCCGGAATACGGGAAAGGCATCACCATTCGCAATCTTCTGAACCACACCTCAGGCCTGCTCGACTACGAAGACCTGATGGTGAAGCCCGCGGCCGGCAATCCACCGGAAAATATTCCCCAGATCAAAGACGCCGGCGTGCTGCGAGCTGCTGAAAGAACAGAAGACCACGAAATTTCCTCCCGGCACCAGGTGGGATTACAGCAACTCCGGCTATGCCGTGCTGGCCATGGTGGTGGAAAAAGTGTCGGGCCAGCCCTTTGGCGATTTTCTTCACGACCGCATCTTCGCCCCCCTGGACATGAAGCAGACCGTGGCCTACGAGAAGGGCAAGAATACAGTGGCCCACCGCGCCTATGGCCATACTCATGACGGAAACGCCTGGCGCGAGATGGACCAGAGCCCGACTTCGGCGGTCCTGGGCGATGGCGGGATCTATTCTTCCCTCGATGATCTGGCCAAGTGGGACCGGGCGCTGGCGCATTACACTTTGCTGAGTGAGGCTGAGATGGAGCCGGCAGATCATTCCGGTAAAAGTGCCGGATGGCAGCGTGCAGGAACCGGACGGCACACCGGCCGCCTACGGCTTTGGCTGGTTCCTGAATCCATACAAGAATCGCAGCCGCATGTGGCACTACGGCGAAACCGTGGGCTTTCGCACTACGATTCAACGGCTGGTGGAAGACAAACTCACGATCATCGTGCTGTGCAACCGCGACGACGTAGTCCCCGCTAATCTGGCCCTGAAAGTTGCCGATCTTTTCCTCAGGGCGAATCATTGAGCATTGCAGTAAGATTCGAACGAACTCCGCAGACGCTCCGTAGCGCCGGCATCTTGCCGGCTGTCCCGAGGGCGTCTCGCCCTCGGCTCGGCGAGCAAAACGCACGCTGGATAGCCGCAAGGACCGGAGAAGCTAAGGGATTGAGAGATGCCCATGTCTGAAGTAGTCGAGAAGCCCGCGGCCGAAAGCGCGAACCCGGTGTCCAGGTCCAGCGACGTGCCTGCCGTCGAGGTCTATGCCGTCTATGGTGTCGAGCCCGAGATTCAGGCTTACGCCATGGCCAAGTATTCGCGCTCGGCGCTTTCCATGAAAGAGTCGCTGCGCGAGATCAGCCAGCAGAAGGCGGAGAAATTTCTCAACACCTTCTACTTCCAGTACGGCCACCGCTCCATCGCCGACCTGGCGCACATTGCCCTGGCCATCGAGCGCCTGTCCATTCTGGCCGCCATCGCTGTCGCCGACGAGCAGCGCTGGGACGGCCAGGAACGTTCCACCCGCTACCAGGACTTCAAAAAGAGCGGCTATTACGTCCCCGACTTCGGCGACGCCCGTGTGGTGGCGGGCGACTCGCCCGCCCCGGTGTCGGCGAAGGATTTGTATCGCGACACGGTCGATTCGTTGTTCGCAGAGTACGAAACTCTGTCGGACCGCATGTTCCTGTACCTGGCCAGCATCACGCCCAAGCCCGACGAAATGAAGCAGGACGCCTACGAGCGCACGCTGCGGGCCCGCGCGTTCGATATCTCCCGCTACCTGTCTGCCGCTCGCGGCCAACACCTCGCTGGGTGAGATCGTCAACGCGCGCACGCTCGAAAGCCAGGTGTCGCACCTGCTCTCTCATACCCACAAGGAAATCCGGCAATTGGGGGGGCTGCTGAAAAATGCGGCCATCTCCCCCGCGTACAACGTGAACCAGGACTCGTCTGCGGGAGTTGGTCGAGCAGATTCGCGCGGCCTCGCCCGAGTTGGGCGCGCGCGCCGAGCAGGAACTGTTGCGGGAAGTCCGCGTGGCCCCGACGCTGGTGAAATACGCCGATCCCAACCAGTACGAGATCGAAACCCGGCGCGCGCTGCGGCAGGTTGCATCCGAACTGATGGGCGATTTGCCCATTGCCCCGGCCCCGACCGTCGATCTTCTGGAGGAAGAACCGCTCGAGGTCGAACTGGCGACCACGTTGATCTACGAGCACAGCCACTATTCCTACCGGCAGATTCGCCAGGCGGTGCAGGCCGCGGGCGAACCCATTCGCCGCGAGATCATCGATATGGGGCTGCGCCATCGCGGTCGCCATGACGAGATGCTCAGGGCCTTCTGCGCCGGACAGCAGTTCCGCTTCGACATCCTGATGGATATCGGCGGCTTCCGCGACATGCACCGCCACCGCCGCTGCATCCAGATCGGCCAGGAATTCACCACCAGACACGGATACGACACGCCGGAGGAACTGGAAGCCTCAGGCGCACGGGAAAACTACGATCACGTGATGCAGCGCACCGCGAGCGCGGTCGAGCAGTTGGCTGCGGCGGAGGAGCCGAGGCGCGCGAAAATTCTCAGTACGCAATTCCGCTGGGCTTCCGCAAGCGCACCCTGTTCAAGATGGATTTCGCCGAGGTAGTTTACATCTCCGAGCTGAGGACCGGGCCTGCCGGCCATTTCTCCTACCGTAATGTGGCTTATGCCATGTACGAAGCGGTGGCGAAGAAGTATCCCGCGCTGGCGAAATATCTGAGGGTGCACGATGTGAAGGAACCGGTGGATTTGCTGAAGCGATAGACTTAAGGCCTGAGATCAAGGTCAAGATCAACGGCCGCGGGCGAGGGCGCCCGCGCCACACTCTGGTCTGGTGTGGGTAACCGGCGAGTATCCACCCTCTCTGGTTAAGAAATGACTAGTTCATTCTGCACTAAAGTACCCTAGCCAATCCTGCGCTACGGCTACATGATAGTTACTTCCGGTCGTGTATGGTCCAAAAAGGGTCGCATCCCAAAGAGGGGTTATTGAACAGTCCTTATGCCTGGTCATCTGTATCCACGAGTTTTTCTGGCCGCTGCGAGGCGCTGACGGCCGCTATTACCAGGTGTGTCGTCTGTGCGGGGCGCAGTGCGAATACGACTGGAAGAACATGCGGCGGGTGGATGTCGAGCCGGAGGCGGTTGCATCGGGAAACTCTGCTGACGTTCAGCCCCAGGCTCAACTGAAAAGCCTGCCTCGCCTCAGGCTGCTGGTCGAACTGGAGCCGGCGCACCGGGTTTTCCTGCGAAACCTGTCCGACACGCTGCGATCGATCCCGCCGCGGGCCCACGAATTCCGGTCGTTGTCTTTCTGGCGGGAGGTCCTGTTCTACTCCGGCCTGCCCTGGCGCCGCTTTGGACAATCGCTGCTCGGCCATGCCGTTGTTCTTACGCTGGTGTTGATCGTCTCCCACTCGTGGACGGAAGATCAGCCCCTGCGGCGAAACCCCTTCGAAAATACCCACCTCACGTATTACAAACCTGACGGCTCTTATCCAGCGCTACGCGGCAACCCGGCCCCGGTGCAGCGAGCGTCCCGGAAACAGATTGACTCGGCGCGACGCGGCTCCATCCGGGTAGCGCCCGAGCGCGCCCAGGCGGCCCTCAAAGCGCCCGACATCAGGCTGAAGGGACCGGCGCGACCCAACATGGCAGCCTCGAACCCGGTCCTTCCGGCGATGCCGCTTGCGTCCACCGGGTCGTCGCGATTCAGCGGACCTGCGAGTCCGACCGCGATCGTGGCTCCGCCGCCCGAGGTGAGCCAGGGGACATCGCGCCGCCTCGGTTTGCTGCAGGCCTCCGGCGTCGCCCCCGCACCCCAGGTTGGAGTGGAATCCTCGCGACGTGCGGTGTCCGTGCCCGGTGCCGCCGTGGTTGGCCCGCCACCTGTTTTGCAGGCCTCGATAAGCAGAGTAGGGGAAGCAGGGGACATCAATATCGGTCCGGCTGCGATGGTCGTGGTCGCGCCTGCGCCGCGATTGCCGGTGGGCGAGCAGCGCACAATTTCAGGTTCGATCCAGTCGGGGCTGGGCGGTCTGGCGGGATTGGCCGTGCCGCCTCCGCCTAAGGTCTCGGGTTCCGGAACCCTCGGCACTGGGCGTGCCGGCCTGCTTTCCGGTACCGGTTCTGGCGTGGTGCCGCCTCCACCATCGGTGCGGGCCATGGACGATACAGGCAACTCTGCTGGAGCCGGACGTGGAGGTTCGTTGTCCGGCAGTTCGCTCTCGAGCGCCGGCGTGCAGGTTGTGCCGCCCCCGCCATCCCTCGGTGGCGCGGGCAATGCCGGCGCGGGTCAACGTGCGGGTTTGTTTTCCGGCGCGGGTTCCGGTGATGCGGTGCAGGGCGTGGCGCCCGCTCCCTCAGTTGGAGAGGGAGGCAACTCCGGCCATGG
>CAWDFW010000025.1:0-244489 GCA_963801595.1 Terriglobia bacterium | reverse complement strand
GCGCACGAGGCAGAGGGACGAGGACCTCGTGCGGGAGGCCATGGCGGCCATGGGGGTGCAGGACATCGCCAACGCGCCCCTGCACTCGCTCTCCGGCGGTCAGCGCCAGAGGGTCTTCCTGGCCCAGGCCCTTGCGCGCGACGCGGAGCTGCTCCTGCTGGATGAGCCCACGACGAACCTCGACGCGGCGGGCATCGCGAGCTACCAGGCGGCGCTGAAGACCGCGGTGCGCGCGGGCAGGACCGCGGTGATCGCGACCCATGACATCGAGGATGCTTCCGCGTGCGACTTTGCTCTCCTCCTGGCCCGTCGCGTTGTCGCGTTCGGGCCGGGCAGCCTCGTGCTGACGCCGAAGAGCCTGCTGGAGACATTCGGGGTGGCGATACGCATGGGAGACAAGGACGTGGTGGTGGCCGAGCGTTCGCATCGCCACGAGGCCGGGGAGTAGCGGTGCCGCCCGCCAACCCGAATCTACGCTTTCGCTATGAGGGCGCGAGCTCCTGGCTGCGCGGCAACACGCACGTTCACACCACCCGTTCTGACGGCGGGAAGTCTCCCGCAGAGGTTGCGGAGCTCTATGCAGGCGCGGGCTACGACTTCATCTGCCTGACGGATCACTGGGTGGCGTCACACGAAAGCGGCGGGGATCATCCGCTGCCTGGTGCTCGACGGGGTCGAGCTGCATGGCACCGACGAGCTCGGTTCCTTCTATCACATCGTGTGCCTGGGGAGCTTCGAGGGCATGGCGGAGGCCATGGGGCTGGCTGCCGGGCTCCAGAGCGCGCGGGCGCAGGGCGGCTTCCTGGTCCTGGCACACCCCGCGTGGACGGGCAACACCGTGGAAGAAGCGCTCCGCCATCCCTTTGAGGCGGTGGAAGCATACAACCATGTCTGCGCGTGGCTCAACGGAAAGGGATCGGGCTTGTACGTCTGGGATGCGATGCTCGAGCATCGCCCGGACGTGCTCGGTCTCGCGGCCGATGACGCCCACATCACCGCGTCACACCCCGGTATGGAACGGCGCATGGGTGATGGTGGCCGCCGCGGACCGAACCGCCGGCGCCGTCACGAAGGCGCTGCGGGCCGGGAGGTACTACTCCAGCTGCGGCCCCGAGATTCTCCAGATCGAAAGCGCCAATGACGTCATCCGCTGCCGCACCAGCCCGGTGTGCTTTGCCCGGCGGTGGGGCCGCGGTTCCGCGGGAATCGGCTGGGGAGCTTTGACGGAAGCACCATGACGGAGATCGAGCTGACGCTTCCGAAGGACTGCGCCTGGCTTCGGCTGGAGCTGGAAGACGCGCGCGGCCGCCGCGCCTGGACCAATACGCTCTTCCCATCGCCTATCGCTTGAGGATGCCGGTGATTCTCTTCTTCCATCTCCCGGGCTTCCCGCCGGCAGGAGCAGGCCCGCCTCCAGGTCCCAGCGGATCGTCTTCCCGCCCGCCGAGGGAGAGCACGTTCCCTTTCGCTTTCTCCACCGTGTAGCCTTCCGGTCCCGCCGTGGCGGGAAGGACGATCCCCAGGCAGTCCTGGTCCGGCCGTCCTGCTTATCCAGCGAACGCCCCTGCGGAGCTGGGCGGGCCGGTGGCTGATCCAGCTCGCGCTTCCGTCCGGGTGCACCATCATGCTGTGCGCGCGGCCGTCCTTGTCGGCGCGGTACTGGAAGGAGAGGACGGCCTCGGGGTCGTATGCCATGCCCGGCTTCAGGACGAGGTGGCGGGCCGGGTCCGCCGCAAGCTCCTTCAGGAACTCCGCGTGGCCGGGCGGGACGACGAGATGCGTCGGTGCGCCCCGCACCTCCACCGTGGCCGGCGTGCACGGGGCGCTGAAGACCAGGCGCCCGTTGTCCACCGGTCGGAAGTTCACGTGCGCCATGTACATGATGTCCATCGGGCTGTTCTTGAGGTTCTCCACCTCCATGGAAACCTCGACCGTGGCCGCGCCGGGGCGCATGGTGACCCGGGGCCGCGCAACGTAGTTGCAGGAAAAGCCGATGGTATGGCGATACTCGCCTCCCACCGCCACGTACGGACCCCGCTCGTCGGTGCCGCTCACGAGGTGCGCCGACCTGTACGGAGCGTTGGGAAGCTCGCCGTGGAGGGGATGCTTGTCCTGGGGACCCGGACGCCCATGGCCGTCACGCCGCAGTGCAGAAGGAATGCCCCGTAGGTCGCCATGTATTCGCGCGTAGGGTGGGGCTGGTCGAACATGGACCGCATCGTGAGGGTGCGGCCGTCGAAGGCGGCGTCCCATATCTGCTGGCCCTGGAACGGGAGCACCACGATGGCCCCGCGCTCATTGCGCAGGCGCAGCCCGGCCACGCCGCCGGGATAGGTGAAGGCAGATGCCGTCAGGCCGGCCTGGGAGAGAACCGGCAGCTCGCAGGGCGTGAAGATGCCGGGGTGCAGGTGGACCGTGGTGACGTCAGGCATGTCTTACCCGTTTCTCTTCTTCTCCTTCAGGTCGTCCCTGTTGAGGATGAGGATGTTGCCCGCGCCGTCCTGCACGAAGACCTCCGTGCCCGAGACCACGATGTAGGTGGACGGCATCCACGGCGCGTCTCCGACTGCGCCTAGCAGCGCCAGTGAGGCGTCGAACCGGCCGAGGTACGCGCCGCTTCGAGTGCTCAGCACCGCGTACGCCGACCTTCGGACGCCGCGATGTAGCTGCGTCGGCGCGAGGTTGTCCTTCCCCTGCTGCTTGACCGCCAGCGTGGCCGCGTCCACCGACGACCAGGCGGACGGCCGCGGTGCCTCCCGTTGCTCCCGCGACGACGACGATCGACGAGCCGAGCGTCACGTACAGGCGGCCGCGCACCGTGTTCAGGTCCGACTGGGACAGGAGCTTTCCGGAGACCCGGTCGATGAGGACGAGCTTCCCGAGCTTGTCGGGGGATGCCGCAACGGCGTAGACGAACAGGAGCTGCCCGGGCGCGGCCGCGTTCCCGCGGTCGTGGTCTGGGCCTGCGGCTGGGCCGCCTGCTGCTGGATGATCGCCTGCTCGTCCGCGGCGATGTCTGCCCTCTGCTGCTGCACCGACTTCTGGTCCGCGGCAACCTGCGCCTGCGTCTGGGCGGCCGCCTGCTGCTCCTGCTGGACCTTCTGGGTCTGCTGGGCAACGGCCTGTTCCTGCTGCTTGACCTCGCCCGCGGCCTGCGGGCCGCCTGCTGCTTCTGCTGCTCCGTTGCGCCCGGGCGCGCGGCCGCCGCTTCCGCCTGGGCCGCCGCCTGCTTTGCCTGCTCCAGTGACTGCGTCTGCTCGGCAGAGCTTCTGCTGGTCCTGCTGGAGCTGCTTCTGCTGCTCCTGCGCTTGCTCCTGGTTCTGCTCGATCCCGCGCTGCTGCAGCTCGGTGAGGTCCTTGCGCTCGGGAAGGGCCTTGCCCGGCTGCTCCTGGAGGTTCTTGATCACGGGCGGCGTGGCCAGCTGCCCGGCGGGCACGGCGTGTCAGGCTCCCCTTCTGCGCGCCCGACGGAAAGGGGCACGAGCATCCGTGTCTTGCCCGGCCAGTCGGTGTACCGCGTGGCGATACCCGCGTTGTCCGCGGTGACGTTGCCCATGACGATCGTCTTGTAGACGCCGCCGAGGTACTGCATGTTGCCCCGGAAGACCGCGTTGTAGTACACGACGAACCGGGCGAGGAGCTGCGCGTCCGCCGGGCGAATAGCTGTAGGCGGCCTGCAGGTACCCGCTGACCATGCGCATGATGTTGACCACGTCGTCCACCTCGCGACCCGGCTCCAGGATGAAGATGTCCGCGTCCAGCTTGCTGCCCTCGCGGGGCGCCGACGGCGTGGATGAGCCGGTACTTGCCGGCCAACGACGAACTCGCCGGGTGCCGCGCCGACGGCCGCGGCCGAGCGCCTGGCCGATGCCCGACGATCTGGTCCACCGTGTCGATGCGGATGTGCGGGCCGACGTAGTTGGTGAACGTGATGTTCGCGTTCTGGCCCTTGAGAAGCTCGTCCCTGTCCACCTGGCCGAAGGCCGCGCCTGCGACAAGGAGAACGGCCAGCGTGATCAGACCCCTGTTCATCGTCTACTCCTCGGCATCGATTATAGCCGTTTTCGGGGTACCTTGCAGGACGAGTGCGGCGTCCCGTCTGACGGTGAGATCATAGGGGCCGCGCGAGATCGCCAGGAGGGCAACGACGGCCGCGGTCTCCATGAGCGCTCCCTCGTAGATGGAGATGCGCCCCAGCGCGTCAACGACTGCTGCTGCCAGCCGGTTGTCGGGGGTGAACGCGGCCGTCCGGGAGAATGCCCGCGCGATGGCGCGTTCCGAGGCGCCGTCGCCGTCGCTCGCGATGGCGCCCAGCGCGCGGACCTCCGCGGCAAGGGCCACCCCGTCGGTTTCCGCGTTGACGATGGACAGCAGGACGTCTCGGGATGCGGTTGTCCCGACCCGGGCAAGCAGCGCGCCCGGCCTCTGCGCGCAGGTCCGGGAAATCGTTCACGAGCCTCTGGTTCTCCCGTGACTGCTGGAGCACGCCGGCACCCGCGATCTGCTCCAGCATGCGCACCGCGTACCACGTGCTTTTCCCGAGCGACTTGTCGGCGATGCGCCTGCCGATCTCGGTGAGGACCACCTGGATTCCCTCCCTTCCGCCGGCTGCGCCGATGCCCTGGAGGTAGATGTAGTCGGGGTTCTGTGCGAGGAGGCCGGCGTTGTCGAACGGCGGCGCCGCGTCGGTGCGGCCGGTGTGGGAAGCGTCGTGACCGGCCTGCGGCCAGGGCGCGGGGCCGACGGCACGCGGCGGCGCACTCGCGGGCGGCGCAGCCGCGGGACCGGGTGCCGGCGGCGTCAGCATCTTCCTGTCCACCGCGTAGACCACCCAGTCGCGCCCGCCCACCAGGACAGACCCGTCGGGGGCCAGGAGCGCGCCGCCCCGGGTGCCCGGGTTGAAGGTCGCGGCCACGGCGTGTGCTGCGTCCAGCGCCTGTGTTGTTGTCGGCGGGCTTTTGCAGGAAGGCGCATGCCCCCGCCTTCAGAGTTCGCTCCCGGTTGTACTGGGGGTCGCGCGCGGTCAGGACGATGACTGGGATAGAGGCCAGCGTGGCACTCTGCTGCAAGCGGTCCAGCACTACAAAGCCGTCCCCCGCGGGCAGGCCAATGTCGAGAATGATCAGGTCCGGCCGCTCCTTCTGGGCCATGGCAATCGCCGAGAAGCCATCAGCGGCATAGGCGGTCTCGAAGTGGCTGGCGCGCAAACGCAGGTTTAGACCTCGTCTCAGGTCGGGATCATCGTCAACGATCAGGATCTTCGGTTTGTCCATAGTGTTTCTCCTTTTGTTGGGTAGTTGCTAAATTCCGGTTTAGCCTTCGCAAAAGATACTGATTTTCCTCAGTTCGAGGGCCGGATGCGCTGCAAGGCCGCCATGGTCATCGTCGTAATACCATCGGCAACTTCCTGAACCAGCTTATCCACAGGCTCCGGGCGGTCCGCCGCAGGCAGCTTCAGGCCGACCGAGGAAAGTGTGAAAGTGCAATTGGCCCGCAAACGGTCGGAGCGTTCCAATTGTTCGCGGATACGCCTCTCGACGATAGTGGCTCCAAGGGCGTCGGCAGAAACCACAATCATTATGGTTTCCACCGGGCCCAGGTTATCCAGGGCGGGCAGGATTGCGTCCTTGTCGCCGAGGATGCAAGGTTCCAGGATCTGCAGGCAATGCTGGCGTACCTCCTTGAGGGTGGCGGCTAACCTGGGCAAGGGCGTGAGCTCCAGAGTGATCAGGGAGAGATGCTCTCGCAAGCGCCCCATTTGGGTGATAACGGGGGCGATAAATTTTGCCAGCGAAAACAGAGGCAGGGCAAAAGTAAAAGTACTGCCGTGCGACAGCTGGCTCTCGACCCAGATTTTCCCGCCATGCAGCGGACCAGTTCTTTCGCGATATAGAGTCCCAGCCCCAGCCCTTTGCGGCTGTCATCGACCGAATTAGGGTCCTGGTAGAGACGCTCGAAAATCAGGGCTTTCGCTTCCGGGCTGATGCCGCGGCCAGTGTCAGCGACCGATACGTGGACGAAGTCGGGATCGTTTCCGGTAAGGTAGGCCTTGATCATGACCGATCCGTCGGCAGGCGTAAACTTGATTGCATTTTCCAGCAGATTGGCCAGCACCTGGAGCACCCGGTTGGTGTCGGCGTAAACGAATGGAATCCTGGTGTCAACCGCGACCTCCAGGCCAACGCCCTTGGCCTGGGCCGTGCTTTGCAGCATGGCGACCGCCTGCCGGATGACCTCGCCGATGAGGACGCAGTGCGGCTGGATCGTGATCTTTCCGGACTCTGCCCGGGTGGCCTCCAGCAAGTCGGTGATCATGGCCCGCAGCTGAATCACGCTGCGGAACACCGTTTCCAGGTGCTCACGCTGCTCGGGAACCACCTTGCCCGCCAGGCCATCGAGGATGAGCGAGACGAATTGATGAATACAGGTCAGGGGAGTGCGCAATTCGTGCGATACGTGGGAAAGAAATTCATTTTTGAACTGGAGTTGCTGACGCCGGCTCATGTCGAGAGAGGTCAGCAGGGCCTGGCGTTCAATCGCATAGCGCATGGCGCGGGCCAGTTGCCGGCTGTCGAAACTGCCCTTGACCAGATAGTCCTGGACCCCCTCGTGGACGGCGTTGACCGCTATTTCTTCGTCGTCCAGGCCAGACAGCACGACGATAGGGACGCCGGCCGCGGCTTCGAGCACCCGGCGGTAAGTTTCCGCGCCGTGACTGTCGGGCAGGTTCAGGTCAAGCAGCACCATGGTAGGAGTTTCGGCGACCAACGAAGCCAGTCCAGCGGAGAGGCGCGTGGCGCAGGAGACCGCGATATTAGAATCGGCCTCTACCAGGCGGAGGCGCACCAGGTCCGCGTCTCCAGGGTTATCCTCAATCAGCAGGATATGGGCATGTCCGTTGTTCATGGTTCCACCTCGCGTGGCAGGCAGGCGCATCCGATCCAGAATTCGCTCAGTATCTTCACGGCGGAAACCCACTCGCTCAAGGTGGGCGGTTTACTGACGTAACTGTTGGCCCCCAATTCATAACTGCTCTCGATATCCCTTCGGGCCTGCGAACGTGCTGAAAATCACCACCGGAATCCGGCGCAGGGCGGCTTTCGATTTCATGTCTGCCAGCACGGAGCGGCCGTCCTTGCGGGGCAAATTCAGGTCCAGCAGGACCAGGTGGGGGCGGATGGCCTCGGCGTATTTTCCCTCCCGGTAAAGAAAGGCCATGGCCTCGGCCCCGTCGGAGACCGTACTGACGTGGGTTCGCCACGGGCTTTGCGCCAGCGCGTCGATGGTCAAGTCCAGATCGGCGGGATTGTCATCCACCAACAGAATTTCTGCCATCGTCGTCATCATGATGCCGGGTCCCGCCTTTCCCCAGATTTTTCAGCCGGCCAGGTGAAATTGAATGATGGTGCCGCCGCCGTCCCGGGGCAGGGCCTGGATCCTGCCGCCGTGCTGCTGGACGATCTTCTTGCAGATGGCCAGGCCAATGCCGTTGCCGGGATATTCGGTGCGAGTATGCAGGCGGTTGAAGATGATGAACACGCTCTCGGCGTACTCGGCGGAAATGCCGATACCGTTATCGGCAACAGTGAAGAGTCCATTCGGATCCCTCTTTCGTCGCTGAGATCTGAATGGCGGGGGTCTGTGAGCCCCTGAATTTCAGGGCATTTCCGATGAGGTGCTGAAACACCTGTTGCAGTTGCAAACCGCTGGCCATCAGGTTGGGCAACAGGCCCTTTCGTGACTACCGCCCTGCTCTCCAGGATTTCGGACCTGCAGGTTCTCGATGGCCCGCTCCACGATTTCATTGCAGTCCGTACTCCTGACCGCAATCTCCTGCCGCCCTACGCGCGAATAACGCCAGCAAGTCCTGGATCAGGCCCTGCATGCGGACGGCGCCATCGACCGCGTAATTGATATACTTGTCGGCTTGCTCATCGAGTTGGCCGCGGTAACGCTCCGCCAAGAGCTGGGTGTAGGCCGACACCATCCGTAAGGGTTCCTGCAAGTCATGCGAAGCCACGTAAGCGAACTGCTCCAACTCGGCATTGGCGCGGGCCAACTCCTCCACCTTCCGGGCCAGGGACTCCTGCGCCCGTTTTCGTTCTTCACGCGCATTCTTGTCCTTCAGCGCGCCGCGCAATGCCACCGGCAGGCGGGCCAGCGAATCTTTCAAGCACGTAGCCGGTGACACCCTGCTTGATGCACTCTACGGCGGTGACATCTCCCAGAGCGCCCGAGACCACGAGGAGCGGGATGTCCAAACCTTCATCGCGCAAAATCTCCAGCGCCTCCGAGCCTCGACACTGCCCCATGTTGTAGTCGGCCAGGACGACATCGGGGCAATTTGTTCGTCACCTTTTGCCGAAACTCGTGGGCGGTTGCGGCCACGTCGCTGGTGATCTCGAATTCTCCCTTTTCCAGCTCACGCAAAATCAGTTCGCGGTCGGCCGGATCGTCTTCGACCAGCAAGACGCGCAGGCGAGGCCTGCAGACGCTCGACATTGTGGCTTCGTGGGCCGCGCCAGTAGCGGTGGTGTTCATTTCGATCCGTGTCCCGCTGCTTTCGCGGCGTTGTGGTGCTTCCGCAGGCAGGGGGAAGGGCGAACCCCGAACCAGCGGACACGATGGCGCGGAATCCTCATCTTTTGGACTCATCGGCGGATCAGGGGTCGGCTTTAAGCCGGGGAGCTGTGGGAATCTAGCCGAAGGGCCAGCACACTTCCGTTGGAGGTGGGAGACGAGCTCCCTTTTCGGGCATGGGCTTTAAGCGATTGCACTTGGTCGAGGAACCGGTCGCAGACCGGCCAATCACTCCCTGTCGTAAAGAAAAACCGCGGTTCCGCCGACAGTATGGACAAGGGTGCCTTGTCGCCAGTTAAGGCCAGCTAAGGATGGATACGTGATGAAACCGGCGTCGGTCAAGGTGAGCTGGTCCGAAAAGACACCGACCGCCGTCCCCACACCGCCCTGCGGTCCGGGCGGGAATGCTGCTGGAAAAAGTATTGTGGGGCAAGGACGAGGCGGTCGAGCGCTTGGGCGGAGATGAAGAGCTATTTCGGGAATTGTGTGAGATTTTTCTGCAGGAATCTCCCAAGCTCCTGCAAAAATTGGGCAAAGCCATCGCCGAGTCCGATGCGGACGCGGTGATGCGAGCGGCCCACAGTCTTAAGGGCGAACTCGGCTATCTGGGAGCGGAAGAGGCGTTGCAAGCTTCGCGGGCCCTGGAGGACATGGGACACGAGAAGAATCTGTCGGAGGCGGCGGCGGTGTTTGCATCGTTGGAACAGCATTTAGCCGATCTCCATCGGGCCATGAAGGCCTCGGCGGGAGCGACGCGGTGAGTATTTTTCATCCGGCCACGAGCCTGGGGCAAAGCGCCGCGCCAGATTCATCGAGACCAGACGAAGTGCTGATTGCGGAAGATGATCCGATATCTCGCCGGGTCCTCGAGAGCTGGTTGCGGAAATGGAATTATCGCGTCACCGCTCTGGAAAACGGTCTCGATGCCTGGAGCGTCCTGCAACAGAAAGACGCCCCGCAGATGGTGATCCTGGACTGGATGATGCCGGGGCTGGAAGGCATCGAGCTATGCCGCCGGGTCCGCAGTCAGCAAAGCGGTCGCTACAAGTATCTGCTGCTGCTGACCGCCAAGGGGAGAAAGGAAGACATCGTGGCCGGCCTGGAAGCCGGGGCGGATGACTATCTGACCAAGCCATTCGACGTAAACGAGCTACGCGCCCGGATGCGCACCGGCAAGCGCATCCTGGAACTCCAGGATGCCTTGCTGAGGGTCCAAACCGAACTGCAATTCCAGTCGGCGCATGACCACCTGACCGGCTTGTGGAACTATGGAGCCATTGCTGGCCTGCTGCAGCGTGAGACCCAACGCAGCTCGCGCATGGGACGTCCTCTGGGCTTGATGATGGCGGACCTTGACCACTTCAAACTGATCAATGACTCCTACGGACATCAGACGGGAGACGCGGTGTTGCGTGAAGTGGCCGGCCGCATACTTGCCTCGGTGAGGAATTACGATTATGTAGGCCGCTACGGGGGAGAAGAGTTCCTGATCGTGCTGGCCGAGTGCACAACCTCGGACCTGATCGCCACCGCGCAACGGATGCGGGTCTGTGTATCGGGAAGTCCGATTGAAACCGAGGCTGGGCCCATTCCGGTGACGGTCAGCATCGGATTGGCGGCGAGAGATGCGAACGCCGCCCTACACCTCACGGGAGAAGACCTCCTACGCGTCGCTGATACGGCCCTCTATCGCGCCAAAACCAACGGCAGGAACCGGGTAGAGTGCGCCCCTGAAATTCAGGAGGCCTGCCAGTCGCACGCCGCCGCGCAGCAGTAAATAGTTACTCCCCGAGGGTGCCCCGTCCAAGCTGCGCTTGGGCGGGATTTTCTTGCGCGGCATGCAGCTTCTGGAACCACCGGGTTGGCCCAGCACCGGGTTGAATTCTGAGGGGAATGGCAGTAGAGTCGCTGTCCGGCCGACCTGGCCAGTCCGGAGGCCAACCATGATTCCTCCCAAACCAGCAAACGAGCAACAACGGCTAACCACACTGCGCGGCTACGAAATCCTCGACACCGAACCGGAGGCGGCTTTCGACGATCTCACCCTGTTAGCTTCCTGCGTCTGCCAAACCCCGATTGCGCTGATCAGCCTCGTAGATGCCGACCGGCAATGGTTCAAATCAAGCGTGGGTTTTTCGGTCAAGGAAACCTCGCGCGACATTGCCTTCTGCGCTTCGGCGATTCTCCAGCCCGATGTGTTCATCGTGCCCGATGCCAGTGAAGACGAAAGGTTTGCCGAGAACCCCCTGGTGGTGTCAGAACCCAAGATTCGTTTCTACGCGGGCGCACCGTTGATCAGGGAGGGGCACGCACTGGGAACCTTGTGCGTATTTGACCGGGTGGCTCGAGAGCTGAGTCCGGAACAGTTGGAAGCGCTGCGGGCCCTGGGCCGCCAGGTGCAGGCACAACTGGAGCTGCGGCGTAACCTGAAGCGCTTGGCGGTATCTCTGGCCGCCCGCG
The DNA here is from genome assembly GCA_963801595.1 of Terriglobia bacterium. Classification (GTDB taxonomy): domain Bacteria; phylum Acidobacteriota; class Terriglobia; order Terriglobales; family Acidobacteriaceae; genus JAIQFF01. The sequence goes on along the minus strand of CAWDFW010000025.1, from coordinate 233,449 downwards.
ATCGCGCCGAGAACGAAAAAGACCTCGCGCATCGAGAACTCAAAGCAGCCATGGCGAATATTCGCACGCTGGAGGGACTGCTGCCCATCTGTCTGTCGTGCAAAAAAATACAGGATAAAAAAGGCGATTGGCAGCCCTTTGAGTACTACGTGAGATCACACTCCGAAGCCAAAGTTACTCACAAGCTTTGCCCGGATTGTACTAAGGCGATCTCGGCGTGAGGGTCGGCCAATCACCCACTCATTCGGCGGGTAGCCCAGGTTCTTGAACCTCGCTGGCGCAAAAAAATAGTGGGTGCCCCGTCCTTTGCGCACTTTGCAAAAGGGCGGGAACCTGTAACGCATGCGCGACCGGGTTGTGCAAACAAGAAAATGTGGTGTCGGCGGCATCTCTACCCGCCCTTGCAAAAACCGCAAGGACGGGGATCTCTACACGCCCTTGCAAAAACCGCAAGGACGGCCACCCACCGGTCGCGGTATTCCAGGGTTTGCGGAGAACGATCTAGCCCAGCCATGGGTTGACGACCGGTACCGCGAGATCTTCAAAGTGAACCAGGTTGCGAGTGGCCAGGGTGGCGTGGCGCGCCGACACGATACCGGCGATCATAGTGTCGCGCAGTTCAACTGGCCGGCCCTTGCGTTGCCGGGAGGCCATAAGGTCGGCGGCTTGTGCTGCAGCTTCATCATCGAATGGAGCCACTCGATGGCCCATTTTTTCCAGAAGAGCTTCAAACGCCTCTAACAACCGGGATCTTCGCTGGCCGGTGGCCATGATTTGAGAGGCCAAACCGGATCTCAAGCATGGTTACTGAAGTCGTCCAAACGGAGGTGCGAGACTTGCTTGTCCAGCCAGGCAATACTTTCGCGTCGGGTGTTTGTCGCATCAGGGCAGAGAGTACATTGTAAGTTGCCAGCATGAAACAATCATGACTCAAACTCTGCCGGCAGTGATGGATCGTGTCCGCGCAATTCGGGCACACCGCACCAGACCGGCTTCCGCGCAAATAGACGTGGAGATGTCGGTCCTCGAGTCCGCCGCTGGGACGTATCCTTCCGCGCTCACCGCACTGCGGAGAATGTCTCGCACCTCTTCCTCCATGCTGCGGCCGTGGCGCTGGGCGCGGCGCTGCAAGCGCGTCTTTACCGCATTTTCAATGTTCCGGACTACGAGTTGACCCATGGCACGCCTCCTACTAAATGATATCACGATATCACATGAGATGACCGGGGTCAACAACGCCGTTCCCTTCGATAAGATTGGCGACCAGGAAGACCTCGTTACCACCCTTTTTCGCAAAGTGCGCGAAAGAGGGTGGGGCACCCGGCGACCGGGTTGTGCAAACAAGAAAATGCGGTGTCGGCGGCAGCTCTACCCGCCCTTGCAAAAACCGCAAGGACGGGGCACCCGCTTTGAGTTCTGAGGCAAACTCGTCCAATGAAGGTGCGCCACCCGGCCGCGCCAACTCAGCGACGGTATTTCCCCATCCACTCGGCCTGGCCGAGCACAAGACTTTGCAACGCCTGTTCTACTTCCTGCCGGCTCGCGCCCGGTTTGAGATCGAGCTTTCCGTCGAGCGCGTAGAGTTTGAAAAAATAACGATGGGGTTTGCCCGGAGGCGGACAGGGGCCGTTGTAACCGATCTTGCGGAAGTCGTTGCGGCCCTGGCGCTCGCCGCCGGGGAGTTCATCGATCTTGTTCACGCCCTCGGCCAGGCCGGTGGTGTCGGCGGGCAGGTCGTAAAGCACCCAGTGAGTCCAGGTGCCGACGGGCGCGTCGGGATCGTCAGCGATGAGGGTGAAGCTCTGGGTGCCGGATGGAGGCTCGGTCCACGAAAGTTCGGGAGACACATCGGCGCCGTCGCAGGTAAATTTTTTGGGAATGTCGCCGCCATCGGGAAAGGCTGTACTGGAGATTGCAAAAGCCATCAGGCTTGCTCCCAGGTTGCAATGCAACACTAGCCACGGATTTTACGAATTTACACGGATCAAATCTTTTTTTCTATTGCCTTGTGCCTTATCCGTGTCAATCCGCGCCCATCCGTGGCGGCGGTTCCTACTGGGTAGAGATGGTGAAGTTCACCGTAATGCGGGCCTCGGTTTCGACAGCCTGCCCCGATTGCAGGTACGGCCTGAAACGCCATTGCTTGACCGCCTCCCGGGCTGCAGTCGAAAGGATCGTGGGTCCGCTTAGTACGTGGAGGTCCTGAATATTCCCGTCGCGTCCAATCAGAGCTTCGAGTACGACCGCGCCCTGGACCTTCATCTGCTTGGCCAGCAGAGGATAGTTCGGTTCGACCGGGCGGGAAAGAATCTGGGCGGCGCCGGCAGAGAGATGGACGCGTCCGGTGGCATCGGCCACACCGGTGGAATCCGCGGAAGCGGGAGCGGAAGAGGCTGACGACGAAGATGCAGGAGCGGAGGAGAAAGGCGCTCTGGGCTGCAGGTCCACTCGAACCGAACCGCCACTGGCTGGGATCGTGCGGTGCTCGTCCCCGGCCACCACTTCGACTTCGAGCGGAGGAAGCACGGCGCGGCTCATGACTACCGGCGCCAAAGCGGGTGCGGGACCCGGATCCACAGTGGCCGGCGGCGGAGTGTGCCGCTTCGACTTGGGCCGCGCCGGGACTGTAGCGAGTGTACTTGCAGTTGCTGTTTCGGAGGGCGTTTTCACATCATCGGCCGGAGGGTCTTCGACGGGTTCCGCTTCCGATTGCACTTGCGCAACCGGTGCGGGGGGGAACCAGAAGTCGCGGTCCTTTATCAGGACCAGGATCAATGCGGCCAGCAGCAGGGCCAGCGCGATGAGCATCTGCCGGCGCTGTTTTTGTTCGGAATCATCCCCTACCGACGTCGAGATATCGCTTACTTGTAATTGCTTGTCCTCCAACAACGGCATGACGCGCAGCCCTCCCGCCCGCGGGGGAAACGGGCCGTGCTGCCTAGTATGCCTCGAAAATTCGCTCTAATCCAGCGAAACTAATGAGTGGGTTTGCGACCGTTTCAGGTTGAGAGCGCGGCTTCAAGTCGCCGCAGGGAGGCAGGCTGATAGTCAAGGAAATGAAAGACTTAGGCTTGGGCCCGGGAATTCGGTTAGTGTGCTTCGGCTGGCCGCGGGGCTCAAACGCAAGAACGCCCGGCTCGCAGCATCGCGGCCGGGCGTCCCGTTATTTCCCTTACGCCGACTTTTTCAGGTCAGTGGGGAACGTCAGAATCTTTCCCCGTTGCTCCGGGGGTACCCACTTCACCTTAGGCTTGAAGCGCGTCGGAATGTAGAACTCAATCACCTGCGCCATAGTTCACCCTCCGATCCACGGCAGTTCACCCATTGTGCTCGGCATCACCATGCCGGGTGTCCTGCTCAGTTACATATTTAGATGCTGACGGTCGGCGAGGAAGAGTCAGGCGGGCGGGCGAAAATGGCGGGCAACTTTTGCGGGCGGACGGGGTTTATCGTCCGGCCGATTACGAACATCAACGCAAATCGCGGAGGGACAGATGTCCTCATCCGTCCCAGTCGAGCGCAGCTCGACACCGGTTCTTGCTGTGAGCGAAAAACTAACGGAGCTTTGCTCCGCCGGACAGATGAGGACATCCGTCCCTACGTGGTTCTGTGGTGGAAAAATCGGGACTAGCAGGCGAGTTGATCGCGTTTCAGTTTTAGCCCGTTAAGATTGCCGAGGACGGTCACGGCAATTGATTCGGTCTGGAAAAATTCGTTGGCCAACTCGGTCAACTGCTCGACCGTGACATTCTCGATGCGCTCGATCAGTTCGTCGAGGGTGTAGAAGTGGTCGAAGTACATTTCCTGGCGGGCCAGGTTGGACATGCGCGCGCTCGACGACTCCAGCGACAGCATCAGGCTGCCTTTCAGTTGATCTTTGGAGCGGCGCAATTCATCATCGGGAACAGCTTCCAGCTTGAGCTTGCGGAACTCGGAGACCACCGACTGCACAACTTTTCCGGCAGACTCGCGCGAGGTTCCGGCATAAACCGAGAGGCATCCGGTATCGCGGTAGGGCGACAAATCGCTGTAGATGGCGTATGCCAGGCCCTGGCGTTCGCGGATATTCTGAAACAACCGTGAGCTCATGCCGCCGCCGAGCAGAGTATTCAATATGTAGGAAGCATGCCGGTTTTCGTGAGCGATGGGATGAGAAGGCACGCCCACGCAAATCTGCACCTGCTCCAGCGACTTCTTGTTGCGCATGATGATGCGAGGCGCAATCGTGGGCGGAGAACCGTGGAAGCCGTTCTTCACCGGCTTCATGTGCCCGAAATGTTTGGCCACCAGTTCCACGAATTGCTCGTGCTTCAGATGTCCGGCCGCGGAGATGATCATGTTGCCGGGCGCAAAACGCTGCTTGTAGAAATCCAGCACCGGATCGCGCTCGAATTTCTTGACCGTGTCCTTGGTCCCCAGGATGGGTTTGCCCAGGGGATGATCCTTCCAGAAATTCTGGGTGAAGATCTCGTGGACCAGGTAATCCGGATTGTCCTCGTCCATCTTTATTTCTTCGAGGATGACGCCGCGCTCGCGGCCGATGTCGTTGGCATCGAAGACCGGGTTCAGCACCAGGTCGCTGAGCACATCCATGGCGATGGGCAGATGCTCGTCCAGCACCTTGACGTTAAAGCCGATGCATTCCTTGGCGGTAAAGGCGTCCATGTTGCCGCCGATGGAATCCACCTGGCGGGCGATTTCTTCCGCGCTGCGGTTCTTGGTGCCCTTGAACACCATGTGCTCGATGAAGTGCGAGATGCCGTTCCACTGCAGGTCTTCGTCGCGGGAGCCGGTCTTGATCCAGATCCCGATCGAGGCGGAGCGAATGTGCTCCATCTCCTCGGTGATGAGGATCAGGCCGTTGGGTAAGACCTCGCGGCGTATGTTGCGGACTTCCTGCACCATGTAAGTATTGTTGCACACCCTGGCGGGCTCCGGCGAATGCATGATTACTCTTTTAGAATCAATTAGTTACGTGGAATACTGTCTTTGTATCGGCAAAACGGCTGGGTGAGGCGCCGGAACTCCGCATCCTCTACAATCGGGAGAGTGAGCGGCCTAGGGCAAACCCTTTACCGCAAAGGTCGCAAAGAGGACCGCAAAGGACGCAAAGGTAAGTCGTTCAAGAGTTTAGTTATGGATCAGGTCACGCATACCTCTCTGTTAGGGCTCCAGCTTCCTGAACTGGCTACGCTGGTGGAGGAGTTCGGGCAGCCTCCGTACCGTGCGCGCCAGCTGTTTGAAGGTCTTTACCGCCAGAGAGTTGAAACCGCCGAGCAGATTTCGACGCTGCCCGAGGATTTTCGGCGGAGCCTGTTGGCAGAAGGGAATTTCCGTCGGGCTTCCCGGGATTGAAAAGAAATTTGTTTCCAGCGACGGAACGGTGCGCTACCTGGTGGCTTGTGGCGACGGGCAAAGCGTGGAAACGGTCTGGATGCCGGAAGGCGACGGCGGGGAGGCAGGCGACGGCAGCGAGGCCGGCAACCAGGCGGAGACGGCAGGGCGCACCTGGGAACGTGCAACCATTTGCGTGTCCAGCCAGGTGGGCTGCGCGGTGGATTGCCAGTTCTGCCTCACTGCGCTGCTGGGAATAAAACGGAACCTGACAGCCGGAGAGATCGTCGGGCAAGTGTGCGCCGTGCTGAACGATCAAAGCGTCTCTTTACCACTGCACCGCATCAACCTGGTTTTTATGGGGATGGGCGAGCCCTTTCTGAACTACGGAAATTTTATGAAGGCGGTCCATCTTCTGGTGGAGGGAGTGGGCATTACTGAATCGCGCATGACGGTGTCCACGGCGGGGATCGTGCCCGCCATCTACGATTTTGGATTGGAGCCGGTGCGCCCGAAAATCGCGATCTCGCTCAATGCCTCCAATGACGAATTGCGTACCCGCCTGATGCCGATCAATCGCAAGTGGAACCTGGAAAAGCTGATGGCCGCGGCCCGCGAATTCCCGCTGCGCAACCGGGAAAAGCTGACATTCGAATATGTGCTGCTGGACGGAGTCAACGACTCCGCCAAGAATGCGCGCGAGGTGGTGGAGCTGGTTCGCGGCCTGCGGGCGAAACTGAATCTGATCGCGCTGAATCCCGGACCCGGAATTGATTTTCGGACCCCGGCCCAGGAGCGGGTGCTGCAGTTCCAGAATATTTTGCGGGCCGCTGGCGTGCCTGCGTTCGTGCGCCGTCCTCGCGGCCGCGATATCTACGCTGCCTGCGGACAGCTGAAGCGAACCGTTGAGCTGGCGTCGTAGTTCCTGGTAGCGCCGGCGTCCCGCCGGCTGTCCGGCGGGCGTCCCGAGGGTGTGTCGCAACCGCCTCTTTCGCCCCTTCGGGGCTCGTACGCGATCCACTATTTACCCACGGCTTGCGCCGTGGGCTCTATTCTTGCGCCGCTTCGCGGCTTCTTGTGGACACCCCACTCCGCTTTTTGCTCGCGTGCGACACAGCCTCGTCCCGGCCCACTTGAGAGGAAGCCTTCCATCGTGAGCGAAGTGCCGATTGCTTTCAGATGAGGCGGCGAGACGCCGCCTCGACAGCCGGCGGGACGCCGGCGCTACCAAGGGCCGGCGCTACGCAGGCTAGGCGTGGGCTTGCGCGGCGGCGGGAAGCAGGCGGTCGATGGCTGCGAACAATTCATCGGCGTTGATCGGCTTTGAGACATAGTCATCCATCCCGGCGGCAAGACAGCGTTCGCGATCGCCCACCATGGCGTGGGCGGTCAGGGCAATGATGGGAATGTGTTTGCCGGTCGATTTTTCGTGCTCGCGAATCCTTGATGTGGCCTCGAACCCATCCATTTCCGGCATCTGAACATCCATCAATATGACGTCGAACGCCTGTTTTTGCCAGGCGTCGAGGGCCTTTTTCCCGGATTCAGCCAACACCACGGTGTGACCTCTCTTTTCCAGGAATCGGACTGCGACCTTCTGGTTTACCTGATTGTCCTCGGCGAGGAGGACCTTAAAACGGCGGTGGTCTGCCGCCGTGATGTGAACCGCAGCGACGGGCGCCCCCGCGAACGCCGGTTGTTTCTGCAGTCCAAAACACAGCGTGAAATGAAAGGTACTGCCCTGACCGGGGTGGCTTTCCACCCAGATGTTGCCGCCCATCAAACCGACCAGTTTCGCGGAGATGGAAAGGCCGAGACCGGTGCCACCGTATTTTCGAGTGGTCGAACTGTCCGATTGGGTGAAGGCCTCGAAGATCAGTTTCTGTTTATCCAGCGGGATGCCGATGCCGGTATCGGCCACGCTGAAGTGAAAGACGGCCTGGTCCTCGGTCCTGGACTCAATCTCGGCCCGCACCGTAACCTCGCCTTTCTCGGTGAACTTCAGGGCGTTTCCCAGCAGATTGATGACAATCTGTCGCAGCCGGGCGGAATCTCCCACCAAAGCGTCCGGCAGATCGAGGGGAATGTGGCAGACGAACTTCAGTCCTTTCTGGTGGGCCCGGACGCGGAGCGTACTGGTGACCTCTCCCAGAGTATTGCGCAGGCTGAAATCGATGTTTTCGATTTCCAACTTCCCGGCCTCAATTTTGGAAAAGTCCAGGATGTCGTTGATCAGCGCCAGCAGGGAGATGGCGGAACTCTTCACCATGTCGAGATACTCGCGCTGCTCCGGGGCGAGTTCGGTGCCGAGAGCGAGTTCCGTCATTCCGATGATGCCGTTCATGGGAGTGCGGATTTCATGGCTCATGTTGGCCAGGAATTCGCTCTTGGCGCGGTTGGCGGCCTCGGCGGCTTCCTTGGCGGCGGACAGTTCAAGCACCAGGCGGCTCAACGATTCCGCGTGCTGGCGCTCGGCTTGCGAGGCCCTGACTTGTTCTGAAATATCGGTATAAATTCCAAGAGCTCCCTGGCGGACTCCGTTCACCATCAGCGGAACCGCATGCAGGTCCAGGTCGAGGACCTTGCCGTCCAGGCGCCGCCGCTGCACGGTCCCGTGAAATGCCTGTCCGGCATGGACCTGCCTGGACACTACCGAGCTTTCTTTTGCGGTGGTGAAAACGTCGTCGATATGCCAGCCCGTAGGGTCGTGGAGGAATAGCTTCTGGAAGGCAGGATTGGTGAGCTCGACTTTGTAATCGCGGTCAAGGACGATGATCCCCATCGGACTATTCTCGATGAGGGAGTTCAAGTAGCTGGTCCGTTCCTGGAGTTGAGTGCCAACCCGCTGTCGTTCGGTCTCGACTGATCCCAGGATCAGGCCGATGACGGAAACCACCAGCATGAAAAATGTGATTTTGATGACCACGCCGGACGGCGGGGGGAACGAATTCATTGCGATTACAACCCCGAAATCCAGTGCGATCAGCCCGGTGGCCGCGCGGCTAATGCCCTGACGTGTCGCGATCCAGATAATCGGAATGAAACTCAGATAGAAGAGCTCCAGCGACGCCCATCTGGGCCCGAAGATGACAAAAGGCACAAGCAGGGTCGCGCAGGCCTGGCCGATCATTTCTAAAACGGAGTTGACGGTCGCCGGCTGGGCTGGGGCAGACTCAGCCTGGGGTTGACTCTCACCCTTCCTGCCAAGAAACTTCCGTCGAATGGTGGGGAAGACATGGATGAGAAGAAAGGGCGCAACCCCAAAGCGCCCGATGCCGTCGCCGGAAAACCACGCCAGTGCAGCGGGCCCAAAATCGTTCCATGAAATCGTACCGTCCAGCGTGAGTCCGGTAATCCCCAGAATGGAGCCCGCCAATCCTGTCACGGTGGTGACAAGGAGGTAGCGGAGCACATCGCGCTGGCGACGCAGGCCGAGATCAATCCGCAGCGGACCGCGCAGCAGGCAAGCCGCGGCCAGAACGCAGGCATTGGAGCCAATCGTGCTGAGCAGTTCACTGTAGGACCAGAGAGGCTGCTGATAAAAAAGGGCGCTGGCGATGGTATCGGAAAAACAGGCCAGAAAAAAATACCAGGGACTGACGGCGAGCATTAAGGCCATCGACAAGGCGGAGGAGGGATACCACACCACCGAACCCAGCCGGGCGAGAAGGATCACATCGGGCCGGCTCAGCAGGATACTGATCGGGATGAAACAGAGGGACAGAAATATGTGCCGATAGATGAGGTGCTTTCGTGGAGCGGAGACGGTGTCGGCGGGCACGTCTGTGCTCACCTCTTATTCCTAGGCGAGCGGCCAGCACAGCGCGACATCCTCAATTCAGGTACCGCGGGGATGCTCAAGTCAGATGGCGAAGGGAATTGCCGGTGAGATATCGCCCAGGCCGGTGGGGTCTGCTGGGGCGGGCCTGGGCGGCTCAGGAGGCTTGGCATGCCTGAACCATCGGCAAGGATCCGGAATTGATTAGGACATGTGTGTTGGTGGGTGCTTCCAAACAACCCACGTAGGCCCGGACGCCCTCGTCCGGGCGGGCGATCGGAGCTTGTCTCGGCTTTCGGACCGCACCAATCAAACCCTGCCGGGCGTTGCCCGGCCGGGCGGGTGAGGGCACCCGCCCCTACGTGTGAGGCGTGACCATGGCTATTTTCCGTTCTCCAGGTCTTGGGCGGCTGAGTCGATGAGCGCGGCTTCGTCCTGCATGGCGCTGGCGACGCGCGCGATCTGCTCGTCGGCCTCTTTCCACTTTTTCTGCTCGATGGCCTCGCGGACGCCGGGAATGGTTTTGACGCCGTATCCGGTGTAGGCGCCAGGAGCGTAAATCAGGTGCTCGAACCAGGGACGGCGCGGCAGTCCGTCCGGGGATGTGAGCTTGCGCTCGCTCTGCATCAACTTCTGGTTGAGGGCCTGCAGCTCAGCCGGACTCACCCTGAGTTCGCCGTTGCTGCTGACTTTTTCCAGCGCCTTCTGGTAGCGCTCCGCGCTGTGCGTGAGCGCGTCCGAAGCGTTCAGCAGGGGGGCGAAGTTCAGATGTGGCGGCACTTCTTCGGCAGGAGGCGGCACTGAGGTTTTTTTGGGGTCGGCGATGGCGGTAAATACTCCTTCTTCGAGTTCTTTATTGCGCTCAACCGCGTCGTCCTGCTTGGTCTGCAGGAGCTTTTGCAGCTCATCGAGGTATTGATGGATGGTGTCGGCCAGGCCCGTGAAATCGTAAGGCAGCAAATCTGCGTCCGCCAGTCGCATGACCGCGGTCCCTGCCGTCTGCGAGAGGGCGCGTCCATAGCTGAAGTCGGTATCGGAGAAATGGGTGTACCAGTAGAAATCATCGTAGATGGAGTGGTAGATTCCGCCGCCATCTTCGTCGCCATAGGCGACGTCCAGGGATGCGATTCCGAGATGATCGAGGAAGACCGTCCAGTCTGATCCCGAGCCCAGGGCACTGATGCGCAAGTCAGCCCGGTCGCGCGCTTCTTTGCGCTCCTCGGGAGTCTTGGCATCGGCGATGGCCTTGAGCTGATCGCGTTTCCAGACCGGAATCTTCTTCTCGGGATCCTGAATGTCCCGGGCCACGCCGTTGATGAATCTCTCCAGAGAATGGGATCCTCCCATCGAGAGATAACCGCGGCCGTTGCCGTCGCTATTGATGTAAGCCACGGCGTGGCGGCGAAGTTCATCGGCGTGAGCTTCGCCCCACTCGGTCGAACCGAGCAGGGCCGGCTCCTCGCCATCCCACACGCAATAAATAATGGTGCGTTTGGGTTTCCAGCCCTGCTTGAGCAAGGTTGCAAAGCCGCGTGCTTCCTCCATGAGGGCGACCGTCCCCGAGATCGGGTCCTCCGCGCCGTTGACCCAGGCATCATGATGATTTCCGCGCACCACCCACTCGTCGGGATTGGTGGAGCCGGGGATTTTTACGATGACGTCGTAGAGCGGCTTGATGTCCCAGTTGGATTGCACTTTGAGGTGGACTTTGGCCGGACCGGGTCCCACGTGATAAGTCTGGGGCAGGGAACCGCGCCAGGCTTCGGGGACCACTTCTCCCTTGAGCGCGGCCAGCAGCGGTTGCGCGTCGGCGTAGGAAATGGGCAACACAGGAATCCTGGTGATGGTCTTTACATCTTTCAGGTCGAGACGCTTCGCGTCTTTCGTGGCGCCGACGCCGGGGGTAAGGGGATCGCCGGGATAGAGCGGCATGTCCATCACGCTGCCGCGTTGCACGCCATCGCGCGGGCGCCAGGCGCCGGTAGGGAAAACGTCACCCTGCGTGTAGCCGTCGTCTGCAGGATCGGAATAGATGAGGCATCCGACCGCGCCATGCTCGGCCGCGACTTTGGGCTTGATGCCGCGCCAGGAATTTCCGTAGCGCGCGATTGCGATGGCTCCCTTGACCGAGACCCCCATGCGCGCGAGCTGTTCGTAGTCATCCGGGGTGCCGTAGTTGACGTACACCAGCGGCGCGGTAACGTCCCCGTCGGCCGAGTAGGCGTTGTAGGTGGGAAGCTGTTCCGCCTGCTGGTTGGAGGTAGGATCGACGGCCAGCGCCGGCTCCTGCAGCTTGGCCGTGAACTTGGTGGGCTCGAGCAGTTCGACGAGGCGCACTTTGGGGGTGGGGAACAGCACGTCGAAAATCTCGATGTTTGCTTCCAGGCCCCACTCTTTGAATTTGGCCAGCATCCATTCCGCGTTGTCCTTGTCATAGGGCGAACCTACGTGGTGGGGGCGGGCGGAGAGGCGCTGCATGTAATCGCGCTGGTTCTGGGGCTCGGGGATAGCGCGGAATTTCGTCTCCCAGTCCCGCTGGACCCGGGAGGACGCCGCGGAATAACCGTGCAGAGGCTGTTCGGTATCGGATGATGCGGCGAGAAGCAGGAAACAGGAGAGAGCTAGCAAGCAGAGCCGGGCGCCTGAGCGCATTCATTTCCTCCGTGAGATTCGATGGTTGGAATCATGATTTCGGTGAACTTGGCATTATAGATTCTGGGGAGCGTTCCGTGTGATGCAACCCGAACTGGTGTAGACGTTCGAGACGCGGAAAGGTCCTGTAGTGGGTTGAGAATTTTCGCCACAGCACGAACGAGGACGCTCGCGCCCACATTCGGCTTGGCAGATTGCAAATCAACGGAGTAGGCTTTCTGTCCTATGCGAATATTGCGTGCGCGGATTTCTTGTCGAAGTGGATTCACCGCGTGTTTGCTGCTCACTTGCTTTTTTCTGGCCGATTTCGCGAGCGCTGCGAACTTTACGCTCGAACAAGTGATGAGTTCACCCTTTCCAACCAGCCTGGTGGTGGCTTCTCACAGCCCCAGAGTGGCATGGGTATTTAACGCGAAAGGCGTGCGCAATCTCTGGGTGGCGGAAGCGCCCGATTTCGCGGCCCGGCCGATCACACACTACGACAGCGATGACGGTTTGCCGATTGCGAGCCTGCGCATCACGGCGGATGGGCGCACCCTGGTGTACGTGCGCGGCAGCGAGACCAGCGAGAACGGGCGCGTCGCCGATCCCACCAACGGAATCTCGGCACGGAAGCAGCAGGTGTGGGCGATCGACGTCGACGCTGGCGCTCCCCGCTTGCTGGGTGAGATGGGATGCGCGGAAGAGGACTGCGAAGACGTTCAGCTATCGCCTGACGGACAATTTGCGGTGTGGGCGGCGCGCAAGCAATTGTGGATTGCGCCGGTTTCCGGGGCTACAGCCGCCCACCAGCTCACCGACCTGCGCGGCGACAATTCGAATCCAAAATGGTCGCCGGATGGACACCACATCGCGTTAGTCAGCGCTCGCGGCGATCACAGCTTCATCGCGATCTATGATTTCGGACGCGAGCAGGTGCGCTATCTTTCTCCCAGCGCGGACCGCGACAGCATGCCGCGCTGGTCGCCGGATGGGCGGCACATTGCTTTCGTACGCCAGCCGGGCATTGCAGAGAAGATTCCGCTGATTCCGGTTCGTCCGCAACCCTGGGCGATCTGGGTGGCGGATGCCTCGACCGCCGAAGCCAAAGAGATCTGGCACAGCGGAAGTGAAGACAACGACTCATTCCCTGCAGAGACCGCGGACAAGTCATTTTATTTCTCTGATAACGACAAACTGCTTTTCGCCTCGGAACAGGATGGCTGGAACCACTTGTACTCGATCGCCGCATCGGGTGGCGCGGCGACGCTGCTCACGCCCGGTTCGTTCGAAGTGGAAGATGTCACCCTGGCAAACGACCGGCGTTCGGTGATTTTCTCCTCGAACCAGGATGACGTTGACCGGCGGCATTTGTGGCGGGTTGATCTGCAGGGAGGAAAGCCACAAGCGCTGACCAAGGGCGAAACCATGGAGTGGAGCCCGCTTGAATCCGGGAAGGGTGGCGAAGTGGTATGTCTGGGTTCGAGCGCCACCGTGCCCGCCATGCCATTTTACCTAGGGGCGAAGGACAGAGAAATGATAGCGCGGCAGGCGCTCCCGGCGGACTTTCCGTCCAGCCAGTTAGTCACGCCCAGGCAGGTAATCTTCAAAAGCGAAGACGGCCTGGAGATTCACGGCCAGTTATTTACTCCCCCGGGACGGAGCCGGCCTGGGCCTGCTCTGATCTTCACGCATGGCGGCCCGGTGCGGCAGATGATGCTCGGCTTCCACTATATGTACTACTACCACAACGCCTACGCCATGAATCAATATCTGGCGAGCCAGGGCTACGTCGTGCTTTCGGTGAATTACCGGTTGGGCATCATGTATGGCCGTGCCTTTCGGGAGGCGCCCAATAGCAGCTGGCGGGGAGCGGCGGAATATAAAGATGTTGTGGCCGGCGCGAAGTACCTGCAAGGCCTGCCTACAGTGGACCCGAAAAAAATCGGGCTCTGGGGCGGCTCGTATGGAGGATTTCTCACCGCCATGGGGCTGGCCCGCAATTCCGATCTTTTCGCGGCTGGAGTGGATATGCACGGGGTGCACGATTGGTCAGTATTCCTGCCCCGCTGGGAGAACCACCCCGGAGCGCCGGACGCGAAAGAAGCCGAGAAGCTGGCATTTGATTCTTCCCCTGACGCTGCGGTGGCAACCTGGAAATCCCCTGTGCTGCTGATCCACGGGGATGACGACCGCAACGTTCCGTTTGGCCAGACGGTGGACCTGGCGCAAAGGCTGCGAGCGCAGCATGTCAGGTTTGAGGAGCTGATTTTTCCCGACGAAATACACGACTTCCTGATGTGGAAGAGCTGGTTCAGGGCCTACGGGGCCACGGCGGATTTTTTTGACCGGATGCTGAAAGGGAGCGGTGGGGGGCAGTGATTTTTCGCTCAACTTCAGTCAGAGAATGAGCGCCGGCGCAACCATTTTGGTTTGGGAGTGGCGCCTCCCGGCGGTTTGGCAGAGCAGCTCTGCTGTGATGCTTTCGGGGAACTGGTCGAGCTTCGCTCGACTGGGCGGGTGCGGGCACCCGCCCCTACGTGGTTTGAGCACGGCACAATCACGGTCGTCCCTACGCCTTGAGCAATGCCACTCTCGCAAGTTGTGCTTGCTCTTCTTTGCTTCCAGACAATAATATCGGTGGCATCGACTAAGAGAGTCGTATTCGATTGCCATTCCAAGCGCTGCGACATCGGTTTCTGTGGCGGCAAAGAGCTCCCATCGACAGCGGTGAAATACGCCGCATCGAACGATGGCTGGCTACCGCTCGCGTCTTCCTCGCCATTTCCGCCCTGGTCGCCATCCGGATGGACCCGGGAGAAATCCGCTACTCTTTTTGGGCCTACGGATTACTGGCCTTCTATATTGCCCAGGGCGTCATCGTCATATTGCTGCTGCGGCGGCGTGAGGAATCGACCATCTCATTCCGGCGGCTGGTGCACGCGGCGGACATCGTGTGGCCGGCCTTGATGTCGATTTTTGCCACCGGTGTGGCCAATCCATTTTTCCTGTTCTTTGTTTTCGTACTGGCTGCAGCCGCCTATCGCTGGGGCGTGTGGGAGACGGTGGCCACGGCTGCGTCGGAGATTTCCTTGTTGTGGCTGGAGAGCCTGGCATTTCAGCTGGGTCTTTTTGATGGTGTGGATCATCTGCTTTCACGTTATCACCTGCCGCAGTTGGGGGCGCGGGCAGTCGATTTCGAACCCAAGCGCCTTTTCATGCTCTCGATTTATCTGCTGGTCATGGGGCTTCTCCTGGGATACCTGGCCGAGCAACAGAAGCGGCTGCGCTCGGAGAAGGCGGTGATCGCGCGCATTTTAGGCAAGGTGCGAGTCGAGGCCGGCCTCAGCGGCACACTGCAGGAGATCGTGGGCGAGTTGCTGGTGATGTACGGCGCAGAGCGGGCCCTGATTGCGTCGCAGGAGGCCACCGGGCATCGCATTTATGTGGGTGAGATGCTGCTGCGCAACGGCGAGGCTTCCTTTTTTCGCTGGCTCGATCCTCTGCCCTCCGACCGCGAGACCTACCTGTTCGACTATCCGGCAGAAACCTCTTACGCCTGGCGCAGCGGTCAGAAGAAAAGCGAGAGCTACACCCTGATGGGGCTGGACCATTCCGGGCAGAAGGTTCCCGGCTCGTCCCCGGCGATCCTGGACCGGCTGGCGGGCCAGAGAGACTTCGATAAGCTGATGATGGTTTCCTTCGTATTCGGCAAGGAATGGTGGGGCCGGATTTTTCTCCTGGAGCCCGGGTTGACGGGAGAAATTACGGAAGAGTTGCGCTTCCTGCAGGAGTTGGTGCGGCAGATTGGACCGGCCGTGTACAACGTTTACCTGCTGCGCCGTTTGCGCCTGCGTGCCGGGGCGCTGGAACGGGCCCGCTTCGCCCGCGAGCTGCATGACGGCGCCGTGCAGTCGCTGATCGCTGTGGAAATGCAGGTGGATGTGCTGCGTCGCCAGTCCGCGACCCGCTCCGAGATAGTGCCGGAGGAGTTGGGCCGAATCCAGGGACTATTGCGTGAAGAGGTCCTGAAGCTCAGGGAACTGATGCAGCAGATGAAATCGCTCGATGTGGATTCCCGAAGGCTGATCGCGTTTCTGGGGGACACAGTGGAGCGATTTCAGCGGGAAACCGGGATCACGGCGCGTTTCTCCTCCGATCTGGAGGATCCGGACATGCCCCAGCCGGTGTGCCGCGAGTTGACCCGGATCGTGCAGGAGGGACTGGTCAACGTCCGCAAACACAGCCACGCCCGCAGCGCGCGGGTCCGGCTGAGTGCGAGAAATGGGCTCTGGACGCTGTTGATTGAAGACGACGGCCGGGGGTTTCCCTTCGCGGGGCGGCTTACGCAGACGGAGTTGGATGCGCAGGGGAAAGGACCGCTGGTGATCAAGGAACGGGTCCGTGTCATTGCAGGCGAACTCGCGATAGAATCAAACCCGGGGCAGGGATCGCGTCTGGAAATCAGTGTCCCGCAAAAGCCGGAAGCGGCGTATGGACAATAATCGAAGACCCCAGCCAGTACGTATCGTAATCGCCGACGATCATCCGATTTTTCGCGACGGTCTGCGCCGCCTGCTGGAGGCGGAATCGGACCTGAAGGTCATTGGCGAAGCCTGCGACGGAACTGAAGCGGTCAAAATGGCCCGCCAGTTGAAGCCCGACATCATGCTTCTGGACCTGGCCATGCCGCGCATGCCGGGACTGGAAGCGTTGCGCGAAATGAGCACCGGCCCGGCCCACACCGTCCGCGTCATTCTTCTGACCGCCGCCGCCGAGAAGAAGCAGATTGTCGAAGCTCTCCAACTGGGGGCCCGCGGAGTCGTGTTGAAGGATTCCGCAACCCAGCTGCTGCTCAAGAGTATCCATACCGTAATGTCAGGGGAGTATTGGGTGGGGCGGGAGAGCGTTTCCAACCTGGTGCAGTATTTGAGGAACCTGGTGCAGTCCTCGGGAGAAGAGGCGAAGCAGAAGAAATTCGGCCTCACGCCTCGAGAACTGGAAATCGTCTCCGCCGTGGTGGCCGGCTACTCCAACAAGGAAATCGCAGAATACTTCAAGATCAGCGAAGATACGGTGAAGCATCATCTCAGCAATATTTTCGACAAACTGGGAGTTTCGACCCGCCTGGAACTGGCCCTTTTCGCGGTCAATCAAGACCTGCCGCTCAAAACGATCGCCTAACGACGTAGCACTTTAGTGCTATATGTTTCCACATTTGGGCTATTGGCAGTCAGGCCTGGCCGCAGTTACCCTAATAGCAGACTTTAACTCTGAGTTTCACGCCAGCTGGGGTTCAGGCTGGACGTGTACTCAGACAGGGAAAGATTCAGCAAGCCGACAGGTGGTCCAAGGAGGGCGCCGATGGCAACGTGGCTGCAAAATATCTGGAACGACGATCAGGGACAGGACGTCGCCGAATACGCCGTGATGCTGGCGGTTATTCTGGTGATCGTAGTGGGTACGATCCGGCTGATCGGTTCCAACGCGAATAACGTGTTTTCTTCGGTCGGAAGCGCGATTCAGTAGGCTCGAATCCCGGGTTGGCCCCCAGCCTCCAACCGGGTTCAGGTTTCAGGGATCTCTTACTCCTCTCGCTGACTCCCATAGCCCCTGGTCTTCCCGACAAACCCTAGCTTCAGTCTGCGGGGGCGGATACTCCTGTCCGCCCGATTGACCTTGATGGCATGGGGTGGTGCTTCCAGCCCGGAGTTCTAAAGGCAAGACAGAAGGTCAAAGACAGAGAGTCAAAGGCGTCGGACAGGAGTGTCCGACCCACACAATCACACACAACTAAGCCAACTGAAACACGATGTGGACCAGGGCGGTGTAGTCGGATGGTTGGCCGTCACGTTTGGCGGGTTTGAAACGAATCTGTTCGGCGGCGTGGGATGCAGCCTCGTCCAGCCCGTGGCCCAGTCCCCGCACCACGCGCACGATGCGTAGTTTGCCGGAGGCCTCGAAGACCACCTCGAGCACCACCTCTCCTTCAATACGCAGGTTTCTGGCTTCCGTGGTGTACGCCGGGGTGGGTTTGAAAATGACTTCGGCGGGAACCATCCTGCCGGCGGTGTCTTCGGCTTGCTTGGGGCGAAGTTGAGCCACTGAGACGGCTTGAGTATCGCCAAAGCCGCTCTTCTGCACTCCGTTGCCCCGCGAAGTGTTCACTTTCCCGCTGCCATCACCGGTCGCGACGCCGTTGCCGAATCCGGTGCTGGCCACCACTCCGCGAACCCCCTTGGCCCCTCCGGTACCATTGCCGTAGCCAGGTCCGACGGGCAGATCAAAGGAACCGGCCGAGGCAATGTTCACCGGCTTACCGTTACTCTCCCGCGCGGGAACGCCATTTGGATCCCCAAATCCACCGGTCTGGACGTTCTTCGGGGCGGCTGCGATTGTGGGCAGGGCCGAACTGCCGGTCGAGAAAACGTGGGTCTTCACCAACTGCCGGGGAATAACCGGCGCGGCCGGGGGAAGGGACACCGGCTTGCTCGCTTCGATCTCGACTCTGGGAGCAACGGGCACTTCTTCCGGAGAAATCTTCGTACGTATTTCGGGAGGGGGTACGCGCAACACCTCAGGTGGCGGAGTTTCCATGCGCGCAGCCTGTGGAGGCGGAATTTCCCGCACCGGCGCCGGCTCATGATTTACCACCGGCGGGGTCTCCACCAGGCGAATGAAATGGTAGTCGTGGATCGGGGCCTCGATCACCGCCAGGTTCAACACCGTGGCCCACGCCAAAACAAACAGAGCCAACCCTTGGAGGCCCATGGTAAGGACGAACTCCTTCCAGGGTGGCCGCCGGTCGGGAAGCAAAGAAAACGGAGTATTTTGGGACATCTCTAACATAATCCCCACCCGGCGGGGGTACATCTACTAATGATACTGATGTACGGCAAGTGCTAAAAAGGTGCCTTGTTTCGATCCAATTTTATCGCACCGAACGACCCAATGATGTGATCCTGAACACCAGTTTCGGGGGCCGCTATTTACTGTGCACGAATATAGCCATTCCAGCCCCGGGAAAGGGTCACACCCCCGTTTGTTCAACAGCCGATTGTCCTAGTGAAGAACAGGGTATCAAAGGCGCAACCGGGAGATCTGCAAAAGTTTTCCACAGTAGTGTCGGGTGTGTGTCATTGTGGGAAGGGCAGTCGTCGGTCGTCAGTGATCCGTCGGCAGCGCTGAAACCAGTGTTCCGGTGTAATGGCTAGCAGCGTACGATTTTCGGGCTGTCGATTCCCTTGGTGGCATTGCGGGTGTCAACCACCAGCTGGGATTCGCGCACGATGCGTTTGTAATCGTACTCCGAATGATCGGTGACGATGAGGACGCAGTCGTATTGGCCGAGATTATCCAGTGGCGCGCAAGTCATTTGCAGATCGTACTTGCGGCCTTTTCCGACGGTGGCGAAAAATGGGTCGTTGTAACTGACCGCCGCTCCCTGCGCCTGCAGGAGTTCGATAACGGTCAGTGCCGGTGATTCGCGCAAATCGTCGATGTCCTTCTTGTAGGCCACTCCCAGCACCAGGACCTTGGCGCCGTTGAGTGCTTTTTTATGTCGATTGAGGGCCTTGCCACGTGTTCGAGCACCTGGTAAGGCATGCCGATATTGATCTCGCCGGCGAGCTCGATGAAGCGGGTGCGGAAATCCCATTCCTTGGCCTTCCATGAAAGGTAAAAAGGGTCGATGGGGATACAGTGCCCGCCCAGTCCGGGACCGGGGTAGAAAGGCTGAAAGCCAAAGGGTTTGGTGGCAGCCGCGTCGATGACTTCCCAGATATCCAGGCCCATGCGCAGCGAGAGCATCTTCAATTCGTTGACCAGGGCAATGTTGACGCAGCGGTAAATGTTCTCCAGCAGCTTGGTCATTTCGGCTGCGGCCGGCGTGGATACGCGGCACCACGCGGTTAAAGATGGTGCCGTAAAGCGCTGCCGCCAGCTCGGTGGCTTGCGGATCGAGGCCTCCAACCACTTTCGGAATGTCCCGTCGCGCCACGGTGGTGTTGCCCGGGTCCTCGCGCTCGGGTGAGAAGGCCACGTAGATTTCCTGTCCGTTCGAGGAATCCCGGCGGGCAGCTTTCAAGCCGCGCTTGTTTCCTTTTTCCAGGATCGGGACCATGACCTCTTCGGTGGTGCCGGGGTAGGTGGTGCTTTCGAGGACCACCAGTTGACCCGCGCGCAGGTGCGGCGCAATGGCCTTGGCCGTGTCCGTGATGTAGCTGAGGTCGGGCTCGTGATACTCATTGAGGGGCGTGGGGACGCAGATGATGATGGCATCCATCTCTTCCAGGCGGGCGTAGTCCGAGGTGGCTTCGAAGCCCTGGGAGCGGGCGTGCTGAATTTCACTGGCCAGGATGCGGACAATGTAGGTGCCACCCTGGGTCAGGGTCGTGATCTTGCGCTGATCGATATCGAAGCCCGTGACCCGCATCTTCTGCTCGGTAAACAGCAGGGCGAGGGGCAGACCGACGTAGCCCAAACCGATAATGGCGACACGCGCCTGACGTCGTTCAATCCTGGTTTTCAGTTCAGAAACAGCGGTGGTGGTGGCTGCAGGAGAAGTTGTCATTTGGGACATGGGTTTCGCTTCAGAAGTTTAACACGCTGCTGACGCCGTCCCCGGTTGGGGACACCATAGGTTTTCAGATTTGGCGTCTGCGGGTTGAGGGATTTCGGCGAATTTCGGTTACGGGGGTAACTGATAAGAGTCTGGCAGGGAAGAAACTGCGGGAAGCGGGTAAGGAGGGGAGGCACGCTCATCCGGGAAAACCGTATTTGGAAACTGATGATACCGGAAACAGTATATGTGATTGACGCCCCACCGGGCAGGCGCTTACGATAACGGCAAGAATCGTACTTGATCGGAGTTGAGCATGAGTATCCTCAGGCTGCGCAACATTGCCTGCTGGAGTATGGTTGCGGTCGTACCTGCGTCCTTATGGGCGGCGGACTCCAGCCCGGCCATGCTCTATGCCAAGGGAACGGCGTGGATTAACGGCAGCACGGTGCCGCGCAGTTCCGCGGTGTTTCCCGGCGATATGGTCCAGACCCGGTCGGATTCGCATGGCGAGCATCAATGCTTCCGGTTCGAGCGTGGTGGTACTGGCGGATTCGCTGGTCAAGTTCGAGGGTCCGGCGGTCGGGCTGGAACATGGCGCCTTGACCGTGGCCACTTCCAAAGGACTGGGCACCCACGTCGGCGATGTCACCGTGGTCCCGGTTTCGAATGGCTGGACACAATTCGAAGTTAAGAAAGTTTCGGACGGCACCGTCCAGATCGTGGCGCAAAAGGGTGACGTGAACGTAGGCGATGGTTCCACCACGTCCACTCTTTCGCAGGGACAGCAGACGACGGTGGACAACTCAGCAGAAAAGAAAAAGAAGAAGAGGAGAAAAGGCGGAGGCGCCATTCCCGCCAGCGAAGGCGCTGCTCTGGATTCTCCTTACGTAATTTACGGAGGAGCGGCGGCGGTGGGTGGACTTTTGACCTGGGTGCTGCTGCAGGACAGCAACCCGGTCAGTTCGGCTGCGCCCTAGTCCTCTGGTTCGCTCTCAGATTGGTTCTCGTAGTCCTTCTCTGCGTTCGGGTCCAGAATAATCAGGGCCCTGAATTTCCTCGACCCGACTGACCCGGCGTACCAATTTCCGCCGGGTCTTGCCGAATCTCGATTCCATAGCGGCCACCACGCACAACACATAGAACAAGGCGGCATTGGCCGGAATTTGCAGGTTGAAGTCCACCAGGCTGTGGACCAGTATTCCCACCACTCCCAGCATCGCGGCCAATGCCACGGCCCCGTTGGTGTCTTCCGGCCAGTGTTCCAGCTTGCGCCCCGCCTTGCGAAACAGAAGCCATAGAAACCACAGCATCGCGGCGAATCCCAGCCCTCCCATCTCCACCAGCAGTTGCAGGTAGTCATTGTGAGCTTCGTTGATGAAGAAATTGGTGTAAAAGCTGCGGAATTGGGGATAGACATCGGGGAACACACCCATTCCCCAGCCCAGGACTGGCTTGCGGGCAAACATGCGGAGCGCATCCCGGTCAATGTCGAGGCGGGTGCCGCCGGATAACTCCGTCCGGGTTTCGGCGTGAATCGTTTCCAGGCGCTGGGCGAGTTCGTTTCCGCCCAGCCAAAGCACCAGTCCAACTCCGATCACCAGGAAAGGCACCAGGGCCCGGGTCACGGCGCGACTCTTCTGACCCCAGAATACAACTACGGCCAGCACGCCGACCTGCACCAGGAAGGCGACCATGCCGCCGCGCGACCCCGAGAGAAAAATTGTGCTGGCCATCACGGCAGCTGCGATCCCCGCCATGATCTTTCGGGAACCCCGAGCGCCGCGGGTGAGGGAGAAGACCAGTGGGACAGGCACCAGCATTTCCATCAGTCCGGCATAATGATTGTGGTTTACATATGGACCGTAGATCCAGCCGCCGAAGCGGGGCGTCCGTATCCAGTACAGTCTGGTAGTCGAGGAAAGGCCTTGCAACAAAGCAAACGAGGCCAGCAGAAAGCCGTACCCGGAAAACGTTGCCGCCAGGGCCTGGACCTGCGCGGTCCGGCGCAAGACCTGGATTACGAGAAAGCAGAGAACACCGTAAGCGCAGTAGAGCAGAGCCGCGGAAAGTGTTTCATAGCGGTATGCTGTTCGACCGGTCACCAGCTGCAGGCCGACAAGGAAGGCAAATGCCAGCATGGGCGCAAATAGCGGGTTCCCAGATACAGAAAGCTCGCCGGATGCGACTTGGCGGATGATCCATAGCACCAGCAACAGCGCGGCACCAGCTTCCAGTATGAAAATTGACCAGGGCTCAACTGCCCCAAAGGCCAAAGGGCCGAAGAGTAAAAGGGCAAGCACTCCATAGAGGACCACGCGATCGGGCGCCGAGTCGCGGGCGGGCTGAAGAGCAGCGTCGGTGAGGGGCGCAGTCAGCACCGGGACAACTCGAAGCCGCGAAGTCTCATTGCTGCTGTTCCTGTTCTTGTGCTACGAGCCGGAGCGTGTCAATCCACAATTTGCCCCGGATCGGCATCCCCGGGGGCTCACGCTGGATGCGCAGCAACAATAGCCTGGTATCGGGCCCGGTGGTGAAGCTGCCGCTTACTTCCTTCCAGAAATCCGCGTTTTTCAATTCGTCGCTGGCGAAGTAAGTGGTCGCGGTGTAGAGGTCCTGAAGGGCGAAGCGCGGCCCGCCGGCGCCCTGTATGTCGTTGGCCTTGAAGTAGGCCGAGAAATCGTACCCGGTGGAGGGCTGGACCGGCACCAGTTGACCGATGCCTGCGTCATCGATCTTCTGGGCGTCGAAAGTGATCAGCAGGGAGCGATGTCCACCGTGCGACTGAGTAGGGTCAAGGGCCAGCGAAACTTCTTTGGACTGGTGATACTGCCAATCGAAGCCGCCATTCAATACGTTCAGGCTGAAGTCGCCGTTAACGATGAGATTCTCCGGCGAAGGCTGGTAGGCCGACAGCCCGCACAGTGTGGCGGCCTGTTGCCACACCAGGCGTGCCTGATCGACTTCATGTTGTGCCACCAGGTAGCGAATGTAAGTGAAGGCCAGCGGAGGCGGGAGGGGTTGGCGCAGTTGGGCCAGTTGGGTCCAGACTTTGGCCGCAGCCGCCGTCTCCTTTTGGGAGACGAGGAAGTCCAAAAACATCGAGTAAACTGCCGGCGTCGGCGGTACCACGTCGCGCAGCAGAGCATCCACGTCAGGTTTCACCCGCCAGCATAGCTTCAGGGCCGCAGGGGGGAGGGAGGGATCGCTTTCCATGACCACGCGAAATTCCCGTAAAGCCTTGTCGGTTTCGCCCTGAACCAGATAGAAGTTGCCCGCCTCCCAGGCCAGATCGGGCGTGGTAGGATCGGCCACCAGGCCACGCTCAAGGGCTGCTTTCTGTTCCTCGGTATTGCCCAATAGCTGGTAAGCTCCCGCCAGATCGAACCAGTAACGCGCCTGATGTGGATCGAGGGCAACGGCGGCGCGATAGGCCTCGACGGCAGCCTCCGGAGCGCGCTGGACCAGAAAAAGGTAGCGTCCCAGGCGATGGCGATAATCGGCGTTGCCCGGCTGCCATCGTACCGCCCTCTGCAAGTTGGCAAGATCGGGGCGGGTGGAAAAAGAGCTCCGCCGAAGGCGCGGCCTGCAAACCATAAGTATCCCGCCAGAAACAACAGGGACGCCAGCACCAGGGAAATTTTCCTGGCAGGGCTGTTAAGAGGTATGCGCATCTTGGCGTTTACAGGGTCCGCGATTAAGGGAATAGCGCCGACGCACGACCGATAGTCAGGTTATGCGCCGCTCGAAGTGGCCCTTGAAACTGAGTCCTCGTCGTCCACGGGTTCGTCTTCCTGATAGTAACGCTGGCCGTATTTTCCCTGATATTCGTAATAGTAGTAGTAGTCGGGCGAAGAGAGATCGACTGCGTTCAGCAGGACGCCGGAGACCCGTGCGTTGACCTGCATCAAGAGGTCTCGCGACCTGCGAAGCGCCTGCTTGGTGGTTTGTCCGGAGCGAATCACCAGCACTACGGCATCGGCACGGGTGGACATGACGACGGCATCGGTGACCGATAGAGTGGGAGGCGTGTCCACGATGATGTGGTCATACTGTTCCCGCAGTTCCGCCAGAATGTCCTTCATGTTGGAGGAGGCCAGGAGCTCGGCGGGATTGGGTGGCGGCGTGCCGGCGGTGAGCACGAACAGCGTGGGCAGAATGTTCGAGCGCACCACGGCCTGCTGCAGCGTGGCGTTGCCGGTCAGCACATTGCTGAGACCGGTCTTGGGTCCCATGCCCAGGGTTTTGTGAATGCTGGGACGGCGCAGGTCGGCATCGATCAAAAGCACCCGCGTGCCTTTCTGGGCAAGAACGATCGCAGTGTTGATGCTGGTGGTGGTTTTTCCTTCCTGCGGAAGGGCGCTGGTGATCAGGATGATTTTGGGCGGTCCGCCCAGTGAGGTCAGCAATAGGGAAGTGCGGAGCGCGCGGTAAGACTCCGCCATCTGGGACTGGGGCCGGGACTGAGTCACCAGTTCCACGGCTTCGCGGGAAGAGGCCACGGTGAGACGTTTGGCAGCGGCCTCAATGCCACTCTTGGAGCCCAGGGGAATCATGCCCAGCGACGGCAAGGCGGAAATGGCCTGGGCCTGCTCCGGAGTGCGCACCGTGTTGTCGATGCCTTCCAGTAGGAATGCCAGTCCGATTCCGGTCGAAAGGCCGAGGGCCAGCGCGAAAGCAAGATTTCTGAGGACGTTCGGCTCGGAGGGGTAGGTGGGGACCCGGGCCTTATCCACACTGCGAATATTGTTAGAGCGAAGTCCCGCCGTGACCCCGGCTTCCTTCAATTTTTCCATCAGGCCTTCGTAGAGGGTGCGATAGCTCTCCACGTCGCGCTTCAGCAGGCTGTACTCGATGGCACTCTCATTCAGTCTGTTGGCTTCCTGTTTCTGGTTGTCCAGGGCCCGGCGCAGCATAGTTTCGTGCTGCAGGGAGGCGAGGTAGCCGCTGCGCACCCGCGAGACCACCTTGGTCATCTCGGTCTGAAGCTGAGCGTTTACTTCTTTTAACTGAGTATTGAGCTGCACCACCTTGGGATAGGCATTGCCGAACTGGGTGCTGAGCTGGGCTATCTGGATTTTGAGGTCAGCCTGCTGCTCGCGCATCTTCTCCATCAGCCCCGACGAACCGCCGCTGCCCCCTGCGCTCACCGCCGCCGCCGCCGCCGTATCCGGGTCGCTCGACTGCACCAGGCGGTAGATCGATTCCTTTTGCATGCGGTCCGATTCGGCGGCGGTCAGCTCCTTGTTGAGTTCATCCAGTTTGGAGGTCGTGATGTTCTGCTTTTCGTCAATTCCCAGGATCTCGTGTTGCTTCTGGTATTGAACCAGTTTTTCCTGCGAGGTCTGGACCTTCATTTCGAGGTCCACCAGCTGTTTCGACAACCAGTCGGAAGCCTGCATGGTGGACTCAAAGCGGGTCTTGAAGTTCTGCTCGATATAAGTGGTAATCAGGGTATTTACCACGTTGGCGGCCAGCGTCTTGTCCGGGCTGCGGTAGTGGATCTCTATAATCCTGGTGTTGGGAATCAGTGAGACGCGAAGGCCGCCCTTGAATCCGGCGAGCAGCGCGGTGGTCTTTTCCGAGTCAGGCTGCAGCGCGTCAGTGGTGAGATCCAGCGAATTTGAAGGGGAGGCTGGAGTGCCTCCGAATTCCGGCTGCTTGTCGAGGTTCAGCTGCTTGATGACTTGCAAGGCCAGCAGGTCGCTTTTGAGAATTCTGACTTCTGTATCGAGATCGGTGGGATCGTAGTATTCCGAGGCGCCGCCGTTGGCCGAGTCTTTAAGATTGAGGATCGCAGGATCGGTCTTGTTGATGGCGATGGTTCCGTAGGCATCATAAATGCGCGTGCTGCGCATGGTGGCCAGCGCCACCACCCCGAAGATAATCGCCAGACAGCTGAACACCAGCCACTTTCGCTTGATCAGGACGCGAAGGTATTCGCGCAGGGCGGAATCCTGCCCGGGTAACGTGAGGTAAGGAGAGGGTCCCAACTGGCGATTCAACTCGATGGGATGATCAACCTGAACTTCACGCAGAACCTGGCCGTTGACCGGAATCAAGGGACCGGAGTCCATCTACTCTCCCAGGAAAATTTTAGCTGCAAGTCAGGCACATTCTAGCACTGGCGGGGAATCGCTCTTGATCTTAAATTTGCGGCAAGTTCTGATTTGGTTCTGGTGCCCGAGTGTGGTTCAGCTTTGCGCTCGCACTTTTGGTCGTGCCTGGGATCGTCCCCGCTTAACATCCCTTTAGTCAAACAGGTCCAGGGAAGGCCTTAATGCAATTCATCAGTGTCAGACGCCGTGGGTGGAGCGGTTTTCCAAAACCCCGAACCACGAAGGGCACGAAGGTACACGAAGGAGGCCATTGAGACTTGGGTCTTCGTGATACTTCGTGTCCTTCGTGGTCCATGCATTTTGTGGGCTGGACGGCGAACTTGCACGCTACAGACTCCACGGCCATCACGGTGTGCGCCTAATCTCCGCTATAATCCGGACACATTCAAAAAGGGGCTGTGAAGGATGAACTGGCAGGAGCAGGTGGTCCTGGTCACGGGCGGGACGGGGTCGTTCGGGAAGAAGTTCGCCGAGGTGATGCTGCGCGACTACCATCCGCAAAAGCTCATCATCTTCAGCCGTGATGAGCTCAAGCAGCATGACATGCGTGCGGCGGGCTTCGATCATCCCAGCCTGCGCTACTTCATCGGGGACGTTCGTGACCCGCAGCGCCTGCAGCGCGCCCTTTCCGGGGTCTCGATCGTAGTGCACGCGGCCGCGCTCAAACAGGTTCCGGCGTGCGAGTACAACCCCTTTGAAGCGGTCCAGACCAACATCATGGGCGGCCGTAACGTGATCGACGCGGCCATCGACCGGGGTGTGCAGCGAGTGCTGGCTTTGAGCACGGACAAAGCGGTAAATCCCATCAACCTTTACGGTGCCACAAAACTTTGCGCCGAGAAAATGTTTGTGCAGGCCAACGCCTACGCCGGGGCCCAGGACACCCGCTTCAGTTGTGCCCGCTACGGCAACGTGGTGGGCAGCCGGGGCAGCGTGATCCCGGTGTTCATGGAACAACGCAAGCGAGGCAAGGTCACGCTTACCGATTCCCGCATGACCCGTTTCTGGCTGACGCTGGAGCATGGCGTGCGCTTCGTGGTGAGCTCGATTGAGCAGATGCATGGCGGCGAAATTTTCGTCCCCAAAATTCCCAGCATGCGTCTGGCCGACATGGCCGAAACCATCGCTCCCGGATGCGAGGTGGAATGCATCGGCATCCGCCCGGGAGAAAAACTGCACGAGGTGCTGGTGTCCGAGGACGAAGCCCGGAACACGGTCGAACTCGATGATATGTACGTTATCCAGCCGGCACATCCCTGGTGGAGCGGGCAGAACTGGAAGGACGCCCAACCGCTGCCGGAGGGATTTCGCTACGGCAGCGATTCCAACCCGCACTGGCTTACCGCGGAAGAGTTGCGCGGACTGATCGAGACCGAGACGCCGGCCGGGGAGAAGCTGCGGGTGGTACCGGCGAAGCGGGCGCGGGCCTGACCGTCCTGCCCCGGCTGCAGTTGCGTGCATGGTTCCCCTGTCCCGCAACCACCCTTTTGGGGACAGGCTGTCAAAGAAGCCAGAACCACCCTCGCCGTCCTTTTAGGTTAGGTGGGCTGGACAGCTACCGGACAGGAGATAAGGCGGGCATGGGACGGGATAATAATGCTGATTGTCCTGGTGCTCGCCTCGCATCCGGCGGATAAGACGATTCGGTTACAGCAAAGATGAGAATTGTCGCCATAATTCAAGCTCGGTATGGGAAGCACTCGACTGCCGGGCAAAGTGATGAAGGGTCTGAGGGGTGAGACGGTCCTGGCCCGGGTGGTGTCGCGGGTGAGGCGGGCCCGCGCAATCGGGGAGGTCGTCATCGCCACCACGCATCGGCCCGAGGATGACGTGATTGTGGACGAGTGCCGGCGTTTGGCGGTGCGGGTTTTTCGCGGAGAGGCGAACGATGTTCTAGACCGCTACTATCATGCCGCCAAGCAAGAGAGAGCGGAAGCGATGGTCCGCATCACGTCCGACTGTCCCCTCATCGAGCCCGCGATAACGGACGCGACCGATCACGGCTTTTCTCGAACGGCAGCCGGACTATGCCAGCAACGTGCTTCGGCGCACCTACCCGCGGGGTCTCGACACCGAGATCATGACCTGGGAGGCGCTCGACCGCTCCTGGAGGCAGGCGAAACAGCCCTACCAGCGAGAGCACGTGACGCCGTACATCTACGAAAACCCCGATCACTTCACCCTGCATTCTGTCGCAAGGGAAACGGACTACAGCGGTCATCGCTGGACGGTCGACGAGCCCGAAGACCTGGCTTTCCTGCGCGCCGTGTATGAGCGCTGGGGGACGACCAGATACTTCTCCTGGAAGGACGTCCTGGCGTTGTTGCAGCGAGAGCCCGGATTGGTGGAGTTGAACCGTCACGTTTTCCAGAAAGCGCTGCGCGAGGCCTGATGGTAAAGCCATTATCATGGGGCCAGCACGAACTCCGGTCCTTGGCCGGTTGCGGCTATAGTTTTCGCGGGTGCACCATGATGGTTGTCACCGGGGCCAGCGGCTTGCTCGGTGCCAGCGTTGTTCTGCAAGTCCGTCGTCTGGGTCTGGCCGTGGCTGGCCTCTATCATTGCCATCCCCTCCAGATTCCGGGAACCGCCATGCGTCGAGCGGACCTGGTCGATTTTGCCGCGACTCGAGAGTTGATGCGGAACCTGAAACCCGGGACTATTATTCATTGCGCCGCCGCCACCAGCGTCGACTGGTGCGAGTCCCATCCCGAAGAAACTGAAGAGATCAATGTCCGCGCGTCAGCGCTGCTGGCAGAGATGGCGTGCGAGTTGGGCGCCCGTCTCGTCTACATTTCCACCGATGCCGTTTTCGACGGCGGCCAGGGTAACTATTCCGAAACCGATCCAGCCCGCCCCGGTCAACGTGTACGGGCCGGTCGAAACTGGCCGGCGAGCGTGCGGTATCGGAGCGTCTCCCCTCGGCCCTGATCGTTCGGGTCAACATCTACGGCTGGAATGCGCAGGAAAAGCTCAGCCTGGGAGAGTGGTTTTGGCGGCATCTCCGGGAAGACGAAGGCGTGCCAGGGTTTATCGACGTTACCTTTTGTCCCATGTTGGTAAACGATCTGGCGGACGTGCTGTTGCAGATGATGGACCGTCGCCTGAGCGGGCTATATCACGTGACTGGATCGGAGAAAATCAGTAAGTACGAGTTCGGGAGACGGGTGGCCACGACTTTCGGACTCGACCCCGGAAAAGTAGTGCCCACACGGGTGAGCGAAGCCGGTCTCAAGGCTCGCCGTGCCCTCGACAACTCCCTCAATACGAACAAGGTCTGCCAGGCGGTGGGATCTGAAATGCCCGATGTCGACGCGGGACTGCGCAGATTTCACGCGCTTTACCAGGCCGGCTATCCGCGGCAACTCAAGAGCTATTTGACCGGTGCCGCGGCATGACGAACCCTGAAACTGGGGAAGAAAACGGTTGGCCTTGAGCATCCCACCTACTTTATCGCCGACATTTCCGCCAATCACGATGGCGATCTGGAACGCGCCAAGCTGCTGATCCGCTTGTGCAGCGAGGCGGGAGCGGACGCGGCCAAATTCCAGAATTTTCGGGCCGCCCGGATCGTCAGCGACCGGGGTTTTCAAGGTTTGGCCAAGCAGTTATCCCATCAGTCCCAATGGAAGAAAAGCGTATTCCAGGTTTACCAGGACGTCAGTCTTCCCTGGGAGTGGACACCGGCGCTCAAGCAGGAGTGCGAAGCCTGCGGAATCGAATACTTTTCGGCGCCCTACGATCTGGAAGCGGTGGACATGCTGGATCCCTACGTCGCACTATTCAAGATCGGATCCGGCGACATCACCTGGCCGGAAATGCTGCGCAAAGTGGCGGAAAAACAAAAACCGGTGCTGCTGGCCACGGGAGCTTCCGACATCGAAGAGGTACGCCGGGCGGTGGAGGAGATTTGCCGGATCAATCCCCAACTCGTGCTCATGCAGTGCAATACCAACTACACCGCCAGCCTGGAGAACTTTCGCTACATCAATCTCAATGTGCTGGCACCTACCGGGCAATGTTCCCGTCCGCGCTTCTTGGACTCTCCGACCACACGCCGGGCCACGCCACTGTGCTGGGCGCGGTCGCGATGGGTGCCAGGGTAATCGAGAAACATTTTACCGACGATACCCGGAGGGATGGGCCCGACCATTCCTTTTCGATGACGCCCGCGAGCTGGCGCGAGATGGTGGATCGAACTCGTGAATTGGAATATGCGCTTGGTTCTCCTCACAAGCGGTGGCGGAAAACGAGCAAGACACGGTCGTGGTCCAGCGCCGATGCCTGCGGGCGGCGCAGGACTTGCGGGCGGGAACGGTTCTGGCGCCGGAAATGCTGGAGGCGCTTCGCCCGGCGCCTCGCGAGGCCGTGACGCCCTATGAGTTAGCTCGAGTCATTGGCAAGAAATTGACGCGCGACCTGCGATCGGGGGAGCATCTGACCTGGGCCGTGCTGGCTGAAGCGGGAGACCATTAGTGCGGATTTTGTATTTTTCCGACAATAGCTCGGACCACAACCGGCGGTTTCTAGAAAAGCTGTCTTTCTTCGGACATGAAGTCTGGTTCCTGGATTCAGCAAACGACGAGGCCGCAAACCAAGGTATCCCCCCGGAGTGGCTACCGGCGGGGGTCCGCCGCGTGTCTCATCAGCGAGTAGTCCGCCGGGGGGCCGATCCCAGCGTTTACGAAGAATTCCTTCCTGAATTTCAGTCTTTACTCGCCGAGTTACGGCCTCAACTGGTCCATGCCGGGCCGGTACAGGGATGCGGTTATGTGGCCGCGCGGTCAGGGTTCCATCCGCTGCTGGTCATGTCGTGGGGCTCGGATTTGCTGCTGGACGCAGGTCGAAACCCGGAATGGGCGCAAGCCACCGCGATCGCTCTGCGCGGCGCCGACGGATTCCTGTGCGACTGTGACGCGGTGCGGATGGCTGCCCGGAGCTTGGCTTCTTTTGCGGATGCTCGCATCGCCCAGTTTCCCTGGGGGGTCAAGAGCGGAGCGTTTTCTGCCGTGGGGCCGGTGCCCGCCGCCGCGAGCCGGCCGGCGGAGCCCGAAGCTTTTCGTTTCATCTCGACGCGTTCATGGGATACCCTCCACGGTATCGATGTGCTGCTGGAAGCGTTTCGGAAGGCGCACAGCGAGAACAAGATGCTGCGCCTGTTGTTGCCGGGCGATGGCCCCATGGCCGGAATGGTCCACGAATTTATCGCCCGCCACGAGCTGCGCCAGGCGGTGCTCATTCCGGGACGGCTTTCTGCGGCGGAACTGCCGGGCTGGTTTCGCGCGGCCCATGCATTCGTCAGTTGCGCCCGATCCGACGGAACTTCCATTTCCCTGCTGGAGGCCATGGCGACCGGGTTGCCGGTCCTGGTCACCGACATTCCCGCCAATCGGGAGTGGGTCACGGCGGGAGAGAACGGTTGGCTCGCGGCGGCCGGGTCCGCCCAGGATTTTGCCGGCAAGATGCTCCGAATCGCCGCTCTGAAATCGCCGGAGCGGGAAGCGATGGGCGAACGAAATCGGAAGATAGTGGTCGAACGCGCGGATTGGGACAGAAATTTTCCGCAGCTCTTGGATTTGTACGAGCGCCTGGTGAAAGCGAAAGTGGTGATGCCAGCGTGAGAGTAGTCAGTCCGCTCCTGAAACACGCGGTGTTTCCTGGCCTGGCGAAACTGGGCTATCTTCGCCGCCGCAATGGAGCGGGGCCCGCGATTGTGACCTATCACGGAATCGTTCCCCAGGGCTACAAGATGATCGATCCAGATCTCGACGGCAGCCTGGTGAGCGCGGATTCGTTTCGCCGGCAGCTTCGTCTGCTGAAGGACCACTACAACGTGATTTGTCCCCAGCAGTTTCTTGACTGGTGTGAGGCGAAACAGGACTTGCCGGCGCGGGCTGTGCTGCTGACCTGCGATGACGATTTGCGGAATACCCTGACGGACATGGTGCCCATTCTTCAGGAGCACGGCCTCTCCTGTCTGTTCTTTGTTACAGGGGCTTCATTGGGCGCGGTACCGGCCATGCTGTGGTACGAACAGCTCTACCTGATGGTGCTTACGGTCAGAGAAGATATAGCCTTGGACCTGCGCGACGGTTTTGTGGCGCGATCGAGGACCCTGCCGGACAAGCGGCGACTGTGGTGGAGCCTGGTCAAACATCTGTCGCGATTCGATGCCGTGGAGCGCCAGGCGCGGGCGGACGAAGTGCAGGCACAGCTTGGCCTGAGTAAAGATTGGGGCAACCAGGTCCTGAACGGCGCGTTGCGCTGCCGCTTCCTGATGCTGAATGCCGAGGAGGTGCGATCGCTGGTGGCCGCGGGGATGGGAGTGGGGGCGCACACCTTGACCCACCCGCTGCTGTCGCAACTTCCTCCCGAGGCCGCGTGGGCCGAGATTGCCGAGAGCCGCGCCCGACTGGAGCAGGTGATTGGCCAACCGGTCTGGGCGTTGGCGTATCCCTTCGGGGACCCGGCTTCGGCCACCGGGCGGGAGCGGGAAATGGCGGAGCGCGCCGGATTCAGTTGCGCGTTCCTGAATGTAGGGGGCGGCTTCGGCGCTCCCATGCCGCGGTTTGCGCTGCCCCGGGTGCATGTCACCGGGGAGATGAAGCTGGGCGAATTCGAAGCTCACGTTTCCGGTTTTTACCGGTCGTTGCGGCAGCGTTTTCTGGGCTCCGCCTGAGCAGCAGCAGGACCATCATGCCTTTGCGATCCCAATCCGCGCGGGTGGAGACGAAGGCGTCCAATCTACAGGCCTATCGCGACCCGAAGGTGGTTTCGCACTATGCGGCGCTGGACTATCTGACGGCGTGCGAGCGCCTTCTCTTTGATACCTACATAAAGCCGGGCATGGCGATTCTCGATCTCGGAGTCGGGGGCGGACGGACCACGCCCTACCTTTCCCAGAAAGCGGCCCGCTATGTGGGAGTGGATTATTCGGAAGAGATGGTCCAATCCTGCCGGCGCAAGTTCCCAGAGAAAGAGCTTCTGGTGTCCGATGCTTCGGACCTGTCGGGATTTTCCGATGCCTCTTTTGATGCGATCGTCATCGCGTTCAACGGGCTGGACTGCATTTCCCCGGAGGAACGGCGCTGGCAGTGTCTGCGGGAGTGCGCGCGCGTGCTGCGGGCTGGGGGAGTGCTGATATTTTCGTCGCACAATCCGCGGTCGATTTTTGTCCGGCCGGCGCGGGACCGGGCAAGGCTGCGGGTTTTCGCCGGTAAACTGGTTTCGGAGCAGAGTGTTTTCTTTCCGGCAACCCTATGGTTGCTCGCCGGAGCGAAGGCCTTACATTCATTTTTGCGCGCTGTTGTCGAATCCGCTGGACGGGTGCTGCGGCGCGTGACCAAGCCAGCATTTTGGCGGGGCGAAGGCTACCTCTTCGATCCTGCGCACGGGGGCTGGATGACGCACTACTGGACCCCGGCCAGAGTTCGCGAGGAGTTGGCCCGATTCGATTTTCGCCAGGTTGCCCTGCTTGGAGATGACTATCCCAGACGCAGCCGCGAGTTGGTTACCGATTGGTACTACTACGTCTTCTGCAAGGAAAGCGCGGCGGGTGAACTTTGCGCTTAAGCGTCCAGATGCAGATTCCGGAAGACCAGAAGCACCGCGATCAGTGGAATGGCCTGGTGCTTCAGATGGAGCGTCCGGAAGTTTTCTACACCTGGGAGTGGGCGATGGCCGTGGGCCGCGCCTATCACTCGTCGCTGAAGCCTTTGCTGCTGCTGGGGTACGAGGGCGATACCCTCGCCGGGGTCGCGGCCCTGGCTGCCGACGAAGCCGGAAAGCAAATTTCTTTTCTAGCAGGAAGCACGGCCGACTACTGCGATTTCATTTGCCATCCACGGCAGCGGGCGGAATTCGTGGCCGGCGTATTCGGAGAACTCGCCCGGCTCCATCCGCCGATATTGCGGCTGGCCAATCTGCCGGCAGATTCAGCGACGTCGCTGGCCTTGAAGGGAGCCGCGGAAAAGCACGGGTACCTGGTATTTTCGCGTCCCGCTTACCGCTGTGCCCAGATCAGGTTGGGAGCCCCGAAAGAGCGGCAGGAACTGAAAGAGTCCGTGGTCAAGCGGAAGGCATTTCGTTCCTACCTCAGGGGCCTGGAGAAAACCGGCCCGGTGAAGCTGGACCACCTCACGCAGTGGAACAGTATTTCGGCAAATCTGCCGCGCTTCGTAGAAGCTCATGTGGCCCGTTTTCGCGCCGGTGGCCGGGCCAGCAATCTGGCCAGTGCGGAGCGGCAGAACTTTCTTTCCGGGCTGGCCGAACTGCTTTCTGGAGCGGGCTGGCTGGTCTTGACCCGCCTGCTGGCCGGCGACGAACCCGTGGCCTGGAACTACGGATTCCAGTTTGCCGGAAGCTGGTTTTATTACCAGCCGACGTTTGACGCCAGGTGGCGGCAGGTTTCTCCTGGATTCTGCCTGCTCACAAAGATGGTGGAGCAGGCTTGCGACAATCCGGACATACATCTTCTGGACCTGGGATTGGGCGAGGAAGGGTACAAGGACCGTTTTGCCAGCGCGTACCGTCAAACCCTGCACGCTACAATTACAGATTCGCGCGCGGTGCGCCTGCGGGAAACGGTGCGCTATCACGCGGCGGCAGCGGTCAAGTCTTCGCCCCGGCTGGAACATTGGGTGCGACGACTGGTCGGCCGCCCTTCCGCCGAGAGCGTTAAACCATGAGAGTGCTTCTTCTCCATCCCGACGACCCGATTCCTGGAGCGCAGCCGGGAAGGGGGTGGGACCTGGTGGTCGATCTCGGCCGAGCGCCGGCCGCCACCTACGAGAGATGGAGCAGCCAGGCGCAGGCCCGCGTCATCAGCTTGTACGAATTCTCCAACGATGGTGAAGATCTGCGCCGCATCCGGGAACTGCTGCAACTCGGAACCGGCCGGATGGTGGATGGCTTGGGAATCGACTGGTGGGAGGTGCTGTCCCTGCTGATCGAGCCCGATCTTCGCCAGCTGATTCTGATTGGCCGCCTGGCGCGGGAATTGAAGGGCGGGTGCGAGCTGTCTGTCAGCCGGCCCAGCGCCGCGGCCACGGCACTGCAGGCGTTGACGGGAGCGAAATACGTCAGGCTCGAGGCTGGGTTCCATCCCATCCGACGATGGGCGCAACACTATCGCAATGTTTTCGCTCAGTTGGACCCGGCGCAGATCAGCCAGGTGGTTCAAGACAAATTCGATCGTGAACACCGGATGCGGCGGCGGCTCGCCTGCGGGCGCCGGACTCCCGGGAAGCCGGTGGTGCTGTTGCCATCCGCATATGTCAACGTTTCGCGCACCGCTGTTTCTTACGCGGCGCTGCTCCCCAGTGAAAGTTTTCTGCTGGTCTATGCCAGAGACAGCGCGCGACTGAAATCTGTGCCAGCGAATGTTGCCACCGCATCGTTGGATCCTTATTTCGTGCCTGCTGACAGGGATGAAGCCGCCGCCCTGACCCGGGCATGGGAGTTGCTGAAGGACCGGCTGATTGCGGGGGCCGAAGAACATTCGGCCGCGAATGCGACCAGAGTTCTGGGCAGGATTCCGGGTTTGGTGCGGTGGGGAATCGCGGTGCGTGACGCCTGGACCCAGGTCTTTGAATCCGAAACCATCGCCGGATGCCTGTGCTGCGATGACAGCAATCCCTACACTCGACTGCCTCTGATGCTTGCCAGGAACCGCGGCCTTCCAACCGTGGCCTGCCATCATGGAGCGATGGATTCGAAGATGGCAGTAAAGGCGCCATATGCCGACATCTATCTGGCCAAGGGCGAAATCGAGCGCGACTACCTGCTGCGGTCGTGCGGCGTGCCGGCGGAAAAAGTTGTGCTGGGCGGCCAGGGATTGCCATCCCGCCCGGTCGCGGCAAAGCCGGCGGCCCAGCCGAGCCAGTCCTGGCTGGTGTTTTTTAGCGAACCGTATCAGGCCGGAGGGTGGCGCAATGAAGAGGTGTACCGCGATCTCCTGCCGAAACTGTGGGCACTGTCTCAAGCCTGTAGGCTCAAACTCGTTTTTAAGATTCATCCCTTTGAGAGCATTCGAGGGCACCGGCGAGTCCTGAGAAAATATTTGCCTGAACAGGAGCCCGGGATCGAAGTGATCGCGGGAGCGCCCTCGCCTGAACTATGGAGAAATATCCGTCTTGCCCTGACCGTGCAATCCACGGTGGCCCTGCAGTGCGCCGCCCAGGGGATACCGGTGTTCCTGTGTTCCTGGTTGCGCGACACAACCTCAGGATACCTCGAGCAGTTCGCGAGATTTGGCATCGGACGGGTGCTGGAATCGGCCGACGAGTTGAACGAAATCCCCCGCCTGCTGGGGATGAAGGGCAAGAGGGTTGAACTGCGGCCCAACCTGTGGGAAACCATGGACCCGGCGAAACTACGAGATTTGCTGTTGCGCACCACTTCGTTTTCGGAGCCGATGAAAGCCCCGGCGTAATCGCACCTATGTCATTGCCCGCCAAAACGCCGCCCGCCGACGCCGTCCTGGAGCTTCAACCCAAGCTGGCGGATGCCCCGACCTTTCGCCAGCAAATGGGGCACATCTCGCGTCATTCGGCAGTGTTCTTTGCGGGCACGATTTTTACCGCGGCCGCCGGATACCTCTTCAAAATTTATCTGGCCCGGGTGCTGGGGGCGGAGGCCCTGGGCATCTACGCGCTCGGTATGACGATCGTGGGCCTGCTGGGAATCTTCAACGCACTCGGCCTGCCTTACTCGGCGGTGCGTTTTGTGGCCGCCTACAGCGCTACCGGCAAGTTCGACCTGCTGCGCGGGTTTCTGGTTCGCAGTACTGCGCTCCTGTTGTTTTTCAATCTTGTGCTGGGCGGAGCGCTGCTGCTGGTGGGGCCGTGGGTCGCGGTCCACATCTATCACACCCCGGCGTTAAATCGCTACCTGGGATTGTTCGCGCTGATCATGATCTTCGGCGCCTTGACTGGGTTCCTGGGCCAGGTGCTGACGGGCTACAGAGACGTTGCCCGCCGCACCGTCATCACCAGCTTCATCGGCAACCCGTTGACCATGCTCTTCACTCTGGGGCTGGTCGCTGCGGGCCTGGGTCTTTGGGGATACATTTTTGCCCAGGCGGCGAGCGCCTTCGTGGTGATGGTCCTGCTGGTGATCGCGGTCTGGAAACTGACGCCCCGGGCGGCGCGTGCATTCTCAGGTGGGCTGCCTTCGATCGAGAAGGATGTGATTTCGTTCTCGGCGGTGGCATTCGGCATGGACTCTCTCGGCTTCGTCATGTCACAAGCCGACAAAATCCTTATCGGCTTTTATCTTAATGCGCGGGAGCTGGGAATCTACGCCATGGCGGCTGCG
This sequence comes from Terriglobia bacterium, assembly GCA_963801595.1. Taxonomy (GTDB): domain Bacteria; phylum Acidobacteriota; class Terriglobia; order Terriglobales; family Acidobacteriaceae; genus JAIQFF01. The sequence goes on along the minus strand of CAWDFW010000025.1, from coordinate 195,711 downwards.
CTGGTGGCGTTTGTGCCGACCGTTCTCCAGTCCGTGAACCAGATATTCTCTCCCACCATCGCGGACCTGCACGCGCGTGACCAGCGCGAGCTGTTGGGCCGCCTGTTCCAGACCCTGACCAAGTGGATTCTTGGGCTCACGCTTCCTCTGGGGTGTGTCATCATCGTGTTCGCGCGCGAGTTGATGCGGATTTTTGGTCCTGAGTTTGAAGCGGGCTGGCCCATCCTGATAATAGGCACCCTGGGCCAGCTGATAAACTGTGGCGTTGGCTCGGTCGGATACCTTCTCCTTATGTCCGGGCAGCAGCGCCGCTTGATAAGAATCCAGGCAGTGATGGCAGTGGTGATGGTGGGCATGAGTCTGCTGCTGATTCCGAGGCTGGGCCTCACCGGAGCTGCACTCGGCGCCGCACTTACCAATGCAGTCAGCAATGTATGGTATCTCCGCGAGGTCCGGAGCAAACTGGGGTTATTTCCTTATAACCGCGGTTATTTTCGACTGCTGCCGCCGCTGGTCGCCAACTTGTGCGTGGTGCTGTTTCTGCGCTTCGCTCTGGGCGGAATTCTGCCGCCGTGGATGACGCTGGCAATCGTTCTGGTGTCGGCGTACTTGGCTTTTGTTGTGATCGCGCTGGCGGCTGGTTTGGATGAAGATGACCGCCTGATTGCCCGGGCGCTATGGTCGCGAGTGCGCGGCGTGGTGGGCGCAGGAGTAAAGGCCTGATGGCGAATGATCTGCGCGACGTGCATTTGCCCGCCGACCTCTGCGATGAGGCGGAACGGCGTTTCGCGGCACGATACGGCAACCTCGAGCAGTTCCTCACATTTGCCTTACGCGAACTGCTGCGCGACGATGCCGTACAAATGGATGAAGCCGAGCAGCGCGTGATTGAAGAAAGACTTCGCGACCTGGGCTATCTCTGAGGGTTCAGACAGTTTTCAATCGGACTGCAGGGGGAATTGGTGGGGAAGGACTACTCGCTGGAAGAACTGCAAAAGCTGGCGCAGGATCGACTTCGTCCCTCGATCACCAATCCCAATTATCTGGTGCTCCGCCGGCGGGCGCAGTTAATCGCAGACTGGGTCGGCCAAATCCCCGGGAAGGACTTGCGGGTGCTGGATATTGGAGGACGGTATCAGCCCTATCGTCCGCTGCTCCAGGACAGAGTCAGGCAATACGTGGCCATCGATGTTGTCCGGACTCAATTGGTGAATGTGGTGGGGAAGGGAGAGTCGTTGCCTTTGCGCGCCGATACTTTTGACCTGGTCATTGCGACGGGCGTTTTTGAATATTTTCCCAGACCTCACCTCGCGGCGCAGCAGGTGTACGACGTTCTGAAGCCGGGAGGCGTATTGCTGATGAGCGTTGGGGCGGTCAGCCCTCGTTTTGTTGAAGATGAACACTGGCGCTACATGCGCTCCGGGCTGCGCTCGATTCTTGCGCCCTTCTCCCAGGTTGAAATTGTTCCGGAAGTATTCAGTCTGGGTGGATTTTGCCGGCTGATCAATACCGGCCTCAATATTTTCGCCCGGTATGAAATTATGCGACGATTGTTGCAGCTGACGGTCTTTCCACTGGTCAATGTCGCGGGGTTGGGTCTGGAAAAGTTGTCTCTGAGCACCAACGATCAGATGGCCGGAAATTATTGTGCTCTGGCCCGAAAGTGAAGTTGGCCCGGCATCGTGCTCCCGCGCCCCATGAGTCCGTAATTTGACGAAATTCGCTGGGAATCGGTTCTACTCGAATGCCCAAATTCGTTGACAAGCTGAAAGCATGGGGCGCGAAGCCCGAGGTTCGCGACCTCCGGTTCAGTCGCCCCCTGGTTCTGCTGCAGAGTGATGATTGGGGGCGCGTGGGTGTGCGGGACCGTGAAGGGTACGAGCAGCTTCGCGCCAGCGGAATTCATCTGGGGGAAAATCCTTACGATTATTATTCGCTCGAAACCGCCGAAGACGTGATGGCGTTGCGGGATATGCTGAAGGGGCATCGCGATGCCACCGGGCGTCCGGCCTGCATGGTGATGAATTTTCTGCTGGCCAACCTCGACTTCCAGAAGACTGCTGAAAGCGGACTTCAGGATATTCATCTCCTGCCGCTCAGCCAGGGTTTGCCCGGCGCCTGGACACGGCCCGGACTCTTTGAAGCTTACCGGCAGGGCATTTCCGAAGATGTCTTCTATCCGGCGCTGCACGGTTTGACCCACTTCTGCCGGCTGGCAGTGGAGCGTGCCTTGACCGTGCATGGAGAGCGCAACAACCTGCTGCACACGTTGTGGAAGGCGGAGACGCCTTACATTTACTGGCGTATGCCCTGGATCGGATACGAGTACTGCAATCCGGAAAAACCGCAGGCTGGATTTCTGGAGGCGGAGCTCCAGGAAAATCTTATTGCCGAAGCGGCGCGGGAATTTCAAAAGTTTTTTGCCATGGCTCCGTTGTCGGCGTGCGCTCCCGGATATCGTGCGAACGATGACACTCGCCGGTCATGGTCGCAGTGCGGCATCCGGGTGGCGCAGAACGGCAGCGGCGGCGCGCTGCCTCCCCACATGGACGAGTGCGGGATGCTCAACCTGCATCGCACTATCGACGTTGAGCCCTTCGAGCGTGGACTCTCTCTGGAAAAATACATGCAGCTGGCGGAACGCTGCTTCGAACGCGGCATCCCGGCGATTATTTCCATCCATTCCATCAATTTCCATTCGTCGCTGAAAGATTTTCGCGGTCCCGCCCTGCGTGTGCTCGATGAGTTTCTCGGGGCGCTGGAAGCTAAACATCCCAATTTGCTTTACGTGCACGACCTCGACGTGTACGAACTGGTTAACCGGGGGAAATTCAAAGGTCCGCGCGGGCCGGTTTCGGTTGAGGTCAAGCAGGGCAACGGCAAGTGGAGATGCGCCACGCCGGGGGCAAGCTAGCATGAAGTCTGCGCGATCGCTGGTCTTGATCACGGTGGATTGCTTCCGGGCTGACCATGCCGGCTTTCTTGGCTACCCGCGCCCCACCACCCCTTTTCTCGACTCGTTCGCAACCGGGACTCTGACATTTTCCAACGCGATCGTGGCCGGCGCGCCGACGTATTTTTCCTTCCCAGCCGTGATGGCTTCGCGCTATCCGCTGGGTTTGGGCCGGGACGTGGTCGGCCTGGCCCCCGGAGAACCCACGATAGCCACGGTGTTGAACGACGCAGGCCATGCGACGGCGGCCTTTCTTGCGGCCAACCCTTATCTATCACCGCGTTTCGGGTACGACGCCGGCTTCAGCGTGTTCAAGGACTTTCTGGATTCCGAGGCCGCGCCCGTGCCGGAGGTTTCTGACGGCGGAAAGGATCCCGGAGTGCTGAACCGATGGAACCAGCGTCTGGCAAAAGTTTCCCACGCGCTTGGTCCCGTAGGCGTGCTATACGACGAACTGTACTTCCAGTACTGCCAGCGGCTGGCATCGGTGCCGGCGCTGTCGCTCGACCAGTTGCGCCGGTTTCCGGCAGCCGATGTCATGGTTGACCATGCGCGCGAGTGGCTGACCGGCATCGCAGACCGGCCATTCTTTCTCTGGCTGCATCTCATGGACCCACATTCGCCGTATTACCCACGGCGCGAGGCGCTTGAATTGATGGGGCGGCATTCACTGGACGCCTCGCGAGCGCGCTACCTGAATGCGTACTGGAACCGCAGCGACCTGGGAGCGGCGCGGTTGCGGCGGCACCGCGAAGACGTCATGACTCTCTACGATGCGGGGATTCGGTGGGTGGATGCGCAGGTGGCGCGCCTGGTGGATACGCTGCGAGGCCTGGGCGTGTGGGAAAACTGTGTCATGGCCCTCACCGCCGATCACGGCGAGGAATTCCTCGACCAAGGCGGCCGCTACCATCCACCTTCGAGAGTCTCTGAAGAACTGGTGCGGGTCCCTCTGTTGCTGCGTGCCCCTGGACTACCCTCTGGAACTGTAGCGGCTCCTTTCAGCCTGTTGCATCTGGCGCCCACTTTGCTGGAGCTGGTCGAAGTTCCCGTCCCCGGCAGCTTCCGGGGACGCAGTCACGCCGCGCTGCTCTCTGCAGGGGAAAGCGGAGAGAGCGATGCGGTAGTCGAATGCATCTCTGGATGTAAGAACCCCTTTGTGGTGCAGGACCGCCTGCAGGCGCGCCTGCTGGCGGTGCGCGAGGCGCGGTACAAGTTGGTACTAGACTTCAATTCGGCGACGAAGCAGGAGCAGTTGTATGACCTCGATTCGGATCCCGGTGAGCTCCAGCCGGTGCCGCCGGGAGCGGAGAAGGCGGTTCGCCGGCGGTTGCTGGATCGGGCCCGGCAGCATATCTCGGATTCGGTGCAATCGCGGGACGCAGGGTACCGCTTGTCGGCGCGACTGCGCGATCTTCGTTTGGCCACGGCGATTGGCCACTGAGATTGGCCACCACGACTGCCACTTCGGCTAAAATAGGCCAGCCCCACTATCCGGACTTCCGTTTAACATGACCGCATTGCGCCTGGAGAGACGCGGTCGCTGGTCAGTTTCGCCTATGACCCCTGTGCGAATCCTCGTGGACAGCCTGGCTGACCAGGGTCTTACCAATGCGCAGATGACCAATGCGCGCGAGATCATCCGGCGACTGGATCCCGACCGCTTTCATGTGAGCGTTTTTTGTGAAGGCCGGCCTGATCGCGCCGTGGAGCAGCGTCCCAATACCAGGCTGGTTCGCCTGCCGCAGCGTCGTCGTACGGTCAGAATCTTCCGCGAGTTTGTTCTGGGGCGCCATGAAATCCTGTTCTACGTGAAGTCGTCTCCTGCCAGCAGGCTCTATATGGGATTGCGAAGGCGCTGGCAGGACAGCTGTATCACCATCGGCACCGTCGAGTCACAATCGGACCTGAAGAATGAACCCACCGTCTCGCCGGAGGCGGTCGATCTCTGGGAACGGACCGTCCTGCGCTGCGACTATCTGTTCAGCAACGCCGGGTCCGTAAAGCGCAGCTTGCAGCAGGAATACAACTTGCCCAGCGAGATCGTTCCTACGGGCGTGGATACGAGTTTCTTCACGCCCGCATGGGATCGTCCGGCCAACAATCGTCCAAGAGTCTTGTTTGTGGGATCGCTGCGGCCATTCAAGCAGCCGCAATTGCTGCTGCAGGCAGCGGCGCGTTTTTCCGAGGCGGATTTTGTCTTGGTAGGCGAAGGTCTCATGGCGGACGAATTGAAGACGCGCATCGAACGCGAGCGGCTCGGAAACGTCAGGCTTGCCGGCCTGCAGGCGGCGGAAGAATTGAAGCAGCAGTATCAGCAAGCCGACATTTTTCTGTTTCCATCCAGTTGGGAAGGGTCTCCGAAGGTCCTTCTGGAAGCTGCAGCGTGCGGCCTGCCCGTGATCGCGCGAAATAACTATCAGCCAGAAACCGTCGTAGATGGGGAGAGCGGCTACCTGGTTGGTTCAGACGTGGAACTGTTTAGCCGACTGGGAGAACTGCTGGGATCGCCCGAACAGCGGCGGAAATTTGGAGAAGCAGGCCGCAAGCACAGCCAGAAATTCGATTGGGATCCCATCGCCCGCCGCTGGGAAGAAGTGTTTCTGGATCTGATGTCGCGGAAGACCGCGTCCCGTGCCGCATGACTGCCGCTGATTCCAGCATCCCGGAATTGGTCACGCCGCGGGAACCACTGCATGTCCTGACCTTGACGCCGTTCTATCCTGTCAGCGGAGACGATGCTCAAGGCTGCTTCGTGGCGGAGCCGCTGGCGGAACTCGCCCGGCTGGGAGTGGCAAACACGGTCCGGGCGGTGCAGCCGTTTTATCGAGGCGGCGCACCGGCAAGCGACTCTGCGGTCGGGGCGCGACGGGTGCGCTATTTTTCCATCCCCGGCGGTCGTGGGTTGTCCAGTGCGGGGGCCTTCCTTTTCGCCAGGCTGCTTCCCGAGATCCGGCGCCTGCACGATTCAAAACCCGTACACCTGATCCATGCCCATTCCGCGCTGCCTTGCGGGCACGCCGCCATGCTGCTCAGCCGGGAGTTGAAAATACCCTTCGTGGTGACGGTGCATGGCCTCGATGCCTTTTCCAGCCGGCAGGTCAAAGGCCGAATCGGGGAGTGGTGTGCCCGCATATCGCGATCTGTATATCGCTCGGCGTGCTCGGTGATTTGCATCAGCGAAAAAGTTCGCGACCAGGTGATCGAGGGCGCGGGCCCGCGCGTGAATACCACGGTGATCTACAACGGGGCCGATCCGGAAATGTTTTCGGCGGCGGAGGGTGAGCCGGGCGAGTCCATGATCCTCTGCGTGGGCAATCTTATTCCGATCAAGGGACACGAGTTGTTGCTGCGAGCGTTTGCCGCCATCCAAAATCAGTTTCCCCGGCTCTCGCTTGAGATCATCGGCGAAGGGCCTGAACGGCCTCGTCTGCAGAAGCTGACTGACGAACTCGGCATAGCCGCTAGAGCTAATTTTCGGGGCCGCCAAGGCCGCCGCCAGGTCGCTGACGCCATGCGGCGCGCTACCGTTTTTGCATTACCCAGCCGGTACGAGGGACTGGGATGCGTGTATCTGGAGGCAATGTCGGCCGCCAAACCCGTCGTCGCCTGTCGCGGACAGGGGATTGAAGAAGTGGTTGAGCAGGGAGTCAATGGATATCTGATTGGGGCCGGCGATCTACAGGAACTTGCGGACACTCTCACCCGGCTTCTGGAGCAGCCTCAGCTGCGGCGGAAGATGGGTCAGGCTGCGCGTCGTACCATCCTGCAGGGATACAGCCTGGGTCACCAGGCGGCGCGGTTGTTCCGCCTCTACCAGGAGTGCCGGGTATGAGGCTGGTTATCCTGACCGAGATCATAGCGCCCTACCGCATTCCGGTATTCAACGCTTTGGCCCAGCGTGAGGACATAGATCTGCATGTAATTTTTCTCGCGGAAAGCGATCCCAAATTGCGCGACTGGCTGGTGTACAAGGATGAGATTCGCTTTTCCTACCAGGTGCTTCCATCCTGGCGGCGGAAATTTGCCGGGCACAACCTGCTGCTCAACCGCGGTTTGAAGAAAGGACTGCAGCGGGCGGCCCCGGACGCCATCCTGTGCGGAGGCTACAATTATCTGGCTTCATGGCAGGCCATGTTCTGGGCACGCCGGCGGCGCGTCCCATTCATTTTGTGGGTAGAGAGCACGGACCGGGACATTCGCAGCCGTAACCGGGTGATCGGATTCCTGAAAAGGAGATTCATGAAGCGTTGCAGCGCTTTCGTCGTGCCCGGGAAGTCTTCGTTACGGTACGTTATGAACTATGGGGTGATCGAGAGGGACATCTTTACTGCGCCCAATGCGGTGGATACAGAACTCTTTGCCCAGCGGGCTGAGGCAGTCCGTCAGCAGGCAGAGAAGCACCGTCAGGCGCTGCAGTTGCCTCCCCGTTTTTTCCTGTTTGTGGGCAGGCTGGTCCGCGAAAAAGGAGTGTTTGATCTACTCGAGGCCTATGGCAAACTGACCCCTGAATTACGCACGCTCGTCAGTCTGGTTCTAGTAGGAGATGGGGCCGCTCGCGAGGAAGTGACTCGTCGAACGATGCAGATTGCTCCAGGACAGGTCCGATGCGCCGGCTTCGTCCAGCGCGATCAGCTCGCCGGCTATTATGCATTGGCGGAGAGTTTTGTCTTTCCATCGCATTCGGATCCTGGGGGCTGGTGGTGAACGAAGCCATGGCCTGCGGTCTGCCGGTGATCGCGAGCGAGGCCGCAGGGTGTGTTGCCGACCTGGTCGAGGATAACTGGAATGGCCGGGTGGTGCGTCGAGGTGATGTGATCCAGTTGGCGTCGGCCATGGAAGAACTGGGGCGGGATCCGGAGGGACGTGCTCGGATGGGAAATCATAGCCGGGAGCGTATCCTGAGTTATTCACCCGAAGCCTGTGCCGCCGGGATCGCGCAGGCGGCGAGATCGGTCGGAGTGCACGGCCATGAATAGTCGCTTTTCGAAATTTATTGTTCCCGCCTTGGTTCTGGCCGTCAGCCTCATGGCGGCTGGCGCCGCGCTATACCGTCCGGCATACCTGGGCAGCGCCTACTATCTGGGCGGACTGATTTTCCTGCAGGGTCTTCTGGCAGCGCTCTGGAAATACGAGCAACGATTCTTCCCGGTCCTGGTTGTGGCATTTCTGTGGGCGGGCATGTCAGTTCCTTTCAGCACGGTATGGACAGCCGGACGCTGGGCGGTCCTGGCCCTGGGTGCGATCGTGGGCTTCGCACTCTACATTCGCAGCGAGCACCCCCGTTTTTCTACTTTCCACATGGTGGCCATTTTCACCATCCTGGCGGCGCTGGTTTCCGCCGCTGTGTCCTCATTTCCCATGTTGTCGTTCATGAAAGCGCTGAGTCTGCTGTTGCTTTTTCTCTACGCCTCCACGGGCGCCCGCCTGGCGCTGAGCGGACGGGAAGAGAAATTCTTTCCCCGATTACTGTTCTTCGTGGAAATTGTGGTCTATGCCTCAGCCGTTGCCTACCTGGTTTTGCGGAGGCCCATCTATGGCAACCCCAATTCGTTGGGCGCCATTATGGGTGTGGTGGCCGCGCCTCTGCTTTTTTGGGGAGTGTTGACGGCGGAGGGAAAGACGAGGCAACGGCGCGCCATTTTCGTCTTCATGCTAAGCGTCGGCCTTCTCTTCTATAGTCAGGCGCGGGCGGGGATGCTGGCTGCCGTGGTCTCATGTTGCCTGACGTGTGTGGTTTTGCGGCGTTACCGATTGCTGATTCAGGGGACTGTGGCGTTTGCATGCATAGCCGTCGTCTTTGTCGGACTGACTCCTTCCGAGCAGATGGAGGACATGCCCCTTCGCCATGAGGGTTCCTCGCTGGCGGCAGTTTTCCTCTACAAGGGTCACGAGAGTCAGGGACTGATGGGCTCGCGCCTGACCCCCTGGGATGAAACTGTCTCGGTTATCCAGCAGCATCCCTGGTTCGGAAGCGGATTTGGGAGCCGTATCAACGGCTCCGACGACGACGTCGCGATGGGCGAGTACTCGACGGTCACTGCTGCCACCCGCGAGCATGGAAACAGTTACCTGGCGATTCTGGAGGGCGTCGGTTTGCTGGGCGTACTCCCCTTTTTTACGCTCGTAGTTATGCTGGCTTTGAGACTTGGTGGTGTGTTTTCCTGGCTTCGCCGCACGGCGAATATCCGTCACTATGTGGTCCCGGTCACCATGGTGTTGACCGCGGGATTGATCCATGCCAGCTTTGAAGACTGGCTCTTTGCGGTCGGTTACTATCTCAGCGTGTTCTTCTGGGTGCTGGCGTTCTCCTTCCTGGACATGCTGCCGTCGGTCGCACCCGCAGCCGTGTATCGTCCCATCACGGACTTCGGCTTCGCGACTTTGGGAAGAGACGCAAACATCGCTGCGACCGAGCGATGATGCATCTGTTCCTCAATGGTTTGGCGGCCAGCGCTGGCGGTGGACTGACCTATCTCCGCAATGTTCTCCCGCATCTTTCCGCTCGCGAGGGCGTGCGCGTGACCGCCGCCGTGAGCCCGCAGCTGCGGCGGGAACTGGGTGGTTTGCCCCGAGTCTCGCTTCCTGAGATCAACCCTGAAGCGGGAGCGTTGCAGCGCTTCTGGCAGGAGCAGATGTCACTTTCAGCGCTTATCCGGCAGAGTGGAGCGGACGTGCTGCTGTCGGTTGGTAACTTTGCGCTGCGTAAGTCCCCGGTGCCGCAGATCCTGCTTTCACGTAACTCGCTCTACACCTCAATAGATTTTCTTCAGGATGTCCGCCGGCGCGGGGAGTATGGCTTGTGGCTGGAAACACGCATCAAAGGCAGCCTGGCCCGGCGTTCCATCGCGTGGGCGGATGCGACGGTCGCGCCCACCGAGGCGTTCGCACAAGAGTTGCGGCAATGGACTGGCCGCAACGTGGTGGCCATTCATCACGGTTTCGACCCTGAGGCCTTTTTTCGGGATGAAACACCCCTGGCCGCCGACATCCGGCAGAAGCTTGAGCTCGACCAGGACGCGCTGCGGCTTCTCTACGTCAGCCACTACAACTACTACCGGAACTTTGAGACCCTGCTGCGCGCGCTCCCCGGGTTGCGCGAGCGCCTGGGCGGCCGGAAACTCAGACTCTTCCTCACCTGCCGGCTGCGCTCGGAAGACAACCCGGGAAGCTATCGCGCCCAGGCGGCTGCCGAACTGGTCGCACAACTCGGAATCGCGGACATCGTGGTGGAACTAGGTGCGGTCCCATACTCTCTGCTGCATCACGTCTATCGCCAGTGCAGCATGTACGTTGCGCCGGCCTACGCAGAATCATTTGCGCATCCGCTGGTGGAGGCAATGGCGAGCGGGTTGCCCGTCGTGGCCGCGGATTCGGCGGTGCATCGCGAAATTTGCCAGGACGCCGCCCTTTACTTCCCGCGTTTTTCCCCGGAGGCATTGGGCGCACGAGTTTGCCAGATTGCGGATTCCGCGGAACTGTCGAAGGCGCTCTCGGACCGTGGAGGGGAGAGGTCGCGCGCCTTCTCCTGGCACAAACATGTCGATGGGCTGTTGGATTTGGCGGCGAATCTTCTTGCTACAATTGATCCCGTTCGGAGAAGAAGTGGCCGGGCGTCGTGATCTTCCGGGCTGAGGTTGAGCGTGCTGCATCAACGCTACAAGGATTTGTATTTCCTGCTGCTTGCCAAGGCAACGTGGCCGAATTACTGGATGAAAAGGCTGCGCCACGCCGGGCGATCGGTCAACGGACACCGCCTCGACCTTCACCTGGGATGCGGCCCCAAATATATCCCCGGTTTCGTCAACATCGACGCCAACCCGATGCACAAGACTGACATCTGGCTCGACATTCGTTGCGGCCTGCCCTTCGCCAGCAATTCGGTCGATTCCATCTACTCCACGCACATGATCGAACATCTTTATCCCGACGAACTGGAGAAGCTGTTGCTGGACTGTGCGCGCGTGCTCAAGGCCGGGGGCGGGATGAGAATCATCGTGCCCAGCTTGTCTAATGCGATCCTCGCCTTCCAGCAGAACCGTCACGACTGGTTCTACGACGATTTTCCCCGCCACTTCGATTCCCTGGGCGGCCGCTTCTCCAATTTCGTTTTTTGCGATGGACAGCACCGGACGGCTTTCGACTTCAGCTACCTTGACGAAGTCTTGCGCAAGGCAGGGTTTCGGGAAGTGGTGGGATCGGCGGAAGGACAAAGCCGGCTTTATGGCGAAACCGTCCCAGCCTTCGAGCCCGGCGACGCCGCGGGATTGCCGCATTCGGTGTATGTGGAGGCGTTTAAATAGGACGGTCGCGATCGGCGATCCCGCGGCGTTTCGTTAAGAAGCTCTTCGAGCCACCACGATCAGCGAGGTTCCAACCGGAAGCCTGTACCCACGGCTCAGCCAGATTGCTTCAAGCTTTAACAGAGCGGCCAGCAATCCGTTGATCACCGGGACCACGCGAAATTCTCTCAGAGTCAGGGCTTTGGCGTCTTCGGGGCCTGGCCGCTGGTTCCAGGAACTCACTTTTCGAAACAGCCAGACGAGGGGAAAAATACAGGTCATGAATTGGCTCTGGAATTCCACCTCGAATCCAGCTTCGACCAGCCGCTGGCGAATCTCCCGCGAGGAATAACGGCGGCAGTGGCGGGCCGCTTCGTCAAAATAACTCCATAGGTATTGGTGGGCCGGGACGGTCAGCATGAGCCTTCCCCCAGGGGCGAGTGCGTCCCGCAGCGCCCTCAGTGTCTCCAACTCTTCCGGGACGTGCTCGAGAACATCGAACATGCCGATCAAATGGAACGGCCTGCCGAAAGGGCAGTGGCGCACATCGCCCTGCACCAGCGGGCCGGCAGATCGCTCTTGCGCGAAGCGCAAGCCATCGAACCACAGTTCGAGGCCGATCACCATGCCGTCGGGACATGCCTGGCGCAGGACCCTAAGCACGTTTCCGGTGCCGCATCCCACTTCGAGGACCCGATAGCCCTTGGTGAGTTCAGAAACCAGTTTCTTGCTGATCTTGAAAATCAGATGGTTGCGCGCCTGAAACCAGAAATGGCGGTCTTCGACCCGAGCCAGTTGCTGGAAGAAAGACGGATCGTATCCGCCGGAAGGTTCCGTCTGGAGCGAGGGCTGCCCCAAGGTGTTCAATTCCTCGATCGGTTCGAGGCTGCTCATGACGCAATCGCGGTCTTTCGTGCCATTGCGCGGAACTGGGTGACTGCAGACACGACGCGTGCCTGATCGCTCTCTGTCAAATCATTGTAGAAGGGTAAGCGCAGCAGGCGTTCACTTATGTCCTCGGTAATCGGGCAATCCTCCGGTTGGGCCCCGAATTTGCGCCCCATGTCGGAAAGATGCAAGGGGACATAATGAAAGACGCTCAGAATGCCCTGGGACTTCAAGTGTGAGATCAGCGCCTGGCGTTCTGCCAGCGAATTCATGATGAGATAGAACATGTGATAGGACTGCTCGCACTCGACAGGGACCACCGGCAACCTGACGCCCGTTTCCTGAGCCCAATAGTTGAGATGCTGCCAATAAAATTCCCAGACCCGCTTGCGTTTGGCCTGGATCTCCACCCGGGCTTCCAGTTGGGCGTACAGGAATGCCGCCAGCAGGTCCGACGGCAGATAGCTGGAGCCGAGATCCACCCACGTATATTTGTCCACCTGACCCTGAAGGAACTGATTGCGGTTGGTTCCTTTTTCGCGAAGAATCATGGCCCGCTCCGCGAGTTCGGGATCGTTCACCACCAGAGCTCCACCTTCGCCGCAGGTGACATTCTTGGTTTCGTGGAAACTCTGCGTGCCCAGGCAGCCAAACGTTCCGGTGTATCGACCCTTGTATCGCGCAAAGAGTCCGTGCGCATTGTCCTCTACGATCCGCACCCCATGGCGGCGCGCCACGGCTGAAATTGCATCCATCTCACAGGCCACGCCGGCATAGTGAACGGGAACAATCGCCCTGGTTCGAGGGGTGATCAAACGTTCCAGCTGAGTTTCGTCCAGGTTCAGAGTGTCAGAGCGTATATCTGCGAAGACGATACGCGCGCCGCGCAAGACAAAAGCGTTGGCCGTCGAGACAAAGGTGAAAGAAGGGACAATGACTTCATCCCCGGGACCGCACTCCAACAGAAGTGCCGCCAGTTCCAGAGCGTGGGTGCAGGATGTGGTGAGCAGAACTTTGGGGACTTGCAGTTCCTGCTCCAGCAGGGCATGGCACTTATGGGTGAAGGGACCGTCGCCGGACGCGTGGCCGTGAGCGATGGCCTCCCCGATGTACCTGTATTCATTTCCGGCGAGACAGGGCCGGTTGAATGGGATGGCATAGCTCATAGTTTTTTAAAAACAAACAGTTTCTGGGTGCCATAGTCGCCCGCGGCAGGAAGTGCGGAGAACCATCGATTCCACTGGGCACCGGGATCCGCGACGTTGAGCGGCGCCTTCGTGGCGAGGGCCAGCAAAGGCTTCAAGACCCGCGTGCCGACATAGTAGGTGCTTGCGAAATTGGAAAGCTCGATGAGCCGCATTTCACCCGCGGCGGCTGAGATCACCCGATCCTCGTCCAGGTACTGATTGAAAGGTGGCATGGGAATGTCGTCCAAGCCCCACTCGCTACGGAATTCGTTGAGCCGGCGCCAGCCCTGCAGAGTTGCTTCGGAAAGCAGCAGCGTCCCCCCCGGCTTCAGCACGCGTATGCACTCGCGCAATCCCTGCACCTGGCGTTCCCACGTACCCAGGTTGATCAGTACCCTGATGACGACCACCTTGTCATACGCTTCGGATGGTTCCTTGAGTTGGGTGATGTCACCTTCCTCGAATTCGACCGAGCCCACAAGTTTTTCTCTCATGCCGGCGGCACGCAAGCGTGCCTGCTCGATCATCTTGGGAACGTAATCCAGACCGCGCAGCCGTATCCGCCGGGCGCACGCGAACTGCAGCGAAGAATAACCGTTGGCACAACCCGCATCAAGAACATGGTCGCCATCGTTCAGGCGTTTGGCGATCTCTTGAATCTCCATCTCGATGACCCGGTGGTCGGACCACGAGGCGGCGGATGCCTGCCCGTGTTCGTGCGCCTGCCTGGTCCAGAAATCGTAAACCTCGGCCTGGGTAAATTTCGTGGTCATCGGGAGGAACCGCCTGCCCTGCGGCTCTCTACTTTCCGATTTGTGTCGCCCGATCGAACCACATAAGGCGGTTTCTGCAGGCTGCGAAAATGCATGCGAGCCAGGTATTCTCCGATAATTCCCAATGCAAATAGCTGGGCCCCCGAGAACAGGGCGACGATCGAAGCGAGAAAAGGAAAACCGGGGACCGGATTCCCGTAGGTGAAGTATCGAAGCAGGACGTAACCCAGCACGCAAAAACCGAAGAAGGTAAACACGAAGCCCACCAGGCTGGCGAGCTGCAGCGGCAAGGTGGTGAAGCCGGTCATCATGTTCATGGCGTGGGTGACCAGTTTGCGGAAGGTGTAGCCGGAAGGGCCCTGCTTGCGCGGCGCGTGAGCTACCGGCACCGCGGCGAAACGATTCGTGCCCCAGGTCAGCAGAACGTCGATGGACACGAACGAGCCCTCGTAGTGACTGAACGCATTCGCCACTTCGGCGCGAAAGGCGCGAAAAGCGGAAACCTGGCGGGCAATCGTCGCTCCCATGGCGTTCTGCAGCGCCATTTTCGTCACTACCGAAGCCAGGTCGCGCAGGAAGCCGTGCTCTTCGTTTTCGGGCGTGCCATAGACAACGTCGAAGCCCTGGGCCAGCACCGCCAGCAATTTCGGAATCTCCTCGGGAGGGTGCTGCAGGTCATCATCCAGGGTCACGATCACGTCATATTGCGCTGCCCGAATGCCGCACAAGAGCGCATTGTGCTGGCCGTAGTTGCGCATCAGGTTGATGGGATGAATCCAGGAATTCCGCTCTGCCAGCTGGCAGATCACGTCCCAGCTTCGGTCCGGGCTGCTGTCGTTGACCAGCACCAGTTCGTAGGCGGACGTGATTCGGCTGAGGACGGTCTCGAGGCGTTGCACCAACTGCGGGCAGGATGGCTTCACTGCGGTACACCGGCACCACCACGGAGAGTCCGCTGGGCCGCGAATCGATGCTATGAATCATGGCTTCCATCGATCTTAATCGTCATTCGTCCTGTGACCCATTCTCCGACCGACATCACCGAACGCACTTCAGGATCAGTAGAGTGTACGGGATTCGGAGCAGGTCATGACGGATGCTTGATTCTATATTCGAAAAGACCTTTGAGGCGAGAGCCCGGTAGCCTGCCTCGCTCCGCACAAATCGTCCGCGATCTCGCGAAAGCAGATATTTCACCACCTGGGATTGATCGTCGGTCCAGACTCCGTCAATCGTCACCAGTCTCGCGCCCGGTTTCATGGCGGCACGAGCAATCTGAAAAAGCGTCAGGGCCTCATCGTCATCGAGATGATGGAGGATACCGAGAGCTAGTACGACATCGAAGTAGTCGCGCTCGACTAGACTGTATTGGCTCACCCGCTGGCAGACGAACTGCATCTGCGGGAACCGGCGTCTTGCCCGATCGATATATTCTGCGCTGGCGTCAAACCCTACGTACTCTGAACCCGGCAGAAAAGGGGCCATGGTCCCAGGCCCGCATCCAATGTCCAAAACACGGTCTCCGGGCTGGGGACAAATAAAATCCCGCACCAGAACACGATTCCGCCGGCCCCCGCCAATCAAATGCCAGAAGGATTGATAGGCGCAGGAAAGAGAAAGAACTGGGCGGATGGCCTCAATCATGAGATTCGCCTGGACTCACTCTCGAAGAGCTTCAAAGTCGCTGCCTCAGGTTGATGCCGCTGGCATTCGATGTGCGAAGTTGCGTGCGTTGAGCATAGCATCGTCAATGGATTCTTGCAGTGCTCACAGGGTTCGTTGTTCCGGCCCGGGTTCGCACGTTGCAATCCAATTTGCTAACATAGGTACTTCCGAAAAACTGCCGCCGCGTTCCCGTGTTTGTTCCGCTGATTGAGATCAATATTTGTATTACGGGGAGAATTCTTGTACCAGCTTGTCTGGTTAGCTCTGGCAGTGCTTCTCGTCCCAGCGTGGTTCGTGCCACGGCTGGGGGAGCGCTGGTTCGGTCCCATCGAAAGGCTTGGCGCACGCTTTGCAGTCAGGAAGCGTGCCGTCCTTGTCGCGGCGCCTCTGGCGGTCATCGCTCTGCGTCTGGCATTGTTCCCCGTCTTGCCGCTGCCTACGCCGGTCTGTCACGACGAGTTCAGCTATCTACTCGCGGGGGACACCTTCGCCCACGGGAGATTGACCAACCCACCTCACCCCCTGTGGTTGTACCTGGACACATTTCATGTGCTTCAGCACCCGACTTATGCATCTATATTTCCCCCTGGGCAAGGAGCCGCACTTGCGCTTGGGCAGGTACTCGGTCACCCCTGGATCGGCGTGTTATTGAGCATGGCGCTCATGACGGCCGCGATGACCTGGATGTTGCAAGGTTGGTTCCCGGCGAAATGGGCTCTGCTGGGCGTGGTGCTCCTCGTATTCCGAATCGTAATTTTCAGTTATTGGATGGAGAGCTATTGGGGTGGAGCGGTGGCAGCCACAGGTGGCGCCTTGGTCCTGGGAGCGCTGCCTAGAATCTTCCAGTATCAACGCTGGCGAGATGCGCTGCTGATTGGGATCGGCGCCTTTCTGCTGGCCAACAGCCGGCCGTATGAAGGGTTTGTGTTCTGCGTCCCTGTAGGCTTTGTGATCATTGCATGGCTGTGGTCATCTCGCAGCCCGGCTCTAAAGATCACAGGCCCGCGCATACTATTTCCTTTGGCAGGTGTTGTGGGCCTGACACTGGCATTCGTTGCCTATTACAACTGGCGGGTCACCGGCAATCCCCTGGTTTTACCGCACGCATTTTACGACACGCAATATATCAACTATAAAGTGCTCCGCTGGGAGAAGCTGAATCCACCCTTGCATTATGCGAACCGCCAGTTCGAGCTGTATTTCAATGTTTGGCTCCGCGGCCCTCATAAGTGGGGACCTGAGCAACTATTTATTGCGTTCGGGCAGTTCTTTCTGGGGAGCGTCCTCTGCATACCCTTTATCATTACACTACCGTGGATTGTGCGAGACCGCAGGACGCGCCTTCCCTTAATCCAGCTCATTTTCGGTCTCCTTGGATCGCTGCTCGTTGCGGTTCCGTTCTTACCCCACCACGGAGCCCCGCTTGCGGCAACCGTGTACCTGCTCCTGGTACAAGCGATGCGGCATCTGCGCCGCTGGGACATCAAGGGCCGCCCTGTGGGGATTTTCCTGACCCGCCTGGCGGTTATTCTCGTGCTGGCTAGGATTGTGTTTTACGTTGTGCGACCGCCCTCGATGGTTGAGGCAGTGGGCCCTGAGCGCGCAAGGCTGGTCAAACAACTGGATGCGATGCCGAATACGCAACTTGTCATTGTGCGTTATTTACCGGACCATGCTCCCTTTATTGACTGGGTCTACAACGCCGCCGACGTTGACCATGCGAAGGTGGTCTGGGCGCGCGAGATTCCGGGTGTCGACTTGAAGCCTCTCTTCGAATACTTTCGTGGCAGAACAATTCTGTTGCTGGAGCCGGACCGTCAGCCCGTTGAACTCAGACCTTACCCAACGCCGGCACCCGCGGCGCCTCTCAATTCTGCGCCCTGACAGACCGCGAGATCTGGTCGAATCACCCATGATGTATCCTGAGGCGACAAATCCCGTCGCACAACGCAACGGTGAGGCTGTGAACATGCGGCGTACCCTAACCTTCTTTCTTTATTCAGTCTTCGTCGCCGCTCTCAGTTGGATATGCTTCCTCCGTCCAGTGTCAGACGACTTTGATCGCTACATCTACGAAGCTCTGGTGCGCGGACGATACCAGGACGTCCAAAGCATATATCCCATCGTAAAGCACGAGAATCCCAGGGCTGAGGCTAGCTCCGTGCTGGACAGTCCAGGCCATCTGGCGCAACTGGAGCCACTGTACGCGATACGTCCGCTGTACCTGGAGATAATTGCGCTTGTGGCTAGGGCAGGAGTCAGCATACCGCGAGCCATTACGCTGGTTTCTGCTCTATCTTTGTTTGGGATCGGGATGGTTTTGTTGGGCTGGACGCACCGGCCAGCTTACTGTGCGCTGCTGATGGCGACGCCAGCCATCGTGCTCCTCGGGAGAATCGGGACGCCGGATGCCCTCTCGTCCCTGCTGGTATTGTCGTCGGTGTGGGCCCTTGTCCGACAACGGTTATTGCCTGGTGTCCTCCTTTTGCTCGCAAGTATTTGGGTGCGCACGGACAACATCCTGCTGGTCTTTTTGGTTCTGGTCTGGTTGGCAGCGATCGGCAAGTTGTCCCTGTCGCACACTGCGGTCTTCGCTTTGCTGGCTGCGGCAAGTGTGGTTTTCATTAATCATTTTTCTGGCAACTATGGTTGGGGTGTATTGTTTCGCTACAGCTTCATCGGTGGAAGGTATCCCGCCGACATCGCGCCTCAGGTGAGCTGGCGCGATTACTTCCGCACTCTTGCACGGGGTTTGGGACAAGTTGGAGGTCAAGAACTCACACTAATGGACGCTCATAGGTGTGGCTGCGTGGCGGTGGTTACCCCAGTCTTTCCGGGCCCGTCAGCTATTGATTCCAGTTGCTTGTGCTGCGATCGCGCGCTTTCTGCTTTTCCCACTCCCGAGGATCGCTACTTTTCGTGGGCCTATCTGATAGTCGGCGCACTTTTCATCGAAGCCATTGATCATAGCCCACGCTTTGCAGGAGCAACCCGTTACTGACGGGACCATCCTTCGAGGAGCGAACCAGAGAGTACCCAAAATTACTCGCACTAATATAGTCTCAATTCATGTGCGGCATCTTTGGCATCCTGGCGACGAACGGCGCCGTTCCACCGTTGGTGCTGGAGCGTGCCACGGATTCGCTGGCGCACCGCGGCCCGGACGATCGCGGGACGGTGGTCATTCAAGCCAACACCGCGCCGCGCCTCGAAATTGGACTGGGCAACCGGCGGCTGGCGATTCTCGATCTCTCGCCGCTGGGACATCAGCCGATGCAGGACCCGGAAACCGGCAACTGGATCGTATACAACGGCGAAATCTACAACTTTCGCGAACTCGCGGACAACTGGAGAGCGAAGGAGTACGCTTTGGCAGTCAGTTCCGATACCGAAGTCCTGCTCCAGGCGTACAGCCGTTGGGGCGAGAAGCATGTCTCCGCGAATTGCGCGGAATGTTTGCTTTCGCGATCTGGGACGCGCAACGGCTCGCGACTGTTTGGGCTCGCGATCCCATGGGCATCAAGCCCCTCTACTACTGTTCCACGGGCCAAGTATTTCCTCTTTGCGTCGGAATTGCGAACCCTGCTCGGCACGGGACTCATTCCGCGTCGCCTCGATCGCGCCGGCCTGCTCAACTACCTGAAGTTTGGATCACTCTACGATCCCATCACCTTGATTCAAGGAGTCTCCGCCCTGCAGGCCGGACACTACGCTGACTGGGAAAACGGGCAGCTCAAGGACACAACGTACTGGGACCTCGCGCCGCACGGCAGTGCCAGCATGGCCGCGAGCTACCTCGCGGGCAAGAGACGCGCGGAAAGATCTGGAAACTGAATTTACGTACTGGACCAGTCCGTCCGCATGCAGATCGTGAGCGACGTGCCCGTGGGCGTGTTCCTCTCCGGGGGCATCGACTCCAGCAGTCTGGCCGGCATTCTGAGCCGGGCGGAGATCGGCTCCAAACTTTTTCCCTCGTTTTTCGCGAGGCGGACTACAGCGAGGCGGAATATTCCCGGGCCGCGTCCCGAGCGTTTGGAACCGAGCACCAGGAAATCCTGGTGTCACAGCACGACGTGCTCGACGCCATCCCCCATGCGCTCCAGGCCATGGATCAGCCGACCATCGACGGGGTCAACACATATCTGATCTGCGCGCCAGACTCGCGCCGCCGGAATCAAGGTGGCGCTTTCCGGTCTGGGTGGAGACGAACTGTTCGCCGGCTATTCCAGCTTTCGCAACGTCCCCCGCATGGAACGGTTTACCGATTTCTGGCGGCATTGGCCGGCTTCCTGCGTGGTCCGCTGGCGAGTACTTTCGCTCGCTGGCTGCGGAGACCGACCAGAACCGCAAACTCGCCGCACATGGGAGAACGGCACCTTCTCATCCCTACTTTCTCGCGCGCCCTTTTCACTGCCGGCGCAGCGCGAGTTCGCTGCTGGCGTCCTTCGATGAAGCAGCGCTGATCGGGCGAACGCTCCCTTCAGGAATAATCTCGTGCACGCTCGTGAACTCGACCCCATCAATCGTGTGTCGTACCTCGAGGCGCGCTGCTACATGCTCAACACTCTGCTACAGCGACTCCGACGTCATGAGCATGGCGCACGGGTTGGAAGTGAGTGTTCCCCTGGTCGACCATCGGCTGGCGGACACTCTATTGGCCTTGCCCGGCACCGCCAAGTTAACGACAATGTCCGAAGCCATTGCTGGTGAATGCGCTCGAAGGGGAAGTGCCGGACGAGATCGTTCACCGCCGGAAGCGTGGCTTCACGCTTCCATTTGAACGCTGGTTGCGGGAGAACTGCGGGCGGAAGTCGAAGCAGGGCTGCCGAGCATTCCGCCAGGGCCACTCGGTTCCTTGCTCAAACCGGCGTCGGTCAGCAGGTGTGGCGCGACTTTCTCGGGCAGGGAGACCTCCTGGTCGCGGTCTGGTCGGTCTATGTCTTGCAGCGATGGTGCGAACTGCAGGCAGTGACGCGCTTGAAAGGCAGCCCGCCGTCGCGATTTCCGTGTACTCTGCGGATACGTTCTGCCCCATACCAAAACGCCACAACCCACACGGCTTCTTGCGTGTTCAAATTCGCCCGCCATTCAAGGTAAGATAATCCAGCGCTTTGTCCCCCAAATGCAGGAATTGGAAGAACCCAGACAATCAGAGCCGCTGGCGCCCGCTGTAACGCTGCCCGTAAGCGTCATTGTGCCGGTCCGAAACGAGGCCCATAACCTGCCGCGCTGCCTGGACGTCGCTGCGCGAGGTGGGCGAAGTGTACGTGTCGATTCCGACAGCACGACGGCACCGCGGAAATCGCACGCTCCTTTGGCGCCAAGGTCGGCGCAGTTTCACTACGCCGGGTGGCTGGCCCAAGAAGCGTCAATGGGCGATGGACACGCTGCCTCTCGCTTACGACTGGGTCTCTGCTGATCGATGCCGACGAGGCCCTGACTCCGGAGCTGGCGGCGGAAATGCGGCAGGCCATTCAGGATGCCCGCTTTGACGGTTACTTCATCGGTCTGCAAATGTATTTTCCTGGGCCGGCGTGCTTGCGCCATAGCGGCGCCGGATTTCTACAAGCTGTCACTCTTTCGCCGTGAAAAGGGCCGCTTCGAGTGTCGTCTGAAAGATCAGGACGCCTCCATGGCGGACATGGAAGTGCACGAGCACGTGATCGTCGAGCGCAAGAACTGCAAAGCTGAAACATGCCCTGCGTCATCACAACGTCGAATCGCTCTCGCGCTACATTCAGAAGCACGACGAATACTCCAACTGGGAAGCGAGAGTGTGGCTTGAACGGTGAAGCGAATTGCCGCGAACTGCCGCCCTCCTTGTCCGGAAATCAGGCGCAGCGGCGCCGCTGGCTGCGCAAGCGGCTGTTCGCTCTTCCGGGTTCGCCGCTGCTGCTCTTTGTCTACAAGTATTTCTTTCGCCTGGGATTCCTGGACGGTGTGCCCGGCCTGATTTACTGCGGATTTCAAGGCATCCAGTTCTTCCACATCAAAGCCAAGATTTACGAGTTGCGCACCAGGAAGGAGTTAACGGCGATTCATGTGCGGCATCAGCGGCCTGGCCAATTGCGGAGATAGGCAGACGCTGGCGCGCATGACGTCGGTCCAGGCCCACCGCGGGCCCGACGACTTCGGACTGTGGGAGCAGCGTTTTCCGGACGGCTCGTACATTGCCCTGGGCAGCCGCCGGCTTGCCATCCTCGATCTTTCTCCCGACGGCCACATGCCGATGTGCAACCAAGACCGCACGTGTGGATCACCTACAACGGCGAAATCTACAACTTCCCCGAACTGCGCCGGGAGCTGCGAGGCAAGGGACACCAGTTTCGTCTCCGATACCGACACCGAGGTGGTCCTCCATCTTTACGAGGAATTGAGGCCCCGATTGCGTAAAACGGCTGAACGGAATGTTTGCTTTTGCCATTTGCGATCTGCGCTCTGGCTCGACCTCCCTGTTCGTTGCTCGCGATCATTTTGGAGTAAAGCCGTTTCTACTACGCGCAACACGGCAACCGATTTGCCTTCGCCTCGGAAATCAAGGCGTTGCTGCAAGTGCCCGGCATCGACGCTGAACTCGATCCGGAAGCCCTGCATCAGTATCTGACGTTTCTCTGGGTGCCCGATCCGGCAGACCATGTTCCGCGGAATTTTCAAGCTGCCCGCGGGTCACTACGCGATCTGTCGCGACGGTCAACTCGAGTGACGAAGTACTGGGACCTGACATTTCCTCCCGCGGATGCGGCTTACACTGGCTCGGAAGGCGAGCTGGCGGAAGAGATTCGGGAGCGTTTCCGGCGTTCGGTGGAAGGCGCAGATGGTCAGTGATGTCCCGATCGGCGCCTTTCTGAGCGCGGGGCTCGATTCTTCCAGCATCGTGGCGATGATGGCGCGGGCCGCGCCGTCAGCCGGTGCGCACTTACACCATCACGTTTCCGCCGAAGTATCGGGTCGGCGAAAACGCGCTCGACGATCCCGAAGTGGCCACCCGGCTGGCACGAGGTCTGGGCTGCGAGAATCAGCGCATCGTGGTCGAGCCGGACGTGGCCGATCTGCTGCCTCGCCTCACCTGGCACATGGACGAACCCACCGCCGATCCGGCGATCATTCCGGCGTACCTGGTGTGCCGCGAGGCGCGAAAGCAGGCCACCGTGCTGCTCTCTGGCGTCGGCGGAGACGAGCTTTTCGCCGGGTATCGCAAGCACTCGGCGCACTCCTGGGCGGAAGCTTATCAGCATGTCCCCGCGAGCGTGCGCAAACTGATTGCCGGAACCGTCGCCGGCCTTCCCAGCCTGCGAGGCAGGGCAGCAAAAGGCACGGTGCGACTGCTCAAGAAGATGGCGCGCAGCGCTTCGCTCTCGCCGGTCGGACCGCTTCGTCATGAACTGCACCTATCTGGACGCCGGGCAGAAGAGTTCGCTGTATGCGCCAGCCTGGGGAGAGGGAAATCTTCGGCTCAGATCCGGCGGTTCGGCATCGTGAAAGCTTCGCCCAGGTGGAGGGCTCGGATTTCCTGAACCAGATGCTTTACCTCGACACCAAGATTTTCATGACCAGCCTGAATCTCACCTACAACGACAAGATGAGCATGGCGTCGTCGGTGGAGGTGCGAGTGCCGTTCCTGGACCGCGAGTTGGCGGAGTTCGTCGCCTGGAATGTCCCACCCCGGCTGAAGCTCAAGGGATTTTTCCGGCCCACCACGAAATATATTTTTCGCCAGGCCATGAAGGATATTTTGCCACGCGAGGTCTTGTCGCAACCCAAGGCTGGTTTTGCGGCGCCGATCGACTACTGGCTGGCCAATGATTTGAAAGAAATGACGGACGATCTGCTTTCCGAGTCGCGTATTCGCCAGCGCGGCGTATTCCGGGCTGAAGCCGTCCACGGGTTGGTGGAGCAGCATCGCCGCGGCAGCCAGGATTGGTCAATGCAGATTTGGCAATTCCTCACTCTGGAACTCTGGATGCAGGCCTTCCTCGACCGCAGCGCGGCGGGGATGACCGATCTGACCGGTCGCGCCATTGCGTGACCAGGCCTGGAGAAATCCGGCAAGACCTGAATATGTTTCCCCAGCTTCGCGAACTTTGCGGTCTTGCTTCGCGTCCTTTGCGGTTCGAGATTTGTAACGATTCAGGCGAAGTCCAACCTCTAACCGCAAAGGACGCAAAGAAGGGCCGCAAAGGGCGCAAAGCAACCCGGGTTGAACCGCGGCACCACCTGGGACTTCGATTTGGCGGGTTCTTTCCCACATCGTGCTATAGTTCGGAAAACCAGCACACTTCTTTTTCTATGTCTGTCGCGGCCCGTCTGAACTACTACCGTCGCGTTTCGAGCGCATATTTATTGCCGGGGAAGAGCCAGCTCACTTTCTGGCACGACCAGGCGCAGGTGAATTCGTGCGCCTCCGTCGGCCAGCTCGGGGAATACTACATGCCCTTCCTCGAGAAAGCGGATTACGTTGGACCGTACGATGCCGACGGAATTCCGCTGCTCAACTATCACGGCAATATTGGCCTGCAATACAACCCGATTGCGATCTCGCAGTGGGGACTGGGGAACTTCAATCTCTTTCTTCGCTGCAAAGACCCGGAGCGTAAGAGAAAGTCCGTGGCGGCGGCTGATTGGCTGGTGAAGCATCTGAAACCGAACTCTTTCGGTGTTCCTGTGTGGAACCACATGTTCGACTGGGAGTACCGGACCCCACTGAAAGCGCCGTGGTATTCCGGGCTCGCCCAGGGGCAGGGAATTTCCTTGCTGGTGCGGACAGGGCGGGAAATGGGCAAGTCGGAATATCTCGAAGCCGCCATTCGCGCGTTCGACAGTTTTTCGAAATCAACTCAGGAGGGGGGAGTTGTTTTCACCGACGAACGCGGCGACATCTGGTTCGAGGAGTACATCGTGTCGCCGCCAACCCATATCCTGAACGGCTTCATCTGGGCGGCATGGGGCGTGTATGACCTCTTTCTGGCCACGGGAGAGAAATCGGCGGAACAATTGTTTGCCGGGGCGGTCAACACTCTGCGCCGGAACCTCGACGGCTACGATCTCGGGTT
This sequence comes from Terriglobia bacterium, assembly GCA_963801595.1. Lineage (GTDB taxonomy): Bacteria > Acidobacteriota > Terriglobia > Terriglobales > Acidobacteriaceae > JAIQFF01. The sequence goes on along the minus strand of CAWDFW010000025.1, from coordinate 170,913 downwards.
CTGGTCGCTTTACGAGCAGTCGGGCACGCGTCTCCCGATGGTTGCGAGTCCCTTCTATCACCAGTTGCACGTGGCGCAGCTGCGCATGATGCACCAGTTGACTGGCGACGACTTGTTTTCCCGATACGCCGATCGTTGGGACACCTACGCCCGCAGCCGGGCCAAGCGGACCCGGGCCTTGTGTTACAAGGGCGCATTCAAGCTTTGCTACTACTAAGAGTGCTGCGGCTGAATAGAGGAAAGACTTAACCGCAAAGGACGCAAAGAAATCGCAAAGGACGCAAAGTAGAGTTCTCGGATAGATACTGGTGAAGATTCTTTACGTCTCACAATATTTTCCGCCGGAGATGGGAGCGCCTGCCGCCCGCGTGGCTGAGCTTTCGCGCTACTGGGCGGAAGAGCGGCACGAAGTCACGGTGCTGACCGGATTTCCCAATCATCCCACGGGCAAAGTCCCGGCGGAATACCGCCGCAAGATGCGCAGACTGGTGGCGCGGGAAAAAATCAACGGAGTGAATGTCGTCCGTACCTGGCTGCTGCCCTTTCCCAACCGCAGGACGCACCAGCGCATGCTGAACTACAGCTCGTTTTGCCTCTCGGCGGCCGGCACCGGAATGTTCACGGAGCGTCCCGACGTGGTCATTGCCAGCTCTCCGCAGTTGCTGGTCGGTCTGTCCGGGTGGTGGCTGGCCCGCTGCAAGCGGTCACGCTTTATCTTCGAGGTCAGAGATCTGTGGCCAGAGTCGCTGGCGGCGGTGGGCGTGGGGACGGCGGATTCACTGGTGTATCGCACTCTGGCCCGGATTGCCGCTTTCTTGTACCGAAATTCCGATCACATCGTTGTCGTCACTTCTGCCTTCAAGGACTATCTGGTCCAGCACATGATGGTCAGTCCGGAGAAGATTTCCGTGGTCCAGAACGGAGTTGAGGCGGAGCTATTCAGCCCAAAGGCGGAGGGCGATCTGCGCTCCAGGCTGGGTACCGAAGGAAAATTTGTTGTGTCCTACATTGGAACCATGGGCAACGCCCACGGCCTCCAGGTCCTCGTCGAGGCTGCGGCGCAACTGCAGAATGTCGCTCCCCACATCGCCTTCCTGCTGGTGGGGGAAGGGGCGGAGAAGCAGCAACTGGCTGCGCTGTCTGGTTCCCACGGTCTCACCAACCTGCGCTTCGTGGACCAGCAATCGCGGCAAAAGATACCGGCCTATATTTGCGCGTCGGATGTGTGCGTGGTCTTGCTCAAGAAGTCGGAGATATTCAAGACTGTCATTCCCAGCAAGATGCTGGAGTTTATGTCCTGCGCTCGCCCGGTGATTCTCGGCGTCGAAGGGCAGGCGCGCCAGATTCTGGAGGAGGCCCAGGCCGGAATCGCGATCGAGCCGGGAAATTCCTCGCAACTGGCGGAGGCGGTTTTGGGTCTCGCCGGAGACCCTCAACTGCGGGAATCCCTGGGTCGCAATGGACGCCGCCATGTATTGCAGCGCTTTTCACGCCGCCACACGGCGATGGCGTACCTCGAGGTGCTGAGGGACCTTCTGGGAGAAGAGAAGGGGCGCGCCGCCGCGGCCTGACCAGAGCGGCGTACCAGACTACACTCCCAAAGCCTGATCAGAAAATTGTTTCGAGCGATTTACTAGTGGATGGCAACGATGGATGCCGCGCTCGCGGCCTGGATGGCGGCGTCCACTGTCCGCGTCATGACCACTTTCCGCGTACTACTGGGGACAAACAGGATGTCGTCCGCCTTCATGGGAATGTCCGGCAGCTTGGCTTGCAGCATTTTTTTCAATTCGACCGGCATTTCCGTCATGCCGTTCGGGCCCTTGCGAAGGATTTTGACGCCGTTCATCTTGGCGATTCGAGTGGTCCCACCCGCCAGGGCGATGGCTTTTAATACGGTCAGATTGTCGCTGTCCATCAGAAATCCGCTGGGCCGGCCCACTTCTCCCACCACGTACACCACATCGGCTTTGTGCACCAGGATGGTGTCGCCCGGGGAGACTGCGATGTTGCTGGCCGGGTTGTCGGTGAGTTTGCGGCTCAAGGGCACGGTCACCGGCTTGTCAGACTGGTTCCGATGGGTCACGGTAATGCTTTGTCCCGCCGAGGCGGTAAACCCGCCCGCCGCCGAAATGACGTCGAGCAACCGCGGCTCGCCAATGATGGGGTACACGCCGGGTCGAACAACTTCACCCAGCAGGCTCGCCCCTTGTGAAACCGATTGATCAACATTCAAAGTGACATGCGGATTTTTTACAAATCCACCGTCCGACAGTCTCTTCTCGATCAAGGCCTGGGCTTCTGCGACGGTGAGGCCAGCCAAATGGACGTAGTCGATCAGCGGCAGGTACACGTCGCCATTGTTGCCCAGGCGGCCTTTGGTATTGAGTTCGGGCACGTTGTAAACACTGATGTCGAGCAGGTCCCCGGTGCCCAACCGCGAATCAGGTGCGCTTTCGTCCGCCGCTGGAGATGCTTCAGGCTGTGAGGGTACTGGTACAGCCGCGGGAAAAACCGGTTCGACTGGCTGCTGCGCGGGCTTAGACGCTTGCTCTTGCGCAGCCGCACTCATGCTCAAAAGTGCAGTCAGAAAAAGCACAACAAGAGAATGCAGCAGCCGCGCCGGAATCCTGGCAAGGGACGACATCTCTGGACCTCTTGGCATGGTGACGAGAACAAAAGTCTAGCACAGACGGGAGCGAAGGCTTCCCGTTAACTTGGTGGGAACAACCGCCCCCGGATATCTGGCGGAGCAGCGCCCGGCTGATCTTCCTCTACGACCAAACGGTCGGGCTCTACGACCAAACGGTCGGGCCGCGCTCTGCGTAAATTTCCGGGCCGCTGTCCGCCCCGTTGTTCTTCGCGAATCAGCCCGGCCTTTCAAGAGGATAGCTCGTCCGCTCGCTAAGGCAAGGGCCGGTTTTTGGATTGGAGTGGTTAACTTTTTCCACAATCGTTCCCAAATTGGTGATTGCGGGACAAATTTCGGGGCGCTATAGTGCGAGCAAGTAGCCATCAAACCCAAGAGACTTGTTCTCGGCGCGACTGCTCTCAGCCGTATGCCGTCGTGCAAGGCTCGAAAAGGTTGCGGACCGTTGACGCGAGAACAAGGTTTGTGATTTCAGGCGGCGGACTTGCGCGTGAGAGTTCGTTCTTGACGCCTCCAGGTTCGGGGTCACGACTCTGACACCTGCATCCAGCTAACTGGCCGAGGACAATCAGTTGACGCTCTTCTACCTGGGAATGTTTGCGACCTCGGTGCTGGCTTCGTTTGTCCTGACCAGGTACATCCGCAATCTGGCAACGGTGCGTGGATGGGTAGCGGGTCCTGGTCTGGACCGGCATTTGCACAACCGGCCGCTGCCACGCCTGGGCGGGGTCGCCATCTTCCTCACGTTTCTGTTGAGCTGCGCCATCGCATGGCTGGTCAGCTGGTGGCACCCACGACTCAATTTCTGGTTTTCGTCGAGCGCGCTGCTCACCATCCTGCTGCCCGGTTCTCTGGTTTTTCTGCTGGGCCTGTACGACGACCTGCATCCCGTGGGCCCGTACTTCAAATTCACCGTGCAAGTGCTGGCCGGCATCATGTTGTTTGCGGGTGGACTGCGCATTCTGGATTTGCCGGTCTTGTTCAGCGGGCACCATCTTCCCTGGTTTGTGGGGCTTCCGCTCACCATTTTATGGGTCCTGGGGGTCACCAACGCTTTTAACCTGATTGACGGTCTGGACGGACTGGCAGCTGGTTCCGCGCTGTTTTCCACCCTGGTGGTCTTCGTGGTTGCGCTGGTCAGCCACACCTATTTTGTGTCGGTGATGACCCTGGTCCTGGCGGGCGCCATTGTCGGTTTCCTGCGGTTCAATTTTAATCCGGCAACCATTTTTTTGGGAGACTGCGGAAGTTTATTCGTGGGCTTCATGCTCAGCGCGCTGGCGCTGCAAGGCATGCAGAAGTCGCCCACCATCGTGGCTGTCGCCATTCCCGTGGTTTCATTCGGTCTTCCCATACTGGAGACGACTCTTTCCATAGTGCGCCGCCTGATCGGAGGCCGGCCGGTTTTTACCGGAGACCGGGAACACATCCATCACAAGCTTCTGCAACGAGGATTATCGCAGCGCCAGGTGGTGACCATCCTCTACCTGGTGTCGGCTGCCTTTGCCATGCTCAGCCTGTTCATGCTCTGGCCCACCGGAAGCACTGTGGGCCTGGTGCTGGCGGTGCTGGGCATCGGAATCTGGATCGGAGTGCAGCATCTCAACTATCTGGAGTTCGGGGAGTTGCGGCGGGTGGCCCAGCGCTCGCTCGAGCAGCGGCTTATTTTCATCAACAACCTTGCTATTCGCAGAGCGGTCGAGGATCTCAAAGTCGCTTCCGACTTCCAGCAGCTCTGCCGCATCCTCGAAGCTGCCTTCAGCAGCAATGATTTCGATGCCTTCGATCTACGCCTGCTGCGGCCGCCGGATGAGCCGGCAGAAATTCGTGAGTTGCAGATTGTTACTGCCGGCGAGCCTCACTTTCACTGGAAAAAGCGCGGCAGCCACTTCAGTGCGAATGTGGTTCCGGGATGGAGTCTGACGCTTGATCTGGTGGCGGCGAATAACCGCCGCACAGGCTCGCTCAGCGTGTACCGGCTCTATGACGGTCGCGATCTGCAACTCGACATGAACCTGCTGACTTCGATCCTCCCCACCGCCCTGGCGGACGCCCTGGACCGCGTGCTGCGTCACGCGGTCGAAATCAAGATTCCGGCCCAGGAAGCCGCGACAGCGGCGCGGGCCAGTTAAGAAGAGCTGGCTTCTAGCTTCTGGCTCCTAGCTTCTGGCTAAGGCCCTTGGCTGCGAGTTTTAGCCAGAAGTCAGAATCTAATATCCTTTCCCGGAAAATCGTTGAATTGAGTATTGTCATCCCGACCGAAGCGAGCGCAGTGGAGGGACCTGCTGTTTCAGCCAACTCGAGTGCGCCGCTTACATCTCGATATTCCATGTATTTCTGGGACAGCACACTAGCTAAGGCCATGGGTGCCAGTTTTAGCCAGAAGCCAGAAGCCAGAAGCCAGAAGCCAGAAGCCAGAAGCTAGAAGCTAGAAGCCAGAAGCTAGAAGCTAGAAGCGCTTTATCCACAGGTTGAACCAATTGCGTCACTTCTTGCTGATCGCTGCCGCGTTTAAGTTCTTAGTTCGCTTCCGGCGGGAGAACTCATCCAGATGGACTCATATAAGTTGCGTGACGCTCACTTTCTCGGTCTGCAAACCGCGGTGTTTTGCGTGGCCTGCGAATTGATCAGCGAAAACAATACTCCGCGCTGTCTGGCCTGTGGAAGCCAGGCGGTAATCAGCCTGTCCCGGGTGCTGGGAGGATCGCTGCGCCGCCAGCAGACAGCGCACCTGATTGCGGATGCCGAACTCGATCGCCTGGTGCATGAACTGCTTCGTACAGTGCCACTGTCGTCATCTACAGCCCCTGACAACCGCCTGCCGGTATCGTTCGCTTCGCTGGCCCCCGGGCGCAGTCACGTCAGGCGTACAACGCAGCAACCTGGCGTTGTGCCGATTGATTCCGCGACGGTTTCGTATCCTGCGGAGGTCGATCTGGAGCCCGCCATCAGCCTGATCGCCGAGCGCGCGCAAACCCTGACGGGCGCGAGCGGCGCCGCCATCGCACTGCGCAAGGGCGACGAAATGGTGTGCCGGGCACGTGCCGGGCGCAACGCGCCTGACCTGGGCGTCCGCCTGCAGTCCGATTCCGGGATTTCCGCCGATTGCGTCCGCACTGGTCAGGTCGTGCTGTGCCATGACGCGCAATACGATCCCCATGTGGATATGGGGGCGTGCCAGCGCCTGGGAGTGCGGTCCATCCTGGCCGCCCCGTTGCGCCATTTCCGCCGAACCCTCGGAGTGTTCGAGGTTTTCTCCAGCGTACCGCATGCCTTTGCTGACCGCGATGTCGCTACCATGCAGTTGCTCTCCAGCGTCATGGTGGCCGCTCTCTCCCGCCTCGCACCTCGCCGCCAGACGGCCTAGCCTGTACCGCCGGGCGCGAGATTACAAACTCTCGCCGGCTCTTCGCAAACTGCCGCGCCAGTCAACGCAGTCTGGGTTAATATGTTAGGAACTTTGTATGGAACCCACCGGGATCAAGCCCGCCGGAATCTCCCGGCAATCCAAATTTGCAACTGAGCGCCGTCGCATTCTGCGGCACAGGACGCACACTCCTGCCTACGCCAGGGTGAACGAATCTCCGGGAGACTCGCCGGAACTCAGTGAAATTCTCGACATCAGTGAAGCTGGTATGTCGATCCAGACGTCGTCTCCATTGCGGGCCGAACATGATCTCAGCCTTTGTCTGGACCTTTCGGAGACGAAGACGCGAATCTGGACCCGGGGGCAAGTGGTCTGGTCGGACACTTCGGGACGTGCCGGAATTCGTTTCGCCCAATTACCCGGAGAGTCCCGGGACCAGCTCAAAGAGTGGCTTTTTGTGAATATCCTTGCGGCTTTTGATCACGCCGGTGCAACCTCGCCCCCGGCCGTCGGCTGGAACAATACTTCCAACGATGTGCCGGCTTCGCATAGTATGGCCAAAGATGAAGTGAAATCGGGAGCGGCGGCGACTTCCAGCAATGGCAGCCGTCGTGCAACAGGCGAAGCTGTGCCCAGCGAGCGAGAAAGAGAAGAGGAAGTGGAGCCCAACGGGTTCGATCGCGAGACCACGCTCCAGTTGACGGCGGAGCGGGCATTGGCCCTCACCCGGGCCACCGGGGCGGCCATAGCCTTGTCCCAGGGCAGCGACAGTGAAATGGTTTGCCTGGCCAGCGCCGGTTCCGATGCGCCGCCTTTTGGCACCCGTTTGCACGTGGGTTCAGGATTTTCTGGTGAATGTGTGCGCACCGGGCGCTCGCTGCGCTGCGACGATTCCGAAACCGATGATCGTGTGGATCGCGAGGGCTGCAAGTCCCTTGGCATCCGCTCCATGGTCGCAGTTCCGATTCGGCCGGGCAACAGGGTCACCGGGCTTCTGGAAGTATTTTCACCCCAGCCCTACGCCTTCAACGCCAATGACATCAGCGCCCTCCAGCAATTGACCGGAAGTATTCTTCCCGCCCTGACGCCCATCCCGACTGGCGGCTCTGCGGCGCCGGTACCAAGAGCGCCTTCACCGCGGACGTCGCCAGCGCCCGTCGAGCTGCGGCCTGCCGAGATTCGCGCTGTGAGCGCAGCCCGACCGGTCACAGCGGTGAAGGCTTCAGGCCAGCTACCCTGGCACAAGATTCTGCTGGTGGCCGCGATCGCCACTTTTGTTTTCGCGGTGGTGTGGCTGATTGCTCCCTGGATGTCAAGCCAGATGCGCTCATCCAGCCGGTCGGCAGCTCAGACTCGGGCGCAAGCTTCAAAATCGCCCAGCCTGCCCGTTTCCGCCAACGATCTGGCCGGCTTGCGCAAGGTCGCCGAACACGGAGATCCAGCGGCGCAGTTTGCTTTGGGCGCGCGTTATGCCACCGGGGAAGAGGTCAAACAGGACTACACCGAAGCGGTAAAGTGGTTCACTCTGGCAGCCGAGCAAGGGCACGTCCTGTCCCAGGCGACTTTGGGTGCCTACTACTGGGCCGGACGAGGCGTACCGCAGGACCTGACCAGGGCCTACTACTGGTCGGTGCTGGCACAGGCCGGCGGAGACCAGGCCAGCAAGTACCGGGTGGCCGTGCTCGCCTCCCGCATGAGCCGGAGCCAGGTGCTGGCGGCGCAACAGCAGGCCAACGACTGGCTCAGTAACTTCGCCGGCCGCTCCCCTTCGTCTTCCCGATAAGCTCTCAAGGTCTAAAATAGAGGCAGAGGTTCTATTCCGTGCCCACCCTTCGTGACATCGTCCACCAGAATGTCCGTGAAGGCGATCTGTACGAGAAGCTGGATCGCAACCGGGTGCGCTGCTACGCGTGTGGCCACTGCTGTCCCATTCCCGATGGTCAGCCTGGCGTCTGCAAAGTGCGCTACAACCAGGGAGGCGTACTCTATGTGCCCTGGGGCTACGTGGGCGGAGTGCAGTGCGATCCCATCGAAAAGAAACCGTTCTTCCACGCCTACCCGGGCGCGCTGGCCTACAGTTTCGGAATGCTGGGTTGCGATCTGCATTGTGCATACTGCCAGAACTGGGTGACTTCGCAGGCGCTGCGCGATCCGGACGCGGTGTCGCCGCCCATGCAAGCCTCGCCCGAGACCCTGGTGCAGGATGCCCTGCGACAGGGAGCAAAGGTCCTGGTCAGCACCTACAACGAGCCGTTGATTACCGCCGAGTGGGCGGTCGAGATATTCAAGCAAGCCCGGGCTGCCGGACTCATCACCGGCTTTGTATCGAACGGCAACGGCACCGCGCAGGTGCTGGAATACATCCGGCCGTGGGTGGATCTCTACAAGGTCGATCTCAAGACCTTCGACGATCGCCACTACCACGAACTGGGAGGACGGATCGGGCCCATTCTTGAAACCATCCGGGCGCTGTATGACATGGGAGTGTGGCTGGAGATCGTTACTTTGCTGATTCCGGGTTTCAATGACTCCGACGACGAACTGAAGGGCCTGACCGATTTTCTCGCCGGCGTCTCGCCCCATATTCCCTGGCATGTGACTGCGTTTCACAAAGACTACAAAATGGATGACCCGGACGACACTCATCCCAGCGATCTGTTGCGCGCCGCCGAGATCGGCCGGAAAGCCGGTCTGCGCTATGTTTACGCGGGAAATCTGCCCGGCAAAGTCGGCGACCTGGAAGCCACGCGCTGTCACCAGTGCGGCGATAGGTTGATCAGGCGGAGCGGCTATTTTGTGCAGGATTACCGCGTAACTCCGGACGGCAAGTGCCCCTCCTGCCAGGCGGTGATTCCGGGGCGATGGGCGGCCAGGTTTGAAGGCCAGGTGGCGGACCGCCCTTTCTTGCCGCGGGGAAGCCCACGTTTGGTTACAATCCCGAGCTAGGATGCGACCACGGCAAGCGGCCTTGATCTTCGCGGTGTTGTGTCTTACCGTTGCCTGCTCGCCCCGCGACTTTCTGACGCGGCGGCTGGCCACGGACCTGATCGCGGGCTCTGAAACTTTCAAGATGACGCAGCTGTTCTGGCTGCGCACCGGGACTATCTCCAACAAGGATTACACTTCGCCGGAATATCTGGTGCTGCGCCAGCACGGATGGATTACCGCTACGAATGCGGCCTGCAGCGCCGATCTGGGTCCGGCGCCATGCTGGGACGTGGTGATCACACCGCTGGGCGTTGACGCTCTGCGCGACTGGGTGGCCGCCACTGCCGCCACGTCGCAGTACATCAGCGTGCCGGTGGCGCAGCGGGAACTGCTGGGGTTGAGCGGCATCCGCAAGAACGGGAATTTCGCCGATGTTGATTTCCAGTGGCGCTGGGCGCCGGTGAATGAAGTGGGCGCTGCCCTCTACGCTAAAGGGACCGAATACAACTCGACAGTGGGCTTTGTCCGTTATGACGACGGCTGGCGCGTAATCGAAGGCGGACCGCTGAGAAGCAGCCAGGGCCTGAACGATGCCTTGAAGAATGCGGAACCGGTGCAATAGGCGTCGCGAGCGATGCGACGGGCAAGGATTCCGGAAAGACTTCGGTCGGTCGGGAAATGGAAGGGCGCGTGCCGCAGAGTCGGCGAAGGTTGATCACCGCTTTAACGCCTGAGGTCCGCAGTGGAAGGGCACGGCTTCCAGTCGTGCCAAATAAGGGCGTCAGGGGGCCGGCTTTAGCCGCTGTGGCATTCTCGAGGGACAAAAGATGTGCGGTCGCGAGATTGTGCACAGCGGCTGAAGCCGCCTCGTACTCGTTTTCGCACGGCTGAAGCCGTGCGCTTCCACCGCGAACCTCAGACGCTAAAGCGCGACCATCCTCGAATGGCCTTAGGTACGACCAAGGTTGTGCCCTTCCCAAATCGCCTTCGCAAACTCGCGTCGGGCTGCGCTCGGCCTGAGTCTCGCCCTCACCCTCGAGGGCAAGATGCCCTCGGGACAGCCGGCAAGATGCCGGCACTACTTTTTTGATTACAGTCCTGAAGGTTTGCTGGCGGCGCTGGCGACATTCACGCCGTGTGAGGTGGCGGCGTATTGCGCGATGCCTTTGTAAAGGCCTTCCGCAATTTTTTGACGATAAGTTGAGTTTTTCAGTCTGGCTTCGTCCGCGGGACTGCTCACGAAGGACACTTCGGCCAGGATCGCGGGCATCGAAGTCCCGGTGAGCACGACGTAAGACGCTTTCTTCACGCCGCGATTGCGGATGTCCGGAATCTGGGTTGCCAGCGCGTGATACAGAGCGTGCTGCACCGCGGCCGCAAAGCGGCGCGACTTCTGCACTTTGTCGCGAATATCAACGTTGGTCCAGTTAACGTTTTCGGCGGCGGCGCCCTCGGCATCGGCGTCGGAAGTGCGTGCTCTCAGCGATGAGTAGGTGTTGGTGTAGTAAGTCTCCGAACCGCGGGCCGAGGAATCATCGCTGGAGTTCGCGTGCACGGAGACGAACAGATCAGCCTGCGCCAGGTTGGCGATTTCGGTACGCTTTTCCAGGGGAAGATAAGTGTCGTCCTGGCGGGTGTAAATGACTTCGGCACCCAGGCGGTTCTCGACCAGTTTGCCGAGGCGGCGCACGATATCCAGTGCTACATCCTTTTCCATCAAACCCTTGCGTCCCACCGTTCCCAGGTCCCAGCCGCCGTGTCCGGCATCGAGCACCAGGCGGAACTTCGGCACCCGCGTCCGCAATTGCGCTTCCAGTTTGTTTTGCGCCCGCGCAGGGGTTGGCGGGAGGAGCGCGGTTGGAGGATTGATCTCGGTTTTCGGCAGATCCGGGACGCCGCGATCCATAGCGCCTCTTTTGCGGATTTCCACCACCAGCCGGTAAGGGTTGGACTGCAGGCTGACGGAGAAGTCGGACTCACCCGTGGTTTCGAGCACGACCCGGCTTATGCCTTTTCTCGGCTGGGCGATGCGAACCCGCTCCAGACGGGCGTCCCCAATTTCAATTGTCTTGCCGAACATGCCGGGTGCCAGCGAAGTATCGTGAAGGTCAATGTAGATCCGCTCCGGAGAACCCAGGCGGTGGGCCTCGTATTGCACTTCACCCTGCATATCAATTATCACGGAGCTGGAGTCGGCGGACGAAACGTGGTAGATGCCCGTCACCAGGGTCCGCGCGGAGTTCTTTTCGTCGGGGCCTGCAGCCGGTTCATCTTCCGGTACAGGTGGCGCTATCGCAGGCTCGGATTGCGTTTCCACGGTTGCAGCCAGCGGTGGCGTCTGCGCTTTCGGAGCGGAAGGGTGCCGCAACTTCCACCACGCTCCCGCCACTATCGCAAGGGCCAGGACAATCAGCAGGATCCCAAGCGCAACGCGCAATGTAAATTTCTGTTTCTTCCCAAACTCCTCAAGAGCCTCCGGAGTGATCTGTAGCTCTTCAACTTCAGCCGGTGCGTTTGTACTGGAAGGTCCCGCGGTGGCGGCAACGCCTTCACCCTCAATCCTGCCAGCTGGAGTTTCGACTGCCGGCTCCGCGACCAACCGCTGCGAAATTTCGGCCAGCCGGTTTTCTTCTTCCGGCTTCATGGCGGCCAGAACCAGTTCGGCGAGCAGGTTCAGACTGCGAACATCGCTGTCGTTAAAACCGAACGGCTGGGCGGAGAAGGCTTCCAGCAAACCCAGCGTGCCATGCGCGGACGCGATCGGCACGGCCACGATGGAGCGTGTACCCAGGCGGCGGCAGACCTGCACGTTCACCCGCGGATCGTTCTCGGTGTCGTCGCAGCGCACGATTCCGCCGCTGCGCAGGCAAGCTCCGGAAAAACCTGATTTCGGGTCGAGGCGGGCCCCGGGCTCAGGCACGACCGTTCCTGCCGCAGCCCGGCAAACGATGGCGTCGCCTTCGGCCATGGCAACCGCCACGCCATCGGCTCCGGTGAGGGTAAGGGCGCGCTCGGCGACCAGCTGCAACACTTCGTCGAGGACGAACTGTTCCAACTCCCACACGTCGGCGCTCAACGGTTCGCCGCTCCGCTCGAGGGCGCGCCGCTGGCGTATCTGCTCATGCAGGCTGGAAAACGCCAGCAGTGCCTGCAGGGCTTCGTGTCCAGGTGCATGGGTGACGGGTAAAGTAGCTGGCCGGGAGCCGACGGATGAAGAGATTGCAGCGTTTTCCGTGGTCGAACCGCCGTCCGTCAGTTGGTTGTCCGGTAACCGGTTACCAGGTGACCCCCCGCCAGACAATCCGAGGCTCGCGTTGTGCGGATTAGCACTCATTTGTGCAGTGGAATTCCTGTGGATTATTTTTCCTCAGCCGGCACGGCGCCGGAGGGAATGTCGTGCCGCATTAACTAGTACACATCCACAGATCCGGTACGGCCATTGGGGGATCGCCGTACTGGCAGCCTTTAAGTTACAGTGGAATTGCTTTGATCGCAATATTGACCGTGCCCCCTAAAGGTCTGGGCCGATGGGATACGTTGGCTAATCCCGTAACAGATCAGGCCCGATTCCGACTGCAAGCTCTTGCACCGTGCCCCGACTTAAAGGTATCCTTCTGAAACATAGGAGTTTACAGGCTGTGGCAGATGAATCGAAGAAGAGAAGATCGCGCTGGCTGTGGCCCCTGGGCGTAACCGCTACGGGGTTGACCGGCGCTGCTGTCGTGCTTTTGCGGGGTTGCTGGCATAGCAAGATGAGCTGGCCGGTCCGCTCCCACGGGTATTCTTACCAGGTCTGCATGGGGTGCGGGATCAAGCGCCTCTTCGACGAAAAGGCATTTTGCGCCTACGGGCCCTACCGTTACGACCTCAATGGCTTGATCGCATGGGACCGCGCCCACCAGGGCGAGACTTTATCCTCAGGAAGAGCGTCCCGCGTCTTGACGTGTGCAAGGCGTTGTTTGAACCAGCGTCGGTACTGAGAAGCGGTCGCGCCCTTGGCTAGAATTTCGCCATGGATTTCCGCGTGGCGCCGTCATCCAGGGAAGCAGTCCCGCTCACGCCTCTCGGCCGGCGAGGTCACTACCGCCACCAGATTCAGAGCCTGGCTTATGTCAATCTGGATCAGACCAACGGCGGCGTCATTCGCAATCTTGGTGACACGGGCTTGGCCATTCAGGCCGTGGCTCCTCTCTACGTAAACCAGCAGGTTTTTGTGCGCTTCGATCTGGCCAATCCGCGGGCGCGCATCGAAGCCACCGGGCGCGTGGCCTGGGCCGATCCCGTGGGGCAGGCTGGGGTCGAGTTTGTGCTTCTTTCCCCGCGCTCCCGGCGCCTGCTCAAAGAATGGATTCTGATTCAGCTCCTGAGTGCGGCGCAAAACTCGGCGGGGGATGCGGCCTTCTTCCACACCAACAGCGGCCTGCAGGCCACGGAGTTGTTGTTCTCCTCGGCGGCGCGGCCCGCAATCCGCCTGGAACCAGAAGCAGCCGTTGCGAGAAAGGGCGGGAGCTACGGCAGTCAGCCCGGCACCTTGCATCCATGGTTTCCGTTTGCCATTCCGGCGCGCGCTCTTTCGCGGCTGGTCGATGGACTGGTCCTGCTTTCGGCGGTGCTCCTGTTCGCGCTGATCTGCATTGCCATGGTGGGAGTGGTTCCGGCCTGGCCCGTCGCACTGGTTATGGGATTGGGAGTGGCGGTCGTTTTCGCGGCACTCTATCGCTTCCTGTTCTTATTCTGGATCGGCAGCACGCCCGGAGATTGGCTGGCGGGAATCAACGGCTACGCATTCGAGAGAAATGAAATTCCAGCCGACGACCGGCCGCGTTTTCGATAAAGCGGGCGTCGGGCGTCGGACCCCGGGTGTCGGACCTCAGACCTCGGGCGCCAGACCTCAGACTTCGGAGGATTTTAGATTTTAGATTTCAGACCTCGGACTTCGCCTGAAGGCATGGAGTTTTTATAGGGCGTAATCAGAATCGGATTTGCTGAGGTCCGACGCCTGAGGTCCGACGCCCGCTTTTAGCTCGTGAAGTACTGACGTTCCAGCCAGAGTTGCAGTTCCCGCTTCATGCGTGGGGCTGCGTCCACGAAGCGGATGCCGGCATTACCCTGTTTGTCCTGCCAGGCCAGTTGACCCAGAAACTTCATCGCAAGTTTAGTACCGGGCAGGGTGAAATTCACATTCACTCTTCCCGTGGCTAGTTGAGGCTTCTGCAGACGAACGCCGATGCCGCCCTGGCTCAGGTTCAGGAGATGCGCGCGCTGACGTTTCCTGGCGGGGCTGGTCAGCGATACCGGAACATCCAGAGTGGCGCGATGATAACGTAGCCTCTCGTCCAGGATCATGTTCCGCGCCGCCGACAGAGTGTGGACCGCCTGCTCCACCGAGATCGGTTTTTCGAAAACAAACGACGCGCCTTTGGACTCAAGGTGCTTCCGGCTGCCGGACCCGCTGACGATGATGAGCGGTACGGCATTTCGAATGGTGCCGTCCTGCAACCCTTTCAGGAAACTGGCAGCGCCGCAAAGATCGCAGTCGATGATGAGCGCATCGATCTTCGACTTGGCCAGCTTGGTGCGGGCGCGTTCCGGCTCCGATTCCACATCGACTCCGATGTGCAAACCGCCGAGAATGCATTCCAGCACGCTGATTTCCTGAAAATCGCGAGAGACCACCAGCGATGAGAGTGTCATCCCGCAACTGTAGCCGGGCCCGTGGTCACTCCCTAGATAACCAAGGTAATGAAGCGGACCTCGGACGTCGGACCTCGGGCGTCAGACGGTGGACTTCAGATCTCGGGACTCTGGGTCTCGTGAACCGCGGGCGATTGCCGGTGTCGTGGAAGAGCGGCCCTTTAGGGGCCGCGTTCGCGCGGCCGCACACTCGGCCTTTAGGCCCAGTGGCGCCACTGGGGCTGAAGCCCCGACATTTCTTCCATCACAACGCGGCGCTGAAAGCGCCGCTCTTCCACGATGCTCTCCAGGTTTCTACTCGATGAAACTTTGAGGACTCGCCCGGAATTTAAGGCGAGGTCTGATGGCGAGGTCCGGCGCCTGACGCCCGACGCCGTTCTACGTGATCACAATCGTCACAATGCTGGCGCAGGTTTGTCCCGGGGTGAAGTTGGCGCGGACGGCGTGCTGCATGGGGAAGCGGTCGCGCTGGTCGCCGCAAAATCCGATGGTGGAGGGAACGCCGTCGCGCTGAAAGGTGACAAATGTGACTTGCACCGTCGTCCCACTATCACCGATGACGGCACTGAACTGCACAATGCTCACCACGCCGCTGATGCTCGAAGTGCCGGGATTAACTGCTCCACCGATAAAGAAGACACTTCCGCAGCCGGTGAGGGTCACGATCATGCAGATCACCAGCAAGAAGGAAAGGGAGGCTCTCATGTTTCGCCTGCCGGTTAGACTTCGGCAGAAGTGTACACCCTACAGGGCCGAGGTCTGAGGTCCGAGGCCTGAGGTCTGAAGGCCGATGTCCGAAGTCTGCCTCCGGATTTCCTGCCACAGTTCCTGGCGGCCGGCTCCCGTCCTCGCGGAAAACGGCAGAATGGGGGACTGCGGATATTCCTGGGCCAGCGTCTGCAGCGCATTCCGCAGCTGGTTGCCCGAAAGCCGGTCGCTCTTGGTGGCAACGATCAGCGTGGGGCGTCCGATTCCGCAGAGAAAATCCAGCAACTGCCGGTCTGCAGGCTGGGGCGGCACGTTCACGTCTATGAGCGTCACGCACAGCGCCAGGCACGGGCGTTCTTTCAGATAAGGATCGATGAAACCCGGCCACTGCTGCGAGATCTCACGCGAGATTTTGGCATAGCCGTAGCCGGGCAGATCGGTAAAGACCAGTTCCGGCTCCGGCTTTCCCGGCCAGCGGATTTCGAAGAAGTTAATCGAGCGGGTGCGGCCCGGGGTAGAACTGGTCTTGGCTATTTTGCTACCGAGAAGCGAGTTGATGACGCTCGACTTGCCGACATTCGAACGCCCCAGGAACGCGACCTCGGGCAGCGCCGGAGCAGGGAACTGGCTGGCATCGCTCACCGACATCATGAAGCGGGCTAAAACACGCATAAATCAGTTTGCAGTTTCGGCTCGGAAGTTGCAAGCGATGCCGCCGCAAAAAAGAGATGACGACGTGCGGATTTTCCGGAAGGCCGCGTCCTCGCCGCGCTCCGGCCGGTCTCACTCAAGTCCGAGCGGGCGCTTATTCTCGACATCTTCGGGCTTGACCGGTTTGTACCTGTTCCAAAAATAGAGTATCGAAGCGACCACGATGCCAATGCCCAGGCTGCCGAGAAAGAACCAGCGGTAGGCAGGCAGCCAGATCAGCAGGATAAACACCAGCGCCGCGGCGATAATCAGGCTGGCTGCGCCTCGCAGATGGCTTCTGGGCGGTTCGGGCTCAGGATTCCGTTCCACGCAACACCCTGCCGTCATTTTATCCGATGCAGCCCGCAGGGAGCGTTTCCGCGATCTGTTTTATTTGCGTTCTGCGGTGAAAAGCTTTTGACCGCAAAGGTCGCAAAGGAAGCGCAAAGGACGCTAAGAGAAAACACCCGGACATAAAGAAAAGGCCCGCTTGCGCGGGCCTTGCGTGAGACTGTTTGACAATTACTGGTGGGCCGACGGACTCTCCGCGGGCGGAGGGAGGGGCGCAATGGACTGTGCCGTTGCCTCTTCAGTTATTGCGGGCAGCGGTCGCTCCAGCGCGATCGTCAGCACCTGGTCCATGGTCTCGACGAAGTGCAGCTTCATCGCGGTGCGCAGGTTCTCCGGGACCTCGGCCACGTCTTTTTCGTTGTCCTTGGGCAGAATCACTTCGAACAGATCCGGCGCGATGCGCGGCCAGCAGTTTTTCCTTCAGTCCGCCGATGGGCAACACCTTGCCGCGCAGCGTGATCTCGCCCGTCATCGCGATGTCGCGCCGGACGGGAATCTTGCTCAGTGCGCTGGCAATCGCGGTGGCGATGGTGATGCCAGCCGACGGTCCGTCCTTGGGAATCGCGCCTTCCGGCACGTGCACGTGAATATCGAGAGTGCGGTAAAAGTCGCGCGACAGGCCCAGGCGATGGGCCCGCGAGCGGATGTAGGACATGGCCGCCTGCGCCGACTCCTGCATCACGTCGCCCAGTTTGCCGGTGAGCGTCAGCTTGCCCTTGCCGTCCACCACCGTGGCTTCGGTGCTCAGAATCGAGCCGCCGACTTCAGTCCAGGCCAGGCCGGTGACCAGGCCGATCTCGCTCTTCTCGTGGGCCAGGGTGTCGCGAAACTTAATCACGCCCAGGAAGTCGTTGACGTTGTCCTGCCCGATGGCGACGTTGTAGGTCTCGCCTTCCTTCACCACCTTGCGCGCCACCTTGCGGCAGACGTTGCCAATTTCGCGTTCCAGGTTGCGGACTCCGGCTTCGCGCGTGTAGGAGCGAATCAGGGCGGTGATCGCAGTCGTCGGTGAACTTGATGTTCTTGTCGGTCAAGCCCGCCTGCAGCAGTTGCTTCTTGACCAGGAACTGCTTGGCGATTTCGACTTTTTCCTGCTCGGTGTACCCGTGCAGTCGCAGCACTTCCATCCGGTCCTGCAACGCGGGCGGGATGGTGTGCATGACGTTGGCGGTGGCGATGAAGAAGACCTGCGAAAGGTCGTATTCGACATCGAGGTAGTGGTCCACGAACATGAAATTCTGTTCGGGATCGAGCACTTCGAGCAGCGCCGCCGACGGATCGCCGCGGAAATCCATGGACATCTTGTCCACTTCGTCCAGCATGAAGACCGGGTTCTTGGTGCCGGCTTTCTTCATCATCTGGATAATCTGTCCCGGCAGGGCGCCGATGTAGGTGCGGCGGTGGCCGCGGATCTCGGCTTCGTCGCGCACGCCGCCCAGCGACATGCGGACGAACTTGCGACCGGTGGCCTTGGCGATCGACATCCCCAGCGAAGTCTTGCCCACGCCGGGAGGTCCGACGAAACACAGGATCGAGCCCTTGGGATTCTTGACCAGCTGCCGCACCGCCAGAAACTCGAGGATGCGGTCTTTGATCTTCTCCAGTCCGTAGTGGTCTTCGTTCAGGACCTTTTCGGCGCGGCTGATGTTGCGGATTTCCTTGGAACGCTTCTTCCACGGAACCGCCAGCAGCCAGTCGAGATAGTTGCGCGAGACCGTGGACTCGGCCGACATCGGCGGCATGGCTTCCAGTTTCTTCAGTTCCTGGACCGCCTTGTCGCGGACTTCCTTGGGCATGCCGGCGGCTTCGATCTTCTTCTTCAGTTCGTCGAATTCGCTCTTTTCGCCCCGGCCCAGTTCCTTCTGGATGGCCTTGATCTTCTCGTTAAGGTAATACTCTTTCTGCGCCCGCTCCATCTGCCGCTTGACCCGCGACTGGATGGTGCGGTCCATGTTCAGCTTTTCGATTTCGATGTCGAGCACGTCGCCGATGCGGGTCAGGCGCTCGCCGGGATCGAAGATTTCCAGCAGTTCCTGTTTCTCTTCGATGGAAAGCTGCAGGTTGGCGGCGATGGTGTCGGTCAGCTTGGCCGGGTCTTCCATGCGCACGGCCGCGATCATGGTCTCGTAATTCAGCGACTGGCACAGCTTCACGTACTGCTCGAACAGCGCCGTCACCCGCTGCATGCCGGTTTCGATCTGCGGCTTGGTCTCGGTGGCGTAGCGGGCCACGCGCAGTGAGACCTGCATGAAGCCTTCGGTCTCGCTGATCTGAAGAACTTTGCCGCGTTCGATGCCTTCCACCAGGACCTTGATGTTGCCATCGGGCAGCTTCAGGCTCTGCACGATGTTGACGATCGTGCCGACCTGGTAGATCTCATTGGGCTTGGGCTCGTCGATGCTGGCGTCATGCTGGGTGGCGAGGAATATCTTCTTGTCGGAAGCCAGGGCTTCTTCCAGGGCGCGAACGCTGGATTCCCGTCCCACGACGAATGGAGTCATCATGTAAGGGAAGATGACCACGTCCCGGATGGGCATCATGGGTAGTTTTTTGGTCTCGAATTTTTCCTTAACTATGGTCACTTATTCTCCCGAACACCCGAGTTGCGTTCGTTGTTTTTTAGCTTCTGGCTGCTAGCTTCTGGCTCCTGGCTTAGAGCTTCAGTTCAACCCCAATGGACCTTAGTTTACCCCGCCTTTTCCATCATGGCGAGGGTTACGCTGCGCTTCTCTACCATCTCACGGCTCACTTCGAACTCTTTTACCTTCTTCTGGCTGGGCAGGTGGTACATCAGGTCGAGCATTAACTCCTCTAGAATCATGCGTAATCCGCGAGCCCCGACCTTGCGGGCCATGGCCTGGCGCGAGATCGCTTTCAGGGCGTCGTCGCTGAATTTGAGGCGCACATTCTCGAACTCGAACAGGCGCTGGTATTGCTTGATGATCGCGTTCTTGGGCCGGGTGAGGATTTCGATCAGGGCAAACTCATCCAGATCTTCCAGCACGCCGACCACGGGCAGGCGGCCAACAAACTCGGGAATCAGGCCAAACTTGATCAAATCCTCCGGCTGGATGTCGCTTAGAAGTTCGAAATTCCGTTTGCGGCTGGCGGCTGGAGTTTCTTCCGGCTCACCTTCCTCGGCTCCGGCCTTGAAGCCCAGCGACTTCTTGCCCACCCGCCGGCCGATGATCTTTTCCAGACCGACAAAAGCTCCGCCGCAGATGAACAGGATGTTGGTCGTATCCACGGGAGTGAATTCCTGGTGGGGATGCTTGCGGCCGCCCTGGGGAGGCACATTGGCAATCGTGCCTTCGAGGATCTTCAGCAGTGCCTGCTGGACGCCTTCGCCGGAAACATCGCGCGTGATGGACGGGTTCTCATCTTTGCGTCCGATTTTGTCCACTTCATCGATGTAGATGATGCCAGTCTGGGCGCGTCCCACATCGCCGTCGGCTGCCTGCAACAGCTTTAGAATGATGTTCTCAACGTCCTCGCCTACGTAGCCGGCTTCGGTCAGGGTGGTGGCGTCCACAATGGCGAAGGGAACATCGAGCATGCGGGCCAGGGTCTGGGCCAGCAGGGTCTTGCCGGTTCCAGTGGGGCCGATCAGCATGATGTTCGACTTGGCCAGTTCGACGCCGTCACCGGCCCGCTGGCGGTTCATATAGATGCGCTTGTAGTGGTTGTAGACCGCCACCGCCAGCTTTTTTTTGGTCTGCTCCTGGCCGATGACGTACTCGTCGAGGAAGCTTTTCACTTCCTGCGGCTTGGGCAGTTGATTGGGGGTGGTGGTGGGAGGCGTCGCTGTGCGGTCGTCTTCCAGAATGGAATTGCAGACGGCCACGCACTCGTCGCAAATGTAGGCCCTGGGATAATCGCTGGGGGATGAAATAAGTTTGGCGACTGCGTCCTGCGATTTATGGCAGAACGAACAGCGCAACATCTCCTCGGTACCAGTCCTGTTTTTCACTCGGCTTTACTCCTTCGTTAACCCTCTCTCTCCCGCTCCATGCATCCCTTGCCGGGCCGGCGGGAGAGATCGTTTTCGCGCCGAGACTGATCGGAAACTGATCGGGCGAACCCCGATCATACCTTTATCTCGTCTTATAGATGATATCGTCTATGATTCCGTATTCCTTAGCCTGCTGCGAATTCATAATGAAGTCGCGCTCCACGTCTTTCTCCACCTTTTCCAGTTTCTGACCGGTGTGTTTTGCCATTAACTGGTTAGTAATCTCTCGCATACGAAGAATTTCCCGGGCGTGGATATCGATATCGGTGGCCTGGCCGGACAGCCCGCCCATGGAAGGCTGGTGGATCAGGATGCGGGAGTTGGGCAGCGCCAGTCTCTTTTTGGGCTCGCCTGCGGCGAGCAACAGGGCCGCCATGCTGGCAGCCTGGCCAATGCAGATCGTGGTGACATCGTTCTTGACGTACTGCATGGTGTCGTAAATCGCCATCCCGGCGGTGATCGACCCGCCCGGCGAGTTCACGTAAAGCTGAATGTCTTTTTCAGGGTCTTCCTGGGCCAGAAAGAGCATCTGGGCAATCACCAGGTTGGCGATGTTGTCGTCAATGGGGGTGCCGATGAAAATGATGTTGTCCCGCAGCAGCCGGGAATAGATATCGTAAGCGCGTTCGCCCCGGCCAGTCTGCTCGATGACCATGGGGACCAGCATCATTTTGGGATCGTTCACATTCACCGTCCACACTCCTGTTCGTGACCACTTGCTCTATCTGGGAGGATCGAAAGGTCCGCGTCAGGCGGACTGGCGATATAGAAAATCGAGGGTCTTTTCGCTGCGGATTCTATTTCGGATTCTATCGAGCGCACCATCACGTGTCAAACGGGCGCGGATCGCTTCCGGCGTCTGTTTTGACTGGGTGGCGAGCGCCTCGATCTCCCGATCGATTTCCGCATCGCTGACCTCGATTTTTTCCTCCTCGGCAATCTTGTCCAGCAGCAGGGAAGCTTTCACTTCCTGCAGCGCCTGGTCGCGCTGTCCCACGCGCAACCGGTTCAAGTCCATTTTCTTGATGTCTTCGGCTTTCATGCCCTGCGCCGCCAGGGCGCGCAGGCCGCGCTCCAGGCGCACATCGACCTGGCGGTCCACCAGCGCTTCCGGCACCTCGAAGTCGCTGCGTTTTACCAGTTCCGCCACCAGTTTGTCTTTGGCTTCATGCTCGGCGGTGTGCTTGCGCTCGGCTTCCATGCTTTCGCGGATACGCTGGCGTACTTCGTCGAGGGTCTTGAACTCTCCCAACTGCGTGGCAAACTGATCGTCCAGCTCGGGCAGGCTCTTCTGCTTGATGGATTGCACCTTCACGGTGTAGGTAAAAGTCTTTCCCGCCAGGCGCTGTTCCTGAGCGTCCTGAGCGTAGGTGACTTCGAATACTCGTTCGTCTCCGGCCGAAGCTCCACGCAGATTCTCAGTGAACTCCGGCATGGTGTTCTTGCCCGCGATTTCGACCAGCACTTCATCCATGTGGACGGGTTTGTCTTCACCGTCCTTGGGTTTGCCGTCGAGCGATACCTGGGCGTAGTCTCCGTCGGCCAGCGGCCGGCCTTCCACGGAAGTGAAGGTGGCGTGCTGCTCGCGCACGCCGTTCAGAGACTGCTCGACTTCTTCATCGGTCACAGTGATTTCAGGCTTTTCGGCGCGCAACTCTTTGTAGCCATCGACCTTGATTTCCGGCATCACTTCAAAGCTGGCCTTGAAGCGCAGCGGCTCGTTGTCTTTTAAGTGGAGGTCGGTGACTTGCGGCTGCGATACCGGGATCAATCCCTGCTTGTCGGCCTCCTTGCGGAAGTAGCGGGGGACGAGGGCCTCTACTACATCGCTCTTCAGGTCCTCAGAAAACCGCTGGCGGATGACGGAGGCGGGCACATGTCCGCGGCGGAAGCCGGGGATGCGCGCCAGCTTCTGATATTTCTGGATCAGGGCGTTTGTCTCGCGGTTTACTTCCTCGACGGGAATTTCCACCGCGATCTCCCGCCGGGTGCTGCTGCTGGTCTCAGTGGGGCTCACATTTGCCTTTCAGGCTTGGGCCGTTCGAAGCGTTCCATTTCGGAACCAGGCTGGGCGTCGAACGGCACGGGCTGTAAATCTGAGTGTAAAGACTGAGGGAGAGAAGCGTCAAACCGGCGGGGCGGGAAGCAGGGTGACAAACGTAACCTCGGCGGGGGAGTTGAAGCGTGCCGGACTCTCTTCGCGACCTTTGCGGCTTTCCTTTGCGACCTTTGCGGTAAGGGTTTTTGGTGGCGCAGGTCAAATTCAAACTCCTTTACCGCAAAGGTCGCAAAGGAAAAATCGCAAAGGTCGCGAAGAAACCCCCGTAGAGCCCTGGCATTGCGCGGCCCGCTTACAATGATTCGAATGCCGGCCTGGCTTACTCAACTGAACCGCGAAGTGGTCGCCTGCACTCGCTGTCCGCGGCTGGTGGAATATCGCCAGAAAATTGCGCGCGAGAAGCGCCGCGCTTACATCGATTGGGAGTATTGGGGAAGGCCCGTCCCTGGGTTTGGTGATCCCAACGCCCGTGTCCTGGTGCTCGGCCTGGCGCCCGGGGCCCATGGCTCGAACCGCACCGGACGCCCCTTTACCGGTGATGCCTCCGGCAAATTCATGTATCCGATTCTTTATGAGGCCGGTTTCTCCAATCAACCTGACGCCACCAAACGCGACGATGGACTTGAGCTCCGAGACCTCTACATCACCGCGGCGGTCCGGTGCGCTCCTCCCGATAACAAGCCTCTGCCTCAGGAATTGGCCAATTGCGCCTCTTTTCTTGATCGCGAAATGGAGGGACTGGAAAACGTCAGAGTAGTGATTGCCCTTGGCAAAATTGGCTTCGAGGCTTACCTTAATTACCTCAAGCGCCGCGGTCTGCTGCCCAGTAAAAATCCGTATCCGTTTCGCCATGGAGCCAGTTACGGGATGCCTGACGGGAAAATATTGCTGGCTTCCTACCATCCCTCGAACCAGAACACCCAGACCGGCAAACTGACCCGTCCAATGTTTGCCGCGATTTTCAAGGAAGCCCGGCGCTTGGCCGGCAAGCAGAGCGTTTCCCAAAGCAGCAATTAAGTTAACTTGTGGTAATCTGATTTACTTAATCATGGTTAAGTCAGGCAAGGAATTCCGCGAGGTCGGTGGTTCTATCCTGGTCCTCGCGGCGATTGTCCTGCTGAGCGTCAACTCGCTGGGCCAGCAGGACCCGGCGCCCACTCCCACACCCGGCATTCAGGACAACAGTTTTCTGGTGGAGGAAGCTTACAACCAGAACTTTGGCGTGGTGCAGCACATATCAAGCTTCACCCGTTTCTTCGACAGCAAAGACTGGAATTACACCTTCACCCAGGAGTGGCCGGCCCCCGGCGACGAACGCCACCAGCTCAGTTACACGCTAGTCGCCTTGCACGCCGGAGCTTTTCCTGGCTCCGGGGCCGGCATCGGCGATGTTTTCCTGAATTACCGTTACCAACTGGTGGGAAGCGGTGAGACTCGGGTTGCCTTCTCCCCTCGTCTCAGCGTGATCTTTCCTACTGGCGACACTACCGTGGGTCGAGGCTCGGGCAGTTTCGGTCTGCAGACCAACCTTCCCCTCAGCGTCGTGGTCAACAAGAAGCTGGTCACTCACTGGAATATGGGAGCTACTTTTCTTCCTGATGCCGAAGACACTTCGAGCCATCGTGCGGCCACTGCCGGCTACAACTTTGGTCAGAGCTTCATATGGCTCGCTGATACTCGCTTCAACGTCATGCTGGAAACCGTGTTTGTGCGATCACAGGTGGTGGTCGACAGCAACCGGACGGGTTGGACCAGTTCGCTTTTGCTGAACCCCGGCATCCGCTGGTCTTACAACTTCAAGAATGGTTTGCAGATCGTTCCTGGAATCAGCGTCCCACTGGGAGTGGGTCCAAGCGCGGGAGAAAGAGCCATCCTCTTCTATCTCAGCTTCGAACACCCCTTTCGCAAGCTGCCCAAGAAGTAAATCAGGAAATTCAGAAGCCCACAAAAACAGGTTCCGGCTCGAGATGAATGTCCCAGAGTTCTTCCACGCGCTGTTGAATGTGATCTTTCAATCCCAGGATGTCGGCGGCGGTGGCGTCGCCGCGATTTACGATGGCCAGGGCATGCTTGCGCGAAATGCCGGCGCGGCCGGTGTTATAGCCCTTGCTGAAACCGGAGTGCTCCACCAGCCAGGCCGCGGAAACTTTGCGCAGGGCATCGAGTGCGGGATAACTGGGGACCTGCAATCCCTTGACCTTGGCGCGTAGTGTCAACTCGGCATATTGGTGCGGGGAGAGCACGGGATTCTTGAAGAACGAACCGGCGCTGCGGTAGTCTTCATCTCCTGGGGTGATCAGCATGGCTTTGGTGGCGCGTATCCGGCGCACGGCTTCACGGGTCCCGGCCAATGAGGGCGCATTCTGAAAGCCCGCGAAATGCTTTTTCAGGTCGGCATACTCGATGCGAGGCTTGCCGCCCGGCGTCAGGCCATAAGTCACGCGCAGGATGATGAAACGTCCGCGTTCGCTGGTGTTGAAGATGCTGGTGCGATATTGAAATCCGCAGGCCTCGGCGCAGAGTTCGCGGACCTGTCCGTCCTTGAGATCGAACACCAGCACGGACTGGATGGTTTCGGAGACCTCCTGGCCGTAGGCGCCCACATTCTGCACCGGCGTTCCGCCCACGCTGCCCGGAATGCCGCTCATGCATTCGACTCCCGCGCAATTTCGGGCGACGGCGCGGGCCACGAATTTGTCCCACTCTTCACCCGCTCCCACTTCGAACAGCGCTTTGCCGTTTTCCTCACGCTGGTCGATCCCCGAAATGGCCAGTTTCAGGACCAGGCCCGGCCAACCCGCGTCCGAGATCACCAGGTTGCTGCCGCCGCCCAGCACAAATAAGGGAAGGTCCCGGGAGCGTGCGAAGTTGACCGCGTCCGCTACCTCAGTGGCCGATTTCGGTTCCGTGAAATAGCGCGCCGGGCCGCCCACTTTCAGGGTCGTAAGCGGCGCCAGGGGCACGTTTTCCAGAACTGTCATGATGGTATGATGGCTTCACTATATACGACGGGTAGAGGCACTGGTGGCAGCCTCCGCGCGGTACGTCAGGACATATCCTGGTGTGACTTGCGCCGCTCAAATTCTGAGAATTCGCGTCGTATTAGAATGACCCCGAGGAGAAGAAATGTATCCAGAGATCATGGTGATTCCGATGCGCGAAGAGTTGACCCGGCTCGGCATCGAGGAACTCCGCACCGCGGCTGATGTTGATCGCGCCGTGCCCAATCAACCGGGCACGACCATGGTAGTGGTGAACTCGATTTGCGGATGCGCTGCCGGGCGCATGCGTCCCGCGGTCCGGGCCGCGCTGCAACACCCCAGCCGGCCGGAGAAGTTGTTCAGTGTTTTTGCCGGGCAGGACAAAGATGCCACCGAACGGGCGCGCTCTTATTTTGCCGGCTATCCGCCGTCTTCGCCTTCGATTGCACTGCTGCGCGACGGCAAGGTCGTCCACATGATGCAGCGCAGCGACATCGAGCATCGCGAGGCCGTGGATATCGCCGCCGAGCTCAAGAAAGCATTCGATAAGTTCTGCGCCAAACCCGCTCCGGTAGGGTAGCCGGAGGTTTTGGGGCGGGCGCCCTCGCCCGCCGCCTTTGACTTGTTTTCGCAAATTTCCAAAGATCCAAATCAACTTCAAAGGCGGCGGGCGAGGGCGCCCGCCTCACACCTTCAAAACCTGGGCGAGCTTTGCTCGCCTGCCCGGACGAGGGCGTCCGGGCCTACGTGGATCAGATCTAAAAGCGGAACAGGTACGACGCTTTCACGAACAGGCCCCGCCCGTCATTCTTCAGCCGGCCGCTGTGCAGAAGGTTCCCATCCACGTCATTTCCCAGAGGAAGCTGCACATTCTCCAGATTGCTGTTGTAGCCGACGTACAGCGCGGTGCCGGGATGCAGCAGGTACGTAATCAGAAAATCGGCATTGAAATTTCTGGTAGTTTCCAGGAAGGTAAAAGCGGGGTTGGCCAGAACGGAGTCGTACTGTCCGATGAGGCGGAATGACAGGCGCCGGTTGTACTGGTAGTTCCACTTGGAACGGATGATGTGATTGTTCATGCTGCCGCTTGGCTCCAGGCGATTGTGCAGCCGCAGCAGCAGATAAGTGTTATCAATACGGAGAGATTTGATGGGCCGCACGGTCATGGTGGTATTGACGGTGGTTCGTCCGGCCAAAAACGGCGCCACGTTATCGGGCGAGTCATAGTTGATACGGCTGCCAAAGCGGTAGTCCAGATGAAATGAGACCGGCCGGTACTGGCTGGTCTCGAATTCAACCTCCGTCGTATGGCGAACAAATTTTTGATTGCTCGTCAGAATGCTGAAATCCTTCGGACGCAACAGTTCCATCTCCTTCGCATAAAACACTTCGACGAAAGTTTGTCCCACGAACTCCGCTTTCAGGGCGGGGATGTAGCCCGAGTTCAGGTAATTCCCCGCGTGATCGAAGGTGTGGTAAACCTCCATCTGCGGACCCCAGGAAATCAGGTGTTTGCCCTCGGGACGAAAACTGTATTGCACCCGGTGATAGAGATTGTGAATGTCCGGCTGCGGATCGAAGCCGGTGAAGGTGCGAAATCCGTCGCTGCGGTCGGTGTAGTCCATGAAGTAATTCAGCTTCCGGCCATCGCGCTGCAGCGTGACCTCCGCCGCGGGGCCGGCGAGATAGGTCCCGAGGGTGCAGGTGCTGTTCTGAGGGTCGCTGCACAGCGTTGAACTCACCACTCCCTGAAAAGCGGCCACCCAGTTGGAATTGAGTTTGAAGCGGCCGTCAATTCCGCCCACCCGGTTGAAGTATGGCCCCACTTCGCGATCGGTGAACATCACGCCCAGCGAAGACTGGCTTCCAATATCGCGGCTGACGCGTGCGACAGTAAAGTAGGCATGTTGCCCGAACAAAGAGTCATCGGGAGCCACTTCGGCGCCTGGAGAGGCATCATCCGCCACCAGCATGCCCACCGCCCACGGTCCATCTTTTCCGGTCAGACGAACGCCCCACTGGGGATCAACGATGCGGCGGGTAAAGAGCAGGGGAATCGGAGTCTGAAAATAATTAGAGTTCTCCAGGAAGAACGGACGCTTCTCCGGGAATTGCACTTCGAAGCGCTGGTTGACCGTGACCTGCGGCTCGTCTGACTCCACCTGGCTGAAATCAGGATTTGCGGTCGCGTCCAGCACGAACTTGTCTTTCAGAACAACTTTTGCATCCAGCCCGATCTGCCCATAGGCATCGCGCTGGGTGAACTTGGGATGGTCGGGATCGCGCAGGTCGAGGTCCCTGTAGGAGCGAAAAAGGCCATACGGAATGAGCTGGAAATTGCGTCCGGGAGAAATATTCTCCAAGCCAACGGCATCGCCTTCCTGATTCAGGCGGCCTTCGATGCGACTGGAGACCCGCGGCCAGAAAGCGCCCTCATTGTCACGCTGGATGTACCGGTTCAGCATGATTCCCCAGGTTTGCGGATCGTTGGAGGCAAACCGCAGGCTGCGAAAAGGGATAGCCATCCTCACCACGAAGCCCTCTTTCGTGACCTTTCCCTCGGTGTTGAAGACGGTGTCAAAAGAGAAATCAAACTCCTGGCCTTCGGTCCAGAGAGCGTCTGCCTGGATTCCCAGGGGATTGGAAAAAAAGGCATAGGCCCGGCGGTGATCGTGGAACGTGTCCAGCATCAGCTCGACATTGTCATCATCAAACACTTCTTCCCGCCGCGAAAGATAAGCGCGAATCTTATGCGGCTCATTGTCGAAGCAAACGAAGATGACATAAAGGTTCTTGTCGTCATAGCCAAGGTAGGCCTCGGTGCGCTGCGTGACCGGCTCTCCGTCGCTGGGAGTGCGCTGGACAAACTGGTCGATCCTAGCCATCTTGCCCTGCCATGCCGGACTCGGCTTCATCTCCAGGAAGTCTTCCAGGCCAGGCGGACTGCTGACTCGGGGAATAGTGACCCTCCTGAAAGCGGGTGGCGGAGCAGCCAGGAGGATGCCGGGCACGCACGTGACGATCACAGCTGCCGCCGCGCAGCGCACACTGTTGCCTACCCAACGCACGGCCGCCTCCCCTGAACTTGATCGGATAACGTTGTTTTTAGACGCAGGCGAGCAGTCAAAGTCACGAGTACGCTCTTGCCCGGGACGTAAAATGTTGTGAACGGCTAGTCCGGCGTTTTTGCCTTCTGAATGGCGCGGAATGTCATCTCGTTGGCGCGGCTTCGGGTGCGCTGCTTCCAGGCGTAGAAAAGTCCGGCGTAGGTGTCGGTTATGTACGAGTCGCGGTCGATACCCAGGAGGCGGGCGGTCCGGTCAATCCAGCGCGCCGGGCCTTCGATCTCGCCGAAGAAGCCGATGGGAGTTTCGTCGAGCACAACGTGGCCCTTGCCGTCGCTCCACTCCGCGCGGAACTTCTCGTAGCGGAAGGAAGGCAAGTAGCCCAGTGCCTGCAGGATCTTTTGGAACTGTTCGCCATTTTCGATCCTGGTTTCCGTTTCGATCCGGGTCTTGTGCCGGGCCACTTTGCCTTTGGCCTTGTGGGTCAGCAGCCAACTGGCCCCGTACTTGCGGAGGCGCAGCAGTTCACCGCGTTTTCGAAGCTCCAGGCCGGGCAGATCATACAGCGTATTGCTTTCGTGGGTGCGCCGGGTCACCTGACGGAAGCCGGCGCCTCGCAGCCGCCGCGCCAGGGAGCGAACGTCCTCCACGCGAAACTTGATCTCGATTTCTTTCGACATGATTGAGGCGTCGGACCTGCGGACGTCAGAACTTCAAACCTCAGATCTTCGGGCGTCAGGCCCCGGACTCTCCCGAGTAGCCGGTGCTGAGGTCCGAAGTCCGACGCCTGACGTCCGCCCTAGGAAAACGTGGGCAGCTTTACCAGATCATCGCGCGGGACTGGTTCCAGCGGATTGCCTGCCTTGCGCCAGGCGGCCAGTCCGCCCACGATCACGAACGCGTTGAAGCCTTCTTCCCGCAGCATATGCGCCACCCGGGCGCTGGTCGCTTCGCGCGCTCAAGTACAGTAAACAAAAATGTCTTTGTCCTTGGGAATGTTCTGCAGTTCTTCCTTCAGGTTGTTGGGTTCCAGCCGAATCGATCCCTTAATACGCGCCATCTCTGCGTCGTAGTAGCCATGGCTGCGGACGTCGATGAGCAGGATTTTGTCCTTGTCCTCCGACGCCAGCCGGCGCGTCACTTCCTCCACCTGGATCCGGGGCACCACTCTATACACAGCGTGTTTGCGATAGAGCCAGACCCGGTACAGGGCGTACCCGATGAGCGCGAGAACAGTCACCGCCTCGACCGCACGACCGGCGGTTTGAAAACCGCGCATGACGGAAACCAGAAAATCGCGGAACAGAAATCCGACGGCCACGTAAACCGTGGCGTACAGCGTCGCTCCCGCGAGGTCCAGCCGGAGAAAAGTGTCGAGCGGCATTTTCATGCTTCCCGCCAGCGGCGGCGCCATGGTGTTGATTCCGGGAATGAATTTGGCGAACAGCAGGGTGGCCTTGCCGCGCTTATAGAACGACTCGGCCGATCGCAGGATGCAGGTTTCGGGATTGACCGACAGTTTGCAGAGAAAGCCGAGCAGGCCCCATCCCATGTATCGTCCGGCCACGAACAGCAGGCAGTCGCCCAGCAGCATGGCGAGCACGGCCAGCAATAGCAGCCGGTACACGCCGAGCACTCCGGCGGCGGCGGCCGCGCCGCCCGCCACCAGGGCCACCGCGGCGGGGACGGGCAATCCCAGGGCTTCGGCGAGGACAATAACGAACACCAGAATGTATCCGTGATGTCCGATCAGTGAAAGTAGTTGTTGCATTCATGGGCCGGGTGCCGGCTGCGCTAGTATAAAGAAAAAGGGCGGCCCTTGCCGCCCTCTGGTGTTCCAGTTCAGCAACCGCTACTTCGACATGTTGTCCATCTTGTCCATCTTCTCGGCCTTGAGCATCTTGACGCTCATGACGTGAATCTGGTCCTTGTCGGCGTACACGTGAGCGCTGACTTCCACGTGATGGCCTTCATGTCCCTTCAGGGTTTCCGGATTGACCACATCCCACGACTTCTTGTCCTTGTCGGAGACAAAGGTCAACTTGTCACCGTCAGCCTTCACCGTTCCCTTGATGTTCTTCAGGGGCGCCGGTGCTGCTTTGGTTGTTCCGCTGTCTTTTGACATGTCCTGTGCGAAACTCGCCACCGTAAACATGACGGAGACAGCCAGTGCGAGTACCAATAGTTTCTTCATAGTTTGATCTCCTCCTGGGATTGGGCTTTGGATGTACATCAGTTAGCTATGAGATGTACGGCGCCGAGGGAAGAAACGGATTCCTGGCCTGACGGTGAGGGATTTATTCGCATCTCCGGGTCAGGATGAGTTTGTCCAACAGTTGAAGTGATGGGCTAAGTCGCAGCGCTAACCGCATAGTCCCTGCTACTTTTCTCGCGCCACCACAAAATCCGGCGCCCACAGCAGGGCGCGCTTGAACTCGCTGTCCGGGAAACTGCAGATCGCATTTCGCGCCAGGGTAGCGTACTGGAGGGCGCGGGCGTGGGCGGCTTCGAGCGATCCGTAGCGCTCCAGAATGCCGATGATCTCGCGATGGGTAACTCCGTCGAAGGCGCGCTCCTGCACCACGGTCTCGATCATCTTGCGTTCGCGCGGGGTGCAGCGTTCCAGGGCGTGGATGACAGCCATCGTAACTTTGCCTTCCCGCAGGTCGCTGGCCACCGGCTTGCCCAGGACCTTCTCCGACGCGGTCAGGTCAAGCACGTCGTCCACGATCTGAAATGCCATTCCCAAATCGCGTCCGTACTGCCCCAGGCTCTCTTCCTGCTCGGGCGTGGCCCCGCCCAGAATTGCGCCCATCCGCATGCATACCGAGAACAGGCAGGCGGTCTTGCGGAAGATCAAATCGAAATGCTCATCGAGCGAGATGAGCTTGCCCAGCTTTTCCATCTGCAGCAGTTCGCCCTCGACCATCTGCTGGGTCAATTCGATCAGCGTGTCGAGAATGCGGAAGTTGCGCTCCTGGACTGCGACCTTGAAGGCCTGCATGTAGAGCCAATCGCCGGCCAGCACGCATTTGGAGTTGCCCCATTGCGTGTTGGCCGCGGGCCGGCCGCGCCGGGTCTGGGCCTCGTCGATGATGTCGTCGTGCACCAGCGTGGCGGTGTGAATGATCTCGACCACCGCGCCCAGGCGGATGGCACCGCGTCCCTGGTAGTTGAACAATTTCGCCGCCAGCAGCAACAGCGCAGGACGGATGCGTTTGCCTCCGCCATTGCGCAGGTATTCGCCAATCTCGGTAATGGCTTCGACGCCCGAAACCGTGTCCCGCCCGAACTCGCGCTCAATGGCGGCCAGGTCCTCGCGCAGAAGCTCGAAGAATTCTTTTCCGTTGATGGCGGCGGGCATGCTCACTAGTTTGTCCGGTAGTTCGTGAACTGCATGTCAATCCCAAAATCCTTCTGCTTCAGCAGTGCGATTACCGCCTGTAGTGTGTCGCGGTCCTTGCCACTTACCCGAATGAGGTCTCCCTGAATCGATGCCTGCACCTTGTTTTTCGAAGCCTTGATCAACTGCACAATTTCTTTGGCCTTCTCCATCGGGATGCCCTGTTGCAAAGTGATCTTTTGCTTGGCCGTTCCTCCCAGGGCCGATTCAATGACGCCGTGAGTGAGTCCCTTCAACGGCACGCCGCGCTTTGCCAGCTTTTGCTGCAGGATGTCGCTTACCGATTTCAACTTGTATTCGTCAATCGAGTGCAGCACGATGGCGTCTTTTTCAAGTTCGATCCTGGACTTGGAGTCCTTCAAATCAAAGCGGGTGTGAACTTCTTTCGACGCCTGCTGGATGGCGTTCGAGACCTCTTCCAGATCGATCTTGCTCACAATGTCAAAAGTGTTTTCGGGCATGTTCGGCGCGCCTTCTGAGAACCTATGAAAATGTAACCTCTGAGGTTATCAGAAGAAGCGGTTTCAGCGCCGCAGTTCTTTGTGGTCGGCGGTGTCCTGGTTTGCTTTGCGTCCTCTACGGCTTGCTTTGCGTCCTTTGCGGTAAAGGAATTTGACCTCGCCGATATCATTCAAATCTTAAACCGCAAAAGACGCAAAGAGCCGCAAAGGACGCCACGAATCCTGAAATTGGGACACTATCTTAGTTTCCTGGGGATTCAGTCAGTTTGAAAAAGTTATAGAAGTTGATGGCGGTTTGCCTGCCGACCTCTTCCGTCGAGAGCCCGCGTAATTCGCCCAGTTGCCTTGCAACTTCTTTGACAAACACCGGTTCATTGCGCTTGCCACGGTGCGGCACCGGCGCCAGAAACGGCGAGTCGGTTTCGATCAGCATGCGCTCCAGCGGGACTTCTTTGGCCGCATCGCGGATGGGCTGCGCCTTGGGAAAGGTAATATTTCCGGCGAAGGAAATCATGAAGCCCAGATCGAGCGCCCGTTTAGCGTAAGGCCAGGTCCCGGTGAAGCAGTGCAGAATTCCTCCCAGACCGCCGGATCGCCAATGCTGTTCCAGGAGATCGAGGCAGTCATCCCATGCGTTATCGCTGCCGGCGGAGGGACGGCAGTGAATCACAATCGGCAGTTTGGCCGCGCGCGCCAACTCCATCTGTCTCAGGAAGACCTGCTGCTGCAATTCGCGCGGTGAGTGATCGTAAAAATAATCCAGTCCAATTTCGCCCCAGGCGATGACCTTGGGCCGTCTCGCCAGTTGTTCAAGCTCCTGAAAGTCGGCATCGGTGGCCAGTTTGGCTTCATGGGGATGGATCCCGATGGTGGCCAGGATGAATTCGTGCCGTTCAGCCAGTTGAATGCCGCAGTCCGAAGAGCCGGGACCGGTACCACTGCCAATGGCGACAATCTTTTCAATGCCGCCGTCCCGCGCCCGGGCGATCATTGGTCTCGCGGTCGGCGTCGAACTGCTCCATCTCGAGATGGGCGTGGGAGTCTATGAACACGGTCGTTGGTCGTTGGTCGTTGGGACGTGGTCGCAGCCTGCCGTGGGCGACGGGTCGTTGACCCGTCCAGGCCGAGCGAAGCTCGGCGAGTTTTTCCCGGCGAGCAAGGAGGCCGCCTATTTCAGTCTGGTCCCTACCGGCACATCCTCCAAGAAAGCCGCCAGCACGGGCTTCCCGCCTTCGGGCGACGCGGCCACGATCATTCCATTCGATTCCAGTCCGCGCAATTTTCGCGGCGCCAGGTTCACGACGATCACGACCTTGCGGCCCACCAGCGTCTCCGGCGCGTAAGCCTCGGCGATTCCGGCCACCACCTGCCGCATTTCAGTTCCGAGATCCACTTCCAGGCGCAGCAACTTGTCGGCGCCTTTTACCTTTTCGGCGACTTTCACCTGGCCCACGCGCAGTTCGACCTTTGCGAAATCATCAATGCTGATCTTGCCGTCGGGCAGGCTGGCGGCAGGTTTGGCCGCGGTCACAGTCGCCGGTGTCGCGGGAGCATCAACCGTCTTCGCTGTTGTTTCTTCGGCCGGCTTTTGTTCGACCACAGTCGTAGCGCTGCGTCCCTGCTCTTCCATTTTCTGCATCCTTTCAATTGTGCTCTTGTCGGCGCGCGGAAAGACGGACTGAACCTCGCCGAGCCGGGTCCCCAACTTGAGCTGTCCCCATTGCAGGTCTGACAGCGGAAACTTCCGGATATCTCCCAGCCCCAGCTGTCCCCAGATTTTCGCCGTGGCTTCGGGAATCACGGGATGCGCGAGCGCGGTCACGATGCGCAAGGCCTCGGCGCTGGTATAGAGAATGGTGGCGAGACGCGAACGGCTTTCGTCGTCCTGCTTCTCGCCCAGCGCCCAGGGCTGGGTCTCGACGATATATTTGTCCACCGCCCCTACCAGGCTCCACGCCACCTCGAGGGCCCGCGAAAACTGGTACTGATCGAACAGGCGGTTGAAGTCCGCAATCGTCTGCCGCGCCGTGTCAGCGATGGCGTGCTCTTGCCCGGTCAGAGTTGCGGCGCGCGAGGGATAAGGCACTTCACCCTTGAAATAGCGCGTGATCATGGTCAGCGTGCGGCTGGTCAGATTGCCCAGTCCGTTGGCCAGATCGGCGTTGTAACGCTGCACCAGCGCGTCGAAAGAAAACGATCCGTCCTGTCCGAAGACGATTTCGCGCAGCAGAAAATAGCGCAACGCGTCGCAGCCGAGCACATCGAGAATGGTCTCCGTGCGCACGATGTTCCCGCGCGACTTCGACATCTTGCTTTCTTCAAACAGCAGCCAGCCGTGCGCCATGATTCGCTGCGGCAGGGGCAACCCCGCGGCCATCAGAAACGCCGGCCAGTAAACGCAATGGAAGCGGACAATCTCCTTGCCGATCATCTGCACATCGGCGGGCCAGTACTTGTCGTACTTTGCCGTGTCGTCCGAGCCGTAGCCCAGCGCCGTGATGTAATTCGCCAGCGCATCCAGCCAGACATAGATCACGTGCTTGGGATCGTCTGGCACGGGAATGCCCCAGGAGAACGTGCTGCGGCTGACGGAAAGGTCACGCAGGCCGGAGCGCACGAACGATATCACTTCATTGCGCCGCGTTTCGGGACGGATGAAATCCGGGCTGGCTGGCGTAGAGCTCCAGCAGTTTGTCCTGAAAGGCCGACAGCTTGAAGAAATAGTTTTCTTCCTTGACGGTTTCGGTGGGCCGTCCGCACTCCGGGCAGGGCGCGCCGGGCCCGACAACATCCACGTACAGTTCGTCGAAGACGCAATACTGGCCGGTGTAGCTGCCTTTGTAGATGTAGCCGTTGTCGCGGATCCGCTTCCACAGGGCCTGCACGCCCTGCTTGTGCCTGTCGGAGGTGGTGCGGATGAAGTCGTCGTAGGTCAATCCCATCCGGTCCCAGAGCGCACGGAACTCGGCGGAGACTTCATCGGTGAGCTGCTGCGGAGTCTTTCCCGCGGCCTGCGCGGCGCGCTCGATCTTCTGTCCGTGCTCGTCGGTGCCAGTGAGAAAGTAGGTGTCAAAGCCCATCAGGCGCTGGCGCCGGGCAATGGTGTCGCAGGCAATGGTGGTGTAGGCGTGCCCGATGTGCGGACGCGCATTCACGTAGTAGATCGGGGTCGTGATGTAAAACTTTTTGCTCATTGGGTTCTGGCGCTTGATCCTGGCAGCGCAGCCTTCAGCTTCTGAGGGCCTTCAAATAGGCTTCCATGGCCTCGTTCATGACGCGCTTCAGCGGTACGTGGTGCTCGGCCGCGATTTTTTTGCAATCTTCATACTCCGGGGCGTAGTTGGTGACCGTGCCATTCATGCTGGCGATCTTCAGCCGTATGTCTCCCCAGCGCGTCACCACATTAATCCACTTTCGCGCCAGCGTCTGACGTTGCTCCTCGCGACGCCGTACCCCCAGCGTACTGGTCTCCGTGAAAATTATCTGGGTCAACCGGGAAGCGTCTTCCGGTTTCGACAACACAGTCAGCAATATTCCCGGACGATTCTTCTTCATCTGCACCGGCACGGCAAAGGTATCGAGCGCTCCGGCTTCGAGCAGGCGCTCGATCACGTAGCCGAAGACCTGCGGATTCAGGTCGTCCAGATTGGCTTCGAGCACGCTGATGGTCTCCTGGGAACTGTTCTCGGCCAAGCCCGCCTGCGCTTCGCCGATGGTCAAGCGCACCACGTTCGCATGCCCGGGAAAGTCGCGGCTGCCGGCGCCATAACCGGATTTCTCAATCGTCATCGCCGGAAACTGCGCGAATCGTTTGGCCAGCGTCTTGACAATGGCTGCTCCCGTCGGCGTGACCAGTTCCACCTGAATGCCGGAGGAATAAACCGGAGCGCCCTGCAACAACTCCACCGTCGCGGGAACGGGCACCGGCAGGACTCCATGCGCGCACTTTACCGTGCCTCCGCCAACATTCAGCGGGGAGCAGACAATTTCATCGACAGCCAAAGCCTCGGCTCCAACCGCGGAGCAGACGATATCCACCATCGCGTCCACGGCGCCGACTTCGTGGAAGTGCACTTTATCAATGTCGCTGTTGTGGATCCTGGCCTCCGCCGCGCCCAACGCCTCGAAGATGGCGATCGCGGTGCGCTTTGCGCCCTCGCTGATCGCTGCCTTGCGGATGATCTCCCGTATCTCGTTCAGACCGCGCCCATGTTCATGCTGATTTGAGTCATGCCGATGTGGCGCGGGCGCCCCCGCCCGCGTGCCGTCATGTCCCGATTGACTGTAGTTGTGCTCGCGAAGCTCAACATGTTCGGGCGCATGCTTGTGACTGTGTTCATGTCCATGGTCATGCTGCTGCGCCTTACTCTGCTGCTCGAGGAAAACCTCGCGCGGCAATTCCTTTTCGCCGTTGACGAAGACATCCACCTTGGTCGCGCTGATGCCGCTGCGCGTCACCCGCGAAATTTCCAGGCGCGCTCCGATGTTCAGGGCCGCGACCGTATCTTCGAAGAGCTTCGGCCGGCACTCCGGCGTCCACCAGGGCGCCCAGAAACATGTCGCCGCTCATGCCGGAAAAGCAGTCAAGGTAGGCTATGCGCATAGGAAAACCTTAAACCACGAAGGACACCAAGGACCACGAAGGGCTTCCCGTTTGATTTCCTTCGTGCACCTTCGTGTCCTTAGTGGTTAGTGCCTTTTTGGCGGCGCACTTGCGACCGAACCATCATCATAGGGAACCGCGCAACCCGCGTCAAACCTCGCATCCTCGCGCGGTTTGCTACAATCACTCTTTTCTTCAACAGCTTAGGGGAATTCTTGTATCGCCATCTCGAACGACGGCTGGCCCAACAGGTGCGCGAATTTCTGCGTCGCACCTACGATCTCGATCTGCCGAAAATCGTCATCGAACAGCCACCCAAAGTGGAGTTCGGCGAGTACGCGTTGCCGCTGGCCTTTGAGCTGGCCAAGAAACTCCGCAAAGCCCCGCGCAAGATTGCCGAAGAAATTGTCAACGGGATCGGCCCCATTCCAGGGTTTGAAAAGCTGGAGCTAGCGGGCGCGGGTTATATCAACGCGCGGCTCAGGCGCGAAGAGCTGGCCGCAACCCTTATTGCCGACGAACAGCCGCGGGCTGACGCCCCTTCCGGCAAGATTCTGGTCGAGCACTCCAGCATCAATCCCAATAAGGCGGCGCACGTCGGCCACCTGCGCAACGCCATTCTCGGCGACACCTTTGTCCGGCTGCTGAAATTTGCCGGCAGGGAAGTGGATGTCCAGAATTACATCGACAACACCGGTGTGCAGGTTGCCGACGTCGTGGTGGGATTTCTGAATATTGAAAGAAAGTCACGCGCGGAGATCGAGGAGCTGGCCCGCCAGCCCCGCTTTGACTACTACTGCTGGGATCTCTATGCGCGAGTTTCGCACTGGTACGCCGAGGACAAAGCAAATCTGCAAGTCCGCCAGCAGGTGCTGCACGCGATCGAAGAGGGGAACAATGAAAGTTCCGCCGTCGCCGACGTAATTTCCGTCGCCGTGCTGCGGCGTCATCTCGAGACCATGGACCGGCTGGACATCGAATATGACTTCCTGCCGCGTGAGAGCGAGATTCTCCACCTGCACTTCTGGGATGCGGCGTTTACGAAACTGAAAGAAGGCGGCGTACTTTCCTTTGAAACGGAAGGAAGGAACAAGGGCTGCTGGGTGATGCGGCGGGCTGGAACGGCAAAACCGGAAACCGCAAAGGATGCGGAGATTTCCACTGGGGGCGCGGAGAAAGACGAGGTCGCCGAAGAGGACCAGAAAGTCATCGTGCGTTCCAACGGAACGGTTGGCTACGTAGGTAAGGACATCGCTTACCACATGTGGAAGTTTGGACTGCTGGGCCGCGATTTCGGCTATCGCAAGTTCTATCACTATCCCAACGGACACGACTGCTGGATTTCGACCGCGGTAGGCGCGCTGGACCATCCCCACTTCGGCAACGTGTCGGAAATCTACAACGTGATTGATGCCCGCCAGTCGGAGGCGCAGAACACCGTCATCGAAGCGCTGCGCGGCCTGGGTTACAACCAGCAGGCCGACCACTACACGCACTTTTCGTACGAAATGGTGGCGCTCACGCCGCGTTGTGCCGCCGAACTGGGCTACCAGCTTTCCGATGAAGACAAGAGCCGCCCGTATATCGAAGTTTCCGGCCGCAAGGGATTCGGGGTAAAGGCGGACGACCTGCTCGACCGGTTGATCGCGTCGGCGAAGAACGAGGTGGACGGCCGCCATCCTCAACTGACCGAAGCCGAGCGCACCACCATCGCCACCCAGATCGCGGTCGGCGCCCTGCGTTATTTCATGCTGAAGTTCACCAAGTCATCGGTGATCGCGTTCGACTTTAAAGAGGCATTGAGCTTTGAAGGCGAGACGGGCCCTTACGCGCAGTATGCCGTGGTGCGCGCCGCCAACATCTTCCGCAAGGGCGGCTTTGATCCCGGGGAATTTGGCGGAAATGCGGCAGATCGTGTTTCCGCCGCTGACCTGGCCCGGCACCTGGCCGGCGAAGCGGGAAACGAAATCTGGGAATTGTGGCTGGCCGCGGCCAAGACTTCCTACATCATTGACCAATCGATTGTCCACCACCGAGCCCGCGTACATGGCCAAGCACGCCTTCCAACTCGCGCAACTCTTCAATGCTTTCTACCACCGGCATCCGATCCTGAGTGAAGCGGACGAAGGCCGCAAGAAATTTCTGCTGGCTACCGTGGCCGTGGTCCGCCGCGAATTGACGCGGATACTGGCGGTCATGGGAATCAGCGTGCCGGCCGTGATGTAACCACACGAACCGGCTGCGTGCATGATGGAGGCCGGATTCCCACACAAAACCAGGCGTAACCAGCGAATGGGTGACCGGCGTCACCCCGACCGCCCGGGGCACAATTGCCGCAAGGGCTTCATTTGCATCAGTCTCGATTTAAAGGTAATAGCATAGTACTCGACCGTAACTTTACCCTGTTTCCGAACCCTCCTAGACTGCTGGCATGCATTCCTGGGAAGGAGATCCGCGTCCCGAGCCGGTGCCGGAGTACGGCACCCTGCAGCCGGGCTCTGGCCTGAAACTGGATCAGTCCATCGATCCCCAGTCGGGAAGCTGGCGCATTCTGTTCGCCGTCGCGGTGGGAGTTCTGCTGGCAGCGTTCTTTGCCACAGGCAATGCACGAGCTGCGTTTGAAGAAATTACCAGGTTTCTTACCCTGCAAGGCAAACCCGAGCCTGCTTCTCCTGCTGTGCTTTCAGATCACGAGCTTGAAAGTCTGGAGCGCAAAAGTCCGCAGCAGCAGGCGGAGGCCCTGCTGGAGCGCGCCGTCAATCACTATGAAGGCGCCAACGACCAGATTGCGGCCCGCGTGGAAGGCTGGTGGGGAAAGCTGAAATTTACTCCTCAGTTCAATGCGCTGATCACCACCGCGCTCAACTCCAATGACCTTCGGGTGCGGGCCGCTGGGATTGAGTTGGATTTGGCGGCCATGGGCGCGATCAAGTCGCCGGCGACGATCGAGCGATTGGCCCTGCTGGCGGGAAGCGGACCGCGGTCGCAAAGGGTGTGGGCGCTCTGGGAACTGGGCCTGCTGGGCAACCGCGGGGTCGAACCTGAACGCGTCAACGAGATATTGGTCGGCCAGTTGCACGATCCTGATCCGGAAGTCCGCCATTGGGCGGTGGAAGGCCTGGCCTACCTGGGGACCAACGAGACCATCGCTCCTCTGCTGCAGGCGTTTCACGATGATGCTTCGCCGATGGTACGCGAGCGCGCCGCGTGCAGCCTGGCGCAGTCCGGCATGCTCACCCAGGAACAGCGCCGCAGCGTGATTCCGCAACTGCTGAACTACGCCGATGACGCCTCCCTGGACGCGCAGACTCACGGCTGGGTTTATCAGGCCCTGCGCGACATCACCGGACAGACCCTGCCCAACGACACTGCTTCCTGGAGAAGCTGGTACGACGCCAACCGTGGGTGACAGTTTCTGGTTTCCAGTTCCTGGTTCCTGGTTCCAGTGCCCTCGTCTCTAGTAAGGCGTCGATTCACTAGAACCGGAGACCGGGAACCAGGGTAGTGGGTCAGTTTCGTGATTAGACCCGGCAAGTGCATGAACCACGAAGGACACGAAGTATCACGAAGGCTTGGTTTTCCAGGGTTTCCTTCGTGTACCTTCGTGCCCTTCGTGGTTCATGGTCTCCAAACCGACCCACTACCGTAAACCGTTTCTTCACTCCGCCATCTTGGCCACGTGCAGATCGAACCCCGTCTTGGGTAGCAGCGACGTCAGCTCAAACGCCCTGAAGCCATCGCCCGCGATTTCCGTGTGCCGGTAGAGTCCCGGTTCGCTGTCCACGGTCTCATGACGTCCATCCAGATGGTTGAGAAACTCCTGCGCCTGCTGGATGTCGGCCGCGCGATCTTTGGTGCGGGTCACAACTGCCTCTGCCGCGTAGGACCGCACCAGCTTGGGCCAGTATTTTTCCAGAAGGTTGGTGCTGGCAAAAATATCCGCCCAGACCATCTGGCCATTCACCGCCACCACCACGCCCACCGCGTTCTGATTGCGGAGCTGCTGGATCAGACTCTGGTAGTTTCGCTGGATGGGTTCCGCCACGGAATCGACCTGATGTTTTACTTCCTCGTTCTGCATCACGCCGGCATAGGAACTTGTTTCCCTCACCGGGGCAGCGGAGGGAGCGGGCACCATCAGGGCAAGCGACTCTCGCGCTTTTCCCACCTCTGCCCATACTTTTGACTGGTCTTTGTCGGCCATTGCCTTGGCGCGGACATTCGGAGCTGCCATCGGCGCTTGCATCATGCCCGCCCCTCCTCCCACTCCAAATCGGTCGCTGCTGCCGGTCCAGCGTCCGGGCTCGACGCAGAACACGCCGAGATCAATGGGATCACTTTCCGCCGGAATAATACGGTCTTTGCCGATTACCCGGTCCTGTTTTCCTCCGGTCACGATCTCGCCGGCCAGCAGGATCAGCGGCCGTTTGGAGTTATTGACCAGCACCAACTGGTTGACCTGAGCGCCGCCCGGCGTAGGGATGACGCGCCGGCGCCGCATCAATGGTTGCACGCTGCCGGACTCGGTCACGATCACGTCGCCCGAGCGCAGGCCCTCGTCCAGGGTCAGGAATTCCTGGGTGTCGTGAGAGCGCGCGGCCACCACCGGGAACACGGTCAGGTTCCCGTGGCGGATGGGTTCCAGCACCTTGTAGCCGGAAGGAAGAGTGGCTTCTCCCGCAGGCGCGGGAGCGGGCGTAAATAGAGCGATCCCGGCAAGCGCAAGCGCCGGAAGTAATGCAAATAGCTTGAAATTCATAGTGTTCCTCCGTAGCGCCGGCATCTCGCCGGCTGTCCGGAGGGCGTTCTGCCCACCGCCCGGCAGTGCCTGCGCTTGTACGAGGAACGGCAAATATTCAACTTCTTGCAGCACAAATGTTGATAGCATCCGGAATGGCTGCCCGCCATGACTGATCACGGTGTCCAACCCATAGTGGAAGCTTCCGCGGGGTTGGAATCCGTGATCACTGGACTGTACGAAAAGAGCGGAAATTCGGGCCTCAGCCGCGAGCAGTTCGGGGTCATCCTGAATGAGGTCGCGGCCAAATACTTGCCCGCGGATGCGTCTGCCGGGCAGACCGCGGAACTCTATGCCAGCTTGCGGGTGGAAGAGCTGGCGCTGGCCCGGGCTTGCGCCGCAGGTCAGGAACGGGCCTGGGAAGTTTTCATGGCGCGCTACCGCGAGAAGCTTTATGACATCGCGGCCTACATCGCCAGGGAAAGCTCGGCCGCCCGCGAGCTTGCCGACTCGCTCTATGCCGATCTTTACGGCACAACCACTCGTGATGGCCAGCGTGTTTCGAAACTGGCTTCGTACACCGGCCGCGGTTCGTTAGAGGGTTGGCTGCGCACCGTGATGGCGCAGGAGTTCGTGAACCGCTTTCGCCGCCAGCGCCGCCTGGTCAGCCTGGATGAAGAGAGTGAAGACGGGGCGCAGTTTGCCGCCACTGATCCCGGGCCCGCCGCCCCGGTTGATCCCAGAGTTGAAGCCGCCACCGACGAAGTTCTGTCCCGGCTCGCTGCCGAGGACCGATTCATCCTGGCATCCTATTATTTAGACGGTCGCACTCTGGCTGAGATTGCGCGCATGCTCGTGGTGCACGAATCCACGATCAGCCGCAAGCTGGATAAACTGGCCAAGGCCGTGCGCAAACAAATTGTGTCGGCGCTGGAGCGCAAGGGCATGAGCCGCCGCCAGGCCGAGGAAGCTCTGGAGGTGGATGTACGTGATTTGCAGGTAAATATTCGCGGCCGGTTGGCGCAAGAAACAGCTCCTCAGGCGTTCTCTGATAAGAAGGGCGAAGTGCGGGCGCCGGACGTTGGACCTCGGGCGTCAGGCGTGTGACTCTCGGTGCCGGACGCTGAACTGCGACGTCTGATGCATGCTGATGCTTCGGGCTGACTGATTGGTGCGACCGGCGTTGCAAGCCGCGAAGCGGCGTAAGAATGCAGCCCAGAGCGCAAGCCCTGGGTAAGCAGATACAAAGGCCGAGCCCCGCAGGGGCGAAAGAAAATGGAGCAGCTTCCAAAAATCGCGCAACAGCGTTTGCGGGGACGGGCCCAGCCTGGAATCCATCCTGATCCCGACCTGTTGACTGCCTTCGCCGAGAAATCGCTGGATGACCGCGAACGCGCCCACGTGCTGCAGCACCTCGTGGAATGTGCCGATTGCCGGGAGGTGTTGTCGCTCGCGACGCCCGAGATCCAGTCCGCACTGGCGCCCGGCCCGGAGCGGTCCAAATGGCTGAGCTGGCCGGTACTGCGCTGGGGAGCGCTGGCGGCGTGCGTGGTAGTGGTCAGCGCCGCAGTGACGCTGCGCTACGAGCATCAGGAAGCCTTGCGATCGGTTGCAGAAAAAGTTCCCGCCGCGCCGGCGGACCTCAATCTGGAGGAGGAAGTCTCCAGTCAGCCGGGTCAGAAGCTGGCAGCAAGTCTTCCCCCGCCGTCACCGGCGGAGCTCGGTCGCGACCTCGGCGCCGCGGGCAAGTTGGCTAAGCAACGGACGAAGAACACCGACGCCGCGTTGATGGCTGAGGAGACAGGCGTATCCGCGCCGGCATTGGAGCAAGACAAGAAAGTTCAGGAGCTGAACAACAACCGGTTGGCTGTGGCCCGATCGGGTGATGTGCCCGTTGGTGCCGTGCCGGCGGCGGCCCCCGCGCCTTTGTCCGCCGCCAAGGCAGCCGGGATGGAGGGTCAGGTCCGAGCGCGGAATGACGCTCTGGATTATTCTGCCAGGGCCAGCTCCGAGACAGTGACGGTAGAGAGTGCAACACCAGCCCGGGAGATGGCGGCGCAGACCGCAGAACGCAAGGCGAAGGACGAGTCGCATACGAACGAAACCCAAAAAGAAGTTCAGGCTGCGGGCGGCGCTGGGAGCGTGGCGGCGCT
Source organism: Terriglobia bacterium (assembly GCA_963801595.1). Classification (GTDB taxonomy): domain Bacteria; phylum Acidobacteriota; class Terriglobia; order Terriglobales; family Acidobacteriaceae; genus JAIQFF01. The sequence continues at coordinate 127,050 of CAWDFW010000025.1, read as the reverse complement.
GGGAGATCGGAAGGCGGACACGCTCTCAGGTGCAACCGCGCAAGGCGGTCCGAATGCCCACGCCGCGCGGTTGCGTGCGGGCAACAACTTGCCCCGCTGGACGCTCTCCGCAGACGGCGCTCTGCAGCGCTCTTTCGATTCCGGCAAGACCTGGCAGACGATTTCAGTGGCCGGCAACATCGTCTTCCGCGCGCTGGCGGCAAATGGTTCCGACATCTGGGTGGGCGGCGCCGCCGGCGCTCTTTACCATTCTTCCGATGCCGGCCAGCACTGGACCCGGATCACGCCCGTGGCGGACGGCAAATCTCTGAGCTCTGACATCGTCACACTCGAATTTAGCGATCCCCAACACGGCAAGGTGATCACCGCAGACCCTGAAACCTGGACCACGAGCGACGCGGGAAATACCTGGCAACGGCAGTAACGAATCTGCTCCGGCTTTGAGTTACAAGCCAGCCCATTCCTGGAATCATCCGCACCGGCGGCGCCGCGGCTATCCGGTTGTTTCTCCATCACATTCAAGGTGGTCATCAGTGGATGTACGGCGCTGGATACCGCGGCATCCCAATTTGAACCGGCACCGCGCGCGAGTTACCAAAGTGACGTTTACAGCAACATGCGGTGGCCCTAGTATCCATCTCGTGGTTTGGCAGTTCTGGGGGAGGGCTGCCGAGGCGTCCTGAACTGAAAAGTTCAGGACGCTTTTAGTTTGGCAGAGACTCTCCGAAAGCCAGCAACGGGAAACCCGAAACCCCACCTTTGCGACTTCTGGGGCTGCGATGCATCCAATCAGGTGATACGATACATGCAGCCAACGTTGGCTGATCGACCGTTCCCGACTTGGACTCGCTGCGAGCGGCACTCCCGGAGGAGAAATGGCAAGCAACGGAATTTTGGAAGTGACGGACGCGAACTTTGATCAGGATGTCCTGAAGTCAGAGCAGCCCGTGTTAGTGGATTTCTGGGCGGCCTGGTGTGGACCCTGCCGCGCTCTCGCTCCCATCGTGGACGAATTGGCCAAGGACTATAACGGCAAGATCAAAGTCGGCAAGATGGATGTCGATAGTAACCAGGCGACCCCCATGCGCTACGGAGTCCGCGGCATACCCACGCTGCTCGTTTTCAAGGGCGGACAAGTGAAGGAGCAGATCGTCGGCTACGTGCCCAAGGAAACCATCCAGAAGGCGATCGACAAGCACGTTGGGTAAAGCAGTCGTCGGTCGTCAGTCTTCAGTCGTCGGCCAGGCAAGACTTCAAGCGCCCGGGTAAACTGCCCGGGCGTTTAGTGTTTTGAGTGGATGGGTTTCCTTGCTTGAGAAAAGAGGCCGGAAGCCATGTTTTTGGCTAGAAACCAGGAGCCAAGAGCTAGAAGCGTCTTCAGTACTTCCGCAATACTCCAATCACTCTACCCTGCACCTCAACCGAAGCCGCCGGCAGGATGATGGGTTGCATGCTGGCATTGGACGGCTGCAGGCGAATATTCTCGCCTTCCCGGTAGAAGCGTTTCAGGGTTGCATCGGTGCCTTCCACCAGGGCGACTACGATATCCCCGTTGTGGGCCGTCCTGCTTTTTTCGACCATCACGTAGTCGCCGTTGAGAATGGCCTCGTCCTGCATGGAATCGCCGCGGACTTCGAGCACAAACACTTCCTTGGAGCGGACAAAATCCGCGAGCGAAATGGTCTCATTGCTTTGCACCGCCTCAATGGGCTGGCCGGCGGCGATGCGGCCAACCAGCGGCAGCACCATCGTGGTGTTCACCGCCATGGCCTGCTTGAGCCGGCCCTTGGGCGGCAGCAGGTCGATAGAGCGGCTGCGATTGTAGTCGCGGCGTCAGCAGACCCTTCTTCTCGAGATTGGAAATGTGTTTGTGTACGGTCGCCAGAGAACTAAGGTCCAGACCCTCGCCGATTTCTTCGAACGAGGGCGAGTAGCCGTTCTTCTGCACGAACTCAGAGATGAAGTCGTACACCTGCCGTTGCCGCTTGGTGATCGCCATGCCGATATTGTTGGCGAATATAAGGCGAATGTCAAGAGAGTGCGGTAATTCTACCTCAGTGTCCTCCGCGTCCTCCATGGTTATGTGGTTATAGGGTATGTGCGGCTTTGCCTATTGCGAGGTCACGGCCTTCAGGTACTGATAGTAAAAATCCACTGCCCGGTAAAACGCGTCCACCCGGATGCGTTCATCCTTGCCATGGGCGCGGATGTCATCGCGATCGATGGCTTCTCCCGATATGCAATACGTGGGCATGCCGGCGGCATTGGTATAGACGCCGTCCGAGGCGCCGGTGGCCATGTCGGGAACGACGGCCAGGCCCGGCCACATGCGGTTCACCACTTTCTCCAGCGGTCCGAAGACGTCCGGACGCAGCGGCGGTGGCGGGTACGATCGGCGGTTGTTGACGCCGCCGATCGCTCCCATGTCCTTCACGGAAATCTTGGGATCGGCCACAATCTTTTCCAGTTCCTGCCGGATCTCCTCCGGCGCATGGCCGGGAATGATGCGGCAGTTCACATTGGCTTGCGCCATTTGCGGCAAAGCATTGTTGGCATGGCCCCCGTTCAGACGCGTGGCCACGCAAGTGGTGTGCATGATCGAGTTGTCGATGGGGTCTTTCGACAGCCGGGCCACGGCGTCCATGTCCGGAGGGTTTTTGAGGATGGCGCGCATGTCAGCCGCGCGCTCGCCGGTTGAGATCTTTGCCATGCGTTCGTAGTAAGCGCGGGTGATGTTGGTGAGTTCGAACGGAAACTGGTAATGCTCCAGGCGCGCCAGCCCGTCGGCGAGGTGGTAGATGGCGTTGTCCGGCTTGGGCAACGAACTGTGGCCGCCGGGATTGGTCACGGTCAGCTGATAGTCGGAGTACAACTTTTCGGACGCATCCACGGTCATGAACTGCGGCTTGCCCTGTTCCGACAAAATTCCGCCGCCGTCGTGGTTGAGCACAAATTCGGCATCGATCAGTTCGCGATGATTTTTGATGAGCCAATCCACGCCGTTTGAAGTGCCGCCTTCTTCATCGGCGGTCAGCGCCAGGATGATGTCGCGGTCGGGTACGAAGCCTTCCTTCTTGAACCGGATCAGGGTCGTGGACATGACGGCGTCGCCGTCCTTCATGTCCTGCGTGCCCCGGCCGTAGTAATAACCGTCTTTCTCCACGAACTGAAAGGGATCGGTGGTCCAGTCTTCGCGCCGGGCTTCCACCACGTCGAGATGCCCGATCAGCAGCACGGGTTTGTGCTTGCCGCTGCCGTGGAGCCGGACCACGAGGTTCTTTTTACGATCGTTTGGCCCCAGGATCTGCATATCGCTGGCAGGAAACCCGGCATCGCGAAAGCGCTGCGCCATGGCTTCGGCGGCGGTGGTCACATTGCCGACCGAATCCGTAGTATTGATTTCGATCAGCTGCTTGAAAATATCGTGAGAAAGCTGCCGGGTAGCGTCGTCAATTTGCGCGGGAGCGGCGACGGCCAGAGAAAGAAGTACGAGAGTCAATGAAAAGTTCCGATATTTCAATCGAGGGCTCCTTGGTAGCGCCGGCGTTCCTTCGACTTCGCTCAGGACAGGCCCGCCGGCTGTCCGGAGGGCGTCCCGCCCTCCGTGTTGCACTGATAAAAAAACGCCCGACTACAGTACCAGAATGATCGCGTCCGAGAACAGGAGGATGGAGGACGGACGTCCCCGCCGTCTTGGTTTTAAAGCAAGGTCAATGTACTTGTTTGATCTCAAATCGTGGAGCTAGCCGCCCTGCTATTCTGCACTGGTGTGCGCTTCTGCAGACAAGTCGGTACCCCAGACACCCGGTCTTTGCCAGGACTGCTCCCATGCGCGGCGCATCGAGTCCGACCGCGGTTCGGTATTTTTTCTTTGCCAGCTGGCTCTGACCGATTCTCGCTTCAAAAAATATCCGCGGTTACCGGTTTTGTCATGCGCTGGATACGAGCAAGAGCCGCCCCCAAGTGTGTGATCTGTAAAGGGAATTCGCCGAGCGAAACTTTTGCCCGTCTCAGAGCTCTAATAGACTGCGGCCGGCAAGAAGGGCCGCAGGAGTGTCCTCCATGTTCAGAATCTCTGGTCATATCTTTTTATTGTTCCTGGTACTGATCGCAGGCACGGTGGCCTGCAGTGCGGGAAGTGCTGCCGGCGCGGCGGTGCCGGGCCCGGCTGTTGATTCCGTCAAAGCGGCGGCGCCGGGCCAGGAAACCGCAGTCATCGCGGGCGGGTGCTTCTGGGGCATACAGGCCGTTTTCCAGCACGTGAAAGGCGTAATCAGCGCGACTTCGGGATATTCCGGGGGCGAAGCGAAGACGGCGCAGTATGAAATGGTCAGCACAGGCGAGACCGGACACGCCGAGTCAGTGAAAATTACTTTTGATCCTTCACAGATCACGTACGGAGAGTTGCTGCGAGTGTTTTTCTCCGTGGCCCACGATCCCACGCAGCTGAACCGGCAGGGGCCGGACGATGGCACCCAGTATCGCTCCGTGATTTTTTACGGCAACGAGGAACAGAAGAAGATTGCAGCCGCGTACATCGCGCAGCTCGACAAGTCCACAGTTTTCTCCGGGGCGATCGTGACCCAGGTGGTGCCGCTCCAGGCGTTTTATCCCGCCGAGGCGTATCACCAGGACTACGCCACACGTCATCCGGACCAGCTTTACATCGTTTATAACGATGCGCCGAAAGTGGTGCATCTGAAGCAACAATTTCCGGAACTGTACACCGGCAGGTAGCGCGGCAGATCGGAGGAGCGAGTGAGATGTTCGACTCAGAGATTGGCCGGGATGCTTCATCAGTGAACGTGCGGCGGCGCGCCTTTCTGGGAATTTCTGTTTCAGCGATTGCGGGAGCCGCGCTATGGTCGCTGCGCAAGCCGCGTCTCATCGAAGCGGCGGCGCCCAAGGGCGATCCCGGCGACGTCACCATTGTGCAGTTTTCCGACTCCGGGCAGCGGCTGCAGAGAGTCCGAGTCCCCAAAGTGGTGAAGAGCGACGACGAGTGGCGCCGGCAGCTGTCTCCGGGACAATTCGACATTACGCGGCACGCCGACACCGAGATTGCATTCAGCGGAAAGTATTGGGACCTGCACGACAAGGGTCTGTACCGCTGTATCTGCTGCGACAACGCGTTGTTCAGCTCCGGATACCAAATTCGATTCCGGCACCGGATGGCCCAGCTTCTGGGAGCCGATTGCGCCGGAGAACGTTCACACCATTAACGACACCAGTTGGGGCATGGTCAGGAGTGCCGTGGCGTGTACGCTCTGTGACGCGCATCTGGGGCACGTCTTCGATGACGGGCCGCAGCCTACCGGGCTCCGCTATTGCATGAACTCAGCTTCGCTGAAATTCGTGAAGCAAGCCTAGGCGTCATTCTGGCCGCAGGGACAGCAGGTCCCTCGACTTGCCTGGTCGCGCGTTGCGCGACTCAGGCGGCGCTCGGGATGACAATATTAAGATGGAGTGATATGAATTCCACTCAGCCTTCATTTCGTCCGCCCACCGCAGTCGAGCGCGTGTTCAATCGTGCCTTTGGATTTGTGGTCGGGCTGGGACTGGGCTTTTCCCATAATTACCTGCTGCAGGTCCGCGGGCGCAAGAGCGGGAAGATCTATTCCACGCCGATTGATCTGCTGGAACGTGGCGGGAAGCAGTTTCTGGTGGCCCCGCGAGGCCGCGCACAATGGGTGCGCAACGCGGAAGCGGCGGGAGAAGTTACGCTCAAGAAGGGAAGCAAGCGGCAGCAGTATCGGCTACGAGCTCTCTCCGATCAGGAAAAGCCGGAAATCCTGAAGGCCTATCTGGACGATTTCAGGCGCGAAGTTCAACGCTACTTTCCGGTGCCCGCCGGATCGCCGGTGGAGGCTTTTCGTGAACTGGTGCAGAGTCTATCCGGCGTTCGAATTGATTTCAACCTAAAGGGTGCCCCACCCTCGTCATTCGGTTCTTCGGAACGACAGGGTGGGGATGTCAGGACCGTGAATAATCCGTGGAATCCGTGGTTGATTCGCGGTCGTGCTTGACTCGATCGGAGACCGCGTCTCTACACGTTTCTTGCCGAGGTCCGACGGCCGTGGTCTGACGCCCGCCCTACTCCAGGACGCTGTCATCCAGTTTCTTTCTTTCCCCAGTCGGCGGCGGCTTGTACGAAGGCCAGCACCAGGGGGTGAGGTTTGCCGGGTTGGGAGGAGAGCTGCGGCTGGAACAACGTGGCGATATAGAAACGGTGCGTGGGAGATTCGATGGCGCGGATCTCGCCTTGCGGGCCGCGGGCTACCACCGGGAACCCGGCTTCCATGGCGGCCCATTCATAGTCGGGATTAACTTCGAAGTTGCAGAAGAATTCTTCGGTCGACCGTGTCCTGAGAATAATAAGACTGCAGATACGAGCCGGGACGCAGGCGGATTTCCGGTATCGCACCCGAAAGCTTGGGCTTGCCCTTGGAGCGATTGGGCACGGCGCAGGCGACCGGATAAATGATGATGTTTTTCGAGCCGGAATTATTCTCGGCGCTGTCCGCATCCTTGATTCCCAGCACATTGCGGGCACACTCGATCAGGGCATATTGAAAGCCGCCGCAGGTGCCGAGGAAGGGCCAGTCGCGCCGGCGGGCGAATTCGATGCCTTGCAGCATGCCGTCCAAACTCTTGTACGGACTCCCCGGCGCGGCCCAGATTCCGTCGAAGCTTTCGAGCTTTTTCTGTGTCTCGGGCTCGAGCAGGCTCGGAGTCGCGATCCACTCGCCTTCGACCGGCAGATTCAGCTGTGCGGCGGCGTGCTGGAGTGACTTCTCGATGGCGGGAAGGGTCGGAGACTTGGGGTCATAGTCCCCGAGAATTCCAATGCGGACAGGGTCGCTCACCTGGGTATTTTATATGGGCAGTCGGAGCTACACAGGTGAGAAGGCTGGTGACCCTCAGCTCGTCAGCTTCGCTTCGGCCGCACGAGCGGGACGCTCGCGGCATTGACGCTGACGCATCCTCCGACTGACTTCGTGGCTGACGACTGGTCTTTCAGGATTTCATCTACCGCCGCGATCGCCGTTTCCAGTTCCTCATCTTTATTGTAGAAGTGCGGAGCCATGCGCACGCCGGCTTTGGGGCGATAGTCCACCAGGATGTCGCGCTTCAGCAGTTCGCGGCAGACCTCCTCGGCATCGGGCATGTCGATCGAAACCGTTCCGCCGCGCTGGTCTGCGTTGCCAGGGGAATTTACGCGCCATCCGCGTCCCGAGGCCAACTCGATCAGGCGTGAAGTCTGGCGCTTCGACTTCTCGCGGATGCGTTCGATGCCGACCTCCGCGATGATCTTCAATCCGGGGCGCGCCGCTTCCAGAGCCGGGATGTGGGAGGTGCCATTCATGAAGCGGAAGGGCGGCTCGGCGTAGCGAGTGGGTCCGATTTCGAAGCCGAAGGGATTCTGGTGGGCAAACCAGCCGGTGAATTTTGGCTGCAGCTTTTTTCCCAGGTCGGGGCGAACATACAGATAGGCGACTCCGGGCCCTCCGCACAGCCACTTCAAAACTCCGCCACAGGTGAAGTCAACATCCAGTGCCTGCACATCGACCGGCACGGTGCCCAGCGACTGAAAGGTGTCGAGCACCACATGGGCGCCCACCCGGTGGGCCTTCTCGATGATGGCCTTCGCATCCTGAATGTATGCGCTTCTGAAGATCACGTGCGAGACCGGGACCAGCAGGGTCTGGTCGTCGATCGCGTCCAGCAGGCGCTCGATGGGGACCGTGATCCCGTCGTCGGTAGGGACCATGTGAACGCGCGCGCCATAGGCTCGTTGCGCCTCCCAGAAATACATCACCGAAGGGAAGTTCAAGTCGCTGTACACCACTTTGTTGCGTTTGCCGGAGAAATCGAAGCAGGAAGCGACCACTGCCTGGCAGGTCGTGACATTCTGGTGAGTCGAAACCGAGCCGGGAGGCGCATTCATCAGAGCGCCAATCTCGTCGCCCACCTGGGCCGCCAGCATCCACCAGCGCTCTTCCCATGCCCGCACACCGCGCGTGGCCCAGATATCGGCGTAGCCCTTCAGGGCTTCGTAGACCGCCTGCGGCATGGCGCCCAGCGAATTGCTGATCAGATAAGTGCTGCGCTCCAGAATCGGGAACTGCGAGCGATAGCGGAGAAGGTCGTCAGCCATTCCAACATTGTACTTCCGCAAGACGGCGGTATACTTCGATCGAGCCCGTAGAAATCAATCCGACAACTCGGCGACTCGGCGGCGCATCCTAATTCCCGACTTCGGCATGTATTGAATTTCAGGAGTGAAATGAAAGCCATGAAGACCATTAGAAATATTCGTGGGAACGGTGGGCCTGCTTTATGCCGGCTACGTTTTGATTGCGAGCATGAAAGATGTTCGCCGCTATATCAGAATCAGCACCATGTGAGCCAGCTGTGGGACGGACACTCTTGTCGGTTGCCGTTGCGTTTGATTTTTTGCTCGCCGCCTGTGCTATGTATGGGTTCGGTTTTTGTGCAAGGAAGGTTCGAACGAAGGCAGTCCAAGTCAAAGGCGTCGGACTGGAGTGTCCGACCCACACTACTTCTGCTGCTACTGCTTCTTTTTCAGCAGGAAATAAGCCGCCGTCAGCACGATCATGTACACGCCGCCGCTGATCAGCGTTAAGTGAGAGTTCCAGCCGGTCTCCAGGACTGCCACCAGGATGAGCACGAATCCCAGCGCCGAGCCCCGGCTCCCAGAGGCGAACGCATGGGCAATGCGGCGAGTTGGCTGGCCGAGAGCTTCCGGCGGAACTGGATGTGGGCGGCCAGTGATACCAGCCAGGACAGCAGCATTCCAACCAGCGCGGCACCAAGAATCGAGACGAAAGCATTCTTTGGCGCCCACTTCTCCAGTACCAGGGCGACTACGATACCGTAGGACGAAGCCAGCACCGCCAGCTTCGGAGATCCTGACGCATTCAACCGTCCCAGGACTGCCGGCGCCCATCCGCTTCGCGCCAGGGAAAACAGCACGCGGGAAGCGGCATAGAGCGCCGCATTGGCGCCTGACAGCGCGGCGGTCAGAATCACAAAGGTCATGATATGCGGCGCGGCCGGGACATGAGCGTGCCGGAAAACGGTGACAAACGGACTCTCGGTAACCCCGGCACGGTCCCAGGGCATCACCCCTACCAGGACAACAATCGCTCCCAGATAGACCGAAGCGAGTATGGCGAAAGTCAGCTTGACGGCGCGGGGAATCTCCTGCGGCGAGCGCGACTCGCCCGTGGTAATGGCCACAAATTCAATTCCGCCAAAGGTGTAAAGCGCGAAGCCCATGGCCAGCAAGGGCGCCAGTGCGCCTCGCGGCAGAAAGCCGCCATGCGCGGTGTATTCCGGGGTCACCCGGCCGCTCAGCAACAACCCCGCTCCCAGCAGGACAAAAGCCGCGATGGTGGCGACTTTGATCATGGCAAACCAGTATTCAAAGCGGGCGTAGTTGCCCACACTGCGCAGATTGATCAGCAGCAGAAAGACGGAAAAGATCAGCACCCAGAACAGAGCCGGGACGGAAGGAAACCAAAATGCAAGATAGGTGGCGGAAGCCACCAACTCCGCGCCGATCGAAATCGAGATGGCCGCCCAATAGCCGGCGCGGGCAACGAACCCTGCCCACGGGTTCAGGTAAAGATCGGCATAGACCCCGAATGAGCCAGCCGCCGGGTGCATGCTGGAGAGCTCGCCCAATGCCAGGGTCACCGTGAGACCAATAGATGCAGCCAGAACGAAGCTGAGGATGACTCCAGGCCCGGCGATTTCGAGAGCTGCCGCCGATCCCAGCAACAGGCCGGTCCCGATGGACCCGCCCACAGCGACCATGGCCATCTGTCCGGCGCCGAGCTGGTGCCGCAGTCCTCGTTCCTCTCCCTCGGCTGGCATTGGGCACCTATAACAGAAACCGTTTTCTCAACAAAGACATATTCGCTCATGACTTTCGTAATCCCTGCGCGTACCCGACTTCGTTGCCGCTGCCGGAACCGCCCCCTAAAATCTCACTTGGGTTACTACGTACGTTACCCGTGTCTCTCATGCCAGATCCGAGCAAGCGAATGGACCGAGCCGAGATCGCCCGTCGCGTGGAGCGCGCCGAAAAGCTCTTGCAGAAGGGCAAGACCGGCGAAGCTCTGGACGAATATCTTGCAGGTCCTCGCGGAAGACCCGCAAAACGACAATGTGCGCCAGATGGCAGCCGATATCTGCCTTTCGTTGCAACGCACTGCGGAGGCAGTGAAGCTGCTGGGCGAGCTCTTCGAACGGCAGATCGCGGCGGGGGAGAACACGCGCGCCAGTCTCACCTACAAGAAGCTGGCCCGGTACACGGTTCCCACCAGCATCCAGAGGGTGCAATTCGGGCAGATCCTCGAGACTTCGAACCGGAAACTCGCGCTCGAGACCTACGAGAGCGCGCTCGAAGACCTGAGCAAGAATGGACGTCAGCAGGATTGCCTCATGGTGCTGAAGCGTCTGGTGGCGTTGGAGCCGGCGGAACGAAACTTTCTGCGGCTGGGCGAACTCTGTTCACAAACTGGAGACAAAGCAGGCGCGGCTGCCGCGTTCCTCAAGCTGGCAGAGATGACGGAAGCTTCCGGCGCCAACGCCGCGCAGTGGTTTGAACGCGCCTACACCGAGGACTCCACCGACCCCAAGATTGCGCTGGGCTATGGCAAGAGCCTGATTGCCCAGGGCCAGGTCGGGGCCGCGATTTTTGTCCTGGAACCGCTGGCCAAGGTGAAGGACGCGGGCCTGGAAACGCGCGAGACCTACGTGAAGGCGCTGCTCTCCGCCAATCGCCTGAGCGATGCGGAGCCGCTGGTCTGGGAACTCTTTAAGGCAAATCCCTCCCGCCAGCAGGAAGTGGCAGACCTGATCGGACTGTTAGTGGATGCGCAGCAGGATGCGGAAGCGGTTGCGCTGGCGCGCAAGCTGGAGCAATTCCAGCACAACCGGGGCGACCGCCGCGCTTTTGTCGCGATGATGCAGGATGTCGTGGCCAAGCATCGCGGCTCGCCGGACCTGCTGGAGTTCATGAGCGAGTTGTTCAACTCCTCCAACCGGGAGGGAGATTATTGCCAGACTCTGCTCAAGCTTTTTGATCTGCACTGCAGCATGGGCAACTATGCCAAGGCGGCGGAATGCCTGGACCGCGCCGCTGACGTGGACGCGTACGAACCCGGTCACCAGAAGCGTCTGGAACTGCTGCGCGGCAAGATCGATGAAAGCCGTTACAAGGTCATCGCTTCGCGCTTTACCAGCATGGCGAAGACGGCGTCGGAGCCTGCCAAGACCGAGGGGCCGACGCTGGGCGCCGCCGCCCTGCAGGACCTGATGCTGCAGGCTGAAATCCTGGTGCAGTACGGAATGCGCACCAAGGCCATCGAACGCCTGCAACGCATTCAGGAACTCTTTCCCCGCGAGGAAGAACGCAATCAGGACCTGCAGCAGTTGTATCTGGCCGCGGGCATGACTCCGCAGCGTGCCGACTCAGGCCCGCTGCCGCCCGCCGGCTCCGCCACCAAAGCGCCGGCGGCACCCGCGAAAGCGCCAGCCCCGGCGGAATCCGCCGACGTCAACAGCTTTACCAAAGTGGCCGACATTACCCGCAAACTTTACCGCCAGACCAATGCGGACACTGTCATGTCCACCGCAGTGGCCGAAATCGGAGCGCAATGGAAGCTCAGCCGGTGCATCGTGGCCACCCGCAAGCCCGGCATGGTGCCTAGCGCGATCAAGGAGTACCACAGCGAGAACCTAAAGCAGGGAGAAGTGAAGGCTTTGAGCAAGCTGGTGATGGCCGTGCAGGACATCGCCATCAGCAAGGGTACCCTGACGATCACCGATGCGCCTGCCGCGCCGGAGTTGGAGGAAATTCGCGAAGTCCTGGTGGAGCTGGGCATCACGTCGCTGCTGGCGTTGCCGCTCAGCGATGGCCAGGACCAGATGGGAGTGCTCCTGCTGGCGCAAAACACTGCGCGGGGCTGGCACTCCGCCGACGTGGTCGTGCTCAAAACCATCAGCGAACAGATTGTGATTGCGCTGACCAATGCCGGGCTGCGCCGTCTGGTCAAGAGTCTGTCAGTCACCGATGAGCAATCAGGGTTGCTCAAGCGCGCTTCGTACATTGATCTCTTGATGGCGGAGACGCGGCGCGCGGTTCAGCAAAGCACCCCGGTGACCGTGACCCTGATGCAGTTTGGCAAGAGCGCTGCCATGTTGAAGGAGCACGGGGAAAAAGCCGTGGAAACAGCCATGCAGCAGATTGGCCAGCTCTTTGCCGCCAACATCCGGCAGAATGATCTTGCTTTCCGCTACGGGAAGACCACGATCGCCCTGGTGCTGGGGGAAACCGGAGAGAAGGAAGCAGTGATGGCGATAGAAAAATTGCGCAAGCTGCTCGCGGAAATAAAACTTTCCGAGGAAATTATCCCCTTCAGCGCGGGCCTGGCGGAGGCCGTGGTGCGCCAGCAGTTCGATCCCGTGGATATCGTCACCGAGGTCATCAACCGCGCCGACAAGGCGCTCGACACAGCGGTCGCGCAGGGCATGGGCCGCATCGTCAGCCTGCCCCCGTCGGTGGCAGCCGCGGCAGTCGCGTAGTAGTGGGCTGGAGACTCTTGTCCGCCCCACACACGCAAGAACAATGCTGCACCCTTCTTTTGCGAATCTTTGCGTCCTTTGCGGTCTCCTTTGCGAACTTTGCGGTAACGGGTCTGATCTCGCCTACATCGTCCAAAAAATCCTAAACCGCAAAGGACGCAAAGAAAGACCGCAAAGGACGCAAAGAGTGCTGATGGGCTACAACCTGCAGCCTGCTTGTAGCAGCCACTGCATCCTCGCTGATAAACTAACCAGTTTGATTGCCGCTCGCTGGACCATTCTGATTTCAAAGAGCACCAGGAACCTGCATGCTGAAACCCGGCGACATCGCCATCGTTAGCGGGGCCCGCACGCCGTTTGGGCGTTATTGCGGCAAGCTGAAAGACTTTACCGCCCAGGAACTGGGAGCTATCGCGGGCAAGGGCGCCATCGAACGCGCCGGGCTTGATCCCAAGGAATTCGATCACGCGGTTTTTGGCAACGCCCAGCAGACTTCGGGCGATGCCATCTATGGGGCGCGGCACGTGGCCCTGCGCGCGGGTCTTCCCATCGAGACGCCGGCGCTCACGGTTAACCGGCTGTGCGGAAGCGGCATCCAGGCCATCGTCAACGCTGCCCAGATGATCCAGTTGGGCGAGGCCAACCTGGTTCTCGCCGGCGGCATGGAGGCGATGTCGCAGGCCCCGTTCACCATTCGCGGACGCGACGGCTTCAACCTCGCACCCGGCGGCAAGATGGAAGATTCGCTTATGGTCGCCCTGCTCGACAGCTATTGCGGCCTCTATATGGCGAACACCGCCGAGCTGTACGGATCTCAGCAGGGCATCACTCGCGAAATGCAGGATGAATTTGCTCTGCGTTCCCAGCAGCTCGCAGACGCAGCCTATAAAGAAGGACGTCTGCAGGAAGAACTGGTTCCGGTGGCGCTGAAAAATTCCCGGGGCGAGGCCACCGGTGAATCGCTGACCGAAGACGACCACCGGCGTCCGCAAACCACGCTCGAAGGCCTGGCCAAGCTCAGGACTGCGTTCGGGAAAAGCGGCACAGTCACAGCCGGCAATGCCAGCGGAATCGTGGATGGCGCAGCCGCGGTCGTCATCATGTCGCTCGATGAGGCCGGCAAGCGCGGCATCCGGCCCCTGGGACGAGTGGTGAGCTGGGGAATTGCCGGAGTCGATCCCAAAGTGATGGGCCGGGGCCCGGTGCCTGCGACCAAGATTGCTTTGCAGAAAGCCGGACTGACTCTGGACTACATTGATCTCATCGAAGTGAACGAAGCTTTTGCCGCGCAATACCTCGCGGTGGAAAAAGAGCTGGGCCTCGATCGTGAAAAAGTAAACGTCAACGGCGGCGCGATCGCCTTGGGACATCCGCTAGGAGCAACCGGCACGCGGCTCGTCATTACATTGCTGTACGAACTCCGGCGCAGAAAGAAGAAGTACGGTCTGGCGACGGCGTGCATTGGCGGTGGCCAGGGCATTGCGATGGTGGTGGAGAGTATGAACTAGGTTCTTTAACCACAGAGGACACAGCGAAACTCGGTTTCCTCCGTGTTCTCTGTGTCCTCCGTGGTTAAAAAGGGAGTCTTATGGAGATCACGAAGGTCGGGATCCTCGGGTGTGGTCTGATGGGCTCCGGCATCGCGCAGGTCGCGGCCACGGCTGGATTCGACGTCACCGTGCTCGAGGTGGAGCAGAAGTATCTCGACAAAGGCTTTGCCGGCATCGAGAAGTCGCTGGCCAAATTCGCCGAGAAGGGCGCGCTCAAGGAGACGCCGCATGCTGTGCGAGCGAGGCTCAAGGGCACGACCAGCATGCAGGACTTGGTCGACTGCGACATCATCATCGAGGCTGTGATCGAAAACGTCGATGAAAAGAAAAAGATGTATGCCGCGCTTGACGGCGTCGTAAAGAAAGACGCGATCTTCGCATCCAATACGTCATCCATTTCGATTACCGAGCTGTTGACCTCGACCAAACGTCCAGAGCGCTTCATCGGTTTGCACTTCTTCAATCCGGTACCGCTGATGAAACTGGTTGAAGTAGTGCGCACCATCGCCACCGCGGGCGACGTGTACGATACGGCTTACGAATTTGCTAAAAAGCTGGGCAAGGTTCCGGTGCGGACCAGCGACAAGACGGGATTCATCGTGAACCGGCTGCTGGTGCCGTATCTGCTCGATGCCATCCGCGCCTACGAAGAGGGCGTGGGCTCGATCGATGATATCGACAATGCCATGAAACTGGGCTGCGGCTATCCCATGGGTCCCTTCACGCTGCTCGATTTCGTCGGTCTGGATACGACGTATTACATCACGCAGGTGATGTACGACGAATTCAAGGAACGCCGGTTCGCTTCGCCGCCGCTGCTGAAGAGGCTGGTGATGGCGGGATGGTACGGGCGTAAGTCAGGCAAAGGGTTTTACGATTACGCGGATCCGGCGAACCCGAAGCCGAATAAGCTGTGATGCCCACGTAGGGGCGGGTGCCCTCACCCGCCCGGCGGAGCGAAGCTCCGCGATTGTGGCGAGGGGTTGGCCCGTTTAGCTGAAGGACGCAAACCCGGCGAGCGTTGCTCGCCCGCCCGGACGAGGGCGTCCGGGCCTACGTGGGTTGAGTGAGTTCGAGGGAATCGAATTTGAGATCGCAGCGGAAAATTCGAGTCAAGGCGCTTGAAGGCAAACTGAACGCCGGCGGAAAGCGCTTCGCCATCGTCGTGTCACGATTCAACGCTTTTATTACTGATCGACTGCTGCAAAGTGCCTTCGACGGGCTGGTGCAGTGTGGCGCGAGGGCACGGAGCATCAAAACCATCCGCGTCCCCGGCGCTTTCGAAATTCCTTCCGCGGCCCGCTCCCTTGCCCAGACCAAAAAATACGACGCCATCATCTGCCTGGGTTGCCTCCTGCGCGGCGACACGGCGCACTACGATGTGATTGTCAACGAGGTGGCCCGCGGTATCGGCCAGTCCGCGCAGGAAACCGGAGTGCCGCACGCCTTCGGTGTTCTCACCTGCGAAACTCTGGAGCAAGCTATCGACCGCGCCGGACTGAAGATGGGCAACAAGGGATTTGAAGCGGCGCTGGCGGCGGTGGAGATGGCAAACCTGAAAGCAGTCGTCAGTCGTCAATTGTCGGTCGTCAGCAAAGCTGTCAGCTCTCAGCTTTCAGCTGTCAGAAAAACAAAAAAATCGAAACCGCATTCCCGACCCGCGAAGCGCCGAGCCAAGCTTTAACATCATCGGTTGTACACTGATAGCTGAAGGCTGAGAGCTGACAGCTTCCTATGGGAACCCGCCGCAAATCCCGCGAACTTACCCTGCAAATGCTTTTCCAGTGCGACATGGGAAAGCAGACTGCGCAGCAGGTGCGCCAAACCTTTTGGCGTGAGCGGGGCGATGTGGGTGCCGATGTCCAGAGCTTTGCCGAAGATCTGTTCCGGGTCGCCACCGACCGCGCCGGTGAAATTGATGGCCTGATTGAAGGTCACGCCCAGCACTGGCGTATGGAGCGCATGGCTGCCGTCGATCGCAACCTGATGCGTGCCGCGGTGGCGGAGCTGCTGGGCTTCCCGGACACGCCCCGCGCCGTGGTCATCAACGAAGCCCTAGAAATCGCCCGCAAGTTCTCCAGCCCCGAGTCGGTGCAATTCATCAACGGCGTGCTGGACAGCGTAGGCAAAGAACTGGAAAAGACCAAGGCTTAACCACAGAGGCCACAGAGGACACTGAGTCAAACTTCGAGCTCCATGTCCAAGAGATCCGCCGCAGGCCAACGACCAACGGCCGACGACTGCTCCTACGGCTTGACCGCGATCAAATCCGGATTGCAGGTGAAGGGCACGCCGTTGCACAGGCCGGCCTGGAAAGTTGTGGGATCAGTCGGAAACGAAATCTGCAGAATGTCGCCACCGTTCTGGGTGTCCAGAATGTGCACCTGGCCATCGGCGGCCGCGATGTAAAGCCGGCGGCCGTCGGGGGTGAGCGAGGCCTGGATCGGGATGGCACCGCCGGAGAGGGGAATGGCGGACGAGGTCTGGTTGTCGATATTGAATACCAGCACGCTGCCGCGATCGCTGGCAAGTACGTAGGCGCGGGCCGCGTCCTGCGACACGATCAACTGGATGGGCACGAAGCTGCCCTGGCCCAGATTGAAGGGTGTTGCTGTACCGCTGCTTGCGGTTGAGGTGCAGCCGGTAGGCGCGCGGGCCACACGGAAGAGGTCGATCCCTGGCGAATCCACCGCCAGAACGCTGGTGATCGTGGTGGCGCTCCCGGCAGTAGGCGGGTCGGCCAGATTGATTGCGTCACGAGGAAGCGCCTTGAGAAATAACGGGACGGCGGGCAGCACAACGTTGTTGGTCAGCGCGGAACTCAGGCCACACGTGCTCCAGGCCGTGACTGAAGAAGAACTGGATCCGCCGGCCACGAACGCGAACCCCCCTTCCGGAGAAAACGACACATCCCGGGCGGGCGCACTGAGAGAAATCTTTTTCAACGCATCCTGTGCCGACCACACATACAAGTTAGAGCCGGCGGCGATGAAGGCCCTCAGATTGTCCGGCGAAAAGTCGGCCGCGGTTGCTCCCGCAATGTTAAGCGTCGTACTGGTATTGCTGGTGGTGTCGAACACGACTACCTGGGTGGCAGGTGGAGGAGTGTTGCTCCCCGGGACCGGAACCGCATTGGGGTCGGCGCCGGAAAGGATCACCTTCTTTCCGTCGGGAGAAACGGTCAGCACTTTCCCGGTCACGGACTTGAACTGGGTCACCGTGGGCGGACTGGCCACTGTGATCTGCATCAGGCCGCGGCTTCCGAAAAATGAAAAATCCGTACCCATATAGGCCTTCGCGCCCTGACGGTCGAAAACCAGAGAGTTCGGCGTTGCCGGCAATCCGACTGCCGTACCCACGGTGTTGTTGGGCGAACCAATGGGGACCAGCAGGCTCACACATCCGACGGTAGTGGCGCAGTTGCCGGCTGGGGAGGTGGAAAATCCGGTGCTCGATACGTAAACCGTGGGCGTGGTGGTGGTAGTCGTGGTGGTGCTGGCAGGAGCGGCCACCACATCGACGGCGCCCTCCGGATAGATCGGAAGCAGGGGCTTCAATCCGATATTGCAGGTGGGCGGAGTGCAGGAGGCAACCACGGTCGCGCCGCCGGCTTGCGGAGTGGCGATCGAGCCCGAGGTCGCGGACACCGACGCCGGATTCGATGAACTCCAGGTCAGGGGCACACCGGTGATGGTATTGCCCTGAGTGTCCACTACGGTAGCGGTCACCGTCTTGCCGCTGCCCGAGGTCACGTTGATGGAGTTAGTGGTGCTGCCGGTGACGGCCAGGGTAATCGATTGTACGGCGCAGGTCGTGAAATCCAGGGGCTGGCTGTTCACATTGCCGTTGCTGGCCACCAGCGAGGTTATTCCCGGGGTGTGCGCCGTGACTTTGACTTGTCCGGTCACCAGTCCGGGCACAGGTGCGCTGTCTGTAGCTATGGCCAGCGTAGTGACGTCAACGTTAACGGACTGCCAGGTGAACGGCCCTACGGTGCCGGTGATGTCCAGCCCCCGGCTGAAGGCGTTGGCCTGGTAGTTGAAGCTCTGACCCCTGGAAAAGCAAGGGCCGGCGGGCGGGGTCTGCCCTGTGACCGGGCTAGCCACAATTTTGTCGATGTGCTGATGCACGTACACGGTCGTAGGGGGACTGCTGACTCCGTGCGACCGGGCAGTCACCTGGGCCGTTCCAACCGGACCGGGAGTGCAGATTTGGGGCGCGGTCAGCGAATCCCAGGTGCCGGCGCACGCTAACCCGTTGGTGGCGATGGTCAAGACGGCGGTATTGCTGGAAAGAAACGTAACCGGAGTAGTGATGGTTGTGTTCGAGCTGTTCCGGGGGGTCGCGGTGAAGGTTTGGGTGGCGGCGCCCGCGTCCAGAGAAACGGGATTGGCGGGCGAGAGACTGATATTGGCCGGGGTCGGGAAGTTAGTGGTTGTAGTCGGGCTGGTGCTGCTGCATCCGGTCAACCCGGCGATCAGACTGACAGCAATAAAGATGAATGCCCAGCGGACTATTATTGAGGACAACCTACCCATGCACCCTCCCCGCCCAGTTTGACCCACGGGGCGAGCTCTTTCTGGAAAACCCCAAGTGTAGAGGCTAGAATTTTTTTCAGCAAGTTGAGCCGCTTTGCGGGCGTCTGAGCCCGCAGGCGAAATCCTGAACGAAGTGAAGGATCTGCTGACCTTCTCTGCGTGCAGTGCCGCACTCCGCGATTGTCGAATCGTCGGATCTCAGGGTTAGGGTTTAAGAATTCAGAAAAAAATCCGGCAATTCGAAAATCCGTCAATTCGTCATTTGCAAAAGACCACATTTCCTTCTGATGCAACCAATCCCGGTTGACGATGTGTGCAGCCAGTTGCTATATTTGTAGAGTTCCGCGAGTTAAGTCTGGCTTGCCTGTATGCGGTGGGTGTTCCCTCTGCGCTTGCGCAGGTGTGGAAAGCCTGAAACGCAGCTGAGCTTTAGCAACAACGTCTCCGGTGAAAGACGAATGGAGACGCCCTCGCTGAAACGTCCCGCGCACACCTTTCACCCGTTGACAGGCTATGCGGGGCGGTGCTGACGAAACGGAGCAGCTCCCGGAAAGTCCGGGCTTGGTGCCACCGTCGGCGGCTTTTAGTTCTGAACGGGAAATCAAAATCTCCCGCGCGCTGGCGCTGCGGGAATCATGGTTGGCGGGTCCGCCATCCAGCCCCCTGAAAACGGGGAAAAGCAGATGCGGCGTCGTTCTGCGAGGGTGTGCCTGTCAGGGGCTCAGGCGGAAGGACGTGGCTGAGAGCCAGCGGGAGAGCAGCGCCAGAAACAGGAGCACCAGGAACACTATGCCTACTTTTAATCAATTGGTGCGCAGCGGCCGTAAGCGGCCGCGGTACAAGACGGCGAGCCCGGCCTTGCAGGGATGTCCGCAAAAGCGCGGCGTCTGCACCCGCGTCTATACCCAGACTCCCAAGAAGCCGAACTCAGCCCTGCGTAAAGTCGCCCGCGTCCGCCTGACCAATGGGATCGAGGTTACGACCTATATTCCCGGCGTCGGTCACAACTTGCAGGAGCACTCGATCGTGCTGATTCGCGGCGGCCGCGTGAAGGACCTCCCGGGCGTGCGCTATCACGTTATTCGCGGCACCCTGGACGCGGTTGGCGTTGCCGGCCGCAAGCAGAGCCGTTCGAAGTACGGAGCCAAGCGGCCCAAGGCGTAAGACAGTCGTCGGTCGCCAGTCTTCAGTCGTCGGCAAGAAAAGAATTTAGGGGCGAGCAAGAAAGTCTCGTCCCGCAGCTCAAAGCTAGAAGCTAAGAGCCAGGAGCTAGAAGCGTAAATGCCTCGAAAAGGATATATCGCCAAGCGGAAGGTGGAGCCGGATCCGGTTTACGGATCAGATCTGGTGACGAAGTTCGTCAACTCTATGATGTGGCAGGGCAAGAAGAGCACTGCGGAAGGCATCTTTTACGAAGCGCTGACGCGCCTGCAGGAAAAAGGCGGCGACGAGCCTTTGAAGCTGTTCAAGAAGGCAGTGGAGAACGCCAAGCCGCTGCTTGAAGTGAAGAGCCGCCGCGTGGGTGGCGCCAACTATCAGGTCCCGGTTGAAGTGAATGCCGACCGGCGCACTTCGCTGGCCATCCGCTGGCTCATTGCTTATTCCCGCGGACGCGCCGAGAAAGGCATGATTGACAAGCTGAGCAATGAATTGCTCGATGCCAGCAACAACCGCGGCGCCGCCATCAAGAAGAAAGAAGATGTGCACCGCATGGCGGAAGCCAATAAGGCGTTTGCACACTATCGCTGGTAGAAGAGCAGCTCTTAGCCGTTAGCCTTTAGCCACTAGCCAAGGCGAAAGGATTCAAGCTAGGAGCTAATGGCTAAGAGCTAGAAGCTGGAATTACATGAGTACCGGAACCAACATCGCTGGCGAACAAGAGTCTCGCAAGGAAGAGAAGAAAAAAGCTGTGTCCAGAACAGTCCCACTAGAACGGTGCAGAAACATCGGCATCATGGCCCACATCGATGCCGGCAAGACCACTACGACCGAGCGCATCCTTTTCTATACCGGAAAGACGCACCGCATCGGAGAGGTCCACGAGGGCACTGCCACCATGGACTGGATGGAGCAGGAGCAGGAGCGCGGTATCACCATCACGTCTGCCGCTACCACCTGCACCTGGCGCGACATTCGCATCAATATTATTGATACTCCCGGGCACGTGGATTTCACCGCCGAAGTGGAGCGGTCGTTGCGTGTTCTCGATGGCGCAGTGGCGGTGTTCGACGCGGTCCATGGGGTGCAGCCGCAATCGGAAAAAGTCTGGCGTCAAGCCGATAAATACGGCGTCCCGAGAATTTGTTTTATCAACAAGATCGACAAGATGGGCGCCGATTTCGAGCACGCCGTCGATACCCTCCGCAAGCGCCTCAATGCCAAGCCCGTCGCGATTCAAATCCCTATCGGCCAGGAAGACAAGTTCAGGGGCGTCGTCGATCTCATCGAGATGAAATCGATTGTCTGGCAGGACGACACTATCGGCGCCGAGTACATCACCGGTGAAATTCCCGCCGAACTACAGAAGAAGGCCGAAGCCTTCCATACTGCGCTGGTCGAAACGGTCGCCGAAAACGACGACGACATGCTGCACAAGTTCCTCGAAGGCGAAACCATTTCCGCCTCGGAACTGCGGGCGTCTTTGCGCAAATCGACCATCGCGCTGAAAGTTTTCCCGGTGGTTGTCGGCACTGCCTTCAAGAACAAAGGGGTACAGCCACTGCTCGATGCGGTGGTGGATTATCTGCCGTCGCCGCTCGATGCCGGCGAAGTCAAAGGCGTCAATCCGGACAACGGGGAAGTGATCACCCGCAAGCCGGCTGACAGCGAGCCCTTCTCGGCGCTGGCCTTCAAAATCATGGCAGACCCTTTCGTCGGCCAGCTGACCTTTATTCGTGTTTACTCCGGCCAGTTGAAGTCCGGAGACTCGGTACTGAACGCCGGCCGGGGCCGCAGTGAGCGCATTGGGCGTCTGCTCAAGATGCACGCCAACAAGCGCGAAGACATCAACGAAATTCTGGCAGGCGATATTTGTGCCGCAGTAGGTTTGAAGAACGTTTCGACCGGTGACACGATCTGTGAAGAAAAGCATCCCATCGCCCTCGAGTCCATCACATTCGCGGTTCCAGTGATTTCAGTGGCGGTTGAGCCCAAGACCAAGGCTGACCAGGAAAAAATGGGCATGGCGCTTTCCAAGCTGGCCCAGGAAGATCCCACCTTCAAAGTTCACACCGACCCCGACAGCGGACAGACCATCATCAGCGGCATGGGCGAGTTGCATCTCGAAATCATCGTTGACCGCATGATGCGCGAGTACAAAGTTGAAGCCAACGTGGGTAAGCCGCAGGTGGCGTACCGCGAGACCATTCGCCGCAAGTCGGAAGCGGAAGGCAAGTACATCCGCCAGACCGGCGGCCGCGGACAATACGGACACGCCAAGATTCGCATCGAGCCCAACGAGCCGGGCAAAGGTTACGAATTTATCAATGAAGTTGTGGGCGGATCGGTGCCCAAGGAATTCATCAAGCCCATCGATCAGGGCATTCAGGAAGCGCTTGAGGGTGGAATCCTGGCCGGCTATCCCATGGTCGATGTCAAAGTCGAGCTTTACGACGGCAGCTACCATGATGTCGATTCGAACGAGATGGCTTTCAAGATTGCTGGTTCGATGGCCTTCAAGGAAGCCGCGCGCAAAGCCTCTCCGGTGCTGCTGGAGCCGGTGATGGCGGTCGAAGTCGTCACCCCGGAAGATTACGCCGGCGTGATCATGGGCGACCTGAGTTCACGCCGCGGACGGATCGAAGGCATGGAGCATCGCGCCGGTTCGCAGGTGATCAAAGCCATCGTGCCGCTGGCGGAAATGTTTGGTTATGCCACGCACATGCGCTCGAGCACGCAGGGGCGCGCCGAGTACTCGATGCATTTTGCGCGCTATGAAGAAGTACCGCGCAGCGCGGCGGACGAGATTATTGGGCGTTCGCAGGGACCCAAGCGGTAGACGCAAGAGCCGCGGGCGAGTCGCCCGCGACCACACGAGCGAGACGGAGCTAGGATATGGCGAAAGAGAAATTTGAGCGCAATAAGCCGCACTGCAACGTCGGGACGATTGGTCACATTGACCATGGCAAGACCACGTTGACGGCGGCCATCACCAAGGTGTTGTCCAAGCACAACCCCAAGATCCAGTTCCGGTCTTTTGACAGCATTGATAACGCGCCGGAAGAGAAGGCGCGCGGCATCACCATCGCCACGGCGCACGTGGAGTATGAGACGGCGAACCGGCACTACGCGCACGTGGATTGCCCGGGCCACGCGGATTACATCAAGAACATGATCACGGGCGCGGCCCAGATGGATGGCGCGATTCTCGTGGTGGCGGCGACCGACGGTCCGATGCCGCAGACCCGGGAACACGTGCTGCTGGCGCGGCAGGTGGGTGTGCCGTACATCGTAGTGGCGCTGAACAAGTGCGATGCAGTGGATGATCCCGAACTGCTTGACCTGGTTGAGCTCGAAGTACGCGAGTTGCTGAAGACCTATCAGTTCCCGGGCGACGACGTGCCGGTGGTGCGTTTGTCGGCTCTGGGCGCGCTGAATGGCGAAGCCAAGTGGGAGAAGCAGATTGACGAACTGATGGAAGCGGTGGACAAGAGCGTGCCGCAACCGGCTCGCGAACTGGACAAGCCGTTCCTGATGCCGATTGAGGATATTTTCTCGATCTCGGGCCGGGGCACGGTGGTGACGGGACGAATCGAGCGCGGCAAGGTGAAAGTTGGCGAGGAAGTGGAAATCGTCGGCTTCCGCGATACCCGCAAAACAGTTGTGACCGGCGTCGAAATGTTCAAGAAGCAGCTGGATGAAGGCATGGCGGGCGACAATGCCGGACTGTTGCTGCGCGGCATCGCGAAAGAAGACGTGGAGCGCGGCATGGTGCTGGCCAAGGGTGGATCGATCACCCCGCACACCAAGTTCAAGGCGGAAGTTTACATCCTGACCAAGGAAGAAGGCGGGCGGCACACGCCATTCTTCAAAGGCTACCGGCCGCAGTTTTACCTGCGGACGACGGATGTGACGGGAGTGGCGGAGTTGCCGGCGGCGACCGAGATGGTGATGCCGGGCGACAACGTGCAGCTGGTGATTGAGCTGATCACGCCGGTGGCGATGGAGAAGGGCCTGCGGTTTGCCATCCGCGAAGGCGGGCACACGGTGGGCGCCGGAACCATCAGCGAGATTATTCAGTAGCAGACACTGAATACCGGCAACTGGAATAGAAAGAACTGAGAACTGAAAGATCAGAAACCAGTGATCAGTTGCTGGTTCGCAGTTCTCAGATGGATTGGGTTAGGAGTTCATAGCTAGAAGCTGCAGTTAAGCGGCTTGCATCCTGCCGCCAGTTCTTTTCTCCCGGAGAGCCGGGAGAGCGAAAGAGTGAAACATGGTTGGAAAAGAAAGAATTCGCATCCGGCTGAAGGCGTACGACTACCGCATCCTGGACCAGTCCACGGGCGAGATTGTCGATACGGCGCGGCGTACAGGGGCGCAGATCGCGGGCCCGATTCCATTGCCCACGATGAAAAACAAGTACTGCGTGCTGCGTTCTCCGCACGTGGACAAGAAATCGCGCGAGCAGTTTGAAATCCGCACTCACAAGCGCCTGCTCGATATTCTCGAGCCCACGCAGCAGACGGTGGACGCTTTGATGAAGCTCGACTTGCCCGCGGGCGTGGACGTCGAGATTAAAGCTTTTGGCAAGGAACACAAATAGCCGTCGGCTTTCAGCTGGAGCTGATTCAGCTCGCGGAGAACAATTGAAATGGCAAAAGTAACCGGAATCCTGGGCAAGAAAGTCGGAATGACGCAGCTCTTTGACGACAAGGGCGATGTGCATCCGGCGACCGTTCTGCAGGCGGGTCCGTGCGTGATCACGCAGCACAAGACCCAGACCCGCGACGGCTACGATGCGGCGCAGATCGGTCTGGTCGAATTCATGAAGGAATCGCGCCTGACCCAGCCCATGAAAGGCCACCTGGGAAAGCACAATCTGCCCCCGGTGAAGTTTCTGCGCGAAGTGCCCATTGAAGTGGAAAAGGCGGAAGAGGCAGCCGCAGTGAAGGCCGGCGACCGGGTGCTGGTTGACATTTTTGAAGGCGAGAAGTTTGTGGACATTGTCGGCGTCAGCAAAGGCCGTGGTTTTGCCGGCGTCGTCCGGCGCCACCACTTTGCCGGTGGTCCCAAGTCGCACGGTTCGATGTTCCAGATCACGGGTTCGATCGGCTCGTCGGCCTTCCCGTCGCGCGTCTTCAAGGGCATGCGCATGTCGGGACACATGGGCGTCGATCGTGTGACTCAGCGCAACCTGCGCGTGCTGGGCGTGGACAAGGACGAGAACCTGCTGGTGGTTGAAGGCAGCGTGCCCGGACCGAACGGTGGATACCTGGTAATTACCAAGGCCAAGAAGCCGCCCAGAGAACGTCGGGGATTTGGCGGCGCGGCCACGGTGGATCCGTTGAAGGCAGCGAAGAGGGCGGCGAAGAAGGCTTAAGGGCAGTCGTTGGTCGTTGGCTGGTGGTCGTTGGCCAACCCAGATTGACGGAAGACATATGGCAACTATCGATATTCATAATCTGAGCGGGGAGAAAGTCGGGACGCTTGACCTCGCCGATGAGGTTTTCGGCGCGATCAATGAAGACCTGCTGTGGGAAGCGGTGAAGCACTACCGCGCCGCGCAGCGTGCCGGCACCCACGCCACCAAGAACAAGAAGCTGGTTTCCGGCGCCGGCAAGAAACTGTGGAAGCAGAAGGGCACGGGACGCGCCCGCGTGGGCTCCATCCGCTCGCCGCTGTGGCGGCATGGCGGCACGGTGCATGGACCGCAACCGCGCTCGTACGATTACGCCTTCCCGCGCAAGAAGCTTCTGGGAGCGTTGCGTTCGGCGCTGGCGTCGAAGTTCGCGGATGGCAAGCTGATCGTGGTCAACGCGTTTGATGTGAAGGAACCGAAGAGCAAGCTGTTCCGCCAGGCCCTGGACGCGCTAAAGGTCCAAACCACGGCATTGCTGGTCGAGGCGGGCCGGGATGGAAACCGCAACCTGACGCTGAGCTCGCGCAATCTGGACGGCGTCGAGCTGGTGAACAGCAGCGCGGTTCATCCTTATCATCTGCTGCGCTACGATCGCGCGATTTTCTCGCAGCCCGCGATTGAAGCGTTGCAGGTTTCGCTGAAGAACTCGATTTCGAAGCGGCAACGCAAAGCGGCCGAGAAAGAAAGCACGAAGAAGGCCACGCGCGCTCCGCGGCGCCGGGTGCGTCATGAAAAAGCGGCGGAGGTCGCCTGATGAAATCCGCGTATCAGATCATTCGCCGTCCGGTGATTACGGAAAAAGGCCTGGCTATCAAGGAAAACCAGAACACGCTGGTCTTCCAGGTGGCGCCGGCCGCGACCAAGACTGAGATCCGGCAGGCGGTGCAGTCGATTTTCAAGGTGAAAGTGCTTTCCGTGCGCACCGCCACCTATCCGGGAAAAGAACGCCGCCGGGGAAAGTTTGCCGGCTACCGTCCCGACTGGAAGAAAGCGTACGTGCGGCTGAGGTCAGGCGAAAAGATGCCGGAGTACGCGCAGAATCTGTAAGACAGCTATCAGCTCTCAGCCGTCAGCTTTCAGTAAAAGCGGCGGCACTAGAAGTTACTGAGAGCTGAAAGCTGAGAGCTGAGAGCTATCATGCCAATCAAGACATACCGACCGACTACGCAGACGTTGCGCTACCGGACCACGCTGGTCAACGACGATATTACGACCCGGCATCCGCATAAGCCGTTGCTTGAACCCAAGCAGCGCAGCGGCGGGCGGCGCAACAGCGGCGACACCACCATGTGGCATCGCGGCGGCGGGCACAAGCGCAAGCTGCGCCTGATCGATTTCAAGCGCGACAAGGCCGGGGTTCCCGCGACCGTGGCTTCGATCGAATACGATCCCAACCGTTCGGCGCGCATCGCGCTGCTCGCCTACGCGGATGGCGAGAAGCGCTACATCCTGCAGCCCGAGGGGCTCAAGCTGGGACAGAAAGTGGTCAGCGGTCCGGAGGCCGACATTCTGGTGGGCAATGCGTTGCCCTTGAAGAATATTCCACCCGGCACCACCATTCACAACGTGGAGCTGAAGCCCGGCAAGGGTGCGCAGATGGTGCGCTCGGCGGGCGGTGCGGCGCAGCTGGTGGCCAAGGAAGGTGAGTACGCGCTGGTCAAACTGCCTTCCGGCGAGACCCGCAAAGTTTCGCAGGACTGCATGGCCACGATTGGCCAGGTGGGGAATCTCGATCACGAAAACGTCACCATCGGGAAAGCTGGACGCATGCGTTGGATGGGATGGCGTCCAGTAAACCGGGGCGTCACCATGAACCCGGTTGACCATCCGCACGGCGGCGGCGAAGGCAAGACTTCGGGCGGCCGGCATCCGGTCACCCCCTGGGGACAGCCGACGCGCGGCTACAAGACGCGCAACAACAAGCGCACGGACGCGTTCATCGTGAACCGGCGAGGGAAGAAGTAAAGCAGTCGTCGGTCGTCAGACGTCAGTCGTCGGCAGACCGGGGTCGCGAAGATTTGAGAGCTGTTGGCTGAGAGCTGACAGCTGAAAGCTGAGAGCTGACTTTATGGCACGTTCAACCAAGAAGGGTCCGTTCGTGGATGGCTACCTGCAGGCGCGGGTGGACGGCATGAACTCGCGCAATGAGAAGAAGGTGCTGCGCACCTGGTCGCGGCGCTCGACCATCATTCCGGAAATGGTGGGCCACACCATCGCCGTGCATAACGGCAAAAAGTTTATCCCGGTGTACATCACCGAGAACATGGTGGGCCACAAGCTGGGGGAATTCAGCTTTACCCGCCAGTTCAAGGGCCACTCCATGCGGGCGGCCACCGAAGTGGCAGCCAAGCCGGCGGGCGTGCCTGGCGGTCCGGGAGCGATCACTCCGGCTGCGGGTTCGGCTCCAGCCGCGCCGGCGCCCAAGGCGTAAGACGGGGTTCAGGAGATCAACATGGAATTTCGAGCTCAAGTCCGCTTCACCCGGGTCTCGCCGCAGAAGGCGCGCCTGGTGCTGGAGTTGATCAAGGGCCGCAAGGTGGAAGACGCGCTCAATATCCTGGTCTTCACCAAAAAGCGGGTGGCGGCGACGGTGGAAAAGCTGCTGCGTTCGGCGCTGGAAAACGCCAACTATCTGAGCAGCGAAAAGGGCATCGACGTCGATGTGGACAAGCTGTACGTGAAGGAAGCCATCGCCAACGACGGGCCGCGCATGAAGCGTATTCGTCCCGCTCCCATGGGACGGGCGTTCCGTTATGTGCGGCGCATCGCACACATCGAGATCGTACTGGCGGAGCGGGGCAAGGGTGGGGAAGGGCTGGCGACCGTGGTCGGTGAAGAAGCTCCGGCCAAGGCCCCGGCCAAAGCGAAGCGGAAAGCAGCGACGGGAAAGAAGAAAGTGGGAGCCAGATAGTCAGTTTTCAGTTCTCGGATGTCAGTTCTTGCAGCTGAAGACTGAAGCAGATTCAGGAGAAATAATGGGACAAAAAGTTCATCCCTATGGTTTTCGCCTGGGCTACACCAAGCCCTGGAAGTCGCGCTGGTTTGTGGAGCGCGATTACGACAAGCTGCTGCTCGAAGACGTCAAGCTGCGCAATGAGCTGAAGGACAAGCTCAAGTCGGCAGGCGTGAGCTCGATTGAAATCGAGCGTCCCGGCAACAAGCTGCGCGTGATCATCAAAACGGCGCGACCCGGCATCATCATCGGACGTAAGGGCGCCGAAATCGACAAGCTCAAGGCGGACGTGCAGAAGCGCACCGGGCGCGAGGTTTACATCGACATCCAGGAAGTGCACAAGCCCGAGCTGGATGCACAACTGGTGTCGGAATCGATTGCACTGCAACTGGAAAAGCGGGTCGGCTTCCGGCGGGCCATGCGCAAGGCGGTCGATTCGGCGCTGCGTTTTGGCTGCAAAGGCATCAAGGTCCGGGTGAGCGGCCGCCTGAATGGAAATGAAATCGCGCGTTCCGAGTGGTATCTGCAGGGCCGTCTGCCCCTGCACACCCTGCGCGCCGACATCGATTACGGGTTTACCGAGGCCCGCACCACCTATGGCGTCATCGGGGTGAAGTGCTGGGTCTACAAAGGCGAAATTTTGCCGGCCAAAAAACGCGAACCGCAGCAGGCCGGCGCGTTCTAAGAAGTTTTGGCTAAGAGCTAAGGGCTAAGAGCTGACTTTATGTTGATGCCAAAGAAAGTGAAGTACCGCAAGCAACAGCGCGGACGCATGACCGGCAAGGCGTGGCGCGGCAGCCAGCTGGCCTTCGGCGATTTCGGGCTGAAGGTGCTCGAGCCGGGCTGGATTACCGACCGCCAGATCGAAGCGGCACGCGTAGCCATGACCCGCTTCATCAAGCGCGGCGGCAAGATCCAGATCCGCCTGTTTCCGGACAAGCCGGTCACCAAGAAGCCGGCTGAAACCCGTATGGGTAAGGGCAAGGGCGCGCCCGACCACTGGGTGGCGGTAGTGCGGCCGGGCAAGATCCTGTTCGAAATGGAAGGGGTCTCGCAGACCGATGCCAGCGAGGCCATGCGTCTGGCCTCGCACAAGCTGCCTTTGCGCACGGTCTTTGTGAAGCGCGAAGGCGCGCACTAGAAACTTTGAACTGAGAACTGAGAACTGACAATGAAACCGGAAAAAGTACGTAACTTGACCGCGGAGGAACTGGTCTCCCAGGAGCGCGAGCTCAGCGACCAGCTGTTCAAGTTGAAATTCCAGCTCAACATGGGACAGACCGAGAGCCTGAAAAAGATTCGCGGCCTGCGGCGGGACATTGCGCGGGTCAAGACCATCGCTCGCGAGCGCGAGCTGGCCGCGGCCAGCGCAACGGAGAAAAAATAGTATGGCTGAAACCAAAGCACAATCCGCAACCCAGCCGCAGGACGCGGGGCGGCGCAAGATCGTGGTCGGCGAAGTGGTCTCCAGCCGCATGCACAAAACCATCGTCGTGCAGGTGGTGCGCAAGAAGGCCCACCCGTTTTACGGAAGGGTGGTGTCGAAGGCCAAAAAGTTCTATGCCCACGACGAGAAGAATGTGGCCCGGGTGGGGGACGTGGTGCGCCTCGAAGAGACCCGCCCGCTGTCCAAATTGAAGCGCTGGCGTTTGAAGGAAGTGGTCCGGCAGGCGGCGCTGCTGCCGGAAGCGGCCCTCCCGGACGTCAGCTAGATGGGCGTCGCCGGTAAAGGCCCAGAGGAGATTCGACTATGGCTGTGATGATGAGATCGATGCTCGAGGTCGCCGACAACTCCGGCGCCCGCAAGCTGCAGATGATTCTGCCGCTGGGCGGTTCGACCGGCCTGAATGCCGGATTGGGTGACGTCATCACCGCCAGCGTGAAAGAGGCGGCCCCGGAAGGCCAGGTGCAGAAGGGCAAAGTGGTGAAGGCGGTCATCGTGCGCACCCGCAAGGAACACCGGCGCCGCGACGGCACCTACATCCGCTTTGACAGCAACGCCGCGGTGCTGATCAACGATGCCGGCGAGCCGGTGGGCACGCGCGTCTTCGGGCCGGTGGCCCGCGAACTGCGCGAGCGCAAGTTTTTGAAGATTGTGTCGCTGGCGCCCGAAGTCCTGTAGACGGCCGGCGGTGGGAAGGTTTGGCTGGAAGTATTGATCCGAAGCACCGATTAAGAGAGCTGAGAAACGAGCATGAAGACAGTCGAGAGAGCGAACAAGCGAGTGGACCTGCGGCGCAACGATACGGTGCGTGTCATCACCGGGCGGGACAAGGGAAAAGAAGGCCGCGTGCTGCGCATTTTTCCGAACGATGCCAAGATCCTGGTGGAGCACGTGATGCTGGTGAAGAAGCATGTCCGTCCCAATCCCCAGCGCAACGTGAAGGGCGGGATCGCCGAGCAGGAAAGCCGCATCGCCATCTCGAACGTGGGGCTGATGTGTCCCAGCTGCAAGCGGCCGGTGCGCATCGGGCACGAGTTCCAGGGCGAGCGCAAGGTTCGGGTATGCCGCAAGTGCGGGGCGACGCTGGATAAGTAGCTAAGAGCTTCTAGCTGCTAGCTTCTGGCTGCTAGCTAGAGCACAAATGGTCAGGGGTTTGAAGCCAGAAGCTAGGAGCTAGAAGCTGAGTTCCTGGAGTTCCAGAGGAAGCAAATGGCAAAAGAAAAAAAAGACAGGCAGGGCGAAAAGCAGCAGCAGGAGGCCAAGCCGGCGCAGGCGCATCACAGCGCCAAGGAAACGCCGCGGCTCAAGGGCCGCTTCCTGGCTGAAGTCGCGCCCGCGCTGATGAAGGAATTTGATCTCAAGAATCCCATGGCGGTGCCGCACCTGAACAAGATTGTGGTCAACATGGGTGTGGGCGAAGCCACGCAGAATGCCAAGATCCTCGATCCAGCGGTCAACGAACTGGGCCAGATCACCGGCCAGAAGCCGATTACCACCAAGGCCAAGAAATCGATTGCGGCCTTCAAGGTGCGTGAAGGCCAAGCCATCGGCGCCATGGTCACCCTGCGCGGCGACCGCATGTGGGAGTTTCTGGACCGGCTGTTGAATGTGGCCCTGCCCCGGGTGCGCGACTTCAAGGGAGTCTCGACCAAGTCGTTCGACGGGCGCGGCAACTATACGCTGGGCTTGCACGACCAGCTGATTTTTCCCGAGATCGACTATTCCCGGGTGGACAAGACGAAAGGCATGAACGTCACCATTGTGACCACGGCGAGAAACGACGACCAGGCGCGAGTGTTACTGAAGCATCTGGGGATGCCCTTCCGGCCGTAGTCGTTAGAGTGGCGGAAGCAACAAGTCTTAACTGAGAGCTGAGGACTGGCAGCGGAGAGCTGACAGCCGGAAGCTGGGAGCTAAAAGCAAATTGACTACAGCAAAAAGAGTAAAAGACGCAAAGATTGAAGCAAAGTTTGACAAAGCGCGGGGCAAGGGCCCGACCCCAAAATTTTCCTCGCGCCGGCATAACCGCTGCAAGCTGTGCGGACGTCCGCGGGCTTACCTGCGCAAGTTCGGCATTTGCCGCCTGTGTTTCCGCGGGCTGGCATTGCGCGGAGAGATTCCCGGGGTTTCGAAGTCGTCCTGGTAGGAATTGGGTAATGACCTCCCATCCTGCGCAACCAACGCGCGAGGGTGGGGGCCCGGTCTTGAGCCATCCGGACTGGGTGGCAACAGGGTGGAAGCGTCGCCGCGGGTTCTTCAGTCTAAAGCCAGTTGGACCGAAGCAAACGGGCGGCGGAGGAGAAGCAAACGATGAGGTTGACCGATCCGGTCGCAGACATGCTGACGCGCATTCGCAACGCGATACGCGCCCGCCATCAGAAGGTTGATATTCCTGCTTCCAAGCTGAAGCTGGAGATTGCCCGCATCCTCAAGGAGGAGGGCTACATCTCCAATTTCAAGCCGGCGGAAGAGGAAGGCCACAAGGTCCTGCGCATCTATTTGAAGTACGGCAACAACAACGAGGCCGCGATCTCGAACGTGGAGCGCGTCTCCCGGCCGGGCTGCCGGGTCTATGTGCGGCGCAGCGAGATCCCGCGCGTGCTGGGCGGGATGGGCATCAACATCCTGACCACCCCCCGCGGAGTCATGACCGGACGCCAGGCCCGCAAGCAGGGCGTGGGCGGCGAAGTGTTGTGCGAGATCTGGTAGAGAACCAGCTATCAGCTGTCAGCCGTCAGCTATCAGTGACGGCGACTCAAGCTGAGAGCTGAGAGCTGAGAGCCGAAAGCTTATGTCGAGAATTGGACGAAAACCGATCCCGCTCCCCAAGGGGGTAGCGGTCAAAATTGAAGGCGACGTGGTCAACGTGCAGGGCCCCAAGGGCAAGCTCGATACCCAGCTGCCGCGCGGCATCCGCATGGAGCAGCAGGACGGGAACCTGGTGGCGATCCGCGAGAACGATTCGCAGGCCGCGGTCCATGGCCTGGCCCGCGCCCTGGTCAACAACGCGGTTGAAGGCGTGACCAGGGGCTGGACCCGCGAACTGGAGATCGTCGGCATCGGATACCGCGCCGAGCTCAAGGGCAAAAACACCGTGGTCTTCAGCCTGGGATACTCGCACCCGATCGAATATCCGCTGCCGGTGGGAATTGAAGCGACCGTCGATCCCAAGCAGACCAAATTGAGCGTGACCGGCATCGACCGCCAGAAAGTGGGACAGGTGGCCGCCGAAATGCGCAGCCTGCGTCCGCCCGATCCGTACAAGAACAAGGGCGTACGCTACGCCGGTGAGCGGTTGAAAAAGAAGGTTGGTAAGACCGGAGCGAAGTAACCGTCATTGGCCGTTGGCCATTGGTCGTTGGCCAACCCCGAACGGCGAGGGATGGGAGATCCCATCGACAATATTAAGAGTCGTGATCATTGGCATTTGCCAACGACCAACGGCCAACGACCAAGGACCAGAAAAAAATGCTGACCCAGACATCGAAGAACGCGAACCGGCGGCACGTGCACAAACGTATCCGCAAGAAGGTTGTGGGCACCTCCGAGCGGCCGCGGCTGAATGTGTATCGCTCGTTGAACCACATTTACGTCCAGTTGATCGACGACCTGAAGGGCGAGACCCTGGTATCGGCCAACTCGGCCGAAGGAAAAAAGGGCGAGCGCCGCGCCGGGGGCAACCTGGCCGCCGCCAAGAGTGTGGGCAAAAACATTGCCGAGCGCGCCAAAGCCAAGGGCATCGAGAAAGTGGTATTTGACCGGGGCGGCTACATTTATCACGGACGAGTCAAGGCCCTGGCCGATTCCGCCCGCGAAGCCGGACTGCAGTTCTAAGAGCCTGAAGATCCGCGAATTGGGAAATGAGAGTTTAAAGAATGCCAACAGTGATTAAGAAGCTTGATGCGAATTCGTACCAGCTGAAAGACCAGGTGGTCTCCATCAACCGCGTGACCAAAGTGGTCAAGGGCGGCAAGAACCTTTCCTTCGCGGCCCTGGTGGTGGTGGGAGATCCCAGCGCGGCTGTCGTCGGCTATGGCTCCGGCAAGGCGAAGGAAGTCCCCCAGGCCATTCGCAAGGGAATTGAGTCGGCGAAGAAAAACCTGATGCGGGTTAACCTCACCCAGACCTCCATTCCCGCACCTGGTGCTGGGACGCTACGGTTCGGGACGAGTGCTGCTGAAGCCCGCTCCGGAAGGCACCGGCGTGATTGCCGGCGGCGCGGTGCGCGCGGTCATGACTTCGGCGGGCATTCAGAATGTGCTGACCAAATCGATTGGCACCACCAATCCGCATAACGTCATCAAGGCCACCTTCGACGCGCTGAAGCATTTGAAGAACCGCAGTGACGTGGCCGCCATGCGCGGCAAGACGGTTGAGGAACTGTAATCATGCCTAACAAACTGGCCAAGAAATCGAGTCCGGGCAGCGGCCCGAAAATACATTTGAAGTGGGTGCGTTCCGCGATTTGCGCCCCAGTGCAGCAGAAGCTGGTGGTCAAGGGCCTGGGCTTCACGCGACTGAACCAGGTGATTGAGCGCCCGGACAACCCGGCCATCCGCGGCATGGTGGCCAAGGTCCCGCATCTGGTGGAGATCATTCAGTCGTAAGTCGTGAGTCATCAGTCCTCAGCAAAAACTGAGAGCTGAGAGCCGACAGCTGAGAGCTTATTTATGAATCTTTCAAACATTCGCGCACCAAAGAAGGCGACGGCCAACAAGAAACGCGTGGGCCGCGGCATGGGTTCGGGCATGGGCAAGACGTCCACCCGCGGACACAAAGGCCAGCGCTCGCGCAGCGGTTCGCGCATGATGCGCGGTTTTGAAGGCGGCCAGATGCCCCTGCACCGCCGCATGCCCAAGCGCGGCTTCACCAACATCTTCCGCCAGGAATTCAACATCGTGAACCTGGAGAAGCTGGCGCTGCTGGGTGAGACCACCATCACGCCCGACGTGCTGCGCAAGGCGGGAGTGATCAAGGGCAAGCATCCCGTAAAGGTACTGGGCGATGGCGAGTTGACCAGCGCGCTTACCGTGCATGCCCACAAGTTTTCCAAGTCGGCCCAGGAAAAGATCACCAAGGCCGGCGGCAAGTTCGAGGTGCTGTAGCCGATGCTGGAGAAACTGGCCAACGTCTTTCGTATCCCGGACCTGCGCAAGCGCATTCTGTTTACGCTGGGGCTGCTGGCGGTGTATCGCCTGGGCGGACACATTCCCACGCCGGGTGTGAATGCGGACAAGCTGCAGCAGTTCTTCGAGCAGAACAAGGGCAGCCTGCTGGGTTTTGTGGACCTGTTTTCCGGCGGGCAGCTTCGCCGCCTGACGATTTTTGCCCTGGGCATCATGCCCTACATCACGGCGTCGATCATTTTGCAGTTGCTGACCGTGGTCTATGAGCCGCTGGCCAAGCTGCAGAAGGAAGGCGAACTGGGGCGCAAGAAGATCACCCAGTGGACCCGCTATCTGACGTTTGGTTTGAGCGCGGTGCAGTCCTTCGGTATTGCCTGGCAACTGCAGCGCGGCGGAGATTTCGTCATCCATCCCGGCGCTTCTTTCATTCTGATGACCATGCTGACCCTGACCACGGGCAGCGTTTTCATCATGTGGCTGGGCGAGCAGATCACGGAACGCGGCGTGGGCAACGGGATGTCGCTGCTGATCTTTGCCGGCATCGTGGTCGGCCTGCCGCGGGCGGTAATCGATCTTTACGACAAGGTCAGCACCGACGCATGGGGCGCCTTCACCGCGCCGGCGATGATTCTACTGATTGGTGTCATGGTCCTGGTGGTGGCGTTCATCGTCTATGTGGAGCGCTGTGAGCGCCGCATTCCGGTGCAGTACGCCAAGCGCGTGGTGGGCCGCAAAGTGATGGGCGGGCAGTCCACGCATCTACCCCTGCGGGTGAATTCCGGCGGCGTCATGCCGGTGATTTTCGCCTCCTCCATTCTCACACTGCCGCAAACCGTGGGCTATGGCCTGCGCAACAACCGCTATTTTGGCGACCTGATCCGCTGGCTGGGATGGGGAGAGCCGCTGTACACCTTCCTGTATGCCGTGGGCATCATCTTCTTCGCCTACTTCTACGTCTCGATTGTCTTCAACCCCAACGAGGTTGCCGACAACATGCGGAAGTATGGCGGATTTATTCCCGGCATTCGTCCCGGCAAGCGCACCGCCGACCACATCAACGAAATCCTGACTCGCATCACCCTGGTGGGAGCGCTCTATCTGATCATCATCTCGTTTATCCCGGAATGGATGATCACCGGCATTCACCTGAACCATCTGTACGGGCCGATTGGCGCGTTCTTCGAGCGCCTGCCCACGTGGGTGACGAACGGGCTGAACGTGAACTTTTATTTCGGCGGCACATCGCTGCTGATCGTGGTGGGCGTGGCCATGGACACGGTGACCCAGATCGAAGCCCAGCTGGTGATGCGGCACTACGATGGTTTTACGCCGCGCAGCGGACGCATTCGCGGCCGCCGGACCTGGTCGTAAGTGTAGGCGCGAGCGTCCACGCTCGTGCTGCAGCGGCAGGGACCAGGTTTTAGGCAACGGGGTTTTGGGATGAATCAGGGTTGATGCGGTCGTCGTGCTGGTTAGATGGCATTGCAATCAGGAGGCGGGAGGACCAGTTCGATGGCGGAGGCAGCCTCGCGCGGCATCGGACCTGTCATCCTGCTCGGCTCCCCGGGCGCGGGCAAGGGTACGCAAGCCAAGCGGATTGTGGAGCGCTACCGCATTCCGCAGATTTCCACCGGAGACCTGCTGCGGGAGAATGTGCAGCGGGGCACGCCGCTGGGGTTGCTGGCCAAGGACGTGATGGCGCGGGGCGAGTTCGTGCCCGACGATCTGATGTATGACATCGTGGCGCAACGTTTGCGGCAGGCGGACTGCGAGCGCGGCTTCATCCTGGATGGTTTTCCACGCAATCCGGCCCAGGCCGGATGGCTGGATGCGTTTCTGGAGCATGAGTTCTTTGACAACGCGCAGCGCGGCAAGTGCCTGCCCATTGTGATCCGAATTGACGTGGACTATAATAAGTTGTTACGCCGGATTACAGGACGCCGTTCTTGTCCCGTCTGTGGACGGATCTACAACGTCTACTCCCAGCCACCCCGTGTCGCTGATCGATGCGATGTTGATGGTTCAACGCTGGTGACCCGCGAAGACGATCGTGAAGAGGTCATCCGGGAACGACTGGAGGCCTACGAACTGCAAACCAAGCCCGTAGCCGAATACTACGCGCGCAAGGGGCGGCTGGTTTCGGTGGATGGCGACTTGCCGGTCAACGAAGTCACCGAGCAGATTTTCCGGGTGATCGAGGGCCAGCGCGGGGTGACGGCTGGGACCACCGACTGTTGAACAAGAGTATGGCGATTGTCTGCAAATCGGCGGCCGAGATTGAGAAGATGCGGCGCAGCGGCGGCATCGTGCGCCAGGTGCTGGACCATGTGCGCAGCCTGGTGGTTCCGGGCGCGACCACGATGGACCTGGAACGCGCCGCCGAACAGAAAATCAAGGACCTGGGCGTGAAGCCTGCGTTCAAGGGATATTACGATTATCCCTGCGTGCTGTGCACCTCGATCAATGAAGAGATTGTTCACGGCATCCCTTCCGAGAAAAGGGTGTCTGAAAGCCGGAGACATTGTTTCGATCGACTGTGGCGTGGTGCTGGACGGCTACTACGGCGACGCTGCCATCACCGTTCCGGTGGACGGATCGCTGACGCCGGAGTTGAGCAAGCTGCTCGAAGTCACCGAAGCCTCGCTGTACCGGGGCATCGAGGCGGCCCGGATCGGCAACGCGGTGGGAGATGTCGGCGCTTCGGTGCAGGAGTTTGTCGAAGCCAACGGCTTCAGCGTGGTGCGGGAGTTTGTGGGGCACGGGATTGGGACGCGCCTGCACGAGGAGCCGCAAGTGCCGAACTATGGCACCCGCGGACACGGGGCGCGCTTGCGCGAAGGCATGGTGCTGGCCATCGAGCCCATGGTGAATTCCGGCAGTCCGGGGACCCGGGTGCTCGAGGACAAGTGGACCGCGGTCACCGCCGACGGCAGTTACAGCGCCCACTTTGAACATTGTGTCGCGGTCACCAAAGATGGCCCGATGATTTTGACGCAGTAAAGCAGCTATTAGCCTTTAGCTCTTGGCCTTTAGCTAGGAGCCAAGAGCTAAGAGCTAAGAGCTGATTCTTAAGGAGTCGATGAGCAAAGAGGACGCGATTGAAGTGATGGCGACGGTCGTAGAACCGCTGCCCAATGCCATGTTCAAGGTTGAACTGGAAAACAAGCACCAGGTGCTGGCGCACGTCTCGGGAAAGATGCGCAAGAACTTTATCCGCATCCTGCCCGGCGACAAGGTCGCAGTCGAGCTTTCGCCCTACGACCTGAACCGCGGCCGCATCGTGTATCGCTATAAATGAACGCTGTCTTGTCAGTCGTCCCGGGTTTGCTGACGGCTGAGGGCTGACGGCTGAAGGCTGGTTTATGAAAGTACGAGCATCGGTAAAGAAGATTTGCGACAAGTGCAAGGTCATCCACCGCAAGGGTGTGGTGCGGGTGATCTGCGTCATCTCCAAGCACAAGCAGCGGCAGGGATAAAGGACTAGAGGAGCACTATGGCACGCATTGCAGGCGTCGATCTTCCGCGCAACAAGCGGAGCAATATCGCGCTGACCTACATCTACGGCATTGGCAGCCCGCGCGCGGCCCGCATTCTGGACGCGGCCAAAGTGGACCCCATGAAAAAGGTCCAGGACCTGGGCGAGGACGAAGTCAACCGCATCCGCCAGGTGATCGAAGCGGAAGGCATGGTGGAAGGCGATTTGCGCAAGGAAGTTTCGATGAACATCAAGCGCCTCATCGAAATCGGTTCCTACCGCGGCTACCGCCATCGCCGGAACCTGCCGGTCCGCGGACAGCGTACTCATACCAACGCGCGCACCCGCAAGGGCCCGCGCAAGGGCACCGTGGCAGCCAAGAAGAAATCGGCAGCCAAAACGTAGGAAAGCAGTCGTCAGTCATAGCTTCTTCAGTCTCAGCAAGGCTGACGCAAGCCAGCGAATGGGCTGACGACCGATGACTGACGACCGACGACTGGAATAACTATGGCAAAACCAGCAGCACCAGCAGCGGCAGCGGGGACCGGGGCGGCGACGCCGGAAAAAAAGGGCAAGAAGAAGACTTTTAAGAAAAAAGAGCGGAAGCACGTTCCGCACGGCATTGCCCACATCCAGGCCTCGTTCAACAACACCATTGTCACCATCGCCGACCAGGCGGGCAATGTTCTGGCCTGGAAGAGTTCCGGTTCGCTGGGCTTTCGCGGATCGCGCAAAGGAACACCGTTCGCCGCCCAGCAGGCCGCGCAGAACGCCGCCAGCATGGCGCGCGATCACGGCGTGCGCAGCGTCGAAGTGCGTGTCAGCGGCCCCGGTTCCGGCCGTGAATCGGCGATTCGCGCTTTAGCTGCGGCTGGTATTGAGGTTCGTAACATTAAAGACGCTACTCCGATTCCGCACAACGGTTGCCGTCCGCCGAAGCGGAGAAGAGTGTAAGACCAGTTTCCCGTTTCTGGTTTCCAGCTTCAAACCCGAGCGGTTGTGCTAGAAACCGGAACTAGAAACATGAAATTGCGTTGGTGCCAAAAACCAGTTTCCAGTCCTTGGTTCCCAGTTCTCAGCAGAACTGGAGACTAGAAACCGGAAACTGGAAACTGATTTTCGTCCGGGACGAAGGGTGAAGCCAAACCTGTAAACCGGTCATCTAATAAGGAGAAACAACTTGGCCCGTTACACTGATCCCGTCTGCCGTCTCTGCCGCCGCGAGGGCATGAAGCTGTTCCTCAAAGGCACAAAATGTTTCAGCGATAAATGCCCCATCGAGAAGCGTAACTTCGCTCCTGGACAGCATGGCAAGGACCGCAAAGCCAAAATAGTCGGTTACGGCTTGCAACTGCGCGAAAAGCAGAAAGCCAAGCGCATTTATTTCACCCAGGAAGGCCAGTTCCGCAACTACTTCGAGAAAGCGGCCCGCACCCGGGGTGTGACCGGCGAGATGCTGTTGCAGCAACTGGAGCGCCGCCTGGACAATGTGGTCTATCGCCTCGGCTTCGGCATGTCCCGTCGCCAGGCGCGGCAGTTGGTGCGTCATGGCCACATCCAGGTGAATGGACGCAAGGTAAACATTCCTTCGTTCCAGGTCAGCGTGGGCGAAGAGATTGCCATCCGGGAAGGCAGCAAGAAGCTGCCCATCCTGGAGCCGGCCAAGGAATTTGCCAGCCACCAGAACGCGCCCAACTGGCTGGAGATCGATCGCGACAACTACAAAGGCAAAGTTTTGGCATTGCCCAAGCGCGAAGATATCAACCTGCCGGTGAACGAGCAGTTGATTGTGGAGTTGTACAGCAAGTAGTCGTTGGTCGTTGGCCCTTGGTCGTTGGCCAAGATCAAGGGCCTAAGACAACGGCGTATTCACCCTTCAGTGGCTTTTTGGTTTTGGCCAAAGGCCAACGGCCAATGGCCAACGACGGTTTTTACTGGTCCATCAATTCGAGCCAGATCAGCCTGTCTCTGACGCTTGACCTGAACGAAGCACGGACCCGTTCTGGGATGTCAGGACTGAGCCAAACGGCCGAAGGAGAACAACGTAATGCTTTGGAAGGGATTTCAAAAACCCAAACGTCTCGCCGTCGATACTTCAACCCTAACCGACAAGTACGGTATCTTCTGGGCCCAGCCTTTTGAACGCGGCTTCGGCACCACCATCGGCAACGCCCTGCGGCGTGTCATGCTCTCTTCGATCGAAGGGGCTGCGGTCACCGCGGTGAAGATCGAGGGCGTGCTGCACGAGTTCCAGTCGATTCCCGGCGTGGTTGAAGACGCAACCGACATCATCCTCAACCTGAAACAGATTCCGTTCAAGCTGGCCGGTGATGCTCCGAAAGCAATCTACCTGCGCAGCGATCAGCCCGGCGTGGTCACCTCCGGCATGATCGAGGCCGACGCCGACGTCGAAGTGCTCGACAAGGACGTTTACATCGCGACCGTAAGCGAAGGCGGCAAGCTCGATATGGAAATGCGTCTCAAGCGGGGACGCGGCTACGTTGCGGCGGACAAGAACTTCGACGAAGATCTCGGCATCGGTTTTATTCCCATCGACTCCGTGCACTCTCCGGTGCGTAAGTGCAACTACACCGTGGAAGCCGCGCGGCTGGGACAGATCACCGATTATGACAAGCTGACTCTCGAAGTGTGGACCAACGGCTCCATCACGCCGGCTGATTCCATCGGCCTGGCGGCGAAGCTGCTGAAGGACCACATGAACATCTTCATCAACTTTGAAGAAGACATCGAAACTTCAACCTCCACCGATGACCGCAAGCCGGAAATCAAGAACGAGAACCTCAACCGGTCGGTCGAAGAGCTGGAGCTTTCGGTGCGCAGCTACAACTGCCTGAAGAACGCCAACATCCAGACCATCGGAGAACTGGTGCAGAAGACCGAAGCCGAAATGCTGAAGACCAAAAACTTCGGCCGCAAGTCGCTGAACGAGATCAAGGAAATTCTCTCGTCGATGGGCCTGAGCCTGGGCATGAAGATCGACGAGCACGGCAATGCCGTGCCCGGCCCGACTTCAAACCAGGTGCTGCCGGCCTCGGCCTACGGTCCGGACAACGATCTGTAAACAGTTTCGGGTGGCGCATTGCGCCACCCGGTTTCTGGTTTCCAGTTTCCCGATCAGTTTGTGGGAGCATGGAACGAGAAACTGGAAACCAGAAACTCGAAACTTTGAAACTGAAGGAACCAAGATGCGTCACAAAGTAGCAGGATGGAAACTGGGACGAAACACCAGCCACCGCCGCTCGTTGCTGCGGAACCTGGTGACTTCGCTCATCCTCGAAGAGCGAATCGAGACCACCGTGCCCAAGGCCAAGGCCATGCGTCCGCTGGTCGAGAAGATGATCACTCTGGGCAAGCGTGGCGATCTGTCCGCGCGCCGCCAGGCCCTGGCATACCTGATGACCAGCGCCGCGGTGGACAAACTCTTCGACACTGTCGCTCCCCGTTTCGGCGACCGCGCGGGAGGTTACCTGCGCATTGTTCGCGTCGGTTGGCGCAAAGGCGACGGCGCCGACACGGCGTTCGTCGAGCTTCTTGGCAGCGAGAAGCTGCAGGAAGAAAAACGCGAGAAGCGAGCGGCTGTCCGTTCCAAGCGTGCCGAAGAAGCCAAACGGGCGATGGAAGAGGCCGAAGCGCAGCAGGGAGTCGAGCATCCTGCCGACCACGCCGAAGGTGCTAACAAGGTAAAGGAAGACAAAGAGTAAGAACTTGATGACCGTGGGGCAGGCCAACATCCTGCCCCGCTTTCCATTTTCTCCCTCCCCAGTCGTACATGTCCTCTGGAGTCTATCCGCCGTAATCTTGTCCTCTCTTGACCTCACGCTAGACTGATGTGAGGCCCATGGAGTTCTCGCGTAACCAAATCGGCATTGCGGCAGGAGCCGGCGTTCTCCTGCTCATCATCTTCTTCGGCTACCTCATTCATCTGAATGGTGAAGGCCCGGTGCTGGGCCGGTCGGAAGAGCGCGACCCCCTATCCGGGATACCGAACTCCATTTCGCTGAACCCGCTGCGCGATCGCAGTTCAGAGCGCGAGGCGGCCCAGTTCATTCGCAGCATGCGCGACGGGAACTGCAAGGAAGAACTGGCGGACTGGTTTAAGGACTATCGCAAGAAGTACGCCGCCTTCATCTGCGACTCCGAGTCGCAGCATCCGCTGATCTCATGGGAGGTCGCGGACTGGGAAGACGTTCCACCGCTGCGCATCCTTCACTATCGCGGCAAGCGCCGCAACGCCCCCGGCCAGAAAGGGACCTACAAAGAATTATTTTCGGTCACGCTGGAGAACAAGGGCGGCGGCTGGGTCGTAACCAAATACGACTCCATGTACTAGGACGGTCTTTGGTCGTTCGTTGGCTTCCTTTGCGAACTTTGCGGCCCTTCTTTGCGTCCTTTGCGGTTCAAGATTTTCAGAGGATGGATGCCGACATCAACCCTTTACCGCAAAGGACGCAAAGAAGGGCCGCAAAGTTCGCAAAGGAAGAGTTCGCAAGAGACGCAAAGGAATGCCGAAAAGGCCGCTTCAAGTTTTTCAGGAAACCCTGATCTGCGACTCGG
This sequence comes from Terriglobia bacterium, assembly GCA_963801595.1. Classification (GTDB taxonomy): domain Bacteria; phylum Acidobacteriota; class Terriglobia; order Terriglobales; family Acidobacteriaceae; genus JAIQFF01. Next base: position 84,191 of record CAWDFW010000025.1, on the reverse strand, counting down.
GTCCTAAACTGCTCTTCCGCAGAATGAGGAAAAGAACGACTTGTGCGATCAGCGCCGCCACACTGTCCAGCGCGACGTCGTGGAGTCTTCCGGTGCGGCTGGGGAGGAAGGTCTGGTGCCACTCATCGAGACAGGAGACCAGGGCCGCCATGAAAAACGAAATTCTTGCCCACTGGATTGACCAGTTCCTGCCAGGAATGGGGAAAGTGTCGCGCCAGGCGCGGAACAGGAGCCAGCTCAGGGTGAAGTAGCCTACGAAGTGGCCGCTTTTACGGATGACGGCGTGCCACACGGGAAAATGCGCAGAATCCAGGCCAAGAAGGAAGTGCAGGAGAGGGTAAAGAATTCGCCTCGTGTTATCGTCGGACGCAAGATTAGTGGACTCGGTCAGGATGATACCGAGCCACAGGATTGCCGCGATCCAGGTCTTCAGCAGGTGCTTTTGCGCAGGATTCAATCGCGGCTTTCCCGGCCCCTATTCCACGGCATAATTCGGCGCCTCGCGGGTGATCATGACATCGTGCACATGACTCTCTCGCAGGCCGGCCCCGCTGATGCGCACAAATCGCGTTTTCTGCAGCAGTTCCGGTATGGTGGCGCAACCGCAATAACCCATGCCGGACTTCAAGCCGCCCACCATCTGGTGCACGATCATGGCAACCGAACCGCGGTAGGGAACGCGCCCTTCAATTCCCTCGGGAACCAGTTTCCCCAGGCGATTGGCGTCGTCCGGTCCTCCCGACATGGCGGTCGAAGCGTCACCCTCGGTGTTCTGGAAATAGCGCTCGCTTGAACCCGAGGCCATCGCTCCCAGCGAGCCCATGCCGCGATAGGATTTGAACGAGCGGCCCTGATAGAGAATCAGTTCACCGGGACTCTCATCGGTTCCGGCAAATAGCGATCCGATCATGACTCCGGAAGCTCCGGCGGCGAGGGCCTTGGTAATGTCGCCTGAGTACTTGATGCCGCCGTCGGCGACCACTGGAATACCGGCGTCCTTGGTGGCGCGGTAAGCTTCCGCGATGGCTGTAATCTGCGGCATTCCCGCTCCGGTCACGACTCGCGTGGTGCAGATCGATCCCGGGCCAATGCCCACCTTTATGGCATCGGCGCCGGCGCGGGCCAGTTCGCAGGCTCCGTCGAAGGTGCCGACATTGCCGGCAATCAGGTCCACGTCAGGCAGCTTCGACTTCACCATTTTGATGGCATCGAGCACGCGGGTGGAATGTCCATGGGCGCTGTCGATGGCCAGCAGATCGACTTTGCACTTCACCATTTCCTGGGCACGCTCGAGGAAGTCGCCGGTGGCGCCGATGGCCGCTCCCACCCGCAGCCGGCCCTGCGAATCCTTGGCCGCGTTGGGATATTTCAGTTTTTTCTGGATGTCTTTGACCGTGATCAGGCCTTTGAGGTTGTAGTTGTCATCGACCACCAGCAGCTTTTCCACGCGGTGTTCGTGCAGGATATTCTCCGCGTCTTCGAGAGTGGTTCCCACGGGCACGGTGATCAGATTTTCTTTGGTCATTACCTTGCTGATGGGAATATCGAAGCGGGTCTCGAAGCGCAGGTCGCGATTGGTAAGGATGCCCACCAGTTTTCCGTTCTTGGTGATGGGAACGCCGGAGATTTTGTACTTGCGCATCATTTCAAGCGCGTCGGAAACCTTGGCGTCCGGCGACATGGTGACCGGGTCCACGATCATGCCGCTCTCGGAGCGCTTCACCTTGTCCACTTCGTTGGCCTGCTGCTCCGGAGTCAGGTTGCGATGGATGATCCCGATGCCGCCCTGCTGCGCCAGCGCAATCGCCATGTGCGATTCCGTGACCGTGTCCATGGCGGCGCTGATGATGGGAATGTTGAGGCGGATATTACGCGTCAGCTGGGTCTGAGTGTTGGCCAGCGCGGGTACGACGTCGGAACGCGCGGGCAGCAGTAACACGTCGTCAAAGGTGAGTGCCTCTGGGACAGGAAAATGAATCATGGGGTTTCTCGAAGCCTCGGGGGTCAAGCACCATTCTAGAGAGACTGTCAGGCCCGTGGCAAATCACGGTGACTTGCAACCTGAAACCAAACATACTAGCGTAGTTCGGATTCCAGGTGGTTAGGAGAGGCGGATATGAGAAAGACCCGTTTGCTCTCGCGCTGGACGCGCCTGGCTGCCATTGCCGCGATCATGATTACGGCAGGCGGTTGGTTTCAGGCCACGCCTTCCAGTTCCGAGGCTCCGGTTCCCACGATTCGTGTCAGCACCCATCTGGTGCTGGTCGATGTGGTCGTGATCGACAAACAGGGCAAGCTGGTCAGAGGACTGAAGCAGGACGATTTCGCGGTGCAGGAAAAGGGAAAGATCCAGAAGATCGCCTTTTTCAGTTCGCCCAGCGAGGAGCAAAAGCAGCCGGCGCCTGATCTTCCGCCAGGGATATATTCCAATAAGGCCGAGTACCGCTCGCCCGGCGGGCCCTTGGTAGTTCTGCTGCTGGATGCGGCCAACACGCCGTTCAAGGACCAGGCTTATGCGCGCCAGCAAATGCTGAAATTTGTGCGCGATCAGTACAAGCCCGGACAACGAATGGCGATATTTACTCTCACCAATGGCCTGTCGATCTTGCAGGACTTCACCACGGATCCGAACCTGTTGCTGGCTGCGCTGCAGAGATACCAGCCGCTGTCCCAGGAGATGCCGAATGCCGCGGCGCCGCGAGTGCCCAGCACGAGCTCCAATGGCGGGCAAGGCTCACAGCTGGCCACGGCGGGAATGGTCGAACGCATGCGCGAGTTCCAGAATATCCAACTGGCGTACGTGCAGGACCGGAGAGTGGAGACCACCACCGCTGCCATGCGCGGCCTGGCCAGGATTCTTGGCGGAATACCCGGCCGGAAGAGCGTGGTGTGGGTCACCGCCGCATTTCCGTTCAGCCTTATTCCGGAAGACCGCAGCATCAGCGAAGCGGAGATGGCGGAATCTCTTCCTACCATCAAGCAGCTTGGACTCGGTACCCGGGCGGCGGGTTCGATGGCTGGGATTGAGCGCACGGGCCACGCCCAGGAGATTCGAGAGGCCTCGGCCCAGCTGTCCAGTGCGCAAATAGCCATCTATCCTATCGATGCGCGCGGCCTTATGAGCGGCATGGAAGCCACCAGTGACGACCTCGCGAGCCGGCAGTTCAACAACATTTCGGAGAATGCTTCGGTACGGATGTCGGACGCGGAGTCGGACCGGGAAACGATGCGTGAAATCGCGCGCGAGACCGGTGGAGTCGCTTATGTCAATCAGAATGAAATCAAGGAAGGTGTAGTGGTGGCCATGGCCGACGCCGGCGCCTCCTACACCCTGGGCTACTATCCGGAGGACAAGAAATGGGACGGCAAGTATCGTGCCATCAAGGTGAAACTGAATCGCGACGGCCTGGATGCCCGCTACCGCCGCGGGTATTTTGCCATCGATCCCGCCTCTTTGAAGGACCGTAAACCGGAGCAGGGCGCGGTCGAGGCCTTGCAGGACAGCGCGCCCGACACGCTGGTGACCTTTAGCGCCCAGGTCAAGCCCGCGGAAGGCGGAAAGTTGGGGGTGGATTTTCTGGTGGATGCGCACACCCTGTCCACGGAGGATGTCTCGGGCGGAAACAAGAAATTCAACGTGTTTCTCTATGCGGCCCTTTTCGCTCCGGATGGCAAGATGCTGGGCAATCAAAGCATCAAAGTGGACCAGGCCTTCGATGCCGGAACCTACCAGCAAATACTTGCCAAAGGCATGCTTCTGCACATGGACTTGAAGCCGCCACAAGGTGCGAGTCAGCTGCGAATGGCGGTCGAGGACAATCGCACGGGTCACACCGGGAGCCTGACGGCACCGCTGTAGTTTTTTCGCAAATCGACCGGCCTTGCATCGTGCCCGGTGGTTTGTTTTTTGGCGGTTCGCGGCGTATATTGGTAGCTGGAACTGTTGTGTAGTGTTACCAGCACGTGGCGAGGCACACCAGTGGGCGCAAGCCCACTTTTTAGTTTGGGCCCATTTTGAATCCTGGAAATCGGCTGTAAGCTATTGGTTTCATGGCGCTTGAGATTGACAAGGTCCGGGAAATTGCGGAGCGGGTGGCTGCTTCCAGCGGGCTGGAGATAGTGGAGGTCGAGCTGCGCGGCGGGGGCAAGGCGCGCATGCTGCGCATCGTGATTGACAAGCTTGCCGGGGTGACGCACGAAGACTGTGCCAGCGTGAGCAGGGAAGTGGGCACGATACTGGATGTCGAAGACGTAATTTCCGGATCGTACACGCTGGAAGTTTCTTCGCCGGGACTGGACCGGAAATTAATTCGTCCGGCCGATTACGAGCGCTTCACCGGAAGCCGCATCAAGTTGACCACGCAGCAACCGGTCAACGGCAATCGCCACTTTGAGGGCAGGCTGGAGAGTTTCGAGCACGGGCGTTTGACCCTGGACCTGAACGCCGCCAGAAAGAAGCGCCGTCCGGAAGAAGGCGTTGCGCCCAAGCTGGAAATCGACTTGAAGAACGTCGAGAAGGCAAATCTGGTGCCGGAAATCTAGAAGCGGGCGTCAGACGTTGGACTTCAGACGTCGGTAACATCAAGCCTTCCGCATTGCCGGATTTGTCTGAGGTCTGGAGTCCGAGGTCGGGTTTTCTTATGGCAAGTGAGCTCTATAACACGATTGACGCGTTGAGCCGGGAAAAAGGCATTGATCCGCAGATTGTGGTGAGCGCGGTGGAAGATGCCATTGTTGTCGCCACGCGCAAGTATTACAAGACGCAGGAAAACCTGCGCGCCGAACTGGACAAGGAAACGGGCAAGATCCGCGCCTTTGCGGTCAAGACGATTGTTGAAACTCCCGAACAGGTTGAAGACCCGGTGCTGCAGGTCACGCTGGATGATGCCCGCAAGATCAATCCCGACGTCGAGTTGGGCGGCGAGCTGCAGATCAACAAGCAGACCGAAGGCATTCTGGGACGCATCGCGGCGCAGCTGGCCAAGCAGGTCATCTTCCAGAAGGTGCGCGAAGCTGAGCGCGACACTGTGTACAACGAGTACATCGGGCGCGTGGGCGAGATTGTGAACGCTACCGTGAAACGGATCGAAGGTCCGGATGTGATCTTTGACATCGGCAAGGCAGAAGCCCGCATGCCGCGCAAAGAGCAGTCGCGCCTGGAATCGTTCGCCATGGGCGAGCGTGTTCGCGTCGTAATTGCCAGGGTGGAGCGAGCTTCGAAGGGGCCGGCGGTCGTGGTTTCGCGGGCTGCGCCCGAGCTGGTGCAGCACTTGTTCCAGACCGAGGTGCCGGAAATTTATGATGGCACAGTTGTAATCCGGGCCATTGCGCGCGAGGCTGGGGAACGCACCAAGATCGCGGTCATGTCCAAAGACAAGGACGTGGACGCGGTGGGCGCCTGCGTCGGCATGAAGGGCATGCGGGTGCAGTCCATCATCCGCGAATTGCGCGGCGAAAAGATTGACATCATCGAGTACCACGAAGATGCCGTGACTTTCGCGGAAAAGGCTTTGCAGCCGGCCAAAGTGAGCCGCGTGACCGTGGTCGATTCGGCGGACAAGCATCTTGAAGTGGTGGTGGACGACAGCCAGCTTTCCCTCGCCATCGGCAAGAAGGGGCAAAACGTCCGCCTGGCGGCGAAGCTGCTGGGCTGGAAGATTGACATCAAGAGCGAGGAAGAGAAGCGGCAGGAAGTGGAACTGCAGATGTCGGCGCTGGTGGGCACTGCTTCCACCCCGCTGGAGAATGTGCCCGGGCTGGGTGAAGGACTGGTGGAGAAACTGAGCGCCGCCGGTGTGACCACGGTGGAGGCCCTGGCCGACATGACCCCTGAGCAGCTCGAGGCCATCGAGGGTATCGGTCCCAAGACGGTGGAAAAAATCAGCCTGGCGGTCAATAATTATTTCTCCAGTCTGGAAGCAGCGGAAGCGGGCGCGCCGGCGGCGGAAGGTGAAGCGGGCGCGGAGCCGGCGGCGGAAGAAGCGGCCGCGGGCCCGGATGACATCACCGCCGAGGTCGAAGCGGCGCCGGAAACGGCGGTTGAAAGCGCTGAGTCTTCCGACGCCACCGTTGAAGAAAATAGTGGGCAGGAAGTAGCTGCTGAATCCGCGGAGGAGCCTGCTCCTTCCGAAGAGAAGCAGTAAGTGCGATTCTCGCGCGCTGACGCAAGCGGTTGCGCGAACCTGAAAACTGAAGCCGTGAGGTTGATATGAAGACTTAGCGGAACAGTCCGGAGGACGAAAGGGCGGATGAGCAAGATTCGAATCAACGATCTGGCAAGGGAGCTGGAAGTCAAAAGTAAGTCTATTCTCGATGTACTTCCGGAAATTGGAGTCACCGAGAAGAAGAGCCATTCCAGTTCTCTCGAAGACCATGAAGCGGAAAAAGTCCGTGCCCGCCTCCGTGCCAGCAGCGCAGCCCAGACCTCCAGCCGCTCTTCCCGCCCGGCCCGTGCCGACGCTGATGAAATCAAGACCAAGATCGACCTCTCGCACATTTCCAAGCCTGGCGACGCCTTAAAAGCCATTATCAGCAAACAACAGCCGTCCTCGGCCGCGGAAGCTCCGCCGGCCGTGGTACCACCGCCCGCAAAGCCCGCGGTCTCGGCCGCGCCTCCCGCGGCCGTGACTCCCGGCCCCAAGGCACCCGCTCCGCCGCCTGCTGCTCCGCCGAAATTGGTAGTTCCGACTGCGACACCGCGGCCCAGCTTTACTGCTCCGGCGCCGGCTCCTCCTCAATCGGCAGCGCCCGCGCCTCCAGTCGCGCCGCGACCGTCTTCACCGCCAGCGCCGCCAGTTTCGGCCAGCAGCCCGGCGACGTCGGTAATGACGCCCCGGCCCGCGCCGCCTCCGGCACAGCCTCCGGCCATGGCTTCCAGACCAGCCGCATCGAGCACACCGGCGCCACCGGCAGCTCCGCCGCCGCGAATGATCGTTCCGCAGACGGGTCCGCGTCCCGTTTACAAGGCGCCCTTGCGGCCAGCCGCGCCGGCAGGCGCCGCCGGAGCGCCCGCGGGAGCCACCATGCGTCCGGCGCCAGGACGTCCGGTGCCAGGACAGCCGATTTTCCAGCGCCCGCGACCGGGCGCGCCCACCAATCGTCCGCCGCTGCGTCCAGGCGAGCGTCGGCCGATGCATCCCACACGGCAGTCTCCCACGGGGTCGAGACCGCTGGGAGTGGGGCCGGGCGCAGTGCCGTCCGGCGGGCCGACGCCCAGGCCGGGCAGCAGGCCGGGGGCACCATCACGCCGGCCAGGGCAGCGCTATGTGCCGCGCGGGGTGAAGGAAGGCCCGATGAAGGGCTACACGCCGCCGCCGCGGCTGTCGCTTTCCAACGAGCCGCAACCGATTACGCGCAGCATCACCATCACTGAAGGCATCAGCGTAAAGGACCTGGCGGAAAAGCTTGGTCTTCGCGCCAAGGACCTGATCGCGCGCCTGCTGCTTCGCGGCGTGTTCGCCACCATCAATCAGACGCTCGACACCGAACTGGCCAGCGAGATGGCGCGCTTCTTCGGAGCGGACACCAACGTGATTACCTTCGAGGAGCAGGCCGCCAAGGATGTCGCTGAGGCCGCCACGGGCGAGGAAGGTGCTCCAACCGAGGGTGTGACGCGTCCGCCAGTGGTCACAATCATGGGCCACGTAGATCACGGCAAGACCACGCTGCTTGATTCCATCCGCCTGACTAACGTGGCGGGAGGCGAAGCCGGTGGCATCACGCAGCACATCGGTGCGTACAAAGTAACCATTGCGGACAAGAACTCTCCGGCATATGGCCGCCAGATCGTGTTCCTCGACACACCGGGCCACGAAGCCTTCACCCGCATGCGGGCGCGCGGAGCTAAAGCCACTGACATCGTTGTGCTGGTAGTGGCCGCCGATGACGGCGTGATGCCGCAGACCCTCGAGGCCATTGACCACGCTCACGCCGCGGAAGTTCCCATCATTGTTGCGGTCAATAAAACCGACAAGCCCGACGCCTTACCGGATCGAGTCAAAAAGCAGCTGGCCGACCGCGGCCTGATGCCGGAAGACTGGGGCGGGACCACGGTATTCGTGGATGTCTCGGCCAAGCAGAAAACCAACCTGAACCTGCTGATGGAAATGATCTGCCTGGTGGCCGACCTGCAGGAGTTGAAAGCGACGCCGGACCGTCCGGCAACCGGCGTGGTCCTCGAAGCCAAGCTGGATCGCGGGCGTGGACCCGTGGCGACGCTGCTGGTGCAGAACGGAACGTTGCGCAACAGCGACAACTTCGTGGTGGGCAATGTGTACGGCAAAGTCCGCGCCATGTTTGACGATCGCGGCAACCAGCTGGAATCCGCGCCGCCCTCCACGCCCGTTGAAATTCTGGGCATGGAAGGCCTGCCGCAAGCTGGCGATCAATTTGTAGTCGTCGCGGATCGCGACAAAGCCCGCGGCGTCTCCGAATACCGTGAACAGAAAGCTCGCGAAGCCACACTGGCCAAGAGTTCCCGCGTTTCGCTGGAAGGCCTGGCGGAGCAACTGAAGACCGCAGGCACCAAGGAACTGAACATCATTCTCAAGGCAGACGTCGGCGGTTCGGTGGAAGTGTTGACCGACCTGCTTACCAAGCTGTCGAACGACAAAGTTCGGCTGAAGGTCCTGCGCTCGGGTGTCGGCGCCATTACTGAGTCCGACGTACTGCTGGCCTCGGCTTCGAACGCCATCATCATCGGATTCAACGTGCGTCCGGAACGAAAAGCGCAGGAACTGGCGGAGCAGGAAAAGGTGGACATCCGCTTGCACTCGATCATTTACGAGTTGCAGGACGAGATCAAGCGCGCCATGACCGGACTGCTCGAGCCCACCATCAAGGAAACCTATCAGGGCCGCGCCCTGGTCAAGGAGACCTTCCGCATCCCGAAGGTGGGAACCATTGCAGGATGTTCCGTGACCGATGGCCTGATCAAGCGCGACTCCGAAGTGCGCCTGCTGCGCGACAACACCGTCGTGTTCACCGGCAAAGTCGGCTCCCTGCGCCGCTTCAAGGATGACGCCAGCGAAGTACGCAACGGCATGGAGTGCGGCATCTCGATCTCCAACTACGGCGATATCAAGGTTGGCGACGTGATCGAGGCCTTCGTGACCGAGAAAGTCGCGGCCGAAGCCATCGCTTAGAAGCAGTCGTTGGTCGTTGGCCAAACACAGACCGAAGGGCATTCAAACAGCGCAAGTTGATTCAGGATGCCTGCGACCAACGACCAAGGACCAACGACTGCCTTGATCGCTTTTCTCACCCTCGAGCTGCACATCGAAGCAGCCCAGTCCCTCAAAGACAAGCGGCAAGTGGTTCGCAGCCTCAAAGACCGGCTGCGGGCCCGCTTCAACGTAGCGGTGGCCGAACTGGATCCCAGCGGACTGTGGAACCGGGCGACCTTGGGAGTGGTCAGCGTCTCGGACTCGCGCGACTACCTCGACGGTCTGATGAAGAATGTAGAACGCCAGGCCACGCGCATCGCCAACAACGCCGGCGCTGACGTTGTGGACTCATTCGTGGAATACCTCTGAACCTGTGATGCGGGCGCTCTGGGCCAGGGGCGGGCGTCTGTAAGCGAAAGCCACTAATTTTCTAGAAGTGTCCAAAATTGAACAGTTTCCCGGTCGGCTGCAGCGCATCATGCGGACTGCTGTTGGCTTTCCTCCAAAGTCCAGGGATAGGCCCTCCCCTATCCTCCTTGGACTTCCTTCTGGTTTCTTGCCCTACCTGTTTATCCCGCGGGAGGACCTCACCCAGGGCACACTCCCTTCGGCGCCTCCTGCATTGGCGCTGTTTTTCTGATATTCTCATTCGTTTTACTCAAGAGGTGGCTGTGGAGAAGCGTGGCGCGAAATACCATCGGGAGCGCCTGGGAGAGGCCCTGCGAGAGGAGATCGAAACCATCGTGGAGGGCGAACTGGGAGATCCGCGTATCGGCCTGGTCGCCGTTACCAGCGTGGTATTGGCGGAGGATTCGCGTTCAGCGCAGGTGTACGTCACGCTCGAAGGTGATGATGAAGAAGCCGACCGTTCTTTGGAGGGCCTGACCGCAGCGGTCGGGTTCATCCGCCGAGAGGTGGCGGAAAATCTCCACCTTCGCCGCCCCCCGGAACTCTATTTTCATCTCGACCGCTCGGACCAGTACGGGGCCCGAATCGATGAGTTGCTGGGCCGGACGAAGAAGAGGAAGAAATAGTCGTCAGTCATCGGTCGTCAGTCGTCAGTAATTCCAACGACTGACGACCGACGACTGACGACCGACGACTGTTTTATGGTGGAAGAAGTTCTCAAGCAGATCCAGCAGAGGAACCGGTTCGTGCTGACCTCGCACGCGCGGCCGGATGGCGATGCCATCGGTTCGGCGCTGGCTTGCCGTCAGATACTGCTCGCGATGGGCAAGGAGGCCGACGTCGTTCTGCGCGATGGTGTGCCCCGCATTTACCAGCCTCTACCTTACGCCCGCGAAGTAATCCAGTCGGAGAACGTCAACGGCAACTACGAAGCTGCCATCATCCTGGAGTGTGACAGTATCCAGCGCACCCGCCTGCATGGATTGGAAAACAAGTTCCTGATCAATATCGATCACCACCAGAGCGGCCGCCCCTTCGCCCAGGTGAACTGGATTGATCCCAAGGCCGTAGCCACGGCGGAAATGGTCTATCGCCTGGCGCGCGAGGCCGGAGTGAAGATTTCTCCCGAGATCGCGACCTGTCTTTACACTGCCGTCCTGACTGATACCGGCTCGTTCATGTTCGAGGGGACGAACGAACACACCTTTGAACTGGCGCGGGAATTGGTGCTCGCAGGCGCCGATCCGGCACATTGCGCCCGCAATATTTATTTTGGACACTCCACTGCCAAAATGCGGTTGCTGGGCGCGGCGCTCTCCAACCTGCACAGGGACGGGGCACTGGCGTGGATTTCGGTGAGCCAGGAACAGATGCAGCGCTGTCATGCCAGGGAAGAAGATTGCGAGGGATTGGTGAACTATGCGCTCTCCATGCAGGGTGTGGAAGTGGCGTTGTTTTTCCGCGAGCTTCCCGACGGCCGCTTCCGCATCAGTCTGCGCAGCAAGGGTAAGGTGAACGTGGCCGCAATCGCTGAACGCCTGGGCGGCGGCGGGCACCAGTGCGCCAGCGGTTGCGCCCTCGATGGACCGTTATCCGCCGCGACCGCGCGAATTCTCGCTGAATTACAGCTCCGCGCTTCCATACAATAAATCTCACTTGGGATTTCAGATTGTAGATTTCAGAATTCAGATTTCAGACTCTTGACGGCAACGCCCGCCAACCCGACATCGCATAGCGCCGCCTCTGTTGCGGGCCAACGGCCGCTCATGGATTGGCTTCTGCTCGCCGGCTTTTGCGGTTTCCTGTTTTTCTTCGGTCTCGCCTATTTTGGCCTGCTGGGGGCCGACGAGCCGCGTTATGCGCAGGTGGCGCGCGAAATGCTTGCCCGCCACGACTGGATTACGCCCACGCTGGGCGGCAAGCCCTGGCTGGAAAAGCCCGCTCTTTACTACTGGCAGACCATGCTGGCCTACAGCGTTTTCGGGGTCAGCGATTGGGCTGCCCGTCTTCCTTCAGCGTTCGACGCCACGCTGATGGTGGCCGCTGTTTATCTTTTCCTGCGCCGCTTTCGCCCGGGCTTTCACCTGGATGGAGCCCTCATGGCGGCTTCCGCCAGCGGCGTCATCGGCTTTGCCCGCGCGGCTTCAACCGACATGCCGCTGGCTGCCACTTTCACCATCGCCATGCTGGCCTGGTTTGCCTGGTACGAAAGCGCCGGCAAGCGTTACCTGGCCCTGTCTTACATCTTTTTGGGACTGGCAATGCTGGCCAAGGGACCGGTTGCGCCATTTCTGGCCGCGGTAATCGTAATGATTTTCGCCGCTGCCCAGGGTGACTACCGCCTCGTGGCGCGGACCTGCTGGATACCAGGCATCGCGCTGTTCCTTCTGACGGCGCTTCCGTGGTACGTGGCAGTGCAGCTGAGAAACCCGGAATTCTTTCGGGTCTTCATTCTGGAGCATAACCTGGCGCGATTTGGAAAGGACCTCTATCACCACACCCAGCCTTTCTGGTATTACCTGCCCGTCGCCCTGTTAGGGCTTGTGCCCTGGACCGTGTTTGTCATCGCCGCCATGGCGGAAACGATTCGTGCCTGGTGGAGTGACAAGAGGCAGTTGTTTCAGTCGGAAGATGCCCTGCCGGCGTTTCTCGTGATCTGGCTGGTCCTTCCGGTCGTATTCTTTTCTTTTTCCGAATCGAAATTGCCGGGCTACATTGTGCCGGCCCTCCCGGCGGGCACTCTGCTACTGGCGGAATATGTTCGCCGCCACGTGATCGACGATGATCCTCCGAGCCTGGTGCTGATTGTCCTTCATTCGATAGCCGCGGCCCTGCCGGTGGTGGCGGCGTTGATGATGCAGTACATCGTATTTCAGCACCGTCTGCCCTGGGGCAGGGCGGCTGCGATCTCGGCCGGAATTGCGGCAGTGCTGGCGATCGGAATCGCGCTCACTCTGCACCGCCCACCCGGCCTTCGCCTGCTGCGCTTCGTCACGTTGGTCCCCGTGGTACTGGCGGTGGCCGCGGTCTTGCGGTTGGGGGCCCCAGCGCTCGATGCCACGCTCTCGGCTCGTCCACTGGCTCAGGAGATCAGCCGGGTGGATAACCGGTCGCTTCCCCTGGCGATTCTGCGGCTGTCACGCGAGACCGAATATGGCCTGCATTTCTATCGCAATCAGAAAATTGCGCGTTATGAAGCCGGCGACGTTCCCGCCGGCGAACATCTGTTGATCACGCCGGCAGCGTGGCAGAAAAACATCGCAAAGTGGATCCCCGGCCGGCGGGTCACCTATCTGGGAAGCTTGGCGGCGCAGGGCATGGATTATTACTGGGTGGCGGGGAAGGCTTCTAGCTTCTAGCCCCTGGCTTCTGGCCTAACACTTTGTGGAAAATTCAGCTTCGCTTGCTCACACTCGTCTAGAGACAACTAGGAGCCATGGCACGTGAGCCAAAATCTAAGGGCTAAAATTCAAAGAGCTAGAAGCTAGTAGCTAGTAGCTAGAAGCTGCCCGCTGTTACCCATTCTTGTCCCCCCGTTTGCCTCCTTGCCGGACGAAGCACTACACTCGCTGTTCGCAGCCCGCCATGAGCGCGCTTAGCAAGCCGGAACCCTCACGGAGCCTCCAGGTGGAGATTCTCGATCTCAGACACTTTTCCTCTGTCGATCTGCGTCCATTGCTCGAGGACGAGGTCCGGGAATGGTCGCGTCTGCTGTCCTGGGATTACAGTGGTTCTGCCGAGATGATCTTGCGCTACGTGGATGCCAAGATTCTGCCGGGTTATGCCGCAGTCGAGCGCGGCCGCATCATTGGCTACGCATTCTTCGTTTACGAAGGCAGCAAGGGCGTAATTGGCGACCTCTTTGTGGCCAATGGGGGACGTCTGCCCGATCCGCATGAAGTGGAATCGCGGCTGCTGCTGCACGTGATTGAGACCCTGCAACAGTCGCCCGGCATCCATCGTGTGGAAGCGCAATTACTGGTGCATGAGGCCGGCGTAGTTGCCCGGCCCTTTATGGAGCAGGGCTTTCAGCGGCACCCCCGGCTTTTCATGGTGTTTCCCCTGGACAGCACGCCCAAGGCACCACCGCCTCTGGACCCTGAAATCGAGATCAGGCGCTGGGCAGAGCATGACTACCAGCCGGCCGCAGCTTTAATCACCAGCGCTTACCGCGGTCACGTGGACTCGGAAATCAACGATCAATATCGCACCCTGAGCGGGTCATTGCGTTTCCTGAACAACATCGTGCGCTTTCCGGGATGCGGCACTTTTGATCCCGATGGCTCGTTTGTGGCGGTGCACAAGCGTGCGCGCAGTCTGATCGGACTCATTTTGTGCTCCCGGGTGCGTCAGGATGTTGGACACGTTACCCAGGTGTGCGTGCTCCCCGACTACCGTTCGCATGGTCTGGGAGAGTTATTGATCGCAGCCACCGCCGGAAACCTGCGCCAGCGCAACTTCTCCATACTGTCGCTGACGGTGACCGAAGCAAATGCCCGCGCGGTAACGCTCTATCAACGGCTGGGGTTCGAAATCAAGCGGGTGTTCGATGCGTTTGTGTGGGAGGGGTAGGAGCTTTTAGCTCTTAGCCTTTAGCTCTCAGCAACGACCGTGGAATGGCAGAATCCGTTCGGGAGTTGCTCTTGGGGCTGGCGTTGAGTTCCACAGTGAGAAAAAAGCGGGGAAGCTAAGGGCTAAGAGCTAAAGGCTAAAAGCTGCCGTTCTCAGTGCCGCAGCAGCCACATGACCCATCCCGCGACGAACACTCCGCCGACGAACAGGACGAAGCAATACAGGCCGTAGCGGACCTGTTCGCGGGCAGTGTTGCGCTGGGTGATTCCGAAAACCACCGAGGCGAAGACCGAGAACAGCACGGCGGCGGTGAAGTGGGAGAGTTCCAGGGTCATTCTGTTTTTCCAGTCACGGCTTTTTCCCGATGGCGATGTGATAGGCGTCAGCGGCGCAGATGAAATTCAGCAGTCCGGCGACGATCAGAAACTTGGTGCCGTAATCCGCGGTGGCGTGAGCGATGGCGCCATGTCCCCAGCCCTGCATGCGGGTCACAATGTAGAGGCCGCCCGCGCCTACGTCGCCTACGAAGCCGAGCATGTCAAGAATGTCGCCGCCGTTGGGATGGTACACGCGGCCCTGCATCAGCAGGCCGAGCACGAACATGGTGGTGATCGAGGCCATGATCAGGATCCCGCGGACCCACCGCTTCTGGATCAGGTGGCCCGCTCCAGGAATAAACCAGGCGACAGCTGGAGCGATGACTGACATTCGAGGAGAGCCGGCTACCGTTGCCCTCTGCGCTTCCGTGGGAGTGGTCTTAGCTGGATTTGCCATTCAGATGATTACGAGTTCACTTTGGATTTTACCCGTTACTTGCGCCGCGCCGGGCCTGACCAGCATGTTTACTTCGCTGCGCACCCCGAATTCCGGCAAATAGATGCCGGGCTCGATGGAGAAGCATGAGTTGGGCAGAATGCGGCGCTCGTCATGAATCTCGAGGTCATCCATGTTAGCGCCGTTGGCATGAACTTCGGTGCCAATCGAGTGTCCGGTCCGATGAATGAAATACTGCTCGAAGCCCGCGTTCCGGATGTAACCGCGCACGGCGTGATCAACTTCCCATCCGGCGATGGCTCTGCCCGCGCTCACGCCTTCGACAACCGTCTTCACTCCCACATCACGGGCCTGGCGCACGATGCTGAATATTTCCCGCATGCGATCAGAGGGAGATTTGCCCACAAAGCCCGTCCAGGTAATGTCGTAGTATACGGCCCCGGGCGTGTTCTTTTTGGCCCAGACGTCGAGCAAAACAAAATCACCTTCACGAATGGGTTTTGAAGTTTCCGGAAGCAGGGCGTAGTGCGGATCGCCGCTATTGGCGTTGACCGCCACCAGCGGCGGATCGTCGGCCACCAGGTTCTCTCGCCGGAAGGCCTCCAGGAACCACTGCTGGATCTCGTATTCGTGGGTCCCGCCGTTGCGCACCCGCCGCCCGATTTCCTGGAAAGCCGACGCCGTGATGGCGTCAATCGCATCGCGCGCGGCGAAGTGAGACTTGATCTGCTCCTCGGTCAGAGTCGCTTCAAACTGCGCCACCAGATCGCAGGAGCTGACCACGTTCTTGCCCAGCCCGCGGATCAGATCGACGGTGCCCGCGTCCACCAGCGAAATTGTGAATACCAGATTGTTAGGCGAATACTGCATTGCGATATCGCGATGATTGGCGAGTAGAACCTTAACCTGATCGAACAATTCCTGCCAGCCCGAATACTGACGCTTGGAACCGGGGAGCGAGTCCAGATGGCCGGGTTCAATTTTGTGGACCAGTTTAACCGGATCGCCGCTGGCTGGAATCAGGTAGAACCAGCGTCGCGTGACCATTTGACCCGCGGGCAATCCCAGCACCCGGTAAGCGATGGGATCGCGATGATGGTGATCGTAGAAAAGCCAGGCGTCGATGTTCCGCTCGCGCAGCGCGGCCTGTATGGCAGGAAGATCCATGGGCAAATAACTATTCTAAACAACGGAAGCGATTTGAGCGAATCCGGCGGAGTGGCAGGTGGTGGTGAGTGTCGTGAAACACACGGAAGACAAACAGAGGACACGAAGAATCTCGAAGGCTTTGTTTTCCAGCGTTTCGTCCCTGTACCTTCGTGCCCTTCGTGGTTCATGGTCCCCAATCTGGCATCTCCGAGTGGTCCTCTGCGGCTCACAGACACTTGCAGGTTTCAGGGTCCTGTCGTAAATCCACAAGAGCACTGCGGTGGCCATGCCCACCGCCGTCACGCCCACCACATGCGTGCCGGGTTGGTGGGTCACTTCGCCGAAGTGGTGGGTCAGGGTTCCCCCAAACCAGCCTCCAATCAGCGAACCGATTCCGATAGGCAGAAAAGCGAAGCCCATATAGGTTCCCTGCTGGCCGGGCGGCGCCAGGCGTGAGATGTATTCGTAATAGCGAGGCGATTGGATGATCTCGCCCAGGGCAAGACGAACAGAGAGAGGACGGCACCCCAGACCGTCGGGCTAGGGCGAGAATCAGCCACGAAGCCGAGGTTATCAGCGTGCCCAGAATGATGGCATGAAAAGCCGGTATCTTACTGGGTCAGGTAGTTCACCAGCAGGGTCAGGCAAATCACCGTAAGCCGTCGGTCACGAGAATGAGTTCGACATCCGCCATTGGCGTTGATATAGTCGATGGATGTACCGGGCAGGCTGATGTACTGCTGCCAAAACACCACCCAGTAGCCGGTGAATAGCACCAGGAACCACATGAAGCGGCTGATGCCGGCGAGCACGAGCAACAGAAGCCCGACCCAAATCCACCAGGGCATGGTGACGGGGTACACAAACGTGACAACGCGCAGTACCAGGGCAGTTGCCAGCACCGGCAAAACCAGCCGGTAGTTGCCCACCACAACGCAGAAGTTCCGCGCCACGGTCGCCATTGAGGGTGGCGGCGCATCGCCGGGCTGGCGCGGTTCCCGGAAGAAAAACAAGACCACAAAAAACATTGCAAAGACACTCAGAGCAGCCACCCGGAACACATTCTCGACGCCCAGGTGCGGTGTGCCCAGGAAGCAAGATAGGGCCCAGCAGCGCCGCCAATGTTGACCATGGTGTAGTAAATCGAATAGCCAATCGAGCGAACGTTTTCCTTGGAGGCGCGCGCGGTGGTACCAACCACGCAAGGTTTGACCAGCGAGATGCCCAGCGCCGGAAGGATCAGGACAAAACCCACGAACAGTCCGATCGGAACCGCATTGCGCACCGGGGACAGCCAGGATGCGCCGAGGACCCAACAGAAAATAAGCGGTAGCCAGGATGAGGTATGCGATCGAAAGCGCGCGACGGAACCCCATGCGGTCGGCAGCGGTCCCGCCAAAGATGGCCAGAAACCAAACCATGCCCGCCGAATATGTCCGGTCAGTGCTCCCGGTTTGCTGGGTGGAGAAATTCAGTTTCTCCTGCAGGTACAGGCCAGGGAAGCGAACGCTCCGTAGTAGGAAAGCCGCTCGAAAATTTCGGTAATGTTGGCGACCCAGAACGGACGCTCGAAACCGGTGCGAATTTCCCGCAATGTTCGGGAAAGCGTCAGAAATGGCTCCTCAACTCGCTATGCAACTCATCCGCCGACTAAGACCCGCTCACTCGAATCACTTTTCTGCGACTGCTCAGGCCGGACGCTATGGTAACGGAGGAACGCGGCACCTTCAAAAGATTTGCAAGAAATTCGATGCAGGCGGCGTTGGCTTTGCCTTCAACCGGCGGGGCCGTCAAAGATAGCTTCAGCGCGCCTCCCAGTTCGCCGGTGATGGCGTTCTTCCGGGCGCGAGGATGGAGCTTGACCGCGAAGGTGACTCCTGCCGGACGCGTCTTGAATCAAGAGCATGCAAACCGATCTACCACGGAGGACACTGAGGCACGAGAAATCCATCTGTGCTTCTCCGTGTCCTCCGTGGTTAATGCCTTTCCCTTTGTCCGAAGATCGCTGTGCCCACACGCACGCAGGTCGAACCTTCTTCAATCGCAACTTCAAAATCATGCGACATGCCCATCGACAGCACATCCATGCGGACTCGCGGGCAGGCGCCGTGCAGCCATCTGGTCACGCAGGGCGCGCAGCCGGCGAAAAAAGGGCCGCGCTTCCTGTGCGTCGTCGGTAAAAGGAGGAATGGTCATCAGCCCGCGGAATTCGAGGTGCTCGAGTCCCGGAGCAGCCATCAGGAGATCCTCCAGGTCGCTTGAGTCCGGGGCCAGGCCGCTCTTTGCGGTCTCGCCGCCCACATTGATTTCGATCAGTACTCGCCAGTTTCTTGCCCAGCTTTTCGGCGGATGCATTCAGTTTTTCAGCCAGCCTCAGGGAATCGAGCGAATCGACGGCGGTGAACACTTCAGCCGCGGCCGCGGCTTTGTTGGTTTGCAGGTGACCGATCATGTGCCACTCGGCATCGCATTCAAATCCCGCCAGCACAGGCTGCCTTGCCGGAAAATTCCTGGACCCGGTTTTCGCCGAAGATTCGAAGCCCGGCGTCGTAGGCCTCGCGAATACTCGCGGCCGGGAAGGTCTTGCTCACCGCCATCAGCGTGATGTCGTCGGGGTTGCGTCCGGCATCGCGGGCTGCGGCGGTGATCCGCTCTCGTACGTCCGCAATATTTTGCGACGACGGACATGAGGCAACAGTAAACCACGAAGGACACGAGGATCACGAAGGAAAGCTGGGCCCACTTCTCCTAGATCGCGGCCGAGGTCGCCCGCGCCACACCCGCCAACTACATCATGGCTGTCGGGGGCGCGGGTTCGCTGGGATCTCCCGCAGCCGTAATGGGAAGCCGGATGAGAAGGGCGGCGAGTCCAGCCAGCACAATCAGCCCGCCTACAAGATAAGACGGATGGCTGAAAAGTTGGGGCGGATGGTTCGGCGCCTTCCACTGGGGAATAAACTGCAATCCCGCCCAAACTAACCCGAGTAACGCTTCGCCGGCGATCAATCCCGAAGCGGTCAGGACGCCGGCATTCTCCACACGAGCCTTTTGCGCCGCATTGTAGCCGCGACGATCGGCTAGCCAGTCTCCCACCGAGCGGAATACGCCGCCGACGAAAATCGCAAAAGTCGTGCCGAACGGCAGGTACATACCCACCGCTACCAGCATCGGGCTCTTCACCTGCATCATGATCATGGCGAGCCCGAATACGATGCCGACCCCGACCAGGGCCCAGGGCATGTCTCCGCCCACGATCCCCTGCGCCAACGTGGCCATGAGTCCCGCTTGCGGGGCCGGTAAGTCCGGCCCGCCAAACCCGACGCCACCGGCGTTGATACTGCCCTGGTGCAGCAGCATCAAAGGCCAGTACATCACCAGGCTGGCGACGACCACCGCAATCAGTTCCGCGATCTGTATGTTTCGAGGTGTGCCGCCCAGGATGTATCCCACCTTGAAGTCCTGCAGCAGTTCACCTGCGACCGATGAAGAAACACATACCACCGCCGCTACGCCCAGGACGATGGCCACACCCTTTCCGCCGGAAACGCCCAGAGACACCATCAATAGCGCTGCGATCAACAAGGTGGAGAGGGTCAAGCCAGAGACAGGATTGTTGGAGGAGCCGATAAATCCAACCAGGTTGCCGGAAACGGTAGCGAAGAAGAAGCCCACGATCAGCATGACGACAGCCGCCAGAATCGCCGGCCAAAGCAAGCCGGAAATCTGAACGTAAAGCGCACACATCAGGACAAACATCAGGGCGATCAGTCCGAGAACCGTCTTGAAGCTCATGTAGCGCTCGGTCCGGCCCAGCTTGGCTCGCTGATCGGCGCTCTGCCGCATATCGGAAAGTGCCTTGCCGAATCCCGAGGTCAGGCTTTTACGCATCTTGAATAACGTGTAGGCGGCGCCCACGAGCATGCCGCCAACCGCGATGGGACGGACAATGTATCTCCACACCGCATCGGCGGTATCGGCCCAGTCTTGAGGCGTGCCTGCGGGAATGTAGTGCTGCAGGCTGGGGCCCAGGAAATAAATCATCATGGGAACCAGCAGGCCCCAGGCCAGGACGCTACCCGCGAACTGAATCGAAGCCAGGCGGAGTCCGATGATGTAGCCCACTCCCAGGTAGGCGGGACTTACGCTGGGAGCCGAGAATACGCTGGTCCCGCCGGTGGCCACCACCTTGGTGCTTTCCAGGGTCCCCAGCCGCACCTGGCTGTGACCCAGATTTCCGACGGTGAAAGGAAAATCCTGATCGGCGGCAAACAATCCAAATTTGCCCAGCATGTACACCACGCCGCCCACGCCGATGTTCCAGAAAAGATATTTCGCGGCTTGAGCGCCGCGCTGTCCGGCCTTGTGGATTTCCGATGCCGCCACGGATTCGGGAAAGGGCAATTCCGGGTCTTCCACCATGACCCTTCGCACCAAAGAAATGAAAAGCACGCCGAGGATGCTGCCCACCATGATCAGAGCGGTGGATTTCCAATAGGCGTCACCCGGACGAAACGAAGGCCAGGCCTTGGCAATCAGGAACGCAGGAATGGTGAAGATGGCCCCGGCCGCGATGCCTTCGCCGATCGAACCCGCGGTGCGGGCAATGTTTTCTTCCAGCAGCGAACCCTTCCACGCACGCATGGCGGCCATGGCAATGACCGCCGCCGGATAGGTTGCCGCGATCGTGATGCCCGCGCGCAGGCCGAGATAGGCGTTGGCCGCGCCCAGCACAATGGTCAGCACCAGTCCCAGCAGAATCGCGCGCCAGGTGAATTCGCGCATCTCCATGTCTTCCGGGACAAAGGGTTTGAATTTTTTTTCAGTCTCGCTGACGGGAACCGGGTTGTCCGTACTCATGATGAGGAATCCTCGGAAGTGCCAGGAACGGTTGGATATTGGATAACAAAGAACATAGATAATAAAGCTCTTAGGCGATAAATGAGACGGCGCACGTTAACATGCGCGCCACCCCTTTTACAAGTGCCTCAGCGGTGCTTCCTGCGGGGCGGCCCCCAGGCCGCCAATCCCGGGACCACTTCAGATGCCGCGCCAGTGGCCAGTTCTGGTATGATGTGCGGCGTTGTTTCTCTGGCCTCCCGAGGTCTACAGTTATGTCCCCCAAACTGTTTGAGTGTCGGGATTGTGGCGGTTTTCACGGTTACCGCTCCCGTCCAAAGAATTTCACCGAGAAGTTCTTACTGCCCTTGGTGTTTCTTCGGCCGGTGCGCTGCGGCGATTGTTACCGGCGTTCCTATCAATCGTCATTTCTTCCGGTGCTCCCAAGACGGGAAACCAAAAAGGCACAAGGCGCGACCGCCTGATCGTTGCTTGAGGCATTGCACCCCGTTATACTGGGATAGGTTTGCCCGCAGCGTCCTTTGCCGTACCGGGCGAACGCGGGAGGCTCGTCTTCAGCAGTAGCGAGGACCCAATCCGGGCTACCGGGACCAAGCCCTTGACGCGCGACAGTTCGCTGGGGTCAATGCTGGTCTCGTCGTTGAGCGGTGTTGCAGAAAGTCTCTTCGCTACTCTCTTTCCCTCCGATTGTCGTCTTTGCGGTAGTCCCCTGGTAAACATTTCCCGCCTGCCGGTTTGTCCGCCCTGCCTCTCCGATATCCGCCCCATTGCGGGCGGCGTTTGCTCCAGGTGCGGAGAGCGGGTGTTGAGTCCGTACGCGGTCGGTGGTGACGCCGGCGAAACTCGTTGTGGTTTATGCCGGCGCATGGAGCCGCCCTTTGCCAGAGCGGTGGCCTACGGCAGTTACGACGGCGGGCTGCGCGAACTCATCCACCTGCTGAAATACGAACAGGTGCGGCCGGCCGCGACGGTCCTGGGCCGCATGCTGGCGGAAGCGGTGAGCGGGCTCGATTCCTGCTGGACCGCGGGGGCCGGTGATGGTGGTTCCGGTGCCGCTGCACGCACGCAAACTGCGCCAGCGTGGCTTCAACCAGTCCGAGTTGATCGCCCGCGCCGCCATCAAACAGAATGCAATGAAACTGGTATCGGGAAGCGGCCGGATGGAGCTGCACCTCGGGATCCTGGAACGGCGGCGAGAAACCCAATCCCAGACCGGACTTACACGCCATCAGCGCCGCGAGAACATCCGTGGTTCGTTCGCCGTGGCCAGGCCCGAGGAACTTGCCGGCCGCGAAATTCTGCTGGTCGATGATGTTTTCACCACCGGTACCACGGTGTCGGAATGCGCTCGCGTATTGCGCCGGGCGGGCGCATCTAAAATATATGTCGCCACCGTGGCGCGCACGCTGAAGGCCGACGCGAAGAGCGAAAGCATTGAATCCGCGACAGACGTTCGCGGAGGACGAGCGCACCCTGGCGGCTACCGGATAGGCGCCGGCGAAAGCGCAGCACAGCGCGTCGAATTGTTGGAATCAAGTATGTCGGGGAAGTGGAACAACTCGATGAACGGCTCGATGATGCGGAGCCACGCGCCTGCCCCGGCCGCGCACCGCGAGGGCAACGGCCATGCCCTGCACGCGCCCGTCCTGGTGTTGAACGCCTCCTACGAGCCGATCAATGTTTGCGCCGCGCGCCGGGCCATCGTGCTGGTGCTAAAGGGCGTGGCCATGACGGAGGAAGAAAACGGACACTTCCTGCACGCTGCCCGGCTGGCGATTCGTGTGCCTTCGGTGATTCGGCTGCTGGAGTACCGCCGCATTCCGCACCAGACTCGCGCTCTCTCGCGCAAGAACATCCTGCTGCGCGACCGCAATACCTGCCAGTATTGTGGGGAAGTGCTGCCTTCGAGTGAGTTGACTCTCGACCACGTGGTGCCGCGATCACGGGGCGGTGCGTCCACCTGGGAAAACCTGGTGGCCTGTTGCCACACCTGCAACCGGCAGAAGGGCAATCAGTTTCCCACCGAGGCAGACATGCAACTTCTGCGCGAGCCCCGGGCCTTCAACCTGCACACCAGCCGCCACATCATGCGCCTGATGGGCCGCTCGGATGATAAGTGGCGGAAGTATCTCTTCTATTAGCTGTCAGCTCTCACTAGATCTGAAAGGCGTAGCGGCGAGTAATAATGCAGCCCAGCGGCGTAAGCCTCGTCAGGTTTCCGACAATCAATTGTTGATAAATCCGTGCCATGATTTCCGCGCAAACATCGCGGAAATGCCTTGCGCCCCGCCGGACAGTATGTGACAGCTGACCCTCAGTCTCTTCGGCTTCTCGGCGGTGACTGGGTCTGACCCTTGTCGCCCGGCGCCTTCTGCACTTCCTGGCCTTCGTACGTAATCTTCACATTCGATCCGAACCGCTTGTAGTCGCTGTACTTCACGATTTCGCGGATGCGGACGTCGCCGCTGGAGAAGTGCAGAGTGTCGTCTGCCTTGGTATAGGTGGGGAACCAGTACTTGCCGTCGATTTGCTCGCGCCAGGTGGTGAACTTCGGGAAAAGGTTCTCCTGCCCCTTTTTCTTGCGAATGTCGGGGACGGTCTTGCCGTAAGTTTTTACGATCTGAAAATCGCGATCATCCACCCAGATGCGTCCCTGGAAATAGCGTTTCTTGCCGACAATCTCCTTGGGAGCGATGTCGAAAACGTAACAGTGAAGCTCGTCTTCCTGTTGCTGGCCCACATAGAGAATCTGATACTCAGGAATTTCGTCACTGGTGAGCACGAAGGGCAGTCGATGCCGGATGTCATCAACGTCTTCGGGAGACATCGAGATCGATGTTTAAAGAAGACTGAGGCGCAAAGACAACGTTCTCCAGCCGCTTTCCCTGGTCGTCAAAGAGCACATCGAAGATTTCGTGATACTCACCATTATCATCTGGGGTTATCACCCGCACGTCCTGGCGGTAGGTGTACTGGTCCCGCGCCTCCTGGAACTCCTTCTCCTTGGTCGTGAAGTGGCGAATGATCTCGTCGGTGGTCACGCCCTTGGGCGGGGCGGGGTCGAGAGGTCCTTCCTGGGCCCGGGCAACAGACGACAGCCAAAGTAAGGCGAAGAGGAAGATTGAGGCTGACACCACTCCATCACGCATCATCGATTTCATAGAGATAAGTGTAGCGAAACCTGAGAGGGAGCGCTGCCAATCTCACCGCGGCTTCTCCCATGTCCGCCCCTCTCCGCTCAGGGGGGCGAACACAGGAGAGCTGCAGTTTTCTTCCCACAGTTAGATGCCATCAGCGGCGACGAGTTGCCGGGAATCTGCGAAGTGGTCACTCCGGCTGTAGCATCCGCAGATTGCGAGGGACAGCAGCCGGCCGGCTCCGGTCGGAACCTACTGGACCATCCAACGGAGAACGTGTCGAGCCGGACGGCGCCGAGGGCGCTACCGGCAAAAGAGACTGTAGCTGGAAGGAAAGAACACTGGCCCCGGCCGCGGCTGTGCCTTGAATCACCAGCGCTCCTTGAGCTGCGCCGGTGGAGGGCTGGAGCGTGGACAGTCCCTGGCCGTCCGACAGCACCGACATCTGGGATGAAGACACGATGACCGGCGGAGGATTTTTGCCGATGATAATTCCGCCGATCGAAACCGGCGGGGGCGCAGTCGCCGGACGCGACACCACCACCTGGAAAGTTACGTTCGCGCCCAGCACCGGGTG
The DNA here is from genome assembly GCA_963801595.1 of Terriglobia bacterium. GTDB lineage: Bacteria > Acidobacteriota > Terriglobia > Terriglobales > Acidobacteriaceae > JAIQFF01. The sequence goes on along the minus strand of CAWDFW010000025.1, from coordinate 59,553 downwards.
TGGAGCGATCGCGGAATCGACGACCCGCACGGTGACCGGTTGAAAATGCTGGCCGGCGGGAAGGACCTGAACGCTTCCTGCCACCGGTTCCAGCCGGAGCATCGAAGGCGGCACCGCAGTCGCGAAAAAGATCTGGCACGGCAAGTTGGCCGGGGCGACACATGCGCTCACCTGCACATCTCCCGCCAGGGCCGCCAGGTGCAGCGTGGTGCCGGCAAAGCCGTTGACGTCGCTGGTGCTGCTGGCAGAACTCAGAGTGCCCGATCCTTTTACCACCTGATAATTCACCTGAGTCGCGGCGACGGGCAGGCCATTCGAGAGCAGGCGCGCCGCCAGCGCAATATCCACGGTCGCGCCCTGGGCGATCCAGGCAAAGGGCGAGAGCAGAGAGATATCCAGCGCAGAAGTGGTTCCGAGAATCGTTGCCTGCACCGATTTCGGCGTGTTGTAGGAAGCCGGCGCCAGCAAAACGCTGATGTTAATCGCGGCGGCTTGCAGAACCGTGACTCGCGTCGATGCATGGCCGCTGTCATCGGTAAGAATCGTGCAGCTGGCGGCGCCGCCGCACGCCGACAACGAAGAAGCTGGGGTGGAGATGAAGAAGACGCTGGCGCCGGCCACCGGCGTCGTCCCGTCTTGCGCCAACACCTGCACGCGAATGGGATTGGGCGCCAGGCCACCGACTGGGGTTGCTGGGTTCGATCCCTGGATCAGCTTGATGGTGTCGCTGGGTCCGGCGCCGTAGGTGAGGGCGTTGGTCATGATTGAGGACGCGCCCGTGGCGGGATCTCTCAACCCAATGTTCTGCAGGCCATCCGCCATGGCGGGCGCGGTTGCGATCACCTGGCTCGCCGAAGCAGCCAGCACCGGCGCAGTTCACAGACGCGATAGTGGCGGCGGTATTGGTTCGGAAACCGATTCCCTGTACCGTGATTGCCGTGCCGCCGTCCACGCGCGCTCGCGCCGGAACTGCGTTGTCTGCGTAGAAGACACGCCCGTGGTAGCGGTAGTCGGGACGGCCGTCGCTGCGGTAGTCGAAGATGCCCAGGCGAAACGCCGTGCTGGCCTGCAGCGTGGCGTCGAGCCGCGTCATGCCGAAATTCGCGCTGTTGAAGGCCAGGCCGGTGTTTGCGGGCGCGGGAAACGTGGCAGGGTCCGCCAGCGCCCACATACCGATAACCGGCTGCGCCTTTGCCAGAGAAGCGGCTTTCAGTTCATCGAGCGCCGTCACCTCTACTGACAACGTGCGGTCCGATTGCGCGACGAACCAGAAGTAATCGGCGTTGCCCAGGCCACTCAAGGTCCCAAGCCAGTCTCCTGAAGGCGGCAGAGTCGCGGGCGCCGCGAATGAAGTAGGCTCGAAGAAGTCCCGGACCTGCACCGCGCTGGCCTGCATCAGAATGTCCTGTTGCAGATCGCCGCCCTTGCTCACAGTCACGATCAAGGGTTGGAACGCACCGGAAGGCTGCACCTGCCAGGGCCCGTACGGTCCCACGGGCTGCGACCATGAAGGATCCAATGCCTTCCACGCTCAGCTGATATTGAGCGCTGCTGGCGCCATTCGGAATTTCCAATCCGCCCAGGTCAAAAAATCCTTCCACTGCCGCATCATCGGAACCAAAGCGGTCCCACGCCTGCCCGCTGCTGTCGTAGAATCCGGTGGCCGCGTTGCCCGCGTTTCCGCGAAACAGAAAACCTGAAACCGAAGCCGCCCCGTAGGTGCGCGAAGGCTGGCTGGTGGCGGGATCAATCCAGCGAGCGACTACGTTTACCCCCTGCATCGGCTGTGCCGCCTGGCCGTTGCTGTCCGCAAAATAAACACTGCCGTGAATGCGCACGGTGTTTTCGAAAAACAACTGCTTCCCCGGAAAGGCTGCCTGGTTTTGCGCAGTGACCGGGTACAGCCGCGAGAGGGCCGCCCGGTCGTCCATCTTGGGTTGGTCAGCATTGGGATAGCAGATGGATATCGGAACGCAATTGATCGGGTCCGTCGCGTGCATGATGGTGAGCCCGGCGTAGTCGGTCGAGGTGGGCGCCGGGCTGTGGGTGAAAACGTTGAGGTTCATCTGCGACCAGTCGAGCCCCAGCACGCGCCCCAACACTCGCACCAGGCGATACTTCATGTCCGGCAACTGGGTCGAAGTCTGGGCGCAAATTCCGTTCAGGATTACCAGCGCGTGCAGCAGATGAGCGTCAGTGCTGAAGCTATCCACGCCGCCGTAGGCTGCGTTGGTGAAGCAGGAGCTCCGCGCTGCCCGCGCCCTGGCCCAGAAGGGCATTGGTCACGGTCCCGTCGGCGTCGTAAACGATGGCGACCGGGAAATCGTTCGCGGAAGGCCGGATGTCAACCGGCAGAGTAATGATTCCTCCGGCTGCGCTCACGTTGGCGCCGCTGACATCTTCCGCCAGTTGACCAGCCCGCACCGCGGAGACCGCCGCAGTTGAAATCGAAGTCCATCGGCTGAAGGCATCGGCCACGAAGGCGTCGGCGGTGGCGGAGGGAAGCACCGGGCTAAGGTTTCCGCGATCGGTGTAGTAACTGACTGCGCCCTGGCTCCAGGTCAGGGGAGTGCCCTTGACCGCGGGATCGAAGTAGCTGGTCCCGGCAATCGTGCGGGGACCGCCGGCGCGCAGCAGTGGCGGCGGCGTGACCAGCATCGCGATTGCGATGGCCAGCGCGAAGAGGAAGCGGGCCGCCATGACTTACTCCGCGTCCGCGCGTTGGATGGCCAAAACCAGAGCGCGGGCATTGACCCTTTTCCTGGTACGCAACTGGTCGCGTGAGGCGGGATCTAGCGGGAGGGCCGGAAGTCGCCCGTTTTCAATCACCGCGTTTCCGCTGGAATCCACAGGCGAAGCGGCCGGCGGCGCCTCCGACCGGGCTGGTGAGGCCCAACTTGCTGGGGCTGTAGAGAAACAGCAGAAGGCGTTCCCCCGGGTGATAGCGTTCGCCGGAGTTCCACAATCCGGCCCACTCCCGAATGGTCAATATCTGCCCGGCACGGGTTCCGCGGATGGCCTGTTCCACCCGAAACGTGATCTGCACCGTGGGCACGTCATTGGTATCGTTCTGCGCCGCTTGCACTGACAAAACGGTGCCGTCGAAAATGTAGCCGGAGTTTTGAGTCAACAGGCGCAGGCTGGAAATCGCAGGCGGCAATGGGTTGGTCTGCGAGTCCTGCCCGGCGGCTGGCAATGAAAGCAGCGTCAGAGCGAGCGCAGGGAACTGCCGAAAGGGGAGCCGCATGGCACAGCCTCGTTTCAAACGAGACCAGGTAGGACGGGGAGTGCGGCAATCATAGAGGTCGAGAGAAGTGTGAAGATGTGTCAGCCGTCACAGCCGCATGTGACCAACGAACACGTGGGGACAGCCGCCCCCCGGCTGTCCGGTCGAGCGCAAGCTCGACAGCGTTCTCGACGGCAAAGAGCGGAGCTGCGCTCCGCGGGACAGCCGGGGGCGGCTGTTCCCACGTGGTTTTCGGTGTCCCCCTGCACGAGCGGGACGCTCGCGCCTACATTGCTTCTCGCCGGTTATAGCCCCGGGCCGACAGGTGCGCTCCCGTCAACATCAATAGTCCGGTGAGGAATGCCCAGAACATCAGGCTCACCGACAACGCAAAGGGGCCGTAAACTTCCTGGAAATTCAGCCGGGGCAGGGCCCAGATATAGGCGTACTTCAAGGCCTCAGACAGCAGTCCCATAAGTACCGCCGTGGGTAGCACCGCGCGGGCGGGGACCTTGCCGTTGGGCAACACCCAGTAGATCAGGAAGAAGATCGCGATGCTGGCGGACACGGCAAACGCCTTCATCATCAGAAAGCCGCCCAGCCGGACCACGAAAGGTCCGTGGCTGCGCAACGCATTTTCCAGCAATGCGATATTTCCCGCGGTGAGGGCAATCGAAAGCAGTGCCAGCACCCCGCAACTGAATGCCAGAGCGAGCGAGATGAGCTGGTTGCCGAAATAAGACCGGTTGTTGGGGAAGCGCCAGATGCGGTTCAGTGCCACCTCGAGCGGCATGAAGATTCCGGTTGAGGTAAACAGAAGAATGATGAGCGAAGCCAACTGGGCGCGGTGGCGCGCGTCCACCAGCGCATTCAGATTGCGAATCACGAAGTCCTGTCCCGCAGGAAGGAAATCGCGCAGCAGTTGCACCACCACGTCATTCATTACCGGAGAATGAAATACCTGCCGGATGAAGGTCATGAGCAGAAGCACGAAAGGAAAAAACGACAGGATGGCATTGGCGGCCACGGAGAAAGCAAACGTATGTACCTCGGTGCGTAACAGATATTTCACCGTGGAACTGACCAGGCCGGAGTAGGGGTCTTCGGGGGGCAGGAAGGCAGGGGCGCGGGTTGGCGGTGCCGCAACCGCCGCTCTTGACTGCAGGTCACGAGTCATTTTCCCTAATCCTATCAGACAGTTGCGCTTGGTCGGCAGACACGAAAGGACGTTGTGTTCGTAACCGTACCAACTCTGTTTCATCTTTCGCTGCCATCATTCATACTTAATCGTTTTATTCTTCAGATTTCTTTGCTTGCCAGAAATGTAGTTCCTGAATATTATCTTTTGCTCACTGCCTGATTTTCGGGGCAGGGAGAATGTTCGCTTGGGGTAGATGTTTCGTGTCTTGTAGTCACAAAATCACGCCGATAGGAATGCTCCAACAAAGTTGGGCTGTGGTTTCCGCCACCGCCTAACCGACGGAGCTTTTTTTGTGGGCATGATTTCAGCGGCGGTGCTTTCGTTTTCCCTCGGAGGGGGTTGTAGAGGAGCACGAGCTCCACGGAGGATGCGAAAGTTAAATCAGAGCAGAGGCGAAAGGAGTTCTTTGTGAGAGAGAAGGGTACAGTAAAGTGGTTCAACGGAGCCAAGGGATATGGGTTCATCCAGCGCTCCACCGGGGAGGACGTTTTCGTTCATTTCTCCGCTATCCAGGAGAATGGTTATCGCACGCTGAACGAAGGTGAAACGGTGGAATTCGATCTGCTCAAGGGGCCAAAGGGCTTTCAGGCAGGGAATGTGGTGCGGGTGCAATAAAGAACGGTCCTAGCTTCGACCACTGCGAGCCCTCTCAGCTTCCCCTGGGAGGGTTTGTTATTTTGCGCCGCTTTTCGCGCACCGCCAGATTCTTTCAAAAAGATGGGATGTCATCCTGAGCGGAGAAACTGCTTCGCGAAAGCGAAGCAGTTTCGCAGTCGAAGGACCCCTATGAGCTTAACGGTTCCGGGAGAGCAGCGGATTTTTCTGACGATTGAACTGAAAGACCAAGATTTTCAAATTACGGTATGGCCATAGAGACTGTGTCGCAACCTTGGACGCGAGCAAAGAGTGTAATAGGCAGCCCACAAAAAGCCGCGAAGCGGCGCAAGAATACAGCCCACGGCGCAAGCCGTGGGTAAGAAATGGACCGCGAGCGAGCCCAGAAGGGGCGAAAGAAGGGTTGCGACACAGTCTCTATAGGGGTCCTTCGACTACGCGGAAAGTTCGCGACGCGAACTTTCCACTCCGCTCAGGATGACAGTTTTGCGCGTGTAGCTCCGGCTTGCACTCAGGGCAGGTCCTTCGCATCTCCGTGGGCACACCCCACGAAGGGAAACTAGAATTGAGGCATTATTCGGATCACAACTTATTGCACTTCGACTGACACCAAATCACCGTCCGCTTTTCCGCCGGCTTTGTAGTTTGCAATCACGCCCCGGTCCGCCCACGCGCAGGAAAACTCGTCCGCTCCAACCAGCAACAGTGATTTGTAGTCGTCGGTGCGCAATCTCATGGTTCGCGCGCCTGTCCTGATGGTCAAGATCGCAGCCGGGGCCTGAGTGCAGTCCACTTTCAGAAGTTTCCCTCTGACGAACTGGACTTTGCGGCGGTCGGGCGCGGGCTCCGCCGGGACTGCTTCCGCTTTTTCCGAATTAGCATCCTCTGCGTCGTTCTCGGCCGAGGCCGGCGCGGGGCCGGCAGTGCCATCCTGCGACGCACTGTCTTCCGGCAACACACCATACTTCTTCAGGGTAGGCAGGTCGGCCAGACTCTTGCGCGCGGTTTGCGCGATTTGCGGGTTTGAGCTGTCCCGCAGGCGATTGAGCAGCGCGGTCGCGTCGTCCCACTTTTTTCCCGCGAGATCGATCTGCGCCAGGTTGAGCAGATACTCCTCGTTACGCGGACTGAGCTGGATCGCGATCGTGATCGACCCGGCCGCGGAATGGACCCCGCCGCCCTGAAGGCGCGCCAGGGCAAGCATGTGGTGGGCCTCGGCAAAGTCGGGCTCCTTATCGACCACGTACACAAGGTCCTGAATCATGTTCGAAACGCCCTGGATTGGCTTCCGGTTCACCTGGGCGGCGCGAAATTTCACCAGCGCCAGATAGTAGTGGGTCCAGGTATCGCGGTCGTCGAGCTCCCGCGCTCTGGCTAGTTCCTCGGCGGCCTCATCGAACTCTTCTCTTTCCATGCGGACCCAGGCCAGGGCGCGGTGAGCGATCGCGTTGTCTCCCTTGGGGTCGGCGATGATGGTCTGGAGGTCCTTCTCACCCTGATCGCGATGTTCGGGCAGGCGCACCGCCATTTCCGCGACCAGCGATTGCGCCTGTGCCCTGACTACGTCCACCACGCTGGCTCCGACATCGAGCGGGCCCAGGGGAGCAGGGAACTGGCTTACCTGACCTCCTGGAGCGCTGCTGCCCTCCTTGGGGTTGGGTGGGGCCTGAGGCGCTGATGCGAAGGCGTGAAAGTAATCTTTCACCGCCTGTTCCAATTGGGCCGGACTCATGCCAAAGGCCTGCTGGATGGCCTGCTCGATCGGGACTTTCCGTATCTGCACCAGCCCGAAATAGGTTCCAGCCTCCGATAATTTGTTCTGGTTGAGCAGGTAGTGCATCACGATCCAGGATTGCGCGTAGAACATGGGCGGATAGCCGGAAGGACCTGAACGCATCGCGAACAAGTCCAGCAGGGGAAGCCACGGCCCGTTCAACAATTCCGCGAATGATTTGGGCGGGGCGGAGTCCGCCGGCGATGGGCTGGTGAGCGCATGGTTCCAGGGCAGACCCGGTGCAGGATCGCCCCCAATCTGTGCCTGGCTGTCGCCCAGCTTGAGGCTGGAGAAATATTGCGCAAAGCCTTCGTCAAACCAATCCTGGGTCGGGGGATAGTTGAAGCTCAGAAACAGGCGTGCAAAATCGTGGGAGACGGCTCGCCAGCTGTCCTCGGCGGCAAGGTCGAGCACGATGTAATTGCGGTCTCCCCCGGGCAAAAAAAATCCGGGAGCAGAGATGGGCCGGTCCTGGCGGAGCGGCGCCACGCGAATGTATTCCTCGTCCGACTGCAGCGCGATCACATCCAGTGGTTCCGGCATCTGCACCTTCGTCTTCAGGAAGAGCTGGCCGAAAACTTCGCGCATCTGTTCCAGGCGCAGGCTTACTTCGCGGCCTTTTTTTTCGCCCGCGTCGGTGAGGACGGCAAAATGAGCGGAACTTACGCGGATCCACTTGGGTTCAGAATCGCGCGCAAATCGTGGCGTGGAGGCTGCAACCGCGAAGAGCAGGACCGGGGTAGAACAAGCATCGCGGGCGAAGGGAAATGCTGCGCATGTTCGACCAGGCTGAAATGCTACCACGCGGCCGCGTGAACCGCGTAGGGGGAGATGTCCCCATCTGCCCGGCGGAGCGAAGCTCCGCTTTCTTCTGCGGCAAGACATGTCGAGCTGCGCTCGACCGGGCAGATGAGGACATCTGCCCCTACGTGACTCTTTTCGCCGCCCACTCCGCGCTTTCGGCTACAACTGGATCGTCGTCCGCTTTCAACTTCTCCAGCACCGGCGCAAAACGCCGGTCGCCGCTGTTGCCCATGGCAATCACCGCATTTCGCCGCAAGCCGCCGCGCTTGGCCCGCCGCACTGCCGACCCGCGAAACTTTTCCCGAAACTCTTCAACGCTAATCCCCGCCAGCCATTCCAGCGCGGGATTGACCAGCCCTCCCCGCGGCTGAAATTCCGCGGCGGCCGTGGACGGAGCCTTGCGGTTCCAGGGACATACATCCTGGCAGATGTCACAACCAAAGACCTCGTGACCCATGAACGGCCGCAGGTCCTCGGCGATCGCGCCCCGCTTTTCGATGGTCAGATACGAGATGCAGCGATTCGAATCCAGCTGGTAGGGCGCGACCAGCGCATCGCTGGGACAGGCATCGATGCAGCGGGTGCAGGTGCCGCATCGGTCTGGCGCAGGCAGGTCAGGCTCCAGTTCGAGCGAAGTCAGAATGACGCCCAGAAACAGCCACGACCCCAGCTTCTGATTGATGATGCAGGTATTCTTCCCAATCCATCCGATGCCCGCGTATTTGGCGTACACGCGCTCGACCAGTGGTCCGGTGTCCACGTAGCAACGCGTTTGCAGCTCGGATGATCGCGGTGACCGCATCGCGCAACTGCTTCTCCACCGTTCGCAGCCGTGCCAGCACCGCCTCGTGATAGTCCTGCTGCCCCCAGGCGTAGCGGGCAATCCATCCCCGCTGCGGATCGTCCGCCTCGGTGGAGTAGGGTTGCGCCGTGTTGTAGTTGATGGCGCAGACGATCACGCTGCGCACCCAGGGCAGGGTGGTGCGGAGCGACGCCCGCTTGAGCGCGCCGGCTCTCATCACGCGCTTCCATGTATTGCATCTCTCCGGCGCGGCCCGCGGCGATCCATTCCCGAAAGCGATCCAGTTCGCCGAACTCGTGGACGGGCGCAACGCCGGCCAATTCAAAGCCGGCGGCACGGGCTGCCTGCTTCAACAGCGACGTAATTTGGCTGCTGCTGATTCATTTCTGGAACTGGAGCCGCCTGACCCGGCGGTTCGCGATCGGGCCGTGTCCCGATTTAAGACCCTGCAATGTCAGTATCCGACCTTCTTAATCCAATGATCAAGGTTCCAGCTCCATACTATTCAACAAAGACTGAGATCGTCGAGTCGCGAATCGCCGGTCACGCAAGCCTCCAACGGTGGATTGAGGGGGCAGAAATGGTATGTCGTTCGGAATTTACCTGACCGGTTTTGTGGTCGTCATTGCCGGGCTCATCTACGGGGCTAGCCTGATGCACATACCGACCCACTGGATTGTAGTGGGCGGGTTGGTGCTGGTGGGGATTGGAATTCTGACGGGTGTCAAAGCCACGCGCCAGAAGGACTCCGCAACGTAAACCAAGGTTCGGAGGAGACTTTTCCAGGCTTCCTCCTTAGCGCACAAAGGAGACACAAGATGAAGTGGAATTGGATATATGGCGTAGTGGTCGCAGGCGCTCTCACCATCCCGGGTGCGGCACAGATTTCGGTGTATATCGGACATCCGCCGCCGCGGGCCCGTTACGAACGACGCGGACCGCTTCCCGGTCCCGGCTATGCCTGGGTCAATGGCTACTGGTCGCCCCAGGGCGGTCAGTATGAGTGGGTGCCGGGGCGCTGGGACCGTCCGCCTTATCGCGGCGCACGCTGGGTCAAGCCCCGTTATCATCACCAGCGGCAAGGCTGGCAGGTGCGTGAAGGCCACTGGGACCGCGACGAGCATGGCCGCCACCGCGATCGCTAGGCTGGACTGATCCAAAGGACTGCATCAAAGAAGGCTCACAGACGGGCTCCGCTCAGCGGGGTCCGTATCTGTTGGCTTCTCGCCTGGTATGAAGAAATGTGAGGAAAGCCTGGTGCAGGAGGGCCGAGGACTGACGACTGAAGTCTAGATTCCCAGCTTCTTCACTTCTTCGTTGTAATACTTGCGGTACAGGATGTCCCACTCCTGGCTGCCTTCGAGAATCGTCCGCTTCTGGTTTTCGATCTTCAGGCGCGCGCTCTGGTCAATCTTGGCTTCCTGGTTGAGCAGTTCTTCGAGAATCTTGCGTATCTCGAGACGAATCGTATTTCGATCTTCCACGAAATCCACGGCATCGACTTCCGCCAGAGCATCCGCCACCACGTGCGCAACCTTGTTCACCTTGTCCCGGCTGATCCTCACAGCACCGCCTTGTATTTGCGGGTAAGTTCGCTCTTCACTTTGCGGAACATCTCCTGATAGTTGGCGCCGGTGCGGCGCATTTCTTCGGAATAGGCTTCCAGAATGACCCGCACCTCATCGTTGATGCGGTCCTCGAGCGACAGCTCCTCGAGCATGGCGGCATGCACCTTCTCGGTGACGGCAGGCACGGACTTGGTTTCGATATGCCCGCCCGCAATCAGCTTTTTGGTGACTTCGCGGGCCAGATAGCCCACATATTCTTTGGAAAGAAACATAGCGCGGATCAGTTGTCGTTTGCGAAACATGTAGTGTAGCACAGGGTTTGGCCGCCTGGTCGTTGGTCGTTGGTCGTTGGCTCGCGGTCGCGAGGAAGGACAGTCACGGAGTTCCTGTGTTGAAGTCGGTGTATAGGGCCAACGACCAACGGCCAAGGGCCAATGACGAGTACCAACGGCGTCTTACCGACGACAAAGGACCAAATTCAGGAATACAATGCTGAAATAAATGTCTCCTGCACCCGACAACCTGGCTGGCCTCAAAGACGACATGATCGCCTTCATCGAAGGCCATGGCATGCGCCGCTTTCATGGCTACGTCGATTATGAAGAAGTGCAAAGCGTGGTCTGGAAGACCGAAGACAATCCCGACAGCTGGAAAGACTTCGTGGAACTGGCCAAGGCTGCGGCCGCGCCCTTTCTTACCATGGACGCCTGGACGCTGCGCAAGGAAGAGCTTGACCAGATGGTCGAGCGCCTGGGCAACGCCGAATTCACCAATGATGAAGACGTGGACGAGGCGCGCTGGCTGCGCACCTACATCGGCAAGACCGGGTTCGTGCAGCTCGGCTTCGCCCACCAGGGCATCATGATGGTGTACGAAGCTTCCACCGACTGGTACGACCACTACCAGCGCCTGCTGGAGTTGTCGGAAGATTTCGGCGGCATTCCCATCGACGAACCCGACCAGGACGAAGAAACCTGAGCCGCGCGGTAGAATTGAATTTCTTTGCGATCTTTGCGTCCTTTGCGGTTAAAAGCCTTTGACCGCAAAGAACGCAAAGGAGACGCAAAGGGCGCAAAGAAACCCGTGAAGCTCCTTTCAGAGACCACGAAATTTGTTACCCATGCGCTGGGACTTGAAAACCGCTGACTCCGACACCATTGAACGTCTCGCAGTCGGAATTAAGTTCACAACCATCCCTACGCCTGAAAGACCCGCGCATCGCCTCGACGCTCGCCCGCCTCCTGGTGATGCGAGGCATCACCGAAGCCGAAGCCGCCGAACGTTTCCTGACTCCCGATCTTGCTCACCTGCACTCGCCGTACCTCATGGCCGGCATGAAGACAGCCGTTGACCGGATCGAAGCCGCCATCGAGAACAAGGAGCCGATCCTCATCTACGGCGACTACGATGTCGATGGCACCACCGCAATCGTAATCCTCAAGACTGCCATCGAACTCTGCGGCGGCACGGCGGAATTCCATGTTCCGCACCGCATTCGCGACGGCTACGACATGCGCGACGACGTCATCGAGCAGGCGGCCGCGGACGGGCATCAGGCTCATCGTCAGCGTGGACATGGGCATCCGGGCTTTCGCTCCGGCCGAGACCGCCCGGCGGCTGGGCGTGGACCTGATCGTCACCGACCATCACCTTCCGGGCCCGCAGCGAGTTCCGGCTGCGCTGGCGGTGGTCAATCCCAATCAGTCAGGCTGTGGGTATCCGTGCAAGGAATTGTGCGGCGCGGGAGTGGCGTTCAAACTGGCCCAGGCCCTGATCGAGCGACGAATCCCGGAAGGCGATCGAACCCGGCTGTTGAAGTCGTTCATGAAAGTGGTTGCGATCGCGACTATCGCCGATGCCGTTCCGCTGACCGGAGAAAACCGGGTCTTCGCCAGGCTGGGATTGGAAGGCCTGCGTTCGCCGGTGAATCCCGGCCTCAAAGCGCTGCTCGAAGTCGCGAAACTCGCCCACGGCCGGACGCTCAGCTCCGGGGAAGTGGCCTTCCGCATCGCGCCGCGCATCAATGCTGCGGGCCGCATGGATGTGGCCCGCGACGTCATCGAACTCTTTAGCGTCAAAGATCCCGCGCGGGCCCGGGAGATTGCCCACAAGCTCGATCAGCTCAACGGCGACCGGCAGGAGGAAGAGCGCCGCATCCTGCAATCCATCACATCAAATTTCGAAGAGCGGCCGGTGCTGCGCGAAGCTTTCTGCATCGTGATCGACGGTGAAGGCTGGCACCGCGGCGTGATCGGCATCACCGCCACCCGTGTCGTCGAGCGCTATGGACGCCCGGCGCTGGTGATTTCGCGGAATGGCGAGGAAGCTCACGGCTCCGGCCGTTCCATCCGCGCATTTCACCTGCTGAATGCGCTCGAGTCCTGCGCCGGGCTATTCACGCGCTTCGGTGGTCACGCCCATGCTGTCGGCTTCTCGCTGCCCGCCGCAAATCTGCCGGAACTGCGGGCGCGTCTCGATGAATACGCGCGCACCCGTCTCACTCTCGCCGACTTCGAACCCTCGCTCAACTTTGACGCCGAGCTGGCGCTCGACCAGGTGACTCCCGAACTCTTCAACCTTCTGCAACGGCTGGAGCCGTTTGGCGTGGGCAATCCTCAACCCGTTTTTACCGCACGCGCCGTTCGCCTCATGGCCTCTCCGCGCGTCATCAAAGACAAGCACGTGAAGCTGAAGCTGTCAGCCGGCAGTTGCGTCGTTGTCCCGCGGCCTGGATGGGCCGGATCTGAACCTCCTGACAACTCCGCGTTGCGATCCGGATTCAGCCGCTTTGCGACGCAGCGACGTGCGCCAGGCCACCGACAACCGTCAGGCGACAGACGCCAAATGGCGCCGTGCCATTACCTTCGATGCCCTGGGCTGGCGCATGGCGGAACGCTGTCAGCAGGCCGGCCTGCTCCCCGGCGACAATCTCGACATCGCCTTCACCATCGAGAATAACGATCACCCCGAGTACGGCGGCCTCGAACTCTCGTTGCGAGACTTTGAGCGACCGGGTCAGAAAGCCGAGCACAATCCGGCGGCCGAAAAGAAGAAGATCGCGGCGGGGCTGTAAGGGACACGAGAAGGCCTCTGAGAACTGACATCTAAAAACTAACACCTGATTTTTAGTAAACCAAATCAACACAGCGAAGTTTGCGTTACCACATGTGGTAGTAGCCATTGCGCTGGTCCATTTCCACTCTGGTCTTGAACAGATCTTGCAGACGATCTGCCTGAAGCATCTGCTCTTTTGGACCGTCTGCGATGATCCGCCCATTGGACATCAGCAGCACACGCTCGATTTCCGGAATGAGGTCGGAGAGATCGTGGGTCACCAGAATGATTCCGATGCCGGCTTTCGCCAGTGAACTCATGCTCTGACGAAGACTGTGCCGGGCGAAGACGTCGAGAGAGTTGCTGGGTTCGTCGAACAGCAAGGCCCGCGGTTTGTGGACCAGGGCACGGGCGATGAGCACCCGCCGCGCTTCGCCCGAAGACATTTCGCACACCGGGCGCTCGGCCAGGTGCGATATCTCGAGCTGTGCCAGGGCGGCGTCGGCCAGTTCGCGGTGCCGGGGATCGACCACGTGATGCGGGAAGATGCGAGCGCTGCTGAAAAAGCCTGACAGGACCACGTCGCGTCCGGAGGCTTCGCCGGAACTCTTCGACAGAAGATCGTTGGACACAATTCCCAGCAGTGAACGCAGTTCGAAAATATCCCACCGGTCCTGCCCCAGGATGGTCATCGACGAACCTTCCCGCGCCACGGGATAACATTCCCGCGTAATGGTCTTGATCAGGGTGGATTTTCCGCAGCCGTTCGGCCCAAGGATGGCCACATGTTCGTCGCCGCGGATCACCAGGCTGAAATCTTCCAGCACAATCTTCTCTCCGCGCATCACGGAAACATTCTGCAAGTCCAGTAGAGCAGGCTCCTGCCGGTTCATCGTGCATGAGTTTAGACGATGACGGCTGTCCCCACTGGTGCTGATGCCGGCAGGCCCGCTTCAAGTAGACTTGTCTTAGATGTCCATCCAGATTTCGCACCTTCGGCGCTGGTTTGCGGGCGGCGCCATCGGCCTCCTGTTGGTGGTGGCGGCGGTCTATTTCTACGCCCGGCACAAGGTGGAGAACGCGCTCAAGGAGGTGCCGGCGAAAATCGGAATTGAAATCCAGCAGAGCGCCAAGGGGTTCACCGTCTCGCGCTCCGAGCAGGGACACACCATTTTCAAGATTGAGGCCAGCAAGGCGGTGCAATACAAGCAGGGCGGGCACGCCGAACTGCATGACGTCACCATCACGTTGTACGGGCGCGATTCCAGCCGCTTCGACCAGATCTACGGCGCCGATTTTGAATACGATCCACAAACCGGCGACGTCATCGGCAAGGGCCAGGTCCAGATGGACCTTGAGGCCAACCCGGAAGGCATCATTCATCCCGACCAGGCAACGCCCAGGGAACTGAAGAATCCAGTCCACCTGACCACCACGAACCTGTTCTTTAACCAGAAGACCGGGAACGCACTCACCCGGGAAAAAGTTGAGTTCAGCCTTCCCCAGGCCAACGGGTCTGCCGTCGGCCTCAGCTACGCGGCCGACACCACCGTGCTCACGCTGCAGTCGCAGGTCGATGTCGCATTCCACGGCGCCACCCCCGCCCGCCTGACCGCGATTCACGGCACCATCACCAAAAATCCGCGGGTGGTGGAGCTGGATCTCCCGCGCATGCAGAACGGCGCGCGCCACGCTTCCGCGGACAAAGGCACGATTTACCTGCGTCAGGACAACACCGTGGACCGGATTCTCGCCAGCGGCAATGTTCGGGTGGAGTCCGAGGATTCAGGGTCGGCGAAAGTTCAGTCCAATCAGGTGGAATTGCTCATGGCGGAGAAGCAGGACAATCTACGGTCCGCCACGTTTTTGGGCGACGTCCGCATGGAAAACTCGGGTCCGCAGCCCATGCAAGGGAGCGCCGGGCGGGTGGTCCTGAATTTCACCGGGAATAATGTGCTGAACACCGTGCACAGCCAGGACAACGTGAGGCTGGTGCAGCATCAGCAGCCGGCACGGCGTCCGCCGGCGCGCAGGATGTCGAAATCACGGCGTCGGCCATAGACTTCTTCGTGACCGGTGGCCGAAGGCTGGAGCGCGCCGACACCTCCGGACCGGCCCAGATTGCTCTGCGACCGGTCCCGGACACGGGCAGCAGACGCTGGTAACGGCGGGAAAGTTCCGGGCGCGCTTCGATGATTTGGGGCAGCTGGCTTCCGTTCACGGCGCGCCCGACGCCCGCATCGTGTCAAAGACGGCCGGTCAGCCCGACCGCGTCAGTACCAGCGACACGCTTGATGCGTCCTTCCACCCCGGCAGCGGCATCGATGTCGATCGTGCAGCAGGGAAACATGGCGTATGTCGATGGCGAGCGGAAAGCCTGGGGCGACCGTGCGGTTTACACTCCAGCCGATCAGATGCTGGTCCTGAATGGCTCTCCCCGGGTTGTGGACGGCGGCATGACCACCACCAGTCGGAGCATGCGTCTGAATCGCGCCACCGGTGACGCCTTTGCCGAGGGCGACGTCAAGAGCACTTACAGCGACCTGAAGGCGCAACCCAACGGGGCCCTGCTGGCGGCATCGGATCCCATCCACGTGACCGCCCGCACCATGACGGCCCATAGCAGTCCGGCGGTCGCCCTCTACACCGGGGAGGCCCGGCTGTGGCAGGACGCCAACGTCATTCAGGCGCCTTCGATCGAGTTCGATCGCAATCGCCGCTCGGTGGTTGCCCAGGGAACGCCGGCCCAACCCGTGTCCACGGTGCTGGTCCAGACGGAGAAAAGTGGAAAAGTCACCCCGGTCAAGATCACCTCGGCGCGATTGAGCTACACCGACAGTGAGCGGAAAGCCCGCTTTGAGGGAGGGGTGCAGGCCCAGGGAGCGGAACTCACGATTACGGCGCGCAGGATGGACGTCTTCCTGCAGCCGCGTAACCAAGCCACTACGAATCAATCGCTTACAGGAACTGGCAAGATCGACCACATTCTTGCCGACGAACAGGTGGTCATCACCCAGCCGGGTCGCAAAGCGCTGGGGGATCACCTGATCTATACCACTGCCGACGACAAGTTTGTGCTGACGGGCGGTTCTCCTAGCATTTTTGATGCCGAACACGGCAAGATTACCGGGGTTTCGTTGACTTTGTTCAGACACGATGGTAGGGTTTTGGTCGAAGGCAATAACACATCCCCTACAGTCACTCAGACGAGAGTGGCACGCTAAATGCGTACCCTGGCCACTGACGAAATCGGCAAATCCTACCGTGGGCGACGGGTGGTAAACGGAGTCAGCATTCGCGTGGGGCAGGGCGAAGTTGTTGGTTTACTTGGGCCTAACGGTGCCGGCAAGACCACAACCTTCTACGCCATCGTCGGCCTGATACCCCCGGATACCGGCCGGGTGCTGATCGACGAAGAGGAAATCACCGACGTGCCGATGTACTTAAGGGCACGTCAGTACGGCATAAGCTACCTCCCTCAGGAAGCTTCGGTCTTCCGCAAGCTCACGGTTGAGGAAAACATCCTCGCCGTGCTGGAAGCCCAGCCCATCTCCTGGCACGAGCGCCGGGAAAAAATGGAAGAGCTGATCGATCAGCTGGGCCTGGAGCATATCCGCCAGAACCGCGGATACGCTCTGTCCGGGGGAGAGCGGCGGCGTGTGGAAATTGCCCGCGCCTTGAGCATCAACCCCACATTTATTTTGCTCGACGAACCGTTTTCCGGGATCGACCCGATCGCCGTGCTCGACTTGCAGAAGATCATCAGCGATCTGAAGTCGAGCGGAATCGGAGTTCTGATCACCGACCACAACGTCCGCGAGACGTTGGCGGTCACGGACCGGGCGTACATCATTGATGGTGGCAGGATTTTAGCCTCGGGCATGCCCGAGCAACTGGCCAGCGATCCCCAGGTGCGGAAGGTGTATCTGGGCGAAAGTTTCTCGCTGGTGTAGATGAGAGTCGTCAACCTCCAGTCGTAGGTACTTCAAGGACCTTACCTGCGTGGTACATCGCTTTCCTGATGGCTCAAGACCGAACGACTAACGACTGACCATGGTGTTACTCCAACCCAAAGTTGCACCTGAGACTCTCGCAGAGGCAGATCCTCACCCCGGCCTGGTGCAGATGGTCAGCGTGCTCGCGCTCAACAAGCTCGAGCTGCGCGACATGATCACCGCTGAAATGGTGGAAAATCCGGTGCTGGAGGAGTTGGAAGACTCCGTTCCCCTGCTCGATGATGCTGCCCGCCAGGAGGAAGATCGCGAACGGATCAAGCCGGAAGAAAACACGGTCACTGCGGAAGAAAAGAAAGATCCCTTCGAAGAAATCGATTTTGGCTCGTTCTTTCAGGAGTATCTCGATCCCGGTTATCGCAGCCGGAGCGAGATGGAAGAGATCGAGCGTCCGTCATTCGAGAATTTTCTTTCCAAGCCCACCACCCTCTCCGACCACCTGGCCTGGCAGCTGGGTGCTTTGTCGGTGAGTCCGGAAGTGCGCGAGGCCGCGGAAACAATCATCGGCAACCTGAGCGAAGATGGTTACCTTATTGCCAGCGACGAGGAGCTGCTGGGCATCGCTCCGCCTGCCGCTCCGGAAGTGGACGCGAGCATCGCGGAAAGCGTGGTCAAGGAAGCCGCTGCCCTCGGGCTGGCAACGGACCTGGACGACGCCGAGTCGACGCTCGACGAGACGGACGCGGCGTTGTCGTCCGAATGGGACGCGCTGGACACTCCCGAAATGTCGCCTTCCGGCAGCGCCGACGGAACCGCCGTCGCACCCGCGCCGGAAGTGGCCGCACCTGATCCACCTCCCGCGCCGCAGCCCGAAGCGGCGGCCCCGAAAAAGCCCGCGCAGCCTCTGTTTCAACCCAGTTTCAAAGTTCATGATCTGCATGAAGCGCTCGATCTGGTGCGCCAGATGGATCCGCCTGGAGTCGCCTGCCGCGACTTGCGCGATTGCCTGCTCTATCAATTGCGCTACCACCAGGCGCAACTGGCCACGCACAAGAATGGAAACGGCGAGGCCACCGCACAAGTTCTGACCGACGCGGTTGCCATCGTGGACCAGCATCTGCGCGCTTTACAGAACAAGCAATACAAAGAAATCGCCCGCGCGATCGGGCGCACGCCGGAAGCGGTGCAGGAAGCCCTGGACTACATCCGGACGCTCGATCCCCGTCCCGGCCTGCGTTACAACAAGAGCCAGCCCCGCCTGATCGAGCCTGATGTGGCGTTCATCAAGCACGGCGACGAGTGGCTGGTAATGATGAATGAAGACGATGTTCCGGTGCTTCGCCTGAACCCGGCTTACAAGCGCCTGCTGACCCGCGACACTAACGACAAAGACACGCGCAACTACGTCAAAGAGCGCTACAAGAGCGCTATCCAGCTCATCAAGAACATCGAGCAACGCAAGCAGACCATCACCAAGGTCTGCTATGCCATCGTCACCCGGCAACAGGACTTTCTGGAAAAAGGCATCGACCAGCTGAAACCGATGATGATCAAGGAAGTCGCCGAGGAAATCGGCGTCCATCCTTCCACGGTCAGCCGGGCGGTGGCCAGTAAATACGCCCACACCCCCCAGGGCGTATTCGAATTGCGCTATTTCTTCAGCGAGAGCGTGAACGGCCCGCAAGGTGGCAGCACTTCGTTGCTCATCCTCAAGCGCCGGGTCAAAAAGCTTATCGAAGAAGAAGACCCAAGCCGCCCCTTGACTGACGAGCAGATCACTCGCATCTTGCAATCACAGGGCATCCAGGTCACGCGCCGCACGGTGGCAAAATACCGCGAAGACATGCGCATCCCCAGTACTCATCAACGCAGAGTAAAGAAATAGCGGGCTGTCATCCTGAGAGGAGCGGAAACTTCGCTCCGCGAAGTTTTCACGCAGTCGAAGGACCCCTTTAGTCACGATGCTCAGTAGCGTGAGGGCATTTGCATACTACGAGTAAGGCCGCGTCCTCACAGGTTGTGCCGCTGGTAGGGGTCCTTCGACTCCGCCGATCCATTCGCAAGCGAATGAATCGGCTGCGCTCAGGATGACACGGAACCGAGTTCGAATGTGCCTGTAGAAAGAAGGGGCGCTCATGAACGTAGAATTCACCGGCAGACACTACGAAATTACTCCCACCATCCGCAAGTCAGTCGAAACCGGTCTGACCAAAATCCGCAAAATCCTGGGCGACAAATTCGATACCAAAGTGATCCTGGCTATCGAAAAGCGCCGCCACAAAGCAGAAATCACGATCAGCCCGCGCAATGGGCCGCTGGTCGGTGAAGCCCAGGCCGGCGACATGAAGTCTGCGGTCAACGAGGCCCTTGAGCACCTGGAAAAGCAGGCGGTCAAATACAAGACGCGATGGCGCAGCAAGAAACGTCACGATCTGAAGAAATGGAATGGCAAGGAAGCGCAGCAGGAGAGCCTGCCGGCCGCGATCGGCCTCGCCGAAACCGCGGAGATTTCACTGGTCGTACACAGGTTTCCCGCCGTCGCCAAATCCACCGAAGTACATCTTGTCCGCTCCGAGGACGCCGTCGCCATGCGTCCGATGACCCTTGAGGAGGCCATCAAAGAGGTGCACTTCCGCGACCGCGACGTGTTCGTCTTCCGCGATCCCAAGGGCAAAGTAATGGTCCTGCACCGCACCCGGGACGGAAAGATGGAGTTGATCGAAGCGCCTTAAGGCAGTCGGGCGTCAGACCTCAGACGTCAGCCAATCTGCCAACTCGTGTGGGGCGGGCGCCCTCGCCCGCCGCTTTTGACATTGTCCAGTTTGCGAGGCTGCGGTTGGTTTGTCTGACGGCTCAAGGGCA
Organism: Terriglobia bacterium; assembly: GCA_963801595.1. Lineage (GTDB taxonomy): Bacteria > Acidobacteriota > Terriglobia > Terriglobales > Acidobacteriaceae > JAIQFF01. The sequence goes on along the minus strand of CAWDFW010000025.1, from coordinate 39,694 downwards.
AAGGCAGAATCGAGTCGAAAGCGATAAGTCCAAGGCAAGTCAACGTCAAAGGCGGCGGACGAGGGTGTCCGCCCCACACTCTCCGTGAGCATCAAGCCGTGACTTCTTCCGTGACCACGGAAAACCCGGTCAGGTTGGCAATTCCGAAAGATGTGGTGATCGCAACGTCGGAGGCATCCCGGCCGGTCGCCATCAGCACCCGCCCAATCCTCGGTTGAACGTGGCGCGCGTCAAAGGTCCACCAGCGGTTTTGCAGATACACTTCGAACCAGGCGCTGAAGTCCATGGGTGTGGGCCCTTTGGGCACGCCGATGTCGCCCAGGTATCCCGTAGCGTAGCGGGCAGGAATGTTAAGCGCGCGGCAAAAGGTGACGGCCAGGTGCTGAAAATCGCGGCAGACTCCAGTGCGCTCGGTGAATACGTCCAAAGCTGTTTTCGATGAACGCGCGTGCTGGTAGCCGAATGCCACTTTCCAGTTCACCCACCCGCAAATGGCCTGCACGCGGCTCCATCCCGGCTTCAGATGGCCGAACAATTCGACCGCGATATTCGATAGCCGGTCCACTTCGCAATACCGGCTGTTGAGCAGATAGCGAAGCATCTCCGGAGGCAGTTCATTCACCGGATGCTCCTGCGCGTCGGGATCGCCCGCGTCGGGCGTGCCGGTGTCTTCAATGAGCGTAGAACTTGTCAGCCGCAGCGGCCCGGCTGGCGCCAACCATCGCGCGCAGCGGTTGCCGTAGCTGTCGATGTAGCTTTCCACTTTTATCTCGGGACTTATGCTGACCTCGTCCGGTTCGAGCAGGTCAGGAACCCGGGAAGGATGCACATGCAGCATGCCGACCATGGCCACGGCCGCTGGAATCTCAAATTGAATGTCGTAGCCCAAACGGATCAGCATGGGAGGACCTTTCCCGGTCTCTCTCGCCCGGACAGCACGCCTTTGTCCAGGCTATATGGGCGATCATTATTACCCATCGCGAGGCGCGTAGGATTCAAAATCCTAATCGGAGTGAGCACCAGGTAGCGCCGGCGAAAACCACCTGGGGACAGCCGCCCTCGGCTGTCCGGTCGAGCGTAGCTCGACAGCCTTTGCCGGTAAAAGAAATAGCGGAGCGCTGCTCCGCCGGACAGCCGGGGCGGTTGTCCCCACGTGGTCCGTGGCGATGTCTGGTCCTCGGCTCTACCGATATACTTCCGCACATCGGGGAAACTCATCGGGAAGGAAAGACTTTGCCATGACTGGATTGCAAAAGACCGTCGCCGCCGCGCTCCTTGCGGTCATTCCTGCCGTCGCTCCCGGTTCGTATTCCGTGGCTGCGCAGTCATCTCCGTCTTATGGTCGAGACGCGAAGGCGTGCAAGCTCATGCCGACGCCGGAACTGGAGGCCAGTTACGGCGGCAAGGTCAGCGATCCCCATGGCAGCGACGGAGATTCTTCAATGTGCACGGTGAACATCGGCGGACTTGCGGTCAAGCTACAGAGCGCGCCGCCGGGAACTGCAGGAGTGCCGGCCTCGATTGCCCAGGGACTCGTGGGAGCGCGCATGATGCTGGGCGCAGCGAAGCAAGCTCCCCGAACCAATACCAAAGACTTTGGCAAAGTTGGATGCCTCACCATGAAGATGAAAAAGGGATTCGACGGCAATTCGCTGGCCAGGCCCTTGCTCACTACGTCGTGTTTTCTGGTGGAGGGCGGTTACCTTAACATGTCGGTGGCCAGTGAGAATCCCAAGCAAGTTCGATTCGCCCTGGTTAAAGAGTTGCTGGAAAAAGCGGCGGCGCTGCGATAGATTTCAGCGGCGCGGCGAAGACGTTCCTCCTCGACTCCTGATACTTCCAGGCCGCATCGCTCTGTGGTAGATAGGTATAACATTATGGTAGAATACATACCATATGAGCATGAATATTAAGAACCAGGAGGCCCACAAGCTCGCCCGGCAGCTGGCCCGGGTGACCGGAGAGAGCTTGACTGAAGCGGTCACCGAAGCGGTGCGCGAACGGCTAAAAAGAGTGCAGAACAAAGACAAGCATGCTGCCAGGCTCTCCGATCGGCTGCTCGAAATCGGGCGGGACTGCGCCGCGCGTCTGAAGGAACCGTTTCGCTCGGCCGATCATGGCGACCTTCTTTACGACGAGAAAGGTCTGCCGAAATGATTCTCGACACCTCGGCCCTGATCGCCATTCTCCGCTTTGAGGTGGAAGCGCCCGAATTCGCCAGAATCATCGAGCGTGCCGCGCAGCCTCGCATTTCGGCCGTGAGTTATGTGGAAGCCGGAGCGGTGATTGACGGCAGCAAAGATCCGGTTGCGAGCCGCCGTTTTGATGAATTGATCGAGGAAGCGCAAATCGCGATCGAGCCGGTCACCGAAGCGCAAGCCCGCATAGCGCGCCAGGCCTATCGTGACTTCGGAAAAACCAGCGGCCACCCCGCCAAACTGAATTTTGGCGATTGCTTTTCCTATGCGCTGGCGAAATCCAAAGGAGAGCCGCTTCTGTTCAAAGGGCGAGACTTCTCGCGGACGGATGTGAAGTCGGCGCGGGCGTGAGATTGGATGCGCGACAAGGGATGGAACATTCCACGAGAACCATTCCCTAAATTTGCAGAACATGCCTCCGCAGAGCGAAACACTGCCGGCTCCACGCGCACCCTACGCAAGCGCCAGTATTCAGATTCTCAATCGCTTCGTCGATTTCGGCGGTGCTTTTGTAGCCGACGGTCACGCAATCGACGCCGGCATTCTTGAACGCAAACTTCATCGCCTGCCGCCGGTCCTCGCGGTTGAATGTGCCTTCGCCGATAAGCTTCATGGAGATTACGCCCATTCCCTCTCTGCGAACCTGCTTTACGTGCGCGACGACTTCGGGAACATTCCCTGACCCTTGGGTGGAGTAGTCTTCGGCGTCCATGCTCTTGCCCTTGTGATTCACCCGGATCATGGCGACGTCGAGCCAATCGTTGCCCGGGACCCGTCGCAGCGCGGGCAGGCCGTGGACCGACGCGCCGTGGCTCACCATAGCCTTCTTCGCTTCGAGCTTCCAAGAATCGCATCCTGCCAGCGGCGAGTGTCGGCTGGCCAGGTCGCGGTGTGTTGCCAGTGCAGCAACATGATGTCGAAATACTCGGTGTTCGCCAGGGTGCGCAACTCGTCGAATTTCTGCTGCGGACTCACGCCATCACGAGTGGTCACCTTCGACATCAATTGATAACTCTCCCGCGGAATGCCCTTCAGGGCGACGCCCAGCATCTTGTGCATCTCACCGTAGGATTCGGCGGTCTCGAAGAAGCGAATGCCTCGGTCGTAGGCGTAGCGCACCAGACGGGTGAACGATTCCTGTCCGAGATCGCGCTGCACCTGGCCGCTGAAGCTTCCCGTGCCAAAAGCCAGCCGCGTTACTTTCACCCCGGATCTTCCCAGGGTCACGAAATCGGTTGCTGTCTGGCGCTGTGCCATCAGCGGGAGACTTCCGGCAACCGCCAGTGTTCCGGCCGCAAGCCCGGTTTTCAGGAATTCACGTCTGGTGAAGTTGGACATGGGATCCTCCACGGAGCCCTGAATTGGTCAAATGTTACCAGACCCTGAGCGCGTGTTTCGGGGGAAATGCGAGGACACACGAGACGTTCCGCATTTCCAGTTGTGTGGATCTGACAGGGGTCCTTCGACTCCGCCAAGTCATTCGCGAGCGAGTGACTTGGCTCCGCTCAGGATGACACGTCGTTTTATGCGCCGCGAATTACGCGTCGCGGTGCACCGTCTCCATGGCGAATGCCGGCAGGCAGACGGCGATGTATTCGGCGCCGCCTTCGGCGGGAGTCGAATACTGGATCCACTCACCGCTGTGGGCGATCACGGCCTGACCGGCCGCGACGTCCAGTTCGCCGTCATTGTGCTTCACCCGAAGCGTGCCCTTAAGGACGATCGTGAATTCGTCGAACTCCGGAGTTTGTCCCGGCTCTTCCCAGCCCTGCGGACTGCGCATGTGGGCGACGCTGACACCTGAGGTTTTCGTATTGACCCGGCCGATGAATTCATCGATCAGCTTTGGGTTTGGTGCCGGCGGCGCGAATGCGCGTGGGCTGCGCGACCAGAGTGGGCATGGGTTCTCCTTGAGATGAAATCAGAAACGAATCCAGGCACTGAAATCACAACCAATTTAGCAAGACAAGGGCAAAGGTGCGGCGACGAATTCGCGGTCGAGGAAGCTGGAGCCAGAAGCCAGGAGCTAAAGCCAATGGAGCGCCTAAACCGACAGCAGACGCGCCCTCTCTGCCTGCGATGCCGCCAGGGCATCCAGGGTGGGAATGGAAAGCGGTGTGGTCAGAGTGTTCTCCGGAGGCATGGTCCCGGTCTGCAGGGCTTTCACCAGCATCTCCAGCGCCTGACCGGTGTTGGGCCCGGCAAAGATGGTCGCGGTCAGCAATCCCCGCTTCACCCAGGCCTGACCGGTTTTTGGCAGCCCGTCGCAACCGATAAAGGGCAGGCTGAGCCAGCGCTGCCGGGCTGCGTTGTCGGGAAGTTCCTGGAAAGCTTTTCGTGCGCCCAGGGCCATGCCGTCATCCTGACCAGCGATCAGGTCGATGCGGTTCTGATGCGAGGTGGACAAGCGCAGCCACGAACTGACCGCCCGATAAGAACTGGCCTCGGTCCACTGCGCCCGCAATACTTTTACCTGGACATCGGCGGGCTTGGTTTCGTACATGCCGGTGGTGCGTTGTTTAGCGGCCAGGCTCTCGGACGGGCCCTGAATGTGAAGAACGGTCCCACCCTTGGGCAGCAGGGCGGCGAACTGGTGTCCCTGAATGCGTCCGATTTCTTCGTGGTCCGAACTGACTCCGAAAATCGGGATGCGATGGGTCTTGCGGATCTCCGCGATGTAATCGACATTCCGATTCAGGACGACCCAGCTGATGCCGGCTGCGACCGCCGCCCGGGCCACCTGGGGCAGCGCAGTACCGCCGACCGGTTCGAAGACAATTCCGTCCGGGTGAGAATCGGATCGCGACTGAATGACGGTCAGAATCTGCTGACTTTGAGTGATGGAATCGTTTTCGGCGTAAATGATCTGAATTTCCACGCCCAGGCGCCGCGCCGCTTCTTCCGCGGAGGCCGCCTGCTCGATCTGATAATCGTTGTCGTTGGTGGTCAGCGAAACCAGAAATTTTAGTTTCTTCATTGAGTTCACGGTCTCAGAAATCATACCGTGAGCAGGGTGCCTGCGCACGGTGACGGAAGTAACTGTGACCGCGTCACAATGCTAAAATGCGCCTCCTCAGGAGAATACTCATGCGCAACGCTTTAATTCGCAAAACCATGATTCGCAAAACAATGATTCGCAGGATCGCAATCATGGCGGGATTGCTGACCTTCTGCGCCCAGTTGGGCTGGTCGCAGGCCAAGTTGTCGGCTCACTGGGAAGAGCTTACTGCCGCTGATTTCCGCTCGGCCATTCAGCAGTCGCAGGGCACCTGTCTGCTGCCCTTCGGCATTCTGGAAAAGCATGGTCCGCACCTGCCCCTGGGAACCGATCTCCTCGATGTACGGTACGCGGCTTTGCACGCCGCCGCCGAGGAATACGCCGTGGTCTTTCCGGAGTACTACTTTGGCCAGATTTTTGAAGCCCGGCACGAACCCGGCACCGTCGCCTACAGCCGGGAGCTGCAGCTGCAACTGCTGCAGGAAACCACGGACGAGATGGCCCGCAACGGCTGCAAGAAAATCATCATCGTGAATGGCCACGGCGGCAACGAGCACCTGCTGCCTTTCTTCGCCCAGAGCCAGCTGGAAAAGCCCCACGACTACGTGGTTTACGTGCTGGTGCGGGTGGAGCCCCCGCCCGGAGGTCCGGCGGCGAAGAGCACCGGCCCGGACTGGCATGCGGGTGAGGCCGAAACCTCGACCATGCTGATTGCGCACCCCGAACTCGTGCATCAGGACCGGGCCAAAAGCGAGTCCGGCGCCGATCTCGGCCGGCAGAAATTGCCCGACGACCTTTACACCGGAATCTGGTGGTATGCCCGCTTCCCCAATCACTATTCCGGAGACGGTTCGCTGGCCACCATCCGAACTTGGCCAGTACAAGATGAAGGCGTGGATTGACGGAATCGTAAAAGCCACCCGCGCCGTGAAGGCCGACCAGGAAAGCCTCAAGCTGCAGAACGAATTTTTCGAAAAGGCGGCCCATCCCCTGGACACCCGCCCTCAGTAAACAAAGGTGTACACCGGCCATCGAACGAGGTAACTTGGGTAACGTTGGCCGGGGTGCGCACGCGTGCTACGCTCCCGCATAGGTAGAAAAATCAGCAATTTGCGAGGAATGAAAGTTACAGGCAGGTGTACGCGCCCGCGCGCTCTCAGTCGAGCAGCGGCAAGCCGGAATTTGACCGCTCGCGACTACGCGCGGGTGATCGATTCAACGCGACAGCTCTAGCCAAAAAGATCGCCAACCATGCCACGCATTCCTATCTTCAGACTGGGACGTTCCGCCGAAGAGCCACTACCTCCGCAGCTCGGCAGCTACACTCCGAAGCTTACCCTGAAGGATTTGCAGCTGGGCGTGGATAACCTCCGGCATGACGTGCATCTCAGCCCCCGGTTTGTGGAACAGGCACGGCTGCAGATCGCGCGCCTCATCGTCCGCCACGGGGACATGGAAGGACTGCTGGCCGCCGAGAAGACGGAGCGGGCGGGAGGCAACCACTTCATAGGATCGCAAGCCACCGCGAAGGCGCCTGCCAAAACCATGGGTTCCGAACTCAAGCCCCTGCTGGCCGACCTGCATGTTTCGGTGCTGAATCGCGCCAAGGCGGCGGAGAATCTTTCGATCGATATGCTGGCGCGGGCGGCGATCGTCAAATTCCTGCGGGTGGAGTTGAACTCGCAATTCGCGCAAATGCTGGAACGCGGCCGCATGATGCTGAAGAGTTATGAAGGCGTGCGCCAGCAGAAGGCCCTGGAGTATCGCGAACGCGTCGCGGGTTTTCAGGTGGCCAAAAAAATCATCCTGCGTAAGACCGGACAGGAGCTGTTCCGCATCCTGCGCGAGATCGAAAAAGAGACCCTGGCCCGCATGCGCCGCTCGCTGTTCGGCAATCGCAACGAGGCAGAATACAAACTCTTTCTGAACCCGCTCATCTTTACCGAAGACGGCTGCGACACCTACCTGAACGCCGAGCACTACGTGATGCTGGGCAACTTTGATCGCGATCCTGACCGGTTTTCCAACGTGCGCCGCGTGGTCCGGGAATTTCTTCTCTCCCTGAAGCTGGGTTCGAAAGCCGAGGACGAAGCCGTGGTGGACGGCTGGCTGAACGTCCCGGAAAACGCCCAGGCGCTGGTCGGCTCGGGCCAGCCTGACGAGTCCACTCACGAAGAACGCAGCCAGAAGGCGCGACTGGAAGCCTGGGTCGAACTGCTGGAACGCGAAAAGCTCATGGAGTATGTGATCGCCTCCTACGAGACTGTGCCGCTGCTCGCCGAATACTCGCCCCGCATCAACGCGCAACAGCTGAAAAATGCGCTGATCTCACGCGAAGAACGCGAACGGGTGGAGAAGCTGATTGAAGAGCACGGGAAACTTTCGCTCCAGGGCCTGAACTCGGCCACCGCCCGCGTGGCCGGATGCCGCGGAGCGGAACGAGCCAAAATGGCGGCGCGCTTCCTGCGTGACTTTCTGCGTTATCACCGCGATTTGCGGCGTCTGGAAGCGTTGAATTCCGCGCTGGACAGCGGCAATCTGATCGGCAACTGGAAACTGCGGGAACTCTCGGCCATGAACGGCACGCTCTACGAGTTCCTGCTGCCGGAAGAACAGAAGCCGTCCGAAGACAAAGTATTGCGCCACGTAATTCTGAAGGCCGATATCAGGGATTCGTCGCGGCTGACCCGCTCGCTGCTGGAACAGGGCATGAACCCGGCTTCCTACTTCAGCCTGAATTTTTACGATCCCGTCAACAAGTTATTGGCCAAGTATGGCGCCCGCAAAGTGTTTGTCGAAGGCGACGCCATCATCGTCGCGCTGCTGGAGCACGAAGGCGAGGCCCCTCTGGCGGTCAGCCGGGCGTGCGTGCTTGCGCGCGAGATTATCGACATCGTGCGCGGCTACAACCATCTGCTGGAGCGCGCAGGACTCCCGGCATTGGAGCTGGGCACCGGGATTTCGTTCCAGGACTCAGCCCCGATGTATCTGCTGGACGGCGAAAAGCAGATCATGATTTCCGATGCGCTGAACGAGAGCGACCGCCTGTCCTCCTGCAGCAAGCGTGTGCGCAAAGCCATCGCCGGCGTGGAGGGACCGTTCAACGTCTATGCTTTTCAGACCGTGAAAGATGCCGACGCCGGAGAAAGTCCGGAAGACTTCATCCTGAAGTACAACCTGAACGGAATCCGCCTGAGCGAAGCCGCGTTCCAGCGGCTGCAGCAGGAAATTTCTCTCGAGCCCTGCCAGTTAGAGCTGCCCAGATTGTGGGGCAGCGAAGTCTTCCAGTTACACCGCGGACTGGTGCCCGTGGGCAACGAGATTTTCAAGAAAATACTGGTCCGCACCAGCCGGATCGCCCAAATCGATCCGCAAAAATTCTCACTGCAGCACTGGACCGAGCGTCCCTACTACGAAGTCTGCACCAACCCCGCCATCTACGCCATGCTGGAAGGGAAGACGGCCAAGGGCGGTTTCTAGGTTTTGCTTTAGAGTTTCCGCTGCGTCCCCATGTCTCGCAAAACCGGCGAGACATGGGGCACCCCATCTCGGATTTTCATTACCATGATATCGGTATCGTTGATTCCTACCGGCCCCGCCTCTCCCCAGAGATACCATCGAAAACTGCTCCAGCGCCACTGCTCAGGCGACGAAACCAACCCGCGCTCGACCGGGTTGCGATGGAGATAGCGAAGCTTTTCGATCCGCTTGCGCTCCGTAAAAACATTGAAATCATAAAACCGCGCCAGCCAGAATCGCTCAGGATGAACCGGGGTGCCATGAACCAGGGTGCCCCAGGTCTCGCCGGTTTTGCGAGACCTGGGCGTCGTCACGGAACCCTCCAAACTACGCACAACCCCGAGCTTTAATGCCTGAATCGCAGTCGATAACGTCTCCCGCTGCGGTTCGCTTACCAGCAAATGAACGTGTTCCGGCATGACGACATACCCCAACACCACGAACCGGTAACGTCGGCGAACCCGATCGAGAATCTTCAGGAACAAATCACAGTGAGCCTGGTTGCTGAAAAGCGGGCGGCGTCGGTAACAACTGAAAGTCAGGAAGTGCAAGTCGTTACCCCCATAAAACCGGTGTAGGCCTTCGGTCATGCATGGAGAGTAGAAAAATCAGAAAGACCTGTATGTGACGGGTGAACATTCGAAATGGTCCCTCGCTCCCAGGTCTCGCAAAACCGGCGAGACCTGGGGCACCCGGCACCCGGCTATATCAGGAGGGTCACAAGTCCCGTAGCCACCAGCGCCGCGGCCCAGAGCATGTCAAAGTTGAACCACGCCTTACGGAGAAGCGCGAGGCCGAATTTACGATAGACGACCCAGGCCATCAGTCCGGTGACCGCCAGATAGGCAAAGGTATGGACGCCGGTGGCCAGCATCCCGGCGAGCGGGCTGGCGGTGGCGGAAACATGATTGTGCCCGGCCGCCATTCCGCTCTGTGCTTCAACTGTGCTGCTGCCCAGCAGCACCGGCACCACCATCAAGCCGGCGCCGTGCGCTGAGGCCATCAGGAACGACCAGACGGTCAGGTCGCGGAAGCCCACCTGCATACGGACCCAGCGCGGGTGCCAATGCCGCGCCAGGCAAAAGATTCCAAGGCCGATCAGGATCGCAGCGACGGAGTAGCGAATGGCTGCCAGCGGCAGCGTCATGTCGAGGAACGCGGCCGCCAGTACCACGCTGCCGATCGCCAGCGCGTGGCCGAGCGCAATGGGGAGCGAGCGCCTTTGCGACTGCGCTCCCCTTTTGCTCCTGCATCCCCAGCGCCACCGCAAACAGCCAGCCCATCCCAGGGTTGAGTCCGTGGTAGGCGCCGAGGAGCAGCATCAGCCACAACGCCGTCGAAGTCAGGCCGGCGTGCGTCATTTTGTGTCCGAGTAGCAATAGGAGTCCGACGAAGCGTCGCCTCCCTCGAGCCGGAGCTGGTGCGCGCGGACCCCATCGAACTCGACAAAGAATTGTTCGTCGAGTTTCATTCCGCCCTTGGGGTTGGCATCGATCTTCACCATCCAACTCTTGACTCCGTCGGGATAAAACTGTTCGTCCCACGGGGAGTAGAGCGAGTTGGTGAAGTAAACCCGCTTGCCGTCGCGGCTGATCTCAACCATCTGCGGTGCGCCGTTGAGCGGCTGCGCGGGCTTCTTCGGGTGAGCCGCCCGGCGTACGATGCCGCCGAGGTGGATCGAGCCGGTCTTCTTTGGGTTCGCGGGATCGGAGACGTCGTACTGAATGAACTCGCCCGTCCCCCAGCACGAAACATAGAGAAAGCGGTCGTCGAGTGAGAGATTGATGTCGGTCACCAAAGGCGGCACCGCCTTGAAGCCCTTGAGCAGCGGCGGCAGCTTTTCCGGATCGGCCGGCTCGGCGGGAATCTCAATCACCTTGCGGACTGCCCACTTGCTGTTCTTTCCCCCGTCCTCGCGATACCACATCCAGATGGAGGCTGAAAGGTCTTTCAGGGATACGACCACACCGACGAATCCGAAGGTTTTCTTGGGATCATGCGAAGGCCGAAGTTCGAGCACCATCTGTTGCTCCGCGCCGAGGTCAATTTCCTGCAGGTGGCGGCGTTTGTCCAAATCCCAGATGTGCAGTTTGTGGCCGTACTTTCCGGCCAGGAGCAACTCCGGGTTGATACCGTCCTTCACCATGTTTGGCGTGCCCCATTCGGAGGTGATCATGGTGTCGTGCCCGAGGTGCCACCAGAAGTCATAGGCCAGACTCTGCGGGCCTCGGTCTTTTTCCCAGGGTCCCTTCAGCTCAAACGTGCTGGCATCCATCAGGAAGATGCCGCCGGGGCCGTCGCCGCTGGCCGAACCGAGCGCGCTGCCGTAGATCCCGTCGGGCCCGCAATGAATCGTGTGTGGCGACGTGTAGCCTGTCTTCCTGATGAATTCTTCAGGCTCGATGATCTTCACGATCTTGGGATGATTGGGGTCCGCTTTCGTGTCCAGGATGTGAATCCGCGACGACGCGATGCCCGGCACAACCAGGTAACGACGCTCCATGTGCGGGTGCGGGGCCTGCGGGCAGAGGCACGCGCTGCACGCGTTCCATCCGAAGTGATGCAGTTCATTGTCGTCGTTGGGAAAATCCACCTGGCCGACGAACTGGCCATATGCGGAGGAACGCGGATCGACGTTAATCACGCCCATGGCGTCGCGCTTGCCGGTCTTGCCGACGTTGAGCAAGGTGACATAAGCAATGCGTTCCGGCGCGGCCTGCATGGCCAGACCGGGCGAGGGGTAGAAAGTTGGATCGGGTATCAGGGAAGTATTCATAAGTCTCCTTTAGGGAAGAGTTACGGCGCAGGGTCCGCCCGGCCCATGTTTCACACAATGTGATTCAGTCACAAAAGGCGATCCCAAAGAACCGCCGCGGAAAGAATCTAAAGAGCTGTGGGAAATGCCGGAACGACAGGGCCTGCCAAAATCCGCAATCCAGCCACCGAGCCAGGCTGCCTGCGGGACTCTTCAGTGACGGTAAGCATAACTCGTTCGCCAGTCCCCAGGCTACCGCGAGGACCTTAAGCCAGCCCCGCGTGAATGCCAAGACCTTCGGCGGCCTTGCGAAGTCTCTGATCTCGCGTCCACAGAAGGGTGGGGGGATGGATCAAGACGGAAGCGATCAGGTGTGCGTCAATCAGGCCAATGCCCAGGGCATCCAAACGACGAGCCTCGATAGTTAGCCGCACTTCGCTCAGTTGCGCCACTCGCACCTGGGGCAAGAGGTCCAGCAGGGCGAGCGTTCTGGTTCGGTCCTGCAGAGATCCAAGTGCAAGTTCCGCAATGACGAATGGATGGACCACAACTTGCCCCTGGTTAAGATGTTTGCGCATCACCGTATTTCCGGAGCGGAAGTGGTCGATCCATATGGAGGTATCCGCGAGAATCAACTCGTCCGCCCCCTGCGCCGTGGAATAGCTTTCAATCCCGGCATGGTGCTTCCGAGGGACGCCAATCTGCGAGCGCTTTCCCGTTCGATGAGGGCTTTGAGAGCTTCACGAATCAGCGCCGTTTTCTCTGCCACCCCGGTGAACTCCTGGGCGATGCGTACCAAATCGTCATCCAGCGCAACCGTTGTTCGCATATAATCTCCAGGCACTTATTACAGCATCAAATGATGCCATTATTTGTGCCTCCAGGGACAGGTTAGCCGGTGGGCCGCCGGGTCCTGCTCCGGAATGAAGTCGTGGCAATCGGAGATCTGGCTGAATACGAATCACTTGACTCGCCGTCAGAGAAATTCTTCCATCCTGCATCTTTCTTCTCTCCTCGCCCGTATATCCCGGTAGCATGAACGCCACAGCATATTGCCTCATGAATGCGATGGAATCCGAGACCAGCGCAATTGCTCGCGGCCTCCGCCGGCGTGATCCCGACTTGCTGGACCGTCTCATCGAGCAATATCAGCACCGGCTTCTTCGTTATCTGGTCTATCTGTCGGGAAATCGTGAACTGGCGGAGGACCTCTTCCAGGAAACCTGGATCCGCGTGCTGGAACGCGGCCACCAGTACGACGGCCGCCACGAATTCAGCACCTGGCTCTACGCCGTCGCGAGAAACCTGACCATCGATTATTTGCGGAAGAAAAGTCCGGTCAGCCTGGACGGGCTGATGGAAAACGACGAGCACGCGCCGTTCGAACCGCCCGACACCCGGCCCATGGCTTGGGAAGTGGTGCAGCAGCACGAGCAGGCCGAGCGCGTCAGCGCGGCGTTGGTCGGCATTCCAGCGGAGTATCGCGAGACCGTCGTCCTGCGTTTTCAGGAAGGAATGGCCTTGGAAGAGATTGCCACGGTGACCGGGGCGCCCCTGGGTACGGTGAAGTCGCGGCTGTATCGCGGATTAAACATGTTGATGTCGCGGCTGAAGGGAGCGCAGGCATGACGCGGAACGTACATGACGAGGCGCGAGAACTGATCGCTCGTGGGGGATGGTCTCTCGGATCCGCAGCAGGCCTGGCTGCGGGCCCACCTCGATGAATGCGAAGCATGCCGTGATTACTTCGAAGCAGCGAACGGTGTGGTTCGCACTTTGCGTTCGCTGCCGCTGGCCGCCGATGCCCGGTTGGTGCGAGCCACGCAGATGCGGGTGCGCTTCCATGCCAGCAGGCTTCGCGAGACCCGGGAACGCATGTGGCTGGTCGGGATGGCTTGCCTGGGCGTGGGCCTTTCTGCAACGCTGACCATCCCTCTTTTGTGGCGACTCTTTGCCTGGATGGGTGAACGGGCCGGAGTCTCGGCCCTGGTCTGGCAGACGAGCTTCATGTTTTTCTTCATCGCGCCGGCGCTGGTGGTAAGCGTGCTGTTATTGGCTCGCGGCACGCACCTCACGAACAACGGCGAGCAGTCGCGGTAATGGCACAGACAAGGCGGACAAATTTATGCAGGTAAGAAACGAAACGCAAACCGGCTTGACTGCGGAAATCAGAATTGTTCCGCTGTGGGCATGGGCGCTCGCGGGGATCGCATTTATCATCGCCCAGGTCTTCTTCAATGCGGTGCTGGGGCGGCATTCGGGCGCGCCGCCTGCGTGGGGACGAGCGCTGATGGGTCTGGCGGCAGGCCTTGCTGGCGCCTGCTATCTGCTGCTCATCGGCTACATAAACCGCGACGCGAAACGACGTGGCATGAGCCCTACGCTTTGGACGATCATGGCCATTATTATTCCCAACGCTCTGGGCATCATTCTTTACTTCCTCCTGCGGCAACCGCGCAGCGGTGCCTGTCCGCAATGTGGGCATGCCGTGCAGACGGGATTCAACTTCTGCCCGCGCTGCAACTACAAACTGAGCCCGAACTGTCCGCAGTGCCAGCGCGTGGTTGGGGCAGGTGATATCTATTGTCCGTACTGCGGAACTCCGCTGCACCATCAATCGGCCACGGTCTCCGGTCCGTCTAAGAGCCTTCCTACCGACTGAAAAGGAGAGCCGCAGTCTATAGCCGGCAGCTTTATTGACAAGATTTGTCGCCCAAGGGCAAACTTGTTGACACCAGCGCCTCGTTCAGACTTGGCCTCGACACCGTTTCTCTCAGACCTCTGGCCCGATTGCGCTACCCCTGAAGGTAAACGTATATGAAGGCGCTGCGCCTTGGGGAATGCTGCCCGAATAAAAGGACACTACTACGATAGACCAGAATTCATAGGAGGATTCATGGCAACGATGCGAGTAGCGGCGCGACCACTGCCTGGCACCAATCGCAAGGCGGCACAGATTTCTAAACCCGGAGCAGATTGTCGCAGATTGTCGAGCGCGATGATGTCCTGAGCCGGATCCAGGACAGGTGCGCATCAAAGTGCAGGCCTGCGGTGTCTGCCACAGTGATGTGCTCTCGAAAGAGGGCGAGTTGCCCGGATTCAGATATCCCCGCGTTCCGGGACACGAAGTCGCGGGCATTATCGATGAAGTGGGCGAGGGAGTTTCCGCGTGGCAGAGAGGGACAGCGCGTCGGCGTCGGCTGGCACGGCGGCCGGGACAACACGTGCCGCGAGTGTCGGCGCGGAGATTTCCGCAATTGCCGGAACCTCAAAATCCCAGGCATCAGTTACGACGGCGGTTACCAGCAATACATGGTTGGGCTCCGGTCGAGGCGCTGGTAGCGGCCATACCAGAAGCTCTAAGTGACCTGGTCCGAAGCAGCACCGCTGCTCTGCGCTGGAATCACCACCTACAACGCACTGCGCCACAGCGGTGCATTGCCCGGCGACCTGGTTGCGGTGCAGGGTATCGGCGGCCTGGGTCATCTCGGAATTCAATTCGCCAGCAAATTTGGTTATAAGGTCGCGGCCATCGGACGCGGGTCTGAAAATGCCGCGCTGGCAAAGAAACTCGGTGCGAGCCTGTACATCGACAGCCAATCGACCAACGCCGTCGAGGCATTGCAAAAGCTGGGGGGCGCAAGGGTGATTCTGGCGACCGCCCCTAGCTCAAAAGCCATGTCCGAACTGATCGACGGTCTGGGGCCGAACGGCAATCTTATGGTGGTCGGTGCGTCATTCGATCCCATTGAGGTCTCGCCGGTACAGCTCATTTTTGGAAGTCGCACCATTCAGGGCTGGGCCTCGGGAACAGCAGCCGATTCCGAAGACACGCTGCGCTTCGCCGAACTGAGCGGCGTGCGTCCCATGATTGAAACCTATCCGCTCGAAAAGGCGGCCGAGGCCTACGCGCGCATGATAAGTGGCAAGGCACAGTTCCGCGTCGTTCTGACGATGTAACCGGGGCACACCGAGACAGATGCGAGCATCAGTTCAACGACCTGACGTGAGCGGCGCTTGACTTCTAGAAGCCAGTCTTGAAGCGCACCGGCTTGAAGGGAATCATCACCACGGCTTCGAGGTCCACCGGAGCGCCGTTTTTGGTGGCGGGACGAAAGTGCCAGTGGGCAAGGGCGGTGCGGGCATACTGGTCGAGCTGGTCGTCCACCCCGCGCAGCACCCGCACATCGCTCACCGAGCCATCGTTGCGGATCACGGCGTAAAGCGTGACCGTGCCCTGCACGTTGCGGCGCATCAGTTCCAGCGGATAGGCCGGGTCCACTTTCTGGGTGGCTTCGGGAGCGGTCAGGTCGCCCTTGGCTTCATTCGGATTGAGTTCGGCGAAGCGAATGACCCAGCTTCCGCCCGCGGAATTCAGGTTGGGCATGTTCAGGGTCATGGCGTAAAACTTCTTGGCGCCAAAAATCCAGCGATCTACGTCGGTGGCTTTGTCTGGGGACACTTCCGAAAGCGAATGGGGAGGAGTGGACGAAACTCGCGGCGGCGTGGCATCGGCCATCAGGCGGGAGTTGTCGGAACTTCGGGTCCCTGCGGCGCCGCCGGTTCCGTTCCCCTGTCCTTGACCCGCCACCGCCGAGCGGTTCTGGCCGTCGGGACCTGCGCCTACGATCAGGCCGGAAGGGACGCCTTCACGGTTCTTGCCGGAACCGCTTCCGCTGCCGGGGTTCGTGCTGGCGGAAATATCAGGAGTGCCGGGCGCACCGGCCTTGCCCGCGGGAGTCGCGGCAAATGTCCCGCGACGATTTCCGGCCGGCATAGCCATTCCGGGCGCCATTGCGGTGGGATGAATTCCGAGCGCGATGATCCGGCCATTGGCACTGGAGCCGGCATTGCCCGGGATCGAAGGAGGCGGTGGCACCACCGCAGCGCCTGCGCTGCCGCCGAGCCCCGCTTGCGTCCTGCCGGCTACGGCGTACTGTTCGGCCATCGGCAATTCCGGCGCGGGCGCAACCACTTGAGCGTGCCCGATGCTGATGTCTCCCAATCGACGCGCCGTCGCGGCGTCCACCCTGGGAGGAGGCTCGACCACCGCGGCCTGAGGGGCGCGCAGAGTGCGCGAGGATTCCGCATCAACTTCCGGAGCCGGTGCCACAGCGGTCTGCGAAAACGCCGGCGCCCGCTGGCGGTTGGCTGGCATGGTGTCCGGTGCCGGCGCGACCGCGGTGACCGGCATCTCAGGCACTCTCAGGCTGGCGGCCGCCGTTGTCGATGCCAGCGGCATGGCGGGCTGGGCCGGGGTTTGCGACCAGGCCACGATATTGGGCATGGGCACATCATGATTCAACTTGATGTCGGACGGAGTGACGATCGTCTGCGTGCGGTTGTCCGCCTCCGCCGGCACTGAAATGATGGGTTGCGGCGCGTGCTCCGGTTCGCCTTTTTGCGGAAGCGGTCTGCGCGCGCCCCCGGTATCGAGCGGCGGAAGATATTCGGAAGGAGCGTAATAAATTACGTCGGCACGATTGAAAACCGGGCGATCCAGTACCTGGGGCTGTTGCGGCCAGAGCTGCACCGATCCCCACAATGCCACGATGAACGCCACATGACAAATGGCCGACTGCGCAAAACGGTTCCACGGAAGGCGGGAAGTGACGAAAACATCCGGCCAGAATGAGCCCGGACGAGAATACAGATGGAGAGACGAATCTTGACTGGGGCGAAACAGGTCTGTACAGATTGTGCAGGAAGACCGTATGCCAGGGCGGCAGATTCACCAGAAATGCCGGTGCGGGCGTGGCTTTCGACTCTGATTCCGACAAGGGTTCCAGGAGCACCGAGGCTGGCTTCATCGAGTGGACCGCATCGCGCGAAACGTCAATTATAGCGTGCGTTCCGGGCCGTAGATAACTACCAGTTCATGGATGGAGGACGGGCGTCCCGCCCGTCGGGAAGAACGCGGCCGGGGGCGCCCGCGCCACACTGGGCACGGGTTATCTCAACTACTCGTTTGCTTTCCATGCTTTAATACGCACATGGGCAGACTGTACCGGATCATCCTGGCGGCGCTACTGCTGACTTGCCTGCTCTCGACTGCGCAGAATACTGCGCCCAATCCGCCTGTCCCAAAACCCGCTGACGACTATTCCGGCATGTATTCCTTTTTGCAGGACGGCGAGTTTGTGCAACTCACCGTCGAAGACAAAGGTCGCGTGACCGGCTTCATTTCACGCTACGGCGACCTGGAGAGCGATCGAGGGAGAGTTTCTCGATCTGTTCTTCAAGGAGGGCAAACTGGAGGGCACGGCCTTGAGCTTCACCACGCAGACGGTGCACGGCGTGTGGTACGACTTCAAGGGCACTGTCGAACGCGGTCCGGGCAAGAATCCCGGAGACGAAGCCTACTACGTGCTTAAAGGCACGCTGGTCCAAAACACCACGGACGCAAACAAGAAGACCGCAGCAAAGTCCCGCGATGTCGATTTCAAATCGTTTCCGAAAGATTTGGATACGCCCAGCTCAAAAGTAAGACTAGGTATCATCCAAAGTTAAATTCATCTGTCATCCTGAGCGGAGCGGAAAGTTCGCTTGCGAACTTTCCGCGGAGTCGAAGGACCCCTATTGCAGCAGAGCGCCGGACTCTTGCGCGGTCGTATCGAGCTCACACTGCGTCGAGCCCTCCAGTTCGCAAATCTGGCAGGGGTCCTTCGACTCCGGAACAGCTTCGCGAAGCGAAGCTGTCTCTGCGCTCAGGATGACAGGGTGCGCAGGATAGTCGCTTGGAACGTGCCAATTGCCAAGTGCTCCCCGCAGTGGCACTTCACGCCAGCGCGTTGTATCCTCGGTTCGTGCCGCGCCCACATGCGCCTCATCGGTCTCCGACTCCGGGACTTGTCTTGGGGCTGATCATTACCCTGGCCGCCGTGGTGGCCTACTCCGGATACATCACCCGGCAGATCTCCGGCCTGCGGGAATTGCAGAACAACCTGGTGGACCGCAACCGCAAAGACTCCCTGCAACTGCTGCGCATTCAAAACGATCTCAACACGCTGGCGCTGGCCATGCGGGACATGCTGGACAACAACGAGCCTTATCCCCTGACCGCGTGGACGGCGCAATTCCAGCGGGTGCGGGCTGACTTGAACGACGCTCTGGCGAAAGAGGAGCAGGTTGCGGTTGCCGACCGTACTCCGGAACAGCGTCAGTACCTGAAAAATTCCATGGCCCAGTTCTGGGATGCGGTCGATCGCACCTTCGCGCTGGCGGCGAGCGGCAAGCCCGGCGAGGCGCGTACCCAGATCCAGCTTTCGTTGCAGGCGCGACAGGCGGCGCTGAGCACGGCGGTGGCGCGCCTGCTGGTGCAGAACAACGAAAGCGAGGAGCAGGCAGCTCTGCGCATTGCCCAGATTTACGACCGGGTGCAGCGCCAGGTCTATCTGTTTCTTACCCTCACGCTGGTGGCCATTCTGTTGACCGGACTGTATTCGATCCGTTCCAACCGGCAATTGTTTGCGCAACTGGCCGCGCTCTCCGCCCAGCGCAGCGAGCTGGCCCAGAAACTGATTTCGACGCAGGAGTCCACCTTACGGCACGTTTCGCGCGAGCTGCACGACGAGTTCGGCCAGATTCTGACCGCGGTCGGCGCCATGCTGTCCCGCGCGGGCAACCAGGTTCCGGAGGGTTCGCCGTTGCGCGCCGAGCTGCGCGAGGTGGCCGAGATCGCACAGTCCACCCTGGACAAAGTTCGCAGCCTCTCCCAGGCGCTGCATCCCGTCATGCTCGACGAGACCGGCCTGGAGAGCACGCTGGACTGGTATTTGCCGGTGGTGGAACGGCAGGCGGGCATTCACATATCCTATGAGAAATCGGGTGCGGCCTATCCCGTGGACGGAAATGCTGCTATTCATGTATATCGCGTGGTGCAGGAAGCGCTGAACAACGTGACCCGGCATTCCGGGGCCCGGGAAGCCTGGGTGCGTTTGCGCTATTTGCCCCGGACGCTGGAGTTGGAAGTGGAAGATCACGGCAGCGGATTCGTGGCGCAGTCCGTGAGGCAGGGAATTGGGCTGGTGGCGATGCGGGAGCGAGCGCAACTGTTGGGCGGCGCCATCGAATTCATTCGGCCGCAGCCGAATGGCACGCTGGTTCGGTTGACCGTTCCCCGGGAGAGTATGGGAGAAAAAGTGGGAGAAAAGCTGGAGTCACATGCCGGATAAAATTTCTGTCCTCCTGGTGGATGACCACAGCCTGGTGCGGCGCGGATTCCGGCGCATTCTGGAAGACGAGCCCGACATCGAGGTGACGGGTGAAGCCGCTGATGGCGCGGAAGCCGTCCGCCTGGCGGGCGAACTCAAGCCCAACGTGGTGGTGATGGATTGCGCCATGCCGAACATGAACGGTCTGCTGGCCACCCGGAAGATTCTCGAGCAGCAGCCGCAAACCCTGGTGCTGATGCTCAGCATGCATCCCGAAGAAACCCTGGTGCGCCAGGCCCTGGACGCGGGCGCGCGGGGATACGTCCTGAAAAATGCCGTGGACCTGGAACTGGGAGCGGCGATCCGCCGGGTGGTGGCGGGAGAAACCGTGCTGGACTCGCAGCTCATTCGTCCGGAAGCGCTCAAAGGCGACCGCGGCGAGCATCTCACCCCGCGCGAACTTGAAATCCTGCAGATGATTGTCGAAGGAAAATCCAACAAAGAGATTGCCACGGTGCTCGATCTCAGCGCCAACACTGTGGCCGTGCATCGCGCCAACATCATGGACGCGCTGGGAATCCACAAGACCGCCGAACTGGTGGTTTACGCGATCCGCAACGGCCTGGTAAATCTTCCGTGAACCGGCGCCACTTTCTGTTGGGCATGGCCGGCCTGGCATCCGCTTCAGGCTTCTTGCCCGACGCGCTGGCCGCGCCGGCTGCCTGGATTCAGGCTGGTCGATGTGACTGCCGCGTCCGGCCTGCAATTCCACCACAATAGCGGGGCCTACGGCGGCAAGCTGCTGCCGGAGACGCTGGGCGCGGGCTGCGCCTTTCTGGATTACGACGGCGACGGCTGGCAGGACATTCTACTGATCAACGGCATGGACTGGCCGGGGCATAAACGCGAACGCAGCACTCTGAAACTCTATCGCAACAACCGCAACGGCACCTTCTCCGACGTTACCCGCAGCGCCGGCCTCGATCTCGAGATGTATGGCATGGGCGTGGCGGTCGGTGACTACGACAACGATGGCTATCCCGATATCCTGGTCACCTGCGTCGGACAGAATGTCCTGTTCAAGAACACCGGCAAGGGCACCTTCCGCGACGTCACCAAGGCCAGCGGACTGGGCGGGCGCCAGGCATTCAGTACCTCCGCGCTCTGGTTTGATTTCGATCGCGACGGCCTGCTGGATTTGTTTGTCTGCAATTACGTGAAGTGGTCTCCCGAGCACGATGTGTTCTGCAGTCCTGACGGGAAAAATAAATCCTATTGCACTCCCGAAGCTTACCGCGGTGAAACCTGCTGGCTGTTCCACAATCTGGGAAACGGAAAATTTGAAGACGTCACGCCCACCAGCGGAATTTTCGACAGCAGTTCGAAGTCACTCGGCGTCGCGCTGCTCGACTACGACGAAGACGGCTGGCCGGACCTGCTGGTGGCCAATGACACGCAGCCCAACAAACTCTATCGCAACCAGCGCAACGGCACCTTCAAGGATGTGGCGGTGGAGGCCGGAATCGCTTTCAGCGCCGAGGGCAAGGCCCGGGCGGGCATGGGCGTGGACGTGGCTGACTTCAATAACTCGGGAAGGCCCGGCGTGGCCATCACCAACTTCGACAACGAGATGATCGGCCTCTACCGCGCGTCCGGCGATGGAAATTACGTGGACGTAGCCACCCAGAGCGGAGTAGGACTGGCCTCGAAAGACAGGTTGGGATTCGGCTGCGCATTTCTGGATGCCGATCTTGATGGCTGGCTCGACCTCGCGGTAGTCAACGGCCACATTGATGACACGGTGCGCAACGTGCGCGGAGTCGGCTACGCCCAGTCGCCCCAGTTGTTTCTCAACGATGGCCAGGGAAAGTTTCGCGACGTGGCCAGCGAAATCGGCGGAGGTTTCACGCAGCCCAAGGTAGGCCGCGGACTGGCTTACGGAGATTTTGATCGCGACGGCGATCTCGATCTGCTGATGACCACCAACAACGGCCCTGCCTATCTGTTTCGCAACGACCAGACCGGCGGCAACAAAAGCATTCGCATTCGGCTGGTCGGCACCAAATCGAACCGCGACGCCATCGGAGCGCGGGTGCGAATCTTTTACGGCGAGACCAGCCAGTCACGGCGAGTAAAAGGTGGGTCAAGTTATCTGTCACAGTCCGAACTTCCTCTTACCTTCGGATTGGGGAAACGGGAAAAGATTGATCGTCTGGTGATCGACTGGCCCAACGGCGGCACGGAAGAGCACAAGAACCTGGCGGCAGGCCGCGCCTACGAATGCGTGGAATCCAAGGGGATCAAATCACTGGAAAGCTACTGAATTCGTTTCTGGAGTATGGAAATTGTTCTGAGCCGCGCTTGCGCGTGCGGCGGCTGACGAACATGCCACCAAGGCTAAAACCGAGTATCGCTCCGAACCAGGCCGCGGTAAGCATGATGCCCGGCGAAGCGTCGCTGGTGCCGCGGGAAAACAAGGCGGAGGTGTAGGCCATGGACAAGGTCCAAAAGGCCAGTCGCAAGTACATGGGGGAGCCTCCTGGCAAAATTGTCTCACGAACCCGCCCGCAAATTACAGAAAATTCGGGCCGCCATCCGCGGTAGTATTTTCTCAGTATTGCGCCCGGTCACCCCTGCGGACTAACTTGGGGGCAACTCCTGTGACCTCATGCGCGACCTACCCCGGTCGCAGCTTTGAGGAGTTCACCCCACGAGAGAGGTAGGTACGGCTACCTACCTCTTATTTAATTTCAAAATCTCCAATTCAATCCGCGACCCGCGTGGGGACAGCCGCCCTCGGCTGTCCAGTCGAGCGAAGCTCGACCGCATTTTGCCGAAAGTGAAGACTATTTCACCGGCCGCATCACATTTTCCATCTGCGACTTCAAACCGACGGCTGTCGTCTGTCCTTCTGCCGCGTGAATGAGATTGTTGGACTCTGCGGGATCGAGCGCCCAATCGTAGAGCTGATCGCCCATGGTTTCATGGGTGATGAATTGCCACTGCGGCGTAACCAGAGACTTCATGGAGCCGGTGGTTGCAGTGGGCACGACCTTTGCCGCAGCCCTGTCCTCTTTATCCGCAATGTCGTTGCGCGCCAGTTCCGACAGAGGATCGGGCCAGTCACTCCCGCCGCCGGTTTGCCACAGCGCGCTCAGAGAGGAACAGGGAAAAATGTCGCTGCTGCGTGCGGGCGCCGAGGATATCCATGATGGTCGCGGGAATGGCCGCATTGGTGACCGGTGTTGGCACCCTCACGCCCGCAGGCACGTGGCCGGGATAAAAGATCATCAGCGGCACATGGATCAACTCGCGATAGAGAGCCTGGCCGTGATAGGTCAGCCCGTGCTGTCCGAGAGACTCGCCGTGATCTGAGGTTACGATCACCAGAGTATTGGGCGAGAGTCCGCGCTGGTCGAGCGCCTGCATCAGGCGCCCCAGAGCGTCATCGGCGTATTTCACGCTGGCATCGTATTCATCGATCCGGCCGCCATGGTCCCACTCCGGCTTGGGATAGGTGGGCGGGCCGCCGTAGGGATAGTGCACATCGAAATAGTTGAGGAAGGCAAAAAAGGGATGCGTTTCACCGCGATCGTTTCTGCCGTGATCGGTGTTTTCGCGATCAATCCAGCGCAGAAGTTCCTGGTTGACGACGTCGGCCCGCTTGCGCACTCCCTGCGCGCCTCCGTAATTTCCTGACCCTTCCGAATCCTTGTCCAGCATCGAGTTCATGCCGAGGTAACGCAGGGCGCGCTTGACCTTGCTCTTGTCGGTGCGGTTGAGATAGATGCGTGCGAACTCCCGGCCGTAGAGCGTGCGAATGAACATGTCAGCGGGCGAGTGAAAATAATCTTCGAAATGCTGGAAGCCCCGGCCAAAACCGAGACTGGTGCTGAAGTAAGTCCGATTGGCGGAAAATGCTCCCGTGCGATAACCGCGTTGCTCCAGGACCTCTCCGAGTGTCGGGAATCCGCCCAAGGCCCTGGCGGCCCCATCCCAGCCACGGTGCCGGCTGCACATTTCCAATCCCGTGCTCGAACTGGTAACGGCCGGTCAGCAGCGAAACGTGCGAAGGCAGGCTCCATGAGGTGGTAGAAACCGCATTTTCAAACAGCACTCCTTGCTGCGCCATGCGGTCAAAGTTCGGGCTGGTGGGACGAGCATAGCCGTAGGCGGAGACATGATCGGCCCGCAACGTATCCATGACAATCACCAGCACGTTGGGTGCACCCGCCGCGGCCGCCGGAAGGTGCGCCACCGCATTCCGCTCCTGCAGCCACTTGCCGCCCTGAATTCCGGCGAAGGCGAGTATCCACACTGCAAGCAGCCATGGCGTGATTCTCTTCCAGAATTGCAGGAAAGTGTTTTCCCGCTCGCCGCACCAACGGGCGAAGGCCACAGCGGCACCCAGAGCCAGCAGGAGGCAGGCGCGGTGATAGAGGCGGCCGGTCAAGGTGAGCCAGTCATAGACGCTGAAGAATGTCAGCAGAAAGACCAGCACTCGAACTGCGGGAAGGCGAGGCGCGAAACGACCCACTGCAGTGCAGATCAGCGCCAGAAACAGAAACAGCGTGACGCAAACGATGGGTGAGATCCACACAATCTCCCCGGACACGTGGATCATCGGGCCCCAGCGGGCCCAATTGAGCCGCTGGAAAAACAGCAGCCCCGCTCCTTCAACCAGACCCGCAAATATTCCAGAACCCAGACCCACGATCAGCAGCGAGCCGGCATTCCACGGCCGAGTGACGGACGATTTGTCCATACGAGTTTTCCAGTCTAGCAGCCGGAGGTCAGTGTGAAGTATCCCCGGCAACGACTCGCGTGGGGCAGCCGCCCTCGGCTGTCCCCACGTGCGCGACGGGTGGAACTTTCCTGCACGCTGAAGTAAAGTGAACTCCCGCGACCGCGGCGGGCCCAGTATGACTCGTCCGCAAATTGCTCAATCATCTCCGCCCGCGCCGAAAGCGGTTCCGGCGGCAAGGCTGCGGTGGCTTGTTCCGACGCTGCTGGCACTTCTCTACGCGGCGCAATGCGCCTGGTTCATCCGCACTCAGTCGCTGACCTACGATGAGCCGGTGCACATCGCGGAAGGACTGAACGCCTGGCGTTACGGACGGTTCGAGCAGTACAACGACCATCCTCCGCTGGCCCGCCTGTGGTGCACGCTTCCGCTCATCGGACCAAAGTGGCAAGTCGAAATACAGCAGCTGCCCGATTCCTTTCGCGTTACCCGCATCACACCCGACCCGGTATCGCTGGCCTGGCGCGCCCGCGCCATGAATGTCCTGCTGGGCCTGGCCCTGGCCGGGCTGGTATGGTGGGCCGCAGACCGGCTGTTTTCCCGGACAGCAGCGAATTTCGCGCTGGCCCTGTTCGCGTTCTCGCCTTCGCTGATCGCACATTTTTCGATCGCGGCCACCGACGGTGCCGCTACGTTGTTTATTTTCGCCACTGCATGGACCCTGGTGCGCTGGCGGCGCCAGCCGACCTGGCAAAGGACATTAGGGCTCGGATTGTTGCTGGGCCTGATGCTGCTGGCCAAGTTTTCTACCGCGCCGATGTTCGTGCTGGTCCTGGCTGTGGATGCTTCTCCTGGGCCCGGACAAAGTGATCCAGTCGCCCGCGAAGTGGAACTGGGGCAAGACCGCGGCGGCGCTGCTGCTCGCATTCGTGGTGGTCTGGGCAGGATACTTTTTTCACGTGGCGCAGCTCACCGTCCGCGATGGCACTTTGACCGCCACCTTTCCCAACTGGAGCCAACCGATCGTCAAACCGGTGCACGGGAGAAACTACAGCGTGCTGGTTCCGGCAGGAGAATACGTAGAAGGCTTCCGGGAACTGGTCCGGCATAACCGGCAGGGGCAGCCCGCATTCTTTCTGGGAGAAGTTTCCAGCCGTGGCGGATGGAAACTTTACTACCCGGTCGTGATCCTGCTGAAGTGGCCGACGATTGTGCTGGGCCTGTCTTTGACCGGCCTGGCGATCGCCCTGAGAAGAAAAGTACGCGTCCCGCCGGACCTGTGGATCATGGCGTCATTTCCCGCGCTCTACATGGCGATGGCGATTTTCGCCCGCTTCAACCTGGGAGAGCGGCACGTGTTGCCGATGTATCCCTTCGCCATTTTATTTGCGGCGGCGGCCTGGGAATGGGCCCGCCACAAACCTGCCGCGGTCGCGCTCCTGATGTTGCTGGCGGCGCTGAATGCGGCTGATGCGTTGCGCTTTGCCCCGGGTTATCTGTCGTACTTCACGCCATTCGTCCGGTCCTCGGAAAGCTATCGCCTGCTGACCGACAGCAACCTCGATTGGGGGCAGGGACTGCTGGCTCTCAGGGATTATCAACGCGATCATCCCGGCGAGCGCATCTCGCTGTCGTATTTTGGCAGCGTCGATCCGCAAGCGTACGGAATCCAGTCTGATTTCTTCGGAGGACACAAGCAGGTTTCCGGCACGGTAGTGGTGAGCGCAACCAATCTCTCGGGACAGTACCTGGCTGAACCGGAGAGGTACCGCTGGCTGCTGGAACAGAAGCCGGTAACCATCCTTGACCACTCGCTTTATGTGTTTCAGGTCCGCGACTCAGGCTCGCAACCATGACAGTAAGTTGGAACCCAGTGAGAACCAGCGTGCAGAGTTAATCAGGAACCGGCTGGCGAGGAGAGCATCGACGGCTGCCTCAACCTTTGCGAAGGGTTGGTCCGGGCCGGGCGCAGGCTGCAGCCGTCCCTGGCGGTCGATCAGGAAAATTGCCGGGTAACGCGCGATGTCCCGATACAGGTTGGGGATTGTTCCGCTGACGGTGAGAAGCGGGTAAGTCACCGGGACCTGTTCCACGAACTTTCTCTGTTGATCGACGCTCTCGTCCGAAAGCCCGAACACGATGAACCCTTGACCCTGATGCTCGCGGTATAAGCGGTCGAGCTTCGGCATCTCCTGCCGGCAGGGACCGCACCAGGTCGCCCAGATATTGACCAGCACGACCTTGCCTTTCTGATCTGCCAGACGCTGAATGTTTCCCTGAAGATCAGGAGTGTCGAAGGGCGGCGCCGCCACGTCCCGCAGGGCCAGGTTTCTGGATTGCCTGGAGCGGAGGATGCCGTCGCTCACTGGCTTCCAGGCAAGTCCCAGCGAGAGAAAAGCGATGACCAGACCCACTTTTCCGGCCAGCGAAAGCGCGTGCCGGCCGTGGTCCTTTATCGCGAGAGCCAGGGTCACAAAAAACGGCACAGTCATCGCGAGGGTTGAGACGGAGAGACGAAAGAGCCAGTCCTTTTCGAGATCGGCACTGTACCGGGTCAGGGTCCCATAGACCAGCACATACAGGAAAAGGGCCGCCAGCGGCGAAAGGATGCCGCAGATGAGCACAAGGTACCTGGACAGTCGGGTCACTGGGAAAGCCTACTGGCCCGCCCGCAAGGGCGAGATCAAAAGCCGGCCGGCTGGCTTCTTGGAAGGATCAGCCTTCTCGTCGTGGTACGACAAGTCGAGAGATCCCTCGGCGGTTGGGGAAGCGTGGGCCAGAGCTGATGCCAGAGACCGGAACGAGCGGCCGATGTCAGTGTTCTCCTGCATGGCCACCGGAACTCCCTTGTCGATAGCGGGCGCAATCGACTGGTAGTTATTGGGAATCTTCCAGAGCAGCTTGCAAGTGGTGGCTTTTTCCACGTCCTCGTCGGTAAAGCCGGGAATCTTTTTGTAGCGATTGAGAATGATCCGGACCCGATCGCGGCGTGGCGCCCTCTTCCAGAAACGCTCGTATGCGGCTGGCGCTCCACAGCGAAACCACATCCGCCTGGGCCACCAGCAGGACCGCATTCGAATGGTCACACAGCAACCGTGCCGTCTGGTCCACGCGGCCTGAGCAGTCCACCACGACATAGCGGAAGTGGGCCACCAGCAAATCGAACAGGCGCGCCAGTTCTGCCGCGGTTGGCGTCAGTCCCTGGGGCTGTTGCGGACCGGCCAGCAATTGCAGTCCGCCCTTGCACTGGGTCATCAAACCTTCGAGCAGCGAGGCATCGAGGCGGTGCAGATTCTGCAGCGCGTCCACCACTCCGAACGTGGGCCGGACATTGAGATGAAGAGCGCAATGTCCCAGCGGAGCAAAATCCACCAGCAAAACTCCACCCACGGTTTCCTGCAGCGCAATGGCGGTGTTGACGGCAACGGTAGTGCCGCCCGCGCCTCCTTTTGAATTCATCACGGTGAAGATGCGGGCCCGGCCCGAGGAAGTGCGGCCCTTGCGGCGGGTGGCGGTAAAGCGCGTGAAGGCCTCGATCAGGGCTTCGGAGGTCGCCTCGCGTTCCAGAAATTCGCCGGCACCGGCGCGCATCGCGGCCACGATGGTGGGCGGATGGTTCAGTTCGCCGACGGCAAAGATTGCAATTTCGCTGGTGTTCGCCTGAATCAGTTCGATCGCGCTGATGGCGCGCGCGGGATTGTGCGCGTCAATATCCACCAGGACGACTTCTGCCCGGACGTCCTGTATCTGGCGCAGTACCGGGTCCGTGGGACTGGTTGGAAAGCCCACGTGACTGAAGACGTTGCGGCCCATTCCGGTCCCTTCCAGACGATGCTGGAGCACCGACAGCCGTTCTCGGTCTTCGGTCAGAAGAGTTACCGCTACACCCTGCATTGGCATCACTCTGTTTCTTGATTCAGTATGTTATTGAGATAAAAGGGCTACGCCAAGTGACTTCCGTAACTCGCCAGACTTCCCCGGGGAAATTCGAATCTACCATGCGAAACGCACACTGCGAGTGAATCTTCGATCGTTGCTGGGGGACACAACATCAGGAGGAATCGGAAGCCGCTCTTCCATCTGTAGCTACCATTCTATGCAAAAAGGGTGGGATTGGGAAGGAGTAAAACCGTGGAAAAACCGCACCCCGCAACCCTTGCAGCGCCGTGTCTTACCGAATACCGACCTGCTGAAAGGTCGCCGTGCCCGCTCCTCAGCCTTCCACAGCGACGGCGGGCGGGCCTGAGACGGCAGGGTCCTTCCGGTTCTGATTGGCGTTGTGTCCGCCGGAAACTCGGGGGAAGCTGGCCGCAGCCTGAGCCGCGGTCTCGGACGCGGAGAGATACTCGTATCCCTCCAGATGCACCGCCACTCCGAACTTGCGTTCTACCGGCAGAACCCGGGTGACGCGTCCGCGGCAGCGGACCCGCATATTCTCCGTCAGCGTGATTTCAGCGGGCATCACGAAAGTGAGTTCCACCGCGTCCCCTTCCGCAACCTGGAAATCGGTGTAGAAGAATGCCCCGCGCCCGCTCAAGTCCTGGGTAAAACCGCAGCCCTCGCGGTCGGTACCGGACAAGCGCACGGCCATCGGAAGCTGAAAGTCAAAGCGCTGTGAAGCGCGGCGCTCAAGATGAACCTGATCGGTGCTCATGGTTTCTCCGATGGCCGGCATTCCAACATCAGAATGGTTTTGCAGGAGGCGGCGATCGAGTGGAATTCTTTCCGCGCAGCGCGGGAAATTCCAGGGTCAACGAGTGCCCAGCCTCTATACTAGCCAAACATGTCGGCAAACTCCCGGACAACCCGACGTCGAACATCGAATACTCTACTCCACGCTGGGGCAGCGCGGAAGTCAGAAGTTGCCGCCGGCCGTCAAATTTCCAGTTTTGGGTCGCGAGGCCGGAGTTTGTTTCCGTCAGGTTGCCGGCAGCATCCAAAACAGGCGGACCGAAAGTGATCGATGCCGATATCTCCAACCGCTCCAGCGGGTAATCGCCGGTGAACTCAGGACCAGCGCTGCAGAGAACGGCCTGGCTGCCGGCGACTCTCCGTGCCTTGCGCCACCGTAACTTCCAGCTTTTCTTCAGCGGGCAACTCATCTCCCTAATCGGCACGTGGATGCAAAGTATTGCAGAGTCATGGCTGGTCTATCGCCTGACCGGATCTGCGCTGCTTGCTGGGGGCGGCGGGTTTCGCCAGCCAGATTCCGGTATTCCTGGTGGCCCCGGTGGGCGGCATCGTGGCCGACCGCTTCAATCGCCAGCGGGTCGTGATCGGGACCCAGATTTCGTCCATGATTCTGGCCCTGGTCTTTGCCACTCTTACCCTTACTCATCTCATACGGGTTTGGCACATCTTCGTGCTGGCGGCATTGCTGGGAGTGGTGAACGCATTTGATATTCCGGCGCGGCAATCCTTCCTGGTGGACATGGTGGGCAAGGAAGACCTGATGAATGCCATCGCGCTGAACTCTTCCATGTTCAACGGGGCGCGCATCATCGGCCCGGCCATTGCTGGGGTCCTGGTCGCGAGGATCGGCGAAGGCTGGTGCTTTCTGGCGAATTCTGCTAAGCTACATTGCGGTCATCACTGGTCTGCTGATGATGCGGGTCGCGCGCCCGGCAAGGCTCGCAGCGCACGGTCCGGCCCTGGCCCACTTGATCGAAGGCTATCGCTTCGCCCGCCACACCGCGCCCATTCGCGCCCTGCTGCTTCTGCTCGGACTGGTGAGCCTGGTGGCCATGCCCTACACCGTGCTCATGCCCGTCTTTGCGGACCAGATTCTGCACGGCGGAGCCCGCGGCCTGGGAATCCTGATGGGAGCAACCGGCGTGGGCGCGCTGCTGGGCGCGCTTACGCTGGCCACACGGTCCGGGGTCCTGGGACTGGGCCGCTGGGTCGCATTTTCCTGCGGCGGCTTCGGGCTCAGCCTGGTGCTGTTTTCCTTCTCGCGCTACTTCTGGCTCTCGGCCGCGCTTCTGCTTCCGGTGGGATTCTGCATGATGCTGGGCATGTCGTCGTCGAACACGCTGATCCAGGCCATGGCTGCCTGACCATTTGCGCGGCCGCGTGATGGCCATGTACACCATGATGTTCATGGGAATGGCGCCTTTTGGGTCGTTGTTCGCTGGCGCGGCGGCGGAACACCTGGGAGCAACCATTTACGGTCTCGGTTGGCGCCGTGGCCTGCATCGGTGCAGCCGTTCTTTTCTTCTTCCACCTGCCTAAGATACGGGTTGAAGGCCGCCAGTTGATTGTGGCCCAGGAAGTCGCGGGCGGTGAGCCCTCCCAGGAGATGACGGCCAGGGTCGTGGAGGACTAGCTCTTGGTAGCGCCGGCATCCTGCCGGCTTTGGTGCGGGCGGACTGCCCGCACAAGCCAAATGCCGGCGGGACGTCGGCGCTACGAAATCTATTGCCCGCGTATAGCGCGCACCACCTGTAACAGGGAGCTGTGCGCGAACGGTGCGGGCGTCAGCGTAACCACCATCATCAGCAGGGCGAACGCCGCCAGCACGGCGCCGCCCCGGGGTCACGCCCGGCCACTCTTCCACCATGGGGTGCCGCATGCCGCTGATGCGCAACAGGATCGCCCACAGCAGCCAGCCCGCCCAGAAATAAAACGCCATCGGAATCAGCGCCAGAATGGTCAGCCGGGACACGATGCGATGCGCCCGCGGATTGAGCGCGAAAACAATATGCCCGCCATCCAGTTGTCCGCCGGGCAGAAGATTCAGCGCCGTGGCAAACATCCCCACCCAGGCTGCAACCGCAGTGGGATGAAAATAAATATCCTGCAGCGCCGAAGAGCCGCCATGCACGTCGGCGAGCGGTAGCACCGTCCATAGCAGATGGAAGATCAGCGGATATCCCATCTCCACATCTGAATTCGCCATCACTCCCGGCATGACGTGGGAATGGTTCATGGCGATGACCAGCACGATCAGCGCAACCACGAATCCGGCGATCGGACCCGCGATTCCGATATCGAACAAGGCGCAGCGGGAACGGATGGGCGAGCGTATCCGAATCACGGCGCCCAGCGTGCCGATCAGAGTAGGCGCGGGGATGAAGAAGGGAAGCGTGGCGTAAACGCCGTAGTAGCGGCAATACAGGTAATGTCCCATCTCGTGCGCCAGAAGAATCAGCAGCAGCGTGGCGGAGAAGGGAATTCCCAGCAGCAGCCGGGAGGGCTCGTGCAGCGCCCAGCCCACCGGAAACAGCGGCAGAGTTTCGTCGCCATGAACAAACGGCGGCACGTTGTTCAGGAAATCAAATTCCATCTTCGCGCCCACCACCAGCGTGGTGAAAATGGTGGCTACAAACAAGAGGATGTGCAGCCAGTACCTGGGATTGGGAGGCCGCACCACGTACACTTCTGCGGGCAGATACGTCGGTCTGTGGAGCGGGGAGTGGGGGATTGAGGTCGGACATGAAAACTTTAGTCTGCGAAGCTGCGTGGGGAAGGTTGCCGTGCGGGTCACCCGACGGCCTGGGAACCAGGGCTGTGCGCGGGCGGCCACCCAGGCTTAGTCGATTGACTGCAACTCCTTGCCGGGCTTGAAACGCACCGCCTTGCCGGGAGGAATCGAGACCTCGGCGCCGGTGCGCGGGTTGCGGCCGATTCCGGTCTTGCGCGGCCGCACGTTAAACACGCCAAAGCCCCGCAATTCAATACGTTCGCCCTTGGTGAGCGAGCGCCGCATGCTCTCGAAAACGGTTTCGACGGCCAACTCGGCCTTGGTCTTGGTAATGCCGGTTTTGTTCACTACTTCGTTGATGATGTCGAGCTTGATCATTGGAGGCTCCCGCCGTCGAATTGAGAATAACCTACCAAGTGATTGATGCTAAGGGACATAAGAGAGATTGTCAACGGCAGCGTGTCTCCCGTAAGATCAGTCGTATCCCAGTCGTCAGTCGTCAGTCGTCAGTCTTCAGCAAAAACGCCGAATGCCGCGCCTACGCGCAGGGATTTTCCTGACGACTGAAGACCGACGACTGACGACTGATTCTCAAGGAGCTGCATGCTTAAGAGCGACCGCTGGATCCGCAAGATGGCCATCGAGAAAGACATGATTAACCCCTTTTCCGAGAAGCAGGTACGGGAGGGCGTGATCTCTTACGGATTGTCTTCCTATGGCTATGACTTGCGCGTGGCCGACGAGTTCAAGATTTTCACCAACGTCAACTGCACCGTGGTGGATCCCAAGAATTTTGATGAACGATCGTTTGTTACCGTCAGTTCGGAGTGCGCCATCGTTCCGCCCAACTCGTTCGCCCTGGCGCGCTCGGTCGAATACTTCAAGATTCCCCGCGACATGCTGACCATCTGCGTGGGCAAGTCCACCTACGCCCGTTGCGGCATCATCGTGAACGTCACCCCGTTTGAACCGGAGTGGGAGGGCTTCGTCACCCTCGAGATTTCGAACACCACGCCGCTGCCCGCGAAAATCTACGCCAACGAAGGTCTGTGCCAGATCCTTTTCTTCACCGGCGACGAAGTCTGCGAAGTCAGCTACGCGGATCGCAAAGGGCAAGTACCAGTCGCAGAAGGGAATCGTGCTGCCGAAGTTGTAGGAAGCTGTCAGCTATCAGCCGTCAGCTATCAGCGGTTCCACGAAGATGGTCGCCGCTCTTGCTTTGGGGTGTTGGCTATACCATCCATTTTTCGGACAAGTTATGGCAGACCGGGCGATTTGGCAAGAGAGGATCGCGCTGAAGGCTGAAAGCTGACGGCTGAAAGCTATTTCCTGTTCTCCCCTTCTTTAAACATGTACTTGATCGCCGGCTTGTAGATCAGCAGGTTGGACTGGCCGTTGCGGGCGACCTTCAGGCAACTCTTGTCGTACCACTCGATCATGCCGTGAATTTCCTCGCCGTCGCGCAGCACGATGACCATTGGGGTTTTCGACTGCATCTGCTTCTGGTAGTAAAAGTTCTCGGCATTGGTCTGTTCCGGCGGGGCAGGCTTCCGGCCGCCACCAGCTGGCCGGTCGTGTCGGTCTCTGTCGCTGCGTTCGGGACGGTCAGGCCGCTCTCTGTGTTCGCTCATGGGTGCCTGCGCATGATTGTGGTCGGCCCGGTTCAACGAAGGGCGAATCAGCTTGCGATTGGCAAAACCCTCCGCGTCCACAGACCGATCGGCTGGAAGTGAATCGACTGCATCTTTCATGGCGCCACCGTTAGACACGCTTTTTGCGGGCCACAACCCGCGCTGCTGTGGTTGTGGGATGAAGGCGTGAGTTGTTGATAACCTAGCACAGCAGGCCGCGGCTATGACAATGGACAACTAGCAGGGGAGAAAGCACTTAGCAAATCAGCGCATGTGGGGCGGGCGCCCTCGCCCGCCGCTTTTGATCGGACTTTCACGGACAATCCAGATTCACATCGCCATTGGATGGCAAATCGCCGTCCGAGGTGAAATTCAGGCGAACTGCAAAGGCGGCGGGCGAGGGCTGCCTGCCCTACACCCGTTCCAGCGCTGCGGCAAACGCGTCCAGCGACAGCGAGCGCAACAGGTTGCGCCGCATTCCGCGTTCGACGTCGTTCAGGCGGTCGGCGGCGAAGGCGATCCAGCCGAAATCCGCGGCTTCCGACAACTTCTTCAGGTCAGCCTGGATGTCAGTATTGCGGACCAGTTCCGGCGTGCTCGAATTCAGGAAGGTCAGGTCTTGCAGCAGGCTGTAGAGCGTTCGCAGCAATTTCTCCAGCTTGTCGCGCCCGTCGGCGCCGGCGCGATAGGTCTCCGTCATCTTGAACAGCTCAGTGTGATCCGTGCCGCGCAGCGCCGTATTGAGGATGGTCAGGGCCTGGGTGCGGGCGGCGGTGTAGCCCGCCAGATCGAAGCTGCGGGCCGCCCCGATCGCGCCGTTGGCCAGACGGGCCGCCAGGGCACGCTGCCTGGGCGTCCACTCCGGACGATGCTTGGCCAGGTCCTGCTCGATTTCCTCCGCCGGCAAGGCGGCCAGCGTGACGATCATCGACCGGGAGCGAATGGTAGGCAAGCAACTCGCCCGGATTTTCGGTCAGCAGAAAGATGGTCGCAAACTCGGGCGGCTCTTCCAGCACTTTCAGCAGCGAGTTGGCCGCCTCTTTCATAAAGGAGGACTCGGTGAAGATGTAAACGCGCTCCTTGGCCTCGCCCGGCCGGTAGTAAATGGTCTCGATCACGCGCCGCACCTGGTCCACCTTGATCATCATCTGCGGCGGATCGGGCGGGATCACCAGCACGTCAGGATGGGTCTGAACGAACAGGCGGGTTTCTTTCTTGTCGGTCTCGCGCAAATTCTCGCGGGCTTCGACGGCCTCCTCGAAGCGGGCATCGAGGTCTTCCGATTGCGCGATGCGGACGCAGTTGGAACACTTGCCGCAGAAGTCGGGCAGGCCATCGGTGGTGATCGGGCTCAAGGCAATTGATCGCCTTGGCCAGCATGAGCGCCAGCGTGTATTTTCCCGAACCGGCCGGACCCGCCAGAACCACCGCCTGCGGAAAACGATCGCGCGCCAGCATCTCGCGCAGGCGATGGACGACGTCGGAATTGCCGTGAAAATCGTTGAACACAGCTCTCAGCTTTCAGCTCTCAGCTTTCAGCTAAGAGCGAGCACTTGGCAAGCAGCAGTTGGCATTCAGCACGGGCAAGATTTGTTGAGTCTAGCAGAATCACACTGAACAAAGTTCTCGACTCCCAGGGAGCCCTGGCCAAGTGCCAGATGCCAAGTGCTGTATGCACTGACAGCTGATAGCT
Source organism: Terriglobia bacterium (assembly GCA_963801595.1). GTDB lineage: Bacteria > Acidobacteriota > Terriglobia > Terriglobales > Acidobacteriaceae > JAIQFF01. The sequence goes on along the minus strand of CAWDFW010000025.1, from coordinate 4,580 downwards.
GACAGCTTGTTCACGCCGTCTTCGCGCCAGCTTCATCTTTCGTCTGACAATCTCCACGATACGCGCGTGGGTTTCGCGCTGCCGTTCCTCGCGCATCGACCAGCACGACTCGGTGCGGCTCGCGAGCAGCAATTGCCAGGTACGCGCTGTGCACTCTGTCCAAAAAAGCGCGACTCTCCTGCTCGAAACGATTCTCGTCGTGCTGGCGCGGCCATTCTTCGCAGCGTCCGCTTTGTTGCGGCGGCGGGCGCGCTCCACGCTGGCGGCCACATCGGAATCCATCAGGATGGTCAGGTCCGGCTGCAAGCCGTGGCACAGGATGCGATGCAGTGCCAGCACCGGCTCGCTGCCCAACTTGCGGCCGCCGCCCTGGTAGGCTTCGGTGGAATCGGTGAAGCGGTCGCAGAGCACGATGCGGCCTTCCGCCAGCGCGGGCTCGATCACTTCCGTGATGTGCTGGGCGCGCGAGGCGAACATCAGCGCCAGTTCCGCCATGGGGGAAAGGCCGGCAGGTGGCGGTATCGAGCAGGAGCCGGCGGATTTTCTCTCCGGTTGCGGTTCCACCCGGCTCGCGCGTCACGACCACCGACAAGCCTTGGGCGCGGAATACTCCTGCCAGCTTTTCCAGTTGCGTGCTTTTGCCGCAGCCGTCGAGTCCTTCGAAGGTGATGAACCGGCCGCGATGGGAGTGCGAGGACACAGCGGAAATCATAAATCAGCACTTGGCATTTGGCACTTGGCATTTGGCATCTGATATGAGACCAGCCTATGTGGGGCGGGCGCCCTCGCCCGCCGCCTTTGACTTTGGATCTGTTCCGCTCGTCCGAGACGTCACAAAATCAACTCCAAAGCGGCGGGCGAGGGCGCCCGCCCCACACACGCAGGGCGTGACCGGATAGCCGGCGGCTGTTATATTCATCTGTCCTAAATCGATTTCGTAAGGGCCCAAGGAGCGTGTTCGTGTCCAACTTCCCCGGAAGGATTTTCCGCCATGTCCTGCTGCTAGTCGCTCTGGTTTCACCGGTGATCGCCGCGGGTGCGTCTGCCCCGCAGGTCAGCTTGTCGGTCGATGCTACCGACGCGCCGCGAAAAATCTTTCATGCGCGCATGACCATTCCCGCCAAAGCCGGGAGCCTGACTCTTTATTATCCCAAGTGGATTCCCGGCGAGCATGGCCCCACCGGTCCGATCCAGGACCTTGCCGGACTGAAGTTCACCGCCGGCGGAAAGACTCTGACCTGGCGCCGCGATCTGCTGGATGGCTGGACGTTTCACGTCGAAGTGCCGGCCGGCGTATCCAGCATCGAAGCCGTCGCTGGATTTCATCTCGCCCGCCGGGTCGGAAGGCATCTACACCGGCGGTGCCACGGCCACGGACAAAATGGCAGTCATCAACTGGAACGATGTGCTGCTGTATCCCGCAGGATGGCCTTCGGATGACTTGACCTACACGGCCAGCCTGCGTCTGCCGGCCGATTGGAAATTCGGGACCTCGCTGGCGGTGACCTCGCAGTCGGGAGGAGAGATCAAGTTCGCCCCGGTCTCGCTCACCATGCTGGTCGATGGCCCGGTGATCACCGGTGAATATCTGAAAGTCGTTCCACTCAATCCCGGGCAGACGCCACCGGTGGAAATGGACATCGCCGCCGACAGCGCGGCCGCGCTCGATGCTCCCGCCGAGGTTTGGGACCACTACAAGAACCTGGTGAAACAAACCGACGCGCTGTTTGGGGCGCAGCACTATCGCGACTACCACTTCCTGTACAGCCTGAGCGACCACGTAGCCCACTTCGGCCTGGAGCATCATGAATCGAACGACAGCCGGCTGGGTGAGCGGGCCCTGGTCGATCCGACCAAGCGCCTGCTGGGCGCGGGATTGCTGTCCCACGAATTCGTGCACTCGTGGAACGGAAAATACCGGCGTCCCGCCGACCTCGCGACTTCTGATTACGAAAAGCCCATGCAGACCGATCTGCTGTGGGTGTATGAAGGGCTCACGGAATATCTTGGAGAGATTCTCACCGGCCGCATGGGGCAACGGACGCCGGAAGAATTCCGTGACGCACTGGCCTATACGGCGGCCGAGCTCGACCACACTCCCGGGCGCGCCTGGCGCAACCTACAGGACACCGCCGATGGCGTTCCCGCGATGCAGGATGCGCCGCGCCAGTGGGAGTCGTGGCGGCGAGCACTCGACTACTACGACGAAGATGAACTGACCTGGCTGTGGGCGGACACCATCATTCGCCAGCAGACTCACGGCCAGAAATCCCTGGATGACTTTTGCCGGATCTTTCACGGACCTCCGAGCGGGCCTCCGCAGGTGAAAACTTATACCTTCGACGATATCGTGAACACGCTGAACCAGGTGGCGCCGTACGACTGGCGCGGCTTCTGGACCGAGCGGCTGACCAACCACGGGCCAGGCGCTCCCCTGGGCGGCATCGAGGGCAGCGGCTGGAAACTGGTCTATGACGACACCCGTTCGCCGCTGGTGCAGGCCAGGGAAGGCGACGGTGGCTCCATCAACGCCGCATACTCGATCGGACTGTGGTTGAAAAGTGATGGAGTGGTTACCGATACGGTTGAAGGAATGCCGGCAGCCCAGGCCGGAATCGGGCCAGGCATGAAAGTAGTTGCCGTGAATGGGAGAAAGTTCACAAAAGATGTTCTGAGCGACGCCCTGCGGGCAGGCAAGACCAGCAACGCCGCGCTCGAGCTGCTGGTAGAGAACACGGACTACTACAAAACCTACAAGCTGGATTATCACGGTGGAGAAAAATTCCCCCACCTGGTGCGGGACGAAACCAAGCCCGACGTGCTGAGCGAAATCATCAAGCCGGATAGGAAATGTAGGGCGGGCGCCCTCGCCCGTCGCTTTCGGTCGATTCTGATATCCAGCCTCTGTTCCCCGCGCATTGCAGGTGACAATTTCGCTCCTGGCAGACTGAACCTTGGCGAAATCAAGTCAAAAGCGGCGACGACTGGCGCCCTGCCCCCATGACACTTCTTCGATTACGCCCGCGAACAAATCATCTTCCGGAACGATGGGACCACGCTTCACCGCTGCCGCCAGGTGAAATCGCTCCTGGCTCTGCCCTTTTCGTTCGTACTCTTCGAACAGCGCCCACAGCGGTCGCTGGCTGGCGTGGGCGCGGAATGCCTCAACTTTGGTTTCGAGATAGTTCCCGATCTCGATGTTGGCTGTCGACGGGAGCCACGGTGACGGGCTGCCGTCCGGGGAGGACGGAATTACTCGAGGCATAGTACAGCTTCTGTACCCGGTGAGCCGCGACCGAGTCGCTCAACTGGTCAGGAAAGCGATTGCTCCGTCCCGCCCAGTGGAAGGCCAGAGTGGCGAAGACCGATGCCATGCTGTGATCGGTGTGCCCGGTCGCGCCGCCCGCCGGATCAAATGTGAGCAGGACCTGCGGTCGAAAATCCCGGATGTGACGGGTAAGGTCAGAAACCACCCGCTGCAGGTCCAGGCGGTGGAGTTGGCCGTCGGGGTAGTCGAGCACGATTCCGCGCGTGACTTTCAGAATTTTGCAGGCGGCGGCAAATTCCTCGCGCCGCAGTGCGTCCAGTTCCATGATCGTTACGCGCACCGCCACGATGAGTGGCCGCCTGCCCGGGCGTCAGGCAGATTACGCAGGTTTCCACGCCCCGCTCGCTGTATAGACGCAACGATCCGCCGAAACTGCTGGCCTCGTCATCGGGATGAGCGGTTACCACCATCATGCGCTGCATGCAAGGGATTGTATCTTCGATGTAGCGCCGGCGTCCCGCCGGCTGTCGGGTGGCGTCCCGGTCACCTATCAGGCAGAAGCCAACAACCTCAAAGCGGCGGACGGGAGTGCCCGCCCGACAGGAGCAATGCAGCATCAGGCTTGCCGAAGGTCGGCGCTATCCAATGACTCGTCTTCCTCCAGCATGAAGGCCAGCACATCCTGCGGCACAGGCGCATTCCATACCGGCGCAAACGACTGGCGATGAAGGGGAGAAGGACCGTGTTCGCGCAGCGCCGCCAGATGTCGAGGCGTGCTGTATCCCTTGTTTGAGGCCAGTCCGTAGACCGGGAAGACGGGGTCCCATTCGACAATCATGCGGTCGCGCGCCACTTTGGCCAGAATTGAGGCGGCCGCGATCGAAGCGGAAAGCGCATCGCCGTGAATGATCGGTTGTTGGGGCAGTTCGCAATCCAGGCGCAACGCGTCCACCAGCAAGTGGTCGGCTTCCGGTTTGAGGCCGAAGACCGCTTCACGCATGGCCAGGCGCGAGGCCTGGTAAATGTTGATCTGATCGATGCGCGCGGCATCGACCGCCGCTATCGCCCAGGCCACAGCGTGCTGGCGGATCCGTTCCGCCAGGACCTCACGCCGTTCCGCCGGCAGCAGCTTGGAATCGCGCAAGCCTCGCACGCGATACTGCGGATCGAGGATGACGGCCGCGGCAACCACGGGACCAAACAGCGAACCCCGTCCGACTTCATCCACCCCAGCGATCAAGCGCGCGCCCAGTTGCGATGCCTTCTTCTCAAACTTCAGCGTGCAATGCAGCTTCTTCAGCAGACGCAGCTT